>JACKFK010000009.1 GCA_020632515.1 Candidatus Omnitrophota bacterium | reverse complement strand
ATATCTAATCTTCTCAACCAAAGCATGAAAATCAAAATTTTGATAAGAATGAAAAATTTCTTTATTAACATTTACTAATAAGTCTAAAGAGAACGATAACAGCTCTCCCATTGCGCCGCTTGCAAAACCTACCACTGGCAACCCACAGGCCACAGCCTCAATCACTGAATTAGGACATGGCGGATTTAAATGAGAATAGATAAACGCGTCATGCTCCCGCAAAGACTCTGCTATTTCCGCTAAATTCAATTCAGCAATATGTTGTAAATATGGCCGATTGAGCAACGGCTGCAAATGTTCATTGGTAACTGGACCAACGATCGTTAATTTTAGATCGTTTTGTTGCGTTAACTGATCAAAGGCAAAAATAATCGGTTCAAGCATATCGCGATTACGAAAATGCCCTGTTGTTATAAAACGTTTACAAATTTCATTATGTTGCTTTTCCTCTTGATAGAAAACATTACTATTAACCCCATTTAGAATAATGGTATAGTCATCCGCTGCCAATTTTTTAAACAGAGAAAAACATTGTTGTTTACTGTACTCACTTTGGAAAACAACATGATCCGCATAATCCAAATAGATTCGTTCAATATCTTTATTTAAATCGCGGTATTGCTCTCCATGTTTTTCAGGATAATAAATTCCATCCAAGCGCTGGATAATCTTTCCTCCCCTTTTCTTAATTTTATCCAAAGCCGTAAGAGAAAATTGAATCGGAAAAAAAATAGCGGATGCTTGCTCTAAATTAAAAGAGCAAGAAATATTTTCTTCCTTAAAATAGTTCTTTAAATTCTGCATAAAGGTTGCTGGCCCACCAATTTTAGAAAAATGGTCGAAAGGAATATAAATATCTAAATCTCTTTTCATCTTATTTTTTTTTCTTTAAAACAAATAAACTTCGTGCTTTATTACTTAAGTCACTTTTAACCACAATCAAATTAATCGACTCCACTAACCGTTCAAAAGTTTTTCCATCATGATATAAGGCCGAGTGCCCATGAATTAAATTTTCTTTAAATTCGTTTTCTAATGGAATTTCAACCACCATCCGGCCGTCATCCTTTAAAATCCTCTTCATTTCCTGTAAAGCGTTTTCCGGTGAAAAACAATGTTCTAAAACATCACATGCGGAAATTAAATCAAAGGTCTTATCAGCAAAATGGGTTCGTTGTTGAATATCTTCTTCAAAAGCTTTACATCCTAAACTTTTAGCATATTCAACGGCATAACCGTTAACTTCAATTCCCTCAACATCAATCCCTTGATTTTTTAAATATTCTAAATTGTGTCCATCCCGAAAACCAACCTCTAAAAGTTTATCTGTTTGCTTTAAGCCGCCGAAATTCCAGTTATTTAATTGTTTTTCCCGCGTAATATTCCAAATATTAGATAAATCCCCTTTTTTACCTTTTCTCTCTTGCACCATTTTCCAATCCGCATAATTTTCATAATGTAGCCGATCTTCAGTTTTTTTCACCTTGATAACTTTATGTCCACGATAAAATTCAATGTCATTACCCGTCATACTGATAATTCCCGAATGTTTTCCTGTCCATTTAGCTAAATACTTATAATTAAACTTCCGTAAAAAAGCTGCCGCTTTTTTAAATAACCCCATAAAATCTCCTTACTTATTTATTCGAACAGATCCTATTAAACACTTCTAAATACTTCTTCCCTGCTGTTTCAATTGAAAACATCGTTTGATGATCAATGATTCGCGCTTTGAATATTTCATAATCTTTTTTCAAAATTTGAAGAGTCTGCTCTATGGCCTGTTTATCAATCCTCTTACTTAAAGCAACCCCATAGGGTTGTGCAATCTCCCCGGTTCCACCAGATTCATGGTAAATAACGGGTAACCCACACGAAAGAGCTTCAAGAACGACATTAGGACAATTATCCCCTTCGGAAGGATGTAAAAAGAAATCAGCCTTTTTTAATGCCAATGCTAACTCATCTTGCGTCTTAGCGGACACACAGTTTACATTTTTCTTATCGACTGATTGCGGCCAACGTCCAATAAATTTCACATCAATTTCAGAATTCTCGGAAAACGCCGCAATTGTCTGATGTCCCTTTAAGGGATTGTTGGACCAACTTGCAGCAAGACATTGTAATTTTCGCTGTCCATCCCAAAAAATTTTGTCAACAGTATTAAATAAAGAAGGATTCACACCATTCGCAATAACCGTACACTGATTAGTTTGAAATTGAAAACGCCGGAATGATTCAATGCTATAAACGCTTTGATAAATAATATGATCTGCTAATTGGGCTGCTTTTAATTGAAGTAGATCCATGGATGTTAATTCATTTTGCTGCGCGTATAAAGCACGGATTCCATCCAAACGGGAAATAATTTTTTTTGGTTTCTTTCTTTTTAAAGCCATATCCCAAAAAGAAGTTGATCCAAATCGCTTGACATTTTTAATATCTGAAATATTAATAGGCCCGTCCTGTCCGCGGGAACCGCTATTTATTAACATAATATCATACTCGTCGTTAATATGAGCAGCTATTTCAATGTTATTTTTCCGAAAAAACTCAATTAAAGTTCGAAAAAAAGAATTTGCTCCTCCAAACGGATTATTTGTAATGGTGTAATAGATAAATATCTTCATTAATTTTATTCCAAAATTTTATTAAACAGCTCAATATATAAATCACTAATTTTTGTTAAGTTAAAATGATCATAGCAATACCGAATCCCCTCATCCCCCAGCTTCTGCCGTTGCGCCGAAGACTCAATAAGTTGAACTAAATTGTCTTTCCATTCCTTCTTTGTTCGACACAATAAAGCCGGACTTCCACGATAAGAATCCAAATCAGAAGCCACAACTGGAACTCCAATGGACATGGGATAACCTATTTTAGTGAAAGTATGCCCAAAATTATAACTATCATTCAAATCTCTTGGCGCAATCTTAATATCGCCTTTAAGCATCAATTTTGCTAATTGCGCTTGATTATATTTATAATAACGCATTTTTATCCCTTTAATTCTAATATCAGGATTTTTTTCAGAAATAATAATTAATTCCAAACGATATTTATCTCCCAGCCATTCCAAAATATCTTCAATAAGCAATATATCAACTGCTTTGACTGCATAACCGATATACAAAAGACGAATAGGGTTCGTCGGCCTATGCTTTTTACAAGGAAAGACTGGCTTTAGCATTAAATTCTCTGGAATATAAGAAACATCTTTTTCAGGAAAACATGTCTTAATCTTTTTTTCTAAAAATGCTGATGCCGCAATAAAACCATCAATCTTCTCAGCAAAAGTAAAGATTTCCTGCGTTTGTTCTTTTGATATTTTTTCAGTGCCCCTATATTCAAAATAGTTAACATTAATATCAAGCAGTGCTTTAGCTCCATAATTCTTAAATTGAGATAAAAACTTTAGCGCGTCTGCGTTAAAAAATTTCTGAAATATATATAAGTCATATTTCTTTTTAGGATTAAATAACTCAACTTGATAAGATTTCGATTTCTTAAATGATTTTATAATGTCATACACTCTCAAACGCGTTGACGCCATAACCTTGCCATAAGCGTCTGCTCGACACGGAATCAAAAAGGCAATACGTTTTTTTGAACCATTTTTTTTGGCAACAATATGTGATTTGGCATACCGCAACTTCATCTTGGAATTCACTTGAAGAGGCAGTTGTTCGCTCGCCTTTAGTGATATATGAATATTCCTGGCTAGTACATTTTTAAACTCCTTAAGCGATAAATCTCCTATACTCATCCGCAGCCATTCTCTCTGATTAAAAACCAAATTAACGCCGCCATTCGCATGTAATCCATGATAATGAGAATTCTGATCAAGCCACTTTTTTACACTAAGATTGACATGCTTAGCCATACCATTAGGATAGCCTACCCAAGGAATCGGATCTAAACCCTCTTCACTTAAAATACGCTCATTTTCTACAATCTCTTTTTTAATTGCGTTAAACGGTAAACAAGCCAAGGTTGCATGAGAATAAGTATGATTAGCTATATGCCAGCCTCTATTTCTAAACTGACGCAATTGATCAAAATCTAAATGAATATTTTTAATGCTTTGACCTTGGCTATATTTATTCCAGATTTTCATAATAGCTTTCTGGATACCAGGTGAATAATGATCCTTTGTTTGTGCTAATAACTCATCTGCTTTAAAAATATTTGTTTGTAGTTCTCGATTTAATGTTGCAGCAATTGCATCTGCATTTTGTCTGGCTAATAAATCATATAATAAGGGACGATAATAAGCTTGCTGTTGCGAAGCAAATAGTCCGTTCACAAAAATAGTTGGAGTCACGCCATATTTCGTACATAGCGGATCAGCATTGGTCAAAATATTTTGATACCCATCATCAAAGTTAATAACAAAATATGGTTTATTAATTTTTTTCTGTTGAAAAAGATTGGCTGCTTCAGGTAATGACAGCGGAGACATCACAGAAGTTAAAAACTTTAAATGCTCTGCAAAATGCTTAACAGTTGTTAACGCCTTATCATAATGCATTTCCCATGATTGGCAATTCTGCGGATCAACAACAGAATGATAAGTAAAAATATAAACGCCTGATGGAATTTCTTTTAAATTTACCTGATTAGTAATTTGAAAACTATTTACCCACTCTTGTTCAATAATTGTTTGTAACGATGGCCAAATCATATTTTAACTCACAAGGCTGATGAATATTTTTGATAAAATTGTTCCAGCGTGATTTCTAAGGGGTATTTTTCCTGAATATTATAATCTTTTAGATATTCTAAATATTTCCTTTTGCAGCGTGCGTCGACTAAATTTGGTGTACAAAAATGTTTGGTATTCCACGCTAAATTCGCCACATACTGATCTAAATGCCCCTCTTTTTTTAGTTGTTCCTGTTGCCCTATTTCTAAAAAAGTGTATTGCTTCATTAAGTCCGTATTCCGACCGCGG
The DNA here is from genome assembly GCA_020632515.1 of Candidatus Omnitrophota bacterium. Lineage (GTDB taxonomy): Bacteria > Omnitrophota > Gorgyraeia > Zapsychrales > Zapsychraceae > JACKFK01. Next base: position 113,386 of record JACKFK010000009.1, on the reverse strand, counting down.
CGCAATAAAAATCCGCGAAAAATTTCTCCATAATATTGTTCAGCGCCATGAATACCAATAATTTCATTCAAATTACTATGATCCAACGCGCCTGTTTTCTTATACACGCGCGTGTTTAGTGAAGTTTCAGGCTTTAAATAATATCCCGCAGAAAAAAATCTTTTTAAAAAAAAGGGTAAGCGAATAATCTGAATATTTTCCTTAAGGCTTTTGATAGCGGTCGCCGTGTAGGCATTATTATAAATATGATTTCCCCGATCAATTCTATTCCTATAAATAGGATCATAAACTTGAAAGCTAAATTTAAACGTTTTTTCCTTATCAAATTGATTGATTTTCTTCTCAATTTGCGTGTACCAGTTTGGTCTTAACACAACATCCGCATCAAGCCCTAAGAACCAATCATATTTGCTGTCGTTGGCTCGTGCAAACATCTCTTGATAAACTTTATAAGAAGGATAAAAATTGCGTAATAAATGAATATCCCTTTCAGGAATATGCCGCCGGCAAGCCTCTAAACACAATTGCTCGGTTCGTTCTCCTGTGCTTCTTATATACACACCAAATTTCATAAATATATTATTTTTATTTTTCTAAATAAACGTTATAGCCAGAAGCATTATTAAAATCAATCGAATCCATTTTATCAATGAGCCCGCCTAAATATTTTTGAAAAATAGAGCGCTTACCAAATTTCTTAGTCAAGTTTAAGATTGTCCCTATTCGCCCGCGAACAGGTGAAATTTCAACATGTTTAAATTCCCTAAATAAATACTTAATTCCATCTGGAGAAAAGCGATAATAATCGAGAAACTTACCAGAAGGGTCCCCGCAATAATTATAAATCCAAGCAACATAGACAAACATCTTTCCTTTGGGCTTAAGAATACGATAAAGTTCCTCAACAGCCTTGAAAGGATCATAAACAAACTGCAAAACAGCAGAACAAATGATAGCGTCAACACTTTGCGATTGAACACAATCCATAACACATATATCTGTCACAATATCCACGCCGATATCATCCCGTAAATCAATAGTTTTAAATTCTCTTTCTTTTAAAATATCCGCAAATAATTCCGATAACGCGCGTGATGAACGTCCAAAATCAAAAATAATTTCCGAGGTTTCAAAAATATATTGGATTTTCTTATAACGAAATAAATCCCATTCTGGTAGTTGTGAAATCTCACGTACACCGATTTTCGTAAATCCATAATCTTTTTTTGGATCAAAAGTATTCATCATTTAATTAAAAAAACATTAAATCCCGATGGATTTAATTCCGAATAGTCATCGAATTTATTTATAATATTTCTAAAAATCTTCTGAAACGCACCTCGTTTTCTAAAAGTCTTGGTCAAATTTAAAATAGCTGCTTTACGTCCGCGAATCGGAGAAATTTCTATGTTATTAAAATTCCTAAATAAATACCTCGCGCCATCCTTAGAGAAACGGTAATAATCATGAAATGTTCCATCGGTTGCCCCAGAATAACGATAAATCCAACTTAAGTATACAAATAACTTTCCTCCCGGTTTTAAAATCCGGTGAAGTTCTTCCACAGCCTTAAAGGGATTATAAACACATTGTAAAACTCCGGAACAAACAATCCCGTCAATCGACTGATCATCAATCATATTTAGATTGCAGATGTCTGCAAGAATATCAGGACGATCATAATCGTTGATATCAATGGAACGTTTTGTCTTCCCTTTTAAGTCTTCAGACAAAAGTTGTGTAAGGCCGCGTGAATCATTAGCAAAATCAAGAATATTCGAACAAGTTTGGAATATCTCCCGGATTTTATTTAAACGAAACTGATCCCATACTGGAAGATCTTTTGTATCCCGAGCGCCAATGCAGGTAAATCCATAATCTTTCTTAGGATTCAGTTCCATAATTAGTCTGTAAATAATTTTGAAGGCTCTCTTGCCATGATTTAAATAAGTTCAATTTCTTTTTTTTAAGATGAGAATTCTCTAGGACGGAATAATGCGGACGAAAAGCCTGCTTTTTAAAATCTTCTGATTTTGCTTCCAATAAATCAATATCTTGCCCCATCCTCTTAAATAGTTCCTCAGCAAATTTATATCGAGAACAAAAACCTTCCGGTGTCGCGTGGAATAATCCATAGGATTGAGATGCCGTGACATGAAAAATTTGTTGAGCCAAGTCTTTTGTCGGTGTCGGTGTTAATATTTCATCTACGACAACTTTGAGCTCTTTTTTTTTCTTACTCAATTGAATAAGCAATTCGACAAAATTAGGATGACTCTTGCCTCGACATTTATGCCGTCCATATAAAACAGAAGTTCGAAAAATATAATGCTCTTCTAAAATCTGTTGAACAAATTGCTCTCCAGCCAGTTTTGTTTTTCCATAAACATTGAGAGGATTCGGTGTGTCGTCCTCGATATATGGACTCTGCTTTTGACCATCAAAAACATAATCCGTACTAATGTGCACCAGAGGAGTTTTTCTTTGTTGACAAAAATCTGCTAGATTTTTGACACCAACTGCATTTACTTGGTAAGCCAAATCGGAATGCTCTTCACAAAAATCCACATCCACACTCGCAGCTGTATTAATGAGTAAATCTATTTTTAAGTTTTCACAATACTTTTCAATCGAATCTACCTTTGTGATATCAAGATCATCATGCGTAGCCGCAAAGACCTTACATCCTTGCTGCTCATAAACATCACAAAAATCTGTCCCTAATTGCCCATTCGCACCAATAACAACAACATTCATAGCGGATGACTTTACTGAATAAGAAGCGGTTTAAAGGCTTGATTAACTTCCTGTAATTGCCCGTAAATTTTTATATAATCTGCTGCATATTTATGAAATTCATCTTCTTCTTGCGCAGACCACTCGTGTTTAAGATTATTCCACTTTGCCCACACTGTATAGGGTTGGCCGTTGCGTAAACGAGGCTTAGTCTTTATTTCTAAAAAATCTTTCTCCGATAAAATGGGTTTTAATTGAAAGGCGTCTGCCATTTTCAAATAATACGAATAATTCTGATCTGCCTCTTCTAATTTAAAAATCCATAAATCTTCCTGTGGAATTTTTCGCATATACTCCCAAATTTCTCGATTGACCGTATTTAAATACCAGGCAATCTTTCCTACTCGAGTTAAAGACATCCATTCCTCATAAAAAGGCCCCTTGGGCACAATTCTTCCAAAATGATGCCCCCATTTGTTTTCTGCTAACGCTGGTTGAAAACCGTTAACAAGCGTAGCGTCACTTTTCATATTTGTATAATAATACCAACCTTTATTAAGAAAAGATGTCACTGTAAATCTAGGATCATTAATCCCCCAAATAACCTTATCAGCTTTAAATTCTTTATATAAATTAAAAAAATCGTGAGCCAGGTAGGGCGAACAATAAAAGGCAATATCAGCCTTCTTCCAATCTTTCCAAATATCTTTCTTTATAATCTCAATAATTCCTTTTACATCCACTGGCAAATCATTCCATTTCACAAATCGATAAAAAGCCTCAGCTTCGGCACGCCTTTCCGCGGCCCCTGTACAATTCGCATGGGCTGATAAAATCTGCAGCAACCAAGCCAAACCACTACGTCCCGTTGTTGTGGATAAAATCAATTTCTTTCGTTGACGATTAACTTTATTATATAAGTGTGTTGCATCAAAATAGTCATCATTATCTGTTGAAAACCCTTCTGTAGGCGATGCATTTTCCGATTTTAAATAAAAAGACTTTGCTTTACGTAAAATTTTTTTCTTTAAATTCTTCATATTCTAATATTTTATCCGTCTTGTCGATGGAGATGCCATTCATGATCGATATGTAAGATCCCCCCATGTCCTATATGATCATTCTCTTTATACTTCACTTGAAACGGCTTTAAATAACCATAAAGTTTTTCATACAATTGTCCTGTTTTAGCATTACGGATCGAAACGGAAGGCACATATGTTCCTGCTGCCAATTGAGGGCTTTTGTAACGGACCCGAAGACGATACTTTCCTTTTTTCAAATGATACACATTATTTTGATTACTATCGTTACTCATCTGCCAAATGCAGGCAAAAGCTCTTTTTTCTGTAATCGCGACAGAAAAGATAATATCCTCCAAATTTTGATTTACTTCAAATTCAATAAGAATAATAATATCTTGTCCAATAATCAGCGAATCAATTTCCTTGGCCTGATCATCGACCAAACAACCTTTAATAATATTAAACTCCCCTGAAGAATGCTTCATATGCAGGCCCCATCCATCTACCCGCTTGATTGAAGTAGTTTCTGATTCATTGCTTAAGTCTTTATAATATTTGATAGCTTCATGCGGATCACCGTAATACACGAGCTCACCTTTATTAAGAACAAGAATCTTGTCACACAAATTCCGAACATGCTCCAGATTATGACTCACAAAAACCACAATATGCGCCTTTTCTCGTAAAGCGCTTAATTTCTGTAAACTTTTATTTTGAAAAGCTAAATCTCCTACAGATAAAACTTCATCTATCAACAAAATTTCTGGCTCAACATTCACAGCAATCGCAAAACCTAAACGAACATACATCCCTGAACTATAATGTTTAACCGGCGCATCAAGAAAATCGCCAATATCAGCAAATGCGACGATTTCGTCAAATTTTGCATCAATTTCTTTCTTTGTCATCCCTAAGATAGCACCGTTAATATAAATATTTTCACGTCCGGAAAGCATAGGATGAAAACCTGCACCCACTTCAATTAAAGCCCCAACTTTACCAGCCATGGTTATAGAACCTTGATCCGGATAAAAAATACCATTCAGCATTTTCAATAAAGTACTTTTACCTGAACCATTACAACCGATAATACCCAGGGTCTCACCCTTCGTTACATCAAAAGAAATATTATTTAGAGCCCAAAATTCTCCACTACGTAACTGGCTTGAATCAATAGAAAATCCGAGAGAGCTTTGAAAAATATCTAACGCCCCATAAGCCATCGAACGCTTCAGACTTTTAGTAAATTTCTTAGCGACATCTTTTACAGTAATCTGCGTTTCCAAAAAATTATTCCTTATTTATTTCAATAAATTGATGAATATTATCGGCGTAAATTTTTGCAAATTTTCTTATACCTGTCGCACTATAATGCACCATATCTTTAAAATCATTTTCGTCATGACCCATTAATGAGTACATATCAATAAAAAACACATTTTCAGTTAAAGCCACATCTTTTACAACCTGATTGTATGTTTCGAAAAATTCTTTCCACTGGTCTAAAGGCGGATAGAAAATTATATCATTATATTTCTTATGACCATACCCTAAAGCGATTTTTTCTTGAGAAAAAACAGCTGGTTGAGTTATTAAAACAACCTTAATATTATTCGCTTTGGCAATACGGCAGATAGAGATTAGGTTTCTGCGAAAAACTTCTTTAAAAGGTAAAAGTGGTGCTTTATCAGCAAAACGCATCGAACTTAAAACATATTGTCCATTCTTCGCAGGAACTTTCCTTAGAAATTTCTCTTGCCTCACAATCTCAAATCGATATTGGATAAACTGCAATAATCGCGATGAATTAATCAATCTCTTAACGACCATTTTCCGTTTATCTGTTGAAAATGTTGGTGCGTAAAACTCATGAAGAAATTTATTTCCATAATTTCGTCGATCATCAACAGGAAATAAATTAACGAATAAATCATTAATATTATGCATTACAGTAATCATATCAGGCTTAAAATCTAATAGATCAAATTGCAAACGAACAAGTGTATGGGCGCTCGACCCTGCTACCAGAGCAGAATTTACACAGTGAATGTTTTTTCCTTTAATAAGGGTATCAGCTAAGATTTGATTGGCCTCTTCACAGTAATGCAAATTCATACCATTGGCACCATTCGCGGTTGTTGAACCGCCTAAGGCAAATATACGATATTCATTCAAAGCCTTTTCCTTTGGAAGCATTTCTTGCAACCGAAATCCCTGTGCATTCCAATAACTATATTCATCATTTTCCTGTTTATATTTTTTATTGATATGAGGTCCAAAAATTAAAAAAGGATTATACATTGTATGTTGAATATACCGCCCCTCGGTCAATTCATCTATATTAGCTCCTAATCTTTGACCGTAATTAATAAATCGCAAACCGATCTCAATCAATAAAAATGTAACAAGACAACTAACGAGAATTACAAATGTTTGGCGGAAGAAACCAGACATGACTGTATGCTGGCTTAAATAAAAGAACGCTAGAAGAAAACAAAAGAAATCAAAGGCTAATATAAAAATAGCACTTTCTGTATTTAGATGACCATCTGGACTAAAAAAAATCCCAATTGTCACAGGATTAATCAATAGTATGACTAGAAAGAATATAATTCCTAATATTTTTTTCATATCATTCACTCCTGAATCTATTTAACCAATGATTAATCCCTATCCCTCCATACACAGCGAGTAATGGCATAATTGGTATTCTAAAACGCTCATAACTTTCTCCCCCAGCTGACACAATTAAAAAATAAATAATCATCATTCCTAAACAAAAATGAATCCGTTTGTTTTCTGAAGAAAAAATTTTCCAAAAACTAATTATTAGCCCCATATATAATGCACATAAATACAAACAAGCAAAAATTGTAATTCCCATCCCCAAAATCCAGGAAGTAATATATTCCGAAGAAAACCATTTCAGAGAATAATCGGCAAATGACAGACGTAAAAAATCTCCAACGAATCCTGTAGGAATACCCAAATAATCTAAAAAGGCATATTCTCCCCAACCAAACAAAATCTTACATACTCCCTTAAGGGCAACAAAAATATAAACTCCAGAATTATTTATAATAATTTCTTTTGCTTTCTTTGTATAAATTTGGTTTGCTTTTAAAACTGATATATCTTTATCAAAATCTAATTCTTCACGAATTTTCTCTTGTGCTGCACTTAAAGTAATATTATTTTTTGCACTTAATACTGCCCCTGCTCGATAAAATAAAAGATTTCTCGCTTGAATTGTCGATATCTCTTGAATCCCTGTTAATTGATAATTACGATATTGCCACCCTCCAATTAAAATAAAAATCGGCAGCCAAAAAATAACTAAAGCTTTCCCTATATCAATCCAGGAGCATTTCTTTTTATACCAATCAATTAATAAAAAAAGAAATACCGGCAGTAACAAATAATAATTAATTGGTCGCACTAATATTGAAATTGAAAAAAAAAGTGAAAAAAGGAAAAGAAATCCATAAGAAACACTTTTTGCCGTTAAATGATGAATTAAGTAAAAAATGCTTATTAGAAGAGAAAAAGTAAATATACTTTCTGTCAATATAAGTTGTGAAAATAAAAATGAAGTAATATCCAAACAAAAAATAAAACAACAGATAAATCCAACCTTAACTGAATTAGAAACCTTCACAGCAAGAAGATAAACTAACCACGAGGTTAATGACGTAAAAATAATCTGCAAATAAATCACAAAAGATAAATTCATTCCAAAGACTTGAAAAACACTAAATAAAAAGGCAGGATACCCTGGCGTCCTCATTGTCTGTGGAAACTCTGGATGATCGGGATGCACTGCAAATTTTCCTGTATAAAAAAGAGCTTTTGCTGAATTTATATAACTGCGAGAATCGCTACGGAGAATGTGTTCAGGAAAATGGTCAAGTGTATAAAACGCTACAAAAAATTTAAGAAAAGTGATAATAAGAACACTATAAATAGCCCATTGAAAATATTTCTTCTCTCCTTGTTCTACCATTAACAGCCTTATAACCTTTCAGGAATTTTAGTCTCCACTAAATGAAAAACCCGCCATGCAAGCAAAAAAATCAAAAATGAGATACCTGTTGAAATAAGAAAGTCCATTGGCTGCTGGATATGTCCGTATACCAGTAAGTCTCTCGGAGCATTAACCAATGCAGTTAGAGGATTAAGACGGAAATAGTAAATCTTATCTGCTGGCACTGGATAAAGCACGGGTGTTAAAAACAGCGAAAAGGTCATCATCAAATTAAGAATATTAGCTGTATCACGAAAAATTCCATTAATTAAAGAAAAAATCAACGATAATCCAATCGTTAAGATAAAGATTGGAACAATCGCTAAAGGGAAATAAACTATACCTGGCGGCGGCATGTATTTAAAAACGCCGCATAAAATAAGAATAAATAAAAATTTGATAAGAAATTCAAAAATAGTTTGTGCCATTGTCGCGACGATAAGAACTTCCCGTGGAAAATTAATTTTTGAAATTAATGCTCCAGCAGAAGTCAAACTATTGGAACCAGCGACAATTCCTGTCGATAATAACTGCCATGTTGTTAACCCCAGTAAGGCAAACAATGGATACGGGACATCCGTTTGTCCGATATTTAAAATTCCAATGCGATTTAAAAGAACGAACGTTCCAATCGCCACTAAAGGTGTGATCATGATCCATAAATAACCTAATAAAGACTGCTGATAGGTTGCCAAAAGATTGCGAAGAAATAAACGCCAAATAAGTTCACGATGCTGAATCAGCTCTGCAAACATTTGAATCCAAATCTTCATTCCTAATTTTAGGTGAAGATTCGGTTCATAAACCCGTGAATATTGTTTACTATTCATAATATCAAGGACGATTATATTTTAACAATTGATGAGAGTTGCGCAGATATTCCATCCGTAATTGATCCCGTTCAATCATCTTATCAACTATAGTCTCATCTTTTTTTGGTTTTTCTAATTCCAATTGTTTCTTTTCTAGACGAGGAATAATCATGACCATGGCCGCCAAAAACCAATAAGGTTCCATAATACGAATAATAATATATGTATTTGCTGTTATCGCATGAAAAAGCATCCCGATATGCCCAGCTAAAAAACCTAACGCTAATCCTTTATAAAGATCATCCTGAGTGTTTTTGTAAATCCTCAACGTATTCGTATACAAACTTCCCAGCAATAACAAAAAGGCTGATAATCCAACAGCACCTAATTCAACAAAAGTCCTGACATATTGACTATCAATAAATCCTACAGCGGTTACTCCATACCCTATAATGGGTCGCTTTTTCCATTTTTCAAAATTTACCATCCAGCTTTTAACCCGCTCTGATGCGGAAGGTCCTAACGTTACACCAAATACTTTAACCGGTTCAAGATGTTGTGTGGCTTGCGGAGTAAAAGTATATTTAATACGTTCTTTAACATTTTTAGGAAAGGCAAAAATAGAAATAACAATTACACATAACATTGCTCCAATGAGAATGTTTCGTCTCTTTGTTTTTGTAAAAAATATAATTGTCAAATACATCGGAATAAAAGACATATAGGAAGATCGTGAAAGAGTATTCAAAAACGGTAAAAGAGAAAATACTGTTAATAGGATTAATGGGATGCGCCATTTAGTTTCTTTTAAATGGGTTAATACTCCTAAAATAACCCCAAAGATTAGAACCTGATATCCCCCCAATGTATTTGGTTCCCCAGGATTCCCTTCAAAAGGGGCGGAAACCCGTCCTGATCCGAGTTGGGTCGCTCCATAAACTGCCACAATTGCAAAGGTCACAATAATAGCTTTTAAATAGAGTTTTAATTGCTTCTTTGTTTGAATAATTCCTAAGGCAATAAAAAAAACAAAAAAATACTCAATATATTTCAGAATAAAGAAAAACCCTTGCAAAGGTTTAACTTGTCCGATAATCATTCCCTTTACAGTCGAAATAAAGAAAATAATAATATAAAAACTAATATATCGATTAATTGGGGTTGGTGTGATAAATAGGATATTTTTTTGTATCGTTGTCCGGGCTAACCACGCTAAAGAAAATAAAATAATTAATAAGTCTTCAATTCGAATAACAACATTTCTTGAGGATGAAACTGCCCCCAGCGCAATTTCCGGCGATAAAAGCATTGCTAAAAGCAATAAAATAATCGCCAAATTTGTATAGGTAAAACCTATAAAAAAAACACATATACTAAATACAAGAATAATCGGAATATAATAAGGTAAGACTGTGACACTTTTTCCAACAAAAATACAAAGAACAAAAAATAAAATTGAAACTATTGTTGAAGAAAGAAAGTTATTCCCAGCAAAATCAAATGAGCGTTCACGGATCATATTAGACTATAAACTCTTCTTCTTCATTTTTCTTAGATTCACGATCAAATTGATTTTTCCATTTCTGCACTAAGTTCTCTTTTGGTGGCGTGGCATCACTATAATAACGATAATAATACGCAGAATAACCTACTTGAGCCTCTGTTTTTATACTATTAAGAACTATTCCTAATATATTTCCGCCAGAACTGAGTAAGTTTGATTTTGCCATGCGTAAAACATCTTTAGAAGTATGTCCTACTTTATAAACCAATACAACACCATCTACTTTATCGCATAATGTAATTGCATCCGGAACCGCCATGACCGGAGAACAGTCAATAATAATCACATCATATTGATTTTTCAGTTCTTTCATCAATTGATTATAGGCATTGGAATTAATTAATTCTGAAACATTATCCACTCGACGTCCGCAGGTGATGATATTTAAATTATCAATGCCAGGCATCTGCAAAAGATTGTCAACCTCCAATCCACCAATTAGAATGTCCGAAGCCGTACGCACCGCATCTTTCCATGCCACATTCCCCATCAAAATGTCAGAAAGCCCTGGTTCTCGTTCCAAACCAAAAATCTTAAATGATGTGGGACGACGCATATTTGACCCAACAAGAATCGTCTTTTTCCCTAACTGCGCCATCGATAAAGCAATATTGGTTACAATTGTCGATTTTCCTTCTTGTTTATCAGAACTTGTAAATAAAATAGATTTAAGATTTTTTGTTTTCATCAATTGAACTAAATTAGTCCGCAGCATCTTAATACTTTCCGCTGGCCAAGATTTAGGATTAGTGATTGTAACTAAGCGCGCGCGTTGAAGAACGATCTTTTTATCCGGATAATCATATTCTTCCAATCGTTTTTCTAAAACCTCTTCTTTTTTAATATATGGAATAATTCCTAACATTGTTAGGCTTAACTCTTTCTCCACATCACTAATGCTGGAAACAGATGAATCTACACTCTCTTTAATAAAGGCTACTATAATCCCAAGAATCAATCCCACAACGGTGCTAATACCATAATTAACTCCCGCTTTTGGTTTGATTGGTTTCATTGAAGCTCTTGCTGGTGAAACAATTGTAACGACATCATCAATTATTTTAGCCAATTCTAACTCAATTTCCTCACGCCTTTTCAGCAAAGTATCATGAGAAGCTAACAATCGATCAATATTTCTCTTAATTTTCACGTATTCTAATTGATTTGTCGAAAGCGACCCTGATTCTTCATAAAACCGGTTAACAATACGAAAAATTACATCTCGGCGAACTTCTAAAAAAAGTTCTTTAATAATTAATGATAAATCTGCTTCATTATCAATGTTAATCGTAATGCCTGAATACTTTTTCATCATCTCCACAATCTTTAATTTAACGTCAGCGATTGCTTGTTCTTGGCCTAAAACAGCGGGATGTTTCTCTGTATAATCAATCAAAAGTAAAAAGCGTTCAAATTCCATTTCCAAAAGCCTGCGTTTTAAACCAATGAAAATGAAATCATCCTCTATCTTTCTTTCTTTCAAGATATCATTAATACCGCTTCTGTTTTCTTCAAAATATACTTTGAGATTTCGTAACTGCTCATCTATCTCAAGCATTTCAGATTCAAATTCAAATGTTCCTTCAATCGTCATCCGATCTAATGTTTCCTTCACAGCTCCAGTAACTTCAAAAACTTTTTCATTCTGTTTAAATTTTTGCAACAAATCTTCATTCTCTAAAATTTGCTTTTGATAATTAGCCAGTTGTTCATCAATATACTCCAATTGAGCATTAAACCGTTTTTGTCGACCTTGTACATTTTCTATCATGTAAATATCAGCAATTGCTGAAGCCGTTAATACCGCATGTTGAGGGTCGTTAGATTCAACTTTTAAATTAATTATATTTGTATCTCGAATCTGTTCCAGATGAGTGCGAGCTTGGTACTGTCGGGAAAGCGAAAATAATTGTTCTTCTCTTTCTTCCGGTTTAATCGATAAAACTTCAAGTTTTTCTACAACTTTTTGCATGACTGGTAAACTAGTAATTTCCCGCATTTCTGACGCTAAATTAACTGCCGTAAATCGTGCCTGCGGATTTTGTAACTGTTCCGCCATATTTTGTTGATTCTCAATTCGAAGTTCTAAATAGGCCTGAAATACTTTTGGTTGGGATTTTGTAAACATCACTGTTGACAGAAAAACTAAAGAAAAAACAGAGAGTATCGTCCATTTTCTTTTTCGAATGATTCGAAAATATTCTGCGAGTGATATTTCGTAATGATCCATAATTAAATTCTTATGAAATTATTCTCTGACTCGATTATGCGTGTCTAATACTCCATAATAACCCGCCACGTAACGGGTTAATGTTTTTTGGAATTCTTCAAGATTCGCAATAAAACTTGTAGGCACATAAACAAGATCTCCAGGTTTAATTGGGATATTATCCGTTCGATCTCCCTTTTTAATCATTTTATGCAAATTAAGTCGTGTCACCACAGGATTATCATTTCCACCACGTAATACTAAAACACTTTTCTTATTCGCGGTATCTTCATCGAATCCTCCAGCAATTAATATGGCTTCTAATAAAGTTAAATCTTTTTGCAGTACAAATAAACCCGGGTCAATGACAGCCCCGAGGACCATATACCGTCCTGTGACATTAACTCGCACATCAACATTAGGACTCTTGATATATTCTCCTAATAACGCATTAAGCTTTTCTCTGATTTGCTTACGATTTAATCCCGTAAGCTTAACTTGTCCGATTAAGGGCATATGAATCTTTCCTTCTCCAGAAATTTTATAGGCCGCTACTTTACGGTCTTTTCGATCCATATAAGAAATTAACAAGGTATCGCCAGGAACAATGATATATCGTGTTTCTTCATCGCCAGTAATTACTTCCAATTGATTAACAAGAAGATCTCGCTCTCTTCTGAAATAAGTCTCAAATAAATCCTTTTCTTCATTTTTTGGATTTAAATTCGTATTAACCATGTCATTCTCAACAACAAAATAATCTTTATATTCCGTGGCATAAACGTTTTGCATACTCATTGAATAAAGAAATAAATAAAGAAATAAATAAAGAAATATATAAATCTTCGAACTAAAGTTCAAAATTACCTCTGGGTTTTAAGAAATAAAGAATTTCTTTCTCTTCATTCTGTTCAACCGGGCCATTGATATAAATCATTTTATCCTGGAGAAGATTAACAATTTTACCGGAAGTATTGACTTCTCTTTTTGCGTTTAAAAGTACTTGAACAATAGATCGCGTTGGAAATCCTCTATTACTGCCAATGACCATGGCTGTTTCACCTGTATTTAAATAAACTAAACTCCCAATAGGATAAATTGACATATATTCTAAAAATTTTTTAATAACAGCCCCATCAAATATAATATCCTTTTTCTTAATAATCATTTTCATGGCTTCATATGGACTATACGCTTTCCGAAAATTACGCGGGTGTGTAAGCGCTTCAAAAACATCACAAATGGAAATAACTTTGGCAAAAAAAGAAATGTCATCTCCTTTTTTCCCTTGAGGATATCCTCCGCCATTGACATATTCATGCACATCAAGAATAACGGTTAAAATTCTTTCTGAGAAAAAAGATTCAAAGATTTCAGCGGAACGAAACGGATGACGTTGTACCAATTTATTTTCTTTTTCACTTAAAGGCTGTCCACTCTGAAATAGATGCGTATAATCCGCCATACCAAAATCATGGCAAAAAGCGGCAATCCCTAACTCCAACAAATTATTTTTCGAAAGATTTAAACTTGATCCAAATCCCAACGCCAACAATACATTATTCGTTATATGAGCAATAATATAATTTTCTTTAGAAATCGAATAACTATATAGTAATAATTCGTTATACGGATTCTCGACAAAAACATCTATAATTTGTCTTATTACAGTTTCAATATGATCTTTATTAATATTTAATCTTAACGATTGATGAGTTAATTCGAATAATTCAATATAGAGTTTTTCCGTATATGATAAGTCTTGTTGCTTGATTTGCACTAAACTCTGCTCTAATGTTTGCTGCGACAGAGATTTTTCAGATGAAATAACGAAGTTATTTTTTAAATCTTCTCCTGTGGAGGATTCTTTTGGTTGTTTCCACATATTATCCCAGAATTGATTTGTTAGGCGGACCATATTGGTTCCTGACGAATATCCTTATTAATAGACTTTATTATTTGATCATCAATAAATTTTTTATTGGAAGAAAACGCTGTAAAAAGCGCCATGTCACACAAACCGTTGATTACACGCGGTATACCTGAAGAAATTTGATATATCAATTTCTTAGCTTTTTCATCAAAAATAATCTCTGTTGCACCACTTATCGTCAAACGGTGATCGATATAATTAAGTGTATCGGTTTCTGTTAATGGATTAAGATGGTATTCAATTAACAACCGTTGCTTTAATTGTGGTAATTCTTGCAGACGCTTACGTAACTCCGATTGGCCAATCAGAATCAGTGTTAATAAAAACCGATCATTCTGCTGATAATTCAATAACAACCGCAACTCTTCAAAAGTCTCTAAACTTTCAATAGCTTGCGCTTCATCAATTACAACAACCGTTTCTTTATCAGAATTTAAATTGTTATAAATAATTTCATTAAAACGCCTCAACAACGCACCTTTACTTTCTCCTTCATGCACCCCACCGCCTAATTGATAAATAATCTCTACTAAAAGCTCTGTGGCTGATAATCGTGGATTTGTAATTAACGCGACCTCATGTTTGGCTTCCAATAATTCACTTAAAAATAAACGGCTGATCATCGTTTTTCCACATCCATACAACCCCGTTAATAACATGGCTCCTTTACGATCGCGAACAGTATATAATAAACGCAATAAAGCCTCTTCATGTTCTTTTGAATAATAAACATAACGTGGATTGGGCGTGAGTTCAAAAGGCTTTTCTTTTAAATGCCAGTAATCTGTATACATTAAGTTTTATCCCGCATTTCTTTAATCATTTTCTTTAATAAGGAAGATTTAATATCTTTAAGATCCATTGCATCTTCATTTAAAGAAATTTCATTTTTTCCATTGTTAATGGAAGTATTATTAATATTTTGTATTTCGATATTATTTTTAGCCTCAGCTTGAGGATTTACTTGAAAATCTTCTAACTTTGTTTCGATATAAGAATTTCGTTCTTGGTTATTGTTTTCCGATTTATCCGATAGAATTTCATTCGATTTCTTATTAGTATCATCTGAAATTGATTCATTTTTAAAGGTCTGCATTTGAACAGCATGCTTTTCACTTTTATTTTCTAATAATGTTTGTTCCATTTTAAATGTTTTAGGTTTTAATGGTTTCATCGAATCATCAATGTCGTCTTTCTTTTCTTGAGCAGCTACATCTACAGTATTATTCTTATCTGTTGAGATATCTTCCAAATTGTCCAAAGTTTTTTTCACTTTAGTTTGAAAATCTGCTTTTATATCTTTTTGATTCTGATCATTATTTTTACTTAAACTTTGATTATAATTTGAATTTAGTTTGATTTCTTGCGCACCTTTTTCCCTAGCTCTCTTCCATATTTTTTCATTTGTAAAATTCAAATCGTCCCCTTCAGAAGATTGTGAAAACTGTTTCTTTATCAATTCATAAAATTTATCAGAAATAATTCTAACGAGAAAGAAAACAACGAAGAGAATAACAATAAAATTTAATACAATGTTTATATTGAGAACTTGACTTATTTTAAATAGGTCGCTTTCCATATAATCCTCAACAGCCACAATCCAACCCAAATCATCAACTAACAAAAAACGTATAACATTTGTTCCTTGCCCTAAACCGTTCTCTTCAGGATAATAAATCCATCCACGTTTCTGCTTTTGCATTTTATAAATTAATTTTGTTTTATAACTTTCCCAAAGATCATTCCCTCCTTCAGTAATATTACGATCATATATAAACTTTCCTGTTTCCTGATCAATGACAAAAAGATGATGATTTAATCGATATTCTTCAGAAAGCATCCCCTGAGTTTGTTCAATTTCATTCGCAATAACCGTAACTTTTTTATCCAATTCATCGACCCACCTCTTTGAAGTTGTTTTAACATAATTGGACACCACAAAATAACCAAATATAAATAATGAAAATGCGAAAATAAAAAAATAGACAAAACTGAAATAATTCTTAATTTGTTTTTTTCGTTTACTCATAATTACACTTTCTAAATATTTAAATCGCTTCTACGAGAAATTTTGCGCCCCATTAACATCAAAATCGAAATATTCAAAAATATTAATACCGCTTGCAACATTAATATAACAACAGGGAAACTAGCTTTTGCGTTTTCAATAGCCAACGCACTCATGCCAAGAATGACACAAATAGTATAAATAAACAAAACAGCATGATGTTCCTTAAAACCCAAATTAATCAATCGGTGATGAAAATGATCATTTCCCCTGTAATCTAACCACTGTCGAATTGTTTTAACATGTCCGTTGCGTATGCGACTGATCGTAATATAAATCATATCAAAAATTAATACACCCAATATAAGTACGGGAATACCAAAAGCTACAACTGGCCCTCTACTTGACCACCCCCCATATAATGCTAAACAAGCTAAAAGAAAGCCAAAAAGTGTGCTACCGCCATCACCTAAATAAATCTTTGCTGGTTTAAAATTAAAAATTAAGAAACCTAAACCAACCCCAATTACAATCGCAGCTAATAATGTAACTTGGAATTGTTCTGTATGCAGGGTAATCATAAAGAAAAAAAACGCTGCGATTACACTCATCCCTGTTGCTAATCCATCAGCGCCATCAAAAAAATTCAACGCGTTAACTATCCCTAAAATCCAAATAAAAGTTATCCCAGCTGTTAAAAAATCTCCCCACCAAGTTTCGGGTAAGAATGATACTGTCAACCCTGCTGAAATAACAATTAACGAGGCTATTAATTGCGCAAAAAGTCTAATTGTGGACGATATCGGTTTAATATCGTCAATTGTTCCAAAAATAAAAATTATAGCTCCCCCCAGTAAAATACTTAAGGATTGCCTTGAGAACGGTTGATTCATTAAAGAAGTTATGAAAACCGCTAAAAATATTGCTGTTCCTCCTAGCAAGGGTATTGGAATCTTAAAGCCTTCTTTTTTTTCTGTAAGGTCAACAATTGAAAATTTTTTAGCGATATAAATTATGATCGGTGTAAAGAAAAAAACTAAGAGCATCGATAATAAGCACGGAATTGAATACTCCAAAATCTGGGGAATCCAATGTTTATATCTGGTAGAGACATAATAATTTAAAAGAAAAAAAAGAATTAATATCGGGATAAGATAGAAAAATAGATTCAACTTTCCAGTAATAATTTTATCCCAAATCAACTGTCTTTTTAGACGTTGTGCTAATAACTTATCTAAATTCTTTCTCTCTGCATTTGAGTACGATTCATGGGAAGCTGTCATGAGGAAAACACCATTTCTTGATATCCAAAAAATATTCTTCTAACTGTATTAAACACACTTTTTCCACAAAATAACATATAGAATATGAAATAAATTAATAAAGTTAATTAAATACTACTAGTAAGTTATATTATTGATAAAGACGAGTCAAGTTAATTTGCGCATTTTTTAGGTCGGAGAATTAAAAAATACAAATAACTTAAGGAAAGAAAATATAATATTAATTGGTTTTTAATAGTTCCATGGCTCCTTGCAATTCATTCTCAAGTTGATCAAGATTTTCCATGCGTGAATTTAAACGCTTTTCTAAATTAACACGTTTCTGCCGCTCAATCTGCAATTTGGAATCTAACTCTTCCCGAGTCTTGTCTAATTTCTCAGTCAAAACAGTTAGCGCTTCCTGTAATGAAGCTTTTTCCTTCATCACATTAAACAATTCATTTTCGACCAAGACCTTTTCCTCTTGGCCTCGATTTATATCCCGCTCTTTCTCAGTTAATTGCCGTTCAAGATCTCTGTATTTTCTTTCATATTCTGACACTTTATCCTGTATCAACGACTCTGCCTTATTTGATTGCTCTTTCTTTGAATATTCTGCGTCTTTTAATTGTCTCGTTAATGAATCAATCTCTTTCTGTAATGGAGTTTTGGCTTCCTCTACTTTTGTCGTCATTTCAGAACGCAATCTTGTAATCTCACTCTTTAATTGATTAATCTCTTCGTCTAAACTACCTTTATTTTTACGCTCTGACAAATAATCAGTTTGAATATCATTTATTTTACGAGTTAATTCTTTTATTTCGTTATCCTTATTTAATAAAGTACTTTTTGTTGAATCTAATTCCCTTTGCAGCTTATCCTTTTCCTTAAGAAGGGTCCCTTCTCGCTCTTGCGTTTCTTTAGACAAATTCTGCTGTGACGTTTTTAGTTCATTTTCTAAACGATTAATCTTATCCTGTAAGGAAACTTTTGCAATGTCCACTCGAGCATCTATTGAAGATTCTAAATCTTTATATTTCTCCATTATAGCTGCCAAAGCATCCTCTAAAGTCTTTTTTTCCTTTTGACTAGTCTCTAACTGCTTTACGGATTGATCTCTCCTGCTTTCCAAATCCTTAATTATTGAACCCTTCTCCTTTTCAACCATTTGTTGCCGGGCCAATTGATCCTCTAAAGCTTTAACCTTATCTTCCAAAGCTCTAGTCGCAGCCTTCACGTTTCCATCTCGCTGAGATGTTAATTCCTGAATCTTTTTATTTAATTGATCAATTATTATCTGCATCTCACTCTTTGTAGAAGAAACAGCCAAAAGTTTATCATTTTCAAATGTCTTTATCTGACGAGTTAACTCGTCAATCTGCTTATTTAATTCCTTTTTCTCCACAACTAATTTATTGGAATCTTGTGAAGAATTTTTATATTCATCTAAAAGACGATTCATTTGTTTATCCTTTTCAGATATTTTTGATTCTAAACTCACAGCATTTCCTTCTAATTCCTTAATACGATCTTGGAATTCACTTCTTAATGCTTGTATTCTAAGATCTGAAGAAGATTTCAGTTGAGAATTTTCTAATTCCAACTCATCAATACGCGCTTGTAAAGGAAGCTTAATCGTATTCGTGTTCTCAACTAAATTTTTATTAAGAGCATTAATTTCTTCTAATAAGGATTCAGCCCTTTCCTTAAAAGCATTTCTTTCTTTTTGCGCGATTTTTAATTCTTCAGCTAATTCATCGCGAGCAAATTTCATTTTCTTTAAATCCGTTTCAATTGCCGATAAACTTTGATTCTTTGTGTTAAAAGTATTTTGGACGTCATCAATCTTATTTTGATATTCCCGATTCCTTAATTTTAAATCATCAATTTCTTTTAATAAATTCTGATTATCAGATTTCATTTTAGAAATTAATGATTCTCTCTTAGATACTTCCGACTCTAAAGAGGAATAATCTTTGGTTAGATTATTTATTTTATCTTTTAATGGCTGTTCAATTTTCTTTATTTGATCCGTAACACTAGCCGCTAATACCCCTTTTTGATTCTCAAGGTCATGTAATTTCTTAGTCAAAGTATCAATTTCGGCTGACGTCGCTGACAACCTTTGCTTTAAATTGTTATTTTCTTCATTCAATGACGATACCAGTGTATTACTTTCAGCAATCTTTGTATTAGCATTTTTAATTTGACTTTCCAAATTCATCATTTGATTTTTGAAATTTTCTTTATCTTGTTTTAACTCTACTAGCTCCTGAACGCTACTTTCTTTACGTGAAGTTAAATCCTTAATTAATGCTTCTTTTTCTAAAACCAAAGATGTTGTACGAATGACTTTTTCTTCAAGCGATTGAATCGTCGCTTGCAATTCATCTTCTCGCTTTTTACTTTCTTTCTGCATAGTAGTTTCAAAATCACGCTTTTCTCTCTCTAAAACAGCTAATTGTTGTTTCAAAGGTTCAAGTGCCTGCGCAACTTTTTCTTTTGTTCCATTTTTAGAATCATCCAATTCTTTTTGAAGCTGATTAAGAGTCGATTGTAAATCATTTTTTACTTTTTCCTCTTTCTCTGCTTTATTTAAATACTGATTCCGTTGATTACGAATATCATCCAATTCCACGCGAAGATTTTTCAAATTCTCTTCCAAAACTGATTTATCTTTCAAAACTCCGGCAATTTCTAATTGATATTGTCCTTGCGAAGATTGCACTTTTTGTAAATCTTCTTCTAAAGAGTTTCTTTCTTTTTGTAATCTTGAAAGCAGGCCATCTTTTTCTTCAATCACCCGGGCTAATTGAATTAATTTTTCTTCTAATAAATTGATCTTGTTTTGCAATGGTTTTTGTGAAGTTTCAATTTTCTCGCGTAAATTTTGCGTCATCCTTTGTTTTTCTGTCGATACAACATTAATTTCATCACTTAGTTTATCTTTGGCAATTTGGTTTTCCTTAAGTTCATTTTCCAATTTTCTATAACTTTGATTTAATTCCCCTATTTTCTTTTCCTTATCAAGAACTAAGGCGTTTAAATTGTCAAGTTCCTTCTGCGAAATTATTAATCTATTTTCAAATTCTTCTGCTCGTTGTTTTTCCAAGGCATACTCATCAGCAACATTCAACTGCTTGCTATTTAATTCAGCAATAACTTTTTCCTTATCTGTTAAAGCCTTATCCAAAGTATTAACTTTTGCATTTAACTCAGCAGTCTGTTTTTTATATGGATTAATCTGCTCTTCAACTTTTTGTTGAATATTACGCTTTAATCGATCTTTTTCCTCTTTGAGTTTTGTCATTTCCTCTACTAATTGTTGTCTTCCATTCTTAAATTGATTTAAAGCAGTCTTTGACCCATTAATTTCATTCTTTAATAAAGAGATTTCCTGAATCTTCACTTCTTGAGCCTGTTTTAATTCAAGATTTTCCTTTTGAACTATTTCTAATTGTTTTTGCACACTTTTAATATCAGTAGAAGTTTTTGTATAATTTTGAGTTAATTCCTTTTGTTGACTTTCTAATTGAATAATCTGTTGATCCTTTTTCACAAAAAGATCTTTATTTAAAGCTATCTCCTTCTCTAATTCCGTAATTCTTAGTAATAATGGTTCTCGCGAACGATTTACATTATCCCTAAACGAAGATTCCAATTGTTCCTTATCATTTTTTACTCTATCCAATTCTGAATTAATTTTCGCGAATTTCTGATTAAGTTGATTTATTGCAGCTTCTAAATCACTTTTATCTTTATTTAAATCTTTTATATTCTGTTCTTTAGCATTAATAATTTCGTTAGCAGTTTTTAAGGATTCATCCACCTTACTTTTCTCAACATCAAAATTATTCCGCAGTAATTTCAACTTTTCCTCAACAGACTCATCTTTTATTTTTAATTTACTTTGCAATTCAGTAATCTGCTCCATTAGCGGTGCTTTTGCCATAGACACCTCTTGATTTTGATTCCTTTTTAACTCCTTAATTTGTGCGGACAAATTATTAGTTAATTCCTGAAATGCTAATCTCTCTTTTTTGGCTGTTTCAAAAGCATTATTATCTTTTTCTCTAAGCTGTGTAATCTGCTGAATAGTATTTTCCTTTTCATTTATTAACTTTTGCAATTTCTTTTGCTCCGATTCACTTAAAGCAACTTTTTCATCCAATTCTATTTTCAATTTTTCCAAGTTTCTATAATCAGCAGCAATATTGTCGCTAGATTTTTCTAAAGAGCTAATAAGACTTTCTTTTTCTTTTAATTGATTTTGCAAAGAATTTATCTCTTCTTTAAGTGAAGTAATTTCATTTTTCAAAGGCTGCTCTACTAAACGTAACTTCTCGCGTTGATTAGAATTCAGCTCTTTCTTTTCTTCATTTACAAGAACAATTTGATTCGCAAGCTTCGCATTATCTTCCTTAAAAACATTTACTTTTTCATTAAGGTCTACAATTTCCCGTTGTAAATTCTTAATAATCACTTCACGGTCTTGTACTAAACTTTTTGCGCTATTAAGATTTTGATCTAAAGATACAATTTTTCCTTGGAATTCTTCCATTAACTTAGCTTGTTTTTCTTGTAATTCTTGCTTTAATTGGATATTAACATCTTTAATCTGCGAAATTTCAGCTGACAAATCAGAATTAGAACGCTGTATCTTATCCATTTCTTTTAGCAATGTGTTACGCTCAGTAGTTATTTCTGCAATAGTTTGGTCTTTAGCCTTTAAAGCTGTTAAATTTTTATCTAAATCTTTGGATAACTCGGTAATTTTATTTTCTAAAGGTTGCTCAGCTTTTCTAATTAAATCGACCAGCTTTTGCTTTGTCTCAACCAATTCCTTATTTGATGCAACAACATCTGCTGACAATTTTTTATTTTCACCTAGTGTTTTACTTAATTCATTTTTAATACTATCGCGTTCTGTAAGGATTTCTTTAATTCGATTTTGATTCAAATTAATTTCATCATTGAGATTTTTAACCATCTCTTTATATTGAATATTACTTTGATTTGTCTCTGTTTCTAATTGCTGAATTTTTGCTAAAAGCGGTTGTTGCTCGTTTAGAACCTTACTTTTTACACTCTGTTGGGTCTGTTTTATTTCCTCATTCAACTTTGCCACCACTGCATTATGTTCATCATCTTTTAACTTCAATTCATTCTTTAAATCTTCAATTTTTGCGAAAAGCGGTTCTTGTTCGCTTAGAACCTTATTTTTTACACTCTGTTGAGTCTGCTTTATTTCCTCATTCAATTTTGCCACCACTGCATTATGTCATCATCTTTTAACTTCAATTCATTCTTTAAATCTTCAATTTTGCGTTTTGTCTTAGAACCTATTTTTACTCTGTTGGTCTGCTTTATTTCTCATTCAATTTACTCATTATGTTCATCATCTTTTAACTTCAATTGATTCTGTAAATCTTCAATCTTTCTAAAAGAGGTTGTTGCTCGCTTAGAACCTTATTTTTTACACTCTGCTGAGTCTGTTTTATTTCCTCATTCAATTTTGCCACCACTGCATTATGTTCATCATCTTTTAACTTCAATTCATTCTTTAAATCTTCAATTTTTTTAAAAGAGGTTCTTGCTCGCTTAGAACCTTATTTTTTACATTCTGCTGAGTCTGTTTTATTTCTTCATTTAGTTTTACTACAGTTGCATTATGTTCATTATCTTTTAGTGTTAATTGATTTTGAAGATTTTCAATTTTTTCAATTAATGGTTTCTGTCCTGAGGAAACTTTATCCGAAACTGAGTTTTTAATATTTGCCATTTCCTCATTAAGTTTATCAATAGTCTGAACATATTTATTATTTTGATTAGAAAGCTCAATTAATTTCTTCTGTAAGTCTTTATTACCAGATTCATTTTCCGCCAACAATTTATCCTTGGCATTAATAATCGCATCATATTTCTTAAGTTCTTTCCTTACATCCTCAAGTGTAACTTCTAATTTTTGCTTTTCCGTCGTCAATCTAGCTACATCTTTTTCTAAATTAGAATTATTATTGGATAATTGTGCCAATGAGTTTTCCTTTTGTTCACTCTCAGTTTTTGTCTGATCAAATTTGTCTTTTAAATCCTCGATAGCCTTCAATAATGGGGCCTTGGCTTGATCAATCTGGCTTCCCCTTTCTTGTTTTAATTTGACGAGCTGATCTTCCAATTCTCGATTTTTTGCATAGGCTGAGTTAAGGGAATCAGTAATCTGTTTTATCTTGGCATTTAATTGATTGTTATCATTAGATAAATTCTTGATATTTTGATCTTTAACACTCATTTCATTCTGTTGTTCTTCCAAACTCTTCTTTAAAGAAACAATTCTCTCTTGTAACGGTTCTGTTGCCTTAACAATTTTTTGCGGGGTACCAGCCTGAAGATTTTCAACTTGCCCATCTAGTTGCGAAACTTGCGCCTGTAACTCGCCTCTTTCTTTAACAATATTCGCTAAATCCTTTCGTAAATCTGTATTTAATTGTTCTGAATTTTTTAATTGATTTTCTCGCTCTTTTAAAAGGTTCTGTAATTTAGCAATTTCAAGTTGTAAAGGTTCACGTTCCTTAGCAGTACGCTCAGTAAACGCATCATATTTTGTTTGAAGTTGGGTTAATTTTGCTTCAACATTATCTTTTTCTTTATTTGCATTTTCAATCTGAATATTTAAACCCTTTTGTTGATCCTGTAAATCTTTAATTGTCATCACGTTCGCTTTAATAATCTCATCACTTTTAAGAACTTTATCATTTAATGCCTGAATCTGGGATTCATAGGATTCTTTTGTTTTTCCTATTTCATTTGTAAAATCTTTATTAACCTCATTTAATTTTTGGTTTGCTAATTGTAACTCTTTACTGTTTTTCTGATTTAGTTCTAACAAACCATCAAATTGTTTCTTTAAATTGGCTGCATTTACAGTCAAATCCTTATTGGCTTCTTCCTTTTCTTGTATTTGTGCATTAAGTTGCTGCAAATCTTGCTGATACTTACTATTTCGATTTACGATATCTGAAAGCTGTTTCTCCAGGTTGTTTTTTGTATTTGATAATGCTTTTACCTGTTCTTGAGATTGATCTGATTTGGATTTTGCATCCGCCAGCCTTGACTTTAATTCGGCAATTTCTCCCATTAAATTTGCTTTTACCTGTTCTACCTTCGTCGGAATAAGGCTCGCCATTTCATTAATTTTTTCACTATTAACAGCAGCTTTTTCTAAAGCAGCATCACGCTCTGATTGAATGCTTGAAAACTGCTTTGATAATTGCCCAATCTTATCTTGAAGGTCTTTAATAGTCGCTTCTCGCTGATTTAATTGCTGATCCTGCGCTTGAATATTATTTTCCAAAACATCAATCTTACTTAATAAAGGAGCCTTCTCTTTTTCAATTTGTACTGGTAAATTTTGTTGGATTTTAGCTAATTGGTTTTGCAAATTTTCTAATTCCTGATTACGATCAACAGTTCCCTTTTCTAATGCCTTGATTGTCTGTTCGGCAGAAGAAAGTTTTTTAACATATTCTGAAACTAAGGAATCTTTCTCTTTATTTTTTTCTGTTAAATAATGTAGATTTTCACTTAATGATTTAATTTTTTCTTCAAACGGTATTTGCGCTTTACTAATTCTACCGGGTATTTCCGCTTGAAAGGCTTCGTATTTTGATTGAACATTTTTAAGTTCCGCTTTAGAATTTTCACTATCTTTAAGCGCCAAGGTTAACTTCCCTTGGATATCGTTCTGCTGTTGTTGTAAATTTTTAATAATCTCATCTTTTTCTTTTATGAGATTTTCAGTTGTAAGCAATTTCTTTTCTAGAAAACTTACACTGGCTTCAAGCGGAGCTTTTGTGTCGCTTAATTTTTTAGTAAACTGCGATTCTGAATCCGTTAATTTCTTAGCAGTTGATTGTAATTCTTTCGCTAAGCTACCCCTCTCTTGATTAATCTTTGCTAATTCTTTCGTTAACGTCTCATTATCTCCCTTTAATTTCTCAATTATCTGTTGCGAGCTTTTTGTGTTTTCAGACAATTTGTTAATTTGATCCATCAAACTTACGGCTTTCTGTTGCAATGGAACCTTAGCTTGCTCAACCTTCTCTGGAATTGAACTTTGTAGAGTTTCAAAATTCTTCTTTAAATTGGCAAAACTGTCTTTGACTGCATCATTGTCTGCTTTAATTGTCTCAATTTCTTTAACCAATGACTTATTTTGATTATCCAATTCCTGTATCGTTTTCTGCGCTTTTATATTAAGATTTTCTTTTTGATTTAACCCTTTAAGCAAGTCTTCTATTTTTTGTTTCAAAGGCAATTCTGCCTGCTGCACTTTAACGGGTAAGTCTTTTTGAATTTGTTGCAATTGTCCATTTAACGAAGCAATTTGTTTTAACAAATCCCCCTTTTCTCCTTCACTCTGATTAATTTTCTTGGCGAGTTCACTTTTTTCCGTATTTAAATCTTTAATTCCTTTATCCGCAACCTTAATTTGTTCAATTAACTCTTTAATTTGCAATTGTGCTCGGGCTAATTCCTTATCAACAGATTCTTTCTCCTTAGTGACATCTCTTGCAACCCCTTCTGTAAACTTAACAGCTTCTTCTGAAATCTTTAATTGTTCTAGTAATTTCTTATTCTCCACAATAAGCGGAGCCTTGGCCGCATCAATCTTTTTTGGTAATGCGCTTTCTGATTCATTTAAGGCAGCAGCTAACTTATCATATTCTTTTTGTAGGAGAGCCTTTTCTTGCGCACTTTCGCTTAACTTCTCAGAAATACCATCACTTTTCTTAATTAACCAATTAATAGTCGCTTCTTTTTGCTCTAAATCAGCTTCCCGCTCGGTAATCTTATCCTTTAATCCCACAATCTCTTCTTCTAAAGGAGCTTTTGCCTTCGCAATATTCTCTGGCATTTTTTCAATCGATAACCGAAGTTTCTCTTTGATAAAATCAAGTTCCTTGGTTAATTTCTCATTTTGCTCATTAATGGTATTTAATTCTTTTTTATTCTGAACATTCTCAATTTTTAATTTTGTTATATTATCATTCTTAATCTGCTGAAGTTTCTGAGCATCCACTATATTTTTCTCTAATTCTTGAATTTTATCCTGCAAAGGTGACGACGCTTTAGCAATTTCTTTAGGTATACTATCAATAGTTTTACGCAGTTCAGCTTCTAACGAAGAAATTTGCTGAATATTTTCTTTATTTAACTTCTGTAATTCATCTATTTTCTTTGTGCTTTGTTCCTCATGCGTTTTTAGCTGTTCAATTGTTTTTTCTTTTTCTGCAACAACAGCTTCTGTTTCACCAATTTTCTTTTCTAATTTCTGAACATTATTTTCTAATGGTGACGTTGCTTGTGCAATTTTCTTTGGAACGTCAGCTAATGTATCTTTTAAACGACCTTGCAACGCATCAACATCCGCTTTAAGCGAAGTATTTGTTTTCTCCAAATCTTTAAATTGAATCTGAGCTTCTTGTTGCTCTTTAGTCAATCTAACAATTTCATCATCTTTTTTTGTATTTAAATTTTGTATTTTTTCGATATTCTTCTCAAATTCTTTAATCTTCTCTTGTAAAGGCAGTTTTGCCTTCACTAATTCCGCAGGCTGCTCATCTAAAACTGTTTTTAATTTATCCTTTGTTAATGTAAGGGTCTTGGCTAATGAATCGCTTTGAACCTTACTATCGGCCAATTCTTGTGCTTTATTTTTTATCTGCTCTTTTAGAACTTCTAAAGCCTTATCTTTATTTGCGATCTCCGTATCGGCTGCCTTTAATTCAGTCTCTAAAGAAAGGATTTTCTCTTCTAAAGGTTTTCGCGCCATTACTAATTTATTAGGGACATCCGACTCTAAGACTTCCACCTCTTTTAGAGTTTCCTTCAACTTATTTTGCGTAAGATCCTTTTGTTTTTTTAAGTCATTAATTTCACTTATATATTCCTTCATCTTTTTATCTAAAACCAAAAGGTCTTTTTCTTGCTTTATAATAACTTCCTTATTAATTTTGATTTCATTCTCTAGGGGCACTTTCGCTGCAGCAACTTTTTGCGGTATTGAATTATTAATATCATTTATCTCTGTTTTTAATGAAAGAATTTCTTTATTTAATTCTGCAAATTTTTCATTTGAATTTTTAAGCTGCTGCGACAAGTTTTCGTTATCTTTTTGTATATTCGCTAAAAGTTGATTAACCTCTTTAAGTTCATTATCCTTATTTTTAAGGACATTCAATTGTTCTGTTAATTTCTCTTCAAGGGGTTTTTTAGCTTCTTTTATAACATCCGGTAAATTTTTATCTTTATTTTTTAATTGAATTTGATAAGATGAAATTTCCTTTTTCAAATCACCAATGGTCTCCTCAAAAATTGTACCGCGTTCTTTATATTCCTTAATTTGATCATCTAAAGCAGTCTTTTGTTTATTCAAATCTTCCATTTGTTTTAAGTAATCACTAACAACGGAGTCTTTTTTATTTGCAATCTCATTAGTTGCTGCCAACTTTTTCTGTAACGCAACAATATCCTCTTTCATAGCCGCTTTGCCTTCTTCAATCTTGGCACTGATATCAGATTTAAAGGCTTCAATTTCTTTACTTAACTCATTATTCTTCTTCGCTAAATCATTTTTTTCATTCTTTAATTTTTCAATTTGCCGCATGCTTTCTAAAAGTTCGTCGCTTTTTGAATTCGTCAAAGCTTCATTAGTGGATATCTTCTTTTTTAATTGATCAATTTCCTTTACCAAAGAAAGTCTTGCCTGTTCACCTTTAAGTTTTGCCTTATTTTCAGTTTCTAAAATTTCCTGATTAAGTTTCTTATTTTCCGCTTTTACAGATTCTATTTCACTTTTTAAGCTGTTTCTTTCAGTTGTAAGATCTTCCAATAAAGAACTTTTTTCAGATAAATCTTTTTCCGTTTTAAGATATGTTTTTTCTTTCGATTTTAACGAGGCAATTAAATCCTCTAATTCCTTTTTCTGTGGCGATGTTGCTTCTTCTACTTTTATTTTAAAATTACTCTTTGTTTCTTTTAATTGAGAACTTAAGGAATCAAGCTTATCAGATAAATTACTATTATCTTTTTCAAACTGTGTTAACTTCTGCTCCAAAGATTTTTTCTGATTTAGTTCTTCATTTAAATTATTTTTAACTGAGTTTAGCAATTCATCCTTTTCTGCAATCTGATTTTCCAACTCTCGAACCTTAGCAGTAAGATTTTCCTGAGCGCTTTCAATTTTTTCAGCAATTTGGGAATCAATGGTCGAAAGTTTTTGCTCAGCAGATTCATTTTCTTTGGTTAAAGCGAGAATTTTATCCTGAGCTTGTGAGAGCTCTTTTTCCAATTTTATTTTTTCGGCACTAACCTGTCTCAATGTTTTCAATTCAGCATCAGTTTCTTGCTGTAATTTCTGTAATGACGTTAATTCTTTTTGTTCTTTTTCACTAGATTTTGTAACTTGAAGCAGAAGATTTTCTTTATCAGCCAAAGCTTGCTGATTCTTTTTTAAATCTGCAGAAAGTTTATTTATATTCTGGGTATATTCAGCTTTAACTTTCTGTAAGCTAGCATCTTTTTCTTTATCTAAAGCTTCTATTTTCTTTGTAAGAGTCTCGACTTCTTTTTTTAAAGGCTCTTCAATCTGCTGAATCTTTTTAGCTAAAGTAGAGTCTTTACTCTCTAAAATTGACTTTAGATTTTCCAATTCTTGATTAGTTTTGGTTGTATTTTCTTGCGTGGACTTAAGGTCAGCCAAAAGACGTTTGTTGCTTTTTTGCAGTGTGGAAAGCTCAGAATCTTTATTAAAAACACGATTTCGTTGCGCTGTCAGATCTTTTTGTAACTCCGCAATCTTTTCATTCAATGGCGCGCGCGCTTTTTCAATTTCAAGTTTTGCCGCTTCCTTATCTTTACCTAATTGCTCTTCTAATTTACGAATTTTTTCTTCGAAAGGCGCTTTAAGACTTTCTATTTTTTTCTGAACAACATCTTCTTTCTTTTTTAATTCCGCTGTAAGCCGCATTAATTCACTTTCCAGCTCAGACTCACGTTCTTTTAATTTTGCGCCCTCATCTTTTAAAACCACTCGACGGTTATTTAATCGATTTACTTCATTTTCAAGTTCTTCATTTGCTTTTTCAGAAATCTCAAACTTTTTTTCTAAAGCAAAAATTTCTTGCTGTAACGGGAACTTCTCTTTTGCTATGCGGTCTTCAACACTTTTTTCCGCTACCTTAATTTTTTCATCAACCGCTTCCATCGCGTTTTCAATTTTTTCTTTTTCACTCTTAATTAACGTAAGTTCATTTTTTAAATTTGTCTTTTCTTGCGTTATCTCTCTAACAATTTTTTCGCTTTCCTGAAGATTTTTAGTTACTTTTATTAATTGATCTTCAAGCATTTTCATTTTTTCAGAAGAACCAGCTCCTGAAGAAGCGCTTGCATTTTTTTTATTAGAAAGCTGTTCTTTTAATTTATTAATTTCGGTTTCTAATTCTGATTTATCTTTACGAACTTCTGTCAATTGCGCCATAAGTGACTTTTTCTGCAATACAAGGCTTTCTAATTCATTATCCGTGGAAGATGCTTCTGATTCAGAGGTTTTCACCAAGAGTTTTAAATTGGCAAGTTCTTTTTCCAACATCACCTTTTGCTCTTCTAACTCAGTTAACCTTGCCGCTAAATCATCTTTTTCTTCTACCAATTTATCAATAACAATATTTTTACGGTTAATCACTTTATGTAACGATTCTTCCGTATCCTGCGCAAAAACTGATGGGGGACATGATAATAAAAACACTAAAAAAAGATTTAAAATTTTATTAGTCTTCATAAGGCTTTTGACTTCCCTTTAATAAATTAGTCATTCGTTCTAATTTTCTTTTTAATTGATTTATAGTTTCACGCATTTCATTAAGCTGTTGCTTTGAATCATCATTACGTAATCTCGACTGTTTTAATTCAAGATTGCGTATTTCATCCTTTAAAGCAATATTAATTTCTGTCAATTGCTGAACTTCCATTCTTAAGGATTCAACTTCACTTGATACACTTTGACACTTTAATTCAATAGATTTTTTTTCCTCTAACAGAGAACCAAAACTTTTTGACAACTTCGCGTAATTATCAGACAACTCCGTATAATGATCTGGATTAACTGCAGCAATTTCATACGTCCGAACAGGTTCGGTTACAGGCAGGGAGTCCTCATAAACCCGTTCTACAGCCTCTGGTTGGGGACGCCGTAAGCCAAAATCTTCTTTCAAACGAGAATCGCGCGAAACAACAGCTCCTTTTGAAGGTTTTGGTCCAAAACCAGAATTTTGAGAAATTTCTTGAGCCTGAGGCTGTGGTTGAGCATTTCCCGGATCTTGCATCTTCACCACTGAACTACCAACAGTAATAAGAGAGAAATCTACATTTGTATTAAAACTTCCCCGGCCTTCAACAGGAATTAATTTTGTAATGGCACTTGAAGCTTCAGAAACTTCTAAATATGTAATAAACTTGCCGTCTCTGATAATTTTCACCAAATCACCTGAAGATAAACTTGAACTGCTTAAATCAGTAAAAGCAATTTTATAATGATGATTAACATTAATAATTTCACCACTAATCTCATCTCTGGACTGAGCTGGGGAAATATAAAGAAATAGAAAAGTAAAAAATGAAAGGACTATGAAAAGATTTTTTCGCATTTTTTAAATATTAATTTTCACAAGAATTATAAATCTTTGCATATAATAAAGATATATAGAAAGTCATTGTAGAATGATACAGGTTTATCGTTATGAAATCAACTACTTTTTCGGTAAATAATTTCTTAAAAACAATAAAATTCTTAACTACTTTTCATCCTAATTTCTAATAAAAGTCAATCTTCTGGGACATCCTTAAATTTATTCTGAATTTCAAGAATTTCTGGCTTCATCTTTACAAAATAATCGACTAAATCAGGATCAAAATGACATCCTTTTTCCTGCTCAATGGTTTGAAAAGCTGATTCAAAGGACCAAGACTCTTTATAAGGGCGTTTACTGGTTAAAGCATCAAAAACATCCGAAATCCCACAAATTCTTCCCAATAAAGGAATATCATCACCTTTTAATCCATAAGGATATCCGCTACCATCCCATTTTTCATGATGAGACACTGCAATTAATTTGGCCATATTAAGATATTGCGAAGCACTTCCTGATAATAATTCTTCACCAATAGTTGTGTGTGTTTTCATAATCGTCCACTCTTCCGACGTTAACGCTCCCGGCTTCTTTAAAATACTATCCGGTATTCCAATCTTTCCAATATCATGTAAAGGACTCGCGATCAAAAGCATTTCACATTCTGACGCGGATAAACCGATCTTTTCTGCTAAACATTTCGCATAATGGCTCATCCGTAAGGTGTGCATTCCTGTCTCTGAATCCCGATATTCAATCGCTCTCGCTAACCGTTGAATAACATCCACCTGAGTTTCATATAATTCCTTAGTTCTTTGCTTAACCTTTTCTTCCAAATCATAATTCTGATCCCGCATTTGATTATGTAAAAGACGGGTTTCTAACAAATTATTTATCCGTTTTATAGCCTCAATTCGATTATAAGGTTTAACCAAATAATCTTTCGCGCCTTCTTCCAAAGCTCTAAATCGAATTTCCTGAGTTTCTTCAGTTGATATTACTAAAATTGGTAAATAATCAGAAGGATTTTGGGCTCTGATCTCTTGAATTATTTTAAACCCATCAACTTTTGGCATATAGATATCAACAATCAATAAATCTGGTTTAATTTTTTGAAATAATTCCAAGACTTGGCTGGAATCAATTGTTTTCGTAATATTTCGGAATCCTGCTTTCCGTAAATATTCTTCAATTAAACGAATATCAATTTCCTGATCATCAACAATCAGAATTCTGGCGTCAAGAATATCAGATTTGGTAATCATAAATTCATGGATTCATTTGAGTGGGCATTAAGAAATTTATAATCTGTTAAATCACTTTGAATCGGCGTGACCGTTACATAATCACGATTTAACGCATACGTGTCAACAGTCAAATCTTTTTTCTTCACAGGGAGTTTACCCGACATCCAATAATAGTCACGTAAATTTGGATCGACACGTTTATAAAAGCGCCCATGAATCGGCTCTGTCCCTTGTTTTGTTAACAACATCCCTTTTATTTTATTGGCTTTAAGATGAGGTACATTCACGTTTAAAAATGTCCCTCTAGGAAAAGGAGTTTTACGAAATGATTTGATCAATTTCACAGTACATTTTGCAGCAAAAGAAAAATCCGGATTTGTAAACGTATTTAATGATACTGCCATAGACGGAATATTTAATAATGCACCTTCACGCGCCCCCGCAACAGTGCCGGAATAAAAAACACTGCACCCATCATTACAACCTTGATTAATTCCTGATACAATAAAATCTGGTTTCTTTTTCAAAAGTATCGTTGTTGCAAATTTCACACAGTCTGCTGGGGTTCCACTAATACCATATCCAAAAAACTTCCCCTTACGATTAATTTTCTTCTGCCAGATCGGATGAGCTAAAGTAATACCATGCCCGACTGAACTTCGCTCAGAATCTGGAGCAACAACCGTTACTTGAGCAATTTTGCTTAACTCTTGAAAAACTGCGTAAATACCCGGAGCGTATATTCCATCATCATTTGTAAGAAGGATCTTCATAATAATTTCTCACTTAATTATCGACTGTTATTATTTTTCACATTCTTTAATGAAAGCTCATCTTAACATAGCTCATATAGGTGATCAATAAACATTGAAAGAATTACTCCGACTTTTTTGGATCTACAGGGATTTATTTTAATTGAAACTCGACAGGAAGAACGATCGTAGATGAAACTTTCCGGTCATCTATTGCGGCTGGCATAAATTTCCATTCCCGAATCGCTTTGACAGCAGCTATATCAAGAATACTATAACCAGAAGATTTTTTAATTTGCACGTTATTAACTGTTCCCAAGGGATTGATCGAAACGTTCAAATAAACAATTCCTTCCCATCCTTTACGCTGAGCTAGACGGGGATAAAGTGGTGCGGGATTAATATGCTCCAAGGGTTTTGCTTGAGTAACCGCCCCTTTGCTTTCATTTAACACAAAAGACGAATCGTTTTCCGAAATGGTCTCGTTTTTAATAGCTGTTTTCTCAAAACTTTCTTGCGAAAGTCTTTCTTCTTTCCAAGGCACTGAATCTTCATTGATCTCTAACAAGTTTTCAGAAATCTCAGCCGACCATTCCGATAACTCCTCAGTTTTCATAACATCCTCAACGGCTTCTTTTTCTTTAACCGTTGACTCGCTTATTTCCTCAATGAATTGAATATTAATGGAATTTGGTGCTTGTTTAACAGCAAAGTCTGCTTGAAAAGAGGATTGTTGTTTTAAATTAAGAAAAACAAAATGAATCAGAATCGACAACAATAAAACAAAATAAAAATGATTTGAACGTTCTAACTCTTTCAAAGGCATGATTCTCATTCTGATTGATGAATAATATTTACCTGTTTAGCGCCTGCTTGACGAGCTAAATCCATTACTTGGACAAAAATTTTATAGGACATGTCTTGATCACCTTTTAAATGCACAGACTTAACAGAATTATTTCTAAGAATAATAGCCAACCTTTCTTGAAAATCTTCAAGTGAAATCCGGTCACCGTTTAAGAATAAATCTCCGTTTTTCTGAACACTAATAATAATTTTTTCTTGAACTTTAACGTCGATCGTCTTTGCGGCAGGTAAATTGAGTTGAATAGCTGGTTGCGAAAATGTTGAAGTTAGCATAAAAAATACGAGTAATTGAAAAACAACATCAATCAACGGTGCCAAATCCATACTTAATTTACTTTTCTTTAAACGTATAATATGCATATTATTGCGCTGCGTTAATTTCGTCGATATCTATTGAAGGTGCGGATACTTTAAAAGGATACGTTGCCTGATTTCCAAAATATTCATCTAATTGCGAAACCACTGCCTGCATATACCGAGCTACTTGATCAGCCCAGGCTTCAAACAAATGAAACGCCACCATACAAGGAATCGCTACAATCAAACCAAATACAGTACTTAACAGCGCTTCCCAAATCCCTCCGGCCAAATTTCCTGGTTGAACATATCCATTAAGCAATTCAATTTCATGAAAGGCCGCAACTAAACCAGCTACGGTCCCAAGAAGTCCCAACAATGGCGCAACATGCGTAATCACAGCTAATCCCCGCAAACGCTGTTCCACCCTTTCCATCGCCAGTGAACCTTCACGACTGAGAACATTTTCACGATATTTATTCTGTAAATTATTCAAATAAATTCCAGCAATTAACGATGCTGGATGGATAGATTTTTGAGTTAATTCAAGCGCATTATTGAATTGATTTTTATTAAGAAATTCAAACAATTTTTGCGTGAATTTACTTAAGTTAAATCTTATTTTCAAAAAATAAATACTTCGTTCCAAAATAATAGCCAATCCAAAAATAGAACAAATCAATAATGGCCAACGCGTTAATCCCGCCTTAGCAAATAATGCAGATAATTCATAATCCCAAAACATTTAAACTCCTTATTAATTAATCTTCTCCAATATACCGCTTTCTATGGTAAAGCAATATCCAGATTTCTCAAGCAAATTTGAGTTGTAGCCAATTTAAGAAAATATAATGATTTTTAAGTAGTCTCGGAAGGTCTTTTGACTGAAGTATTAACAACAGGACACAAATTCTTAAATTCTGAATCAATTTGTGTAAGTGGAACAAGATGAATCCTTTTACAACGGTTGCATTTGAACTCTAGCCCCCGTTTAGAAATCTTAAAAAGTAATTTTCCGCAATCACAGCGTTCTTCGCCAGTTGACAATTCATTTCCCCTTGTTTGCATTAAATGGCATACTCTGGATCCAATTGTAAATCTTGATCCAATTTTCTTATAATCTCTTCTAAAATACTTTCCATCTTATCTGTATTATCAAAATGAAGATCTGCTTTTGCAAGGTCAAATTGCGTTTCGCCAACATTAATTACGATCGCCTTGCTGGGCCGACTTAACGATTTTAATATTTCTAATTCATATTCGTCCACATCCGATATGCTGGTAATCAAAATCAATCCTGCATCCGTTAACACATGCGCCATTTCTCCTAACTGACGCAGATGTGAAACCTTTGCCAAAGTTTTGTTCTTTTCATCCGAATGCTGTGTTAAGGTCTCGTTAGAAATACCTAAAAAATAAACATTCTTTTTGAGTTGAAATAATTTTTCCTCTAATTTTCTAGCTAATTGCAACTTACCATGATTTGTATCGCCGGTAATAATCACAAACGCAGGCTTATGATCAAATTTGATAGAGCGTGTCGCCGGAGTAATCTCACTGCGCACCCAATTAAATTCCCTTGTTTTAATATATTGATTTAAAACCGATCCTTCTTCATAGACCGGAGATAAAATAATCCCGCCGCCGGCGATCTCATAATTATCCACAATCACAAAACGACCTGTTTCTGGAATATGCACAATATCATCAAACGCCACAGGCTTTAATGCTTCAAAAACACATTCTGCGACATCATGTCGGTCCACCTGAGCTTTATTTGAAATAGACGATAACTCTGAAGCATCCAACACACTTATAATTTCCGACAAAACCACCGGCACCTGCTGAGTGGCGATCTTCAATTTATAATTCTTACCCTTAATCAAGGGAAGTTTCCCCATCCAGAAAATATTAGCCTTAAATTTATTACTGACATGTGGATGAATTTCATTTCTTTTACAAACCATTTCACCTGGCCGTACATAAATCTGAGTTTCTAATGTAAGCCCTGTGGACTGTCCTGCAAACGCTCCATTTTTTTCATCAACATTAAATCCTTCAATCGATAAAACCCGCGAAGTTTTCTTAGACGGGAAGAAAATAACCTCATCACCAACGCTGATACTTCCAGTCTCAACTCGGCCGGCAAATATTCGACGGTCATCATTTTTCTCTGTAAATTTATAAATATCCTGCAACGGATAGCGAAAAGGCTTATCCACTTTCAATGCTTCCTTTTCAAAATGATCTAAAGCATCAAGAATAAAATATCCTCTATACCACGGCATTTTTGCCGATAAGGATGCGATATTATCTCCCTCACGGGCACTAATCGGAATAAAATTCTTGGCTGTGATATTAATCTCTTTCAAAAATTTAGTGAATTCTTCTTTAATCTGATTAAAAACTTTTTCATCATAATTCACCAAATCCATTTTATTAACACACACATTAATATTTCTGATCCCTAAAAAGGACATCATATAACCATGTCGTTTAGAATTTTCTCGAATACCTTCCTTCGCGTCGATGATCAGCATAGCTGCTTCAGCTCGAGCTGCACCTGATATCATATTTTTTAAAAACTCAATATGGCCTGGCGCATCAATAATAATGTAATCACGTTTTTTAGATTTAAAAAAACAGCGCGCGGTATCAATTGTGATACCTTGCGATTGTTCGTCTTTTAACGCATCCAGCAAAAACGCATATTCAAACGGCTTAGAGTTGCGTTTACACATGGCCTGCACAGATTCCAATTTTCCTTTTGGTAAAGCGCCAGTATCGGCAAGTAATCGGCCGACAACCGTACTTTTACCATGGTCAACATGACCAACAATAACCACATTCATTTGTTCACGATGTTTCGTCATAATATTTCTTCTCCAAAATCTATTAACCTCTAAAATAAACCTTTGGCCTAAAGCCACTTCATGCGAGGTTTGTTTCAGGTTTACATATAACCATCTAAGCGAAGAGTTTCTAACCCCCCGCCGTCTTCTTTATCTTGCGCCCGGCCAGAACGTTCAGCGATATTAGCAAATTTTCCAGTACGTAATTCTTCAACTATATCTGCTACGTTTTTCGCCGTCGATTCAACTGGTGTTGTACACGGATAACATCCTAACGAACGATACCGTTTCCCATCTCCTCGATCAAAATAAAGTCCCGTAATCGGAATATTTTCACGTTCAATATATTCCCAGATATTTAACTCTGTCCAATCAAGAAGCGGATGAATCCGCAAATGAGTTCCTGGCGCAAAGTCTGTTTTAAACTGATTCCACAATTCTGGCGGCTGATCTCCAACATCCCAATCATTGTTGCGATCCCGTGGGGAAAAATACCGTTCTTTAGAACGGCTACCTTCTTCATCCGCACGCACGCCAACAATCACACCTGTATAAGGCTCTGTATTAGTATCCAGTTCATATTTTTTAGTTTCATGATTTAACCGATACCGCGGCCAATCCCCAGCCAATGTATGTTTTAAAGCTTCAGATTTTAAACCTTTGCAACAGGCCAAACGAGTTATGTTTCCATCTGGAAAAGTTTGTTTACTTTCCAACAGTTCTTTATTTTGTCCGTAGACCATATTTAAATTCCACTCCAAAGCCAACCGGTCACGATATTCAATCATCTCCGGAATTTTAAAACTGGTATCAATATGCACAAGCGGAATCGGCACATGTCCGAAAAACGCTTTACGCGCCAGCCACAGCAAAACTGTGCTGTCTTTTCCTATTGACCAAAGCATGGCCAGATTTTTAAATTCGCGATAAGCCTCACGCAGAATAAAAATACTTTGCGCTTCTAACATGTCTAACTTTGTCATTGATTTATTCATAATAATTCCTCATTTAGATTTCAACCGGGTATGCAACCCGCATTCTTTCTGTTCTGGTTGTTCCCACCACCAGCGTCCAGCACGGATATCTTCTCCACTCTTAATTGCGCGTGTACACGGCGCACAGCCAATACTCCTAAAGCCTTCCTTATGCAGAGGATTAACATCCACCTTATTCTCTTTAATATACTGCTCTACCTGCGTTAAAGACCAATCCGCTAATGGATTGATTTTTATTCTATGATTTTGTTCATCCCATTCAAACGGCTTAAGTGCACTGCGCGTAATAGATTGCGCCCGACGCAATCCTGTTATCCAGGCGTCTACATTCTTTAACGCCCGTTGTAAAGGTTCAACCTTACGAATACCACAGCATAATTTTCTATTTTCAACACTTTCATAAAACAAATTAATTCCTTTATCCTGTACCATTTTCTCTACAGCTTCTGTCTGCGGATAATAAATACTAAACTTCATCGGATATCGTTTTTGTGTCTTCGCAATTAATTCATATGTTTGCGCAAACAAACGTCCTGTATCTAACGTAAATATTTCGATTTCAGGCTGAATTTTGCTAATCATATCGGTAAGAACCTGATCTTCTTCGCCCAGACTGCTGGCAAAAATAATTCTTCCTGAAAACTCAGAATAGGTAAACTGCAGAATCTGTTGCGCAGAAAAACCTTTTGTCTTATCTAAAAGCTCATCAACTTTTTTTATTTGTTTTTCCATTTCTAAACTCTTCATTAAGCTTCAAAATATTGTTCAGTTGAAAAATAACGCTCCCCAGTATCACATAAAATTGTCACGACTCTTTTTGTTGGACCTAATTGCTGAGCAACTTTTACCGCCGCAAAAACATTAGCTCCTGATGAAAGCCCTACACATAAACCCTCTTCTTTGCCTAAACGTTTCATCATATCGTACGCTTCACGATCGGTGACGGTCAAAATTTGATCAATTATATCACAATTTAAAATTTTCGGGACAAAACCTGCACCTATTCCTTGAATTCGATGC
The DNA here is from genome assembly GCA_020632515.1 of Candidatus Omnitrophota bacterium. Lineage (GTDB taxonomy): Bacteria > Omnitrophota > Gorgyraeia > Zapsychrales > Zapsychraceae > JACKFK01. Next base: position 74,098 of record JACKFK010000009.1, on the reverse strand, counting down.
CCTCCTGGTTTAGCGCCGGATAACACAGCACTTGTCTTTGGTTCAACCGCAATAATCTTGACATGCGGTAATTCTTTTTTTAGAACCTCTCCAATGCCGGTAATAGTCCCGCCTGTACCGATTCCCGCGATAAACGCATCCAATCGGCCTTCACAAACTGCAAGAATTTCCTGAGCAGTGGATTGACGATGCGCCTGCGGATTCAATTGACTCTCAAATTGTAGTGGAATAAAACTATCCTTGATTTTTTTTTGCAATTCATAAGCTTTATCAATCGCGCCTTGCACTCCTTTTTTAGCCGGAGTTAAAACCACTTCAGCGCCATATTGTCTTAAAAGATAAATTCGTTCTAAACTCAAATCCTCTGGCATTGTTAAGATACATCGATACCCCTTAACAGCGCAGATCATTGCCAATCCAATCCCTGTATTTCCCGTTGTAGGCTCAATAATTGTGGAACCTTTCTTAATAGTTCCTTTAGACTCTGCATCTTCAATCATGGCCAAACAAGGCCTATCTTTCACGCTCCCGCCGGGATTACGATTTTCCAGTTTTCCTAATATTTCCGCAGAATTTAAATTTGAAATAATTTTATTTAATCGAATCAACGGTGTGTGCCCGATTAATTGTATGACATTGTCAACAATCATAGTAATTCATCCTTCTATTAAGAATTAGTGAAAAATCACCCAACATAACCCCATACTCACAAAATATGTAATCACAGGATTAATACTCCAAGTGTAAAGCGCTTTACGCGCAATGTCACTACTAAAAGTTACTTCATGCCCTTGTTTTAAACTGGAAATCGCAAAGATTGCGCCCATTTGCAACATAACAAATGACTGCGGGACACCACATATGGAAGCAATAATAATCAAAGTTCCGCTGACCATAGAAATCATGGAAGCCGACAATAATCCTAAAGGAACAATTTGTTCACCAGCCGTCTTTAAAGGCCCGGTAAAAACAATGCTTCCTAAGCCATAAAAATAAGCAAAAACAAATAAGTAAAGTAATATTGATGAAATAGACCACGGATTCCCGCTCCAAGGACTTTGTCCCCACGCTAATAATGGGCCAACAACATTAGCTACATTATTCGTTCCAACTGAAAACGCGTTATAACAACTAGCAAAAATCACAAAATTACGGAGTTTATTTCTCTGATTCACAAAGCGTTCATAAATCCAAAAATTCTGCGAACGCGGCGGATAAATAAAACTTCCCAATACAAATGTTAATCCGAAACTCAGCAAAGGCAGAATAATCCAAAAAGGGATGAAATAAGAAATAGTTTTTACGTTTAATTGACCAAAATATCCACCAACACCAGCGATCGCCGCTACAGTTACTAAACTTGTAGATTGCGGAATTTTCATCATATTGGAAATAAACATGCTAAAACCAGCTGAAAGAAAAATCACAAATAATGATTTTTGACTGATCAATTCACTAGGAATGACATCCTTCCCTAAGGTCACAGAAACATTTTTACCAAAGAGCACAGATCCTAAAATTACACAACTAATAAAAAAAATAATTGAAATCTTTGCACGTAAAATCTTACTGCCATAGGTTGTGGCAAAACAAGCTGCAAAACTTGCCCCTCCCATATTCATTGCGAAAAAAATAGCTAAAGCAAAAATTAAAAAAATCATAAGAGTTAATAAAGTTTATTGGGTTAGCTTAATTGAATTCAAGTAACCCACATAACACAACAAAAGCAATAAACAACTTATATTTCAAACATGGCTACATTATCATGCTGACGTTGGCGATTAATCAGTGTTTCAAATGTAATTCCCTCTAACGCCTTAATCATATACGCGTTTATTTCTTGCCAAATTTGTTGAATAATATCGTTTGAAACAACAGGATTATTCGTTTGTTCTATAGCAAATCCTTGATCATCTAATTCAGCTAATAATTTTTGTAAATAAATCTCTCTTGGAGCCTTAGCCAGTAAGTATCCTCCAGCCTTTCCTCGTACGCTTTGTGTATACCCAAGCTGTTTCAGAGCGATTAAAATTTGTGTTAAAAATTTTATCGGTATGCCCTGCTTTTCTGCAATATATGCAATACCTAATGGGTTAGTATTGGGCCAATGCAGTGATAGTTCAAAAAGGGCTCTACAGGCATAATCTATTCGGGCTGAAATTTTCATAATTATAATCATTACTAAGTTAATTATGTTAGTAATGATACAATATATGTACAGACTTGTCAACTTATTTTTTTTCATCATTACATAACATGTTTATTTATAATATTTTATCGATTTTAAGTAAATGATCAACTATCTTTGCACTTCCAGAAGGCATAGGATACTGCTTTAATTCTTGAGGCAAGACCCACTTTTGCCGCGGGGTTTTTAGTGGATACGTATCGGCATCACAATAATAGACATGCAGATGAACTTTAAATTGGGTGTAGAAATGGACCACATTTAATAAATGCTGCGCTTGTTTTACACTAATATCTATCTCCTCTTTTAATTCTCTTTTTAAAGCGGTCTCGACGGACTCTCCTTTTTCAACCTTCCCTCCAGGAAACTCCCATAAATCCCCCAACAATCCCTTAGAAGGGCGTTGTTGAATGAAATAACGCCCTTTATTTTTCAAAATCCCAACGGCAACTTTCAATTCTTTTATAATCTTCTTTTTAGGTTGAGGAATAATCTCTTGAATCCCTTCAGCGTAAGCCTGACAAAAATCCTTAACCGGACACAATAAACATAAAGGCTCCTTTGTCTTACAAATTAACGCCCCTAATTCCATTAACGCTTGATTAAATGAACTCATCTCCTTCTCTGGTAACTGTTTTTCTAAATAAAGTAAGATTTTCTTATCTTGTGATGTGTCAGCAAAACCTGTTAATGCGCGAATTCGCATGATTACTCGCCGCACATTAGCGTCAATAATTGGATACTTTTTATTAAACGCAATACTTAATACCGCTCCAACTGTATAAGGTCCAAAACCAGGAACTTTTTTTAAAAGCTCTGGCTCATCCGGTATCTTCCCTTTATATTCATCACGAAAAACAACAGCTGCCTTGGCAATATTCTTTGCCCGCTGATAATAACCTAACCCCTGCCATTGTTTCAAAATAGACTGTTCTGATGCTTGCGCCAAGGAATTAATATCAGGAAATTTCTGAATCCACCGTTCATAATAAGGAATCACCGCATTGACAGTCGTCTGTTGAAGCATAATTTCCGAAATCCAGATTTTATAAGGATCCTTTGTTTGACGCCAAGGTAATTCCCGGGCGTGTTTTTTGTACCACTCTAAAAGTAACTGAGAAAAAGTTCTTTTCATATTAAATATTGTCTTTTCTTATTTTCTTACTTCGTCTAGGAATAAATTAACGATCTGCGGATGCTGCCCAATTGGCCGGGAGATTTTAAACAAAATATTTGGATGTTTTAATTTGGCTTGGGATACAATCTGGGGAATATCACAATCAACATGTTTGCCGGAATTAAGAAAATTTAATAAAATAAACACCTCTGTCGCTCCAGAATCAATACATTCCTGAATTCCTTCCGGGATTGAAGGGGTTTCAATTTCCAAAAAAGCAAAATAAAAATTCGAAATACCACTTTGTGTTTTCAAAAGCTCCACTAAAGAATGGACTTCTTCTTTAGTTTTCGAAGAATGACTGCCATGAGAAATTAATAAAATCGTTCGCATAAAATTCAAATTAACTACAGTTTAATTGTTTTAACCGGATTCGGTGAAATCGAAACTCGAAGAACGCCGCCATAATCAAATGAATGTTTATGATGAGCGCCATCAAAAAACACCATCCCCTTACGCATCAAAGATGTAATAATAATGCTCTGCCTTGATGTTAAGACCCCACCCTTTAATTTGTACGCTTTATTCTTTCCTAGATATAATTCCCGCGGTAAGTATTGCATAACTTTTTTATACTGATCCAATAATTTCCCCCCCGCGGATTTAATCGCCCCACTACTTCCCGCCGCGGTAGAAATCCAAATCCCCGAACTACGCTGCTCTTCCATAACATCCCTAATTTTAATATGGTAACGCGACAACATCGCTGGATTACTATGACAAATTAAAATATCATTCAACGCGTCAAAGTGCTCTCCAGTTTCTTTAAAGAGGAGTCTAATGCGATGGAAATATGCAAACTTAACCTTTGTAAAAAAAATCTTTTTTAACAGCTCTTCAAAATTATCAATGGTCGCTACACAAAACCGCCCCACACTATGATTAGGCGCAGAATTTACACCAACAACTACCTGATCAGAATTAACATGACGCGACGCTTCAAGAAAAGTACCATCTCCGCCAACTGTAATAATAAGATCATATTTCTTATAATTAATCTTTCGTCCGCGATAACATTCTGTAAAACGAATTCCATGCGTAAAAAGCAATTTTGAGACAGACTTTAATGAATCATAATGTTCATGATGCGCTTTTTCAAACCGTTTAATCTCTTTCCGTACCGTTATATTTTTACGTTTATGTAACGAACTGGAACTCTCCAGAAAATAAATTCGATAGGCGCTTCGTTTATACAACAATAACACATTTTTAAATCGCATAATTTATCCTAATCCAGAAACAAATTTGACTTTCATTTCTAATTCTTTTATTGAAGTAAAAACCGCATCTGCTTTTTTCAGAAACTTTCTGGGCAAAGAAGTTTCTAAAGCAATACACCGCAACCCTGCCTGTTTAGCCGCTTCAATACCAAAAGGAGCGTTCTCAATAACAACTCCACTTGCGGGAGAAAGCTTCAATTGTTTTAACGCCTTTAAAAAAGGTTCTGGATGCGGTTTTCCATTTCTCACGTCACTACCGGTTACAATTACAGAAAATAGTTGATATATACCATCAGGTAAAATCCGATGTAATTCATGCCGCGATGTCCCTGTTACTAGAGCTAAAACAAAATTCTCTTTATGTAATCGTTTTAAAAATCGTCGACTTCCCTGAATAAAACGATGCTTAACAATTTTCTTAAAAAACTCTTCTTTCTCGAGCAGAATTTTCTTTCCTTCTTTTAAAGAAAATGTTCGGCCATATTTTTTGAAAATTTCTTCAACACTTTGAATACCACGCTGTCCTTCCCGGCAGTAAATATCTTCGTAAGTCGCGTGAATTTGATAACATTTTAAAACTTCTTTCCAAGCATGAAAATGGTCAGGCATGGTATTTGTAATAACCCCGTCCATATCAAAAATAACTGCATTAGTTTTAATCTTTCGAATTAGCATTGATGACAATTTCTTTTCATTTATTGATGGAATAATCAATAGCGTTGAAAATAATCCTTTGTTAGTTTAAGAACAACTGGCGCCAATACAATAAGCGCCACTAAATTCGGCAAAGCCATTAATCCGTTTAACGCGTCGCAGAAATTTATAACATCATCCAACGGCCGCATTGCGCCAATGAGAATAAAAATCACATACACCATTCTATAAACTGAAACATACTCATGCCCGAATAAATAATCTACTGCTCTGTCACCATAATACGACCAGGCTATTAATGTTGAAAAAGCGAATAAAATAATCCCTACCGATACCATCCAACCTGATCCTGGCAAACCGCGTTCAAAGGCCGCTGTTGTTAACTGACCTTTTATTGTAACGGTTTCATAAACGCCTGTACAAATAATAACTAACGCGGTAATGCTACAAATCACAATTGTATCGATAAATGGTCCTAACATTGCAACTAATCCTTCACGAACAGGTTCTTTTGTGCGCGCGGCAGAATGAGCCATGGCGGCACTTCCTAATCCAGCTTCATTTGAAAACAACCCGCGCGCGACTCCAGCCCTAATCACTCCACCTAATAAACCTCCTTCAATGGCCTGCGGGGCATGAAAAGCTTGCTCAAATATTAATTGAAATCCCGGAAGAATTAAATGCACATTCTTAATGAGAATAATGATTCCGGCAAAAAAATAAAACGCACACATAACTGGCACCAACTTACTGGTGACCTGCGCAATCCGTCGAATTCCCCCAAGAATAACAACAGCAACTAAAACAGCAATAATCCCTCCTGCAATGACGCGTGTGTTTGTCTGAATCGCATGGCCTTCCCCATATATTAATCCGTTTACAGCCGAAACAACATTGTTCACTTGAAACATATTTCCGATGCCAAAACTCGCCAAGGCCGTAAACGTCGCAAACAAAATCGCTAACCATTTAAAGCTCTTCCCCATTCCGATTTCAATAAAATGCATAGGCCCTCCATGCGTCTCACCATACGCATCAATCTTTCGAAAATGAACCGCCAACGTGCAACTGGTAAATTTTGTCGCCATTCCTACCAAAGCTGTCACCCACATCCAAAATACCGCCCCAGGACCTCCAGTTAAAATTGCCGCAGCCACTCCAACAATATTACCTGTACCAATAGTAGCGGATAAAGCTGTTGTCAACGCACGAAAATGGGAAATCTCGCCAGGATCAGTTGTTCTATCATATTTTCCACTGATTATTTTCCAAGCATTAAAAAAACCTTTAAATTGAATGCCAGACAATTTAAAGGTCAAATACAAACCCGTTCCGACTAAAAGAACCATTAAAGGCAGGCCCCAAACAAAACTGCTCAGCTGTTCTAGAAAATTAGTCATTATAATTAGAAATGATTATACTTGAAATTTATTATTGAAGGAATTATTAAATGCGGGATTTATCTTCGTCTTCTTTGAGCCTCTTTATGCAGCCGTCGAAATTCTTTTTTCATATCACTTAATTCTTTTTCTCGCTCCTTACGCCGTCTCTCTTTCGCCTTTTTTTCTTGTATTTCTTTCTTTTTCTTTCTTTTTTTCTTCATTACCTCCAAACGTTTTTCTTTACGTTTTTTAAATTCCTCTTTTTTTCTTGCACGCTCTTTCGCGTCTTCTTTTCTTTTTGTATCTTTTATTTTCTTTTCCCTTTTTGCCGCCTTTTCAACATTTTCACCCTTAATCTTTTTTAAAAATTCCTTTTGTTCCTTTTCTGAAACACTGTACCAAGCCCTACCTGTAGCTTCTTTAAACTTAACTCGTGTATAATAACTAGCTTCAATCGCTAATACATCTGTAGCGACAGAAAATAGAAATATAATAACGAAATTACATATTATAAATGGATAAGTTTTCATAATTTATTAATTTAAATTAAACACTTAATTAAAGTATAACACAGTTCCTAAATAGTGCAAATTATTGACTTTATGACAACCCTATAACTAGCCATACAGACCTTCACCCTAACTTAAATATTTTTAAGAAGTTATAAAGAAATATTTGCAATATGATATCCAAGCCAAGCCGCGCCCAAACAAAGCCCAATTTGCAAAGAGATATTAAGCATCGCAAAGAGATTTTGAGAATCCCGAAAAAGATTGACCGTTTCATGGCCAAATGAAGAAAAGGTCGTAAAACCTCCTAAAAAACCAACCAACAAAAACAATCTGACTTCTTCACTAAAAACAGCTTTAACTTCCGCCAAACCTGCCAACCAGCCGATCGTCAAACATCCTAAAACATTTACCGTCAAAGTGCCTAACGGAAACCAATGCTGCCCCGATAGTTGAAAAACTAAATTAGACAATAAATAACGGGAAATGGAGCCGAAAAAACCTCCCAACCCTACAACTAAAATTTTAAACATATTATAACCTCATGATGAATATTTCTTTACCGGTCCTATATCCGCAGATTGGCACATAACCTTTTCTTCCATACACAAATAAATATAAATATCTTTTGAATAGGAACGAATCCAACTTTTTACTTTCGCATAAATTTCAAAACGTCTTTGATCATCGTAGCGTAACTTTCCATCATATCCAATTTGAAACTCCTCATTCAAAATTGAGATTTCCGGAAAACGATTTTCAATCACATGTCGTAATTTCGGTGTCATTCGTAACGTCCCCACACTAAACCATGCTAATCGCTCCTTTGGGATATGCTTAAAAACTTGATCTACTAACTCATGATACTCTTCTTCCCAATTCGCATAATAAATAATTGGATCAAAATGCATTCCAATTTTATATCCCTTGTCCGCACATTTCGAAGCAGCTTCCAACCTTTCTTGCAATGACGCAGTAAAATGTTCAACAGAATTAACAACGCGTTCCGGGCTTATAGTCCAAGACACGATAATGTTATCCAAAGGGTTGACTGTCAAAAGCAAATCAATATTATTCGTCTTAGTCTTAAATTCAAAAATACTTTTGGGATACTTCCTAAAAAAGTTAACAATCTCTGCAGAAAAACCCGTGATATGGTCATAAACTAAAGAATCAGTTGTTTCCCCTGAACCTACCCGAATATCCTGCCGATATTTTTCACGATAGAGTTTAAACTGCTCAAAAAAGTCTTCGATATTTCCTGGTAAAATAATTCCAGGTGAATTGATATATCCTTGCAGATAACAATATCCGCATTCAAGCGGACAACCACTACCGAGATTAACCACATGTAAACCACAATAAACTGAATCATTAGAACAGGGGCAGCGTTTAAAAAAATCAAACTCTTCTTTAACAATAAAAAGGCTTTCTTTCCGTTGATTATAATCCTGAATTGAATATTGAATCTTACCAAAATACTCTTTATATCTATCAATAATCTCTACTTTCGCTTCTGGGAAAGAATCTGTAACACGCTTAGCTAATGGAGATTCAGCAACTTTTTTCTCGATATAAATGTTTAAAAATCTTTTTAAAGCTGATAAATTCGCTCGATTAGCCGGATCGATATCCAATTTAGTTAAAGGAAATCTTAAAGATGACTTTTTTTGAGAAAGCACCGGATAACGGCGCTGAAGCAAATATTTCTTTAAATCCGCGAATTGAAAATCTCCTTCCGTGCAATCTTTAAGAATATCCAAATAATGACATTGATCCCGCTTTGCAATTTCAAATAAAAGTCTTGATACTTCCTGACGTTTTGTAAAACCAAATCGTGTAAATTCTTTTTCTATATAATCTGTAATATTTTGCGCGCTAACCATTTTTGATTTCCTATAGATGAAACTGATCGATTAATGCTATTTCTTCTTTCGTAAGACTCCACTGCACAGCCTTAACATTATCAATAACTTGTTTATGATTCCGGCATCCCACCAAAACGTTTCCCACGAATTTTTTCTGACGAATCCAATTGATTGCAATTTCATGGAAAGGGCGGTTAATTTCTTCAAGACTATTTAAAAATTTGTTAATCTTTTCCAAAGGTGTTTCTGTATAAAATTTATAAAGGAGCTTACGCGCATCTGGTTTCTTAAATTCAGGGGTTGTCTTATATTTACCACTCAATACACCGCCACCTAAAACACCATAAGCAATAAATCCAATATTATGTTTACCACAAAACGGTAAATCTTCCTTTTCAACTTTACGATCAAGAATAGAATATTGACTCTGCAATGACACCACATTTTCTAAAATCATTGGATCATTCATAAGATTATGCGGATAATTAGAAATACCGATATAACGAATTTTTTCTTTCTGCACTAAATCTAAAAGAGTGGTCAAAGTTTCGTTAATTGGAGTTCTTTCATCCGGCCAATGACATTGATAAAGATCAATATAATCACACCGCAAGCGGCGCAACGAATCATCAATTTCTGAAAGAATAGATTGCGGAGAAAGATCATGTAAAACTTCCCGCCCTTTTTTGATGAGACCGCATTTAGTAGCGATAATAACTTTATCCCGACGTTTACGAATCGCACGGCCGATTATTTCTTCGCTACGGCCGTCACCATAAATTGGCGCTGTATCAATAAAATTAACGCCATAATCCAAACAGGCACTAATCGCGTCGATACTATCAGACTCTCGGTTTCCCCCCCAAAGATCCCCACCAAAAACCCATGTTCCTAATCCAATGACCGAAACATTTAAATTGCTATTGCCTAAAGTTTTAAATTGCACAACGATCCTATAATTTAATTATCTTCATTTAAAAGATTTTCTTTATTATAATGAGAATCTGGTTAAAATAAACTTAATTTTCAAACGAAACAAAGAAAGAAAATATGTGTAATCCTATTTCAAAATTCAAAGCCCATTTCGGAATTGAATCCGATCAGGTTAAAAAAACCTGTATCGTGACTCCCTTTTTAACAAAACATTTGCTGGAATTTCTCAATATTAAAAAACTCCATAAAACAAAACTCTTTGCCAGTGTATCTAATGACAGTTTTACTTTAATCCATACCGGTATCGGCGCCCAAAAAGTAGGAGATGCTGTTCTTTTTCTAAAAGACACGCCTTGTCAAAATATTCTTCTATTTGGAGCCTGCGGGGTTATTACAAATTCGCTAGAAAACACCCTTGGGCAAATCATCTGCCCTACATCGGTGGTTGCGATTGAAAGCTTTTCTGAAATTCTTACTGGCAATATAAAACCAGCCCAGCCCAGCCAACCACACCCAAACTTATTAAAGACCTTAAAAAAGATTCCTGAATCCCAAAACATTCAGTTTCTTCAAGGTTGTTCTTTTGGTTCACTCGCTCTTGAAGAACAATATCTTAATTTTTTCAAGAATCATAATTTTCAATTTATAGATCAAGAGGCTGCTGCTTGTTTTTCTGCTGCCGCCCACATAAAAAAAAGGGCCTTAGCCCTTTTTTTTATCTCTGATATTCTTCCGCATGTTCCGTATTATCTTGCCTTAAATGATAAACAACAAAAATCCATCAATCAAACGATACAAAAGATAAGCACAATATTATTAAAACTCGTTTCCGAACTTAAATAGCTTCGCCCCCTTTTTGTCCGGTGCGAATACGAATACACTCCTCCAGTGATGTAATAAATATTTTCCCATCACCTAATTTTCCTTCATCATGTCTGGCCGCATTAATAATCGTATTGCAGATAATATCTACAAACTGATCATTGCAAGCAATTTCCAGCCGGACTTTCGGGCTTAAATCCATACCAACTTCCTGACCTCTATATAAATCTTCTTCTATTTTTTGTCCATGTCCCGTAACACGACTTACTGTTAAACGCGTAATATCTTCTTTAATTAAGGCTTCTTTTACTTCATCCAGTTTATCTGGTTGAATAATCGCAGTAATTAATTTCATTATTATCCTCCAGTTTTAATTCGAATATTTTAGTTCAAGTTGATTAACCCGTACCCATGTTCACCATGCAAACTGTAATCAAGCCCTTGCATTTCCTCTTTTGCTGACAATCTAAATCCAAAAAATTTATCAACAATTTTTATTACGATCAACGTCATCACTACCGCATAAACAATTGTAATGGCTGTTGCAGTTAATTGAACGCCAAACTGCTGTAACACCGTCCATGTTCCTTCTTTTGTTGCCGCAGCTGCTTCCTGCATCCAACTGGATCGGATAAAAAATGTTAAACCTAACGCTCCAACAATACCGGAAATACCATGGATTCCAAAAACATCTAAAGTATCATCATAACCGAGTTTAGCTTTCATTTGAATAGCCATATAGCTGATAAAGGAAGCTACAAATCCTAAAACAATCGCGCCCTTAACTTGAACAACTCCTGCTGCAGGCGTAATTACAACTAATCCAGCCAAAATTCCAGAAGCTAACCCCAAACTTGTTACTTTAGAATGCTTGACAGCTTCTATCATCATCCACATTAAGGCGCCTGAAGCCGCGGCAACTTGTGTGACTGTTAATGCCCGTGCAGTATCAAGGTTACTATTAACAGAACTGCCCGCATTAAATCCAAACCAACCAACCCAAAGCAACCCAGCCCCAAGCAACGTCATTACTAAATTGTTCGGATGCATTGCCACTTTTGGATAACCACGTCTAACACCGCAATAAAGCGCAATAACTAATGCACTGATCCCCGAAGAAATATGCACAACTGTTCCACCGGCAAAATCAATAGCTCCATTAGCTCCCATATTGAATAAAAATCCATCTTCTGCCCAAACCCAATGACATAAAGGACAATACACAACAAGCGTCCAAAGTGTAATAAAAATACAATAACTCTTAAATCGAACCCGTTCGGCAAAAGCTCCTGCAATCAAAGCAGGGGTAATAATCGCGAACTTTCCTTGAAACATCGCGAAAACATAATCTGGAATACCGCCCTCAGTAACGGAATTATCAAGAGAAGCTAAGAAAAACAAATTTGGATCCCAACCAATCCAACCGCCTAAAATACTGGGGCCAAAACTTAAAGCATATCCACAAACAGCCCATAACACTCCTATAATGGCCATTGAAGCATAACTATGCATCATCGTACCGATTACATTTTTTGTCCTGACCAAACCTCCATAAAAAAGCGCAAGTCCCGGCACCATCAACAAGACCAAAGTTGTTGAAGTAAGCATCCAGGCGGTGATTCCTGAATCTCCAACATCCTCAGCGAATGAATGTTGCGGGAAAAGAATAATTATTCCGCTCATTATTAAAATTAATTTTAAAAATTTTCTCATATATTTCCTCCTTAATTAATCATTTAATATAAATAAAAAAGTCCTTCTTTAAAGAAACTTTCATCAAAGAAGGACTTCATTGCCCTATTATTAGTAGATATAAATGAAAAAAATGTCGATTTAATCCTTAAAAAGGATACAGATTTGCCAATCTTTTGTCAAGACCATTCTTATGCTTTTGGATGATGTAATCGCTGCAAATCTTTAGGCGTTTGAATAAAACTTAATAAAAAAGATACTGCAAATCCAAAAACAATTAAACCAATAGCCAAAAATACTTCTCCATTGATCGCATCTGGCAAAACATTCACTTGTTCTAAAGGAATAACTTTCCCTTTATGCGTGGTCATAACGCGAAGAGTTTCCTTCCAGGGCCATATTTTATTTAAGGAACCAAATACAAAACCAGATAACACAGCCAAAGTTAGATCATGAAAATGATGGAATAGCCAGCGCAATAAATGCACAAAACTTAAAATTCCAACAACAATCCCCGAAAGAAAAATAAATATCGTTCCCATTTCCCGATGATTTATCGCCTCTAATATAAAATGATATTTCCCTAATAACACCAAAATAAAAGCCCCGGAAATTCCTGGAAGAATCATGGCACAAATAGCTAAAGCTCCACTCAAAAAAACCATCCATGAGGTTTCAGGTGTATGCACCGGCACCATAGCCACAAGATAATAAGCGCCAATAGCTGCGGCAATCATTACCATAATAATTAAGACTGACCATTTTTTGATAATTCGAACAATAATTAATACCGTCGCTAAAATCAGTCCGAAAAAAAAGGCATTAATTAAAACAGGCTTATTTGTTAATAACCAACTCAACACTTTAGAAAATGTTAATACAGCCAAAATAATCCCAGTAAAAAGAGAACCCAAAAACGGCCATGCAACAATGTTTAGAGCTTCCTTCACTTGAAACCGTAGTAAAGCTTTTACAAAGCTCCAATTAAGTGAACAAATGGATTCAATTAATTCTTCATAAATCCCGGAAATAAACGCAATAGTACCGCCGGAAACACCTGGAATTACATCTGCGATCCCCATGCCAAAACCTTTTAATCCGATAAGAATATAATCCCCTAATGTGCGCTTCTTTAAATCAGTCATTTTTATTCCTTATTTTCTAACCAGGCAGCAACATCTGCTGAATATTGCGCAGGAATACTATATCGCTGCAAAATATGCTGCGTAATTTTATTCAAATTTTCATTACGCAAAATCAACTGCGCATTGCCCTCGGTTTGAAATATAATGTATTCTTCCTTTTGCTGAGCTTCATGGAGCAACTGGATAAACTCTTTAAATGATTTAAATTTCTGTCCGTTGACTTGTTCAATAATAGATTTATCGTCGCTTTGATATCCAACGTTAACATCATCAGCAAGAATTTCTAAAAGGACTACCACTTCTTCTCGTTGTTCAACATTTAATCGCCCTGGACCTATTAGAAAATAATTAAAATTTAATGGGGCCTTTTCCCACCATTGACCTCCCCAAACTTTTAATAAATCCGTGCTCAACACCGTAAAAACCATACCAGCAAAAATGTAATACGGAGGATTTTCAAATTGATGCGCGTAGGGAACCAACGGTGCAAAAGATGTCATCGGAAATTTAATTTCTTTGGATTTCCCCGCTCTAATAATAGAAAACCGAATATCTTCATTAACCTGTTTATCAGTAATTAAATGCGGCAGCGCTATGCGCTCATTTCCACGAAATAAAAATGTTCCGTCCTCCGCTATCGCTGTACCATCAATCTTTACAATAACGTCCCCTTCTAATAAATTTCCTTTGGCTGGAGAAAAAGGAAGAACTGTTGTTACTAATACACCACCGTTAATATCTTCGATATCATAATATTGACGCATTGATACATTTTCAGTTGTCGCGTATTCAATACCAATCACAGGAAAACCATCATATTGGGAATCTTCTAAATCAGTAAAAAAATGATCAATAATTGGCGTTGGAATCATATAGCCGATATTTTGCCCCGATTGCAAAACCTGCATCGCGATTCCTACCAATTTACCATTTTGCACCACGGGTCCACCGCTATTTCCTGGATTTATAGCAGCATCAATCTGAATCGTTAATAATTTACGCGCGCTCTGTGAATATGCGGTAATTTCTGTTCGGGAAACAACACCTTCTGTAATGGAAAGTTTATCTCCTCCTTGTGGATATCCTAAAACAGTAACCGTATCCTGAAGTTTAGGCAATGACCCTACTGTCAAAGCCTCTGTTCCTTCAAAAAAAGCTGGATCATCAACCGTTAGAAGAGCTAAATCACAATCATGTCCAATAGCTTCAACTCGAGCCGTATAACGCTTTGGGTCATTATTTTTCTTAACTTGAATAAAGGTGTGGTCCGTAACGACATGGGCGTTGGTAAGAATCTTTTTTCCTTTAATAATACAGCCAGAGCCGCCGCCGGCACTGGTTCCTTTTGATTGCCATGGCTTATAATAATCCATTGCATTCGATGTCACAAAAATCTTAACAACAGCATCTGTGACATCAGCATGAGAAGATCCGGCAAAAGAAAAGAAGAAAAAAAAGAAAAATAAATTATATAGAATGACTTTTCTAGTCATGAAAATCTAAGGTGTGTTTGTCTTTAATTTAAAAATATTCTCAAGATCATTAAATTCTTGAATATCAAAAAAGCTGTCCATTTCCTCAAACTCACGCATTTCTTGTCCAATAAATTCTTGTGCGTTGGTTAAATTAGAATTTAAATCAGATTTAACCTTGCTTTTTACTTCCCTTTGTTGATCATTGCTTTTGTTATTCTCCTCCGCTTGCGGCTTATTTATGGTTTGACGCAAGGAATCAAGCTCTTTCTCGGCATTAATCAATTCATCCTGAGCCCGACGCAACCGTTCTTCACGAGACACTAACTGGATTTGAATGTTTTGAATCTGCTCTTCTAATGTTAATATACTAACATCTTTTTGTTTGATTTCCATATTTGCTTGAGATAATTTATCTTTATAAATTTCTAACATCCCATGTATTTCATTAAGCCGGCCTGCCTCAGACGGATTTCCAGAATTTGAATTGGCTGATTTTTTCTGAAGAAAACTAAGAGCCCCTTTTAATTCATTAATTTCCGAATTCTTCTTATTAAGTATCAATTGATCATCACTTAATTTAGATTGTAAAATTGTAACTTCTTTATTCATTAAGGCTAAATCCGCATATTTCTGATTTAAATGTTTCTTTGTATACAATAAATTTCTTTTATAATTTTCTATTGTCTGATTTAAATGTTTTATACCGTTTTCTTTTTCTTCTAGACGAGTTTGCATATGTTTTAATTCATTATTCAATTCCTTTACAGACCCATTTAACCGGAAAATTTGCTTTTCTTTCACTTTTAATTCTTCTTTATATTCATTATTTCCTATATTTTCTTTTTGTTGTTCAATATCCTTCTTAAGTGAGTGAATAATTTCTTCCTGCTCTTTTAACAACACAATTTTCTTTTGAAGCTTCTCGTTTAATTCCGCAATTACTTGTTCCTGTTTTTCCATACTTACCCGCTGATCTTTGACATCAAGCTGTGTTTTTTCGCTATCCTTACGCTCAATTTCAAAGTCACGTATTTTTTGACGAAGATCGTCTGTTTCTTGCGTTAATTTTTCAATAACTTTATTCTTCATATCTACCACACTGCTCAACTCTAAGTCATCCTCAGTCATGCGCTTATTAAATGTAATCATCCGTTTAAGAGATTTTATCTCCTCATTACGAGATTGAAGCTCATTCGACCTTTTTTCTAAATCAACCTTAATAGTTTCCAAATCAGTCTTGAGCTCAACTACCCGTTCGCGCAATAATTTAACTTCTTTAATCTCTTCGTTCCTATTCTCATCTTTTGATAATTTTTTATTCTCTACAATTCCCTTCTCAAATTGTTTAATCTTATTTTCCTGTATTTTTAAATCCTTATTTCTTTGCGTTAACAAATGATTTTGTTCATCAATACGTTCCTTTAGCCGAACAATTTCCTGACTTTTTTTCTTTATTCGATCCTGTTGCCCTTGAATTTGTTCAATATAATTCCCGATTTTCTTCTCATACGACTTAACATCCTTTGCCTCTGTTGCGGTATTCTTAACAGAAATAGTCTTTGCTTCCTTTTCCAACTTAGCGATAACTTGATGATTTTCTTCAATCTCCGCATTTTTCTGATTTAATAAATCCTGCATTTTAGAAAATTCTTTTTGTAAATCATCATTGCGATCATTCGTCTCACTCGACTGATCTTGTTTCCCTTTAACTGTCTGTAGATTATTCTTCAGTTCTGTCATCTTTTTATCTTGCAGACTAATTTCATTGACCTTTTGACTTAAGGTCTTCTCCATATTTGTCATTCGTTGATTCAAATCACGCATTTCCCTATTTTTATCTTTAAATTTCTGTGTTGTTTGCGCCAATTCAACACGATAAGATTCCAAACTCTCTTCCAAAGTCTTAACAACACTTTCTTTATCCTTGATTACTTTTTGAAGACGAACTTTTTCTGTCGACCAATTGCGTAATTCTTTAAATTTATTCGCTAATGCAGCAACTTCCTGTTTACTTTTTAAATTCTCACGTTTTTCTTGCTCATATTTGTCTTGTAACTGTCCTGTTTTTTGATTTAATTTTGCAATTTCTTTATCCTTTTGAGAAACCATTTGCTGTAAACCAGACATTTGCGTGCGATATTCATTCAGTCGTTGTCTTGCCTCTTCTAATTCCACCGAATTTTTATTATTAAAATATTTCAATTTTTCATTCTCCGACCGCAGCCCCTTAGCCTGAACTAATTCCGTTTTTAATTTTCGAATTTCTTCTCTTTTACTATCAAGAGATTCTTGAGTTTTAACATACCGTCCTTTAAGTCGATCCAATTCATTCGTAAGATTGCGAACATCTTTAATCTGTTCATTAAGCTCTTTTTGAACTGCTGAATTTTCTTTTTTCTTTAGTTCTAATTCGGCCTTTAAATCATCAATATCTACATCTTTTGCAAAAACAGCTAATTGCGCTTCTTGTGTCTTCATCTTCATTTCAGCAGATTTATTATTTAAAGATGTGTCTAAACGTTCAATTGCTCGATCTTTTTCTGTCATTAATTGTTGCCCCAATTCTAAACGGGCTTGATAATCTTTTAATTCGTTTTTCAATTCATTTAATAGGCCTTCATTCTTCGAAAGCAATGTATCTTTTTCAGTCATTTGTAAAGAATGCTTTACGACTTGTTCCGTTAAAGTGTCAATTTGCGCATTCCGCTGATTGACTTCCTTCTGCAGTCTATCGACCTCCGTTACAACCAAACCTAACTGTTGTTTCAACTGATCAATATTATTGACTTCCTTGGCAACTGATACCCGAGCGATATGCAAAGTCCGACGAGGTTCTAATGTTGCGAATGACGTGGCAGTTGATGTTACCTTTTCCTTTGGAGCCTCTATTGTTGGTTTCGAAGCAACCTTTTGTTCTTGCGGCATATTTTTCTGATTGAGTTCTCTTAAAAAATGGAATTGTTTTTCTTGAACAATCAGTTGATTTGACAACTCACCCCGCTTGAAATTTAAATTCTCATTCAAAGCCGCCAGCGGATCCTGTTCTTTTATTTTTGAATGTCGTAAAAACGGAATATCTGCAACCTCGGAAAGACCAACCCCTGTTTCAACATCCGCCAATAAAATATCCAGATTCTCAGAAGTATGTCCTTTAGCCGTTAATTGAGCAATTAAATCAGATTTTTTTAAAGTATAATATTGAATTCGTTTTTGAAGATTTTCAAGCTGAGCTGTGAGCCCTAAAAAATGATAAACTTTCAAACGTTCGTCAGCCGTTAAGCCATTTTCATGAGAAATGACCTTTAATTGTGCTATAGCCGTTTCATTAGTATCTTCCAATAAAAGCGCCCGGCTAAAATCATCAATAGCTGCTTGTATTTTTCCCTGCTCAACCATTGATAAACCATGCTCAAGCATTGAATTCACAGAATTAAATATGCCCTGGGCGTTTGCGAAATGAATTGAACAAAATAAAAACACGAATAACACAGAAATACTCAAACGAATGCGTTGATTCACCATACCGATTCCTTACTATATTAGAGAAGGTTTATGAAAATGGAAAGTAATAGTATATCATTGAAGTTTGGTAGGATCAATAGGACAGGCTAAAGCACAATTATTACAAATAATTGCAGTGCAACAACTTTCATCTCACATTGACTTTTTTCTTGGGTGAAGGCTTATTTTCAGAACCTTTAGCAGATTTCTTTTTTTGTTTAACGATCTTTTTTTCCTTACGCGTAATCCAACGTTTCAATTTTCCCCAAAATTCTTCCGCTAAAATGTATCCAACACACCTCTTTGTCTGACATCGGCAAGGATGATCCTCATAATCATCAATATCATAATTATAATTGTATGTAATTTCTTCACCTTTTTGTATTTCCCTCAAGGCAATAATCCAAATATGTCCACGAATAATATCAGCTTCGCAATTGGGATCACAAGAATGATTAATCAACCTTGCAGTATTATACGGAACAAATCCATCAATATCATGACGTTTATTTAACTGAAAAATATATACAGCACCATGGTCAGGATTTTTCTTATTTTTTTGTAAAGGAATATCTGCGCGCCGATTAGATTCTGCTTTTGTAATTCTTTCACCAACATACTCAATCACCTTTGTTCCCTTGGGAATATCTTTTCTGGCAAAAACACCTTTACTATGAATATTAGATTTACGAACTATAATCCATGGACTAGTAACAACTTTTTGCTTCATGCTCACCCTTTCTACTATAAATATATTCCTTGATGTGTAAATAAAATACTCAAAGTGATCACCTCTATTAACTAGTGAATACTATTTTTTTAAATTAATTTCAATGGCTTTAAGTAACTCAGAAAAATTACTAGGCTTAGAAACAAAAGGACAACCTTCAATCGTCCCTGCTTCTTGATCTAACTGATCTTTGGTAATCGTGGCCGTTAAGAAGATAATAGGGACATTCTTTAAGTCTTCATTAGAACGAAACTCCCGCGCCAACTTTTTCCCGTCTCGCCGCGGCATGATGATATCAAGAACAATCAAATCAGGTTGAAACAAACTTGCCGTATATAACGCATTTTCGGCTTTATTTTCTACTCGAACATGAAAATTTCCCGTTGATTCAAGGTTAAGGGATAACATATCCGTAAAACCTTTTTCATCATCAATCAATAAAATCTTAATTTTATTGGCCATATGCTATCCATTGTTAAATCTTAAATACAAGGATTGCTCTCGTTCCTTTTGATTCTTTATTTTCTAAAATAATATCAGCCTGATGAAGATCCATAATATTCTTACAGACCGAAAGCCCTAAACCAACACCTCCGGCAGAACGGCGGGTTGTAAAAAAAGGATCAAAAATTGTGTTTAACTTCCCTTCCGGCAAACCACAACCAGTATCCTCAATCATCAAAACAAGCGCCTTAGTGGCTTTTGGAAAAAACTCTTCATTTAAAGATTTATAAAAAGGCAATGTTTCTTTAATAACCTCGACATTAATTCTAATGGTTAACTGTCCGCTCTCCTCCATGGCGTGGGCTGCATTAAGAATCAAATTGACTAAGACCTGTTCAATCCGATTCTGATCAATTTCAATCAGCGGTAAATTTTCCGCAATATGCTGATAAACCTCAACATATTTTTTATCTAAAGCATGCTGGGCCAAGGCAAAGGCTTTATCTAAAACCTCAACAATCTTAACCGATTTTTTCTCTAATTTTGTTATACTCGAGAAATCTAACAAATCTGTAATGATACTATTCGCACGCTTGGTAGCTTCTTTAATACTACTGAGAACCTTATCATAATTTTTATCCGCAGCTTTTACATTATCCGCTAAATAAGTAACACCATAAAGGATCGTGGCTAGCGGATTTTTAACTTCATGAGCCACGCCACTGGCTAAACCTCCGACGATTTTCAATTTTTCCGATTGAATCAGCTGTGTCTGCGTTTCCTTAAGTTGTTGATAGGCCAACTTCAATTGCATTTCCATATTTTTACGTTCAATCGCGTAATGCAATGCCTTGTTGAGCGTATAGGCATTATACTTTCCTTTAATAAGAAAATCCTGGGCACCCATCCCCAAGGTCCTCAAACCTAAATCATCTTCATAGGCGCCGGTATTAACCACGATCGGTAAAAGTGGATATTGTTGATTTAATTCAACGAGGGTTTGCTCACCTCGACTATCCGGCAGATCAAGATCTAATAAAATAACATCATACACACTCTTATTAATATGCGCTAAGGCTTCCTGAAAACTCGAAACAATATTTATCTGGCTAAACTTTCCGGATTCATTTAACATTGAATCCAAAAGTTTACGGTCAACCGGACTATCTTCGATAACAAGAATGTTTAAAGATTGCGCCATATCATGCCGTCGGGTATCTTGCATTATTGCACCAATCCTTTTCTTGATAACAATATTGCTTAATTATCTTTATTCAGAATAAATTAATTATTTTCACCTTACATGGATTGATCTTCATTGTCAATGAACTAAGCAGAAATTATTAACAACAAAAAAGGACAGATCCTGTTTTGATCTGTCCTTTTTTATATTTCCAAAAATACTGATTTAAAAAATTTTCTTTCGCAAGCCAAAAGCTCCTAACAATCCGCTACTAAAAAGCAAAAAGCTTGCCGGTTCAGGAACAACCGCCTGAGAATCAACAAAAGTAAGCATTAACTGTGGACCAGAGACTCGTGACTCGCCACTGATTTCACCTGAATTAATAAAGGCTGTAAATTCTTCTGATTCAATGCGAAACTCGAGAAATTGGCTGGAATTATTCAACAAAGGATTAACACCTTTTGTGACATCAATCTGAAAAGGAGAAAGGCTAAATCCCTGCGCGCTCGGCGTAAAAGTTAAACTTCCTAAAAAATCAGCTGATGTAGTAAAATCGTTCAGCTCCACAAATCCATTGCCAGAATAACTATAAACACTCGCTGATATTGCATCTAACGATCCTCTAGTATCAACTCTGGTTCCTAACCCCGACAACGTTGCCGATTGAAGCGACTGTCCGGCAAAAGAACTTATATCAAATGTCAATATCGCATGACTATCAATAGCTGTTCCATCGGAAAGAATAATATTCGATGCTAAAAGAGCATTCGTATCCTGTATTCTATCGGGAATACCATCCAATATGCCACCGGGCTCATAATCCTCAATATAACCGTCACGAAAAACATCTAAAGTAATAAAAGCGTGTGCAGATCCAATAAAACTAAATAAAATAATTATAAAAAATACTGCCACCCTTTTTTTACCCATAATTCTCTCCTAAAAAATGTTAAAGTTAAATAATTATTAAGTAATATACCAAATTTAAAATGGTTGTGTAGATCTTAATAATTAATTTACCAATTAATTCCGATTTTAACACCTGCTTCCGTGGATTCATTTTTTGGTTCAAATCCTAAAGCACAAGGAGTCCCCCCACAGCTAATCGTTGCTGTATCAGATTCATCGATATTCCAATAACGAATAAATGGTTCAATAAAAAAATTAATATCTTCACTTGTCTTTAAAAATTTTATTGATCCACGCACGCCATACCCGCTATCCTGATTATTTTCTAACGTATTTAAAGAAGGACTTACATCTTCCAAATGACTTTCTTGTGTTCCATCTAAAAACAAATCATATTCCGCGTTAAAAACAACTTTCCAACTATTTCTTAATGGCACTAAAAAATCTAAACCAAACGGCATATATAAATAATGCGTTTCTCGATCATATCCAAAATGTCCTGTTGTAGAAATCTTACCGCCTAATTTATCAGTTAAATAGCGATAGCCAACCCCTAAATAGGGTGTTATTAGAGATTCCGCGCCAACCATAAAGTCATAGCCTAATACCCCACGGACTTCAAACATATAATCGTCAATATCATCAATCGTTCCTGTTCCATTTGATTCATAATCTACTTGACCAGCGCTGAATTTTGCATCCACCCGTGCCATCCGATTATGCACGTAATTGCTAAAAAAATCAGAAAACGATTGAACTTTTACATTCGCGTCTTCCCGCATTGTATACACACCAAATACACCATACATAATCCCCTTTTCTTCCATAACATCGGGTTCTTCATAAGTGATGTGTGAAATCTCTGTTCCGAAGTCTAAACTATGGACAATATTCGCTCTTACTAAACCTGCTGGCAAAATGACCAAAGCTAAAACTCCCCCAAAAAGTTTTGCTAGTTTTTTCATTTTTTCTCCCTCACTTTATTATGTTAATACGATTTAAAACAACTTTAAAACTCTTAGTTAAAATAAATTTAATATTTAATCAAATAAAACTTTAAAATAATAATATAAATTCACCAAATTGTCAACAAAACAATATTATTCTTCTAAAAATCTAATTCCTGTTGCAGTAACATGGTAAATTTTTGTTTCTAAAACAGCAGATCTTCTCTCTTTAATATCAATAATTGCGTGAGCTCCAGACATTCTTGCTTCCTTTTTTAAAAGCGGTAAGGCATTATCAAGATCTGATGAAACAAAATGACTTTTCTCTAGATGCACATCAAGCCGAGAAACTCTTTTGAATTTCTTTTCTGGTAAAGAGTCTTTATAAACTTTAATTTCAAAATCTGCAGACAAAGGAACATACCTCTGCTCTAACAAAACATACCGACTCTGCGATGACGCACAAGAAATCATTGTTAATAAAAGCACTACTGTATATATGAATCGATTCTTTCTATATATATTTACCACTAGATTATTATTCATTGACTCCCAACATTTCTTTTCTAATCTCCCGTTCCCAATTCTGCTGCCCAACATAGCCGACAAAAGATTTTTTATTTTTAATTAATACGCTCGTCTTATCTTCACTTATTGATTCTAACCATATACCAATTGTTTCTCCGCCTGAACCAACAAAAAAACCTATTTTATTAGGTCGTTTACCTTGAATATAATTATCTGTTTCTTCTTGAAGTTCAAAACCATTAACAATAAGAGAGTCTAATGCTAACTGCTTTGCTTCTTTCAAACTTTTTTCAATTATGATTGATTCTTTTTGTTCTGGACGTTGTGGCATAGTTGCGCATCCTGAAAAGAAAAATACAAATAACAAAATTGTAATTGAAAATACTTTCATTTAATTCACCTTTCTAATTTAAAATTAATTTTCAACTTTACTCTGTTTTAATTCCTCATGAAGATATTTAGTTTCTACAACCTTATCATCTTCATCATAAATAATTTCAATTTTCATTTGCTTCCCATCAGCAATGGCTTCAACTGGGGTACCAATAACCTCCCATAAACCTAAACTAAAAATATCAGCTGTTCCATGAAAAAAAGCTCTACCAACTTTAGCCCCCTTACTATACCCTTGCTGAAATGAGAAAATATCAACTTTAATACCATTTTTTTCTTCAGAATATTCAGGAGCCCCTAACTCCGCGATTACATGAGTTCTCGGAGTACCCAAAGAAAGCACCTTTAAATTTTTCTTCTCAGGTTGCTTAGCAGCCATAAATACAGAACAACCTGTATTTAAAACAGCCAAAGAAATTAGTGCTAAAACAGTTAATTTTAATTTGTACATCCTCTTTTCTCCTTTTTGAATATTTAACCTACAGAAATATTTATGAACGTTATTGTACATAAATCGTCATTTATTGATTAAAAAACAAATTTAATAATATACACAAGTATGCACGATAATACATTTTTTTCAAGAGGACAACCCTGCGCCGTCCTAGACTGACTAGGTAATTTAAGGTAAATTACCTATAAATAAACCCGATTTTTTCATAATTTTCAATTCCACACATCATTTTTCATGATATTATGAAGTAATGAAAAACTTATCTACCCGCTCAAACAATCTCGATATAGCAATCCTCTCTACCTTTATTATATGGATTACATGGCAACCCTTTTTCTTATATGGAGAAATCAACTTATTTGAAGTTGGTTTATATTTACCTGGAATTGAAACAATATTAAAAGGGGGGCAATTATTTCGAGACATTTTTCATCTGCGTGGACCTATTGAAATTTATATCCCTGCCCTTCTTATGAAAATCTTTGCTACAAATCTAACAATTCTTTCTATCTACTTTTATATTGGAACCCTTTTAACCTTATTAATCTGTTTATTGATCGCTAAAGAACTTTTGCAAACCAGACTCTTCCTCTATTTGTTTTCCTTAGTTTTAGCAGCCAAAACTTTTCCTCGCGTGGTTTTTACTTATTGGGGGGGATTTCGCTTTGCTATTGGATTATTGAGCATTTATTGCATACTCAAATTTTATCAATCAAAATATAGAGGATGGTTCTATGGCGCTGCTTTAGCAGTCAGCATCAGCATATTAACAAGTCTGGAAATTGGCTTTGCCGCAGGCCTGGCCATAGCGTTGACTCTTTTGCTTATCGCCAAAAAAGAGTTACCAAAATTTATTGGATGGACTTTTATTTTCACACTTCCTTTTCTTATCTACTTAAAAATAAATCACGCCTTGATTCCGATGATCGATTCCAATATCGGTGTTTTATTAGGTATGGCAAAAACCTTCCCGCAAGTGGAATCAGCCCCCGCAAACCTATGGCAAGTTTTGACAGCCCTAATCAATCCGGTGAACAAAAACTTTCGCCACCTAACACCTCTTTATGCTTATCTGTTTTTTACTCTTCTTTTCTTCAAAAAATTCAAACAAAAAGAATTGGAGCAAAAAGATCTGGCCGCCATCCCCGTGGCAATCTACGGTTTTATCCTTTTCATAACATCATTTCGTAATATATGGTCAAGCAACTTTGAAATGATGTTACAGCCGGAAAAAATTATTCTCTTTATCATCGTAGAAAGGATGTTCTTTCTTGGAGAAAAATATATCGCGGAGAAAAAAAGCGTTAATTTTCAAACATTCCTTGTCCGTTTTGCTTTACTAGGAATTCTTATATCTTCCATTGCCTTTCCGCTGACTAGATTTAATCGACGATTCTATAGCTACCAATACGGAAAATATCTACTTCAACAAAAAGATGTGCAAACTTTAAAACCCTTTTCAGATGAAAATTCCAAAGAAATGCAACTCCCCAGAATTAAAGGCATGCGCTTACCCTTAACACAGGCTGAAGACTTAGAACAATTACATCACATCGTTAATCACTACACCACTTCAAAAGACCCTGTATTATTTTTTCCTGAATATGGAGCCTTAAATTTCATTTTAAATAGACCTTTCGTTGGACGGTTTCCCACAGCCACTTTATCGTGGTTTAACGATCAATGGCACCGCGATTTCCTCACAGCCTTACAATCACACAAACCTAAACTTGTCGTTCTTCCAAAAGAATTTCCAGCATATTTTGAAAAAACTCAACTGCAGGTTAAATCAAATCAACTTAAATATCATGAAGTCCGCGAATGGATTGAACAAAACTACATAGCGATTACTCAAACCCCTACCTTCAAAGTCCTTAAACTAAAGGAAGCTCTTTAAAAGTTTAGATAAATAATCGTTCTATTTCACTAAAACTGGAAGCAGATAAGGCTTTTTGCGCAAAACGCTGAGCCTCTCCAAGCTCAATCGTTTCAATCTTAGCTTGAACACGGGGAATAAAGGAAGGATTAATACTAAATTTACGAATTCCAATTCCAATAAAAAAAGCTAAATATTTTAAATCCTGCGCCATATCTCCGCAAACAGAAATATCATCTGTTTTAAGCAGTACGGATTGAACAATACGTTTAAAAGAACGAAGAATTGAAGGATGATACGGCTTATAAAGATTTGCAATCTTCTCATTGGTTCGATCAACCGCTAACATATATTGAATAAAATCATTTGTTCCTATACTAAAAAAATCCGCTTCTGCCGCCAGCGCATCGATAATTTCTATAACAGATGGTAATTCCAACATCAACCCAAACAATGGTTGCTGCTGACATATTTTTCCTTCAATCATTAATTGATCAATACAATCCCGGGCCAATTGTCGTGCCTGCACAAATTCATCCACTGATGAGATCATCGGGAACATAATGCGCAAGGGCGCCTGCGCGCCTGCACGTAATATTGCGCGTAACTGTTGAGCAAAAACATCCTGGTGAGCTAAAGAAAAACGAATCGAACGCATACCAAGAAACGGATTATTTTCCTTACTATGCTGCTCAAAATACGACAAAACCTTATCTCCACCAATATCCAATGTTCGAAATGTTATTTCTTTCCCCGGCATACCTTCGACTAATTTATTATAAATCACAAATTGCTCTTCTTCCGAGGGAAAACTATTACGAATAATAAATGGAAATTCACTCCGGTAAAGGCCGATACCTTGAGCTTTAAACACTCGCGCAGTTTGCAAATCACCCAAAAGGTTAATATTCGCGTACAATTGAACCAACTGTCCATCTTTAGTCAACGTCTTTGCTTTCACCGAAACTTTAGTTCTTTTTGCAGCCTCCTTCTCAGCAAAACTCTTTAAAATATCTTTATTTGGATTAAGATAAATATTCCCTTGATCCGCGTCCATGAGAATATCTATATCTCCAGGCATCTCAAGGAGTTCTCCACGTGAAACAATAATCAATGGAATTTTTAAAGATTGCGCCAAAATACTAACATGCGAGGTAGTGCCGCCTGTTAATAAAATGATCCCTTGGACATCTTTGGAAGAAAATTTTAATACATCTGACGGTAACAGCTCCCGCGCGATTACAATTTTATTCTTAACCGCTCCCGGCTTATGCTGCCCCCCGAGTAAATTAGCCACTATCCGCACACCAACATCCCGAATATCCAAACTTTTCTCCCGAATATAATCATCTTCAATCTTTAAAAACTTATCCGCATAGTCATCAACCACACTGGCCACAGCAAATGGTGGATTTATCCCCTGAGCGATTTTTTCCTCTATTAATGAAATAAAAGCCTGATCTTTAAGCATCAATATCTGGGCAGAAAAAATTAATGACGCGACATCAGCGAGCTTTTCTTCAACGTCTTTCTGCAGGTCATCAATCTGTTTCTCCGTAACTTTCAACGCCTGATGAAATTCCTTTAACGTGAAATTTTTAATCTCTACATCATCAAACATTTGCGACCACTGTTTATCATCTTGAAAAACAGCTCCTTTGGCATACGCATACCCAACAGCGCCAACTCGCCCTTTTAGAAAGCGTAAATCTTCAATATTAAATTTTTTAACAGGAAGAGTTTTGGGCGTACTTAGCAACATCATTAATCGTGCCATTTCTATCGTATTGACTAACTGTATTGAAATAGCTCTTAACGTATTCACATCAACATCCGTAAAGAAATCCTTTTCTTTATTTTGAATAACCATCGCTCCAATACGATTGGCTCCACGATTAATCGGCACTGCTAAAAAAGATTCGAATTTTTCTTCACCAAGACCTGAAAAATATTTAAAATTTAAATTTTTACTAGCTTGCTGTTCACAAATCGGACGCAATTCTTTCAAACACAAACCTGTTAACCCCTCCCCCAAACGTAATTGAACGTTCTTAATAACTTTCTGATTTAGACCATACGTCGCATAAAGCGTTAATAATTGAGAGCTGTCATCGTAGAGATAAATTGAGCAAACGGAAGAATGCATGTGTTGAGCGATCATCGTCACAGTTTTTTGTAAAAAATTCTCAAGCCCCGTTGTATCAGTGAATAATCCAGCCAATTCGCCGATACTGCAGATCAATTCAGTATTATCTCGTCGCTTTTTCATGTAACCTTCATTGTCTTTAATGGGAAATAGTCGTTATATCGGCTGGTCGATTGTTTATCCTTAAAATCGCGCGCCGACTTTAAAACCGTATTCGGTAGAATTATTGGTTGGTTCCTGCCCAAGGCCAATGGGTGTTCCATTGAAAATAATCAGCGATGTATCAGAATCATTAATATTCCAATAACGTACAAAAGGCTCGAAATAAAAATCCCACATATCACTGACATTAATAATCTTAAACGAACCGCGCAAACCAAAACCATCCCGTTGTCTATTTGTTACCGTGTTTAACCCAGGATCAACATCTCCAAGTTTACTGCGCTGTCTGCCGTAAAATAAATAGTCATATTCCAAATTTACACCTAAAGACCATCCGCGTTTTAGCCGTTGTTCAATATCGAACCCAATCGGAGCATACACATAATTTGCTTCCCGACGGAATCCAATGGCACCTGTGGTTGTTACCCCCCGCAAATCATCAAATAAATACCGGTATCCGGCACCCACATAAGGCGCGAATTCAATATTTTTAAAAATAGGCAGATCATATCCCGCAACAGCCCGCATTTCCGCCATGGTATCATCAACGCCATCTAAAGAACCTGTACCTTGCGAGTCATAGTCCACCTGCCCCCAACTAACCTTCCCATCAATTCGATAAAAATTCGGCCAATTATCATACCGTTCTAAATCTTCCAACTTCTTAATATGATCATTATCACTGCGTTTGTATGTATATACCGCAAACAAACCCGTCATATGGCCTTTTTCTTTCATCACATTTGGTTCTTTATACCGGATATATGAATGTTCTAACCCAACTTCAAAATGACTTTCCGGATCATATTCGCGAGCTGTGCCATCTTTACGGCGGGGCGGTTTATTTTTGACTAAAGGATTTGGGGAACGTTTGTTTGGGGGGCGATAAATTTTAGACTCGGCTAAACGGTCGGCAACATTTTCCTGCGCATCACGACGATTAATTTTTTCAAGATACGCTTCTCGCTCGCTCTGATCTTCTTTCATCTTCTCTTTTACAATCCGCTCTTGCCGATGCTCAATCATATTCAAACTATTTGCCACCGCTTCCATTTTTTGTCGTCGCTGCATACCTGGATAAAAATCGGCATAAACAAAACCTGCCTGCAAGAAAAATATAACAAGGTGAATTGTAAAAAAGATATATTTATTCATATAGTATAATATTCCTGAATAACATTATAGTTTACTTCGTCGCTCCAGCAATATTTTATTGAAGAATTTACAGTTAAGTTATCAGAAAGAATTATATTTGATAAGCAAAGAAAGTGCGATTGCGCAATTCAAAAAATTGTTAGAATCTATTTTAATTTAGAGGAATAAAACGAAAAGGCACACAATCTTGAAAGCAATTAAGGAAGGTTTCGCCGGATTGACATTGACCATTTCCGCAAACCGGACCGATTTGACAACTATTTGTACATCCATCCACTTCATTAGTATTACCATCATCACAAACTTCACCCGGATCGATAATTTGATTACCACATTCTTCAGTTATACACGAGGACGAACACCCATCACCTGAGGCTGTATTACCATCATCACATTCTTCGCCAAAATCAACTGTGCCATTACCACAAACTTCGATGGTACACGCTGATGAACATCCATCTCCTGAAGATGTATTACCATCGTCACATTGCTCAGATCCATTATTGACCGTACCATCTCCACAAAATTCATCCTGACAAAGATTTGTACAGCCATCACCGGATGTTGTATTACCATCATCACATTCTTCACCAAAATCTACTGTCCCGTTACCGCAAACTTCAATCGTACATGACGCTGAACATCCATCTCCTGCGGTTGTATTACTATCATCACACTCTTCTCCAAAATCTACCCGGCCATTGCCGCAAACTTCCGATAAACATGAATCATCACACCCATCCCCAGCAGAAGTGTTGCCATCATCACACTCTTCACCAAAATCTACTGTCCCGTTACCACAAACCTCCAATTGACAATTATCATTACATCCATCACCAACAGATGTATTACCATCATCACATTGTTCGCCAACCTCCAAAACCCCATCGCCACAAGTAAACTCCTGAATACAAATACTTGAGCAACCATCTCCACTCGTAGTGTTGCCGTCATCACATTCTTCGCCAGTTTCAACTGTACCATTACCACAAACAGGAGTTGTTGAGTTAACAGTAATTGTAATAGTTTCTGTATCAGAAAATCCATCTGGACTATCTGTCGCAGTAAACACAATAGCAAAATCAATTCCTTGTTGCGCCGATGATGGTGTCCAGCTAAAAGTTCCCGTATCATCCCCATTATCGGTAAATGCCGCTCCAATTGTACTTAAAGCGCTAGAATCACTGAGTCGCGCGTTTAAATTTATAGTATCACTATTAGGATCTGACGCAGTTACCGTAAATTGTAATAAGGTTTCTGAATCCGTAGTTTTATCACCAATGGTTGCAATCACTGGCTTCACTCGATCAAGCGTTACAGCCTCCAAGGCATTGACTAACCCAAATCCTGTGTTTTCGTCAAATCCAGGAGCATCAATATCATCTGCTGTTCCTTGCAACGCTAATTTAACCTGAACATTTGTTAACTCGGGATGCTGCCCTAAAATTAACGCGGCCACACCAGCTACATGCGGGGAAGCCATTGAAGTTCCTTCTAATAATAAATAATCTGTATCAACGACCAACTCAGGAGATGTCAGCGCAATTGTATTATTTCCTCCTTGGGCATTTAACGACAAAATATCCACACCAGGAGCGCTCACCGTTAACTCACCTCCAAAATTAGAAAAGTCCGCTTTCATATTCGCTGTCGTGCTTGCCGCCACCGTAATTGTTTCACTCATATTCTGCGGGCTATGACACTCTGTATCTTCCGTTTCGTTACCTGCAGCAAAAACCACCACCACACCTAAACCAAACGCAGTATCCACCGCAGCCTCTGCCGTTGGATCAGAAAATGGCGCTTCTAAACAAGGCCCTCCCCAACTATTATTAATGACGTCAGCCCCATTGATAGCCGCATATACAATCCCCTCGGCTAATTCATCAATAGTCCCAAGCCCTTGATCATTTAATGAACGCAACGGCATAATTTGAACTTGCGGAGCAATACCAACAATTCCTTGAGCATTATTAACAACACTGCCAATGGTTCCAGAGACGTGTGTTCCATGTCCGTTACCATCCATAGGATCGTTATCAGCTAATTTCGGTGACGTGCAAAAACCAAAAATTAAATCAAAAGCATTGCATGTTGTAAAATCAAACCCACGAATATCATCAATATAACCATTCCCGTCGTTATCAACCCCATCAACAACCTCACCTGAATTTGACCAAACATTTGCACTTATATCCGGATGATTGTAATCTAAACCTGTATCAACAACCGCCACAATCACTCCGTTACCTTGTTCTATATCAAAAGCTTGTTCCGCTTTGATTTGTCGAACTCCCCATAAATCCTCAAACGATTGCCCGTAAGCGCCGGTGCTCCAATTTCCATCTTGATCCGCATCAGCATAGGTGTCGTTGGGATTTAATCTTGTCGAATATAAATAAACAGGATGCGCGTATTCAACATGCTCATCCTTTGAATATTGACGACAAACCTCTTCAATGTCGCTACCTTCTGGTAAATCCATAACATAGGAGGCTGTAAGATCTGGAATTTCCGCAGGCTTCTTCAATTGTTCTGCTCGTTTACTGCGATATGGTCGAACAGCAATCGATTGAGCCAATATCCGTTGTTGTTTATATTTCGCTTCTTCATTATTTAATCCATGCCGGTTCATGAATAAATTTCGCGCTTTTTTAATTTGATATTTCTGATTTAACCGATCTAAAGAATCTGACTGATCCATGACATGATTTAAAAATTTTTCCTTATGCGCAAGAAGGCATTGCGCGCATGATTTAACCGCATGCTTACCGGTTGTTTTAAATTTTACAATAAATTTATCTTTTAAATATTTCTTTCCATCTACAGTTGTACCAATTTTTACAGGTTTTCCTTTGGGTTGAATTCCATAAATACTGCTCTGAGTATCTTTAACCTGCCCAATTCCGACTTTCTTTCGCTGAACCTTCAATGATCCGGCTATTGTTTTTGATTGGGTAGATTCAAAGACAAGTTGTTGCGGTTTATTTATCTCTATTTCTGAATTTACATCTTGCACTGAATCCGATAGTATCTTTACTTCCCTATCTTGCGCAAACATTTCTGCGGACTCAGGATGATCATCTTTAGAATTAGTTTTAAGAAAATTTAATCCGCGTTTCGTGTTTTTCTTCAAAACAGTTCTATCCTTTGAATCAACCAAGCTAGAATCAGCTGTTATTTTGGAAATATCCGATTGGTAAACTTCATCTGGCAGAGCACTTCTACGAGCGATAATCTGCAATTTATTAGAATCTGCTAATTTGGCATCTAATAAATTGACCGCTATATCTTCTAGATAAATATACGATAATTTATGAAAACTGACAGCATAGGTATGTATACTGTTTAAAACATCTAAAGAAACTTTTTCATATGGAGCGGTAAACGAATAATTCGATTTAGAATTGAATTCCAATGTTGGATTGGCTGTAGAGTTGCTGATCAATAGCCCAACTAAAACTACAACTAGTGCAACTAATTTGTAAGATGTCCGGTGAAACATACCAATAATCTATTTTTGTCATTTTGCTGGTCAAAATGCAAAAATCCTTTACTATTAAGAATTTCAAAGGGTTACAATTAATACCTACAAGCAAATACTCAATTCTACACTGTAAATATGCCATAAATGATCACTAAAGGAAAGGGGTGAAAACAGGAAAGATATTCGATAAACCACTGAAATATAATGATTTACGGAATTATAGACAAAAAAAGAATAAGAAAATAATATTTAAGTCTAATATTATTAAGATTTAAAGAAAAGAAGGATTTATCCCCGCAAGGTTTCATCCATCAAATTATTATGGCTGGCAATAACGACCCAGCGCTCTGGTTGCTTTTTCCAGGTCATAGTATAACGCCGAATAACCCGCTTACCACCCTCAACATTCTTTTCAATTGTGAAGATAAGATATTGGAGAATGGCAATATCCCCATGAATGCGGATATCAATGGGACGCAATTCACAAATAACTATATCTGTAGATTTCGTCCAAAACCCCACCCATTTATGCAGCCAAGGTTTATCTACCGGAATCGGGCTTTCATGACCATAACCTACCATATCATCATGAATGTATTGGATAAAATCATCCACTCTTTTATTAATCAAATGATTCCAATGATCCTCTACACATTGCCAAACATTATTTTGCGCTTCATTCCAATGCTTTGGTTTATTTGATGTTAATCCTCCCATAAATCCTCCTAATTAAAACCTACGAATATTAAATTTGCAACCATTGTATCGAAACATCTTCATTTTCGCAATGGATAAAAAGGCCTGATATTAAAAAATATCAGGCCTTTGAAAAAAATGAATTTCTATAATAGTAATTTTATTTCTTTACCACATTAGCAGCCTGTTCACCTTTAGGGCTTTGAACAATTTCAAAATCGACCTCTTCCCCCTCCGCTAATGTTTTATAACCATCTCCTTGAATGGCGGAATGATGAACAAAAACATCGTTTCCTGATTCAGGAGTAATAAAACCATAACCTTTTTGATTACTGAACCACTTTACTTTTCCCTTTGCCATTTACCTACTACCTCCTTTCTCACGAGATTTAGTAGTAAATAACGGCAAAAGAAAACCTTACTACTGCCATTTACCAAGTTATTTTGCTGCAAAACTTCTTCTCCGATTATTTACTGCTATACACCAACTACAAAATATTCAATTTAAAAATGCCCTTTAGCATATTAAAAATTAAATATTTACTACTGAAATTTAGTATGCCCAAAGCACTAAAAAATGTCAAACAAAATATCAATTAAATTACATAAAAATCTACAGATTAGACAGTAACGCGGATTTGACGAGGATCTCGAGCATATTCTTTAGCAGTATCTAATGTGATTAAGCCATCTCTAACTAATTTCGTTAAATGACTTTCAAATGTATGCATATATTTATTTTCTTCTGAATCCAATTGCCCACGCAGTTCAACCAAAGCCCCCCGACGGATCATATTACGGATCGGCATCGTTGCCATTAAAACTTCCGTTGTAAGAACGCGGCGTTCACCGTCTTTGCCAGCGATCAACATCTGTCCAACAACGCCAACTAAATTTTCCGCCAATTGAGTACAAATTTGTTCACGCTGTCCAGAAGGATAAACATCGATAATACGATTTATAGTTTCAATCGCATCCGGCGCGTGCAAAGTTGTGATAACCAAATGTCCTGTTTCCGCCGTGGTCAAGGCCATACTGATTGATTCTAAATCTCTAGTTTCTCCGATTACAACGACATCTGGATCTTGTCGTAAAGAGAATTTCAAAGCGGCGGCAAATGAATTAGTATCTGATCCAACTTCCCGTTGAATAATTAAACTCTTATTAGATTTATGAACAAGTTCGATAGGGTCTTCAATCGTGATAATCTTACATCGGCGTTCATTATTGATAAGATTAATCATGTAATTTAATGTTGTCGATTTCCCACTACCTGCCGTACCGGAAAGAATAATTAATCCTTTACGTTTACGTGCCATAATCTCAATAGCAGACGGAATCCCCAATGTCTTGGCTTCTTGAATCTTTGTTGAAATCAAACGAATCGTTGCCGCGATATTGCCTTTTTCCACATGAACATTAACGCGAAACTGAAAATCATCCATACAGTAATAAGCAAAATCCAATTCCTTAGTATCATTAAAAATTTGTTTCTGCCGGTTATTCATAATTTCAACCAGCATTTCCTTCAAATCTTTGGCTGACAATTCCGACAATTCGGAGGTTGTTAATTCTCCATGTATGCGAAAAATTGGAGGTTTATTGACAACGAGATGAATATCCGAGGCTTCTTTCTGGGTGGCCTGAACTAATAGGTCATGTATTTTTGCTGTGCTCACTAAAACGCCTTCCTACTTGAAGATTATTTATCTTAGAATTTAATGAAACAAGTATATCATAAATATTTAAGACAGCCATCCTTTTCCCTGGTTTTCAGTCATTAATCTTAGAAAATATCCCCTTACTTTGAAGCGTCAAGAATCGTCAAAATATCTTTTTTATTCTGTAATAAAGTGTGATGATTAGGGTCGAACATAAGACCCTTATTATAATCATCTAGCGCCTTTTGAAATTCACCTTTTTGCTTAAAAATATTACCACGGTTATTATAGGCTTGAATTAAATCCGGCTGTAAGCGGATTGCCTCGTTAAGATCAATTAAGGCTTCCTCAATTCTTCCCGTCCGTTTGTAAACTAGGGCGCGATTAGTTAACACTTCCGCCTGTGGAGCGCCTGTCTCTAAAAAAATATTTAATTCTTTAAGAGCGTCGTCGAAACGCCTTTGCCGGATAAAAATATTTGCACGATTGTTATAGGCCCGCTGATCATTCGGACTTAATTCTCGAGATTTCAAATAATCGTCTAAAGCGTTTTGAATATTTCCTAATCGCTCTGCAAGTACAGCACGACTGAAATGGGCGTTAGCATACCGTGGATAAATTCTAATGGCCTGATCTAAATCATCTAAGGCCCGCTCGTAATCTCCTTCTTCTATAAAAAGCAACGCGCGATTATGATACGCCACTTCAAAACGTTCTGTCGTTGCAATCACATAATTCCAAAATATATTACTATTTTGCCAAACATAACTGTATCGTTTAGTTTTGCTAATACCAGCCGAGATAATGCATAACAAAAAAGCAATACCTACATAAATTTTCCATTTTTCTTTATATTGTAAATTTAATATCCGGTCGATAAATTTGCCCACCAGCATGCAAATCCCTAAACTGGCTAAATACATATAACGATCAGAAACGATATCTGGTTTGGTTACTAAATCAAAACGCACAAAATAGAAAATATTAAAAATATAAAAAAATCCCGCCCAGATAAGCCAACGCTTTTTTCGAAATACAAACAAAATAGCAATACCAATAAACAGCGTAATACCCGCTATGCTGTAAGCGGGATTATCCCATTGCACTGGCCAAGGTAATTCGTATACGGGAGCTAACGCAACCGGCCAAATAAATTTCAGCAAATAAAAAGTACCTGACCACATGGCAATAAGCATTGACTGCTCAACAGGAATATTATGGGCATACATGTCTGTGTTAACAGCAAAGGTTATCCAGACAAGGGGCACAAAAAATAAAAGGTAAGGAATCTTTAAAACAAATAAACGCCATCGATGATTTTGCCTTTCCCACCAATCACATAAACATAGAATAATCGGTAGGCTTAAAGCCATAGGTTTAGCAAAAAGGCTTAAAACCCCAAACAACAACGACCACAAATACAACGAAATTTTCTCATGTCTTAAAAATTGAATATAAGTAATAACAGATAATAAATAGAAAAAAGAATACAGTACACCTTTGCGTTCCGTCACCCAAACGACCGTCTGTACATGCATAGGATGAATGCCAAATAATAACGCTGAAACTCCTGCTGCCCACGATGACAAACCCAACTGTTTTCCTAAAATAAAAATGCAGTAAACAACGGCCAGATGCAAAAGCAGATTATTAAAATGATAAACTCCTGGGTTCAATTGAAAAAATCGATACTCAAACGCAAACGAAAGAATAGTTAATGGCGAATACACATCATACGTTTTCGTGGTAAAAATGCTCTTAAGATTATTAAAGGATAATGATCTGATTAGAGGATTATTTAAAACATATTGAGGGTCATCCCAATTAAGAAAGGAAAATCGAATGACAGAAATAAAAGTAAAACCTACGATACCTAAAACCAAAAATATAACGGCATGGTGAATACGCCTCGGATGATTTTTATTGATCATCTTTTCGAATAAATCCTTTATGCTGCGGATCAAAAAGAAAATGACGATTTTTTTCTCCCCATGGACGGCTTACAAGAATTCCAGCCACGACCTCAGTATAAATCTGATTTCCTTGCGGATTATAATGATTAGACCCGTTTAAAAGGTTTTTTCGCTCAACACCCAATTTCTCAATGCGTTCTTTAAGAGCCTTTTGTCCGTTTACATAATGCACACGTTCTTGATATTTCAATAAAATAGTTTGAATTGAATTTGGAAGTTTTTGAAAATCTTGATCCACAAAAAAGATCACGGAACTATCGTTTTGTTCAGCCATTGCCAATAAATTCTCTAATAATTGAACATTAATAATTTCCTTTCGATCTTCGCTAAGATTCATATGTTTTTTATAATAACGGGGCAAAAAAATTGTTTTTAAGAACAGTAAAACATTTGTGTGTTTAACCAATGGATTGTTCCAAACAAGTTTATTTTCGTCTAATGATAAAGGCGCAAAAATTTCTTTCCGCCGAAAATCAGGATCAAATAAATCCATGGGCGTGATTCTTCTGGTTTTTAACACATCTTTATCCAGAAAAAATAACGCCCGATATAAATCTGCGCCCTTCAAGTTTCTTCCTTTAATAATTGAATCTGCAAGCACTTGATCGCGCGATCCCATTTGAATATAATTAAAAAAAACAACATCTGGATTAAACTTCAATCCATCCTTTAAATAACGCAAATAACTTTGCCCCAACCCATACCCCGGTACACCAAAGTTAAGCACCTCCAAATTAGCAAAAGAATTTTCTAGCATATACCCCCAGGTATTGGGCGTCACCTCATCTTGCGCAAAGACAAATGAATCACCGAATAAAGCTAGACGCAAATGATCATCAGGTGGAATAAATGAATATTCACGCACAGCCCGCAAACCGTAAGCGTTGGTGGTGGGAAACTGTGCGCTAAATTTGTCCTGCCCTAGCGTATAGCCGACATCACTATCAACACGAAATAACGAATATTGATTCTTCTCGCTAAAATAGGCTGATTCAATAATATTCAGTTTAATTAAAGAATCTAAAACCTTTTGGTTTCCTATAAGGTAAAAACATGCTCCTCCATTAATGACCTTTAAGAAATATCCATAACAAAAAATTTCGATAATTAAAAAATTGATTAAAAAAACTCTTACCGTCCATCCTCGCTTTTTTCTTATCCAATACCGCGAGAAAAATAAAACCAAACTGATAAAAAGAATACTTAACATAATTTACTGACTTCCAAAATATTTTTTAGCTTTTTCAAACTCTTCCTTATATCCCCAATCCATGATGACATGATTAGCTTCCCGCTCTAATTCCCGAGTATATTCCTCTTGCTGCAAATGATCTAAAGCCCGATGCGCCAATTCATGCAAAATAATTCCTTCCACAGCCAATTGCTCCGCGGCGGCCTCCAGCTCTGAACTTAATTTCAAAATGTATATGCCCTTGGTAAACGCCGGCGGCGAACCTTCTTCATTTAAATACTCCGACGAATTGGCAATACGGCTCATGCCGGACGTATGATATTCAGTAAAAATGACCGGATGGGCCCGGTCAGTTACCTTCAAAAAAACATCCCATGGTAGTTTCTTTAAAGCCCCGACAATGGCGTTATAAATATTCGGATAGGCCTTAAAGTCTGGCCCTGCAAATTCCTCTAAATATGATTGAATAATTAGTTCCCTGTCATTGATGATCCAATCAGTTAATACATTGTCTTCAAAAATCAATGTGATTAACTGAACATCAGCATTAGCATCCCTATAATCAATCGTGATTTGTTCCTGACTATCGTGATGAGTTAACGTGCGGATTATTTTTTGCGGAAAATAGCGGAAAATTTTTTCTTTTGCTAATCCTTTTTTAAGAACTTTACGCTTATTTAAATAAATCGGAGTAGCCGCGTAGGATGTTTGACAAAAACAAAAAAACAAAACAATGGAAAAAATAATTACTGAGAATCTTGATTTCCTTAACATGCCTTAAAAAAGAAAAGATTGTTCCATCGTCTCTATCTTGAAATTAGGTTTTACGACACCAAACTGTTTGTACACCTCTTGAAAACTGTCAATCCCCTGATCATTTGCCATACGTAAAAGACGTTTCAAAACGACAACTGTTAATTTCACATCAGCTAAAGCACGATGAGTTTCTTCAATTTGAGCTCCTAAAAAATAAGCTAAATTTCCAAGCCGATGACTACGCAATTGCGGCAGTAATTTTTTTGACATTTTTAACGTGTCAATTGCCGGTATCCGTTCATCCAACCGGCGGCTGATCAACGATAATTCATAACATAAAAAATCTAAATCAAATTTAATATTATGCCCAACCAAACAAGCCCCAGAAATAAATTTAATTACATCTGGTAAAACTTGATCAGCAACGGGTGCATCGTGCAACATTTCATTTGTGATATTATGAACAGCTGCAGCTTCAGCCGGAACATCTCTTTGTGGATTAACAAACGATTCAAAAGTATCAACAATTTCACCATCTTTAACTTTGACCGCTGCAATTTCTAAAATTCGATCTCCTTGTTGAGGATTTAATCCTGTTGTCTCCACATCAAAAACAACATATTCGGCATGAACTGCTTTCACAAACACCTCGTTTCATTTAACTGATTAATATAAATTCTATTGGTTGATAAAATGCTGTATTGTTTCTTTGAATGTCGCCTTATTAAAGGCCCCAAGATAATATGGCGGGATTTCCCAATCTTCAAAATCTTTCTTTAGATTATTGGAATATAAAAAATGCGCCGCAGAATCGCGCGCTTCATCCAACTTTTGAAAAAAAGAATAAAGTAAAATTCTCATCTGAACATGTCGAAATTCACGGAACTGATTAATAATTTCATACGCTGAGACATCTTCCATCTGCACATCCAAAAGTAAAATATCAGGCTCCATCCGCAGAGAAGACTCTAATACATCTTGCGCCGTTTCAGCCTTTTCAACAAAGCACTGTAAAGATTCGAGCTGTGCAGACATAAATTCCAAAGCTTCAATCTTATTCCCGGCGATTAAAACATATTTTTTATATATTTCATAGTCCTTAACTATCTTCGCCCCTCGATTAAAATCGGCTGAACGCAGATTTAAAATCGGTTTACCAGCAAGAATTTTTTTAATTAGCTCAACTAAATGATCTGATTTAAATGGTTTAGTAACAAAACTATCTACACCGACAGCCAAAAAAGAATCTTCCATCTGAGATCTGGCGGTAACGATAATGACGGGGATACTGGCAGTGGCTTCATTTTTCTTTAGTTCCAAATACAAATGAAAACCATCAAGCTCAGGCATGACAACATCTGTAATAATTAAATCAAATGCTTGCTGTGCTACTTTCTCGAGAGCTTCCTTTCCATCATACGCAACATCAACGCTATATCCTTCCCGTTTCAATTTACTTTGAATAAGTTCACAAATTTCTTGTTCATCATCGACCACTAGAATATTCTTGGGCATATTCATTCCTTTTTATGCGGCGTTGGAGGTAAAACGTATTCATCTTGCCACATCCCAACAAGACATTCAAGGAAAAATCGAAAGTTTAATATCAAAATTTGCGATTAATTACGCGTAGGAAAGTATTTCCAGCTTCTTCAAAAAAAATCCGAATCCCCTCTGAACCATGCTCTTGAAAAGAATTCACAAAATGACCAAGAACTATTCCAATATAAACAAAAATAACCCACGCCAAAATATTGCGAAACAAGAAGTTGCTAGATTCATGATAAATTCGGATAAACATGGAAAACAAAAATAAAATGCTAGTAACAATGACAACAACACCCCAAAAAAATGAAGATTGTTTTAATACAGGTTCCTCCTGAATTTTCACTTCAAAATCCGCATAAGAACGCATATACTCAATTTCTTCAAGCGTACTCTGTTCACCTAAACCCTGGACGTAATTTTTCGCTTCCGTTAAATACGGTAGAGCTTCTTTATACCGTGTTTGGCTAAATAATAGCTTCCCTAATATCAAATTTAATTCCTTAAATCCTGAATTAATTTCTAAAGCCCGCTTCAAATGCTTTTCACCTTGTTCGAACTGATTATACTTCAGATAAGTTTTGCCTAATCCCGCATGAACAAAAGAATTTTCAGGAAGATAATGATAGGCTTTAAGAAAATTCATTAATGCCGGATGATATTCACCCAAATTATAATAAGAAAATCCTAAATAAATATATAATTCCGGTTTATAGTCCGGGGACTGAATGGCCTCCTTTAAACCATAGACTGCTTTGGCATAATCTTTAGCTTGATAATAATCATGCCAATTCGACGAATTGATTTCCTGAGAGTATCCGGAAGTTAAAATACAAAAAAATCCGATCAAAATTAAAATTATTCTTTTCATATATTTTATTTAAATGCCAAACTGTTTTATCGTCAACTCTTAATTAATGAAATTTCCTTTAATGTATGGATTAGATTATCTATGGAGCTAAGATCGTATAAGTAATAAATAACTGCGGACGCTTGTTAATAGCATTGGTTTCTCGATCATAATAGGATACGTCTGAATTATCCCCTTTTTCCTGATGAATAACCAAATTAAGCATAGACCCTGCTTTATCTTTAACCAATTGCTGAAATCCATTGAGGGATTGATACGAAATAAGGGCTCCAGAAGCAGCTGTGCCTTGATTGATAAAAGCTATTGCCCCCTGCATAGTTCCATAAACGCCGTTAATATCCTGACCAGAGCGGCGCGCTCCGCCTTCTGCCCATGATTGCCCTTTGCGATATTCATTCCAAGTTGCCTCAGTTTCATTCCAATCCACCAATCCTTCATAAACATAATTCTGCCGGTTCCAACGCTGTTTAGAAGCCAATGTGAATTTCAATTGCACATCATTAATAACAGCCTCTTTCGGAATATCTTCCAGACTAAATTTCAACAACGTGGTTCGATCAAATTTATGATAGACACTTTTAATTCCCAATCCTTGGTTATTAAAATTTGTATCTTTACTCCAGCCCTTTAATTGCAAATCTGCTGTCGGGCTTAATGCCACCGTAATCGTTTTCTCTTTTAGAATCGGGGCCTCGTCATGACATGCATCCTCATACCAAAACCCCTGCGCCGACTCACATGCAGCTGGATTTAAACACAAATTACGATGATGCGCATCACAAGTTATTTGCGGCGTCGCCTGACAGCTCTCATCATACCAATATCCTGAAGCCTTACCGCAATCCGTCGCGCTTAAACACAAATTTAAATGTTGTGAATCGCAACTCAATTTATTAACTATATTAATTTCTTCATATTGAATAATTAATTTTGGTCGTTTGTTGGAATCAGGATTTTCCCGATCGTAATACAACGCGTCGGAATTATCGCGATTCTCTTGATGCATTACTAAATTTAAAATCCCAGGACTCTTTTGAGCAATTAAATCTTTAAAATTCTCATTGGTTTGATATGTGATCTCAACGTCCTTAGCCACGGTTTCTTGATCAATCATGGCAACAGCACCAACAACACTTCCATAAACACCGTTTAAATCTGTTCCTTGTCCCCGAGCTCCCGGCACACCCCAGGCTTGTCCTTTACGGTATTCCAACCAATTGGCTTCCGTTTCACTCCAATCTTTTAATCCTTCATAAATATAATTCTGTCGATTCCAACGCTGGTTCGCC
The DNA here is from genome assembly GCA_020632515.1 of Candidatus Omnitrophota bacterium. Taxonomy (GTDB): domain Bacteria; phylum Omnitrophota; class Gorgyraeia; order Zapsychrales; family Zapsychraceae; genus JACKFK01. The sequence continues at coordinate 31,135 of JACKFK010000009.1, read as the reverse complement.
ATCAAGGTAAATTTCAAGAAAGCATCCTTAACAACAACACCCTCTGGCAAAGAAGATAAATCAAATTTTAATAAACTCACCCGATCATAATTATCGGAAACACGTTTAACACCTAACCCCTGACCATTTACATTTGCTTCCTTAATCCATCCCTTTATTTGCGTGTCGGCCACAGGATAAAGTGTAATGGTCTTAATATTATTTTCGTCTTCTTTTGTTTGCACATGACATCCTTCGTCATACCAGAATCCTTGAGCTTGCTGACAATCGTTTTCTGTTAAGCATAAAGATAAACTGTCTGACGTGCACACGGCCGGAGCAGATTGGCTATGACACGATTGATCATACCAATAATTTCCCAAAGACAAGCACTCCTCTTCTGTCTTACAATATTCAATATGATCAACCCCACAGGCCAAAACTTCTGGAGAAGAATGACATTTATTTAAATACCAGAAATAATTCAATTTCTCACAATCCTCTTGAATCTGACATCCTTCCCACTGTAAAGCATCGCACGTTGAATCTGTGAAAACTTTAGATAAGTAACTCCCCTTGGCTAAAGTAAACTGCATCACACCTTGATCATTGACCAAAGCATCTTCAATCACCTTTCCATCAACCTCAACATTCCACTTTAGATTTGGATCTAAATCCATAATCCAGACTTTGGCTGGATTAAAAACTTCAATATTGATCTCAAATCCGGATTTAAAATACCGCAACGCTGCCAACTGTGATAATTTTTGGGGGGCATGCACAACACGGCCGGAAGAATCCGTCGAAGTCGGCGCAATAGTTTCTCCTTTTTTTGCGCTGAACAAAACAACCTTCTGCTCTTGCTCGAAATTTAACAAAACCCCCTGCGCTTTTTCTCCGGATAATGATTCCAATTTACTTTTTTCCACCTTACCGCCGACATGAATTAAATTGAGAAACGTCTGCCAGCCGCTTTTCTGATTAGGAATCAAACGTAATTGATAACCCAAATCCTTATCACGAACATATCCGCCTAAATACAATGGATAACCTTTATTGTGCAATAATTTTTCATCATAAATCTGCGTAACATAATCTGTCATAAATGTCGTTAGCGTCACCTCTTCATTAGATTCTCCCATCCAGGAGATTTCATTACCTTCGATCCGCGGGTTTAATTCTGTTAAATGCAAAATCCATTGATGCTTTGCCTCCACGCCATTGATGCGTTGTTTAATTAACTTTGGTAAGCGATCAAATTTCCCAACGGGTTGAATATCTTCATCGGTTGGATCATCTGCATTTAAACGGTCAAAAATAACAATACTGTCCGAACCATCCTCATTGTGAAAGTACACGTGACTACGCGTCCATTCATGCACAGTTTCTAAAGGTGGATTTCCAAACCGTTCATCGCGGTATTGCCCTCCGGTTGTTCCGGCGTGATAAAGATACGTCTCATCCGCAGAAAAGGCAACTTCTCCGTAAGCTTCTTCTAAATTAGAAAAACCTCCGTTGACAAGCATTGTATTTTGATAAGGCGCATCCTGATCCCAATGCCCATAATATCCGCGTGTATTATCAATCACCCAGTCCCCATGACGATAAAGGGCGAAATTACTCAACGCCCCTAATCGGTGGTCAACATGCGTTACATTGGTAAACTGTGAACCAAAAAAACTATCCTCCAGATTCCACCCTTGCCGATGATAAGCGATACCACGGCCATCCGCATGATAAGCCCCATGACTACTGAGAACTTTTCGCGGCGAATATGGATCTGCAAACGGAAGATAATCCTCATGAATAGTTTCTTCACTGCGGCTTAGAAGCTCATCATATAATGATAAACACTCTGGATCTTTTGATAATCCGCAAACAACCCCGAGTGTTGCCACGCGAGAGTAATACCGAATATAATGCGTTTCCTGATTATCACCCCATTGATAAAAATCACGTAAATCCGGGGCAACCTCCAACACAAAAGCCTTGGCAAAATCCGGATACAATGCTGTGATTTCCGGAAACTTGTCTTCTCCTAAAAAATTATTCACCGCGGCAACACCTTGCAGTAACAAACGCACAGTTCCTCTATTATAAGAAGAACTCTCCATCCATTGACCACCTTTAGCTAACTGCGCGAAACGAGCAATCGCATTTCGCCATGAATTGTTATTTGCGCCTGTTGCGTTAAGACCGCCTAACGGAGCGGTATCGCTTGATCCCGTGTTGGTTCCGGCAAAATTGAGAATCGCTTGAGATCGTTGTGGATCCTCATCTTGAATGGCCAACGCGTAAATAACCGCGCCAAAATAATGCCCGACGGTTTCATCACTATCACTCAACCGCGTTCCATGCGTCTTACGGTCTGAAAGAACCAAATCAGTCCAAAGCTCTAAAACATCGCGCATATTTTTACGATCTTCAACCGACAAAGCCTCACGCGTCCAATGATACAGCATGGCTAAACGTAAAAACTGTTCCCGCGTTCCATCACGAGGAATTTTTCCTTTCCAAAAAGTATTACACCAAGCATCGTCTCCTCCCGTTCCTCTATAAGTCTTACCGCACCAATTATCCATTTTATGCCAAGCTGAGGTTGCATAAGATTTATCACCAGTGATTAAATACATCATGCCGTCACGCAAACCATAATCTCCTGGACGATACCGATCTGAATGCACTTCATTAACCAAACGTTGCCATAGCGGATGATTTTCCGTCCGCATTTTCTGCCATGTTGCAGCCTGCGCATCGGACCAACCTAATAATTTCTGCGCAGCATACCCATTACGTGCAGTTACTGTAAGCAGACATAAAAACATCCCTGATAAAAATATAAATTTAATTGTCACTCGTTTAAACATCATATCTGTCCTATAAAAAATAAAACCTATTCTCCTTAACGAAGAATAGGCACATATTTCACTACTGTTACGGCAACTGGCTATCCTTAAAAATTTAAGGACCCTGCCCCGATCCTATCGGGGTCTCGACTTTATTTATCCAACAATACGTCGAGATAGTTTTGTGTCCCATCCTTGCGGAAGGTTTACCTTTATCGATCTATTGTAAAAAAAGTATATATGATAAATTCTTAAATTGCCAAGCCCTGCGTCACTCCATCATCAACCTTTACGTTCAAAATACCTATTTGAAACTTCTCTAAAATATACATATTCCATTTTAATCAAATCAAATCTTTAAAATTTATCCTTTTATTTAATATCATATGCTCAAAAATATTTTTTTAAAATTTTTCAACTTTCCCGCTTTATCCATGAACAATAATCTTTAAGGCGCTTGGTATAAAGAAGCCGCTGACCTTTCCTCACCTTCTTCTTTCCCTTCACTCTGCTGCTCATCCTTTTTATCCTTCTCAACTATAATTTGTTCAAATGTATGCCCACCTTCTTTGCTATAGGCATCAACAGCAATCTTATCGCCATCCTGTGCTGGGATCATAATATCTTCACTAAATTGTAAGGTATTCGTTTGAATATTATAATATTTTATTATGGGTTCTTCTTCATTCTTAATAACAACTAATTTACGGACATAATCCTTACGCGAATTGTTTGTTGTATGACGCATTTCAACATGCAGGGTTTGATTAGTAAAATCATAATTTAGCGCAACCTTAGCAGGAGGATGCCCGAACACAGGATAACAAAGGAGCAGAAAAATCACAAATACCACCCCACCACTTCTTAAATGCTTACACATAATTCCGCCTCCTTAAACTAAACAATTTATTCTATTATATAAAACTGATTTTTTCCTTTATTCTTGGCTTCATATAATGCCTTATCCGCTTTTAACATCAATTCATTCGAGGTCATCCCTTCCTGATATTGCGCGCAACCAACACTAACACTCACTTGACGCTTAAACTGAAATTCATTTACGGTTTTAATCACCTTAACAGCAGATTCTTTAACCCCGGAAATATCCGTATCCGGCAGGACAATAACAAACTCATCCCCCGCGTATCTGCAAACAATATCTGTATCACGAAGACTTTTACGTAAAATCTCACCAATTCCGCGCAATAATATATCCCCTTCTAAATGCCCAAAGGTATCGTTATAAGACTTAAATTCATCTAAATCCATCATCATAACACAAAGGTTTCCTTTAATCCGCCGCAGACGCCTAACTTCATGCTCCAGACTATCGGAAAATTTCCGGTAATTATAAATCCTGGTTAAAGGATCTGTCACCGTCTGCAAATTTAAATCTTCAATCACTTTCACATTATCAATGGATACTGCAATCTCCCGGGCAATAGACACTAAAATTTTTAAATCTATTTCATCAAAAGTCTTAATCATCGCGCCTTCTGAAATTTTATCTGCCACATTAATAACCCCCAACAATTCATCTCCTAATGTAATTGGAACGACAATAAATGAATGATTGCGATAATGCGGCCGATTCGCCCGTTTAAACCGTTCATCATATTCGATATTCTTTACCAACAATGGATTCAAATCTTTGGCCACGACACCCGAAATCTGTTCACCAATTTCAACAGCACTTTCTTCAACAATATTTTGTTCTAATCCAAAAGCCCCGCTGATCATTAACCGTCCAGTTTTTTCATCAACCAACATGATCGAGCAAACACGCGCTTCTAAAATACCCGCCACACGTTTAACGATAAACTCAATTAACTCATCCAAATTACGAATAAGTGTGACTTTTTCACCTAAGTCCAAAATCTCTTCAAGTTTATGTTTTTCCTTGATGACCATCTCTTGCATTTTCTTTGATTTTGTCCGATCATAAACAATTCCCTCAATGCCTTTTATCTTGCCTTCTCCTTCGCGAATGTAATGACTAGTCACAATCAAATGAATTTCTTCCCCTTGCGCGTTTTGAGCAAGAATTTCATAATCCCTGACAAACCCTAATTCATCCATTTCATCATAAAATGATTCCTCGTGATTTGGCGCGCCATAAAGAACATCGGTTAAAGGCCGTTCTAGAATTTCACTCTTGGTATTGTATCCCAGCATGCTGACTAAGGCGGAATTGACATAAAAAATAATACCCTTTTCATCGGCAATATACACGCCGCATTGAACCCGCTCAATCAAACGCTTATACATCATCTCATCCTTAGGCCGAACATAATTACCCGAAGATGATTGAATGAGCGTATCAAAAAACCGTTTCTTTTTCTTTTTAAAACTTCCCATAATTTATATCTTTAATTTGGATTAAGTTCATTCGTTAAGAATTCTTTTATTATAATTTAAATTCTTTTTTCTCCTTACTTTTTTTGAATAAAATTAATCCATTTCACTGAATATATTTTAAAACATTTTTGTTATTTAGTAGTTCAGATGGAATTCCCATAATTTATTAAAAATGAATCATTGAATATCTTCAAAATTTTAGATAATATACTCACTGAACTGATCATATAGACGAAAACGGATTAGACGTGTTCTTCCTTCATTCATTAAAAATCATCGGCCATAACGCCATTGCCTTTATTCGAGAACTAGGAAAAATGGGATTGTTTTTATGCATTTCCCTGTATTACGTTTTCTTTCCTCCTTTTCTTATTCAACGAGTTATTAAACAAATTCATTTTATCGGGGTTAAAACAATTCTTGTTGTGGGTTTAACAGGCCTTTTTACTGGGATGGTTCTTACCCTTCAAGCTTATTACGTTCTGGTAACCTTTGGCGCGGAATCAAAACTAGGATCAATTACAGCTGTATCTTTAATTCGCGAATTAGGCCCAGTGGTGACGGCCCTTATGGTTATTGGCCGCGCCGGTTCCGCATTAACAGCGGAAATCGGTATTATGCGCATGTCCGAACAGATTGACGCCTTAGAATCGATGGCCTTAAATCCATATAAATATTTGGTTGTTCCAAATTTTATCGCGTCATTAATTTCTTTACCTATTTTGACATCCATGTTTGTTGCTCTGGGTGTTTGGGGCGGTTACTTAGTCGGCGTTAATTTAACAGGATTAGCCCCTGGCATCTACTATGGATCAATCGCCGATTCAATTACAGCAAAAGATTTAATTCTCTGTTCTTATAAATCGCTTAGCTTCGGCGTTCTTATTGCGTGGGTCTGCTGTTACAAAGGATTCTTTGCCGGTTATGGATCTGGATTTGGAGCGCAAGGCGTAAGCAAAGCCACGACTGATGCTGTCGTACTGGCTTCTGTATTAACTTTAATTTGTGATTATTATATTACCTCCATTATGATCTTTGCTTAATCGAAATTACGAAATAATGATTGAAGTTATTGATGTTTACAAAAAATTCGGAAATCAGACAATCCTCAATGGTGTGAATCTGAAAGTTGAAAAAGGCCAAACCTTAGCCTTAATCGGTGGCAGCGGCAAAGGCAAATCTGTCTTTCTTAAGCACATGATTGGACTATTAAAACCTGACGCGGGAAAAATTCTAATTGCTGGGCAGGAAATTGCCCAATTGCATGGTCCAAAACTAAAAGCCTTAAAAGACCGACTCGGCATTGTCTTTCAATTCGGTGCGCTTTTTGACTCTTTGACCGTTTTTGAAAATGTAGCCTTTCCTTTACAAGAAAAGACAAAATTAAAGGAAAAAGAAATTCGAGAAAAAGTCTTCCATGAATTAGAAACCGTAGGTCTAAAAGATGATGCTGATAAATATCCAGCGCAAATCAGCGGTGGAATGCGTAAACGCGTTGCGTTAGCCCGATGTTTAATTATGAATCCAGATGTTGTTTTTTTCGATGAACCCACCACCGGACTAGATCCTGTAATCGCGCAGTCGATTTATAAAATTATTCAGACATTGCATAGAACGCGTAATTTAACAGCTTTGATCGTCAGCCATGAAATTCCCGGTATTTTTAAAATCGTCGATCAGGTCGCCATGCTGCATGACGGAAAAATTATTTTTAAAGGCACGCCCAATGAAATTCAAGCGTCCGCAAATCCATTTGTCCAACAATTTCTTCACGGGGAGTTAGAATAATGAAAAAAATTGATATTGAAATTACGGTCGGTTTTTTTATTTTTATCGGAATCCTTTGTATGGCCTATACCTCTATCAAACTCGGCCAGGTTGAATTTTTTAAAAACAACTATTACGAACTGAAAGCTAAATTTACTTCCGTCACCGGATTAAAAAAAGACACTCCAGTTGAAATCTCTGGTGTCAAAATCGGAAATGTCAAAAGCATTGAACTCAAAGATTACCAAGCCCTAGTAACATTTGAAATCAATGACCATATTAAGATCCATGAAGATGCTATTGCCTCCATTCGCACCAAAGGTATTTTGGGAGAACAATACATAGAAATTTTACCCGGCGCTTCTGACACTGTTTTAAAACCTGGTGAAACCTTATTTGATACCGAACCACCGTTTGATTTATTATCAGTCATTAAAAACCTTGTTGTTGGAGGCGATGACGAATAATTGTTATGAAAAATAAACTATTAGCCAGCCTTTGTTTTTGCCTTTTTCTGTCTTCAACCGTTCATGCGCAGGAAACCGCCGGGCGGATTATTGTCCACACAATTGAGCAAAGCCTTGAACTTCTAAAAGATCCCAAATTACAGAGCGATGACAAGCTCATTCTGAGACGAGAAAAACTCTGGGAATTGTTAGAACCAATTTTTAACTTTGAAGAGATTGCCAAACGCGCGCTCGGCCATCATTGGCGTGATTGTTCACCAGCAGAAAAGAAAGAATTTACAGAAGTCTTTACAAACATCCTTAAAGACGTTTACTTAGGCCGCTCTGATTCATATTCTGGTGAGCAAATCATCTACCTTAATGAGGAAACCGAAGAAACCCGAAGCAAAGTCTATACCAATTTTATCACTACCGATGGAAAAAAGATCGACATTATCTTCAGCATGAAAAAATTTGCGGATATATGGCAAATTTATGATGTCATCATTGAGGGCGTCAGTACCGTTGGCAATTACCGAACACAATTTAACAGCATCATCAATAAAGAATCCTTTACCGCGCTCATGCAGCAGCTTAAAGATAAAAATTTTAAGAATCAAGAAGTACAATAATTTTGCCCTGAATCCGTGGAGGCCTTTATGAAAACATTACTTAAAAAAACATGGGTATTATCAATCACTTCCATTCTCCTTATCTTGCTCACTCCCGCCAGTCACGCGCAAATAACAGAATTTGAAGACGATTACGACGACTATGCGTATGAAACAGAACAAAATTCCATTTCTGATCCATTAGTTAAGTACAATCAATTTATGTTTAAAGTCAATCACAAAATTTATAAACACCTATTCACTCCCTTATCTAAAGGTTATGACTTCCTTATTCCAAAAAAAGTCCAAAGCAGTGTTAATAATTTCTTTACCAATGTGGGTACACCGCAGCGTTTTGGTAACAATTTATTACAACTAAAGTGGAAATACGCACTAACTGAATTCAGCCGTTTTGTGATTAACTCTACAATTGGTATTGGTGGTTTTTTTGATCCGGCACAAGCGGCGTTTCATTTAGAAAAACACGACGAAGACTTAGGGCAAACGCTAGGCCATTATGGTGCCGGCCCCGGCCCTTATATAGTCTGGCCTATCATCGGACCATCCACTTTACGCGATACAATTGGAGTTATCGGCGATAACGCCTTTGATCCTACTTTTTGGTTTGGGGTATTAGATACTTTTGAAGAAGATGAAATTCTTTTTGCGGTAAGTATGGTTGAACGGGTGAATAAATATTCTTATACAATTCGCGATAACTATGACCGGATTATCAATAACGCCTTTGATCCCTACACCTCTTTGCAGCACGCTTATATTGAAAACCGAAAAAAGAAAATCGAGGAATAATTCTTTACTTCTCCTCCACCAGCTCTTCGACTTCGCCTTTAGGTTCGACTTTTTTCACAAAAATGCCGTCTGATTTACGGTAGTAATAGATGCGGTTGTAATACTTTTCCTGAAGTCCGGTGGCGAAATAGTAAACCTTAAAGGCTTCAACATCTTTCCCATCAACTTGATCGTCTCTTCACCTTTATGTTCAGCCTGCATCCGTAGGCGCTCTCATTCATCTCTGTGAATAGTTGCGAATTTTAATTCTTTTAGTTCTGATAAGGCCAAATGAAAAGATTCATTTGTCGACAACCTGGTATTTCCCGTCGATAATTGGCTGAATTAATTCGGGATACTGCGCCGGATCATATTCCAGGTCTGCGTCTTGAATTAGAAAATATCACCCGCAGCCTCTTGAAACCTTTAAGCACAGCCGCGGCTTTTCCTCATTATAAACAGGAATAATGACAGATAATTTCATAATATTGCCAACACTTAAGTTTTGATATCGTCAGGAAATGGTTGGCCCTTACCGGTTTCACAGTATTCTTTCAAACTTAATAGAAATACTGCCCATTTCATACTGCAATGCGCATAAAATTCGGATTGATCACCCCACCCCGAATGAGCGAATAATAATTCACAATTATTATCTTTTTCTTCTAACTCAAATGTTAAAATTGTGTTTTTCCAGTCTTCAACACCGTCAACACATTTCCACTTTATAAACTCATCCGTCATCAACTCTAAAACTTCCATGACAGGACCTGTATTGGGAAAACGAAATGTCAATTGCTGACCTTCCGCACTGGCTCCATCGATATGCTCAGTCCACCAACCTTTAAGTCCGTCAACTGTGGCGATCGCCTGATAAACCTTTTCTTTAGATGTGTTGATTGTAATTTTGTGCGTGATGTCTGCCATGTGAGTTACCTTTCTCGTTGAATAATTATTATATTAGTCGCGAATCTCCAGTCTCCACTGACTGAAAAAAAGTCATAAAATTAGTTGATCAAATTGTAACTGATGTCTGATAGCTAAGGTTTTCTTGCCGGATTCGGCACTTTGTGACCTTGTGATTTCTTAACTTATTTTTCACTTATCACTTAACACTTATCACTATCTAAAAACCTCTCCATCTCTCTTCGATCTTTTTTGGTTGGGCGGCCAGCGCCTTTATCCCGCCGCGGCACCCAAGAAGATTTCACCATCTTAAACTTCGCTAACGCCTCCGCTGGTGTCACATCTTCACAAGCTTGCGCCGCAATCTTGGCACCAACCCGTTTATCAATGCCTTGTAAGACTTTATACTGCCATTCGATGCCGTCTTTTTTGATTACAATAAGATCTCCAGGAGAAATATCGCGGGAAGGTTTTGCATACTGACCGTTGATAGTGACCCGTTGACGCTTGCATAAATCTGTGGCGATCGTCCGTGTTTTACAAATCCGCACCGCCCAAAGCCATTTATCTAAACGAACTTTAATAGCTTCCACTGAGAATAGTTTATCTTTTAAAAGTGTTATTTACCAAAAAACTTAACATTATCAAATTTTTTAAAATCCGTATCCATAGTCCATATCATCGCATTAAACTTACGAGCTGTTGCTAAAATAATACTATCAGCCATCGCAATCTTATGAGAATTACTGAGTTTGGCTGCCTGTAAAGATAAGTCGACAGTTAAATCAACAATGTTACCCACATGCATCGCTGAAATAGCTTTTAACGCATGAGTTTCATCACTTTCCCTAAGAAAATATTTAAAAACTTCAAAAACAACAATGCTGGGAACAATAAGATTTTTAATTGTTTCAATAGGCTTACTAAATTGACTTGCTTTTTTGTCATTCAGAAAATATTCCACCCATCCGGAAGAATCAACTAAATTCATATACGATCTCTTTTCTCTCGCTGAAAAACATTCTTCTTTCCCTTAATAAACCCCCGCATTGATTTAATACTCTTAATAGGGATTAATTCTATGCGGTCATCAAAACATAAAACCTGCATTTTTTCACCAGCTTGTATCCCAGCACTTTTTCGTATACTAAGAGGGATAACAACTTGGAATTTGGGAGAAACCGTAACCGTATTTATCATACCAATCTCCTATCGATATAGAATCTGTTTTACGCTTAAGTATACCATCCATTCATTCGTAGTCAAGACTCACTCACTTCTTAAATGGCACCAGCAAATACTCCAACCCATTTAATTTAATCTCATAAAGGCTTTTTAACATATCGCCTAACATCCCTTTAGGATAACCTTTCTGAGAAAACCAGACCACATAACTTTCTGGCAAATCAATGAGCAGACGCCCCTGATACCGTCCAAACGGCATCCGCGCCCGGGCTAATTTAAAAAGAAATTCTTCATCAGGTAGTATTTCTGATGATTCTGAATTTGATTCACTCATGAGATTAAACGAAAACGTGGAACTTGCTTTTCTTTCACTCCAACTTGCTCAGTAAACATGGCTAACGGTCGAACCCATAGCGAACCTTCCGGGTATTCGGATTTATAAAGGGCTTTATAGACAACAAGCTCTTCTAAAGTTTCGCTGTGCAAAGCCACACCGATCACTTCATAACGCTTCCCTTTATAATGCTCGTAAATACCTGGTTGAAGTTTGGACATAATTATTTCAGTTATCCGGTGCGTAGCTGTCAGTATTCAGAATGTCACAAGGTCACAATGTTGCAAAGTCACCGTGTCATAAAGTTGCTAGATTACAAAATATCTGCGACTTTGTGACTTTATGACTTTGTTGGCTTTGTGGCTTTGTGGCTTTTTCACTGGTCACTGCATCCTGGCGACAGGAGACCATTACTTTTCTAAAAACTGATGTTTAATAGCTAAGATTCTTTTACCGGATTCGGCACTTTGCGACTTTGTGACCTTGTGACCTTGTGACTTTCTCTGACTTACCACTAATCACTTAGCGCTTACCACTAATCAAACCCATACTTCGTATAATCAATCCCTAACTCTTCCATATCACATTTCATCGGTCCATGAAAACCAAACGGTGTGGCATCAAAAAACGCCGTAACCAAATCTTTCTCTTCAATAATAGTGCGCTGATCTTGCGCGACCAGTTCAAAGGCCCGTTTCTCCACCTTTTCCTGCGCCATCCCGCGCAGAAATACCGGCACTTTCTCCACCATTTGTTCAAATTTTAACTTTGTTGAAGCTTCCCACTGAATATTTTTTTCCGACGCCATCAATCATATCTCTTTTCTTAAAATTAAAACCAATTTATCTTAAACGATAATTCCCTGCTCTTCAATTAAAATACAGAAATCTTCTCGTCTCCACCATCATTTCATACCGATATCATCCAACAGCGATGAATCTTCCGGTTACGGTAATCAATGGGAATTGTTTGCGGCGTGAGCTCCTTAATATCTTTAACAGCCAAATCATTAAACTGCGGTTCAAACCGTTGATGATTCGTGGAAAAGAAAATTTTTGCGCCTTTGACCATAATCTTTAATACGTCTTTCAGTAATTGCGGATGATCCCGATTAATATCAAAAGCCACTTGATTGGCGCGATTGCGAAAAAATGACGGCGGATCAATCACTGCCAAAGAAAATTTCTGTTTATCTTTAAAAGCCTTAATGAGAAATTTATCCGTATCAGACTGAACAAGAGCATGCGCCTTTCCCCAAAGTTTATTTAGCTTTAAATTATCCTGAGCCCAATTCATATATGTTTGCGAACGATCCACCGTCACCGTAGATTTAGCACCGCCTAAGGCTGCAGCACACGTAAAAGCACCGGTATACGCAAACAGATTCAGAAAATTTTCTCCCTTAGCCATATCCCGGACAAGCACGCGTGTTTCGCGATGATCAGAAAACAGACCCGTATCTAAAAAATCATCCAGGTTAACCCAGAACTTCAAATCACGTTCACGAACAATAAAACGTTTCTTCTGCGAACCCATCCGTCGATAACGAACAGACCCCTTCGTGTTAGTCTGCCTTTTTTTCACATGCGTATTCTCTGCAGCAACCCCTAACGCGGCAGCAACAGCTTGCGCCATTTGTCCAAGCCATTGCGGGCCTGTCTGCGTGCGGACATACTCTCCAACAACCAAATGCCCAGCATACCAATCCACCACCGCCCGCACCTCAGGGATATCCCAATCATACAAACGAAAACAATCAATATTCTGCCGGGCAAAACGTTTACGCAGATGATTGTATTGCCGCCGGACGCGATTAGCAAAAACCTCGCCTTGATAATCAATCCGCTCTGCTGTCATAAATTTATTTCTAGCCACACTCATCTTATCCGCCTAACGTCTTCACCCATTCCCCAATATGATAGGTGCAAAGAATTACCACGCCCGTCACAAAAACATGTTCAAAGATTACTTTCCAAGGATTAATCTTCTGCTCCTTCGCCAATAGAAAACTAATCGTAACAATTAGACTAAAACCAAAACCAATCGAAACAAAAACCGCGCGCTTAAGTTCAAATAAAATTACCGGCAGGATAAAAAGCGAAGAAAATAGAAATTTTGAAAAGAAAGTTGATACTGTTGAAAGCCAAACCTCTTTGGCGGTATGCACATTTTCGGCTTCTTCGGAAATATGGATACCAAGCGCATCAGAAAAAGCGTCGGCCACAGCAATAATAATAATGCCGCCTAAAACCGCCTGCTTGGATTCGGTACCCGCGTTTAACCCGACCATTAGCCCCAAGGTCGTGATAATCCCGGACATCATGCCAAAACTTAAACCTACTTTAAAAGAATGATTCATGGGATTGATTATATCAGAAAAGTAAAAGGAAAAAAGAAGGAAGAGAAAAACGTCCACTGCGTTGAAACAGCATAAAAATCATAACTACGTCTGCTTAATCTTTAATAAATCCTTTCCCCGACGACTCTTGATTAATTCTTGTGCCCTTTGCGGATTGTTTTTCTGAAGAAGGCTATTTAAATACGCGTTCTGCTGCTGCACCCATTGTTCAAATGCTTCCGGATTCTGAAAGCCGTCAACTTTAATAAGAGAATTGCGGTAAATCATCTGCTCAATCCCCTTATCTGAATCCCACCAAAGATTTTCTTTCATGACTTGACGGTAAATCGGCGTACCCGGTAACGGCGTCAAAATGGAAACCGAAAAACTATCCGCGCCCGACTCAGCAGCGAAACGGATTGTTTCTTCCATCTCCTGCCGCGTTTCGCCGGGATATCCCACAATCCAAAAGGTATGAACAAACAGGCCCGCTTCTTTCGCATTCTTAATCGCTGGTTTAATTTGCTCAATCTTCAGATTCTTATGAATAATGTGATCTAACACCCTTTGCACCCCGCTTTCACACGCCAGTGTAATCTGATAACATCCAGCATCCACCATGCGTTGAAACAACTGCGGCTGTGTCTTTAAATGATAATTAATTTTCGTTCCGTTGGGTGTGCACCATGGAATCTTTAACGGTTCCAGCAAATCACACAGTTCTAACAAGTATTTCTTGTGCGCGGTTAATGTATCATCTTCAAAATGAACCTCACCAACACGGTATTTCTTAATGCATGATTTGATTTCTTTATAAATGTCTTGAGGTTCACGCCAGCGCACTTTGGAGCCCCACATGGCCGGAGTCGTGCAAAAGGAACATTTTTCCGGACATCCCCGCGACGCCATCACACTTAAAATTCTATTAGATTTCGTTTGTGAAGAATGAAATAATCCGACCTTAAAATAACCTTCCATATTCATTAAATGCCGCGCGGGATGGGGAAGATCTTTCAAATCCCGGCGTTCTTTTTTCAAATGCGCGTGATTAAAAACAACCTCTTTCTGATCGTTCTGCATAACTAAACCCCGAATATTCTCAAGACTCTTTTTGGCGAAATAAGTTTGAACAAAGTCAAGAAAATCAAAATCAGACTCACCCGTCATAAGATAATCCACATTCGGATCTTGAATTTCTTTAAGCTCCCGCGGCAAATGATAAGCTTCATTGCCCGGGGTTAGCGCAAACACATAATCGCGCACCGCATTCGTGACATGATTCCCTCCTAATATAACAGGAATACGTGGATTGATTTTTTTGACGAGCGCGGCTAATTGATGCGCGTGGGCAGCCAGGTTGGAAAATAAAATTGAAATACCCACCATGTCGGGTTTGACTTTCTTGATATATTCAGATATGCTCGCATCACTTTCGCCAATAAGGACCATGCGCGGATCCTGGTCAATCGGCACTTGATGTGAATATCCTTCTAAGGCGGTATCACGGATATACACCTTATACCCATTTTTCTCTAATAAGGCGGCCAAATATCCAATCCCCAAAGGCGGTTGAATCCGGTTAACGCCCCCCTTCATCCCCCGCATATTAGGAGAAAATAATAAAATTTTGCCTTGTTGTATTGGTTTCATAGACATAATAAATGAATGAAATTATTTATACTCTAAGTATACTGAAATATGTCTGGTAAAAAAGGATTAAATTCCTTTATTTTAGAAAAGAAATCACTTTACGGTAATAGCGATCTAGGGTGAGCATTGACGAGGAAAGATGTCCGCCCTTATTAAGCAGGACAAGCTGACTTTGAGTTTGTTGAGCAAATTTAATGACAGGTTTGGCTTTAACGATTTCATCGTCTTTAGCATGTAAAATCAAAATCTTCCGACCGTCTAACTCTTGCAGATGCTGAACCGGATTATAAAAACGACCTTGCGCGAGTTTATTCCAATCTTTCTTCTGGATCCGATACGCACCGCCATAGGCGTCCTTAAGAAAGGTGTATAACTTATCCAACGGATCTGCTTTATTTTCCGCTACCCAATCTACCACCGGCGAGATACAAACCACTTTATCCACCCGCGGGTCCCGTGACGCGAGAATAGCGGCTGGTCCACCAAAACTCGATCCAACAATGACAATCTTCTTTGGTTTGATTTGATGATTCTTACCACCCCAGAAATCATGAAATTTTTCTTTGGAACTCAAGCCATCAATAACATCTAACAAATCTTTATGCGGGGAATGCGCTAAAAATGATCCTCCACTTTCCCATGTCCCACGGTAGCGGGGGAAAAAAGTCCAATATCCTTTACGCGCCCAAAAATCCAGAACCTCATCCTTATGCGGTGAACCTGGAACCCCTGAGCAGAAAATCATCACCTTACGTGAATCTTTTCGCTGCGGCAGCATAAATTCTGTAATGATATCTTTTTTAAATCTTGTTCGTCCAATGTGCATGAGTAGTCTCCCGTCGACAGTGGTCAGTCGACAGAAAAAATTAAGTCCTATTGATAAACTAAGGAATACTTTTCAAGGTTGGAAAGAGATTCTAAATGTAGATCAACATCCAATTCTGGCCAAAATAGATGGTGACCATGAAGCAATTTAACATTTTGAATCTGTTTTAAAGTAGCTTTCTTAAACCAAGGAAAGTCTTTATAGGCAAGAAAATATTCATTCGCTCTAACAAGAATCCATATTCCAAAAGAAGATATATTTAAGACTTCAACTTTTGAAATGCTTTTTCCACGATTTTTTAATTTCATTTTGATGTTCCTCAACTAATCTTTGACATTCTTTAAGTTGTTTATCTGTTAATCCAGTATACCTATCCAATGCAATAATAGGTTCAATCCAAAACTTTGCCTCGCCATTAGGATTTGATACATGGATATGCATTCTTGGTTCTTAACGAGAAAAGAAGAAAAAACGGTAATTTTTATATCTAAATACAGTTGGACTCATAAATATTTCTTTAAGTATAACATATCAAAATTCTATAACAATTAGATTTATAAATATTGATAGATAGAGTACCCTATCCCACTATCCGAACACAATGGTCTTATTATGATAGGTAAGGATTTTTTTCTCTAAGGCAAGCATAACCGCGCGGTTAAGTACAATTTTTTCAAGGTCTTCCCCTTTATGCACCAAATCCATCAATGAATGGCGATGATTAATCCGCACGATATCCTGCTCAATAATCGGCCCTTCATCTAAACTCTCTGTCACAAAATGACTGGTCGCGCCGATAATTTTCACGCCCTTTTTATAAGCCTGGGCATACGGACTTTTGCCGGCAAACGCGGGTAAAAACGAATGATGAATATTGATAATTTTATTTCCATAGTGGCTAATAAAATCTTTCGTCAGAATTTGATGATACCGCGCCAGAACAATCCAGTCGATCCTTTTGAGCTTTAATAATTCCAACTCGCGTTTTTCCTGCGCGTTTTTATTACGCGGGTTAATCGGAAATTCGGCAAAATCAATATCAAATTCCCGCGCCGCGTCTTTGGCGTCCGGATGGTTACTGATAATAAGCGGTATCTCACACGGAAGGCGTCCGGATTTATACCGGATCAATAAATCGTATAAACAATGCAGATGTTTAGAAACAAAAATCGCTAAACGCGGCCGGTCTTGACTGAAGCTCAGTTCCCAATCCATCTGATACTTCTGGGCCAGCAAAGAAAAAGTTGCGGCAATGCCGTCTTTGGCCAAGTCAAATCCTTCCAACGCCCATTCCACGCGCATAAAAAAAGTATTGCTTTGCTCATCGATATGTTGCTGGGCGTCGATGATATTGCCGTTATGTTCAAAAATAAATCTTGTGATATCCGCGGTTATCCCCCGCTGATCTTTACAGGAAATTAATAATATCGCATTATTGTTTATCATAATATTTAATGAAAACCTTTAATTTTTATTGGGTTGGAGCTTCCGCACTCTCCGGCTGGATTGTTGGCTGAAGCACATGGGGTAAATTTATGCGTGAACAACCACTGATCATCAAATTCAAAAACACCAATAATAGAAAGATGGACTTCATAATTTTATTGTACGAGGTGGTTATTATAATTCAACCTTAAAATGGCTTTTCGTCTTTCGGTTTTGATCTAAGAAACACACCCCCATGGCGTTTAAATCAAAACTATATTTTATCCGCGGATCATCAACAATTTGTTTCCACGCCCTCTTCATTCCTTCCGACCAATTAATATCATCAAATACAATAATCGCCTGCGTTGATAGATAAGGATGAATTCGTTCAAAATATTCCAGCGTCGCGTGTTCATCATGATGACCATCGATAAACGCGAAGTCAACCTCCACTAATTCTTCTAAAATTTCTGGCAGCTGCTGATCAAACCGGCCAATACGAATCTCGACATTATTTAATTCCAGATCATGAATATTCGCCTGCGCCACTTTGGCAACTTCATCTGAACCTTCAATCGTTATCATGCGACCCTCACCATTTAATTTTAAAGCAGAGGCTTGATAACAACATGAAATCCCAACGCTGGTTCCAAGTTCTAAACAAATAAATGGATGAAACGTGCGGATCATTTTAAAAAGCAACAACGCCCACTTCGGATCTTTGCTGGTCATAGCGCAAATCTCAGCCACGGATTGTTCAACAAGACGGCCGTTTTTCATTTCTTTATTGGAAAGTTTTGCTCCGGGAGCGCCAGCGCCAAAATCGCGTTTGACAACCGCGGCCGAAGATTGAAGCATATCTTGGCGTAACTGTTCGATATTATCGATCGTAACCCGATCCACATCGATTAAAATATCATTTAACACTTCCTTAATAATCTGCGCCATTTGTTTAGGTACCAAACCAATCTGCTCTTTCAATTGGCTAATATCTTTGCGAATGCGCGCTTGTTTTTGCATATGTTTAAATGTTTTCTTGGCTGTTTTTGTAAAAGCAATCATATCGTTATCCTCTCAGTATTTTAAAGTCACAGGCACACATATCCGACATCCTTGTCACAAAGTCACCGTGTCAGTTATCTGATTCGTAGCTGTCAGCTGTCAGTCGTCAGATTTCAAAATGTCACCGTGTCATAAAGTTGCTAGATTACAAAATATCTGCGACTTTGTGACTTTATGACTTTGTGGCTTTGTGACTTTTCAATGGTCACTGTATCCTGGCGACAGAAGACCATACTACTTTTTGATAGCTGATAATTGATGCCTGATAGCTAAAATTCTTTTGCCGGATTCAACACTTTGTGACTTTGCAACCTTATGACTTTGCGACCTTATAACTTTGTGACCTTGTGACCTTGTGACCTTGTGACTTGCTTCTGACTTATCACTTACCACTAATTCCGACAAGTATGCAACATCCCCCTATACTTTTCAAGATGACAAACCCAGACACTCCCGGACAGCCCTTCCCGCAAATAGACACCCCATCTTTGAGAACGGTTCTCTCCAACAATATACTCTGCAAGTATTTAAGTTAGAAGTGTCCCTCAGAACCATCTAAATCCAAATCATACAGCAAACCATCTGAAACAACCTTACGCTTAACATAAAACCGCGCACTACTCCATCGATAATCTGCCTCAACGTCAACAATTCCCGCCTTTACAGGATTGCGGTGTATATACTGCAAACACTCCTCCACGTAATGATCTCCGCTAACATTGAAACTCACAAACCGCCCCTGCCAGACATGCCCCACATATTTATATTTTCTACGGTATTTCGCGCTATAAGACAATAAAATCCTTTGCATGACTTTGGAGATATTAAAATGCTCATCAGCCTCAATCATCAAATGGATGTGATTGTCCATTATCACAAAAGCGTATAACCGGAAAGAAAAGAGCCCTTTATATTTTGTCAGACTATTCAAAAAGGATTGTTTGTCTGTGGGGTATTTCAGAATTTTCTGCCGATTATTGCCGCGGGCAATGACGTGATAAATAGACTTGGCGTAATAAAACCGTCGCGGGCGAATCATAGGGACACCTCTACTCCAACGTTTTTCCCGCCAAGACTTTAGCGAGAACCGTTCTCCGTTGGAAATGAAGCCCAGCCAACCCAACAAGAAAATACACGGCCACCGGCAGCTCCGGCACCACGGGATTTTCCCCTGACTCCGACATCTCAGGCAACGGCTCTTCCGGCAGGACAATCTCCGGCGCGATCGGCTGGCCGTCGATACTTTCACCCACCGAAAACAACCGACCTTGCGCCTGGGCTAATTCACTGTGCAAAACAAAGGGGCTCCCTGGTACCCCTTCCGGAAACCGTGTCAGCGATTGGTTTTGCCCGCCTTCACTGCCATAAACGATCTGATCAATCTGCAATAAATCGCTGTTAAACAGCGTGATCGTATCGCCGGAATTATTTAAACCCAGCGTTCCTGTGGAAGCGCTTTGCCAATTGGCTGCCGAGAAGTCGCCTCCGCCGAAAATGACAAAATAACCATACGAATTAATAATCGTAGAATCGGAAAAGACATGGCGGGTCCGTAGATTGTCGCTTAAAGACCAGCCGGAAAGATTTACATCCTCGTCGCTGTAGTTAAGCAGTTCGATGAATTCATCCTGACTGCTTGAGGTAGCCCCGTCGCCATTGGCATCGCCGCTGGGTCCGCTAGCCGGATCAGCCAGGAACTCATTAATGAGTATAAAACTCTCAGCTTTTCCTGCCGCACCCATCAGCATTCCGCAGCAGACCACCCCTGTTAAAATTAATTCAAAAACACCTCTCCCTTTCGTTCGTCGCATC
The DNA here is from genome assembly GCA_020632515.1 of Candidatus Omnitrophota bacterium. Lineage (GTDB taxonomy): Bacteria > Omnitrophota > Gorgyraeia > Zapsychrales > Zapsychraceae > JACKFK01. Next base: position 10,798 of record JACKFK010000009.1, on the reverse strand, counting down.
GCAACGCTCCTTTCTTGCATTCGTTCTCGTTCAACTCAACCTTTCCCTCCAAAACAAAACAACAAAACGGACCAGGTCCTTTCAGAGGGACCCCTCAGCTTCTCTTACGCCTATCATAAAACTGAAATCGGAAAAAACTGGATCCAATCACACTTCCCTTTTCAAAATCCTCTTCATCAAGCATAATATCACTCATTTTACAAACGTCCCTTTCATATTCATCGACTAGGACATCATTACTTCCTCTAATATAATACCGACTTGAACTGTGCGCCCATTGATCCGATTGCTGCACTAACCCAGCTTTCACCGGATTGTTTTCAATATACAATCCACACGTATATAAATAATTCTCATCCTCAATCAACAAACTTCGATATCGTTCCCGCCATATCGGCCCACTAATTTTATATTTTGTGTGAAACCAGTAAACATAAGATCTTTTTAAATCCCGAATTGCATTCGCAAATAATGATACATCCCCCATTTGTACAGCCAGATGGAAATGCGTTTGCATTGCACAATAATGATATACCCGAAATTGACCTATTTTCTTAGCCTGCAAAAGTAAATATTTAAACTGGATGAAATCCTCTTCATCGTTAAAAATCTTCATTTTGCGAATCGATCGTGATATCACATGAGCATAACAATCTTTATAAAGTAATTCATTCCTTGATACCCGCGCCATTCATCAATAACCTATCCTTTCTCCGCTTAATTTCAGCTTGACCTGTCACTTTTTTGGACCTGGTCCGTTCTCTTAAAACTGCTTTCATTCAACGTGTCCCTCGAGATGTACCTGGTCCGTTCTCTTTGTCCCCATCGGGGTCTGTCCCGTTCTCCAAAGAGCATGCAAGTTATAAATCGAACCGATGTTTGGTTCGATTTGTTATTTTAAGTCTCAATAAAGAGTTGATAAATAACAACCCAAATGCTTTTTATTTGGGTTATAACGTTTCAAGTTAAATATTCATAAAAAATAAAAAGACATGCGGTTGATGGTCGAGTTTTATATTTTTATGAATATTTACTTATGAACAGAACTGCTTTCACTCAACGTGTCCCTCGAGATGTACCTGGTCCGTTCTCTTTATTATCCTCAGCCTAATGGTAAAGTAGAGGCTTTCTTTAAAATTGTTCAAAACGAGCTTATTAGACCACACACATTTAAAGATATTGAAGAATTCAAAGAGCAATTAGGACAATATATATACGATTACAATCACAGGCGCGTTCATGGTGGCATTAAATACCAAACGCCCTTTCAAAAACTTGAAAAAGTTACCGAATTATTGACATAAAACAACCTGGTCCGTTCTCTTACTCTTAAAATATTTCATATCTTTCATTTTATTTTGAGCTAGACTTTTGTTTGTTATTACAAATGCATTAATCATATTGTACGGACTAAAAACAGACCCCCCTATTGTCCTATCATGATTTAATAATATGTAATATGTTTCATTTTCTTTAGCATTAATCCTAATAGTACTATCTTCTTGTCCAGTTATAGATGGCCATTTTGCTAATATCATTTTTTCCCCAGGAATTACTTCAACCCAAGTAAATCCCTTATTTGGCAGCGCACAAACTTTTTTATTGTTAATTAAAATTTTAGCTCCAAATGCGGTAGGAGTTGCGTTCTCTCGAAGAATATAAATAATTGAAGTATTACTAGTGTGAAACCCTCTTGGAGCATTATTATAATTAATACCACCTAAAGATACGCTTGTACATCCACATGAAAAAAATAATATTACAATAACTATTATTTTTTTCATTACTCTTTGTCTATTTCGTTTATTCTCCATACACATTATAAATCCCAATTAACGCTGGAAAATCATTAATCGCTGCTCCTATATTATTAACTCCATAATAAATTGGCATTGTTTGAAAATTAAAAAATTTACCATTTATCGATTTACCAAAAGTACTTGTTAGAAAATGTCCTGAAACATCATGAGCATAAGACATCCCATTAATTCCTGGAATATATTTAGCCATAAAATTCATTACAGCCCCTGTCTCACTAGCCCAAAAATGTTGTGAAAATGCATTTCCAGTTTCTCCAAGAAAAGAAGGAATTCCTGTATTACTTCTTAAATGTTTATCTACATTTAAAACTCGCAATAATTTCTCATTTCCATTTTCATCAAACCCCATCTTATATTTTCCTGGATGCCTTGCAGTTTTCGTAGTTGATCCTATGTCTTCTGCACCTGGTTGAGTACTCACTATCGCTCTATAAATAAAATCTGCTCCCGCAACAGTCCCAGCAAAGGCAAACCCATCTATGAAAGAACCTCCTGCTACCTCTGAAACTAACCCACCTGCAATACCTGCGGCAGCAACTCTTCCAACTCCTGGCCATCCTGTCCCTCTCATTTTGCTGACTTGTCCAAAAAGTCCCCCACTAAGGGCTCCAATCCCTGCTCCACTTAAGGGATCACTCCCTAAATAGGCTGCGCTAGCAGCGCCACCAGCAGCGCCGCCAATTATTCCGCCAGCAAGATCAGCAGCAAAGGTTGCTCCAGAAGTCATGGGGCCTATTCCTCCCGGAACAGTAGCAATTCGAAAAGCTGATTGCGTTAAACTTCCAAACCCTGCAAATGCTGCGCCGCCAATTGCACCAAATAACGCCCCTCTTCCAATATCTCCTCCTGTTATAGCAGCAGTAGTAGCTCCAATAGTCGCTCCAATGACTGCCCCTTTAACAGCTGCAACAATTGCCGCAACAAACCAAAAATGCCCACTAGGGTCTATCCGAATTATTGGATTATTCCCAACATAGGAATACCGATTAAACGTTTGCGGATCACCTACTGGATTTTGCACTATACCATCCGCCGTAATGAATCTTCCGAGCGACGGATCATAATACCTCGCCCCGTAGTAGTAGAGCCCGACCTCATCATCCAACCGCTGGCCCGTAAAGTAATGCCAGGCAATCGCCTCGCCTGAACCATACTTCTCATGCACGCTCTTGGCACCAAACGGTTTATACTCAATCAACTCCTTAATGACCCCGTCGGCAGCGGTGATCACATTCGCCCCGCCCAAATGATCTCCATGAACATAAACGATCTGCCCGTTGGTGATCGATGCGACACGAGTATCCCCGAGAAACACGTGACTCGTCGCGCGTGACCCATCACTCTCATAAAGAGAACCAACAAACGTGGTTGTCTTGCTACTGGCAGAAATGGTCATTTGGGTTCTTCCCCCATCGCCGTCGTATTGATAAAGAACTTTGGTCGCGCTATTCTCCTTGACACTAACCAGACGATTCTCGACGTCATACCCGTATTCCGTTGTGACCCCGCTCTCACTGCGGACAATCATATTACCGTTGGCATCATACTGAAAACTGGATCCATCACTAAGTGACGTCACCGCATGCGGCCCGGCAGTGCCCGCGCCATACGTGTAGGTCTTACCGTCTTTCTGAATTATATTCCCGATTTGATCATACGCATAGTTTTTTGTGCCATAATTTCCAACCGCTTTTTTCAACCGATTGAGCGCATCATATTGAAACGTCTGCGTGGCTGTATGCACCGCGTCGGTGATTCCTAAAATATTGCCGGCCGAATCATAAGTGTAATTGAGATCCTGCAATTTCACCCCTTGCGCGTCGGTCGTTAGCATCCGCTCCAACCGCAAATTCAGCGTGTTAAACGTGTAATTGGTCACCACCCCGTTGCCGTATTCCACGCGTGTAATCTGCCCTGACGCGTTATACTTCACGTCTTTGATAAACAAAGTTGCGGCGGCCGTACTGCTGTTAGATCCGCCCAAACCGCTCGGCACAAGCGTTAGATCATTGGTCACCACAAGCTTGTCAATCTTCACCCCGTTCTCCCGCTGTTTAACATGAAGCGTATGGATGCCGGCTGTTAAATGAAACACCACCGGATCAGCCCCGCCAAAACTGCTCACCTGATCCCAAATCCAAGTGCTGTTAATTTCCACACTCCATAAATAATCACTACCACCGTCGATCTGAACATAGAATGAATCATCATTTCCTGTCGCGCCGATAACCCGTCCCCAGATCACATAATCGCCGGTCTGCGCAATATCAAGAGTATATGTTGTTTCCACACTCCCCGGACTCCATTGCTCATACTGTCCATTTGGAGAATACACATAAACACCTCCGGATGCATTCGCATCGGTAGCTGTTTGAAATGGAGCCTTAATCGTATCAAATGCCTCCGCCTCAATCCAAATTGTTCCCGGAGTATTGTTGCTTTGCGGCGCAGAATTTGTCGACGCCGAAACCGTCGCGGAACTGGCCGACGTATTTGCCGCCGCGTCAAAGGCGCGCACCCGCGCGTAATACGTTGTCCCCGCCGTCAACCCGGTAATATTTTTGGACGTCACATTGCCGACGTTCAAATTATTAAAGCCGGTAACCATACTGGTAAACGTACTATTCGTGGCTACATCCACACGGTATCCGCTCACTCCCACATTATCCGTGGACGCGTTCCAATTAAGCGTCATGGATGTTTCTGTTTTATTCGTAAATGACAATCCCGTCGGCACACTCGGCGCTTGTGTGTCTGCGGATGAACCTCCACTTTCTCCTAATCCGCTTGGAACATAAGTGAGATCATTGGTGATGAGAATTTTGTCGATCAACGTTCCCGTTTCCCGTTCTTTAATCTTTAATGTATGCGCCCCGGCTGTTAAATGAAAAATCACCGGATCCGCGCCATTACGATTATTCACCTGATCCCAATTCCAATTGGCCGAAGGCTCGGTATCCCATAAATAATCTGTGCCGTTGTCAACCTGCACAAAAAACGAATCATCTAAAATCGCGAAACTGATTGTTCGCCCCCAAATCACATAATCCCCGGTTTCAGGAATCATAATGTTGTACGTTAACATAACATTCCCTGGAGGATTTTGATCCTGATTTCCATTCGGCACGGAAGCAAATTCTCCGCTGGAAGCATTCACATCCGCGTCAATTTGAAAAGGCGCGACAATAGTATCGGCGGCTTCCGCCTCAATCCAAATTGTTCCTGGAGTATTGTTGCTTGGCGGCGCGGAATTTGTCGACGCCGAAACCGTGACAGAACTGGCCGACGTATTTGCCGCCGCGTCAAAGGCGCGCACCCGCGCGTAATACGTTGTTCCTGCCGTCAATCCGGTAATATTTTTCGCCGTCACATTGCCAACGTTCAAATTATTAAAGCCAGCAACCATACTGCTAAACGTACTGTTCGTGGCCACATCCACGCGGTATCCGCTCACCCCCACATTATCCGTGGACGCGTTCCAATTCAACTGCATCGATGTCTGCGTTTTATTGGTGAATGACAATCCCGCCGGCACACTCGGCGCTTGCGTGTCGCTGCTCCCGGCCCCGGGATCTTCACCTAAACCCGTCGGTGTAAACGTTAAATCATTGGTTAAAAGAATGCGATCCAGTTTGGTCCCGGTTTCCCGCACATAGACTTTTAATGTATGCGTTCCCGCGCTTAAATTAAACACCACCGGATCTGCGCCGCCGCGACTGCTGACCTGATCCCAATGATACCCGCCGACCTGCGCGATATCCCAGGTATGAATCGTGCCGCTGTCCATTTGAATATAAAAGGAATCATCGTCTTCAAACGTATTCAAGCAACGCCCCCAAACAACATAATTACCCGTGCTCGGCACTTGAAAACTGTAGGTCGCCACCATAGCCGGATTCACCGCGTAATTCGAAGGAATCGTGTTTGAGGTGAACGTATGCTGGCCGTTAGAAGCGCTGGCTTCATTGATGATCTGAAATTGAGATGATAAACTGTCCGCGTTTTCCGCCTCTTCCCAAAGATACGCGTTACTCTGCGCGTAAGCAGGAGTAACAAAAAAGTTGGAAAGGTGTTCTAGCAGTTGGGACAAGAAAGGTTTAGTTGCTTGTTGCTGGTTGCTGGTTGCTTGTCCTGAGCGAAGCCGAAGGGCTTGTTGCTTGTCCTGAGCGAAGTCGAAGGGCTCGTTGCTCGTATCAATAATGAACGGTAACTTTGTAACTTTGTGACTTTGTGACTTGGCGACTTGTTGACTTTGTGACCTTGTGACTTTGTGACCTTGTGACATTGTGACATTGTGACTTTCTGAAATCTGATCACTGGCCACTGCCAACGGTATCTCTCGGCGACTTTGTGACTTTGCGACCTGGTGACTTTTTTCAACTCCCAATGCCGATTGCGGCAGAATCAACACATCATTCGAGATTGCTTTAATCTGTCCCGCATCGTTATATTGATAGAAGATCTTTTCGCCATCCGGATATTCCACATTCAGCAAACGATTCACAGCATCATATCCGCGCTGAACACTGTAATCCGTATTATTAATCCGTTTAATCGATTCAATCTCCCGGCCTAGCGGATCATAATCAAACTGCGTATCCCCGCCGCTGTAGGCAGCCTGATTCAACCGTCCTTTGGAATTATTCATCGTGGCCACATCATAGTTGTAATTCACATTTAAACTGCCGCCATCGGTTTTATTCACCAACCGGTTCAACGCGTCATACGTAAATGTAATTACCTGCCCCTTGGCATCGGTTTGCTTACTCAGGTTGCCGTTTAAATCATATTCATAATTCCAAACACCCATATCCGGATCATTCATACTGATCTTTTGGCCAAGATTATTATAGGTAATCACGGTTTGATTATTTTTTGCATCAATGGTTTTGGTTAAATTGCCTTCGCTGTCATATTGATATTGCGTGGTGGCATACGGCACATAATTGACCGAGGGATAATGCGGACTACGCCCATCCGCCCCCGTATATTCATGTTTTCTAATTAAACGGCCGTAAGCGTCAAAATTCGATTCCTGCATATGCCCGTTTTCATTAATCGCGCGCGTAGTCCATTGATTATATTCCACCGACGCGTAAGTCCCGTCGGGATTTGTTGTCTGAATCACCCGGCCCATCGCGTCATAGGTGACGGTGCTATGCGGATTATTGGCGTTGATTGGGTTGATCGAATTAATTGAACTTGTAGTAAAAAACGGTAAATATTGTTTTTCCACCTGGCCGCGATTGTTGTACTGCGTCTGCCCGGCAATAATAAATTGCCCAACTTCTCCGGCTTTCGCCTTGCTTTGAATCACCCGGCCAAGCCCATCGGTAAAGGTGACCGTACTGATCACGGCGGCTTCCCCATGATTAATCCGCTGCTTGGTCGTTGTACGCAAATAATTGTTAAAAAACGCGCGCTGAATTTCCGTTGTGGGTAAACTCAAACTATCCAGCGGGGAAATGCTTTTCACCAGCCGGCCAAACACATCATACACGCGCTCGCCTTCTTGATTATTCGGATCCGTGGTCGAGCGTAACTGCCCCCACAATCCTCTGTATCCGGCGCTGTTCTGAGACACCCCGTTAATACCGTAATATTCATTCACCACCTGATGCCCCAACGCGTTGGTTGTGGTCAAAGGAAACATATGCACATCGGTGTCATAACTGATCGTGGTGATATTATTAAGCGGATCTTTCGTTGTCAGCAGATTTCCATACACATCATACGTATAAAACGTGGCTGGTTTTGGATTCGTGGCGCCGTTAAGATCTTCTTTTTTCCACAACAAACCTTTTACTGGCGTTGCCGTATTACCCTGATTGTCGTAATAAAACAGCGTCTGACGGACAACCGTATTACCGTTATTGCGGACCAAAGTCGTGCGTGGCAGGCCGAGCAAATTCTTGGTCGTATTTTTCACATAAAAAGTTTCTACCGTGCGTTTATCGGAACCGATATCCGTGCCGGTTACAAAATCCACCTCGCCATACTGAATTGCCTTAGTGAGATTGCCTAACTGCGGCGTTTCACCATAAATAAATTCTTCGGCCGTACGTCGCCCTGTAGCCTGACCGTCTAATACAAAATTATCTTTGCGTTTAAGAAACACAAAGTCCACGCCGGTGGCAATCGGTTTAGAATCCCAAGTGTAAACGGTTTTGGCAAATAAGGTGTCATTGCTGTCAAAACTCTTTTGCTCCTGCGGACGGCCATGAAATAAGCTGTCTTGATTAAACGTGCTTTCACTATAATTTCCGTCGGGATCAATGGTTTTAACCATACCGAAGCCGCGAAATTCCCGTTCTGCAGCATCCCACAGCCCATTGGCATATTCATAAGTGCTGACATACTGACTGCCACGGCTATCGGAAGTCGTGGTAGAACGCACAACAGATACTGGAAAAGGTAAAAACGTGTTTGTGAAGATCGTTGATGGTTTGTATTCGATAGACTGAATCCCTCCGATACTATTATCAACTTGTGTTAATAAATCAGGAATCTTGACCTGTGAATACGCCATTTCAATATCACCCACTTCCGTGGAGGCAATCCAATCCGCCATGCCGTCACCGTTATAATCATTGGCACTCACCTGTGTACTGGGACTTCCTAAGGAAAATGTAAACGGTAATGGATGCTGGTTGGTAAAACCCGATCCATTGGCGACGCGACAAAAGATTTCCCCTGTTGTCGGGTCATAGTAGCCTATATCGGTTAAGTTGTCTGCGTTAAAATCAGCAATAATAATATTTTTGTTTGTTCCAAAGTTTAAAATATCCGGGATATCATCAAACGGCCAATTTCCTCCGCCTGTGCCCATCCGAAACGTCCATTTTCCAGTATCTTGATCAAATGTTCCTAAATCAATAACACTGTCTCCATTAAAGTTTCCGGTAAAAGGAATTGTCGTGTCGTCTAAACCTACTCTATATCCAAACTTATCATTATACTCAAAGGTGCTATTCTTTAAATTGATGGCTACCTTGGTTCGCCATTCTCCACTAATTTTTCTAAAGGTAAATATGTCCACCCAGCCATCGCCATTAAAATCACCGACCGATGGTTGTCCGCTAAACGAGGCATCGGCAAAGAGTGTTCCTTGAAAATCAAAACCAGTCCCATTTGAATATGCCATTTTCCAGTGCCCGTCAGTGTTTCGATATGTTGTAATATCGCTCAAGCCATCGCCATTAAAATCACCTAACAAAAGCACGTCATCAGTGACGAAATTGGTAATCCATGTCTCAGTGGGAATAAACGCGCTGCCCGTGGAAATATCCACCAACACATCACCGTTAGCATTTTTGGTAATGATATCGGTAAGTCCATCACCGTTGACATCACCGGAATAAGCGGAAGATGTAATCCTTGTTGTATTGACCAACTGCACTTCACCGCTGGTCGCAATATTCTTATTCAAATTAAAGGAAAATCCTTCATGTTGATGGTGTGCCGTGATTTCCACAAGATTGTATCCGGCTTTTAAATTCCATGTTTGCGGGTTTGCTTGTAAAACACCGTTAACAAAAACACCTACCACAGATTCCCCTGCTGTTAACGGAACAGTTATGTTTTTGTTGGTATTTACAAAAAGATATGTCCACGCGTAATTAGCTTGATCACTGCCACCGTTAAAACTCATACTACCGGATCCGTTGCCAATTGTGGTGGCTGATCCCCAGTTTACGCCTTGCCCGCACATGGTTTGCGGATCACATGGCCCGAAATTATCATGACCACGGTCAAAATTTGTGTCTTTGCGGTAATTCCAGAGGTTATTGCCTGTCGTGTTGTTTGCGTTGTATGTAATGACATTCGAATATTTCTGACCGACGCTGCCGTTGTCTTCATAACTGAAAACTGTTTCAGGAAATTCGGTTACCCCATCACTGCCGATCTGTTTGACGCTGGTTAATAAACTGCGATTGGTGGCCGGGCTGATGTTATAACTTAGGATGTATTTTCGTTGTAATACGCCATTGGCTTTGACAGTAATTTCTTTGAGTCTTTTTGTGGTCGTAATTTTTATTCCGCTCACATAACTATACTGAGGATCAGGACGGGGATCTTCATAAACAAAATCAATTGTGGCAAACGGAAGTGTTGGCACTTGAGAGTTACCTGTATATTCAATTTTTAAAGGATACTGTTTGTTTCCATCCGGTAAATAAGTGATATCCATATAATTGCCATGCACATCTTCCACATGATTGAGATTCCACTTTAAAATATGGTTTGTTTGATTAGGATCATATTCCCGGTTGGTGTTATCTTCTCCAAATAAATAATATGTTCCGTTTCGATCTTTCATATGAAAAGCGTTATTATCCTGCCAAATCTTCATAAAAGATCCTTCTTCCTTGAGTTGAAACGTTGCGCTTGGTGAATCATAACGAATTTCTTGGGTGCTCCCGTTTTGTAAAAGCAGATAGGTGTCAGCGCTGCTAAAACTTAAAACACCGTTTTTTGTGGAACGGTGAACAGAACCTAATTCCAGGCTCCAACCATACCCTGAAATGCTTTCTTTAGCATTTGAGTTATAGCTAAGCGCTAAGTTTGGCTGAATCCCGGCGCGGCCTTGCGCTACAATGATGGGAAACGATACAGAGGCGCTGCCGGAATGCGGATCAACCTGTAAACTTTCCGCTGAACTGCGCGCCTGATTTTCCATGGACTGGGCTGGCGCTTGCACAAAGGCGCCAATAAATGCCGCGATTAGAAAAAGTTTAAAAATTCGAAATTGTTTTGTCATACCTTCCTCCTTAAATTAAACGCACTCTTTCTGTAATCTATCGTTCACTCAACCTAAGGGGGAAGTTGGTTGATTTTTTTCCAGCTGTCAGCTATCAGATTTCAGCTTTCAGATTTTATTCTGATGACTGACAACTGACAGCTGATATCTGATGGCTGATAGCTGACGGCTGAAAGCTAACTCATTTATTCGTCACTCTCACACTCATCATCCTTAC
>JACKFK010000008.1 GCA_020632515.1 Candidatus Omnitrophota bacterium | reverse complement strand
ATGGATAACCCAACAACTTCTTCTAGTTTACGCAATTTTCGCATAATTAATGCACGATGCGCCCAAGGGCAGGCCAAAGATACATATAAATGATAACGATTCGCTTCTTCTCTAAAAGGTGTGGTGCCATCGGTCGATAAACGCTGCCGAAATTGGGTTGGAGGCCGTACAAATTTTCCATTGATATCCGGTTGATACCAATCTGTTGTCCATTGTCCGTTGACTAATAACCCCATTTATTTCTCCAGAATTAATTGACTGGTGGTAAGAGGATTTTATTTTAACATAATCATGTCTTTGCGCAAAGATTTAAAATCAAGAGAGAAAAACCACTCCCATTTAACACTTAGAATGAAAAAGGGTCGACTCCTAGTGTAGGAATCGACCCAAAAAACTACATTTGCAAATGCAGTTATCTTTTCTTATTCAATAGGAAAAGTAACTACATCAAGCACTCCACCTCCGGCCCTTTTCACAAAATGAAATGGTGCTTCAACAAGACCTTTGACTAACCCAATAGCCATATGATCATGTCCTTCCATTTCACTTTTAGGGTGCTCATAAAGAGCTAATGGAGATTTGATAATCTCAACGAATCCTCCGGTGAGTTTATCAATTGGAGCAGGCATATCTCCAGCAAAAACCGGAGCTGCCATGCCAATTAAGGCGAGAACGATGAACAGCACTAATGCTTTTTTCATTTGAATCACCTCCTTAATCCGTTCCCGACATTTTGCATCATTGAAGCGATGCAGCAGGAACACATTTTATTTAAATCACGCCCCCAAGTTAACAATAAATTCCTATTTAAAGTATGACATATCTATGCATTAATTCCGGAATATTAAATAAAATATTCATTGCCGTCAATATCATAACATTATGAAAATAAATAACTTGCAAGTTTATATTTTGTGCAATCCCATAACCACATAAGTTACAGATACTTGCAAAAAGAAACCGTTCTCTCAAAAATAAACTCTATTTTCTTTATCTTAAAAATCAAAAATTTCTAAAACTGGTGACACTTCTAGCGTAACTTAATGAATTACAGAAAGTTAGTGAGAACCGTTCTCGTTTTTTTCTCAGTTTTTTTCAAGGAGAGATAAAATACAGTCAATATCTTTTGAAGAATTATAGAGATGAGGTGAAACGCGGATATTATTCTTCCAAAAGGCTGTAAAGACCCCTTTGTCTGATAAACGTTTAAATAAAGAAGAATTTTGCTGAGGATCTTTATGGGAAAAAACCACCAAATTTGATCGAGCTGCACCTTGCTCAGGGCTAACTAGCTGATATTGCCCCCGATCCAACCCGGTAATAAACCGATCAACCAACTGCTGATTATGCCGCCAAATACGTTCGATTCCAATATCTAGTAAATAATTAATCGAGGTTGTCAACGGCACGAAGTTGAAAAAATTTGCTGTTCCAAAAATATCGAATTGCCGCGCGGAATGATCTTCCGTATAAACAATCGGCCCTTCGCTTTTTAGGTCTTCATTATTCAATACAACCGGCCAATACGCGTGATTATAATCTAGTTGTTCACGTAATTGTGGATGAATCCAGGCAAAGCCGGTTCCATATGGGCCGCAAATCCACTTGTATCCAGCCCCAACAACAGCATCAACAGGAATATTAGATAAATCCACCGGCATACCCCCGGCTGACTGGGCCACATTCAACACAAAAATAATATTCTTATCCTTTGCAATGCGCGCCATCTTTTCAATCTCAAGGATAATCCCCGTAAATGTATGCACTTGCGAAATACAAAATAAACGCGTGCGCTCTGTGATATTTGTTAAAAATTCATCCGGTGTGAGCACTTTATCATTTGCCGCCAGCTGTCGAACCTTCACGCCCTTTTTTTCTAAAGCTAACCATGGCAAGATATCCGTCGGAAAATCATTCTGCATAACAAGAATCTCATCTCCAGCCTGCCATTGCATGCCATTCGCCAATATATGCAGACCATAACTGGCACTGTTAGCTAGAATCACATCTTTAGCTTCAACATTAAACAATCGCCCGATACTCTTTTTGAGTTCCCGCGGGACTAGCGCGAATTTCGGCAAATCAAGCAAGTACGGACGACTCTTCCACACAATGGATTCTTTCAAAGCCTCCACGGCTTTGAGCGGCAGCGGCCCTTCACTGGCCGCGTTTAACCAAATTTTGTCTTCAAAATCCATAAAGTCCCGACGAAATTCACTCATCTTTTTGCTCCTTCATCCTTCATAAGCCACCCATCTTCCTCCATAACATACGTTAATAACAACCCCAAAAGTCCGCTAAAAATATTCAACTGCACATCCGTCACTTGATAGTAGCGATTCGGTAAATAATGCTGGATAATCTCATCCCCCCAACCACACAAACTTGTTAATACAAATGCTCCTATATAAGCTTTAACCCGATGCACATCCATTTGAAGCGCCTTAAAAATCAAATAGGCCAGCAACCCATACTCTATCAAATGCAGCTTTTCCTCTGGATGCTCGACCATCCAAAATCCAACAATATACAATATCACAACACCACTTAAAAACCACATTCTTTGCACAGACTTTATTTTCATAGTTCTTAAAATTATGATTATCAATCCGCTCAAAAAAGATCCCATCATCAAATTCACAAATAATGCAAACGGCGTGTTTGTCTTTAAATATTCACACACCGGACGAACCAAAGATAATGTTGAATAAATCACACCCAGCCATAAACCTGCCGCCATCCACCATATTCGACGCTGTTGTTTAATGTTACTCATGTTTTACCTGTATTTGTTGTCCATCGGATTGTATAATAATCGTGCCATGACGATCCGTACGATAAACGTCTCCCTGTAAGCCGCTCATCTTAGCTTCATCGATTTCTCCCCAAGAATTTGGCCCTGTCGATGCGATAAAAACCTTGTTACGAAATATTTTCATAAATTCTTTCGTAATTGTTTTGCCATGATGAGGGATCTGGATGACATCCACATCCTTAAGCTGTGGATTTGCGGCAAGAATCTTATCAAGCTCTTTTGGGCCCACATCTGCCAATAAAAGAATACGTATTTTTTGAAAAGTGACTAATGTTACCAAAGAGCTGTCATTCACACTCACATCCACTGTTTCTGGATGAAGAATACGAATAGTGCCTTCACGCAACTGATCGCCTTGCTTTAATAAATTAACTTTTACCATTTTTTGCGCGAGCATGGTGATGAGTTCATCATAGCGTTCTTCTGCCCGTTCATCACCATTCACATACATTTGATCTACCGGCATTTCGTCGAGAATCCTGATAAACCCCTGAAAATGATTTTTATGCGGGTGCGTCATAATTGCCGAATGAATATGCGTTACATTGCGTTTCTTTAGATAATCCAATAACGTTTTACTATACTCATCCTCTCCCGCATCAATAAGAAAATTTTTTCCATCCGGAAATTGCAGCAAAATAGCATCCCCATAACCAACATTAATAAAATGAATTGAAAAAGATGCTGTTTGCGCAGAAACAAATGAAGAATAAATTATGCAGAATCCGAGGGAAATACTGCAGATTAATAAATTAACGTCCGGGATCAGCTTTTTTTTCTTTAATCCCTTTTTCCAGTTCATCAACAGCTTTAACCGCTTCCTTTCGACTGACTTCAAAAATCTCACAATAAATGCGAATAGCCAGTTCCTTTTCTCCGCTTAAAATAAGCCGTCGCACATCAAACATCGTGGCTTTGCCTTTAGGCGGATATAATCCTTTACGCCGCGCGTTATTTAAAACCCATATCCCGCGTGTCCGGTTAAGCGCAATTAAACAAAGCCCGAGAATAATAAAAGTTAAAAATATACTAACTCTAATCAAAGTAAACCTTCCTAAATTGTTAAATTAATCAGGATCATCCCCTAAAATTTCTTTAACTTTGGCAAGCAATGAAGGCAGATCAACTGGTTTGACAAAATATCCGCGAACACCTTCCAATGTAAAGATATCCTGCATAGTTTCATTAGCTGTCAGCATGATAACAGGAATAGTATCTAATCCTTGCAGCATTTTGAGTTCATTCATAAATTCTAAACCATTCATCCGCGGCATTTGCACATCAAGAATAATCAAATCCGGATTCTCCGCTTTAACAACCTCTAAAGCCACATCCCCATCATTAGCCTCAAATACCTTATACCGCTGTTCTGAAAGACCGAATTTAACCAGGGCTAAATTGATCCGTTCATCGTCTACAATCAAAATTTTATGCATCTATCTTTCCTCGCTTATACTTAGCAAAATCAAAAATTATATGTTATACTTTAACTTTAAAACACATTACTTTTACAGGAGATTCAAATGCCTTTTAACGATATCATGAATAAAGTACGAAAATGGGATAATATGACAGCCAAGTGGCTGATGCGTCATTTTTATTTAACATTTTTCCAGATTGTACTTTTCATAATATTTCTCTTTTGGTTCGTCAATATGTTTAATGTTATTGACTCAAACTATCAAGCCGCAAAAGATTCAGCAATTCAACGTATCATGATTGCGCAATCCAATAATATCACTATTATTGTCTTTCTCTTATTACTCAATTCCTTTTGGATGCTTTTTATGTTCAGTTCTATGCAAAGAATCCGCAGTCAAATCCGAGAAATGAGCTATCATATTAGCCGCCTCCGCTTTCAATCAAATAAGAACTCGCCACCTAAGAAAAACAACAATTAAAAATATTCCTGATAAAGTTCTTTAACTTTATGCATGAGGCTCTGCCACCACTGCGAATGTTCATTAGCGGATAATTTGTATCCAATCGATTTTTTAAAACCGCTTTGCGCTAATCCGATCGCTGAACTGAAAATCGCCGCGTTGCTTAATTGCTTTTGAATTTTCATATGAACTTTTCCCAGCTCCACAGGCATATGACACCGCTCACCTATACGTTCAATCAAACCGGGAAGCAAAGCACCGCCGCCAGTTAACACAATTCCTTGCGTAATTTGATCATACATCCCGGAAGCATTCACAGTTTGATCAATTCCTTCAATTAATTCACCAATTTCCTCTTCAATAGATTGACAAATTAATTGACGCTTAATAGGAAAATAATTACTCTCGCGTTTAACAAGAATTTCTTCTTCCCCTTCTTGTTCATGTGCGTGAATCACTGCGGCATAAGATTTCTTAATCTCTTCAGCCATATTCAAAGGTAAATTTAACTGCTCAGCTATATGTCGGGAAAAACGATTTCCTCCAAGATCAATAGTCTTAACAAATTTTAAAATATCTTCCTTAAACATTAAAAGACTCGTTGTACGGGCACCGATATCAATCAATAAACTACCGTCTTTCTTCTGTCGTTCATTTAACACCACCTCGGCCGCCGCATAACTATTAAAAAAAACATTTTCAACTTCAAAGCCAGCCTGATTAACTGCGTTTATAATATTACGCATCCTATTCTCATTCGCCGTAATCATAAAAGATTTAACCCCTAACTTCCGTCCGTATAAACCCAGAGGATTATTCGCGGAATTCACATCATCAACCTGATAAACCTGTGGCAAATCATGTAAGACTTCTTCCTCCATTCTCAAACCTAATAAACGCGCCTGATTATTCAAACGATTAATATCCCGCTGCGCAATAATTTTTGTGCCATGATCCACCAGCGGGATCGCTGTCGATGTTTCTCTAGAAGAAATAAGACCGCCATTAACACCTAGTTGAACAGCTTTCACCCGCACGCCAATTTTCTTTATCAGATCATTAATCGCGTGATGAATACATTCTCCAAGTTCATTCAAATCACTCACGGCATTGTCATGAAATCCGAAAACATTATTCTCGTAGACGCCAAGAAGTTCAATCGACTGCGGATCTACAGCCTTGATAATACTAACTTTAATTTTCTGCGCCCCGATATCTAAACCACAGAAAATCTTATCACTGACCATTCGATTAATCATAATAACTTCCTACTTCTTTCCTAATCTTGGTTCTTTAAATCGCAAATCAATATATTTGACCTGTTCTATGTCAAAATCACTTTGAGAAAATATAAGACTTAAGATCTGCATACGCTGATCAATATTTTCATGGTCTAAATAAACCTCAATCCCTTGATTCAAATTCAGGATAATTTTAGAAAGCTTACTAATATCAATGCCCTTAACAGCGGTTATGGAAAGAAGCGGCTGCGCCTGAAACTCTCGAAGAATCTTCAAACCTATTTGCATATTGTGCTGATTTAATTCGCGCCCAACTGTCACATTTGCGTATTTCTCATCCATTCCGATTATAAAAGGAAGGCGGTCTTCTTTCTGACTCGTCGATGATAAAACAACCCCCAAGTGATCAATGGTTAGTATTTTCTTTTTAAATTCCATCTGCGCGAAAGGCTCTCTTTTTTTAGCCTGAATTAAAATCTTATTTGGAAATCTCTTAATTACTTTTAATTCCGTCATCTGCGGATACCGTAACCGCAATCTTTGCTGAATCTCTCCCAAATCAACGGTAAAAATATTCATCCCCTGCAATTTTGCCAATTCCGATTTATTAATAAAATGAAGAGACGGATCTATTCCAATTTCACTAACACGAAAATAACTGGAATTTACAACCATCCTAACAGTCCAATGAACAATAAGCAGTCCAAAAGTCAAAGAAAGAATACCGACAATAAAAAATTTAAATAGTGACGGCGGAATTTTTAACTTCTTCTTTCGAGCCATAAGCTAATACCAAAATCCTAGAAATTAATTGATCGAAATTTAAACCAGCAACCTTTGCCGCTTTAGGCAAAAGACTTGTTTCTGTAAAACCCGGAATCGTGTTTACTTCTAAAACAAAATGTTGATTATTTTCTGCTAACATAAAATCAACTCTCGAAAAATGCCGACATCCCAGCAAATGATGCGCCCTGACAGCTGTTTCTTGAATCGTCCGGCTTAAAGCAAGATCTAACTCTGCCGGAACTTTATAATCTGTCATACCTTTACGATATTTACATTGAAAATCAAAAAAACTTCCTTGAGGACAAATTTCAATAATTGGCAAAGGCCGCCCATCTAAAATACCGACTGTTAACTCTCGCCCTTTGATATATTTCTCAATTAAAACATTTTCATCAAACTCAAAAGCAAAATCCACAGCAGGCCCCAACTCTTCTTTGGAGAACACAAGCTTGATACCAAAACTTGAACCTTCAGCTGATGGCTTAACAATACAGGGAAAAATATTCCAATTATCAATAACTGCATTTTTATCCGCTTCATCACCCCTTAACAAACTAACATATTTCGCAATAGTTATACCATTTGTCTCAAATATTTTCTGCGCCTTTACCTTATGCAATGCCTTCTGACTTGCTTGCGGTCCTGATCCTGTATAGGGAATATTCAAATCCTCTAATAAAAATTGAATACGCCCGTCTTCCCCCCACTGTCCGTGAAGAGCAATAAACGCGACATCAATCTTCGCCTTCAATATTGTTTCATTTATTTTTCTTATCTCCATTTCATTAAGATCAATACTGACAGCATCATATCCCTGCGTTAACAAAGATTGATACACAGCTTTACCAGATTTAAGAGAAATCTCTCGTTCAGAAGAACATCCCCCCATTAGAACACCAACACGGCACTTTTTCTCAAGCTGCTTCTTCATAAATTCCCCTTACTTATACCCGTTCTGTTTGTTTTTGCCGCGAACAATTCAATTCTTCGGCCAATAGATAAGCGATTTTCGTGATATCTCCCGCCCCTAACATTAAAACCATATCACCTTCTTTCGCTTCTGCAGAAATAAATTGAACAAGTTTTTCCTTTTCAACATATTTAACTGGCTTTATTGTTTTTTCCCGCATTAACTTCTCGAATCTTTCAATTGTTACGCCAGCTATAGGAGATTCTCCAGCGGTGTAAATATCAGTTATAATTAAATAATCACAATTCTTTAATGCCTCGGCAAATTCATCAAATAAAGAATTAAAACGCGAATACCGATGAGGTTGAAACACCGCGATTAAACGTTCTTTTTTAAATCGCTCCGCAGCCTGCAACGTCATTTTAATTTCCGTAGGATGATGCGCGTAGTCGTCAATAACCTTAATATTATTGATATTGTCAATTAATTGAAACCGACGCTGAACCCCTTCAAATTTCTTCATTCCCTCTTTAATAATATTTAAATCTACGCCCATTTTTAACCCGAGAGATATCACCGCCATCGCATTAAGAATATTATGTTTGCCGGGAAGCGATAATTCAAAAAGACCTAACGATTTTCCAAAAGCGAAACAATGAAACGACGATGAGAAATCTGTTTGTGTTAATTGCTGCGCGAAAACATCAAAATCCGATGAAAAACCATAAGTCACAAATTTCCTGTTGGAAGATTTTAATAACGACATAACATTTTCGTCTTCACCGCAGCCGATAATTATTCCATCTGGATGCGTGTTAGCCACAAATTGCTTGTAGGCTTTAATGATATTATCCCACGATTTATAATAATCAAGATGTTCATAATCAATATTAGTGATCAGTGAATAGTGTGGATAAAATTTTAAAAATGATCCGTCGCTCTCATCCACCTCAGAGACAAAATACTTTCCTTGACCTAGTTTGGCATTGGCCGACAATCCTCTGACAATTCCACCAATAGCAACTGTCGGCTGCAGTCCCGCCTTCATCAATAACTGACATGTCATTGATGAAGTCGTTGTCTTGCCATGAGCTCCTGCTACGGTAATGCCAATATGCTCCGACATTAACTCAGCTAATATATCTGCTCGCTGATAAAGTGGTATTTCTTTATTTTTCGCGTATATAATTTCCTGATTATCAAATTTAATCGCCGACGAATAAACAACCCCATCTGCGCCTGCAATCAAAGAAGAATCATGGCCAATTGAAATCTGAGCGCCTTGCTCTATCAAGTTCTTGACCATGTCATTTTCTTTTGCATCAGACCCAGTTACCTTATAGCCTTTCGCTAATAATAAGGAGGCAATCGCTCCCATTCCAATTCCGCCAATTCCAATAAGATGATAATGATGTTGTTTATTTAGTTTTGACATATTCTACCCATTTTGTATTTAATCGTTCTAAGTCTTTTATATTTACGTATACTTTAGCAAGAGCCTTTTCAAAAGAAGCTCCTTCTTTCAATTTCCTGCAGAAATGAACAAATTTTGTTTTTCCATATTCACTGATCAAAAAATTTACAATGCTGGCTGATTCCGCGTAAAAAAGATTTACAACATCTTGACCAGTTCTTGTCGTCAATCGAAGAGCCGTTAAATCCATAATGCTAATAAACCGACCATTATCTAAAGCTTCTTTAACATGTTCGTCTGCGCCCCAGCGTTTGGCTTTCTCCTGATACATGGCCACGCCTTCTTCAAACCATGCCGGTACGCGCGCGCGAAACCCGATAAATTCCCGAAATATAATATGTCCAATTTCATGCGGTAATGTGGAATCAAAAAAACCATGAGCTGATGGAAAAGTGCGAATAATTTTATCTTCTGGAGACGCTGCCCCATGCGACCATTGGGCTAATTTTGATGACTGTACATAATCTTCAGAATCATCATAAATATAAATTCTCGCCCGATCATCCCACGTCCAGGCATCATAACGGGTAAAACCTAAATTCCGCGCAATCTCACGATAATACTCTTCCGCGGCCTTATCCACTTCTTTAATAAAATCCTGCGGGGCATCATTATGATAAATAATAAAATACCGCCTTTTATATTCCTTCCAATCACGGCATTCACCCGACACTGACGAGAAAATAAATAATCCTAATAAAAAAGCGGCATATTTTTTCATGAACCCAAGGCAATAATTTCTTTTGCTAATTGATGATCTGCTTCGGGAATAGTTATTTGAGAAAGGCCTCTACCGTCTACCCCGCCTGAAATAATTCTTTGCAATTGTTCAAGAATGATTTTTCTTAAAGTATCTGCTGTTAATTCTTTCTCGTCTATTATAGTAGCCTCATGACAATCAGCCAGTATTTTTGCGTTTTCTTTTTGATGTCCCCCCGCGTGTGGATAAGGAATTAATATAGACAACTTCTGAAAGACTGCTAATTCCGATACCGTCGCCGCGCCGCTGCGCGCTATCACCAAATCTGCTGCCTGATAAGCTGTTTCTATACAATCAATAAATGGAAAAACAGCTGTTGGTAACTTTAGCTTAAGATAAAGAGTTTTTATACTATCGCAATCCTTAGGGCCTGTCATGTGAATA
This sequence comes from Candidatus Omnitrophota bacterium, assembly GCA_020632515.1. GTDB lineage: Bacteria > Omnitrophota > Gorgyraeia > Zapsychrales > Zapsychraceae > JACKFK01. The sequence goes on along the minus strand of JACKFK010000008.1, from coordinate 132,822 downwards.
ACTTGAATATCAGCTTTATTTTCTAACGTCATTACTGCCTGAGAAACAACTTCATTAATTCGCTGACTTCCCTGACTACCACCAATAATTAAAAGCGTTAACCGATCTCTATCCAAACCAAATTTAGCACGGCATTCTTTCTGTGATAATTTAACTTTCGTGTGATGACACGGGCAGCCTGTCAAAACAATATTTGGATTCTTAAAATATTTTCTAGCCGCTTTAAAACTAACCGCTACTTTCCTCACCCACCGATCCAACATTTTATTCGCTCGTCCCGGCACAACATTTTGTTCATGAATCATACAAGGAATCCGTTTAAAACACCCCGCAAAGATAATAGGAAAAGCTCCGTATCCGCCGAACCCACAAATCACAGCTGGTTGTATTTTATTTAAAAGAGCTATCGATTTAAAAGAAACCGCAAGCAAAATCATTGCAGTTTGGATAAATTTGATTGGCGTGGAGAAAGACAATCCTTTAGCATTTAAATTATGATATTCAAATCCATAATCAGTAATTTTTTCAACAGCGACGCCAAATGATCCGCAAAATATAATTTCATGCCCAAGATTTTTAAGAACAACCGCTGTTTTTAATGCTGGAAATAAATGCCCTCCCGTGCCGCCTGTAGCCAGGATAATTCTCATAAATCTTCAATCCGGGAGATATTCAGTAAAAGCCCCACAGCCATCATATTAAATATTAATGCCGAACCACCATAACTAATAAAGGGAAGCGGCAAGCCTTTAGTTGGAAAGGCGCCAATACTCACCCCCAAATTAACAACAGCCTGCAAACCTAACATCGATACAATCCCTACAGCAAGAAAATATCCGAAAGGGTTAGTCGTCCGTTTTACAATCCGCGCCCCCTGCCATATAAAAGCTATAAACAGTATCAAAATTACAAACGTTCCGATAAGCCCCAACTCTTCGCCGATAATCGAAAAAATAAAATCCGTGTGCGCCGCAGGAAGATAAAAGAGTTTCTGCATGCTTTTTCCTAAACCAACGCCAAAAACACCGCCGGACCCCAACGCAATTTGTGATTGTGTTAACTGAAACCCCGCCCCTTGACTATCCTGCCACGGATCTAAAAAAGCCACTATACGTTTTAAACGGTAAGGCACTTTAAAAACAAGAATATATAACGCAGGCAATGATAATAACCCTAAAGATAAAATATGCGATACCCGCGCGCCTGCCAAAAAAATCATAATCAAAGTTATACTGGCAATTAAAACAACATTCCCTAAATCAGGTTGCTTTAGAATTAAGACGCTCACTACCCCTAATATCAAAATAATCGGTAAAAAACCTTCCTTAAAACTAGTAATCTTTCCTTTTTTTCTGGCCAGAAAATCTGCTACATAAATCAACATTGTAATCTTGGCCAGTTCAGAAGGCTGAAAATTAATCGGCCCAAAACTAAACCATCGTCTAGCACCATAAGTTATTTTTCCAATACCGGGAAATAAAACAAAAACAAGCATTGCAATAGTTATGATCAACATTGGCTTAGCGTATTTGCGTAAATCGCGATAATCCAAAGCCATAATGGAAAAAGTTAATATAAATCCAATAACTAAGAAAACCAAATGCCGATTCAAAAAATACGTTGTCTGTTTTAATTCTTGCCGGGCATAAACCCCGCTGGAACTAAATATCATAACAATCCCAATACAAATAAGAATGGTAACGATGGTCGCAATAGAAATTCTTATCTGACGCATAATTTATCTCCGCTAACGATTACTCTAATTTATTCACAATTTCTTTAAAAACACGTCCCCGCTCTTCAAAATTGGTAAACATGTCAAAGCTCGTGCACATCGGTGTTAACACCACACAATCTCCTTTATTCGCGGAAGATCTCGCTTTTCTCACCGCATTTTCCAAAACATCACATTCTTCCACTTGAACAAACGTTTCAAACGTCTGCTTAATTTTTTGTTTCGCTTCTCCAAAGGCAAAAATCTTTTTAACTTTTTCATGCACAAGATGAGCTAAAACAGAAAAATCGATATTTTTATCTCGCCCTCCGCAAATCATCAATATCGGCTGATTAATTTGATTCAGCGCCCATCGACAAGCTTCCGCGGTTGTCGCTTTGGAATCATTAATAAAATCAATTCCATCAAGATTTCTCACCCATTCCAACCGATGCTCTAATCCCCTAAACTCTGTAAATACCTTCGAACAAATTTCATTATCTACTTTTAAAATCTGCCCTACTTTCATAACCGCATTGTGATTAAAATTCTCACCCTGTTCATTAGTATTAAAAGGAATGATCTGCGCGTTAACTTTAGTTCTTAACCGAGAGAAATAATCTCCATCGCCATCGATCACAGCGTAATCCGCGTTATCTTGATTCGAAAACAATCTGGCTTTAGCTTGAAAATATTCTTCCATATCCTTATGCCGATCTAAATGATTCTGATTAAGATTAAGCAGCACCGCGATTTTTGGCTTAAATCCTTTAAACCATCTTCGCCGACCTTTGAAATTTTTATTTAAAAAAGGCGAATTAGGTTCTAACATTGATTCTAATTGAAATGAACTAACTTCAATCACAATATAATCGAGATTATCCTGCTCAACAAGGCATTGAGAAAATGGATATCCAATATTTCCGCAAAGCGCTACTTTTTTTCCATTAGCGTGAAGAATTTCGTAAATTAAAGTGGAGACCGTTGACTTTCCATTACTTCCAGTCACAGCAATAATTGGAACTGTACAAAATTGTGCTGCAAATTCAATTTCTCCTAAAACAGGAATACCGGCAAACCTAGCCCAACAGACCGCTGGTCCATCCATCCGCACACCAGGACTTATAACAACAATATCGCTATCTTTAATAAACGCCTCACTATGCCCGCCGGATTCATATTGAACACAATGTTTATCAAACCAATCCAAATGTTCTTGTGAAAATGATGCGGTCTCGGATATCTTTGCGATACCCTTAAAATGTAAAATCAGATTTATTAAAGCGCTGCCGGTTTTTTTTGCCCCAATAATCGTGATCTTCTTATTATTAATGTCTAACATTTATTACCTAATTTTTAATGTCGTCAATGTTAATAACGCGAGAATAATCGCAATTATCCAAAAACGAATAATAATTTTCGATTCTTCCCAACCTGATAATTGTAAATGATGATGTAACGGCGAGACCTTAAATATCCTTTTTCCCCGTACCTTAACAGAAAATACCTGTAAAATTACTGATAACGCCTCCACTACAAAAACACCGCCTAACACAACCAGCAAAAGCTCTTTCTTAATAATCACAGAAATAATTCCCAATGTCCCTCCAAGAGATAAAGACCCTGTATCCCCCATAAAAACACTGGCTGGATGAGCGTTAAACCATAAAAATCCAAGACTTGCTCCTAAGATAGCCATACAAATAATGGATAATTCCCCGACGCTGGCAACATAAGGAATAAACAAATATTCACTAAAACGAACATGGCCGGTAATATAGCACAAAATCGCCAAAGTCAAACTGACAATTAAAACACAGCCAATAGCTAGACCATCTAAACCATCCGTTAAATTAACAGCATTTGATGTTCCAATTAAAATGATGGCAACGACGGGTATATAAAAAATTCCTAAATTCCAAACCAAATTTTTAAAAAATGGAAATGTCAAATCTGACGAGGTATTAGGATTATAATATACAAATAACCCCATGACCGCTCCAATCACTATTTGCCAAAATAATTTAGAACGTTTTTTTAATCCCCGCTGACCTTTTTTAGTCAATTTAATGTAATCATCGTAAAATCCCAAACAAGCCAAACTTAATAAAGTAAATAGCGTCATCAAGACGTAAGGATTAGCTAAATCATTCCATAACAGTATCGAGACCGCTATACTTCCAACGACAAAAATTCCTCCCATGGTCGGGGTTCCTTGTTTACCGCCCTGAAACTGGTCTAATATTGGACAATCATCTCTCTTGGTAATTTCCTGAAACTTCATTTTCTTTAATATGCGTATAAAAAACGGACCAAAAATAACACATAATAAAAAAGTCGTCACCGCAGCCATCCCCGCGCGAAAAGTAATATAACGAAATAGATTTAATCCAGAAAATGTATCTCTAAGTCCTGATAAAAAATAAAACATAGCTTTACTTAATTATGGTTTTGCTGCAAGAATTTAACTGTTTGATCCAACTGCATACCTCGTGAACCTTTGATCAGCAGGACATCGCCTTTTTGACAAAAATCTTTTAATTGTCGATGCAGTTCTCCAACATCTGCGTAATGCACGGCTAAAATATCGTTAATATTACTCTTTAAAACTTGCGAAATAATTTGAGCATGCTTACCTATGGTAAAAACCATATTAACCGACGACTGAAGCAATCGCTGCCCCATTAGTTCATGCAACCGTTTTGAATTCTCACCCAGTTCCAACATATCAGCACAAATAAGAATTTTCCGCCCCTTTATATTTAACGCGTCTAAAGTCTCAATAGCGCTGCGAAAAGAAATAGGATTGGAATTATATGAGTCATCAATTAACCAAAACGAACCTTGCCGACTCCATTTCTGTCGTCCATCGACAAAAGTGAAACGATTCAAACACTTATTTATTTCCTCCAACTTCATCGAAAAACACCGCCCCACACAGACCGTGGCTAAGGCATTTAAAACATTATGCGCAGCCGGACTCTTTAACATAAACTTTACATTCTTAATCGTAAACTTAACAAATCTTCCTTGTAGATTTATCCGATCATCCACGCTGACATCTGCTTTTTGCTCAATAGAATAACTTATTTTTCGTTGTGATGTTTTCATCACTTTAATCTTTTTCAAATAAGCATCATCCTTGTTATATACAATTTTTCCATCTTGATGAAGATACTTAATTAATTGCAGTTTCTCCTGAAAAACCCCTTTTGCCGATTTTAACTCTTCCAAATGCGATTCTCCAATATTCGTAAACACCGCAACTGTCGGCTGAGCAATCCGCGCCAGCCATGCGATATCTCCTGGCCTATTCGTTCCTAATTCCAAAACAACCATGTTATGAGTTCTTTTAAGTTTCAGCAACGTTAACGGTACGCCAAACTGGTTATTTTCTGTTTTATAATTTTTTAATACTCTCCATTTAGATTTTAATACCGCCGCTATCATTTCTTTTGTCGTCGTCTTGCCTGCGCTGCCGGTTATAGCCACAACAGGAATATTAAATTGCTGACGATAAAATCCGGCAATTTGTCCCAGCGCCTGCGTCGTGTCTTCAACCCGGACAACGACAACATTTGAATTTATCTTAATCTTTTTTGAAACCACAACCCCCACAGCGCCCTGCTCAATAGCTTCTTCAATAAACTTATGGCCATCAAATCGCTGTCCTACAATCGCAATAAATAATGCGCCTGGTTTTATTTTCCTGGAATCAATAGAAACACTTTTAAATCTTTTTATTTTTGATCCGTCTAAAAGTGCGCCCCGGGTAGCAGTAATAATATCAAGCGTTGTTAACATTGAAGCAAATCCTTTATAATTCTTCTTTCATCAAATTTAATCGTGCGCTCTTTAAAAATTTGATAATTTTCATGCCCCTTCCCCGCAATTAAAACAATATCATCCGCCTCTGCCATCGTCAGTGCTTTTTCAATAGCTTTAAACCGATCCACTTCAACTTCATACTGTCCCATTTTAAATCCTTTAGTAATCTGCTCAATGATCACCTCCGGATCTTCGCTGCGCGGATTATCGCTGGTAACGATGCTATAATCAGCTAATCGGCTGGCCACCTTCCCCATTTTAAAACGTTTAGATTGATCACGATCTCCTCCGCAACCAAAGACAAGGATAATCTTAGAATCGCAAGTGTCTTTAATTGTTCTTAACACATTTTCTAACGCGTCATGCGTATGGGCGTAATCAATAAGAATCGTAAAATCTTGACCGTAATCAATCTTTTCCAGCCGTCCTGGAACTTGTTTTAAATGTTCGATTGATCTTTTAATGATATCTAGACTAATATCTTCATTTAGACAAAACGATACGGCAGCCAGTATGTTATAAACATTAAACAACCCTAATAAATTACTTTTAATTAAAACAGTATCCTGAGGCGTTACTAATTTAAATTGAGTCGCTGTTGTACTAAGCTGAATATCTTTCGCCATAACCTGGGCGCTTTTATTTATTCCATAAGTAATAATCTTTGACGATGTTTTAGAAACCAATTTTTTACCATAATTATCATCAATATTAATAATACTGACCGCGTCACTGGAAAGTTGAGTAAACAATTTTGATTTAGCAGAAAAATAATTCTCAAGGGATTTATGATAATCAAGATGATCTTGCGTCAAATTGGTAAAAACAGCGCTATGAAAATCAATCAAATCAACTCTACCCTGATCAAGAGCGTGTGAAGAAACTTCCATAATACAATATGGAATTCCTTCTTGAATCATCTCCGACAAAAAATCCAAATTTTCCAACAATGAAGGCGTTGTATTAAAGGAAGGAATCCTTTTATTTCCAATGCGATGATTAATCGTTCCAATCAGCCCGCTCTCTTTACCGGCCTCCCTTAAAATTGATTCCAATAAATAGCTAATTGTAGTCTTACCATTAGTTCCAGTAATACCAATGACTTTAATTTTCTCTGATAGGTTGCCATAAAATTTTTGCGCGATTTGACGCAAGAATTGATCAGGATTATCTGTTTTTAAATAACAAATTTGTGAATTTGATTGAGATGATTGAACCTCTTTCGCGCTAACAATAACTTTAGCGCCTTTCTCGACGGCCATATCAATGAAATTCCCTCCATCATATTTCATTCCTGAACGGGCAATAAATAAACTATTCGCAGCTACTTTACGAGAATCCGCAGTGATAAACTCTACTTCAATATCTTTAAAAGCGTCGAGCACTTGGCCATTATATACTTTATCGAGTAATTGTTTTAATTGCATAAATTACGGCGCTCTAAAAGTTAATTGTGGCAATAAATATTCTTCCTGTGAGGATTCAAGATATTTCAACGTATTTTCAACAACTTCCTTAAAAACCGGTCCGCTGACCGTTCCACCAAAATGACTAGGGCGAGGTTCATCAAACACAATCACCGCCGCTATACGAGGATTGTCTGCCGGGGCAAAGCCCATAAAAGTAGCATAAAAATCTGAATGAGAATACGTACCATTTACAACTTTCTGCGCTGTGCCTGTCTTTCCAGCCACCTTTACCCCGTCAATCTTCGCTCTTTTTCCCGTTCCTTCCTCAACAACACCGACAAGGATATCTGTCACGCGTTTAGCTGTATCTTCGCTAATCACCCGTCCAAGCTCTTTTGGATTAAAAGCTTTAATCACTTCATTATGAATATCTTTAATTGATTTTACAACATACGGCTGCATATAAACGCCGCCATTCGCTATCGCAGCAATAGCCGCGACTAACTGTAATGGCGTCACCGTTACTTCCTGCCCCATGGGGATTGCCCCAATTGAAGTCTTCGACCATAATTTTGGAGATTTTAAATATCCGTTAACTTCTCCTAGTATATCAATATTTGTCTTAATACCAAATCGAAATCGTTGACCGTATTCATAAATTTTATCCGGCCCTAATTTCTGAGCAATTTTTGATGTTCCAATATTACTGGAATATTGAAAAACCTCAGCAAAAGTAAGCGTTCCATGTGGATGATGATCGTGTAAAGTATGATTAGCAATCCGATATTCCCCATTTTCACAGAAGATCTGATCAGCTTCCGTGAAAGCTTCTTCTTCTAAAGCAGCAGCCGCAGTTACAATCTTAAATACAGAACCCGGTTCATACACAAAACTAATCGCTCGGTTCGTACGACTTTCTATACTACTTCGTCCGACATGATCTAAATCGTATGTAGGTTGATTAGCTAACGCTAATATTTCTCCCGTCTTAACGTCCATGACAATAATGCTGGCCGCTTTTGCGTTGTGCTTATGCAAAGCGGCTTCCAAAGCTCTCTCCGCGATATATTGAATTGTTTCATCAATTGTTAAAACTATATTATATCCATCACGGGGAGAGATATACTTCTTTTCAATCATCAAATCACGCTGACGAGCGTCACGCAACAACTGCCTCCAGCCAGATTCCCCTTTTAAAAAACTATTGTAATAAAGTTCTATTCCCTCCAACCCCGAATTATCAATTCCAGAAAAACCAATTAAATGCGCGGCCAAACTGCCATTAGGATAATATCGTTTACTTTCCTTAATAAAATCTAATCCATTAATATTTAACTCTTCGATGCTATCGGCTAATTCCACAGGCAATTTTCTTTTTATCCAGACAAAAAATCGGTCTTTGGCTAAACGTTTTTCGATAAACTGCGGATCCAGATGCAGAATAACAGACAAATTTTTAACAGCTTCCTCTTTATCAACCTGACTCATCATCCGCGGATTCGCATACAGAGAGTACGCCGTAACATTTAATGCCAACGGCTTGAGCCGTCGATCAGAAATAGTCCCTCGAATAGGTTCAATCTCGATAGAATGATTATGCTGTTTGGCGGCAAGCGCGGCCAAATGATCGGCGCGAAACACCTGAATCAACACTAATTTAACCGCAAAGACACACAAGCAGATAATTAGTGATAGAAAAACTACAATAAATCGGAGGCCGTATTTCCTGATCTGCACTTTACATGATTGTTGTAGGGTAACAGAAAGGTTTTCTGTTACGGTTGAGATTAATTAATGAACATTTAATTTATACAATCAAAAAAGTATAAATTTAAAATGTGAATGTTTATACTATCTTAACGCGGTTTTGCTTCAGCTTCAGAGCCAAAGGGAAGAAAACTCAGCCACTTCCCCATTCTAATTTCTGGTGTTTGCGCCCGCGATTCTTTAAATTTCTCTACTCCACGGGGCGTAATGATCTTAATAATATTATTGGGATCAACAAAATGCAATTTGGATTCCTCCGTTAACACTTTTCCTCCAATATTACTAGCGGATTTCATGTTAAGGATGGCGTGAGTAATATTACCATTAACTTCTATCAACTTGCGGACCTGCTGTTCTTTCCTTTTTTCCTGGTAGGCAAAATCAATAATCTGCATTTGTAAATAAGTGTATACGACAGCTAGAAAAGTGATAAAGAAAATTATTTTAATAAATTTAATAAGTTTCATTTAAACTCTTTCTACAATCCTTAGACGAGCGCTGCGAGAACGAGGATTATTTCTAATCTCATCTTCACTAGGCCGCAAAGGTTTTTTTACAATTAGTTTTACTGTGCCCACCTTGGCTAACTTTTTAAAACGATGTTTAACAATTCTGTCTTCCAGGGAGTGAAAAGAGATGATAACAAACCGTCCTCCCATTTTAAGCGCCTTAATTCCATTGTCTAAGGCAACTTCTAACGCTTCCAATTCTCGATTGACCGCGATGCGTAAAGCCTGAAACGTTCTTGTCGCCGGATGAATACGGTCTTTAGCTTTTTTGTAAGGTAATGATTGAAGAATAATTTCAGTTAATTCATCCGTTGTTTCAATTGGTTTACGTGATCTGTTCTGAACAACGCCTTTTGCAATTCGTTGATGCCAGCGTTCTTCACCATAGTCTTTGAAAATCTGCGAAAGTTCTTTTTCTGACAAAGAGTTTATTAAATCATATGCTGAAATCTGATTAGACTGGTCCATCCGCATATCTAACGGCCCCTGCATTCTTAAACTAAATCCCCGCTCAGGATTATTTAATTGAAAACTCGAAATCCCTAAATCAAGCAATATCCCATCTAATTCATGAATCTTCAGTTTTTCGAACACTTTATCCATATTACGAAAATCTTCATTAATAAATACGCATTTGTTTAAATGATCCTTTAAATTTTCCTTAGCACGCTCCAATGAATTTAAATCTTTATCAACGCATATGAGTCGACCTTTTTCATCTAATTGACTCGCGATTAATTTTGAATGCCCTCCTAACCCCAAAGTACCGTCAGCGTAAATTCCATCTTTTTTAATATTAAGTCCTGCAATCACCTCTCGCGGCATGACTGATATGTGTTGATTCGAAATATCTTCCATTCGCTCGACCACTCTATCGTTAAATTGACCAATCATATTTTGCGCCTTATTTAACTTAACCTGGAAACTTTAGAGCATAAAACAAAATTCAAGATCCATCTACAAATTCATCATATTTTCTGCAATCTGTTCAAAAGTCTCACTTGAATTTGAAAAAAATGTCTCCCATGTTTTCTTATCCCAGATTTCAATACGATTCGCAACGCCAATCACCACAGCTTCCTTTTTAATATTCGCATAATCTTTTAAATATTGTGGAACAATAAATCGTCCCTGTCGGTCTGGCATAACATCAACAGCACCTGAAAAAAACATCCGGTTAAAACTACGCGTTTCTTGTTTTGTAAAAGGCATATTCTTAAATTTTTGTTCCTGAGAACGCCACTCCTCCTCAGTAAACATAAAAATACATTTATCTAAACCGCGTGTAATAAAAAAGCGTTCAATCCCGCAATCTTTACAAACATCACGAAATTTCGCAGGCAGAATCAACCGCCCTTTTCGGTCAATGCCATGATTGTATTCGCCATAGAACATATTGATAGGCCAAATAAAATTAAACTATTGAGACTTTTAATTAATCTGAAGAAAAAATGAACTGAATATCGGGATTAAGAGTTATTCAATAAACCACATTACTCCACTTCCCTCCACTACGATTCACAGTATACATAGATTCATAAATAGTGTCAATAAATTAATTGATAAAATTTTCTGTATATTGTTAAAATATAAGCGTTTGTAAACACTTTCCAAATTCCACAATATGTGGTGTGAAAATCATAAATTTATCTATATTTAGTGCCTCACAATAACTAAAACTGATCTTTTTCCACTAATCAATCAGGCAAAATTGTAACTAAGCAAAAAAAATCCCATGATTTTAAAAATTAAAATCATGGGATTTGATTAAAATAACAAATTTTTATGAAATACTTACTTTAAAATTGCCCGCGCGCGCTTCTCATCCTTTTTTAATTGTTCAATAAATTTTTCTTTTGATAAAAATTTTTGCTCATTGCGAATTCTTTTCATAAACTCAACAGTGACAAACTTGCCATAAAGACTTTTAGTAAAATTAAAAATATGCGCTTCCAGATTAATTTTTTTATTCTTATCGGTAAAAGAAGGCTTAACACCTAAATTCGCCATCGCCGGATATTTTTTTAAACCTATATTCACATAAACAGCATAGACTCCCGTCGGCGGCAAAACAACATCGTTATAATCAATATTAATTGTTGGAAAACCTAGCTTCTTGCCCCGGCCTTCACCTTTGACTACAACGCCGGAAATGGTAACCGGCCTGTTCAAATACCGCCGGACATCCGACAATTTACCCTCGGCAACTAACTGACGAATTAACGTACTGCTAATCTTTCTCCCCCGGCCTTTAATCTGATCAAGAACATTGACACGAAAGCCATGCTTCCGTCCTGCTTCTTTAAAAAAATCAAGCGAGCCGTCACGATTCTGCCCAAATCGAAAATCATCGCCAACAAAAATCTCCTTAAGATCTATCGAATTCACTAAATACTTTTTAATAAAACTTTGTGGAGACAATTTTGAAAATTTCTTCGTAAATTTAATAACAATACAACCCGCCGCTCCTAGACCGGCAATAAATTGTAATCGTAATGGTATAGAGATAATGTAAGGCAGATGAACGTGTGGATGCAAAACATGAACCGGATGAGGAGCAAAAGTCATGATAACAGCCTGCCCTCCAATTGCCTTCGCCCGTTTAATAGCGTTTGCAATCAATGCTTGATGCCCTTTATGCAACCCATCAAAAACACCGATCGCCAAAACAACATTTTTAAAAACGTTTTTTACCTTGCCAATTCCGTATATGACTTTCATTGATATCTTCTATTTTGACAGCTTCATTAATTTCAAATTCTCCCACTTTGGTCCGTTCAATCTGACAAATACACGCGCCGCAGCCTAATGCCTCGCCAATATCTTCGGCTAATTGCCGCACATAAGTTCCTTTGGAACATTCCACATAAAATTCCACTTGCGGCATCTCAATTGATCTAACTTCTAACTTTCGAATAGTAATGTTGCGTGCCGGCCGATTAATAACAACACCTTTTCGCGCTAATTGATAAAGCTTCTTTCCTTTCATTTTCACAGCCGAAACCATCGGTGGAACCTGCTCTATTTCTCCTACAAACTGTTTAAACACTTTCTTAATTTCCTCAGAAGAAATATGGTCTACAGATTTCTCACTAATTGTTTCTCCCTGAATATCCGCGGATGTTGTTTTACGCCCTAATATTAACGTGGCCCGATAAGCTTTATCAAACCCCACAAACTCATCAAACAACTTTGTTGATTTCCCTAATAAAACAACCAACACACCAGTCGCTAACGGATCTAATGTCCCAGCGTGCCCTACGCGTTTCATGTTAAATTTCCGACGAACTTTCGCAACCACATCGTGCGATGTTAAACCATCCGGCTTATTAACCACAATAATTCCATCCATTACACAAGCCCCTTCATTTCTTTCATTATAATCTGTTTTGACTTCTCAACGTTTTTATCCAATGTACAACCACTAGCGCGTTGATGTCCGCCTCCGGAAAAACGATGCGCCAACTTAGCCACATCCACTTTTCCTGAAGAACGAAAATTAATCCGTGTTTTAGAAGATCCAATTTCAGTAAAAATAACAATAACTTCAATCCCCTTAATCGTCCTTAAAAATTTAAATATTGTATCACGCAAATCAAATTCTTGCGAAAATCGAGACACAATATTTTTCTTTAAAACAACTCTTACCACTTTCCCTGAAAATAACCGCTCAAAAGAACTGATGACTTTTGTAAAGTGCTTTATATCATTCAAGGGGATCCGTTCATAAATGTCCCTATACAATTCATAAGCAGAAAAATTAAATTGACGAAGTTCACTCACAATGCGATGTGTCCGCGCGGTCGTATTTTCATAACGAAAAGACCCTGTATCAGTCATAATCCCGGCATAAAGATGCAAAGCCATGCTTTTCGTTAAAGCCACGCCGCTTGCTTTAATCAATTCAAACAACACTTCTGCCGTCGAAGAAGATTTGACATCAACCAGATTAAAATGCCCAAAACGGTTATTCGTCACATGATGATCAATATTTATTAAAGGCTTATTTTGATCAATCAAACCAGCTACTTTTCCAATTCTTTTAAAATCCCCGCAATCTACCACAATCGCCGCATCATAACTTACCTTCATGCTTTTACTATAAGCCTTCATTTGTTTCACCCCGGGAAGAAAATGAAACCGTTCCGGAGATCTTTCCTCATTAACGATGATCACCTTCTTTCCCAAAGCCTTTAAATAAAGCGCCAAAGCCATTTCTGAACACAACGCGTCTGGATCAGGACCAACATGCGTCGAGATCAAGAAAGTTTTATTCTTCTTGATTGCCTGAATGATCTTCTTGACGTTCATCATCAATCTCCTGTAAGGTCTGATCAATACGCGCGCTGGAAGCTAGCGACTGATCATATTCAAAGTTAATTTCAGGCGTGTAACGCATTCGGACATTCTTGCCGACAAATTTCCGAATCAAGCCTCTCGCCGAATTTAGCGCATTTTGCGCTGCCTGTATTTGCTTTTCTTCTCCCAACACACTAAATTTAATTTTCGCGTTACGTAAATCACGGCTCACATCCACACTTGTGATTGTAACTAGCGAAAGCCGCGGATCACTTAACTCTTGAAAAATAACCCGGCTAACTTCCTTCTTCACTTCTTGATTCACCCGATCGATTCGTCCCATTCATATTCTCCATATTCCGGCTAAATCGCCGTTTTAACAATATTTGAGCTTCCTTAAGTTCATCTTTTTTTGCTGCTAATTTCTTATCAATTTTTTTAAGCAGTAAAAGTTCTAAAGCCTGACCAATAACATCTGTTGACGGATAACCCATGTTCTTTAAATCATCACCGTTAACATCCAATGTGATATGAGAAAAGATTGAAACAAAATCATCAATCCGTTTAATGGCCAATCCATTATCTGTACGCGCATAAAAATATAACAATGCTAACTCAGTAAATGGTTTTAATAATTGATAAATTTCACTATCTCTTTTTGCTTTATTCGTTAATTGCCGAATAACACTTTGACATTCCCGGATCTGCATCAAACTTAAACTCAAGAAATTATCCAACTGAACTTCTTTACTAAGTTTCTCCAATTGATGAGTATTTTTCTTCTCCAATAAAGAAAAGAAATAAATAGGCCACCAGCGTCCCGCCTTATCATAATCCTTATTCTGCCGTATTATCTTAACTCTTTCCACCACGACGTTTAGAGTTTCCAAATCAATATTTCCTCTTGAATCTAAAACTCTCACCCCCCTTAATTCTTTAATTCGCGCAACATGTTTAGAAACGTCCGCTTCAAGAAAGAATTTCTTGAATTCCGCAAAATGCCGGGGAGGCTTAACTTTTAAATCTAAGTTTTTTCTAATAGAATCTTTCAGACATCTTAATGTCTTGGCTTCAATCTGAAAACCTAAACGCTGTTCAAAACGCACGGCGCGAAGAATTCTTGTCGGGTCATCAATAAAGCTCCGAGGATGAAGTATCCGAATACATTTATTATTTAAGTCTTCAGATCCTTTATACAAATCAATTAATTCGCCAAACCGTTCTTTATTAATCACAATTGCCATAGCATTAATTGTAAAATCCCTGCGGAATAAATCATCATTAATGCTTCCTGGACTTACCTCTGGCAAGACAGCGGCCGACGCATATTTTTCCTGACGCGTCATCGCTAAATCAATCCGCACACCATCCTTTAATGTTAATGTAGCGGTTTGAAACTGCTCATAGATTTTTAACTGCGCTTTAAGCCGAACCGCTATCTTTTTGGCAAAAGTCAAACAATCGCCTTCAACCGTGATATCTAAATCTAAATTTTTCTTACCTAATAAAATATCTCGCACAACTCCGCCAACAATATAAACTTTATACCCATTTTCATCGGCGAAATGGCCAATCTTCTTGGCTAAAATAACAAAACCCTTATCACATTTATCTAAATAACTTGACATATTTTTAATTTATCTCCGTGGATGAAATTGTTCATGAACTATTTTTAACCGCTCCCTATCCACATGCGTATAAATTTGCGTGGTTGAAATATCAGAATGCCCTAACATTTCCTGAACAGACCGCAAATCAGCCCCATGTTCTAATAAGTGCGTGGCAAATGAATGCCGCAATGTGTGCGGTTTAATTTCTTTCCTAATATTGGCCTTACGCGCGTAATGTTTAATCAACTTCCAAATACTCTGCCGGCTGATTTTTTTTCCTAAACGGCTTAAGAAAACGTGTGGATCCAAATTGCTCCTACTCAACTTTTTCCTTGGAACTGCGCAGTATTGAGCCAAAGCCTCGCGCGCCCGTTTGCCAATAGGAATAATCCGTTCTTTCCGGCCTTTACCTATACAGCGGATAAACCCAACGTCTAAATTCACATTCTCAATCTTTAAATTGGATAGCTCCGACACCCGCATTCCACTAGCATAAAACACTTCTAAAATGGCCCGATCCCGTACAGCCTGCCAACCGCGCCCAGACGACGCCTGAATCATTGCTTCAATCTCTACCACACTTAAAACATCCGGAACTTTTTTCCAAACCTTAGGCGTATCAATTAAATTAGTCGGATCTTCTTTAGCCAAACGTTCCCGCACCAAAAATCGATGAAATGTTTTTATAGCAGCTAAAGCGCGATTAATCGAATTTGTGGTAAGCCCTTTCTTCTTCTGATCAAACATAAAATTCGTTACATGATCCCGGCGGATACTATCAGCTGTCTTAATACCATCTTTATTTAGAAGCTCAATATATTTATTTAAATCGCGGCGGTAAGCAAGCAAAGTATTATCAGCCAAATTTCGCTCAACCGCTAAATAGTTTAAAAACTCCTCGATATGTTCCTTCATAAATACGTCACACAGTTATAAAATTACAAGGCCCCTGGGCAAGCACGCGCCAAGAACTTTGCCTTTAATTAATAAAATACTCTTCCATCAACCCAGGTTTAAATTTACGGCTAAAATCACGGTTAAATCGCTCTACCTTTTTCTTAAATGAAACTCTGTTATGTACATGTATCATATCTTTAATTTCCTGTCTCATCGTCTTCAATTGATCTGCCATGGCTAACAACTGAACCTTTTGATCCTCTACTAGCCACGCTTTCATCTCTTCCATATGCATTATTAATTGTTCAATCAAATATTGCTGACGCTTTCCGCTTTCATTCTTAATCAATGTCTGCTCAAATTCCCGACTCCAGACTTTCCACAATGAATAATGATAACTATACTGCTTTTTTGCCGAGACCGACGGCGGATCATAAGTAATAGGATCTAAAATAGGAAGATCTTTTTCTTCAGATTCTTTTTTCTTTTCTCTGATAAATTTCTTACGCAAAGGCGTGCAACTTGAAAAGATAACTGCCATAAGAATCAACAAGCCCCAGACAACATATCTATTTGTAATAACCCGGTTATTCTTCATTGATCATCTCCTGAAATTGCTTTTCTGTTAATATCTTCACCCCTAAGGACACAGCCTTTTCATATTTTGAACCCGGAGATCCTCCGGCTACAACAAAATCAGTTTTCTTACTTACACTTGATGTCACTGTAGCTCCTAAGCTTTCCACTTTCTTAGCTGCTTCCGCCCGTGATAAACGCTGCAACTCCCCGGTAAAAACAAATGTTTTATTACGAAACTTATCTGATACAACAATCTGCTTTTCTTGACTAAACCTTAAACCTGCTTTTTTAAACTTTTCAATAAGCGTCTTTGTTTGGTTTAATTGAAACGTTTTCTCGATTTCCATGGCTATCACTTGACCAATTTCATGAATTTGTTCCAATTGACCTTTATCCGCACACATAATCGCGTCCAACGAACCTAATTCCCGCGCAATAACTGAGGCCGCTTTCACCCCAACATTCGCGATGCCTAATCCGAATAAAAACCGCGCTAATGACTTAGCCTTACTTTCCTTAATAGCCTCTAACAGTTTTTCTGCTTTTTTATCAGCAAATAAATCCAATTCCAATAATTGCTCTTTCGATAAATAATAAATATCGGCCAAATCTTTTACATATTTTTTTTCCAAGAGTTGCTTCACCACAGATTCTCCCAACCCTTCAATATCCATGGCCCCTCGAGAAGCAAAATGAAGCAGACGACGTTCTAGCTGCTTCGGACAACCAGGATTCGGACAAATGTAGGCTACATCCTCTTGTTTTTCCTTAATTACTGCTGCGCCGCATTCCGGGCAGTTTTTAGGAATTGCAAACGGCTTTATATTTTTCTTATTTCTTGAGTCGACAACTTTAATAATTTTAGGAATAACATCCCCTGCGCGTTCAACCAATACCCGATCGCCTTTTTTAACACCCAAACGCTGCACCTCATCAAAATTATGTAACGTTGACCGTGAGATCGTTACTCCTCCGCATTCCACCGGTTCTAAGTTTGCCACCGGAGTTAAAATACCTGTCCGCCCTACTTGCACTTGAATATCCAAGACGGTGGTCGTTACTTGATGCGCTGGAAATTTATAAGCAACTGCCCAACGAGGACTTTTCAACGTAGATCCTAAACGTTCTTGCTGAGCTAACGAGTTCACCTTGATCACCACTCCATCAATTTCATAGGGAATCTTATCCCTTTTATTTTGAAACTTTAAACAATACTGCGCGACTTCTTCTATACTTTTACATAAACAACTGTTTTCATCAACGATAAATCCCCATTTTCGGCATCTTTCCAGAAATTCAGCCTGGGTTTTAATTGAAACACCCCCTTCTAAAACACCAAATGAATGGATAAAACATTTTAACTTACGCTTTGCAGTAATCCGTGAATCAAGCAGTTTAATTGAACCGCTGGTGGCATTACGTGGATTGGCAAAAATCATTTCTTCATTTTTTTTCCGCTCTTGGTTTAATACTTCAAAATCTTTTCGATTCATGTAAATTTCCGCCCTTACTTCTATCAAGTCAGGAATCATTTCTTGTTTTGAATCGAGCAATTTTAACGGAATCGTTTGAATCGTTTTAAGGGTATGCGTCACATTTTCTCCCTGAACCCCATCGCCACGCGTAGCACCTAAAATAAACCAGCCGTTTTCGTAAGTCAGCGCCGCGCTCACACCATCAATCTTTAATTCCACAAAATATTCTACACGTTCATCTGGAAGATTCTTAACAACACGCTTCTCCCATTCTTTTAACTCTTCAATAGAATATGTATTGTCCAGCGAATACATCTTTCGCTTATGGACAACCGTGCCAATGGCATTCGGAAGCTTAGCCCCAATGCGTTGAGTCGGAGAATCATCTTTACGAAATTCCGGATACTTCTTCTCAAGATCGATTAATTGTTTTAACAGATCATCATACTCTTTATCCGAAATCTTAGGATCATCCAGAATGTAATAACGATAATTATGATCCTCAATCAGCTTCGATAATTTTTCAATTTCACTTTTTGGATTCATAAGCTCTTTAACTACCAACAGCCAGTCGTAAGGCTAATTTTTCTGGTAAGCCTGCTTGAAGGATTTTCTGCTGCGCGGTCTTAACATCGTATTCAACACGCTTAATCTCAATCGTTTCTTCATCGGTATCATAAACACAAAAACTTGCCCGCGGATCACCATCACGCGGCTGTCCGACGCTGCCGGTATTAACAATATATCTGGCATCAGTTTCCAAAGACAAATTTAAAGTAGCGGCAATGGCAGCGGTTTTTCCTTGATTGACATAAATCTGCGGTTTATGCGTATGCCCAACAAAACAAACTTTTGACTTCATTAAATAAAAGGTATCCTGCGATTTGGTAATATCGTTAAGATAAATAAACCTCTCTGGCTGATTTAAACTGCCATGAACCAATTCAAAATCACGATGATGATATTTCAACGGCAGTTGTTTAATGTACTCAATATCCGAAAACTCTAACTGATTCCGTGAAAAAACCACACCTTGACGTCCGTTTTCAGTAAAGTGTGACGGATCCAACTTACCTGCCACGGCCAAATCATGATTTCCTACCACACACACCGGATTCAAATCACGCACAATGTCTAAACATTTTTTAGCATCTGCATTGTATCCGACAATATCCCCTAAACACAACAAAGCATCGACACCACTTTTTTGCAAAGCCTGTAAAACAGCACGCATGGCTTCAAGATTACTGTGAATGTCGGATATGATTCCGTATTTCATAATTGATTAAGTTGCTTGTTACTATGTTGCTGGGGGCGCAGTCTTGAGTTTATCGAAGGACCAACAACAAGCAACTTTAAATATTTAATTAAATTAATATCTAATTTCAAAATTCTGAAATTTCTGACTCGCTTCCCGCATATCAACTTGTTTATCGCGGATATTACGGTCAAAATGATTCTCAATATCCAAACACATTTGCTTCAATGTTTCTTCCAACCCTTCGGCTAGAATCTCGACCCGGCCGTCAACAAGATTACGCACCCACCCCTTTACGCCTAAATCTTTGGCAATAGAATTAACTGTATAGCGAAAACCAACCCCTTGAACAATTCCTGAATAAAATATATGCGCTTGTTGCATTGAATTCTTTCACAAAAAATCGGGGAGGCGGGATTCGAACCCACGACCTCATCGTCCCGAACGATGCGCGCTAGCCAGCTGCGCTACTCCCCGTTCATGAACACATAATTTATGAAGCCTTTTTGCGACATAAATTAACATGCAAATGAATCCCGAACTCTTTTTGAGAGCGAGGAATCAAAAAATCGTAGTTAACAATAAGTTAAAAAATGTAGTCTAACATTATTGAGAAACTTCGTCAAATGACAAATAATAGAATGTTAATTATTTGATATAGAAAGGGTTACATGTATTTTAACTGCAGAAAAATTTAGACCTCTTTAATCCCAAACCCAATCTCCGCATCAGCTACGAGTTTATCCCCCACATATGCCTTGGTGATGAGAAATCCCGTTGTCTTCATCAGTTTTTTCGTGGTTACTTCAATCCGCAGCTGATCTCCAGGAATGACCGGCGCAATAAATTTTGATGTCACCTTTGCCAAATAATAAATTAAATCCTTCCCTTGCATATTTTTGCTGTAGTAGAAATAAATACATCCAGCCTGTGCCATCGCCTCAATAATTAAAACACCAGGCATAACTTTTTCATTAGGAAAATGTCCCATAAAAAAATTTTCATTATTAGAGACATTCTTAATAGCGACCAATTTTTCATTCGCCACCAAATCAATCACCCTGTCAATCATCAAAAAAGGATATCGATGCGGAATAATTTTCTGTATTGCTTGAATATCGAGTTCCATAAATGTCCTTTCGTAACTGAAAAATTAGTGCAGCTTTGAATATCAACCACAACACTTTAAAAGAATACTTCGCGAAAACCGATAACCGATTACTAAAACTAAACCTGCTTAACCTAAAATGTATCTCGCTAAAATATCAATTTCAATATTAACCTTATCCCCTTTTCTTTTCAATCCAAAAGTTGTGACCTCTTGAGTAAAAGGGATCAAATACACAGAAAAAACATTTTGACCAACCGAGCCAACCGTTAGACTTACACCATCAACACAAATCGAACCTTTTTTGACAATATATTTCTTTAACTTTTTTGGAAATGTAATTTTGATCTCTGTATAATTTTTCTGTTTAATAACATCTTTGATCACCGCGATTTCGTCAACATGCCCGGTAACAAAATGTCCACCCAACCGATCAGAAGCCTTCAACGCCCGCTCAAGATTAACGTATTCGTCTAATTTTAACCGTCCTAATGTGGTTTTTTCTAAAGTTTCTTTCATCATATCAAACTGTAATTGCGTCTTTGTTATTTTGATCGCAGTTAAACAAACCCCATTGACGGCAACACTATCACCTTGCTTAACCCCGCGTAAGGTTTTTTTAGCTGCAACAGTTAAAATACTTAAATTTTTTAACTGTTTTAGATTCTTTACAATACCTAATTCTTCAACGATCCCTGTAAACATTACCTATCACCAATATATCTTGATCAATTGGAATTACTTTAATTTTTTTTAATAAAATACCCTGCTGAATGTCCAAAGGTTTCAAACCAACAACGGAGTTTAAAGCCTGCTCATCACCTAAAATTTTCGGCGCGATGTAAATATGCATTTGCTCGACAAGATTTAACCTTAACGCTTCGCCTATTAACTGCGCTCCACCTTCAATGAGAATTTTCCGGATTCCTCGCTGATAAAGATACTGAAAAAGCCAAAGCAAATTTACTTTATCTCTCTGCTGCGGACATTGCACAACCTCTACACCTTCTCGCGCCAGTAAATTCATCTTTCGTACAGAGGCCTTTTTTGTAGTCGCAATTAAACACCCCCCCTGCTTTATTCCCGCAAATACTTGAGCTTGTCTGGAAATACGACAGCTTGAATCAACAATCACTTTAAGCAGTTTATGATTTTTATTTAAAGAGGTTAACCGCGGATCATCTTTTATCACTGTGTTAACACCCACCATAATCGCATCAAAATTCTCACGCTGTTGGCGGGCAAAATTCCGCGCCTTGGTTGATGTGATCCATTTAGACCGGCCGGTTCGGGCGGCAATCTTTCCATCTAAAGTTTGCGCAGATTTAGCGACTGTAAAAGGAATATGAACAGCGTTTTTCGCTCTCATTATTTAAACCAACCCCTTAAGATTCTCAACTAATTCATAAGGAATTTTAATCTTTCCCAAAAATGTATTTTTCTTTGCTTCTCCGTGCGCATCAGATCCGCCGGTTGCAGCTAACTTGTATTTCTTTGCCAATCCTTCGTAATGATTAATAATTGTCGAAGAACAATTTGGATAATAAACCTCTAACCCCCGCATTCCCTGCTCAACAAATTTATTAATCAATTCATCCACTTTTGTCATCATCGGATGCGCTAACGCTGTCACGCCACCGGCATCTTGAACCAACTCAATAGCTTCTTTAGGTGTAACCTTAAATTTGGGAACAAAGGCAGGCGCATCATCTGCCAAATATTTATCAAAAGCTTCTTTGATCGTTCTCACTTTTTTTTGCTTTTTTAATATTGTCGCTAAATGCGGACGGCCCAAAGCATTGGATTTTGTCAATGCGGCAACTTCATCATAATCAATTTCCGCCACATCCAATTCTTTCAGTTTCATGATCATCTGCTTCATTCGGACAATCCGCTCTTGCTGCATACGTTCGAGCATCTCAATAAGACGACTGTTATTAATATCAAATAAATACCCTAACATATGGACATCTTGCCCATGGATCTCCGTGGAAATTTCCACTCCAGGAATAATTTCTAAATCTTTCCCTTGAGCGGCCTGCATGACAGGCTGAATTCCTTCAATAATATCATGATCCGTGATTGCGATACAATTTAAACCATTGGCTAAGGCCTGATTAACAACTTCTTCCGGTGAGGAGGTGCTGTCGGAATAATAGGTGTGAATATGAAGATCTGCCCATTTTGTCATAAGTTTAAGAGATATAAATTCTGAATAAAAATTCTATGATTTCTTTGAATCCGCTGTTAATTCGGTTTTGTGAATCTTATCTAAAATACCGTTAACAAACTTGGATGATTCTAAGTCACCATATTTTTTGGCTAATTCAACCGCTTCATTAATAGTAACTTTGGGAGGAATGTCCGGAGCAAAAAGCAATTCAAATACACCCATTCGCAGAATATTACGATCAATCACAGCCATGCGTTTAATCTGCCAATTTGTAGCGTAAGATGAAATTTTATTATCGATATCTTCCAAATGCGAAGCAACACCATTAATAATCGTTTCCGAAAATACTTTAACCGTATTGTCGGTAATACCTGTGTCTGACCAATAATACTTAGCAGAATCCTTAATATCCCGTCGAGTAATTTCAGCTTGATATAAAATTTTTAACGCTGTTTCGCGTCCCCGTGTTCTTTTACGCATAATAACCTTTATTTCTTTAAAAGAATTAAATCTTTTAGAAAATATTATTCTTAAATATGAGAAAGAAGATCTATCATTTCAACAGCTGCCAATGCAGCTTCCTTGCCCTTATTCTCTCCTTTTTCCTCTGATCGTTTATAAGCCTGCTCTAGCGTGTCAACCGCCAAGACACCCATAATAACCGGTTTATTTGTTTCTAACCCCACCTGCATAATCCCTCGGGAGGTATCATTGGCCACCAACTCATAATGCAATGTTTCTCCACGAATGACCGCACCTAAACAAATAACCGCGTCAATTTCTTTCTTTAACGCTAACTTTTTGGCAGTGACCGGAATCTCAAACGCACCCGGAACCCAAACAACCGTAATATTATTTTTCTTAACTCCGCACTGCTGAAGTTCACTAAGACAGGCTTCTAAAAGATTCTTGGTGATAAATTCATTAAATCTAGCAACAATCACCGCAACTTTCTGACCACGAATCTTATGTTTTCCTTTAATAATTTTAGCCATTATACAGATAATGCACGGGAAAATTAAGAAAACTCTTAATTATTTGTCGATGAAGTTTTGTTGAAAGCTTTAAGTAAAGCAAGAAAGAGACTTTTATTGCTTTAGGCTTTCTTATTCTTATTGCGTAACTGCTGCTGCGGATTCATGAGTTTTTTTTAAAGCGACACGTTCAATCACAGACAGCCCGTAACCATCTAACCCGACAATCTTTCTTGGATTATTCGTTAACAATCTAATTTTTGTGACACCTAAATCAACTAAGATCTGCGCACCTAAACCATAATGCCGTAAATCAGGCAAAAAACTCATCTCTTCTACAGAATCTTCGACTACTGGATTTTGTTTTTTCTGATGAAACGCCTTCACCTTTTCAATAAGATCAAGCTCTTTATTGCCCTTTCTCATGTACACCAAAATTCCGCTACCGTTTTCCTGAATTAATTTCAAAGCTGTATTCAATGAATAGGATCCATCAATCTCGCATGAGCGCAAGGCATCCGCCAACAAACATTCCGAATGAACACGTACTAAAACAGCATCTTGTTTCTGCACGTCGCCCAGAGCTAACGCGATATGTTCAAGGTCATCGACTTCTGACTTATAAATGTACATTTTAAAATCGCCATATTCTGTAGGTAATATTGACTCATCAACCCGTTTAATTAATTTCTTTGATCGCCGCAAATACTCGATCAAACTATCAATAGTACAAATCTTGATTTTATGTTTTTTCGAAAAGGTTAACAAATCTTCTGTTCGGGCCATGGTTCCATCTTCGTTCATAATCTCACAGATAACCCCGGCAGGATATAAACCAGCCAGACGCATTAAATCAACAGACGCCTCAGTATGTCCGGCGCGAACTAACACTCCACCACGTTTCGCTCTTAAAGGAAACAAATGTCCCGGAGTAATTAAATCCGCTGACTTTGCTTCCTGATCGATTAAAACTTTCACTGTATATGATCGATCAGCTGCGGAGATTCCAGTTGTAACGCCTTTAGCCGCGTCAACCGAAATAGCCCAGCCAGTATCACATTTTTGATGTTTATGACTTAAATCCACTTTCATCGGATGCAAATCCAATTCATTCAAACGATCTTCTTCCATAGGCACACAAATTAATCCACGGGCTTCTTTGGCCATAAAATTAACTTTATCAGGAGTGATAAATTCTGCCGCGCACAATAAATCTCCTTCATTTTCACGACCTTCATCATCCATAACAATAATCATGTTTCCCGCTTTTAAATCTTCTAAAACTTCGTCAATTGAATTAAACATATCCTTCCCCTTTTGTGCCTCATGAATACCCAATGCTAAAGCTCATCACGAGGTAATACTATTGAAATAACTATAATTTATAAATAAAAATGCTAATTTAATCCTTTAACAATTGTTAGCAATAAAGATGTTGTAATATATTCCATATCTTATTGCTTGTCAAGGGTTTTGTAGCCGCCTATAATGTCTTTATGCGACTAGAAGAAAAGGTTATCCAATATCTTAAAAACTCCCATCAAAGCCTAAGTATTGCCGAATCCTGTACTGGCGGGCTGCTTGGCCATCGAGTAACAAACATTCCAGGAAGTTCAGTTGTTTTTAAAGGGGGCATCGTAGCTTATAGCAATGCCGCGAAAACCAAACTGCTCAAAGTCCCTGACGCTTTAATCACTAAGAAAGGTGCGGTCAGTAATGATGTTGCCTGTCAAATGGCTTTAGGGGTTAGAAGTCTTTTTAAAACTGATTTCGGAGTCGGTATCACCGGTATTGCCGGTCCAGAAGGTGGTACTTTGAAAAAGCCTCTCGGATTAACTTACATCGCTGTCAACGCAAAAAAGGAATTGATCTGCCTCAAATGCATTTTCCCGGGAAACCGTCTGCAAGTTAAAACTCAAGCCGCAGCCCAAGCCTTGCGGTTATTATTGGAATTTCTTATTTAAGTCAACCTCCTATGGATGAAACCAAAACCATTCGCGCTTTTTTCGCTATCGAATTAGATAATAATCTGCGGGAACAATTCAAAAAAATTCAACAAGATTTGATAACACCTGATTGTACAATCAAGTGGGTTGATCCAAACAAATTACATTTGACGTTAAAATTTATTTGTCATTTTCCATTACAACAAATCCATGCTTCCAAAGACATCTTATTAAAAATTTGCCAGGAACATCCATCCATCTTATTTAATTTCAATGTTTTGGGAAGATTTCCTGAAAAAGGTAAACCGACAGTAATTTGGGTTGGATCGAGTGAAGTCGGACTAAGTTCATGTTTGAGAAAATTAGCGCAGGCAATTGAAAATGCTTTAATTCCACTAGGTTTTGCCAAAGAGGAGCGCGTCTTTACCCCTCACGTTACTTTAGGACGCGTGAAAACCGCAAGAAAAAATTCGACACTAACAAAAAAAATCGAAACGTACAAAATTGGCGACAACCTAAAACAAACCATTGATCGCGTCACACTATTTCAAAGCACGCTCACACCTGCAGGTCCGATTTACAAAACGCTGGCCACATTTCCCCTTCGCTAAATCGACACAAACCTTGCGTTAAGCAACCTTGAGGCCAAAGGTTTACGCAGCGGTTAAAAAGAAAACCATTAACGACGGTTATTCATCTTGGCCAAAAGGCGTAACATTTCCATGTAAAGCCAGACCAAGGTGACCATTAAACCAAAAGCACCGTACCATTCCATGTACTTCGGCATGCCTGCAGAAGATGCTTGTTCAATAAAATCAAAATCCAAAACAAGATTTAACGCTGCAATGCCGACGATCACCAAACTAATACCAATACCCAAAGGGCTGCTGCTAGAAAGCATGGAAATGCCTCCGCCAAAAAAGCCCATGATCATATTCACAAGATAAACTAAGGCAATCGCCCCTGTGGCCGCAAAAACACCCATGCGGAACTTCGCTGTGACTTGAACAAGACCGGTTTTGTACGCGACCAATAAACAAAACAATGTTCCAAAAGTTAAGGCCACCGCCTGCATAACGATTCCAGGATAGCTGGCTTCGAAAATCGCTGAAATCCCGCCTAACGCCAATCCTTCTAACCCCGCGTAGATCGGCGCTGTAATTGGCGCCCACTCTTTCTTAAACGCGGTAACAATCGCTGCAATAAAACCGCCGAAAACACCCAGCATCATCAACGGTCCCACATTCTGCATGGCCGTACTTTGTGATTGGCCGTACTGTTCAAACCCGTCTAAAACCGGAGCCGGTTGCATCACCTTTCCCCAAACATAAGACGCTGTAAGAACCACCAAAGCCAATAAAACAAATGTTTTATTAACAGTTCCCTGAATAGTCATACTTTCGCCAGCCCCATAAGTTCGGTCAGCGGCAAATCCTTTAGGATTTAAAATTGGATTAGAACTTCTCATCATATTACCCTCCTTAGTTAAGTCGCTCGTCACTTGTGTCTCATAAATCTTCGAGACACTAGTCACGAGAAATAAGATACGATATTATTTTCATTTATTATACAATACTGACCAGCCACAACGCAATGTGCATTGTCACATTGGTATACAATCCGGCAAAAAGATCGTCCATCATCACTCCAGTACCGCCTTCAATGGCCTCAAATTTATTAACCGGATAAATCTTAAACATATCAAACGCGCGAAAAAGAAAAAACGTGGTTAAAATAACCGGTGTATTCCACGGCAACAAAAAAAATGAAATCATTATTCCCGCGACCTCATCAATCACAATACATGATGGATCTTTGGATTTGATCATCTTTTCCATATCACCGCTGACCAAAAAACCAATCACCGTAATGATGACCGTTGCCACAATATACAAAAAAACATTATCCATCAAAACACAAGCTATCAACGCCCCTGCCGCGCTCGCGACAGTTCCCGGCGCTGCCGGAAAATAGCCAATATAAAAAAACGTGGATAGCATTTTTGTGAGGCGATCACCCATTCAAATGTCCTCGATTCTTCCAGATATAAAAAACTCCTGAAACTAATGTTAACCCCACAGCCGCCAACATCAATCCGTAAATACATTGATTCCAAACACGTAACGTTGTTTCATTCAAATTATGACCGTTTTGCGTTTCCGCGACAATCATAAACATTAATATAACACCAATTGCCGTTATCTGGGATACTGTTTTATATTTTCCTAAACTCTCGGCTGCAAAAACTTTTCCACTGCGCATCGCCAAAAGCCGCCATGCTGTTATGCCGATTTCCCGGACAGCGATCACGACAAACATCCAAACAGCAATAACATCCAATTTCATAAAAATGTAAAACGCGCTGAGCATTAAAAATTTATCCGCAATCGGATCCATGATCTTACCGAAATCAGTAATTAAATTCCTTGTCTTTGCCAAATACCCGTCGAAAAAATCCGTTAACGACGCCACCGCAAACAAAGCGGCTCCAACAACTTTAGCAGTAAAACCTTCCTGCTGTATCACACCAATAAAAAATACCGTTAAAAATATTCTGGCTATTGTAAGGATATTTGGTAAATTCATAACAAACGTCCGACTAAATCATATTCATAAGCATCCACGATTTCAACATTAACCATTTCACCAACTTTCAATTCATTCTCTGATTGAATATAAACAATGCCATCCACTTCGGGCGCATCAAATTCAGTTCGACCTAAATACAACGCCTTTTCCTGATTCGATTTCTCATCAATTAATACGCGTTGCTGTGTTCCGATAAACTTCTTCTGTTTTGTCTTTGATATCTTCTTCTGAACCTGCATGAGCGCGTGCATCCGTTCTCTCTTAACAGAATCGGCCACATGCTTTGGAAAACTGTACGCCGGCGTTTCTTCTTCTTTTGAATAAAGAAAAACCCCCACCTTTTCAAATTCCACCTCTTGAACAAAACGCGTTAATTCATCAAAATTTTCTTTTGTCTCGCCCGGCATCCCAACAATAAAAGTTGTACGCAAACTTCCTTGAGGAATCCGTGAACGAATCTTATTTACTAAAACTCGCGTCTGTTTTGTCGTAATATTGCGATTCATGCTGGAAAGCAAGTTATCACTGATGTGTTGCAGCGGCATATCAATGTACTTACAAATCCGCTCTTCCTGGGCGATGGTATCAATCAACTCGTCAGTTACATGGGCGGGAAAAGCATACAGCAATCTGATCCATTGAACATTTTTAATAACTTTAGTGATCTTTCTTAATAGCTTCGCCAAACTATATTCCCGATAAAGATCCATGCCGTAAGCAGTGATATCTTGCCCGATGATATTAATTTCTTTAACACCCTGTTCATCCAAACGCTTCACTTCTTCAATGATAGATTCCATCGTGCGTGAAATAAATTTCCCTTTAAGTTTTGGAATAATGCAAAAACTACATTGATTATAACAACTTTCGCTAATCTTGACATAAGCGAAATGTTTAGGCGTTAAGGAATAGTCATTTGGAATCGCATCGCGCTCTAGCTTTTGCGCGCCGATAATCGCGTCTATATCTTTTAACTCTTCGGTTAATTCTTTACTGTATCGCTGCGCCAAACAACCAGCCACAATCACCTTCTTAATCTTTCCTTTTTTCTTTAATTCAATTAAATCTAAAATCGTATCAATTGATTCTTTTTTGGCCTCTTCGATAAAAGAACAAGTATTCACAATTACTACATCCGATTCCTGAACATCGACGACACGATGTCCTTTCTTTTTTAAATTTGCTAACAAACCCTGTGCATCCACCAAATTCCGGGCGCACCCAAGGTTAATCATACCAACCTTCTGCCCCGTCGATAAACGTTCTTTTTTAAAATCCGAAGTTGTTTTAATTCCCTTTATCATACTTTTAATCATCCCTACTTTTAAACGAGATAGGGGACAAACAAAAAACCTTTTAAAAGATTCCTTGTCTGCCCCCTATTAGCAATGTCTCACCCAGTGCTACTATTTACTAACAGATAATCCTTCTTTAGTTACAACAATCTTTTTTGCTTTGCGGTCAGCCCGACCAAGAGAACCAATCATTTTGCCGTTTAACTCAAATTCCAATTGATCAATATTACGGCCGGAAATCTCAATGGAATTATCCGCCAACCATGTTTCAACCGCGCCCCGACGAAGGGTCGCTTGAAAAACCGTTTGATTATCAGCTAACACCCGCAGCCAACTGCTTTTCTTGGCTCTCACCGTTAACGTTAAATTCTTTACAACTTTGACCTCCTGCGGTTTAACAGCGGAAGGTTCATTTTGAGTAACCGGCGCTTCCGCGGTTTCACCAGTTTGTTTTTGTATCGCCTCAACAGGAATTGGCACCAAGACTTTTGGTTTTGGCGGAACGACTTCTTTTGGTTGTTGAACAACAGTTTGCTGTGAGACTGAAACCTCTGTTTTTTTCTCGACGTTATTTGCTTTTTCTATAACTTTTTCCGTCTTTTTCTCAGTCTTCTTAACCTCAACAGGCTTTTCCGTTTTCTTAACAACTTTCTGAACAGGTATTTTCTTCTCAACCACCTGCTCTACTGCAACAATTTTCTTTTTTTCCTTTACCCGCTCACGATGCTGCCCCACCACATGAATTAAAAAGGTAATAGATTTAAATAAAACAATTAAAAACAAAAAAATACCAGCAATAACCACCAATTGCTGTTTCCGTTCTTTTGTTAAATTTTTAGCTACCCATTTCTTCCACTCAAACGAAGCTGGCGGCTTTTCTTTTCGGACAATAATTTTTTGCGGTTCTTCCTGTTTATAATCATCAATTACTTCTGAAACATCCACATTTAAATAGGTCGCATAAATCTTTAGAAACCCTTTATAATAAAACTCTGATAAAGTTCGAATGGTATAACCTTCTTCAATCGCTTTAAGCGCATCAAGAGGCACTTTCGTTGCTTCATGCACAGAATCTAAACTTAATCCGCGCTCTTCCCGAACCTGTTTAAGAAGCTGCCCCTTAGTCATATCCTTGCGTTCTTTTTTGGAATTTTTAATTTCTGAAATAATTTCTTTTTCTTTTAAACTATTACTCATCTTCGGCTTCCTCAGTATTCATATTCTCTAATAACCATTGCTCCCGGTCAACCAATATTTCCCGAGGCTTACTGCCAACATAAGGACCAACTAATCCATCCTGTTCCATCATATCGATCAAACGTGCCGCGCGGGTGTATCCAAGACGCATCCGCCGCTGCAAAATCGATACAGACGCTTGATTAGTTTCCATCACCAATTTCACGGCCTCCTCATAACAATCATCCTTTTCTTCAGACCCTCCCTTTGCACCGCCTTTTTGCTGTTGCAGAATCGTTTCATCATATTCCGGCTGTTGTTGCTCTTTAATATATTTAATTACCCGCGAAATTTCTTCATCCTTTACAAAACTACACTGTCCACGCGTTGGTTTTGCATCTCCTGGTTGAATAAATAACATGTCGCCTTTACCCAATAAATTTTCAGCCCCATTCATATCCAACACAGTTCGGGAATCCACCTTGGATGCCACCTTAAAAGAAATCCTCGCCGGAAAATTCGCTTTAATAACACCTGTGATAACATCAACAGAAGGCCTTTGCGTTGCTAAAATGAGATGAATACCAACAGCGCGTGAAAGTTGCGCCAAACGAGTAATTGAACTTTCCACAGTCTTCGCTGAGACCTGCATTAAATCGGCTAACTCATCAATAATAACAACAATATACGGCATCTTATTGCCCTTCGCGTTATATCCCACAATATTACGCGCACCTTCTTTTGAAAGTTTTTTATACCGGGATTCCATCTCACTAACAACCCAGTTTAATACCGCTGACGCTTTTTTTGGATCCGTCACAGTCGGAGCTAGCAAATGAGGAATATCATTGTATTGTGAAAGTTCAACCATTTTGGGATCGACCATCACAAATTTCACTTCTTCAGGAGATGCATTGAGCAGCATTGACATAATAATGCCATTAACACAAACTGTTTTCCCCGCCCCTGTCGTCCCGGCAATTAACAAATGCGGCATACCAGCCAAGTCGGCAATCATTGGTTTTCCAGAAATGTCTTTCCCCAAAGATAATGTTAATTTTGATTTTGAAGAACGAAATTGATCACTCGCCAAAACATCCTTTAAAAATACCGATGCCGATGAAGCATTAGGCACCTCAATGCCGACACGATTCTTACCTGGAATAGGCGCCACAATACGAACAGCCGGCGCTTTCATGGCCAAAGCAATGTCGTCAGAAAGGGTCGTAAATTTTTGCACCTTTACGCCAGGAGCTGGTTCTAATTCATATCGCGTAATTGCCGGCCCACGTTCAATATCCGCTACGCGAGCAGAAACGTTAAAACTTGCCAATGTTTGCTCAAGCAATTTCGCACCGTTCATCAAACTACTTTGAATCTTACTGGTGGATATTTCCGGAGCATCTTCAAGCAAATCTAACGGCGGAAGTTTATATTCTCCGACAACTTTTGGAGACTCTTCCTTATTTTTTGCCGGAGCTTCATTAGGTGTTATTTTAATTTTAGGCTGAAAAAAACCTCCTCCGGCTTTCTTTTGCTTTTTAGCAGCAACTTCTTCAGAGCCTTCGTCTTCATTGTACTCTTGGTCATCATCTTGCACCGCCTGAGGTTTTTTTGGTGTTTTGACAGCAGATTGTCCAAAATTAATTTTCGGCTTTGGTTTAGCTTGCGGTTTACCCTCTTTTTTTCCGGAAGTTTTAAAACCTGTTATGAAATCTTGGTAAACAGATTGCATTTTCTCAATAATATTCACAAAAAGAGGTGAAACTAAAAATTCT
This sequence comes from Candidatus Omnitrophota bacterium, assembly GCA_020632515.1. Classification (GTDB taxonomy): domain Bacteria; phylum Omnitrophota; class Gorgyraeia; order Zapsychrales; family Zapsychraceae; genus JACKFK01. Next base: position 100,438 of record JACKFK010000008.1, on the reverse strand, counting down.
CCAGTGACAATCAATGTCAATAATCCCAACGCAACTAAAGATACATAGGATCCAAAATAACCGATATGATCAATTAAAAATTGCGAAATATATAGACCAACAATCCCAGAACGCTGAAACCGGATTGAGGCATCTGGCGGGCTTAGCATACTCAACAGTGAACTGATCACCGCAATAAGAATAATTGAACAAATAAACTTGGCAAGTGTGAAAGTAATATCTCTAAGAGAGAATTTATTCCACGCCCAGAAGATTAAGAAGCTCACTAAAAAATAAGCACTATATCCAATGATAAATAATAGACTACCGGCGAGATATGCCCCTGTCTCTCGAATCCAATTCTGAGTTGGGGAATTCGGTTGTGAAGTATACCAAGGCAGATCGTCTGGCACAAACGAAACAAGGCTTGCAAGCAAAATCATGCTCAATGCCAGGATAACAATACCTTTAATTTCACTGACATGTTCTTGTTTCATGTAATTTCTTTAGGAATATTGGATCTAAAGATTAAATGAATTAAGTTTTACGAATAACTATGAAAATACTACTGAACAACTTCCGCTTCTGCTTGCTTTTTACTTAAATTCATACGTTTCATCTGATCAATTTCAACCAACTTTACTTTAAATTGATCACCTACTTTAGCAACAGTTGTTAAATCTTTAACATATTCATTCGAGAATTCAGACACATGAACAAGACCTTGTCGTCCAGGGAGAAATTCACAAAAAGCTCCAAAATTGGCCACTTTAACAACCTTAGCATCATAAATCTTACCGACAACTGGAACTTCAACAATTCCATTAACGTAGGCCAAAGCTTTTTGTGAGGATTCTTTACTCGTCGCTGCAATAAATACTTTCCCATCTTCTTCAATATCAATTGAGGTTGCGCCGGTTTCTTCCATGATCTTTTTAATCATCTTTCCTCCCGGTCCTATCACCTCACCAATTTTCTCTTGTGGAATTTGAACAATAACAATCCGTGGAGCAAATTCTGAGATATCCGTTTTAGGTTTTTCAATGACAGAAAGCATATTATCTAAAATAATAAACCGTGCTTTTTTAGCCTGTTCAACACCGTCAGTTAAAACCTTTAATGGAACCCCTGAAATTTTAAGATCTAATTGAATAGCCGTAACTCCAGTCTTTGAACCCGCAACTTTAAAATCCATATCACCAAAATGATCTTCCAACCCCATGATATCCGTAAGCAACTGAAATTTTTCTCCTTCTGTCACTAATCCAATAGAAATTCCAGCCACAGGATCTTTAATCGGCACCCCCGCATCCATCAAGCTTAAACACCCAGCGCAAACACTGGCCATACTCGAAGACCCATTAGATTCCAGAATTTCAGATACAACACGAATTGTATAAGGGAAATCTTCTTTAGAAGGTAAAATTCCCTTAATAGCTTTAGCTGCTAAAGCCCCATGCCCTATCTCCCGCCGCCCAGGACCACGGCTTCCTCGAGCTTCCCCAACACTAAACGCCGGAAAGTTATAGTGCAGCATAAAATTGTTGTATGACAATCCTTCTAATGATTCTACCATCTGTTCATCACGCTTAGTTCCTAGAGTGACCACCGCTAAACTCTGAGTCTGCCCACGTGTAAATAAGCTAGAACCATGAGTCCGCGGTAAAACATTAATTTCTGATGCTAATGCGCGTATATCTTCAGCGCCACGTCCGTCCGCACGGAGATTCTTTTCAAAGATTAATTTTCTAACTTCATCATATTCCAAATCATCAAACATCATCTTAACATGTCCAGCCGGCACTTCACGATCATCAACTTTATACGCATCAAAAACCGACATATCACTTAAAATCTCGTCTAAAAGTTTATGCAATTCCTCTTCCCGTTGAAGTTTATCAGCAATTTGATAAATTTTGGAAAGCTGTCCTTTGGTAAGCTCAGCGACTTTTGCGCGTAAATCAGGATGCGGATTAAAAAGTTTAACTTCAGCTTTTGATTTGCCAATTTGTTTTTGAAATTCAACTTGCTTTTCTCGAATAACTTGAAGTTGCTTAAAAGCAAATTCTAACCCTTCAACAACTTTAGGCTCAGGAACTTCCAAAGCCTCCCCTTCAATCATAATGATTCCATCCTTAAGACCAACCACAACGAGATCCATCACACTTTGTTCACGTTGCGCATAGGTTGGATTAAGAACCATTTGCCCTTCAACCATTCCAACGCGTACAGCGCCAACCGGACCTTCAAAAGGAATATCTGAAATTGTTAACGCCGCTGAAGCACCAATAATGGACAAAATATCAGGATCATTCTCACCATCACTGCTTAATACGGTACAGGTGACAACAACATCATTCAAAAACCCTTTTGGAAATAATGGCCGAATAGGACGGTCAATTACCCGAGCAGTCAAAATTTCTTTTTGAGTAGGTCGTCCTTCACGTTTAAAAAATCCCCCAGGAATACGCCCAGCAGAATAAGTTTTTTCTTGATATTCAACCATTAAAGGGAAGAAATCGATATCGTCTTTAGCCTTTTTTGACATACAAACAGCCACCAATACCACTGTCCCACCACAGGTTACAGTCACCGCCGCGTTAGCTTGCTTAGCGAGTTTCCCCGTTTCTATCAATAATGTCTTTTCCCCATAAGGGACTTCTATTTTACCTGTCTGTATAGACATAGATTTCCTCCATTAACATACGAAAATTATTGTTGAGACAGACTTGATCACAGCTCAACAAAATGAGTTGGTCAACAATCTTAATACGCAAATCTTTTGAGTAGGTTTGTTCTTTCACTTACTTACGCAAATTCAATTTGCTGATTGTTTCCTGATATTTTTGTGGATCTTTGCTCTTAAGGTAGGACAAAAGACGCCGGCGTTTACCGATCATCATCAATAATCCCCGTCGAGAATGAAAATCCTTTTTATGGGCCTTAAAATGATCTGTTAGATAATTAATTTTTTCTGTTAACAATGCAATTTGAACCACAGATGATCCTGTATCCTTTGCATGTGTCTTAAAACTTTCAATCACTTCTGTTTTCTTTTCCTTCAGTAATACCAATTTCAGCCTCCATTCAAATTAACGTTTTTGACTTATCCAAATCGTTCCTGTACTTAATAACCAGGATTATTTATTTAACATAATTTATTATAACTTAAATAGTTATTTAAGTTGCGCTATTATACTATCAGTCAAACTAATAGTCAAGACTTTGTAATTAACGGGGGAATTTTAAAAAATATGATTCTGGTACGTAGATTATTGATAATTTTCTGCGAGAAATTGTGTTTCCATAATTATAACATATTTATTTCCAAATATTTACAACTAAATTAATGGCCAGGCGAAATATAGATAGTTCTAATCTTTGTTTCATCAAGATCAACCAAAGGTTTTCCTACCCCATTTTTTTCCTGATAATATCGATCCAACATCTCCTGCATTTGCTCTAATTCAGGAACAGTTTGTTGCTTTGAGATACTTTGTATTTGATAAAGAGCGACTTCCTGAATCAAAGTTCTAATCTGGTTATTGTCTAAATCCGCGAGTAAATACGGCGGCAATTTTCTGACCCATTGCGCGGCAGATTCAACTCCATCGTGGGCTAAATCAAGTAATAGTTTTTTCTTTACATGCTTAAGCAATTTTTCCATTCTATAATCTTCAAATGAACCGTATTGCTTGCCATTAATTATCGTTACAATATCGTTATGCACATCATCCGCCTCCACTTTTATAGGAACCATGCACAACAGCATGAACAGAAAAGTATTTAAAAAAACTAATTTATTTCTTAGATTTTTCATTACTCGTCTTTTTAATTTTTATCTTTAACTGGCGCTGTTCTTTGTCGATCTTATTTAATTCATCCAACATTTTCTTTAACGATGTAGACTCTTTTTTGCTTTTAACCGTCCGCACATATTCTTTTCCAATTTGGTAATATAATTTCTCTTTGCGTAATCCTGCGGCCGTAGAATCAACATGAAGCTTACCTTTATTATAAATATTGACTAATTCTTTTTCTCCCTTTCGGGCAATAACTTCTGCTTCCTTACTAAATTTCAGTAATTGTTTTCTTGCTTTTTCCCATTCATTTTTGAATTCCATTTTTATCCCTCTTTTCTAAAAAATAATTTATACTAAAAAATTTTATAACGTATTATACCAATTAATTAAATAAATACCAAATACACCTAAGAAAAAAGAATCTTGAAGTCAAAGCCCTTTACGACTATACTTGAATCAACATGAAAAAATTTGATTTCGATGTCATCATTCTTTTTATTGCAGGGATTCTGGCCAGCGCCGCCATTTTCCTGGGCGTCACTACAATGTTTAAACGGTCATTCGCAAAGACATCCAATATTGACAGTATTGATTCAACATCGACGTTAAAAAAAGCCGAACAACTCCAAACTGAAACAGCCCGCGAATTAAAACAACAAAAAAGAGAAAACGAACAAAAAATGCGCGATTATCGAAATCAACAAAGAATACAACAACAAAGATTACGCGACTTACAACGCCGTTATTGAAAAATCAATGTTCCCTCGCCTGTAAAATTCTAACTGTCATTTCTTCTTCATATAATCGCACAATCTCTTTTAACATTTCCTCTCCCAATAATTTACTAATCGTATTCTCAATCGCCACCATTCGGTTTTGCAAATAAACATACTCTGTATTTAGTTCTTCCTTATTATCTACAAACTTCTTTTGCCTAGCTTTATCAATTTTCTCATGCATATATTGTTCAAATTGCTTCACCGCATCTTTATACTTCATATCTGATTTAAACACTTTTTCTTTTTTTAAAGATTCCAACAAATGAGAATCAACAGTAAATTGAGTAAAATACCGATCAATTCTATCCAAATCCTCTTTTGTCGTTTTATAACACCACACCAAATATCGACGGATTAAATTCAGTTCATTATCATTAAATTCTTTATTCATATATAACCATTCTCATTTCTTTAATAAATACACATTATCTCCCGGATAAGCAATATTATTGACCTTCATTCCAACTATTTGCCCTGACTTTGCCGATTTTACATCAACTGATTCTATCTGCAAAGAGCTAATTTTTTGCACAAATGCACTCCGGGCGCCTTTAATTAACAACTTATCGCCAACCTTTATGCCGCCTTTTGTAATCTTAATAACCACAACCTGAATTTTAGAAAAATAGTGTGTTATCTCCCCAACAATCTGCTCATGTTTTGATTGACTTGAAATGTTTTTTAAAGCAGTTTTTTTCTTTTTAACAGGACTCTTAGCTTTAACATTCTTCTTTCGCGCAGGTTCCGCTGTCTTCTTTTTCTTTTTAACAGCAACTGATTTCTTTGTACTTTTTATTCCCTTTGGTTTTGGATTACCTCTTCTAGAAACATTTTTAGCTGTAGACGCCTTTTTTTTCTTACGAGATTTCTTCCGACGCTGCTTTCCTTTAAAAATCTCCTTAAAACCATTAAGAATTTGATCAAGAATGGACATAATCACTTAAAGATGAATCTGCTTGGTAAGCTCTGAAATTATAATAATCGGGCTATATTTTCCATTTAGCGCAGAAAAAATCCCAAATAGTGCCAATACACCTAACACAAAAAAACCAAATTTGATAAAACCGAGCCCGAAGACAATACCAAAAACACAAAAAACTAACTGCCCAAGAAAGAGCACTAGTCCTTGTTTACCATGAAACAAAACAAATGGATTATCGCGTTTAAATATTAAAGGAATAAAACAGAAGAAAGATAAATATGCGATTACCGCATATATTTTCCCATCGAGGATAATATCACTATCCTCACTGGAGGCGTTCATCATTTTACCTCAATGAGGGAATTGATGTCACCAAAAGAATTTCGTTCTTTTTGCGGATTTTTTGGATCTTCTTTCCAAACTCCATCGACGATAAACTGATATTTATATACACCAGGTTTAAGATCGATCTCAGTTTCCCAATTACCATCACCCTTATTTTTCAGACGGCAATTATCATCCAAAGACCAATCATTAAAACTACCCGTGACATAAACAGATTTCGCTCCTGGCGCTTCGATAGAAAATTTAGCACGGAAGAAGTCTTTTGCTTCTTCACGAACCAATTCTTTCATTCGTGATGACAACGGTTGAAAAGTTGCCTCTACCGGTTTTTGTTCTTCAGCAGCAGTTTCTTCTTGCTCAACTTCGTCAACCACTTCTTCTTTTACTTGTTCTTTTGCGTCAGATTTTGATTCCAGTTTTATTTCCTGCGCATCTTCTTGAACATCAAGAATTTCTTCTTCCAATCGATTTTTCCAAGAAGTTTTCTCAAGTTCAGGTTCTTTAGCAACAACAGGCTCTTCGATTTTTTCCTTCTTTTCTTTTATTTTTTCTACCTTAATTTCAGGCTGTTTCTTAACTTGTTGCTTAACCTCATCAATAGCACCTGTTTGTTTATCTTCGAAAATTAATTCTTTAGCTAAAGTATAATAATCTTTTGATCCTCGGCAATATTTATCATAAAACGCTACTGGCTTTCCCATTACCGCAGACTCTTTTAATTTGACATTGATATGCACAATTGTATCAAACAATAACTTATTAAATCTTTCTTTAAAAGTAGATAACATCGCAAAAGAATGTCGCAACCTCGAATCAAACATAGTTACCAAAATACGGCAATCCACTGAATGATTTAACCGTTCCTTCACAAGATGCACGATATCCATTAAATGCTCTACCCCCTGCATAGAAAAACGGCTTGTCTCAACAGGGATAATTAATTGCTCACTAACACGAATAGCATTAATTGTCAAAATCCCTAAACTTGGCGGACAATCAATAAGAACATAGTCATATTGATCACGTATAGGTTTAATGACTTCCATTAACTTTAACTCCCGACCAATCTCGTCGGAAAGTTCTTGCTCTAATGTTCCTACTAGAATATTAGAAGGAACGATATCAAATGAATTCTCAACCTTCTTAATAATATTTTCTAATTTCAATTTTCTCGGAGTTAATCTGGAAATGACATTATAAATGCTATCCTGGCTTTCAATATCTAATCCTAATGAGGCATGCGCTTGCGGATCTAAATCAAAAAGTAAAACACGTTTACCGTTTAAACTTAATGCTGATGCTAAATTTATTGCGGTCGTTGTTTTTCCACATCCACCTTTTTGATTAGCGATTGATATGATTTTCATTTACATTTGCCCCCTTGTTATAGATATTTTTGTAAAGTTATAAAAATGATTGAATTTAATTTATTAATTGTTTTACCCTGAAAAGTGAACGTCATCAATTAAAATAACACCTTTTTTTTGTTTGACATTCCACGACTCTAATATAAAAGAAATATCATTCATCTGCGACCAGTCCGTAATATTCTTGAATTCATTTAAAGGGATACTATATTTTCGCCATTCCAATCCCACGTCTTGAATATAATAAAAAGCGATTTCATTTTTATTATTCTTGAATTCAACCTTAACATTTCCTGGAGAACCTTCTTCTTTGCTTCGAATAGAAAACTCAATCTTCTTATATTTCTGTGCATTAATATCGGGAATGGCTAGAACAAACGATTGGGTTGGTGTATATGAATCTCTAAAATTATATTCCATTCGAATCGAACCATTATGAAGCGCATAAATAATATTATCTTGAAGTGTCGAACCTTTTCTCGTCAAGGAAGCAGTCAAGCCATAAAAAGCTGAAAAGAAAATCATAACAGTAATAACAATATTAATTACCAACCAGGTATTATATTGTTTCTTTTTTCTGGTATCACTTTTTTTACGTTTACCCAAATAAACTTGAGCTAAATGATCGTAGATATCGTCGCGTGTCATATTTTCTCTGAAACTGTTATCAGTTATTAAGTTAGATACTTATCTTCTTATTTTTTATATTAACAAATATATTTTTTTTTGGAAATGTTATTTCACTTTTTTTATTTAAAACAAAATAAATATCTACGACGAGAAAATATATTTTTATAGTAAAAATAATTTTATAGAGGTTGCGAAATAATTAATTACAAACAAATAAAAAGCCCCCTGCATAAAATATGCAGGGGGCTAACAGTATTACTATATCAACCTTCTAATGTTTAGAAGATTACATTTCCATGAACGATGGCTTGTGTCGCTGCATCGCTATTGGTTCCAGTAAACACATCGCCTGGATTAAAAACACCTAGATTAACACCGAACTGAACATCTTCTGTGTAATCATAAGTAGTTTCCCAATCAACTTCGTATCCAAGATAACTCTCTCCACCTTCAAGAGAAATACCTGATTGAAAACCACCAGTAAGACCAGCAGTTGTTGTTGGATTTCGTAACAAACTATAAGCTGTTGTTCCTATTGCCCCAGGAACTTCTTTGTCTAACCAAAGTCCATGCCAGCTTAATTTAGTAGTAATGTCTTCCATTGGTTTAACTTGTAGAGAAACGGAATGGATAAACAAGTTTGTTAAGTCAAATAATGAATTGTAGATTGTTCCTGCTCCTTGGGCTTCATATAAAGGATCCCAAGCTGTGTAGTTTTCAGGAGATATTTTTGTTGCACTCCCATCAACTGCATTTTTATCATGATCACCTGAAACATAAGTGAACGTATAATTAGCAACAGGTTCCATTTCTGCAACTGCTTGTGGCAGAATTGAATCCGGTAAAGAATAATTCGCTATAAACTGAGCCGCATTCGCATTTCTGCTTTGCTGGTCTCCAGCAGTACCTGAATTTGCCTTTGTACCACTTTGATGCGCGAATTCGGCTTGAAGATTTAACCCTTCAAGAATATTCACACTTGCGCGAACACCAGGAGTATAAATGGTGTCAACTTTACCAACAGCTGGTCCAGTAGCATTACCTTCTGTTACTTTATTGTAGCTGGCAAAGAAGTAAGCTTCGACAACTGTGTTAAGATCATCACCTAATTCATATGTTGTATTAATACCATATAAGTCATGATCATCTTTGTCTTCAGCTGCTGCAGCGCCTGTGTTAGGATTAATTTTTGAATACAATAACTCTACAGTTAGAGGATTATAATCAAAAATTAAACGGATTGCATCTTGGCTTGTTTGCTTTGTTAAGTCTTTAGCAACGCCAACTAAAGCTGAATCCGTTGGTGATAAATTGTTCGTACCTGTAGCATCAACAATTAAGCTATTTCCATAGCTAAAAAGTTGACGACCAACAACAACAGTCATTGGTGAATATAACATTTCTCTTAATGTGACATAAGCCAGATAAAGATCCACATTAGAATCACCTTCTGTTGGCGCACCTGCATCAGCTCGCCAGTCTCTTTCATTAATAAGACCAACCGTAGCTGAAACATTTTCTGTTAAATCAGCATCCACTTGCAAAGTTGTTTGCGTGACGAAAAGATTTTGAATTGAATCACCTCTTGTAGATAATCCAAAATCAAAATTGTTTCTGTGGATGAAAGTATTGTCAATACTTCCGCTGATTTTGATGTTTTGAACACTAGCAGATGCTGGCACTGCCGTAACGGCTACCATCAATACTGCTAACAGTAGAAACTTTCTCATTTTTCTCCTCCAAAAAGTTAATTAAGAAAATTGAATTTCTTAATTAATATATATTTATAACTAGGTACTTCATGGCCTAGATTATTACGACCATAGACCCTTTCTATTTGATGATTCCCGACCAGCTAAAGATAACACCCCCTTTCCAGGTCCAATTAAAATCATCACTGGGTGGATAATAAGTGTAGCTATTTTCACATAGAATTTTTTTAGTGTCAATATTTTTTCGATTTTTTTTCACTGCTCAACGCTCCTAAACTCACACAAAGAATATACTTAATTTACTTTGTGAACTTTAGGCAATTTTTTTGTAAAATCTAAACTCTAATGATTTGATATATTTAATCACTTAAGAAAATATTAAATCTTAATGCTATAACTTGCTTTATCTTAACCACACAAATACTGACAATATTCTACCTACTGCACTCCCGATAAATTACTATGTAATTTCCGGGGTTAATTCGCATTTCTAATTTACGCTCCCTTCGGTCGCATAAATTAAATGCTCATTAAGAATCAATGCGCCTAGCACGACTCGAACGTGCCCTAACCGGCCTTAGGAGGGCCGTGCTCTATCCATCTGAGCTATAGGCGCAAAATTTATTAAACCCTCTACTTACTTTTCTTCCTCTATATAAGGCTTTAACGCTTCCAAATACTTAGTTGGTGGTTCATACCCTAAAAAAACAGCCTCATCCAAATACTCAACCGCCTTTGAAAAATCTTTAATTTCAAAAGACATGATTGACAAATTAATCCAAGCATCAAGATAGTTTTGATCAATCTTTACCGCATTCAAATAAGCATTAATAGACTCTTTCCGCTTACCTGTTTTTACAAAAATATTTCCCAAATTGTAATAAGCATCCGCGTTTTGAGGATCCAATTCATTTACTTTTTGATATAATGCGATTGCGTCATGATACCGCGCTTGAACATCAGCCATAGACGCTAAGTTAAAATAAGCTCGAGCATTCTGATCATCCACCTCAACCGCCTTTAAAAAATTCTCCTCGGCAGACTTTTCATTATTTTGCCTTAAATAAATAACACCTAAATTAAGATACGCGTTAGAAAAACCCGGATCAATCTTAAGAATTTGTTTATAATAATTTACAGCTTCGTTGTAGCGCTGCATGTCTTTATAAATATTGCCTAAATTATATAAAGATCCTGTATGACTGCGATCAATCTCTAATGCCATTTGATACGCCGACATAGCCCGATCCAGTTCCCCATTTTGATAAAATAAAACCGCCAAATTAAAATAAGCCGTGGCACTCTGCCTTGATTTATTAACGAAATCCGCATATTTGTTAAATACTTCTCCTCGGGCCACTAAATATTCTTTACTATTTGGATATTTACGAATAGCTTCATTATAATTTTCTAATACACTCATTAAATGATCTTTATATTTCTCTTTTGAAACAACATCAACAGATCTTGAGAAGGCCGTCACCGCTTGCGACGCGTCACCTAACTCTTCATATAGTTTCCCCAAACTAAAATGCGCTTCGTGAAATTCAGGATTAATCTTAATTGTCTCTAGATACGCATTAAAAGCTTCCTTATACATACCAACATCAAAATAGAGATGCCCGAGATTATAATACGCGCGGAAAAAGTCAGGCTTGATTTCAATCGTTCTTTTATATAACTCCTCTAAATACTGAAATTTTTCAACTTGCTTTTTAAATTCTTCATTTAAATCTGGCTTCAGACCTTCATTCTCTAATTTAACCATCCGAGCATAATTCTGTTTTGCTTCAATATAAAGAGAATCTTCACTTAACGCATTGGCCAACCCGTTTAATCCAGTATGACTTTGAGGATAAATCTTTAATTGATGAGTCCATAAATTAACACTATTTTGCCAAACTTGACTTTGTTGATAAGTCCGAACACAATAAAATCCAAGTATGACAATTAAAAGACTTGATATTAAATATCTTCTTCCCTTTGCTGAATTCAAATAAGCTTTCTCACCCCCCAATGCCAACAACCAGCAAAATCCCAAACATGGTAAATACATAAAACGATCAGCAACCATATTAGTATCAAACCCCGCATCAAACCGAAATAAAAAAAATATCGACAAAAAGAAATACAAAAACGAAAATAAAATCCATTTATTAAAATGAAAACGATAAACAAAAACCAAGACAAATAAAATCAAGCCAATTGAAAAAAGATATTGAGGATGATTTAACCCTACTGGTAACGGTAGTTTAAACAACGGAACTGAAATTAAAGGAAGAAAAAACTGTCGGATATAAAAGGCGGCCGACCAAAACCAAATCAAGACGCCTTCAAGAATAGTTGCGCTCGGCACCCTGGCATGGCTGACATACGAAATCCAAGTAATACCAAAAATGATCGCCATTAAAGGAAGCTTCTCCCCTATGGTCTTAAAATTAATCTTTCGCCCCTGAAACCAATCTAATAACATCAGAATTAATGGTAAGCTCAAGGCCATCGGCTTAGAAAGTATACTTAACGTTCCCAAAAAAATAGTTAATAGAAAATAAAATAATCGATTCGTCTTTTTTACCGACAATATTTCGATATATTTAAGATGACTAAGCATTGCCAACAAATAAAAAAACGCATAAAGAACATCTTTACGCTCTGTTACCCACGCCACAGATTCAACATGTATAGGATGAAGTCCAAAAATTAATATACTGATATATGATGCCAGTATGGATAATCCTAATTTTCTGGACAGACAGAAAACTAGCCAAGTATTAAGGATATGTAAGAAAAGATTATCTAAATGATAAATAAGGGGATTTAGCTTAGCAAAATGATATTCAATCGCGAAACTAAGAACCGTCAAAGGTAAATAGATTTTATTGATGGTACTTTGGAAAATTACCTTTAGATTATCTAAATTAATTTCCCGAATGGAAACATTCTCGTAAATGTGAAGATCATCATCCCAATTAAGAAACTGAGCTTTTAAAACAGGCGAGTAGCTTAAAGTTATTACCGCAAATAAAAGAAACAAAAACAAACAAGACTTTTTAAGACCAAACTCCATATCAAAACCTTTAAACCTGCCGGACAAAATCTTCATCCGTAGACATTAAATCTGCTTCGTTAAAAATGAATCTCCCTAAAGAATTCTAGGGAGATTTTCATATACGCATTCAACAATCTATTAATATTTTATAACCGAATAAACATCTAAATCTTTTAATTTCTCTTTGCCTTTAAGAAAACCTAATTCAACAATAAAGGCAACTCCAGCAATTACAGCTTTCTGATTTTTTACTAAATCAGAAACCGCTTTAATTGTCCCTCCCGTCGCCAGCAAATCATCAACAATTAATACCCTTGCTTGAGGATTCAACGCATCTTCATGAATTTCAAGACTATCCGTACCATATTCCAACTCATAGGTAATACTTTTTGTTTTTGAAGGAAGTTTTCCTTTTTTACGGACAGGGATGAATCCCACCCCGAGCTTATACGCCAAAGCTGCGCCAAAAATAAATCCTCTCGCCTCAACTCCTACAACATATTCAATATCTTCTTTTCGAAATTTCTTTGCCAATATATCTATGGATTTCTTAAAAGCAGCTTTGTCTTTCAATAAAGTTGTTATATCTTTAAAAATAATTCCTTCTTTAGGGAAGTCAGGAATGTCTCGTATTCTATTTCTTAAATCACTTTTCTTTAAAGCCTCTTTCATATTATAAAACCTTTCCTTAAGGACTTAAGAAAGCTTAGCCGTTGAATCCCCTTTTAATAACTTTGTTGGAAGAACCACCTTTACCGGCAAACCCGCTTTCCCCCGACTAATTAAACTTAAATTCTCAGCACCTAACCGTCCCATTTCAACAATTGGTTGAGCCACCGTGGTTAACTTTATCGAATTTGTTAAGCTCAATGGATTATCATCAAAGCCAATCACCGATAACTCTTCAGGAATTTTAATTTTCATTTCCCGGGCCACATCCATCAATTCCAAGGCCATAACATCCGAAGCAGCAAAAATCGCGGTCGGCCTTGCCTTTAATGACAATAGCTTTTTAGCTGCGGCTCGCGCTGGCGTGCGCAAGAATTCTCCGAATGTAATATAATTTCTGGGAACATTTAGCTTATATTTTAAAAGGGTTTTCTGATATCCTTCTAAACGCATTAATCCTGCCTGTGTAGAAACATCGCCACATATAGTCGCAATTTTCTCATGGCCAAGACTAATTAAGAATTCAATAACTTCACACGCAGCCTTTTCATTATCCATGGCAACGAAATTAATAGGTTCGTCCAATAAATTGTTGAGAACAATACAAGGAACCCCGCGACGGATCGCTTTCTTAACAATATTTACATCATTGTCAATATCAGCAAAGATAATTCCATCGATATAATCTTTATCCATTAATGTGGAATCAAGCCAGCCGCGGTGATTTGTTCGATCTGTAATGTGAATAAGAAAATCCGCATTCAGGCGGCTGGCAGAAAGACTGACTCCTCGAATCACTTCTGTTGCATAAAAGGAGTGAAAAATATCTTCGAAACGGGGAATAACTAATACAAAAGTCGGTTTACGCTTTCGACTAGACACGTTCTTTTTCTTTATTCTTTTCTTTTTGACTGATAATTTGTCGAATTTTCTTAATAGTGGCTGACTCAATCTGCCGGACACGTTCTCTCGAGACGCCAAGAATTTTTGCAATTTCCGCTAATGTCCTCGATGTTCCATCCGTAAGACCATAACGTAATTCCAAAATTTTACGCTCGCGCTCGTTCAACATCTCCAAAAATCCCATAGCCCGTTCTTTATTAAAGAAAATTTCCAGTTGCTCATCGGGACTAGCAATATTCTGATCTTCAATAATGTCTTTAACTTGACCGTCACCCACATCTCCGATCGGAGCGTCAAGACTTGACATCTTAGCGATTGAATTCTCAAGATCCCTTACCTTATCTACAGGAATCTTCATCTTTTTTGCCACTTCGCCCTGCCGGGGTTTTCGTTTAAGCTTATGAGTTAGTTTCTCAACCATTTTCTTATATTTGAGAATCTCTTCATTCATATACACAGGAACACGAATCATTTTTCCCTGATCAATTATTGCCCGGGAAATTCCCTGTTTAATCCACCAAGCTGAATACGTTGAAAAACGAAACCCTTTCGTCGGATCAAATTTCTCAACACTCTTCATTAATCCGATATTTCCTTCTTCGATTAAATCACTTAAAGGAACCCCTAAATTGACATACCTTTTCGCAATACTAATTACCAATCTAAGATTAGATCGAATCATCTTATCCCGCGCTTCTCGATCTCCTTTTTTCACTTTCTTAGCAAGATCGATTTCTTCATCTGCTGTTAAAAGCGGGATAGGCCGTACATCTTTTAAATAAGCTTTAATTGGGTCCATATTATATTTTCACATAAGGTTTTCATCACAATATATCCCTCTTAAAATCCTTTACCTTTAAATTCTATTAAAGCGTTATTCTTTTTATGCACCTATATGCCCCATTGAGCTTATAGAATTTAAATTCTAGGATGTATTTTATTCTTCAAAACTAATGATAATAAAAAGCTTATCTTTTCTTTGCTTTGACGCTAGTTTTCTTAACTGCTTTTTTCTTTGTAGTATTACCCTTTTTAGTAGTTCCCTTTAATTTTAACGCTGATTGAGCCGCAGCTAAACGCGCAATCGGAACGCGATAAGGTGAACAACTAACATAATCCATTCCTACTTGCTGGCAAAATGCGATTGATGCCGGATCTCCGCCATGCTCTCCACATATACCAATCTTTAAATTGGATCGCGCTTGGCGTCCTCGTTTAACTCCAATATCAATCAACTGACCAACACCATTTTCATCAATACTTTGAAACGGATCTTCCGGCAAGATATTATTTTCTAAATAATCTGGAAGGAATCCACCAATATCATCACGTGAAAAACCAAAACTCATCTGAGTTAAATCATTGGTTCCGAAAGAGAAGAACTCTGCTTCTTCCGCGATTTGGTCAGCTGTTAAAGCCGCTCGAGGGATTTCAATCATCGTTCCAAACATGTAAAAGAATTTTTTCATATTATACTTCTTTAAAACTTCTTCATAAACACGTGCTACAATCTTTTTCTGCGTTTTCAATTCATTAACGGAACAAATAACCGGAACCATAATTTCCGGATAAATTTTCTTTCCATTTTTCAAAAGCTCCGCAGTGGCTTCCAGAATCGCCCTCACTTGCATCTCGGTAATCTCAGGAAAAGTCACGCCCAAGCGCACCCCGCGATGCCCCATCATCGGATTACTTTCATGTAACGCAGCTGTTCGTTTTTCTAATTGTTCAGCATTAATACCTAAACTTTTAGCTAGATTATCTAATGCTTCTTTTTTATGAGGAACAAATTCATGCAATGGCGGATCTAACAAACGAATAGTTACAGGATATCCGCTCATCGCTTCTAAAGTTCCTTTAATATCGCTTTTAACATGAGGAAATAATTCATCTAAAGCGTGCCGTCGCTCAGCTACATCTTTAGACATAATCATTTTTCGTAAAATGAACAATGGCTCTTCTGAATGTTTTCCATAAAACATGTGTTCCGTTCTAAAGAGCCCAATTCCTTCAGCACCAAATGTTCGCGCCTTAACCGCATCTTCAGGCGTATCACAATTAGTTCGAATATTTAAAGTACGGACTGAATCACATATTTTCAAAAATTCTTGAAAATATGTATTTTCTTCCGACGCGTCAATCATAGGTAAACGAGTTTCATAAAAAGTTCCTTTTGTCCCGTTTAGCGTGATCCAATCACCTTCTTTTAACCGGTTTGATCCTATATTCATTGTTCTGTCAGAAAAATCAATCTCAATATCAGAACAACCAACAATACAACATTTTCCCCAGCCCCGCGCAACTAAAGCCGCATGCGATGTCATTCCGCCGCGAGCGGTAAGAATTGCTTGTGACGCCCGCATCCCCTCAACATCTTCAGGATTTGTCTCATCACGAACTAAAATAACTTGCTTTTTTTCCTTTGCCCACTTAACAGCGTCATCGGAGGTAAAGACAATCTGCCCGCTTGCCCCGCCGGGCCCTGCTGGCAAACCTTTTCCTAAAAATTTAGCAACCTTTTCTTCCACCGGATCAATAATCGGATGCAACAATTCATCCAACTGCGCAGGCGTTACTCGTGTAACAGCCGTTTCTTTATCAATCAATTTCTCTTTAACCATATCAACAGCCATACGAACAGCTGCAGGACCATTTCTTTTTCCGCTGCGACACTGCAACATGAAAAGCACACCCTCTTCAACGGTAAATTCAATATCCTGCATATCTTTATAATGTTTTTCTAAACGCTTACGAATATCCTCTAATTGTTTGTAGATCTTTGGATTTTCATTGGCAAGAATTTTAAGGTCTTTGTTTAATTCACTTTGTGAATATTCATTAATCGGCGACGGAGTTCTGATCCCAGCAACGACGTCTTCCCCTTGAGCATTGACAAGGTATTCTCCATAAAAATGATTTTCGCCATTTCCTGGATTACGCGTAAAAGCAACACCCGTCGAAGAATTTTCACCAGTATTACCAAAGGCCATACTTTGAACGTTTACAGCCGTTCCCCATTCCTCTGGAATATTTTCAATCTTACGATAAGATACCGCCCGCTTACCACTCCATGATTGAAAAACAGCTGTTATCGCGCCCCATAATTGCTGTTCAGGATCATCTGGAAATTGTTTACCTAAAACATCTTTGATTCGAACTTTATATTCCGCGATTAAACTTTTTAAATCTTCAACAGTCAATTCCGAGTCAACTTTTACACCACATTCTTTTTTCTTTTTCGATAAAAGTTTATCTAACTGCACACGGATGCCTTGACCTTCAGCCGGTTCAATTCCTGCAGATTTTTCCATAACAACATCAGAATACATTGTAATTAACCGTCGATAAGCATCGTAAGCAAACCGCTCACTGCCGAATTTAACAGCTAAGCCGGGTAAGGTCTTTTCTGTTAACCCAACATTTAAAACAGTCTCCATCATTCCTGGCATAGAAACTCTAGCTCCGGATCTTACTGAAACAAGCAAAGGATTCTTTACATCGCCAAACTTCTTTCCCATGACTTTTTCAACTTTTTTAATAGCTGTATTAACTTCTGCTTTTAAAGATGCAGGATATTTCTTTTTGTTTTCATAATAATATGTACATACTTCCGTTGTAATAGTAAATCCCGGAGGAACTGGCAGTCGCAAATCCTTATGCCCAGCCATTTCAGCTAGATTAGCGCCTTTTCCACCTAATAAATTTTTCATTTGAGCTGTTCCCTCGGCTTTTCCGCCGCCAAAAAAATATACGTACTTCTTAGCCATGTTTACTTCTACCCTTTCTTTATCACCCCAAAATCATGGGGAAACTGATTTTGTCCATTTAATTCAAAATAGACGAATCATTGGTTAATTTCTCAGTCAAATAATTCTCTAATTGATCCGCTGAAATTCGTTCTTGCTTCATCGTGTCACGCTCTCTAACAGTAATCTGTTGATCTTGCAATGAATCAACATCAACTGTAACGCAATACATTGTTCCGATTTCATCCTGACGGCGATACAATTTTCCAATAGCTGCGGAATCATCATAAACACAGACACATTTCTTTTGCAATCTATTCTTAATTTTTTTACTCATTTCAACAATCTCAGAATTTTTCTTGAGCAATGGCAAAACAGCAACCTTAATCGGCGCTAATTGATGATTCAATTTTAAAACGACTCTTGTGCGTTCTTGAACTTCTTCTTCATGATACGCGTCCACGAGAAAAGCTAAAGTAGCCCGATCAACGCCCCCCGAAGGTTCAATCACATAAGGAAAATATTTTTTCTGTTCCACTTGATCGTTATACTGCAAATCAACTCCTGAAAATTTCGCATGTTGTTTTAAATCAAAATCCGTTCGATTCGCTATTCCTTCTAATTCCGACCAGCCAAAGGGGAATTCATATTCAATATCACTACACCCTTTAGCGTAATGCGCCAATTCATCATCTCCATGACGACGAATTCGCAAATGTTTTTCTTGAATACCTAATTTCAAATACCATTGAAAACGTTGATTTATCCACTGTTGATAACATTCGTCGGCGTGTTCTGGTTTTGTAAAATATTCTATTTCCATTTGCTCAAACTCCCGCGTACGAAATGTATAATTTCCTGGTGTAATTTCATTTCTAAACGATTTTCCAATTTGAGCTATTCCAAAAGGTAATTTCTTATGCGTTGAATCCAAAACATTTCTAAAATTAGCGAATATCCCCTGCGCTGTTTCTGGCCTCAAATAAGTTACTGATGCTTCATCTTCCACCGCGCCTAAATGCGTCTTAAACATCAGATTAAAAGCCCTTGCCGTCGTAAAATCACATTTATCTTTAGTTTTACAATCACGATTTTCCAAATGGTCCGCACGAAATCGTTTTTTACAAACTCTACAATCGACGAGATCATCATGAAAATTTTCCGCGTGTCCAGAAGCCTGCCAAACCTTTGGATGCATCAAAATACTGGCATCTAAACCAACCACATCATCACGATCGTGCACAACAGCTTTCCACCAGGAGGATTTAACATTACGTTTTAATTCTACTCCGAGTGGTCCATAGTCCCATGCGCTGGCGAGGCCACCATAAATTTCTGAGGATTGAAATATAAATCCTCGTCTCTTACACAAAGAGACAACTTTTTCCATTAAATCACTTCTTTGCACAAAAATAACCTTACGCTAGTCCCTGTTAAATACCTTGGATTAAATTTTAAGAACAATACATGAGTAAAGAATGCGCGTATTCCTTATAATCCATGTTTTTCGACTTAAACCGTGGCATTTTTAAGCCGTAACATGTCGCCTTCGTTAGTTTAACTAGATATCAAGCCGCAATCACATCTTAAAAGGCACTAAATTAGGAACGGCACTGCAAGAAAATGTATTGTAGATAAAACTTATTCAAATTGCAAGTACTTTTGTACATAAGAATTACGCCAAATGGGCTAATCCGTTATCTACCATTTCCTGATTCAAAAACTGCCCTTTTTCAAAGACCATATCCAACGGCATTTTCTTAGTTGAATAAAAAAGATACGCTAAATATCTTCCATAAATATCAATCTTGCTTGTTTTTACAACCACCATTGGTGATTGGACTAATTTGCCTAACACATACTCATAAGCTTCGCGGCCTTTAGGATCATCCATTGCCGGCGCTTCAATATCGGCCAAACGAATCCTTTGTTCTTTCAAGACTTGGAATCCTAAATCAAGCCTTAAAAGCAGCCGATCAGCACTAATAACCCGAACCACATAAGCCCGATAAACATACGTTGCTTCCGTAGGTCTTATAATTTTATCAGATTTTATTAAATTTGAATTATTTAGGAGGGTTTTCTCTTGATAAACATTCTTTTTGATCGCCTTCACAAGCTGATCTCTGGTTAAACGTTGCTTAAGTGCATGGCGCTCATACCATTGCCGCTCTTGATCATCATTAATGGTTATCAACTCTCTATAATGGGCCCAGTTAAGATTTGAGCCCCTAGGGGCTCCACCGGGATAAGTATTAAAAAAAAGAAGGGTTCTTTTTAATGTCCACCGGTCAATTTGAAGCTCATCCGCCAAATCCTCAATAATTGAGTCCGCATAACCGGCTTGAAACGTCATTTGTTCCCTATTAATACGTCGCCCAATCTCCCAATAGGTTTTGACCAACTCATTGGCTGCGGCTCGCCCTGCCCGCTCTTTTCCTTCTTTAATAAGCCTGCGGATATCCTGAAGAAGAGTTGAATATTGCGATTGATTGAGGATATTTACTTCCATAGTTTCAATTCCTTTTATAGAAATATAATAACAAAATTCTTCTATCAATCAAGCAGAAATATTTATCCAGCCTTCCAACTCAAAGAAAGCGAATTATTTTTAAGCGAATGATAATAATCACTAAGCGGCTGCCCAAATTTAATAATCAGCAAAAGACAAATAAAGGAAAGAAATAAAATTAGCAAGCATAATGAAATCTTCTTAAATCGTGAATAGTGCGGATTTAACCAAACTAACGGAATAACAAAAGGTCCAAGAAATAAAAAACCCACAATCAATGTGGAGCGTTTAAAATACCAATCTCTTTTCTTTGTTTGATCAATATCCATAATTATAAGTTAACAATTTGGCCGCAACTTTTCCAGTTCTTCTTTTGAAATTGTATAACTGTGTTTTTGTTCAGGAAATTTGCTATCTTTAACCTCATGGATAAAAGTCTCTACTCCAGATAAAATACCAGAACGCAAATCAAAAAACTTTTTAACAAATTTTGGATGATGCCGACTTGCTAATCCTAAAATATCATGCGTAACCAAAACCTGCCCGTCGCAATTAACTCCAGCGCCAATTCCTATCGTCGGAATTGATAACGATTCTGTAATAATATTTGCGATTTCCTGCGGAACGCATTCCACGACAACACTAAAACAACCAATTTGTTCCAACGCCTGTGCGTGTTCAATAATTTTCTGGGCGGATAATGCGTCTTTCCCCTGCACTTTAAACCCGCCTAACTGTTCTGCTGTCTGCGGAGTCAACCCGACATGCCCCATCACCGCAATGCCGGCATCAATAATCTTACGCGCGCACTCCAGACACCCGTCAAACCATTCCAACTTAACCGCGTCACAGCCAGCCTCCTGAATAAATTTTTGCGCGTTCTCAACTACCCTCTCCTGATTCGCTTGATAAGATTCAAAAGGCATATCTCCGACAACTAATGCGCGTTTTACAGCTTTAGCTACGGCTTTGGCATGATGCAGCATTTCTGTCATCCCTACTTCTGTGGTCGATTGCAACCCTAAGACAACGTTCGCCAATGAATCTCCAACTAAAATAATATCAACATCCGCATGATCCAAAATTTCCGCTAAAGGAAAATCATACGCTGTCAGCATGGCAATCTTTTCATGCTTCTTTTTTAACCCACGAATGTATTCAACTGTAATTTTATTCTTTTTCATAACAAACTCTTTTAAGAAACGTATTGTGATGAAAGTTCCTGCTGATTATTATGATTTGTAATATACGCGTCAATCTTAACCGCTGTCTGATAACCGCTGGCTATCGCATCCACCACAGGCCCGGCGTTTGTCACAACGTTGCCGCAGGCAAAAACACCAGGAACAGATGTTAGTCCGCTTTGAACATCAACTTTAATTGTTCCATCATCATTGCATAATAAACCCACCGCAAAATGCGACTGCAACAAATTATTAGGGCTATGCCCAATCGCAATGATTACCGTATCAGCGTCGATAATAAATTCAGAATCAGGAACCGGTATAATTTCCCAGCCCTGCTGTCCGCTTTTTTGCGCATAGTCCATCCGAACGCATTTTAATCCACTGACAAAATTATTCTGATCCGCTAAAATTTCAATAGGTTTAACCAGAGGTTCAAACTGAACACCTTCCTGACCAGCATAATGAATCTCATCTTTTCTTACTCTTAAATCATCAAAGGACTTGCGAAAAATCATCGTCGCCTTCCGATCAAAGCGCAATGCTGAACGAGCGCAATCCAAAGCTGTATTGCCTGAACCAATCACCACAACCTTTTCGCCTATAAAAAAATCCGCGCTTGCACGATTCAATAAATTCACCTTAGCCAAATTAACCCGAATTAAGAATTCCTCTCCATAATAAACCCCGCCTAAATTAGATCCAGGGATATCCATAAATTTCACACTCCCAGCCCCTGTCGCTAAAAGAATCGCGACAAAACCTTCTTCACTTAATTGCTGTAACGAATGGGTTTGTCCGATAAAAGCGCTTGTTACAAACTCAACACCTAACGCCGTTATCTCCTGAATTTCTTGATTTAAAACTTTCTTAGGTATCCGATATTCAGGGATGCCATAACGCAAGACACCACCCGGCTCATCTAAAGCCTCAAAAACCGTTACCTGATATCCACGCTGAGCTAATTCCGCCGCGGCAGCCAATCCCGACGGACCAGAACCGACAATCGCGATTTTCTTACCTTTTAAAACACGTTCGTTCCTAATACCTTTACCCCGTCCGTAATCAGACGCGTACCGTTCCAACGCCCGAATACCAATGGGCGAACTTTCCTCCTGCAGAATGCACCGCAATTCACATGGCGCTGTACAAATACGTCCGCAGATGGAAGGTAAAATATTATTTTTTTTAATAAGCTGATAAGCTTCAGCCGCTTTTCCTTCGCGCAGAAAACGGATAAATCCGGGAATATTAATACCTAACGGACAACCAGCCACACACACTGGATCTGTACATTGAGGACAACGGATAGCTTCGTCAACGGCTAATTTTTTAGAATACCCGTCAGAAACTTCCTGAAAATTCCTTCTTCTTTTCTCTTCTGGCTGAACATGTACTTTTCGTTGTTCCATTGACTTACCTCATAGGCGTTACATCGAATACGATAATAATCAAAATCTATTTTATGTCCGTCAAATTCCGGCCCTTCAATGCACGCTAAAACTTCCCGCTGGTCCACACAAACACGACAAGCCCCGCAGACACCAATACAATCAACCATGATTGGATTTAAGTGAACACGGATAGGAATATGATGCTCTGCCGTTAATCGTGTCACCGCTTCAATCATATCCACCGACCCGATAGCATAAACCCAATCAACCGATTGCTGCTCAATAACACGCTCAATCATGTTAGTCACAACTCCTTTACGTTCATACGAACCGTCTTCCGTTGTGATAAAAATACGATTACACACTAACCGCATCTGAGCTTCAAGCATAAGATTCTTTTTTGTTTTAGCACCAACAATACCAATAACTTTATTACCCGCATTTTTAAAAGCCCGCGCGATCGGCAGCATTTGAGCCGTGGCGATTCCTGCTGCCACACAAAGCACCGTCCCCTTTTTCTCGATCGTAGCCGGCTGGCCTAAAGGTCCGAGAATCGAAAAAACTGATTCATTAATCGGGATCTGCCCTAACTTTCGCGTTGTTTCTCCAACTTCCTTAAAAATTAACGCAATAGTTTTCTTATCATAATCAACATCGATAATTGATAAAGGAATACGTTCACACCCTTCTTCCGGTGAAATACTAACATATTGGCCTGGCTTAAAATGTTTTACAATAGACGGGGCTACAATATCAAGCCGCTTAACATCACTCGCGACAATCTGTTTACTGATAATCCTATATTTCATAAATTATTTTTTTATCCGCTGAAGCATTTCTTTGAGTGGCAATGAATTTAATACCTCTTGTTTTGTTAACCAGGCCCGTCGAGCAACGGAAATCCCATAACGCAAATGATTAAAATGATCAACATTATGAGAATCTGTATTGATCACAAAGTGAACACCCTGATTCTTCGCATAAAAGGCGTTTTTTGAATTTAAATCCAACCGAATAGGAAAGGCGTTAATCTCAAGAAAAACATTATGATCACGCGCTGCTTTGCAAACCTCCTTTAAGTCAAGGGCATAAGGATCTCGTTTACCTAAATGAACGCCTGTCGGATGCGCAATGATATGAACGCTCTTGTGCTGGCAGGCTTTTACAATTCGCTGGGTAAGTTTTTTAACATCCTGCTCAAATCCGCTGTGGACAGCTGCCACAACTATGTCAAATTCGCTTAATACGCTATCATTGTAATCTAAATTCCCATCGCTGTCTATTTCTACTTCCGTACCGAAAAGAATCCTGAAATTTTTCATCTTTTTATTAAGCTGTTCAATTTCAGCCTTTTTCTTCTTCAAATCTTCGACCGACACCCCTCGCGCGACCTTTAATCTAGGAGAATGGTCACTGATCGCCAGATATTGATAACCTCTTTTTTGCGCTGCGTCAGCCATTTCAGCTATCGTATTGTGTCCATCCGACCAAGTAGAATGCACATGCAGTTCACCTTTAATATCTCCAAGCTCAATTAATTTTGGAATCTTAACAGCTCCTGTTTTCTTAAACAACAGGTCTTCTCCAATATCTTCTCGCAATTCCGGCGGTATAAAAGGCATACCTAACGCTTTAAAACATTCTGCTTCGGTCTTTCCAGCTAAAAACTTTTCCTTATTATCTTTAACGCTAAAAATACCATACTCACTGACCTTCATATCGTTTTTCATCGCGATCTGACGCAATTTGACATTAAAATTCTTTGATCCGGTGAAATATAAAAGCCCTGCACCAAAACAATGATGATCTAAAATACGCAGATCAACCTGAACATTCTTCTCGGTTAAAATGGATGACTTAGTTTCACCATGCGCGGAGACAGTTTTAACCTGCGGTAATTTACAAAAGAAATCCATTGTCACTTTCGCGTCCGTTGAATCCACCAAGATATCGATATCACGAATCGTCTCTTTTCCCCGACGCAAACTTCCCGCCGGAGAAACTGATTTTACTTCAGGCCTTTTCTGAAGCTGCGCGATAAGCTCCTCTGCCACCCGCGTGGCAGTTCCCAGGTTCATACGCGCCTGTCCTTCTGTCACCACTTTGATCCCTTTTAAAATATTTTCAACAGTCTTTTCTTTAATACCTTCCAACTGCAAGATTTCCTTTGACTCTGCTGCCTTTCTCAAACCTGGCACATCCTTAATTTTTAATTTGTCAAAAAACAACTTCGCTTTCTTCGGGCCAACAGAAGGAATATTAATCACATCCAGAATACTTTCCGGAATTTCTTTCGTTAGTTTTTCATACGCTGTGAGTTTTCCTGTCTCAAGATACTCGACAATCTTTTCTTGTAGAGTTTTGCCAATCCCCGGGATATCCGACAAACGTTTTTCATTCTTAACCGTCTCAATATCTTCAGCCAAATTATTAATATTTTCCGCGGCTTTAAAATACGCGCGTGTTTTAAAAACAATCTCCCCCTTAATTTCGAGAAGTGTTCCCATTTTCTCAAATAGCTCAGCAATTTCTTTGTTTTTCATTGATAACCTCGCAGATAATCTCTAGAAAAAAACACCTGGCGGCGGCTTAGGAAGTTTACCGATTAATTTAAAAGCTTCACCTAAAAGTTGAAACGGCAGTTGGAGCAATTGCAGCGGTGCTTGCAGCATGGCACATCCGTTGAGCGCCAGCAGACAAAAGAGCAAAACCAGTAAGAGAAGATATTTTTTGCTCAATTAAATTTTTTCCTCGATCCATTCATTCTTAAAAAATTTTTTCTTCAGCCCCCGTCGCTTAACGATATCCTTAACCAAATCACTAATATTTTTCTTTTGGCCGGTAATAGTTGCCGTATACATAATCATGATAGTTAACCGCACCTGAATGTCAACGCTATTAGACGATTGTTTTAATCGTTCAATCTTTTCTAAAGGAATAAATGTCTGCGGCAGATCTTCCTGCGGAGTTTTAATAAAAACTTTATGATCACTAAGAATAATTTGTCCAGTGAATTTCTTATTCTTTTCCTGATATGTGCCTTGACCGTAAGTAATTTCCATAAAATTAATTTTATTTCCGCGAAAGCGAAAATCTCTTTACGTTATTGTTAACTGCCATGCTCACATACCTACCAGAAACTATAAACAGCGCCTGCCCTATTTATTAAGCAGCCCTTTTTCAGTCAAAACTTCCTTAACCGCGAATAATCCATTTAACGCGGCAGGAAATCCAGCATAAACAGACATCTGCATAATCACCTCAATAATCTCTTCTTTTGAACATCCGGCATTCAAGGCATTATAAACATGCGCCTTCAACTGATCCTTAGCAAACCCTAACGTAGTTAAAGACGCGATCGTAATCAATTCACGCGTTTTTAAATCTAATCCCGGACGGGAATAAATATCGCCATAAGGAAACTCGATCACCAATTTAGCCATATCCGGACAAACATCTTCCAATAATTTAAGAATCCGTTCACCCGCCTTGTCATTAATTTTGCTTAATGTGGCCCACCCTTTTTGATAACGTTCGTTATTTGTTACATCAGGCATTGTTATTTTCCTTTAATGCTAAACAAAAATTCAAAGGAATCATTCGTTGTCTTCCCGGTTGAAACAAACCATTCATTTGTTTCTATCGCGTCTAAAATTGGAAACACAACCTGATCCAATAAAAATTGCCGCTTTTGCGGATCTTGCCCGCGAGAATCGTATCCCGAAATAACTTCTTGCAGTTCTTGCTTTTGCGCGGATAATTTCTCCAAATCATCAGCAACCAATCCTTTATCTTTTTGTAGTTCTGCCAATTGATTACGTTTAGATGCAGCGTCTTCATTCTTTGATTCTAAAAGCCATATTTCATCTTCTACTTTAGTAATATTCTCATCTATTGTCGTCGATTCTTGTTCTTTAGCTTCATATTGCCCATTCACATCATCTAAACGTCGTTCTGCTCCCGCGCGAAACGCGTCCTGCTTAGCTGACTGCGATAAATTGAATCGATTTCCCCACTCAATCAGTCCTTTGAACTTAGCCATAATCTGATCAGTGCGGATAAAATAAAAACTCATATTCTTCTCTTTGAAGATAGGATACGACGCGAAAGCCTTATTATCCTTAAAAGAATTTTCTCCATTCTTATAAGCATCAATAGAATCTTTAATCAGCTGTCGATTCATAGCAATAATAAGATAGTCGTCTAAATAAAAATATCCCGGCTGCAACGCCTCACCCAAAGGTAAAGCAACATAATGATACGCAACATTGCTATACTCCTCGTTCTGAAGAGCAACCAAAGGCACTGTTTTTAACAAATCCAAAAGCTTTTGAATTGTGTCTTTATTCTTAACTTTAATAAAAAGCGCGATCTTCGGCAGAGGAAATGGCCCGCTCATATCCAAATCTTTCATAAACCCGCCGATCTCATCGCCAATGGCAGGAATTAAATCCTTTTCAATCGACATCCCCAGAAAACCTTCTATAGAAGCGATTTGCTGTTGTGTGGCTTCTGCGGGCATCTGCTGAAGATCCCTCTGCATTTGATTCCAATAATAACCAAGATCAAAACATTTATTCCATTGATAACCGATAACATCTTTTGGCACAAAAGCAGTTGATGCGTTCTCCACTGAACGGCAGTTATACATAGGCAAAACATCTGCCGGCAATTGCGATTTATCCAGCATAATCTCCGTCTTTATGGTGTTTATCTTATCCATATCCATAGAGATAACCACAGACTGAAACGCCCGCATCATCTGGAAATAATCTTCCACACGCTCATGTTGACTAAACTTTGAACGAATTTTAATTTGATCTTCTAGAAATTTAAGCAGACTGTCAACATTCCAATAACTTTCCATATCCGCGCTTTTCACAAAACGTCCAGATTTCTTAGCGTAATCGGAAGATCCTGCTAACGGAGATCCTTGCTTTAGAAAAACATCAATACTTGCTTTAACTCCGTCGGATCCAAATCCAATAACAAGCAAATCTTTCAATCGCGCATACGCAAAAACAACCGGCGTATTTTTAACCTTCAAAAGATTAATTGTCTCATTATTATATTCTTCCTTTTCAAGCGTGACATTCGCCCCGTACTTTTCAATGGATCTGGTTAAGATTTCAAGAACCTGCACTTCCGGACTTAACCGCGTTACAATCAGAAATTTAGAAAAAAATGATTCTACCGCCTTTATCATTTCCTGATTTGATAGTTTTGTAATGTCCTCATATACTTGTTCGTAAGGATATACTGCGACCACCGCCTCTTTACTGAATAAATTCTGAAAAAGAGGATTTTGCGTTACATTGGATAACTCCTGCTGAACTTTCTCGACAATCGCCCGCTCATGCGGTGCTAATTTCATTTCATCTAAAACCAAATCCCATTGAATCGCGCCGATTTTCATCCAGAATGGCGACTGCGCCAAAGCATTGATATTCTTATTAATGTCAGAAAACTTGAAATAAAAAACAGGGTCTTGCTCTAAAACATTCTCAATAGCAAGCTGATCCTTATTCAAATGCTGATACCCAAAAAAAGCCGCAGCTCCAAGTAAAATTAAAATAATAAATATCGCGATAATCTTTTTCATGAAGGCTCCTTTATATTAAAAAATTCTTCCGCGTTCTGATTTAAACGCGCAACCGCTTCTTCTTTTTCCATCTGTTTTAATTCACAAAAAGCCTGCAGGGTTTTAAACACATCCTTCGGCTCGGCTTTAAACCCTTCTTCCGTCGATGGGTTACGAAAATATACCGGACAATCTGTTTCAATTAAAATTTGTTCATTACGCGCCTGGGCAATGGCTTCGCGTGAAGGTTCGCTGTACGCAAGATTTGGTGTTGTTGATACAAAATACCCCGCGCCCATAATATCATTTAACACATCGATCGGTCCGCTGTACCAATGAAAATTTGCTTTTTTAATCCCGACAGTTTTCGTGGTTTCAAAACATTCCCGCCACGCTCCGCGAGAATGAATTACAACCGGCAAATCTAATTCCTTAGCCAATTCCAGAAAAGCCTTAAAAACCTGACGCTGTTGATCTTTTTTTTCCTGATCTTTACGCACCCATTTATACCAAAAATCCAAACCGATTTCACCAATCGCAGTTAAATCTTGCCGATGCTTTCGAGCTAAATCTAAACACGCGGGCAAATCTTCCAAATTTGCTTCACTGGGATGCATACCCATCCCTAAAAAAATCCGCGGATTCGGCGTCGTCTGTTTAATCTCTAAATTCTTTCGACAAGAAGCCAAATCCATACTTACCGCAACAATGCCTTTAACCCCGGCTTGTTGCGCGTTGTTTAAGGCCTGTTCAAAATTTTCCAAATGATCTAAATGGGCGTGTGTGTCGTATGTTTGCATAGTGTAATATGTATGTCTCGTTGCTTGTGACTCTGTAATTTACAAATTTTGAGCCACGAGGCCCGAGCCACTCATAGCTTATGACTCTAAAATAAAAGTTACCGGTCCATCATTGATGAGCGAGACATCCATCATGGCTTTAAACTGACCCGTTGCCACATCAATCTTTTTCTGTCTCAATAGTTCGACAAACTCATTATATAACTGTTCGGCTTTGGCTGGCGCCGCAGCTTGATCAAAAGATGGCCGTCGGCCTTTGCGGCAGTCGCCATAAAGGGTAAATTGCGAAACCACCAAAACACTCCCCCCTAAATCAACAACACTCAAGTTCATTTTTCCTTGAGCGTCATCAAAAATCCGCAACTGAATGATTTTATCAACCAAATAGCGAACATCTTCACTGGAATCATCCTCTGCGACCCCAAGAAAAACCAAGAGCCCTTGATCAATCTTACCAACAATCTTTGCTTGAACTTCGACCTGTGCGTGTTTAACTCGCTGGAGAATAAGTTTCATAAATTTAACCGCGACACAAACCTCTGGCCTAAAGGCTAGTTTATGCGAGGATTGTTTTAGATTTTAATTCTTATTTCTAGTAAATAATACCTTGATTAAGAATAATTACAAGATATTTATTAATGAGCATTTAATTTATGCGACTGAAAGGAGCATAAATTAGAAATGCGAATTAACCCCGTAAATTACGTAGTAATTTATCGGGGTATGGTCGTATATTATGCTCTCCTTAGGAGCAGACTGAAAAATATAGGGGACAAGCAAACAAGTTTACCGAAATTAATTTACCTGTCTCCTATCCGCCCTTCTGCAATTGACAAGCTTTTTGGATTATGTTAAAACAATTCACCATGAATCTCCTCCAAGTCTTACGAGACCACAATTTTTCCGACAAAATCATCGAGATTTATAAATCCTCCGGCATTGAAAATTTATATCCACCTCAACAAGAAGCGATCAATCAAGGATTACTTAAAGGAAACAGTATTCTGATGTCCGTTCCAACCGCGGCTGGAAAAACATTAATGGCGGAACTATGCATGCTGCGCTCAATTGTTCACAATGGCGGACGCTGTTTATACATTGCCCCGCTCAAAGCCCTGGCCAGTGAAAAATACAACGATTTTAAAAATAAATACGTAGATTTAAATATTAATGTGGGGTTGGCAATCGGTGATTTAGATTCCCCCAGCCGTTCGCTTAACAAATACAACATTCTGGTGGCGACAGCGGAAAAAGTTGACTCTCTCATCCGCTCCAAAGCAAAATGGTTGATTGATTCTCTTTCTGTTGTTGTCTTGGATGAAATTCATTTTATCAACGACGGTTCCCGCGGACCCACCATGGAAATTTTAACAGCCCGCATTAAACAACTGAATCCCAAAATCCAATTTCTTGGCTTAAGCGCGACGATTAAAAACGCTGATGAAATGGCTGGCTGGCTCAATGCGAATCTTGTCAAAAGCACCTGGCGCCCTATCCCGCTTAAAGAAGGCGTCTACTTTCAGGAAACTATTTCATTTGAAGACTCCGGTGAGAAAATAATTACAGAAGAAGAACCTGATGATGTCAGCAAATTAACACTTGATACATTACGCGGCCAAGGCCAGGTATTAATCTTTGTTAATTCACGCCGTTCGGCGCAAGCGGTCAGCCGTCAAGTTTCCGCCAGCGTCAGCAAAATTCTATCTCCTGACGAAAAAGAACAATTAAAACTTTTAGCCGCCAAAATGGCAGGTAACTCTGCAGATCAAACTAACGTTTGCCGGAAATTAGCTGATGTGGTGCGAAACGGCGCAGCCTTTCATCATGCCGGATTAAAACCGCAGCAGCGCGAACTTATTGAAGAAAACTTTAAAAAAAACCTAATCAAAGTAATCGGCTGCACACCAACGCTGGCAGCCGGCGTCAACCTTCCAGCCCGACGAGCAATTATCCGTGACTGCAAACGATTTGAAGTCGGCTTGGGCGCAGCCTTTATTCCCACGTCGGAATACAAGCAATGCGCCGGACGCGCCGGCCGTCCGCAATACGATGATTACGGCGAAGCCGTGCTTATAGCCAAAACCCATTCCGAGATGGACACGCTTTTTGAACGTTATATCTTGGCTGAACCTGAACCTGTCATTTCGAAATTAAGCGACGAAGCAGCTCTGCGCATCCACATCCTGGCATCCATCGCTGGCGGATATGTTTATGATGTCAAAGGCATGCTGGAATTTATTGCCCACACGTTTCTTCATTACCAAAAACAGCATATGGATCTTTTATCGTTAATCAGCGAAATCTTCGATTTTCTTCACCGCGAACAATTTATTGAAAAAAGCGGTTTTCGTTTCTTCACTACTCCTTTGGGCAGTTTAACCAGCCGGCTTTATATCGACCCGCTCACCTCAATTATTCTGCGTGACGGCATTAAACTGATTAATTTAAACCAACCGATTTCTTCGGTTGGCCTTCTCCATATGATCACCTGCACCCCCGATGGTCCGCTGATGAAAACCGGCAAAAAAGATTTAGAACATCTTGAACACTTTGCTTCCCATTTTCATGATGACTTTATCCTTGCTCCGGAAAACTGTGCTCAATTGGATGATTATTACATGTATCTCTCCACGATCAAAACCACCTGGCTGTTATGTCAGTGGATTGATGAAGAACGGGAAGATAAAATCTGTGATCAATTCGGCATCGGCCCAGGAGATATCTATCGATATGTGGAATCGACCAACTGGCTGCTCTACGCTGCCAGCCGCGTGGCTGAACTTTTGCATAAACGCAAACTCACCTTTCATTTAGGTGATCTGCGCACCCGTGTGCGTTATGGCATTAAGGAAGAATTGTTAGACATCATTTCGCTCAAAGGCGTAGGACGCGTTCGCGCGCGTATTCTTTTTGGAAAAGGTTATAAAAAGATGAGCGACTTTCATTATGTTTCCGCGGATGAGTTGGGCAACATCAAAGGCGTTGGAAAAACCCTGGCCAAAAGCATTATTCAGCAAACCCTGACCAAACCTGAACCGCAGTTTCAAACCAGCAAAAAATCCTCCGAACCTGATGGATGGGAGGATTAGATTAAAGAATCCTTTGAGTCTATATAAAAAGCAGTTATTGACTTGCTATAGAACTTTATATTAAGTTTAAAGATCTTCATAAAATCTTGAATTATTTGAACATAAGGGGAACATAAGGGGACAGGCACTATCGGTGCCTGTCCCCTTCTCGTTGGCTATATCCGATAAACCAACCGATTGAATGGTAGATACTTGACGTGTAGATCCATCAGGTAAGTTTGATTGTTTAACCCGTCCGGCAAAATTATATTCATACGTGGTTGTAAAACTTCTTTTATCCGTTTGCCTGATTAATCGATGCCGTGAATCATAACCAAATTGTCGTTTACTATTATCTGGATCGATGATTTCAATTAAATTTCCAGCACTATCATGTCTAAATTGTGTTGTACGGTTGACTGGATCAACAATTTTTTAAGAAAACGAATAAATTGTCATTTCAATATCAGCTTCTAGCCTTACCACTCGCTTTAATGTTGATGTTGTAATCTTTGTTAAATATTCATGAGAACCATTTTTAGATTCAAATCCAATATTAAAACATTTTTTTGTACATTTTTTCCATATTTTTTTTGATTTTGGGGTTAATTTCTCAATTATTTCACAAAATTCTATCAATGTTTTTTCAGGAGTATTTTGTTGTTCATTAATCTCTATAGAAACTTTATATACTCCATTATGTTTTTTATTATAAAGATTAAAAGTTTTATTTTGTATTTCAGAAAGCAATGGATTTAAATTTTCAGAACAAACCAAGTCAAGATCAATATTTAAGAATGCTGTATTATCTTTCATAAGAGACCTATACCTTTTATATGTTTATAGATTATTTTATTTTATTTTATTTTATTTTTTTTATTTTTAATAATAATATTAATATTAAATATAATAACTAGGGACGTAATAACTAGGTAATAACTAGGTAATAACTAGGAATAACTAGGAATAACTAGGGACGGACCCTACTTTTTTTATTTTGAGGCCTTCCATTTGGATTTGGTAGAATCTTACGATTTAGCAATCTTTCTAATTTCAAAATAAACTCCTCTGCCCCTAGAACCATATTACTTTTTGTTCTCATTCGCAACTTCTGTAAGAAATCTTTATTTTCAGATTCTTCAAGAAATTGTTTCCAATTACTTACAGTTAAAATTTTATTTATATTGGACAGTGTAATCCAGTTATATTTCTTTCCAGTATGCGCTCGTGCACTTGACCATGAGTAATGCCAGGCCTTACTAACCATTTTGGCCCTAACAGGATTTAATTCCACATATTTTACTGCTTCTTTTATATGTTCCCCTTGTAATAAACACGAAAAATATCGTCCTTGCCATACATGTCCACTTCCCAAAGTTTTTTCTGATAATACTGCGCATAGCGCATATTAACACCTCTAAACATTTTCGCCATTGCATCCTGAGTATAAGGTTTTAATATAAAATGCACATGGTTTCCCATTAAACAATAGGCGTAAATATCAATTGTATATTTTTTCCTATATTCTTCGACCCTTTTCAAATACAAAATATAATCGTTATCATCTTGGAATATATATTGTCGATTATTTCCTCGTTGTGTAACATGATATAAATATCCAGGCAATACGACCCTCGCTCTTCTAGGCATAAAAAATCCCCCTTCCATTGTTAATTTGTGGGGGATGATATTTTGTAATATATATTACTTGCCTTCTGCTGTCAAATATTCGAAACTAGGGTCCGTCCCTAGTTATTATTCATTCTAAACTGTATTCATTCTCCTAAAAACTGGATAGGATCTTCTTGTAGGAATCTGCCAATTATAGGATCATAATACCTCGCCCGATAGTGACTTTCCCCTTCTGTCTTCTCTAAAACAAATATAGAATTTTTTCCTTAACTTCTTAAACTCAGATTTACTCAACTTAAATCTCAATACTTACTCCCATAAATCTCCGATTCATCCATGAAGCGTTGGGCTTTAATTTTTTTCTCCAGGTGGTAAATAAGAAAGTTATTGAGGATAAACTTTAGTTCCTTGCGCGCATTAGTGGTTAAACCCAAACGCAACGCCTGATTCCATTCTCTTTCTTCGATATGAATCATGGAAGCAATCGTGCCTTGCGAAATAACGGTAAAACTCGTTTCTCTAGTCGGGCAATCCGGACACACCAACCCACCTAAACGCATACTAAAACGCACCCGGCCTTTCACCCGTTTGCGGCAAAGAACACAGGTATCAATGTGCGGCCGGAATCCGGAATTCACCAGAATCTTAATCTGAAACATATGCACCAGTTTGCTAATATCATCCACGGTTTGCAAAGAATCTAAATAATCCAGTATCAGCTGATACACTTTTTTGTTTACGTCTTCCGGATGCATGATAGTATCAACTAATTCCAAGACATAATTTGCCGCGAGATTTTTTTTATAATCCTGACGGATTGGAAAGTAATACTGCTTTAAATCGCAGTGACTGACTAAATGCAGATCGGATTTACGATAATGATAATAAACTAAATCGTTAATAGAAAAGCGGTCCACGCTGCTGCCGAATTTCTTCGGATCTTTACGGATCCCTTTTAAGATTCCGGAAATTTTACCGTAATCTTTGGTAAAGAATGTCACAATCCGGCTGGTTTCACGATAATCAAACGATTTTAAAACAATAGCTTCGGTTTTAGGGATCATGAGTGTCGTATTCGTCGCTCGTGACTTGTGACTCGTAACTCAAACAACTTATGAGGCACGCTCCCCCAAGACACGAGACACTATTTTCTGAATTTCTCCATTAACTCCTGCTCTTTGCGTCGCATGCGCTTTATATCTGCAAGGCTGTGATCATCATAACCCAATAAATGCAAAATACCATGGACAACATACAACACTATCTCTCTATCGACGGTAGACTGAAACACGCGCGCGTTTTTGACCGCCGCATCCACAGAGATGGCAATATCACCTAAGATTGTCCGCCGCTTCTTATGGTCGTCGCGTAAATCAAACGCCAACACATCAGTAGCATAATCTTTATGAAGATATTTTTTATTTAAAGCCCTGATTTTCTGATGAGAGACAAAAATAATGGTAAGAGTTGCCTGCGCAACTTTTTCATGTTGAAGAATCTTTTTGATTATCCGAAGAATTCTCTGCGGACTGATCTTTATCTTTTTCTGC
The DNA here is from genome assembly GCA_020632515.1 of Candidatus Omnitrophota bacterium. GTDB lineage: Bacteria > Omnitrophota > Gorgyraeia > Zapsychrales > Zapsychraceae > JACKFK01. The sequence goes on along the minus strand of JACKFK010000008.1, from coordinate 64,813 downwards.
TGATTTTGAATTTCGATTTCCATCCCGGGGCATTTCCTTCTCTTTATTAGCTTTAGTCGAGTCTGCGCTATTCTGATTCTTCGCGATTTTAGTTGTCGTATTCTTCTTTTCAGGATACTTGATACGATTATGATACATCGCGCTTAAGATGCGGATAAACGTGGCTGAAATCTTTTCAATGTCTGCCAGCGTCAAATCACACTCATCTAATTGACCGTCGATAAATTTGTTATTGATAATCTTCTTAACCGTTTCTTCAATACGATTCGGGCTTGGGTCATCTAACGCCCGTGTAGCGCCTTCCACTGAATCCGCCAATAATGTAATTGCGGTTTCCCTTTTTTGCGGTTTTGGACCGGGATAACGGAAATCTTCCTCTTTCACTGTTTCACCATCTTCCGCATCTTCCAAGGCTTTTTGATAAAAATAATACATTAAACTCGTCCCGTGATGTTGCGGGATAAATTCAATAATTTTAGGATTTAATTTGTATTTTTTGGCGATCTCCACACCTTCTTTAACATGATTTAAAATCACCAACCGACTTACGGATGGTTCAATATTATCATGCTTATTGCCGCCCATCATCTGATTCTCGGTAAAATATTCCGGCTTCACCATTTTACCGACATCATGATAATAAGCCCCGACCCGTGTTAACAAGGCGTTGGCGCCAATCGCATCTGCCGCAGCTTCAGATAAATTACTGACAACCAAACTATGATGATACGTGCCCGGCGCTTCCAAAATCATCCGTTTTAATAGCGGTTGATTAAAATCAGATAACTCCAGCAAACTGTAATTCGTTAATACCCCGAACAAGGATTCAAAAGGTTTTAATGTCGCCGAGACCACCAACGCGGAAATTAGTCCGTTAGCAGCTAAAGGCACCAATTGTTTGATGGCAAAATCCCAGCTCATCATTAAACTGGTCTGCGGATTTAGCAGCAACAAACACGTTACTTGAATCAGACTGGAAAAAAGCCCAGCGCTGAACAATTGCCCTCGCGTTCTTGCCTCACGCACCGCGTAGGCCCCAATCAAACTTCCTAGGAAAAACGTCAGCATCATTCCAAATGTTCCGCCTAAAACCAGACTAACCAAAACACTACTGGAAAACGCGACGAGAAACATTAAATTCAAATTATTAAATAACAGCATCGTCAAAATAGAAATCGCGGCAACCGGGATATAATTTAAGGGTAAAGTCGTGTATTGGTCAATAATATGCGCGATAAAAATGATAATAGCTAATAGCAATCCGATATGAAGAAAGTTTTTTGTTTTTTTGCCTAGAAAATGCAGATGCACACCCAAGAAAAAGATAAATAATGGAATAATCAGCGAATAGCCCATCGACTTGCAAAACAGCGTCATTATGATGATAAACAAAACAATACTGCCAAAATTCAGAATAGTTTTCTGTGTATTGCTTAATTGACTATTTTTCACGTTCATAAGCCTCTATTATCCTTTGAACAAGTTCATGACGGACCACATCGTCAGCCGTCAAGTAAACGAACTGAATCTCATTAATATTCTCAAGGATCTTAACCGCGTGCGCCAATCCATTATTTTTTCCTTTTGGTAAATCGCTTTGCGTTAAATCTCCGGTGATGACAGCCTTGGAATCAAAACCTAAACGCGTAAGAAACATTTTCATTTGAAACGGTGTGCAGTTCTGCGCTTCATCAAGAATAACAAACGCGTCATTAAGCGTACGGCCGCGCATAAACGCCAACGGGGCCACTTCAATGACTCCTTGATCCGTAAAATCTTCCACTTTGCCGGCCGCCATCATATCGTAAAGCGCATCATAAAGCGGTCGCAAATAAGGAGAAACTTTCTCGACCATATCACCCGGCAAAAAGCCCAGACTCTCGCCTGCTTCGATAGCAGGACGGGTGAGAATAATCCGACGCACCAAGCCTTTTTTAAAAGCGTTGACGGCCATGGCCATAGCTAAATAAGTTTTTCCTGTTCCAGCAGGACCGATCCCAAAAACAATATCATTCTTTTTAATGGCTTCTACATACTCAATTTGCCCTTTAGTCTTCGGTGAAATTAATGTTCCCTTTAAAGGAACTTCAATCTTTTCTTTCGCCATTCTCTTAAAATCTCCGCCATCATCCGGTTGAACTAATTTTAATGAATACCGGATATCTCGCTCTTTAATATCATTACCGCTTTCCGCGATACTCTTAAGATATTCAAATAACTCATACGCTTTTTCAACCTGCCGACGACGCCCGGAAATCTGAACACCTTTTTCCTGACGAGAAACCTTAACAGCAAGCTCTTTCTCTATCAAGCGGATGTTTTGGTCAAACTTACCGAAAATAATCTGCAAATCTTCGTTAGTATTAAAATAAATTGATCGATCCATAATATGAAAAGGTCAGCGCTAACATTTTTTAAATAAAAACTACTTTTATGTTAACGCTGACCGTTTACCATTTCTATTCCGCCGGTATTTTAATCGTAATACCAGGGGTAATTTTATCCGGATTTGAAATCACGTCTTTATTAGCTTCATAAATCTTTGTCCATTTACTGTAAGAATTATAATATTTCTTTGCAATTTTCTGCAGCGTATCACTCTTTTGAACCACATATTCAACATAAGAAGTCGGTGCTTTTACAGCCGCTTTTTTTTCAACAGCAGCCGACGGTGGCAATGGTTCATCTTCGAATTTAGGGATAACAATTTTAGGCGCTGGCGGCGGCTGTTTTCTAGACTGTCGTAGCGGCTCTTCATTTGTCCGCGGCTGCGGTTTAAAATCGGTTTCATCAATTTGAAAAACCGAATCCGGCATTTGGGGCGGTTCTTTGGTAAACTCCACCACATATATCCGCCGCGTGTCCTTGATATTACTGGGGGTCGTTTCGGGAGAACTTTGCCAATTTCCTAATGTCCCCTGCGTCTCTCTATCAACGCGTTCTTTTTCCTGAATATATCCACGCAATCGAATATCTTTTGTTGATTGACAACCACTGACCATAATTGCCAACAATAAAAAGAAAACATTTCTAATAAAAATTTTTGGCATAATGGACTCCTTTTTACTGATCTTCCTCAAGTGATAATTTCATAAGACCAAGATCTTGTAATTGTTTATCATCCACACTTGATGGAGCATCTGTTAATAGACAACTCCCTTTTTGTGTTTTGGGGAAAGCAATTGTATCACGGATGGAATCTAATCCACAAAGAATCGCAACCAATCGATCAACCCCGTAAGCGGCTCCGGCATGAATCGGCGCTCCATATTCAAACGCGCGTAATAAAAATCCAAAACGCTCCGTAGCTTCCTTTTCATCGAAACCTATTATATCAAAAATTTGTTTTTGTATATCCTTTTTATGTATACGTACAGAACCGCTGCCTAACTCACTTCCATTAAGCACCAAATCATATGAACGAGCTCTTATTTTACCAAATTCTTTTGAATCTATGTACTTTAAATCTTCTTCTTTTAAAGAAGTAAAAGGATGGTGTTCGCTTTCCCACCGCTTTTCTTCGTCGTTATATTTAAACATCGGAAAATCAATAATCCATGTAAAAGCGAATTCTTCACCTTCCTTACGCAAATCCGGTTTATCACTTTTATATTCAGCCATGGCCTGCTGATGTGTCATCCGTGGAAACGGCGTTGGAATATCAATACCTTTAACTTGTTTAAAAATTTCTTTAAACAAACCCTCGGTTATAGTAAAAATATCTTCTTCGCTGACAAACGACATTTCCATATCCAACTGCGTAAACTCCGGCTGGCGGTCGGAACGCAAATCTTCATCACGGAAACATTTCACAATTTGATAATAACGGTCTAATCCTGATACCATTAAAATCTGTTTAAATAATTGCGGCGACTGCGGCAGAGCAAAAAATTTCCCTGGATTCAATCGTGCCGGCACTAAAAAATCCCGCGCCCCTTCGGGTGTAGACTTTGTAAGGACAGGCGTCTCTACCTCAAGAAACTGCTGTTCATTCATATACTTGTGAATGATTGAACATATTTTATGCCGGGTCTTTAACGCTTCTAAAACTTTAGACCGACGGATATCTAAATAACGATAGGTCAAACGATGCTCTTCAGAAACATCCACAGTGTCATCAATCTCAAAAACAGGAACTTTCGCTTCATTAATAATTTCCAGGTGTTCAGCACAAACTTCAACCTCTCCGGTCGGAACATCAGGATTAACCATTTTGGGAGGACGTACCGCAACTTTCCCTTTAACGCGAATTACAAATTCAGGACCAAGCTTTTCAGCTGTCTGATGAGCCTCTTTGCTAACCGATGGAACAAACACAACCTGTGTAATCCCGTAACGGTCGCGGATATCGATAAAAATTAATTTTCCATGATCCCGGCGGGCCGCAACCCAACCGCACAAAGCAACTTCTTGATTGCCGTGTTCTTTTCTTAAATCTCCACAGGTGTGCGAACGTAACATTGCTTAATTATACCTTTCTTTTAAAATATTGATAATCTTGCTAAAGTCATTTCCTTTAATCGAAATCGTCTCTTCTTTCTTTTGCTGCATATCTTTTAGCGTGACACAATGTTTTTTCATTTCTTCTTCTCCCAAAAGGATCACTGTGTGCACATCCATTTTATTCGCATTGCTTAATACATTCTTTAGTTTCGCGGAATATTTATACGATAAATCACAGGAAATGTTTTCCTGACGTAAAACGTTCATTAAAACAAATCCCTGATTTAAGGCTTCTTCACTCATCGGAACAATATACGCCGCCAATGGATTTGATAACGGCACTTTTTTATCCCCTAACGCCAGTAAAATTCGTTCCACCCCCAGCGCAAAGCCCATAGCATCAATATCGCCGCCGCCTAATTGTCGAACTAAATTATTATAACGTCCGCCGGCACCAAGCGCGTCTTGACTGCCTAAAGAAGAACCGCAAATCTCAAATACCGTATGGGTGTAATAATCTAACCCGCGCACTAAATGCTGGTCTTCCACAAAATCAACATCCAAATTCATCAATGCTTCTTTAACTTGAGCGTAATAATGTTGACTTTCCGTGGATAAATACGACAACCCTATATGGACTTTTTTAACAATTTCCTGATCTGCCGCATCTTTGCTATCCAACACGCGAAAAACATTACGTTCAAACCTTTGCTGCGAATATTCTGATAATTCTTTTCGATAGGGTTTGAGCGCTTGACGGAGCATTTGTGAAAAATTTTCTTTATCTTCCGGAGTCCCTAATGTGTTTATCTTCAACTGAAACTTTTCGAGCCCCAGAGATTTAAGTAAATGAACACTCAAAGAAATGATTTCCGCATCTAAATATGGCTGTGCGGTATTAGGCCCCAACACTTCAACACCAATTTGGTTAAATTGACGTAACCGTCCTTTTTGTGGCCGTTCGCCACGAAACATCGGACCAATATAAAATAATTTAGAAATAGGTTCTTTCCGATCAAAACCGTTCTGAATGTAGGAACGAACAACTGAAGCTGTATTTTCCGGACGCAATGATAAGCCGCTTAATGTCACACCATCTTGATCATCTTTTTGCTGCGCAGCTAAATTCAACATTTGCTTGCAGACAACATCACTGGATTGTCCCATTGACCGAGCAAATAACTCAGTCTCTTCAAACAATGGTGTACGTATCTCTTTGTAATTATAACAGGTTAGAATCTGCTTCGATATACGCTCGATATTATCCCACCGGGAAATATCAAAAGGAGTGATATCAGTTGTTCCTCTAGGACATGAAAATTTGCTTTGCATGATAATTGGTCGTGTAATAATCGTAAAGGCGGAGAAATGATTTCTCCGCCTTCTATAACTATAAATAAATCTTAAATTTACAAAAATTATTTAATTTTATGCTTCATCTCTAACCCAGGCTTAAAGATAACAACTTTACGTGGGGGAACCGGTACACTCTCACCAGTACGAGGATTACGGCCAAATCGCGCACGTCGCTCTTTAATTTTAAATACGCCAAAATTACGAAGCTCCACTTTTTCGTTATGCACTAAACTATCCACAATTACATCAAATGTTTTTTGTACAATCTTTTTCACATCAACCTGTTTTATCCCTGTCATATCCGTAATCTTTAAAACAATATCTTTTTTCGTCATTGTTATCACCTCCTATTAGACTGCTCTTTCCAATTCCGCATTAATTAGCGGATCTAATGCTAAGTATCGTAGCAACAAGACGTTACAGTGTCAAGCTTTTATTTGTAGCGAAAAATAACAATATTTTTGAATATAAAAACTGTAAAATTTAGCCTTAATTTCGTAATATTTTTTCATAACCCTTAAAGAGTAAACGAAAAGCGCTCTTTACCGACTAAATCTTTAATTTCATTCATCAAATTTTCATTAGGGGCCACAAATAGATCTTCTCCCACGAGAATCTGAACACTTTTGTTAGATTTCGTATCCAGCTTAAGATAAACAGGAATCCGACCAGGAAAATGAGATAATCTCTCCTTTAAATCATTTAACTTTTCTTTCCCAAACCTTGATAAATCAACATTTATGGTTTTTATCGAGCCATAAACATCTTGAATATGCTTCATATCATTCGCAATCAATTTTGGCTCTCCATCTCGAAAATTTACCTTCCCCTTAATAAAGATAACATCCCCTTCATTCAAATATTTAGCCAGATTGCCGTAAGACGATGGAAATATAACAACTTCCACTTCACCTTCAGTATCCTCAACCTTGATAATCGCCATACGTTCATTTGTTTTTCGAGTATTCGTTAATTTAACGCTTTGAATTAACCCGACCAGACGAATATCCTCTCCTTCCATACAATCTTTGAGTTTTACTGTCGTAATATCTGTAAACTCCTTAATTTCAGTATGATAATGAGCCAAAGGATGCCCGCTGACATAATACCCTAAAGATTCTTTCTCAAATGCTAAAATTTGTGTTTGCGGCCATTCTTTAATTAAAGGAAGCTTTTCATGTTCTTTGTTAAATCCAACCTCCTGTCCTCCCATATCAAAAAAGGAAAACTGCCCTGATGCTTTTTCTTTCTGTGTTTTAGCCCCGATCTCCAAAGCCATTTCCAAAACAGCCATCAATTGTGACCGCGCAGCATTTAAACAATCTAAAGCCCCACATTTGATCAAACTTTCCACAACTTTTCGATTTACCAAGCGTAAATCAACCCGCTCACACAAATCAAAGATCGATTTATATAAACCATCTTTACGCTTCTCCACGATTGATTCAATAGCGGTTCCCCCAACATTCTTAACAGCTAATAATCCAAAACGGATCGTTTTCTTATCAATAACACTAAACTCTTTAAGACTTTCATTGATATCTGGAGGTAATATTTCAACACCCATATGTTCAGCTTCTTTAACATACTCCACAATCTTATCCGTATTATCTTTTTCACTCGTCAGCAAAGCACACATAAATTCAACCGGATAATTGGCTTTCAGATACGCCGTCTGGTATGAGATTAACGCGTAGGCCGCGGAATGACTTCGATTAAATCCATATCCGGAAAAATAATCAATCAAATCAAAAAGCTTATTCGCCTTAACCTGATCAATCTGGCTATGTTTTTGACATCCCTCGACAAAATCCTTACGTGTTTGTTCCATAACCGCAGCGATTTTTTTACTCATAGCCCGCCGTAAATGATCCGCCTGCACCAACGAAAATCCGGCTAAGGCTACCGGAATCTTCATAACTTGTTCTTGATAAACAATAATACCGTACGTTTCTTTAAGAATCGGCTCCAACTTTGGATGATCATAAACAATATCTACCTCGCCCCGTTTACGTTTAATAAAGTCATCCAACATCCCGCTACCCATCGGACCTGGACGATACAACGCCAAAACAGAAATAATATCTTCAAATTCCGAAGGCCGCGTTTTCTTTAAAAGCTCCCGCATCCCCGCGCTTTCCAACTGGAACACGCCAAAACTGTTAGCTTCACTTAATAACCGATACGTCTTAGGATCATCCAACGGTATTTTACTGATTTCTAAATCAATGCCATGCGTACGCTTAATAATCTTGATCGCCTCACTAATAACAGTTAAAGTTCTTAACCCGAGAAAGTCCATTTTCAATAAACCAATCTTTGCAATGGCATTCATCGTGAACCCTGTTGTGATCTGCCCATCACTTGTCTTAAATAATGGAACATATTCATTGAGCGGCTTATCAGAGATAACAACTCCCGCAGCATGCGTTGAAGCGTGACGCGTCAGCCCCTCAAGAATTCCCGCAGTTTCCATAACTTCTTTCGCGGTATGGTCTTGCTGAATCAACTCACGCAACTGTGGTTCTTTATTTAAGGCCTCATCAAGCGTAATGCCTAATTCATTAGGAATCAATTTGGCAATACGATCAACATCCGCATACGCGACTCCAATAGCCCGACCCACATCACGAATCGCCGCCCGGGCCTGCATAGTTCCAAAAGTAATAATTTGCGCCACGTTACTTATTCCGTATTTTCTTGTTACGTAATCAATGACTTCACCTCGTCGTTCATAACAAAAATCGATATCAATATCAGGCATTCCCGCGCGATCAGGGTTTAAAAAACGCTCAAACAGCAAACCGTATTTAATCGGATCTAAATCTGTGATGCCCAATAAATAACTAACCAAACTTCCAGCGGCTGATCCTCGTCCCGGCCCTACAGGTATGCCAACTTTTTTGGCATAATGAATAAAATCCCATACAATAAGAAAATAACTGACAAATCCCATATTTTCGATCACCTTCAATTCATGTTCGAGACGATCGTTTAAATCTTTAGTAACCGTGTTATACCTCTTCCTTAACCCTTCCTGACATAAGCTTCGTAAATATTCATTTTTAGATTTACCGTTGGGGGGATTAAAATTCGGTAAGTGAATCTTGTCAAAATCCATAACCACATTACATTTATCGGCGATTTCCAGCGTATTACTCAACGCTTGCGGCACCCAGTCGAAAGTCTTACGCATGGCCAACGGATCTTTAAAATAAAATTGATCCGTTTCCAACCGCATCCTTTTCGGATCATTCAACGTTGTCTGAGTCTGGATGCAAAGCAATGTATCATGCGCGTGAGACTGATTTCCTTCCAAATAATGAACATCATTGGTCGCTACAAGCGGAATATTTAATTCTTTTGCAATCTTTACAATGGAAGGATTGACTTTCTTTTGTAATTGAATACCATGATCCATCAACTCCAGATAATAATTATCTTTACCAAATATATGAACAAAATCATCGGCTGTTTTTAAAGCCTCGTTATAATTGTCCTGCATTAAATATTGAGAAATCTCTCCTTTTAAACACGCCGACGTACACAACAACCCCTTAGAGTGCTGCGCCAATAAATCTCTATCAATTCGAGGATGATAATAAAAACCTTCTAAGTACCCAGCAGAAACCAATTTAACTAAGTTCTTATAGCCATCATTATCCTTAGCATAAAGACATAAATGCGACACGGTTCCTCTTTGTCGAGGCGTTTTATCAAAACGATCGCCAATTGTGGTCACATAGGTTTCGCAGCCGATGATCGGCTTGACCCCTTGTTTTGTCGCTGCTTGATAAAAATCAACAGCCCCAAAAATATTGCCATGATCGGTCATACCGATCGCCGGCATATTATATTCCACAGCTTTTTGGATTAAATTCTTTATTCGGCAGGCACCATCTAAAAGACTGTAATCGGTGTGAACATGCAGGTGAATGTAATCGGAACTATTCATATCAGTCACTAAATAGAAAATTGTGTGACATTATTAATAAATGAAAGACTTAAAATTCTGATCTCTTAAGAGGTATAAACGCAAGGGAAATATATTTTACTCCCACTCAATTGTTGCAGGAGGCTTGGAACTAACATCGTAGACAACACGATTAACGCCGTGAACTTCATTAATTATACGATTTGAAATCTTCCCTAATACTTCCGGCGGTAAAGGAACCCAATCAGCTGTCATCCCATCAGTACTGCTGACGCATCGAACTGCAATCACATTTTCATATGTCCGCTGATCGCCCATGACACCAACAGTCTTAACCGGCAACAACACTGCAAATGATTGCCATATTTCATTATATAGACCCGCACGTTTAATTTCTTCCATCACCCGCTCATCCGCTTCACGTAGGATTTCTAATCGTTCTTTTGTAACGTCGCCCAATATCCTAACCGCAAGACCTGGCCCTGGAAATGGCTGACGTTTTAAAATGTTCTCAGGAAGACCTAAATGTTTGCCGATAACACGAACTTCATCTTTAAAAAGTTCACGGAATGGTTCAATTAATTCAAATTTTAAATTCTTAGGCAACCCGCCGACATTATGATGACTTTTAATTTTTACTGATGGACCGCCAGTAGGAGAAATCGATTCTATTACATCTGGATATAGTGTTCCCTGGGCTAAGAAGCTGACATTCTTAATCTTTTTGGCTTTATCCGTGAAGACTTTAACAAACTCGTCGCCGATAATCATGCGCTTTTCTTCTGGATCAACAATATTTTTCAAACGGACGAGAAAACTTTTTTCTGCATCAAGGCAGGTAAGATTCATCCTGAAATGATTTTTAAAAGTCCTTTGGACATCATTAACCTCATTTTTACGCAGCATCCCATTATCAACAAAAAGACAATGGAGTTTATTCCCAATTGCTTTATGTAATAACATAGCCACAACTGATGAATCAACTCCGCCGCTTAATCCGAGAATTACTTTTTTGCTTCCCACTTTTTCTTTAATTTGTTTAATAGTGTTATCGATGAATCGATCCATAGTCCATCGCGGTAAACAACCACAAATAGTAAATAAGAAATTTGTTAAAATCTGACTTCCTCTTTGCGTATGAACAACCTCCGGATGAAACTGCACACCAAAAATTTTCTTAGAACGATTGGCAAATGCCGCCACAGAGGCATTCAGCGTATGTGCTAATGACACAAACCCTTTAGGAAGAGTTTTAATTTCATCACTATGGCTCATCCAACAGGTGATATTGGTTGGTAAATTAAAAAATAAATCTTTATTATTATCAATGAATAATTCAGCCCTGCCAAATTCTCGCTCAGTACTTGGCTTGACTTTGCCATCAAATAATTGAGTTAATAACTGCATCCCATAACAAACCCCTAAGATTGGGATATCTAATTTTAAAATTTCTTTATTAAGTGTTGGTGCGTTTTTATCATAAACACTTAGAGGACCTCCAGATAAAACAATTCCCTTCGGTTTGATTTCTTGAATTTCCTCAACTGAAATATTATAAGGAACAATTTTACTAAAAACTTTCGCTTCTCTGATTCTCCGGGCTATAAGCTGTGTATACTGTGAACCAAAATCTAAAACAAGAATGATATCTTTATTACGAATCTTGCGAATTTTTACGGATGCGGCAACATGCCCTTGAACTTTTCGTAATTTCGGTAATACAGCACCCATTCGTTTCTTTTTGGCTCTTTTTGAAGCAAAATTTCTATATAATCCTGAAGCTACTTTCTTAGTAACTTTACTTTTCTTTTCAGCTACTTTTTTAACAGTCGTTTTTGCTTTAACCTTTGATTTACTCTGAGTTTGTTCTTTAGTTTTTCGCGACATGATTCATCCTAATTTAATATCGTTTATAAATAATATATCAAGACTTCAATCTATTTACCCATCCCCACCCGTTGTCCAACTTGAAAAACTTTTCCTTCAGTTTGAATTGAAGGGGCAATAATTATCTCCACATCATGCATCTCTTTAACATTGGAAGCTCCCAAAGAACCCATTGATGTCTTTAACGCCCCAACTAAATTCTGGGATCCATCATCAACCTTAGCCGGTCCAAAAAGAATATCTTTAAGACTTCCTGTTGTTTGAACCTGAATACGCGTTCCTCGCGGCAGATTTGCATGCGACGTCGCCATTCCCCAATGATATCCGCGTCCTGGCGCTTCATTGGCTTTTGCAAAAGCAGATCCAACCATAACTGCGTCTGCCCCCGCTGCAAAAGCTTTACAAATTTCTCCACCAATACGCATTCCACCATCGGTAATTATCGATACGTATTTTCCTCGTCGTTTATAAAAATGATCACGTGCAGCCGAAGCATCCACTGTCGATGTAATTTGAGGAACTCCAATTCCTAAAACACCCCGCGTTGTACATGCTGCGCCTGGGCCAACCCCCACTAATAATCCTGAAGCGCCAATCTCCATTAATTCAGTTGCAATTTCATAGGTGACACAATTCCCCACAATGATAGGAATTTTAGAATTCTTACAAAATTTCTCTAGATTTAAAACTTTATATTCGCTAGCCACATGTTTAACGGTTGCTACTGTTGATTGAACAACAAAAATATCGCATCCTGCTCTTTGGGCAATCGCCGCGTATTTTTGCGCGTTTTGCGGAATACAACTTACCACCGCCGGCACTTTATGCTCTTTAATTTCTTTAATCCGCTGGGCGATTAACTTCTCTTTAACAGTTTTTAAATATACACTTTGAACAAGTTTTGTGGCTTCTTCAGGGGTCGCGTTGGCTATTTGATCTAATACTTCGGAAGGTTTTTCATATCGGGTTTGGATCCCATCTAGATTTAAAACGGCAATTCCACCTAATTTTCCCATGGCAACCGCAAATTCAACATCAACTACCCCATCCATTGCCGCGGCCAAAATAGGAACTTTAAATGTATATTTACCAATAACCCAACTTGTATCAACTTCATTTGGATTAACAGTTAATGATCCCGGCACTAAGGCCACTTCATCAAAACCATAACAGCGTCTTGCACGCCGTCCAATACCAATCCATTCTGCCATCTATTTCTCCTTAAATATTACAAAGTTTTACCAATTTGGTATATTTTTCAGAAGTTATTTTATTGTAACTCATTATATTCGTGAATGTTATATAATATCTATCGAGTCTTCTTATAATCAAACAATATTAAAATAAAATATAAAGGTAATAAAATTAGGAAAGAAATACTTTTATTAAACATATAATATAGTGATTTTCTTCAAAAATGTCAATAAATAAAAAAAGGCAAGGAGCTAACTCCTTGCCTTTTTTAATTTTATGAGAATGATCAATTACATCATTCCGCCCATACCCCCCATACCAGGCATACCACCACCAGGCATAGCTGGAGCACTTTCTTTTTCAGGTAAATCCGTAACCAATGCTTCTGTTGTAAGAAGAAGTGAAGCAATACTGGCCGCATTTTGTAATGCAGTTCGTGTTACCTTTGCTGGATCAATAACACCAGATTTAAGCATATCAACATAATCATCCTGATTGATATCGTATCCGATATTCTTTGCTTCTTTCTTTAATCTTTCAACAATTACTGATCCTTCCAGACCAGCATTAGTTGCTAATTGACGTACAGGTGCTTCAATTGCATTACGGATAATATCCGCGCCTGTTTTTTCATCGCCTTTAAGCTTTAAAGTATCTAAATCTTCAATCGTTCTAAGTAAGGCAACGCCTCCACCAGGAACAATACCTTCTTCAACAGCGGCGCGGGTTGCATGCAACGCATCTTCCACGCGGGCTTTCTTTTCTTTCATTTCTGTTTCAGTTGCTGCGCCAACATTAATAATGGCTACACCACCTGATAATTTTGCTAACCGCTCTTGTAATTTTTCTTTATCATAAGAAGAATCTGTTGTATCAATTTGATTTTTAATCTGAGCGATACGAGCCTTGATTTCAGCTGTTTTGCCCGCACCTTCAACAATCGTAGTATTATCTTTATCAATTTTAACTTTCTTTGCACGGCCAAGGTCTTTTAAATCGATAGATTCAAGTTTTAGACCCAAGTCTTCTGTAACAGCTTTTCCACCTGTCAAGACCGCAATATCCTGCAACATAGCTTTACGACGATCGCCATATCCAGGAGCTTTAACAGCAGCGCAAGAAAGAGTTTTACGCATATTATTAACAACCAATGTTGCCAAAGCTTCACCTTCAACATCTTCACTGATAATAAGTAACGGACTACCTGATTTTGCCACTTTTTCTAATAACGGAAGGACATCTTTAATATTTGTAATTTTCTTTTCACAAATAAGAATATATGGCTCATCAAGAACACAAACCATTTTTTCCATATCCGTCGAGAAATATGGCGAAAGATACCCTTGATCGAACTGCATACCTTCCACAATTTTTAGTTCGGTGTTGATAGTCTTTGATTCTTCCACAGTAATAACCCCATCTTTTCCAACAGCTTCAAAAGCTTCCGCAATCTTCTTTCCGATGACATTATCACTATTGGCTGCGATCGTAGCCACTTGTTCAACTTCTTTAATATTCTTTAAATCAATTTTCTTAGATAAAGCTTGTATCTTAATGACAATCTTTTCAACAGCTAAATCAATTCCGCGTTTTAATGCCATTGGATTAGCGCCGGCAGTAACATTCTTTAACCCTTCACGGAAAATAGATTCTGCTAAAACTGTTGCTGTTGTTGTTCCATCACCAGCATTATCCGAAGTCTTTTCAGCAACTTCTTTAACCATTTGCGCGCCCATATTTTCAAATGGATCTTCTAATTCGATTTCTTTCGCAACAGTCACCCCATCTTTTGTAACGGTTGGCGAACCAAATTTCTTATCTAAAACAACATTTCTACCTTTTGGCCCCATTGTAACTTTAACGGCCCGCGCTAGTTTTTCAACTCCGCGCAAGATAGATCTTCTTGCTTCATCATCAAATTGTAATTGTTTTGCCATTTTTAACCTCCATAAATGTTGATATTAATCAATTAATTCCTAATAATCTTACTTCACAATCGCGAAAACGTCATCTTCTCGCATAATTAAAAGCTCTTCACCTTCTTTTGATGTAATCTCAGTTCCACTATATTTTCCATACAGAACACGATTACCTACTTTAACTTCTAGAGGTTGAAGTTGTCCATTTTCAGAGACTTTCCCTTTTCCTACAGCCACAACTTTTCCTTCTTGTGGTTTTTCTTTGGCCGTGTCTGGAATAACAATTCCTCCCTTTGATTTTTCTTCAGCTTCTAAAGGCTTTACAATAATACGATCTGCTAATGGTTGAATCTCCACTTTGACACCTCCTTGAATTGGTTAATAAATTTAAAATTACAATAATTTCTTTGTTAGCACTTAATTCTGTAGAGTGCTAATTTAGCAAAAAAAAATATTTTGTCAAGCATTTTTTTAAATGCTCATAACTTAATTATTATCAGACGTTTATGGATTTATTACCGAATGAACAATCTGAATATTAGCACTCATAAAAAGCAAGTGCTATATTTTTAAAGTAGCATAAACAGCTGCAATACCTTTAAAGACAAGATCCTTCTCAATAATAACATTCTTAGTGTAAATAAATTTTCGAATTAATTTTGTATACCCTCCAGTCAAAATCACTTTTGTCTTTTGATTGGTTTGCTTAGAAATACGCCTTATCACTTCATCACTCATAGCACCATACCCATGAAAAATACCGCTTAAAATACTATCCTCAGTCGTTTTCCCTATCAAAGAAGCAGGGCCGTGAAAAGATTCGATATTAGGCAATAAAGCTGTCTTCTTAAACAATGATTCCGTCGACATTTGAATCCCTGGCACAATTATTCCCCCCTCATAAAAACCACGGGCGGAAATAAAATCAAATGTAATTGCAGTTCCAAAATCAATCACAACGGCTGGATAACCATAAAGCATCTTAACAGCGTACGCACAGACTAATCGATCCTGCCCAACTTGAGCCGGGACCTTATAATTATTTTGAATAGGAACAATTAAATCTTTTCCCAGAACATAAACTGGACGCTGGCTATTTCGTTTTAAGGTCCGTAATACCCTTTTTAATACTTGAGGAACAACACTGCAGATAACAACAGCTTCAATTTTTGGATACTTTTTAAAAACCTTCTTAATCATTCGGTCGGTTTGTTGAGAAAATATTTCTGATTTCAAAGTGGTCAACACCATTTGAACCGCTTGCACCCGCTGCCCCCTAATGACACCAAAAGCCACGCTGGTATTACCTACATCAATTGAAAGGATTGTCGCATCCATCTTCGTCATGCCTTTTTTCTGGATTTTTCCGAAGGCGGTCTTTGTCCTTCACGTATTTCTTTAATCTTATCTCTTATCAAAGCTGCTTTTTCAAATTGCAAATTACGCGCAGCTGTTTCCATTTCACCCTCAAGACCTGAAATATAATTGGTTAAGGTGTATTCTTGTTCGTTCTGCCCAACAACATCTAATACAATTTCCTGAGCCTCTTCAGTGGCATATTCCTCAATCCCATCTGTAATAGCTTTAATAATTGTTTGCGGGGTAATATTATGTTCTTCATTGAAGGCGATTTGAATTTTCCGTCGGCGATCACATTCATCCATCGTGGCTTTCATCGCCTTACTTATAGAATCCGCATACATGATAACCTGACCGTTAACGTTACGCGCAGCGCGGCCAGCGACCTGAATCAACGAAGTCTGCGAACGTAAAAAACCTTCCTTATCCGCATCAAAAATCGCTACCAAAGAAACTTCTGGTAAATCGAGCCCCTCCCGTAAAAGATTCACCCCCACCAAGCAATCAAATTTCTTAATCCGCAATTCTTTAAGGATCTTGGTTCGATCGATAGTATCAATATCTGAATGAAGATATTTTACTTTTAATTTCTTTTGCTGTAAATATTCTGTTAAATCTTCCGACATGCGTTTAGTTAAAGTAGTTACCAATACTCGCTCATTTTTCTTAGCCCGCACCTTCACTTCATTAACCAGATCATCTACTTGCCCTTTTGTTGGACGAATTTCAATCGGAGGATCAACAATCCCTGTCGGACGGATAATTTGCTCAATCAACCGGTTTCCAGAATCTGTTTTCTCAAACGGGCCAGGCGTAGCAGAAACATAAACGCGTTGTTTAACGCATTTCATAAATTCATGAAATTGCAACGGCCGATTATCCAGACAAGACGGCAAGCGAAAACCATATTCAACCAAAGTTTCTTTCCGCGACTTATCACCTTCATACATTCCCCGCACTTGCGGAACTGTTACATGCGACTCATCGATAAGGGTAATAAAATCTTCAGAAAAATAATCCATCAAACAAAAAGGCCGACTCCCCGACGGGCGACCTGATAACGCGCGCGAATAATTTTCAATTCCATTACAATATCCCATCTCTTTCAACATTTCCATATCATAACGTGTTCGAGAATTTAATCGTTGCGCTTCCGCCAGTTTCCCTTGTTCATTTAATACTTTCAGTCTGATTTTTAATTCATTCTCGATATCAACCAATGCTTCTTCCAGTCGAGGCTGCGACACTAGAAAATGTTTAGCCGGATATACAGCCACCTTATCCATTTCCTGCATTTCATCACCTGAAACCGGATTAATTTGCGCGATACGTTCAATTTCATCCCCGAAAAACTGTATCCGTATTGCATCTTGTCGATATGCAGGATAAACCTCCAAGGTATCGCCGCGAACTCGAATTTTACCTCTAGAAAATTCATAGTCATTACGTTCATACTGAATACTAATCAGCTTCATCAATACTTGATCACGATCAATAATTTGCCCCTTTTCTAAATAAATTAAAAAATCCTGATAATCATCCGGGGATCCAAGATTATATATACAAGAAACACTGGCCACAATAATCACATCTCTTCGCGACATCAATGAAGTAGTAGAAGATAACCTTAACCGATCCAATCGATCATTAATAGAAGCATCTTTCTCGATATAAATGTCTGTTTGCGGGATATACGCTTCCGGCTGATAGTAATCATAATAGCTGACAAAGTATTCAACCGCGTTATGCGGAAAAAACTCCTTAAATTCACCGTATAACTGCGCCGCTAAGGTTTTATTATGTGAGATGACTAAAGTAGGACGGTTTATGGCTTGAATAACATTTGCCAAAGTAAAAGTTTTACCACTGCCAGTAACCCCCAACAAAACCTGAGATTCTCTGCCACTCTTAATACCTTTTACTAATTTATCAACAGCATCAAGCTGTTCGGTTACAGGTTTAAACTTGCTTTTTAGAATAAATTTATTCATATATTGACATTACTATATTAAACTCATTTGAATACGCTATGAAGGAATTTCTTAGTGATGCGGGGTGAGTAGTATATTATTTTATTGTGCCGCTAATTTCTTATCGATAAGTGAAAATAACTTTTTCGCAAATCTGTCATTCTCGAATTTCTCAAAGATTTTAAATGGAACAGAAGTCATTCTAATATATCTTAATTCCACCTCTGCAGTATTATTTTTGCCAGCCCTCAGATAAACATTTACCCGCGAATATTTTTTCCCTAAAATAAACCATCCTTGCCGGACTTTACTAAAAATAAGAATCTGCTCTCCCTCAGTTTCATTTAACAATTTATTCCGTTCAAAAACAGTGGGATCTGCAGTGCTTTCAATTGACCAACCAATCTCACTGAGAGCTACTCTCGCTTTTTCTTGAACCTCATTAAATCTATAATAAAAAACTTCTTTATAAGGATGGCTATCCTTAATATATTTTGGAACCGTTATAGTCGCACACCCTGTAAAAACAAAAGAAAGTATGAAAATAAAGAAACTCTGAAACACCAATGCTCTAGGGGTTCTTTTCATTATCTTGACATTTGTAAAAATTAACAAATCTTTCCGTGCTTATATGGACGTTTTTTGTTAACTAATGATTTTTTATGAATCTCATCTTCGATATCGATCTTTAACCCTCCACATAAATCTAATAAACGGATAAAACTATCGGCCAACTCTTCTTTAAAATTGGCATCATCCTGTTTACGATGAGCTTCCATGGCTTCCGCTAATTCCGTGACAATCAACATCAATGCTTCGCCGATATTGCGTTCCGTTTCCCAAAACCCTTTTTCAACCGCAATACCATGGCATAACGCAGATAGTTCATTTAATGTCTTTCCTTTAACCATTGTTTCCAAAACACCCTCCCTTGTTTCAATCTATTGATATTAATTTTCCTGAATAAATTTTTTGATATCCTCTGGCAAAGGCGCTTTCACAGTAATTCTTTTTTTACTACGAGGATCTTCCCATGATAAAAGTTTTGCGTGCAACGCGACACGTTTAAATTTCAATTGATAATCTCGCGCCAACGCGTACTTACGTTCACCGACTAATGGATGACCAATAGAACTGAATTGTATTCGAATCTGATTTGTTCGTCCAGTTATAAGATTAATATCTAATATACTATATTGTGCTTTTTGTTCAATAACTTTATATTGCGTAATTGAAAACCGCGCCTTTGTATTTCCTTGATATTTACGATGGTCCAAATCATTAATGTAACTTTTTAGTTCCCCTTTGCCTTTTTTAACTTGACCATAAACTAACGCAATATAATTTTTCGTAACACCCTTTTTCTTAAATTCATCCATCATCCACTTCTGATTTTGCTTCCCCTTGGCATAGACAATAACTCCTGATGTTTCCCGATCAAGTCGATGGCACGGATGCAATTTATAATGTTGATCTTGACGAGCATATTGATGATTAACAATATTGGTTAGCGTATTCTTTTCTTTCTTAGGCGTTGGAATGATCAATAAACCTGCTGGTTTATTAAAAACAATAAATTGCTGATCTTCATATAAAATTTCAATAGGACGTCTTAAAAAGCCAGCTTCATGATTCATGATTTAAACAAACTAATTAAGATTCCTGTTCCTGTTCAAGATATGTGCTCACATAGTCAGCAATATTTTCCGCATCGCGTTGAGAAATATCATTAAAGAAAATAGCAATATTATATTCTTGTTCTTTATCTGCGGATTCGATCCGAACAATAACGCCTTGGCAGGAAATTTTTTTGGTTGTAATTTTATTACCGGATTTTAAAGGGATAAGTAATTGAATCTTCAACTTCGTCATCGGTTCGATATACCGATTTACTTTGCAATAAGCGCCGGATCGACTAATATTGCCAGTTTCAGTGACAAAATCTCCATTATCGCAGCAAATCTTAAGCGGAACATTGTTTTCAATCCGAGGATTTTGTCTTCGTTCCTGACTGCTTCGTTTTAAGATCACATACCCTCCTTAAGAAATAGTTGAAGCTTTTTAGGCGGCAGAAAATAATTAACGCCTATTTTTCTTCGGTGCCTTCTTGTAGTTTTTTCTGGTGGGCTCTAAATGCGGCTTTATTTATATAATATTTGCCATTTCGGAAATATCGTTTAACTCTCTTTAATGTTGTTCCAGTTTGAGCGCATTTTTTTGAAATATCTTCATCATTACCTGCCATAATTTCACCAACTCCTTTCAAAAATCCGAATCAATTATGTTTAGAATTACTATAAAATTTCCTAATATCGTTTCTAGCTTCCAATAAACTTTGCGGACGAGTAAATTTCAACCCAATCTGATACCGCTCAGAATATGGAAGTTGTTTTGTCCAAACAACTTGGGCATAACATTCAATATTTTTTTCCACATCGAGATGGATATTCAAATTAACTTCTGTCCCTAAAGGAAGAAATTCATTCAAATTAATCTTAACGCCACCTTCACTAATATCACAAGCTAAACATCCGCCAAACTTATGCGGATCTTTAAGTTGAAATTGAACCGGCTCTGTAAATCGAATGCGATTAAAGAATCGTTTTTCCTGGGAGTCTTGAATAACCATTAAATTTCAATTATCTATATAAATATTAATAATGGTGCATTATAACATAATAATTCTTCAAGACAATCATTTTTTAACCTATACCCCTTTACAATTTTACTTTAAACCCTATACACATTTATTCCTATTTACGCTTATTTAAATTAATAATCTTTTTTCTGAAGCTGATTTACCAAAAAGAAATCACATGTTATAATAGCTGCACTTATGTATAAAGAATATTATCAGTTGACCGAGAATCCATTTAATATCACCTCAGATCCTGACTTCTTTTTTTCAAGTCTTCATCATCGGGAGGCTTATTCACACCTTCAATATGGAATATCACAACGCAAAGGAATTATTGTTATTACCGGAGAAATCGGCACAGGAAAAACTACTTTATGCCGGACCTTCTTAAATCGCTTGGATGATAATACCAAAACCGCTTTAATCCTAAATCCAAATTTCTCAGCGTTACAGTTACTTCAATTGATTGTAAAAGATTTAGGCATTCAAGGCCGACTCCGAAATAAGTTTGATTTAGTCAACGCCCTTAATGAATTTCTTCTGAATGAAAGCAGTTTAGGCAACAATGTTGTTATCATTGTTGATGAAGCGCAAAATTTAGGTGTAAAACAGCTTGAACAAATCCGTCTTCTTTCCAATCTAGAAACAGAGAAAGAAAAACTTTTGCAGATTGTATTAATCGGACAACCAGAACTACACGATCTGCTTAAACTACCCAATCTCCGTCAACTTAATCAACGCGTTTCCGTGCGCTACCATATCCTTCCCTTATCTAAAGACGAATTACATGAGTATATTGTGCACCGGTTAAATATAGCCAATTCTCCAATAAACTTAACACCCAAAGTAACCTTTTCTAATGAAGCGATTAACGCCATTTACAGACTTTCAAAAGGAACTCCGCGCATGATCAATATTATTTGCGACCGGGCATTGCTTGCTGGTTTCGCTATAGGAACTTATACCATTGATGAAAACATTGTTTATGAATCAGTAAAAGAGGTGGGCTGCAAATGAGCATTATTCACGATGCATTAAAAAAAACCCAATCAAACCTTGCAAAAACAGATCAACCGCAACCTAGTCCCAAAAAGGAAGATCCGAATAAAAAAATCATAAAACCATTAGATATCTCTTCAGAACAAAAACCTCCCCCTCTTCCCTCTAAATCAAAAGGTAAAAAATATTTCTTTTTAAGTCTTATTTTCTTTTTATTAATTGTTGTTTCTTTACCTTTGTGGAAAACAGTTAAATTTCCAACCAAAACTATTCCCACAGCAATTGATAATATTTCACCAACAAAAATACTCCAGTCAATCAGCCTCCCAGAAATAAAAAAGCCCACCGAAACCAACCTTATTCTCAGTGGAACTATGATGATGGATAGCAAACGTGTAGCTCTCATTAATAATGAGATTTATGAATTAGGTGAGTATATTAATGGAATGAAAATTATTAATATAAACTTAAAGAAGGTCGATTTACTCAACAAAGATGATATTATTACCTTACATGTCCGTCAGTACGCGGCTCCTTAATCCTTACTTATCAATTTCTCGCAAACTACACCATAAACTTCCGGATTGACGCCTCAATCATCTTAATTGGCAACGCTTCTACAACCCTAACCTTACCAATCTTCTCAGCCAACACGAAACGATTCTTGCCGGAAATAAACTTTTTATCATACTGCATAATTTTTAATATTTGTGGCACTTTGATATTTTTGACTTTCTCCGGAAGACCAACATTACTAATTAAACTGTTGATCTGTTGCACTTGACTGCTGTTAATCAGCTTTTTCTTCAAAGACAAATCCGCTGCCATTCGCATCCCCAAAGCAATCGCCTCGCCATGATGATAAAGTTTATATTTCCCGGCGGCTTCAATGGCATGACCCAATGTATGCCCAAAATTCAAAATGGTTCTTATGCTTTTTGTTTCCTTCTCATCAGCTAATACTACTTCAGCCTTGATCTGCGAGCACCGATGCACAACCTTCAATAACGTTCCTAAATCTTTTTTGAGCAACAAAGAATAATTTTGTTCAATAAACTTAAAAAATTTTGAATCATAGATAATCCCGTACTTAATCGCCTCAGCCAAGCCATTACGAATCTGCCGGATATTTAATGACGATAATAATGCAACATCCGAATAAACAATCTTTGGCTGATAAAAAGCCCCCACTAAATTCTTTCCAATATTTAAGTCTACCCCTACTTTACCGCCAATTGCCGAATCAATCTGCGCTAGGAGTGTAGTCGGAACCTGCACAAAATCAACACCCCTTTTATATATTGCCGCTACAAATCCGGCCAAATCACCAATGACACCGCCCCCGAGGGCAATAATAAACACATTCTTTAATTGATCATATTCAGCAATCGTTTCTAAAAGAATCTGCACATATTTTAATGATTTGCTCTTCTCTCCGTCAGGAACCTGGATCACTTTAGCTGTAATGTTATTTTTATTTAACGCTGAAACCAGTGTCCGTTGATATAACTTCCCAACGATAGGATTTGTTATGATAATTGCATTTGGACTTAACGATAATCGTTTAAGCTGTCCGCTAATTTCTTTAAATGTATTCTCCCCTATAATAATCTTATATGGAGAACTATTTAATGCCACATTCACGATTTTCATACAAAATTAACTCCTAATAACCCACCTAAAAACTGAACGACGGGAAAAACAGCCCATTCAAATACTCCAAGATACAACAAAACAACAACAATTAAAATACCATAACGTTCCAATTGACCATAAATACGGCCTAATGCTGCCGGCAATAACCCCATTACCAAACGAGATCCGTCTAAAGGCGGAATTGGAATCATATTAAATACGGCTAAAAGAAGGTTTACAAAAACCGCCAGCGCAGTCACATCTCCATATTTCTCAAACATAGGAATATGAATCAATAAACTAAAACTAATCGCCATAACAACATTAACAAACGGCCCCGCCATACCGACCCATATCATGTCTGTTTTTGGACGACGTAATCGTAAAAAATTAACCGGCACTGGTTTTGCCCAGCCAAACACAAACGTCTGCACGCCAATAAAACGCAAATAAATTAAAACCCCTGGGATCAACACAGTTCCTATAGGATCAATATGTTTTAGCGGATTCAATGATAACCGCCCCTGCTCTTTCGCCGTTGGATCTCCACACTGATTTGCTACCCAGCCATGCGCGACTTCATGAAAAATAATCGCGCTCATTACAATAACAGCGATAATTAATATAGAAATTATATTCATAATTTCCTCAAAAAATAGTGATACGGTTTATGTGAGAATATCTGTGAGTTAAAAACAGAAGCCATTATAACATTAATTGAAACTCTTGAATATCAATAAGAGGATTATTGAAGGAACTAATAGTTTCAGGGCTGACATCACCTTTTACCCTGATTTTGTATCCAAGATAGTTATGAAGAAGACGTTTTAAACCTTTCACAAAATACATACTTTGATCATCTAGAATTAAAATAAATGCCACATCCGGCAAACCTTTTTCCGTAGATTGGATTAATTTCCCTTCTAAAATAACATCCTTTTGCGCTTCGACGACTATAGACTCAACCACGGCGACAGCCTCGGATTTTTTTACTTCTTCTGATTTTTTCCTAACTTGATCAACATGATCTTCAGTTTTCGTTTCTTCAACCAAAGGCTCTTTTATTTTATCTTCAAGGGTTGATTTTGCTGCCTTAACAGCAACTTCATCAATCTGAACAGGCCTCGGCGGCACATCTTGAACAAGATGTTTCCATTGAAAACTTTCAATATCCCTAGATTTAAAACTTACTAATTCTTCAGATACCCATCCAAAAGACTCGTCTATAGGTTTAATTCTATACCAATCACCAATAACCTCAAGAATTTGAATCCGATATCCACTATTGATTTGCCCTAACACGGTATGATTAATTCCTGGTCCAGCTCTAACATTAACCCGCTCAGAAACAACCTCTCCATCAATATTATTATTTGTTAAAACAAATTCGTTACTGATATAACTTTTCGCTACTAAAGGAAGTTTAATTTTATACCAGCCGTAACTTTTTTCCACAACCAAAACTTCCTCACCTTGACTGAGCTGGCAAAGCTGTTCAAAATTCTTATTTAATCCAGCGCGAATATTGACACTATTCGAGGAAATTTGACCAACAAAGGGGAATAAATCTTCTTGAGCTTGCAGATTGGAATTAAAGAAAATAATAAAAGATAAGGCAATTAAGAAAAGTCTCATAGATTCTCAGAAATTGATTTAAGAATGGAATTAATAAATTCTTTTGGAAAAATCTTCACTAACAAAATAATATCGTCACACATTATGTAGGAATAAAAATCCGTCTGAATTTTTCAACGCAGACGGATTCAAACAGTAGACGTTTATTTCTTTGCAGATTTTTCTTCTTCTTTTTCTTCTTTTGTTTTTCTGCGAGCTTTAACCTTCACGATCTTTGTTTTAGGCAATCCTGTAACATTCTGCCCTTCAGACCAATCCCCTTTACGCATAAGGTCTTTGATCCGTTCAATCCTAGTTAAAACTGTTCGTTGTTGAATTCCAGCCGTATCAATTTTCAATGATGGATGAATCGACATTATAATCTCCTTACTAAACAATCGCTATAGCGAGTTTTTAATTTCGGCATAAAAGCCTTAGCTTCTTCCTTCTGAGCAAATTTCCCAACACAAACAATAGAATGCTTGCCCTTTGACATTATAAAAGTTTCGTAACCTTTTTGTTTTAAGCGGGTTGCTTCTTTTTGGGCGCTTTCCTTTGCTTGAAATGACGCAACTTGAATTGTGAAACTATTTTCAATTGACTGCGATAATAACTTTTCTAAAGGAATTGTTATCGCCTTTTCAACAGGAGCTTCCATACTCAAAACAACAGTCGTACTATCACCCTGCCCCGCAACTGTCTCAGCCGCAATTTCAGGCTGCACAATGGGTTCTATTATAGCACTTTCTTCAATTTTCAAAGATTTTTTTTGTCCTTGCGGAATATCGAGCAAAACCAGCTTTTTTCCCCTTTTGACACCAAATGAGAAAGTTACTATAAGAAGAATGACTACTAAAATATTTATGACAATAAGGTTCTCTAAGTTAAAACGCCATTCGCGAAAAATAACTTTTGAAGAACGGGGTTGTTGCTGATCCTCTTCCGCTGGAAAGAGTTCAAATTGGGCATGGGAATGATAGTCTGGATTCATAAAACGTATTATAAAATTATTCGTCAGGTGAACTCAAGCATTTTCTAAAGTTTTTTAGTTTCGATAACTCCACAAAAGCATGTACAACTTTTGGATCAAACTGTGTTCCACTATTTTTCTTCAATTCTAAAATAGCATCCGTGACAGACAAACGATTTTTATAAGGCCGTTCCCTTGTCATAGCTTCAAAAGCATTAACAACTGACATAATTCTAGCGCCGAGAGGAATTTGTTCTTTCTTAAGACCCGACGGGTACCCAGTTCCATCATAATTTTCATGATGATATAAAATAATCGGCAAAACAGGTTTCAAGAATTCTACCGGCCGAATTAATTCTGCACTCCTCGTCGGTTGTTGACGTATAACTTTAAATTCCTCAGGGGTAAGATGACTCGTTTTCGCAAGAATATTATAAGGCACGTCAATAGCTCCCGCATCTCTAAGGATACTGGCATAAAATAAAGAATCGATTTCATCTTGCACCATATTTAATTTTTCAGCTAAAGACTTAACAATCTTAAAATAGACCGGTGTATGTTTAATCGCCGAGGCGTGCCCATGCTGCTCCAATAATTTTCCAATAAATTCGATACTTCCTAAAATTACTTTTTGCTGTTCCTCATATAGTTGTAAATTTTTAATCGCTGTCACCGACTGTTCCGCCACAACAGAAAGAATCTCTTTATCAAATTCTGTAAATGGATCTGCCTCTTTACGCATTACAAAAATAGCTCCCACAATTTCATCCGCTACTAACGGGATCCCAATAATATCATTCTGGAAAACTGTATATCCTTTTAAAGCCCGATCAATTTCAGGAGTCACTTTCGAAAGTTCCTTTTTCTTTTTTATTAGAATATTGATTTTGTTATCGAAACTTGCTTTAAGAAAAACTTTTTGTTTCGCGGGATCCAATAAGTAAACTACCGACGAATCAGCTTTAATAAACTGACACAACAACCTCGTCAATCGAAGAATCAGTTCTTGCACGTTATACGTCGAATTAATCAACCTATAAACCATATGCACGGCTGATAAAATTAATCTATACTTTTTGATAGGGGTCGAAGAGTTTTTTGTGCTCATCTAATGCAAACCTGTCTGTCATTGATGCAATATAATTGCAAATAATACGGTTAACTTCTTTATCATCTTGATTCATATTACGTCGATAAATGTGATACGGTAATTGATTTGGTGTAGTCTTATAGACTTCAAACAAATCACTGATAATACGCCTAGCTTTATCCGTCATCCTTACGACACGATAATGATGATATAATTTTATCTCAAGCAATTTCTGCAAAGCCGTTCTTTCTTGAAACATGGATTCACTAAAACGAATAATACTTTTATCAGGATTTTGATTCGTATACTCCAAAACTTCGCGAGAAGATCGAAAATTAAGATTTTTAATTTTATCGATGGAGAATTTTAACAAATCTTTAATTTGAAAATCAATAATAGCTTTGACAATCTGATATTTCAACATATTAGGATCACTAATAATTTTTTCGTCCTGCACCCTTGCGTACACTTTTTGCCACAACACACTTTCCATAAGATCTTCTTTTGTCAAACAGCCCGATGTAATCCCATCATCAATATCATGCGAGAGATACGCTAAAGAATCGGCAATATCAACAACTTGGGCTTCTAACGTTGTTCCTTTATTTTTATATTGCGCAATTTCCGAGGCTTCATCATACTGAGTTCGATGCTTTAAAATTCCCAATAAAACCTCTTCACTCAGATTTAATCCATCAAAATCAGGATATCTTTTCTCCTGCGTGACAATTTCAAAACTTCTTAAATTGTGATTAAACCCAGTATCTGCATTATATTTTTTCATTAATTCGTCAAGAGCGTATTCCCCTGCATGACCAAATGGCGGATGTCCCAGATCATGAGCAAGCGCAATAGCTTCAATCAAATCTTCATTAAGACGTAAAGACCTGCCTATGGTTCTGGCAATTTGCGCAACCTCGATTGTATGCGTTAATCTAGTGCGATAATAATCACCTTCAAAAATGACAAAAACCTGCGTCTTGTATTCGAGTTTTCGAAAAGCCTCTGCATGAACAATACGATCACGATCCCGTTGGTAACACGTACGCACTTCGTGTTGCGGTTCATTATAAACACGCCCTGAAGATTCTTTACTTTTCATCGCGTATGGGGCGAGAATTTTCTCTTCTAATTCTTCATAATCCAATCTTGAACGCATCTTCAATATATCCTACTTTTCTATACTCAATTCAAATCCAAATCTGTTATTTTTTTGTGCAAAAATTTTAATGACTGTGAAATAACTCTAGCATCTGCCGTGACTGGCATAAAATTAACATCCCCTTTCCATCGAGGAACAATATGAATATGCAGATGCCCTGGAAAACCTGCCCCAGCCACACGACCAAGATTAATACCAATATTAAACCCATGCGGTTTTAAAACTTTTTTTACTTTTTTTTTCATTTCATCTAACAAATCCATCATATCGTCACGTTCTGTTTTCTTTAATTTACTAATATCATCAACATGCCTGTTAGTAACAATAAGAATGTGCCCATTGTTGTACGGATATAAGTTTAAAACAGCAAAACAATATTCATTACGTTTAAGGATATAATTTGTCACATCTTTTTTTTCCTTAATCATACGACAAAACACACATCCTTTTTGCTTCTTTAATATTCGAGTAACATATGTTGAGCGCCATGGGGCCCATATTTTATCCATAACAGTATCCTTATTTCTTAAAAATTAGACTTTGATAATATGTCCGACTAATTGATTGTCTTTTATTTCTATAATTCCATACGAATTATATGGAGCCACAATATCATCATTCGGACTTCCTGGATTGAAATACAAAACACCATTTATAACCTGATTTATGGGGTCATGAGAATGCCCGAAGATTACAGCGTCAACTTTGTCTTTGCAAAAACTCTCTTGCACAAATGTTAAAACCTTCTTGGAAGGGCCGTGTCCATGAGTTAATCCTATTAAAAATTTTCCAAAACTAAAAACCGTTTTCTCAGGCAGCTTCTTCACTAACGCGGGTTCATCCATGTTTCCGTAAACAGCAATAATTTTATTAAAACTAGACAAAAGCCGATAATCCTCGACCGTACAAAAATCTCCAGCATGAACGATAAAATCCACTTTCTTAAACTCATCCAAAATTTTCTTTGGAATTAATTTTGAATGGGTATCAGCAATAACACCTATTTTCATCGAGTAATATAAGGTTTATTAGAAAGAGTTAATAATGTATTTAATTCATGTTCTGTCCAAATCCAAAACCGTTCTTGCAAAGCTCTGATGCGCGCATTCTCATCTAAATCCGATAAAGACACAATAACACAACGCTCAGACCTTTTTCCATTCTTCTTTAATTCTCCTAAAACAACATTAACATCATTCTCACAGAAATTATCCTTCTTCATCACGATATACCACACATTATCAACGGTCGCTGCACGAATAGCGTCAAAACCGCATCCGCTTTCATTCTGCCATTTAATAATTTCCATTTCCAAAAAGTTCGGGACCCGATATTTTCGCCCATTCAAATGTATCTGTTCGTTTTCGAAACAATGAAGCAATTCCATAATCCGAGATGGAAAATCTTTACGAGTATTCATTTTGAATTCTTCAACACTCTTATTAATCTCTTCTTTAAATTGTCGGCGTTGTTTATCAGGGGAAAATTCAACACCTTTAATGCGTTTTTGATAAACGTATTTTAACCAATATCGAAATAATTTGTCCTGAAAATAAAAGAAACTTCCATTACGGACAATAATCTCCTGAGCAATTAAACGATTAATCTTTTGTTGCAGCTGATGCTTTTTCACACCTATATCCTCAATAATTTCATCCGTCTTGAATTTCCCATTAGCAAAGGATAACAAAATTAATGAATTAATCTGATTTCCTTTTCCCGAACAAAGGTCATTAATCACTAAATCAAAATGCCGGCTAATCACACCCCATCGATCAAATAACGTGTTTTCAATCGCTTGAACCAACAAAGGCATATAAATTTCATTTTGATGATGTATAGCACTTAAATTCATTAATTCTCGACAAATTAAGTGAATATATAAAGGATGCCCTCCCGCAAAGTCAGCCAAAAAATTACGTAACTGAATACCAATTTTGCAATTTCTGAGATTATGCACGATAAACTGCGAACTATCCCGAAAGTCAAAAGGATTTATATTAATAATCTCAAAATTTCCAAATAATAGCGAAAGTTTCTCAGAGAGTATCTTATAGGCAACATCGCTATAAGAACTGGAAACAATGTAATAGCATCTTTTTTGTGTCATAATCTTCTTCCCCAAATCCTGAAAACAATTGGGGATTAAAAAATTATCTAAATTCTGAAACTCATCTAGAATTAACACACAAAACTTCCCAGTTTCGTTTGCGTAGATTTCCGGCAAGGCCAACACCCCCAAAAAAGCTTCGGTGGTTTTCTTAGCATGATAATCGGAAAATATTTTCTGGATCACTTGAATGGTGTGAGGAATATATTTCTTGGTATTTTCTAACAATAATTTAATCTCATCATATGTCTGCAAATTCTTAGATTTTGAATAGCTATATAATAAACCGCCAATAAACATATGAATAAAATAATGGAAATCCTTATTTTCTAAATCCAAATACACTGACGTAATATCATCATCATCTAAATTAGAAACAAAGTTACGTAAAACAGCACTCTTTCCGACATGTTTACACCCTAATAAAGCCACATTCTGACGATACCCTTCTTTTAAATCTTTAACCCGTCGTTTAAAAACATCTAAAATATCGCGACGGCCATAAAAGTTTTGTTCTTCATCGATATAATTCATGGCAAATAAAATAAAGGATTTTCTTCCTTTGCATTTTTTCTGATTTGAAAATGCAAGAAAGCTAAGTTTTCATTTTTATCGACTTCTGAAATAGGATCGTTGCGTTTAACAACATCACCTAACCGGACTAAAAGCTTAGAATTTTTTGAGTACACCGTGTAAAAATCATCCTGATGATCTAATATTAGCGTATTACCATAACCCGTTAAATAATCCGCAAAAACAACAGTGCCAGAACGTGAAGCTTTAACAAATTCCCCTGCCTTTGCTTTAATATCAATCCCTTGATTAATTTCTCGCCCCTGCTGAACATTAAAATACTTTATAACCCGCCCAGTTACCGGCCAATAAAACTCTTCATCCTGAGGAGTAGATAAAATAAATTCTTTTTCAATGACTGCCCCTGGGATAAAGACCAATTGATTTGTTTCAATCTTAGCTACATCAGGGATTTTATTCGATTCAACTACTTCATCAACCGAAACATTATATGTCTCTGCTATTCTCCATATACTATCACCTGGTTTTACCTTGTGATAAATTCCATCTTGGACTGATTCAGTTTTATCTTGAGACGGCACATACCCATAATCATATTCCGTTGTAGCCGTACACCCTGATATAAATATAAGTAAACTAAAAAATAAAAATTTAAAATGGTTATTCAAGAAAATCATATTCCTGCATAATTTTAAAAGCTATGGAGCGAGAGAAGGGAATCGAACCCTCGTCACCAGCTTGGGAAGCTGGGGTTCTGCCACTGAACTACTCTCGCAGACCGTCTTCCTTCGCTTTTATTAAATATTGTAATTCTGCCGCGTCTTTAGCGAAATTATCCGCGTCTAATAATGATCGGCATACCGCGACATACTTAATACCTTGTTCTAAAACAATTTTTATATTCTGCTTATTAATTCCTCCTATAGCAAAAACAGGAATTGTAATCTCACGCGCAACCTTTTGCAGTAAATCTAAATCCATAGGCAAACGATCAGGTTTTGTTAGCGTCTTAAATACAGAACCAAATCCGATATAATCAGCCCCTTGCGCTTGCGCCTCTCGGGCATGTTCTAAATTTTGACATGAAACACCAATAATCGGTTCAAAACCTACCATTCCCCTCGCTGAAGAAAGAGGAATATCATCTTGCCCCAAATGAACACCATCAGCCCTGCCTATTAAGGCTAAATCAATTCGATCATTGATAATAAAAATCGCTTCGTCATTAATCAAAGAACACATTTTATCACAAAATCGCAATATATCGCGAGCGGATCCGCACTTGTCTCGCAGCTGAAAGATTCTTATACCCGATTGAAAAGCTTTCTTTACTATTTCAAAAAGCTGATCGTAACTTTTAACCTGCGTATCTAAGATTAGATAGATCCTAGAACTCTTGAGCAATTCTTTTTTCAAGCGCATAAAACTGATATCGTGTGGATTTAATTTCCTGGGCGACATTCTTATCAATCAATTTATAAAATTCTTCAAGCACTCTTATTGATTCTTTCACACGTTGTGCGTTAGCCAGGAAAATATCGGTCACGTTTTCTCTCGTTAATTCTGAAACAGTCGAATGTACACCAACATCAGCTTCAATATTTCGCGCTTTCAAAATTTCTTTAAAGTCGACCATTAAACATATTTTACTTAAATGATGCCGAATATTTTTAAATCGAGCTGTTTCATCTTCTTTATTTAAGATAAACCGACACACATCCTCACAAACCCTCAACCCTTCTCTCACTCTATTTAAATTTGCGTCAATAATCCTCAGCAAATTTTGATCTACATTTTCCTGCATTTTTTCTGAATTCTTTCAATCACATTAGTCGTGGATGCGTTCGGGATATATTTAATATATTCGATCTTACCCCCATTATCTAAAACAACATCCTCCCCGACAATACCCTTATTTTTCCAATCAGCGCCTTTTATCAAAACATCCGGTTTAAGAGCTTTAATTAATTTTAGAGGCGTGTCTTCATTAAAGATAATAACAAAATCTATACAAGCTAATGCAGCCAAAACCACTGCCCGTTGAACTTGAGGAAGAATTGGCCGATCCGCCCCCTTAATCCGTCTAATAGAGGAATCACTGTTAAGTCCTACAATTAAAATACGAGATTTCTTTTTAGCCGCTTCAAGATAACTGACGTGACCATAATGAAGGATATCAAAACAGCCATTGGTAAAGGCTATTTTCTCCCCTTCCTTACGTAGTTGGGTAAGTTTTCTTTTTAGTGTCGTCAATGTGACAATTTTAGTTCGAGTATTCATACTTCCAACACCAAAAGAAATAAAAAATGTGTTATAAATTGTTTTCTACTAATTCGCAAATTGTATGCGCCATACAAATATGCGATTCTTGAATCCGCGCTGTATCACTTGAGGGAACAATTAACGCGTAATCTGTTAATTTGGCCAGCGCCCCGCCATCGCCACCAGTCATTGAAACAGTAACTAACCCTTTTTCTTTCGCTTTATTAATTCCAGCAATAACATTTTTAGAATTTCCACTGGTAGATATTCCAAAGGCGACATCCCCTTTTTGCCCCAATCCTTCAATCTGCCGGGAAAAAACAACATCATACCCGTAATCATTTCCTAGTGCCGTTAAAATTGAGGTGTCAGTTGTCAACGCAATCGCCGGCAGGGAAACTCTTTCTTTTTTAAATCGACCAATAAACTCAGCCGCAATATGTTGACTGTCAGCAGCTGACCCTCCATTACCAAAAAATAAGATTTTTCCATTTTGTTTAAAGGCTGAAATAACAACATTGATAACAGCCTCCATTTGTGAAAGATTTTTTTCCAAAGCTTGTTCTTTCACATTAATAGACTCTTTAAAAATTTTTTGAATTTGTATTTTCATTCTTTAATCCATAAAAACTTTAGCAATTTGGAAAAATTCATCACTTACCGTTTTTCTTTTTTTAACCGCTACTTTAATGTCAACATAATGCATTTTATTCTCTTGAAGACTCACCATTTTTCCAAATTTACCCTCTTTAACTAATTCAACAGCTTTAATACCAAAACGCGTACTGATAATCCGATCAAATGCTGTCGGAGTTCCTCCCCGCTGAATATGCCCTAAAACACTAACCCGCGTTTCATAACCGGTGCGTTCTTCGATAATATTTGCTAAAGTTTCCCCGATATTGCTAACACGATGCAGCCGCTGCCCTTCTTCAAAAGATGTTTCAGGCAGCCCTTGAATTTTTGCACCCTCTGACACAACTAATATACTAAACGACCGTCCACGCTTATGACGGATCGTCAGCGCATTACAAACCTCATCCATATTGATAGGATATTCCGGCACCAAAATAATATCAGCTCCCCCAGCAATGCCAGCCTCAAGAGCGATCCAACCGGTATATTTTCCCATAACTTCAATTACAATAATCCGATGATGACTTTCCGCAGTAGTATGTAACCTGTCAATACATTCGGCGGCAATATTAACCGCGGTATCAAATCCAAATGCATAATCTGTCCCTGACAACGCATTATCAATCGACTTAGGAACTCCTATAATCGGCAACGAGCTGTAATTAATTAATTCTAACGCAATTTTTAAAGTATCTTCGCCGCCAACAGCAATTAACGCATCAATCCCGCTGCGTTTAAAATTCTCCGTGATCGTTCGCAAATGCTCCGGACTAAGCGGCGGACGAAATCGACTGGTCCCTAAAATTGTCCCTCCTCGATCCAATATCCCCGATGTCAATCTTAAATCCAAAATCCTCATATCATTTTCAATAAGCCCAGCCCAACCATTCTTAATACCTGTTACGACATAACCTTCCTGCATAGCTTTGCGCACCACTGCTCGTATTACCGAGTTAAGCCCTGGACAATCAGCCCCGCCTGTAAGTATGCCAATCTTTTTCATAAATTATTCCAATCTTGTTTTAAGCTCTATACCCATGAAAAGGTACGGTTGGTTCAGAAGAATCATCATCCAGGATTACATCTTTTTTCTTTTCTTTACTCTTTTCTTTAGATTTTTCCAACACAATCTTACCAATAAAAATCGCAATATTAATCGGTTCATCCAACCCAATAATATCCTGAATTTTCTTCTTAACAATACCTTGTACTTTCGATGTAATTTCAGGAATATTAACTTCAGAACGTAAACTTAATCTTGTCTTGATGCGTAATCCTTTTTTAGTTGCCATAATTGTGGCTTTAGCATCTTTAATCTCCGGCAATTGATAAATTACCCGTTTAACCAAATCTTCCATGGCAAACAGCGATACAGTGACGCGGCCGGAAGGATTATCAAACGCGATAATTTTATCTCTATGAACATTAACTGAATAATATTTATAAATCATATAATTCTGAAGCAAAACAATGATACCCAACAGCATAAAAACTATCTGCAAATTATCATCAAAATAAATAAAATGGAAAAAACGGGTTACACTTAAATAATCCAGCCGATTTGTAGCATAAAGGATTATAAAAGTTCCTAAAAACATTCCCGATGTAACATAAACTAATGTGGCAAGTCTTTTTATAAAATTCATTTCTGCCCCCTCTCCAAACCTTGAACGTTAATATCAATATTCTTAATATTAACATCCACTGTTTTGTTAATGACAGATTTTATTTTCTCCTGCAATTCATGGGCAATATCTGGAATATGCAACCCAAATCTAACAAGAATTCTGATTTCTAAACTAATCTCCCCCGAAGCTTCCGTCTTAATAATGATACCAGGAAAACTTTCTTGTCCAAAAAGATCACCTATTCTCTGAGAAACGGTTTTAGGTGCGAGCGTAACCCCACGAGTTTCATCAACCGCTTTATGAATCACCTCCGCAATAACTTTTTTATGAATATGGACACTTCCAACTTCAGAGTTTGATATCTCACTCATAATTACTCCTCTTACTCTTTTTTAGAATATTTTTCCAAAAAATGAGTTGAAATCTTACCTTCAACAAAACGAGGGTCTTGTAAAATACGTCGATGCAATTCTATCGTCGTTTTTATAGGGGCAATATAAAATTCATCTAACGCTCGGCGCATCTTAGCAATCGCATCTTTTCGATTCTTACCATAAGTAATTAATTTCGCCACCATAGAATCATAATACGGACTAATAACATATCCAGGATAGATATGCGTATCTAAGCGCACACCCGGCCCTCCTGGCAAATTCAATTCTTCAATCTTACCTGGTGAAGGAATAAAATTATTTGCTGGATCTTCCGCATTAATCCGACATTCAATAGCGGCACCGCTAAATCTGACCGACTCTTGTTTAATCCTTAAGCGCTCACCCGCGGCAATCTTTATCTGCTCTTTAATTAAATCTACTCCGGTAATCATTTCCGTCACTGGATGCTCAACTTGAATTCTAGTGTTCATTTCCATGAAATAAAAATTATCTTTATTATCAACCAAAAACTCAATAGTTCCTACACTTTTATAGTTAACAGCCTTTGCTGCTTTGACAGATGCTTCTCCCATTTTTTTACGTAGTTTCTCACTTAGCGATGGCGATGGCGCTTCTTCTAACAACTTCTGATGCCGTCGTTGAATACTACAATCGCGTTCACCTAAATGAATACAATTCCCAAACTGATCCGCAACAATTTGTATTTCGATATGCCGGGGATCTTCAATATATTTCTCAATATAAACATTCGGATTTCCAAAATTAGATTCAGCTTCATTCTGGGCCACTGTGAAAGAACTAACTAACGTGATATCATTATGGCAAATCCTCATTCCCTTACCGCCGCCGCCAGCACAAGCTTTAATGATTACCGGATATTTAATTTTCTTTGCAACTTCCATGGCCTCTTCTTTAGTTTTTACAACACCTTTTCCTCCCGGAGTAAGAGGCACTCCCGACTTGCGCATCGCATTCTTGGCTTCAATCTTATCGCCCATT
The DNA here is from genome assembly GCA_020632515.1 of Candidatus Omnitrophota bacterium. GTDB lineage: Bacteria > Omnitrophota > Gorgyraeia > Zapsychrales > Zapsychraceae > JACKFK01. The sequence goes on along the minus strand of JACKFK010000008.1, from coordinate 28,079 downwards.
TTACGAATTGTTTGTGGACTCGGGCCAATAAACACAATATTACAAGACTCACAAATTTCCGCGAAATGCGCGTTTTCCGCTAAGAAACCATATCCAGGATGAATAGCTTCAACATCTGTTATTTCTGCTGCTGATATAATCGCGGGAATATTTAAATAACTATCTAAACCAGCTGCCGGTCCGACGCAAACAGCTTCATCCGCAAACCTCACGTGCAAAGAATCTCGATCAGCTTCAGAAAAAACCGCCACGGTCTGAATGTTCATTTCACGACAAGCGCGAATAATCCGTAAAGCGATTTCTCCTCGGTTGGCAATCAAAATCTTAGAAAACATAATATCTACCTAATCAATCCTTTATACAAATTTAAAATGAATGAAATTTATTTAACTGGCTCAACAGTAAATAAAACCTGTCCAAACTCTACCGGCTGGGCGTTATCCACCATAACTTCCACAACCTTCCCCTTCACTTCTGACTTAATCTCATTCATTAATTTCATGGCTTCAACAATACATACAACCTGCCCAACTTCTACCATCTGTCCAGCTTCAATAAAAGACGGTGATTCTGGAGATGGGGCGCGATAAAAAGTGCCCACCATCGGAGACTTAATTTCTTTAACATTAGGATTAGCCGCTGGAACAGATGATGCCGTCGGCGTTGGTTCAGCAGCGATTTGTGTTTCAGAACGAAAATTTGGAACAGAACGATGCACAATTTCTGGAAAACCACTTGAAGATTTTTTAATCTTAATCTTGGTTCCTTCTCTTTCAATCTCAATTTCTGACAATTCATTATCATTCATGAGATTGATTAATTCTTTAATCTCTTTTAGATTCATTTTTTACCCTTTCGACATATTCCCCAGTTCTTGTATCAATCTTAAGTCGATCCCCGATATTAATGAATAAAGGCACCTGAACATTCGCTCCTGAATCAATCGTCGCGGGTTTTGTTCCCCCACTGATTGAATCCCCCTTTAATCCGGGTTCAGTATATGTAACCTCTGCAATAATGAAGTTAGGCAATATAATCTTTAAAACCTTATTATTAAAAAAAAGTCCGGTTACTTCAAGATGATCCTGCAAAAACCGAATAGAATCTCCTAACAATGCATTATCCACAACAACCTCTTCAAATGTCGTTAAATCCATAAAATGCGTGGACTCACCTGCATTATACAAATTCTGCATCCGACGCTCCTCAAGGGCTGCGTCTTCAAGCTTATCTGCGGTCTTAAAAGTTCTTTCAATAACTTGATTAGTTTTGACATTTTTCAACTTAACTCGCACAAACGCACTTCCTTTACCTGGTTTGACATGACTGTAATCTGTCACGATAAAAATGTCATTATTGATCTGTAAACCAATCCCATTTGCAATTTGATTAATCGATATAGTCACTTAAAATCTTACACCCTTTCTTGGTTACTAATACCATGTCTTCTATTCTAATGCCAAATTTGTGTGGAATATAAACGGCTGGTTCAACAGTAATAACCATGCCTTCTTTTAGGATGGAGGAATTTTTTTGAGATAAACGTGGGTCTTCATGAATTTCAAGTCCAACACCGTGTCCCAAGGCATGCCCGAAATACTGAGCTAAACCCTTTTCTTCTAAATATTTTCGTGCTTGAGCATCAACTTCAGCGGCTGATATCCCTGCTCTAATGACTTTAATTGCTCGTTGTTGTGCCTCCCGAACAGCCTCTGCCGCATCCCGAATATGTGGCGCTATTTTACCCAAAAAGAACATACGTGTCAAGTCGGACTTATACCCATTAAAGTCGATTCCCATATCAATTAAAACAGGTTCATTATTTTTAATAACTCTTTGTGTAACATGAGCATGTGGAAAACAAGCATTTACTCCAGAAGCAATAATCGGCGCAAAAGAAAACCCGACATTATGCTCTTTGATAAAGTTTTCTAATTTACGAAAAACCTCATTTTCGGTTTTCCCAGGCTTGACAATTCTTTTTAAAAACTTTAATGCTAAATCATGTATTTCTAGAGCTTTCTTGATCTGTAAAATTTCATACTTTTCTTTAATGACCCTCAACTGTTCAACTAATTCATTTGCCTCAACTAAACGTGTTGTTTTTGGTAAAATCTTGACCATTGCTTTATATTGCGCGTGAGTAAAATGGCGTTCATCAATCCCCAACCGCTTCACTTTCTCCTTATTCAAAAGATCGGTTAGTTTGTGATAAAAAGAGGTTTGATATTGAATAATTTCGATGCCTTTTTTCAACCCTTTTTCAAGTTCAAGAATATAACGAAAATCCGTAATGTAAAAAATCTTTCTAGGGGTGATTAACAGCCATGATTCACTGGCAGAGAAATTGGTAAGATAACGAATATTGACATCTTTCGTGACTAAAAAAGCATCAATATTGTTCTTTGAAAATAATTTACGAAGTTTTTGGATTCGCGGATACATACATCAAGCAAATTAGATTGATTTGATGATATTAATGGCCGCCTTCAGGCCTAACACATAACTTTCTGGACCAAATCCGCTGATCTGTCCATAACATACTGGAGAAATTAACGAATGCTGACGAAACTCTTCTCTGGCATAAATATTTGAAAGATGTATTTCGATTGTTGGAACAGCAACGGCAGCGATAGCATCACGAATCGCGACACTCGTATGCGTATAAGCAGCAGGATTAATAACAATGGCCGCTATATTATCCTTTTTAGATTTTCCGATTAAATCAACAATTTCTCCTTCATGGTTCGATTGAAAGCAAATCAATTCAACTTTTTCTTGGTCGGCAAATTTCTTTAACATTCCATTAATTTCATCCAGCGTTGTTGAACCGTAGACCTGTTGTTCTCTTGTACCGAGCAAATGCAGATTAGGACCATGAATCACTAATATTTTTTTCATAATTATGAACTCCGCTAATCGACGATAGGTGTCAGGTAATGTTTATTTATATTATGCATCTTGTTTAATATGCTCAACGTATTTCAGTTGCAATTCATAAACACTTGAATTTAATAATGTTTCTTCCTGACGGTTTAAATTACCTTTAGTTTTTTCTTTTAACATTGTTAACGTGTCAATTAAGAACTTCGCTTGTGGTAAATTTTTTTCAGGCTGGTTTGTCATTGGGTTAGGAATTTCACCTAAAAAAATTAAAGCCTGATATCCCAAACTCGATATATAATTTAAAAAATTAATTTCCATCTCATTTGGTTCTGCATCTGGGGTATTCGAATTTGCATTTTGTTCAGATTCAATTTGATTCTTGGAATCATTCTGCCCCTCATCTTCTTCTGGCTTCCATCCACCTTCGACATGAATCTTGGGTTCATCCTTTTGTTGTCCAGCACCAACACCTAACAACCCTTCCTTCTCCCGCTCCACCGATTCTTTCCATGATTCATCAACATACTTATCTCGATCCATAAACCAAACTCCTTCTAAATACATTAATTAATTGAGATAATTAATACTAATAATTACATATAATACTTATTGTTAAGAAGGTATAGAATATCACCTTAATAAAAAGTTGTCAATCACAGCCACGCCACGCGAAACTCAGAACATTTACTTTAATTCGGAATCACCTTTAAACTCTATCAATAAACTAAAAGAAACTTCTGGAAATGCAAATCCTTGAGGAAATGGTGGAAATGGGGCAGCTTCCCGAATGCTCCGCAAAGCCACATTACGAATATACTCATTGGCAGATGTTTTATCTTCAATAATCTTAACCGCTTTCAAGGCTCCATCAGCGGAGAGAACAAAGGTTAAATAGACATGGCCTGACGCAAAATCAGGATGATCCACATATTGAAATGCACGCCGCCTGATAATCTGGCCAATACTCTGTTTATGGCTAATATACATGGGGTTCGTAATTTTCTCAGCCTGAAATATAGGTATTGAAACTTTTTCTTCTAAATCAAATGATTTAGTCTTCGGCATTTCTAATTTTTCCATACTCAGACGATCAGATAATTTAGACAAATCACGAATCTTTTGTCCAATTTCTGGAAAAACATCGTCTTGCTTTGTTAAAATCTCCACAGATTTCTCTTTCTTCTCTCGCTTCTCTTCAAAGATACCTACATCTTTAAATAATTCAATATTCTCATTATCTTTCTTTTTCTCAAGCGTGGTATACGTCACCTCTACTCTTTTAATAGAATTTCTAACATCCGGAATATTTGCTAAAGAAAAATAAATAATGAAGGCTAGATGACAAAAAAAAGACAAGACCAAAGCGCAATAGAAAATTCTATTACTGGTGAATAAGTATATCACCTTGTCAGCCTGTGGTTGAGGGAATCGAATCGTCATACTCATGACTCATTGATCAAAGGAACAAAAGAACAGTGGCAAACCTCACTTTTCAAGACTTGTCCTCTAACTTTCTGATAAAGAAATAATGTTTGAACATGTCCCGCTTGCCCAACAGGAACAACCATCCTTCCACGAGCGGATAAACACTCTAGAAACTCAACAGGTTCGTTTTCTGCAGCCGCAGTGACAATGACCGCGTCAACCTGTTGTTTAAAATCCTTCCACGCCCGGGCCCCATTGGCAACCATGAAATCAACATTAGTATAATTTAATTCCTGCAGAATCTTCTGCGCAGCCAGAGAAAGCGTTTCAATACGCTCAATAGTATAGACATAAGCACAAATTTGCGCTAGAACAGCTGTTTGATATCCTGAACCTGTACCGATTTCTAAAACACTATCCGCTGATGTTAACTGCAAAACCTGTGTCATCAGTGCTACCATGTAAGGTTGAGATATTGTTTGTCCAGAACCTATCGACAAGGGTTGATCCGTGTAGGCCTGATCACTCAATGAAAGTGGCACAAACTTATGTCTTGGAACTTTCTGCATAGCTTTAATTACTTCTTGATCATCAATATCTCGAGCAGCAATCTGTTCTGCTACCATCTTCATTCTTAACTCTTGATAATATTGATCGCTATGCATAATTTATTTCAGTAACACATTATTTTAAAACCTTATCGAAAAATCTCAGAAAAAAAATATTTAAAAAATCGAATCGTATCCTTAATCGGCCGTATCTTACTGACTTCATCACCATAAATCGTCTCAACCTGGACCGATAAAATCGGAATATGTGCTTTTGCGGCTTTAATAAGAATTTCCGTTTCGATTTCAAAACGTTCACTTTGTACTGGCAGACTTTCCAAAGTTTTTCGACTTAGATAACGGTAACCGCATTGAGAATCGGGTATCCGCTGACGACACGCTAGCGAAATAAGCACAGACATCAACCAGTTAACTATAAAACGAAGCAAAGGCATCCCTTTTGCGTTTCCCATTCGATTTCCGCAAATCACTCCTGAAGAATCTTCTTTGGCAAGCTCTAAAAACCCATCAATATCTTTTGGTGAATGCTGGCCATCACCATCCATCGTGATGATACCATCATAACCATTGCTCAACGCATATTCAAAACCTCGACGAAGCGCGTGACCTTTTCCTTGCTTCAGTTCAAAACGAATAACTTTGGCCCCTTTCTCTTTCGCAACGCCTTCTGTATTATCGTTCGAACCATCATCAATGACCAAAACATCTAAAGATTTTTCTTTTAATTTTTCGACAAGAAAACCAATTTTCTTGGCTTCGTTATTGGCTGGAATCACGACACAGATTTTCATTTAACTCCAAACTCCCTATACATCAACCACTGCTCTGGATACCTTCGAATCATTTCTTCTATTACAACTATATACTTTTTTATATAATTTACCAAGATTTCTTTCTTATCGCCTGCTTCCAAAGCTGAAGGAGGATAAATCGGATCGTTTACTGTTAAAATAAATTTTGTGTCACTTTCCCGGATTAAAAACGTTGGAATAATTGGCGCGCCGGTCTTAAACGAAAATATAGCAGGGCCTTTAGGAATAAAGGCTTCCCGTCCTAAAAAAGGGAGTTTTTCACCATTAGGGCCAAAATCTCGATCCCCTACCAAAGCGATAAATTTATTATCCCTCAGCCATTGACTGCATTTTCGAACCGCAATATTGGAAGGAACAACCGTGATCCCCTGATTTTCCCGCTGTTGATTAAATAATTGATTAACCAATTTATTATTATGAGGCAGGGCAACCGCCATCAACGGAAGATTTAAAACACTTAAAATTGCCGCCCCCAATTCCCAGTTTCCACTATGCGCAGTTAAAACAATCCCTCCCTTGCCATAAGCAGTCACTTCCTTAAATTTATCAACATTTACCAATTTGACATGATGTTTAATAAATTCATGATTAAGCGTATACTTCATCCGAAAGAAATCAACCAGATATCGTCCAAAGTTACGAAAAACTTCTCGGGTAGACCATTTCAATTTTGTTTGATCAGATAGAATAATCTTTAGATTATTTGTTACAGCATTTCGATCTTTATAAGAAAATGTATATTGAAGATCTGAAATAAATTCCGCGAATCTGTAGGCAAGCTTTAGAGGTAAGACATTGACAAGGAATTGACCAACCTTGTACAAAAAATATCTAAACATAGTTTTCTAATTGTTCTTGCGGCGGCACAAGACCGTTAAATTGATCCTCAGATTTATTAAGGATTAATTTCGCAATATCAAGATTTGCATGCGGTTTGGAATTTTCATAAGCAGATTTACTCATAGCTGCTAATCTTTCCGGTGATTTAAGCAAGATTTCTACTTCCTCTCCGATATCATTTGTATCATCAATACGGATACCAATTCCTTTTTTAATTAAGAAATCTGTATTGCGCATTTCCTGCCCAGGAATGGGATCGACAATCAACATCGGCAGCCCTTTCGCCAAACACTCCGAAGTAGTGATGCCGCCTGGCTTGGTAATAATGATGGAAGAAATTTCCATGAGTTCATCAACATTCGTTGCGAATTCATAAACCAATATTCTTTTTTCAGTCTTGGTTGTAAGCCTTTTAATTTCATTAAGCACTTTTTTATTAGTTCCGGTTAAAACAATAATCTGAAAATTCATCCTCACTTTGATTAGAGATTTAACAATCTTTTTAATCGGCCCCAAGCCCTGGCCACCACCCATAATTAAGATCGTCGGAACATTCATATCCAATCCTAATTTCTGCGCAATTGGAGCCCTGTCTAATTGCACGGAAAACTTTGTTCGCATCGGAATTCCATAAACCTTAATTGAATCTGCAGGAAGACCTTTCTTAATAAATCTTTCTTTTATTTCTAAAGATGGCACGATGTAGTAGTCTACGCCCTCATTAATCCAGAATGAATGCGGGGCAAAATCTGTTAAAACGCCAACCAATTTAATCTCTAGCCCGCGAACGCGTTTATAATCAGCCACCATCCCACAAGGAAACGCTTGAGTACACACAACAGTATCTGGTTTATACCGTTTAAACAGTCTATCCAATTTCTCATAACTAGTTTTATGTAAGAATTTTTTTATCGCTTGTGAATTTTTCACAATCTTAGGGTTATCATAAAGATAATCCCAAACAACGGGTGTAGTTTTTATAACACTCATATAAGCATTATTTACAACTCTTTCCAGTAACGGATAAGTATAACCAAATCCATTTACTGTTGGAGCTTCAACCGTTGGATCCAGCTGTTTTAATGATTGTTGAATAGCCACCGTGGCCTGCCGATGTCCGGATACACGGGTAATGTACATTAAAAGGATGCGTCTCTTTTTATCTTTATCTGTTGTTGGTATTTGGGGGTTCATTTTACGTTTCAATAAGCGCTAACGCTTGCCCTATTTTAGCTGTTTGCCCTTCACACACTAATATTTCTTTTAATACACCAGTATAATCTGAAGGCACATTAAACGATGCTTTGTCCGTCACCAATTCAACAATATCATCTGATTCTTTAATATTATCACCTACTTGATAATGCCAACAGGCCACAACCGCATTTTCGACGCCTTCTCCCAATTCAGGAACAACCAATTGTTTCATCACTATTCTCCTGCTGTTAATCTAACATTAAAAACATCAGTAAATTTTCGCAAAAATTCACTTTTAATTTGCCCCATATCAATCTGCATCTTTTTTATATCAGCTATTGATGTCATACGAACATTTAATCCACAAGGTTTTATATAGGAAAACAAATTCAAGTCAGTTGAAACATTTAATCCAATACCATGAAAAGATATCCATTTTCTGACACCGATACCAATTGAAGCAATTTTCTTACCCGAAAACCAAACACCAGTCCGACCAGGAAATCTAGAAGCCAATATATCAAATTCAGCTAATAAATCAATGAGGACTTTTTCTAAATTCATTAAATATAAATGCAAATCTTTTCCATAATTAGTTAATTTTAAAATTGGATAAGCAACCAATTGGCCTGGGGAATGTAATGTAATATCCCCACCTCGATCAATAGAATGAATCTCTACATTATCTGCTTTAATTTGTTCTCGAGAAATAATAAAATTCTCTTCCTTAGCTAACCGGCCTAATGTAATAACAGGAGGATGCTCACATAGAAAAATACTTTGCTGACCTGTTTCTATTACTCGATTAACAGCTTCTTGCTGTAGTTTATAGGCAGAAAGATAATCAATGTAGCCTAAATCAATAACATTAATAGTTTCTTGAAGAGTTTCCATCATTGGTGACATTATCTTTATTGAACATTCAAAAATGAAACCCCGATCTATTCACATAAATCGGGGTTTCTCTAATCATGATCAAATATTCTTAAATCATTTTAATTTCTGACAGATTGCTTCCGCCATTTCTGTAGTTGTTGCCGCATTAGGATCATCTCTATCCGGCATTAAGTCGTATGTTACCCGCTTGCCTTCTTTTAAGACTTCGGCAATCGCATTTTCCAGACGATCAGCTTGCTTTGGCTCACCAAGGTGGCGAAGCATTAAAACCGCTGAAAGTAAAGTTGCCGTTGGATTACATTTATCTTGCCCTGCATATTTCGGAGCAGAACCATGAACCGGCTCAAATAAGGCAATCTCATTACCTATATTCGCACCTGGGGCAATCCCTAAACCACCAACTAATCCAGCGCACAAATCAGAAACGATATCACCATATAAATTTGGACAAACAAGCACATCAAAATGTTCCGGCCGCTGAACCAATTGCATACATAAATTATCGACGATAACATCCCGTACAATCAATTTATCTTCATATTCTTTCGCAACTTCTAACCCTTCATTTAGAAATAATCCATCTGTATATTTCATAATATTAGCTTTATGAACGATTGTAACCTTTTCACGATTATTTTTAATCGCATATTCACACGCAGCGCGCACAATACGTTTTGTTCCTTTAACCGAAATAGGTTTAATAGAAATTCCAGAATCTTTAGAAATTTTCTTCGGTTGAAGTTCATTTAAAAGCTCCAACAACTTCAAACACTCCCGACTTTGTTTTTCAAATTCAATCCCTGCGTATAAATCTTCAGTATTCTCACGAAATAAAACAATATCAACATTATCCGCCTTACATTTTGTTCCTGCATAACATTTGGATGGCCGGATACAAGCAAACAAATCCAGTTCTTGTCTTAAAAGAACATTAACTGATCGGAAACCCGTTCCAATAGGAGTAACAATTGGACCTTTAATTGCTACTTTATTTTTCTTAATCGATTCAAAAACATGGTCTGGCATTGGCGTTCCATATTTCTTAATCGCATATTCGCCTACTTCTTGAACATCCCATTTTATATCTAATCCCAAAGCATCAACACATTTACGCATTGCGCCAGTTACTTCGGGGCCGATTCCATCTCCAGGTAATAACGTGATATTATACGCCATGAATTAACTCCATTTCTAAAACGTCTCGTCAAATTGAGACTAAATTAATAATCCGAATTATTTAATAACTGCTGAAACTCTTCAGCATTTCGTACTTGAGCAAAGGCATCTTCGTAAGTGATAACGCCTTCTTGATAAAGCTTCTTTAAAGACATGTCCATTGTATGCATTCCATATTGTAAGCCAGTTTGAATGGAAGTAGGAATCTGTTCAATGGCTTGTTCCCGAATCAAATTGCGAATTGCAGGGGTCGCAACTAACACTTCGGAAGCCAAAACCCGACCTTCCCCTTCAGCCCGCGGCAATAACGTTTGAGAAACAATGCCTTGGATACTTGCTGACAACTGCAAACGCACTTGCTGCTGCTGATGCGCTGGAAATACATCAATAATACGTTCAATGGTCTGCGGCGCATCTGGAGTATGCAATGTTGCCAAAACCAAATGCCCTGTTTCGGCCGCTGTTAAAGCTGTTGAAATTGTTTCTAAATCTCTCATTTCTCCAACAACAATAACATCGGGATCTTGACGTAGACAGCGTTTCAGTGCTTCAGAAAAAGAACGAGTATCACTATAAATCTCTCGCTGCTTTATTACTGATTTCTTATTCTTATGCACATATTCAATCGGATCTTCGACCAGCATGATCATACAAGCACGTTCATTATTAATCAGATTAATCATCGATGCCAATGTTGTTGTTTTTCCAGAACCTGTTGGCCCGGTAATCAAAACTAACCCGCTGGGTCTACGAGAAAAATCAATGACCGCCTTTGGCAAACCTAACTGCTCGAGATCTGGTATGTGAATGGGAATTCTTCGAAAAGCGGCCTCAACAGATCCTCGTTGCAAGTGAACATTGACACGAAAACGTTCCGAATCATCAAGCTGTAGAGAAAAATCTAATTCTAAATCTTTTTCAAATTTTTCTTTTTGATGATCTGCTAGAATGCCATAAATGGATTTCTTAAGTTCATCACGATTTAATGATGCATGATCTATTAAATTCAAACGACCGTCGATACGAAGAATAGGCGGGCTATTCTCTGTAAGATGCAGGTCAGAAGCTTTCTCTTGAATTGTCAACTTAAGTAATTCTTTAAGATCCAACTCTATCTCTCCTGATAAAACTAATAAAACTATTGAGGAAAATTTTGACTTTTGAAAGAAATTCTATTTGTAATTCTTCTTAATCCAATCAGCGATACGTTTAACACCTTCTTCAATCCGTTCATTGGAAGTAGAAAAACTCAGCCGCATAAATCCTGGAGCACCAAACCCTTCTCCGGGAATAATCGCTACATTCGCTTCTTCAATAATTCTTTTTGCAATATCAAAAGAATTACCTAACTTTGAAAAATCACAAAAAACATAAAAAGCACCTTGAGGCTTAATATAACTAACTTGTGGAATTCTGTCAATCAAGGAAGTAATTAAATCTCTTCGCTCTTGAAACTGCTTACACATCTTAATAACAAGCTCTTCAGGTTCATTCAAAGCCTGTAATGCAGCTGCCTGACTAATTGATGTAGGGTTAGACGTTGAATGATCTTGAAACTTTTTAATATAATCAATAATCTCTGCATTCCCTGCGCAATAACCAATTCTCCAACCTGTCATTGAATAAGCTTTTGATACACCATTAACTGTAATCGTCAAATCATAAATATCTTTACCAAACGATGCAATTGAAACCGGTTCTATAGAATCATAAATAAGTTTCTCATAAATCTCATCGCTAATAACATATATTTTATTCTTAACACAAACTTCCGCTATGGCTTCTAATTCCTCTTTTGAGTAAACCATACCTGTAGGATTTGATGGACTATTAAGAAAAAGAATATTGGATTTATTAGAAATATTTTGCGCAAGTTGGTCAGCTGTAATCTTAAAATTTGTTTTAGCGCTTGTAGGAATTATTTTAGATTTAGCACCGGCGATCTTGACCATTTCCGGATAACTAACCCAATACGGTGCAGGGATTAAAACTTCATCTCCTTCATCCGCGAGTACTTGTATAATATTGAATATCGAATGTTTTGCTCCGCAAGAAACGGCAATTTGATTTGCAGTGTATTCAAGATTATTGTCGCGTTTAAACTTTTCAACAATAGCTTTTTTTAATTCAACAGTCCCAGTACTGGGCGTATATTTTGTTTGCCCTGCATTGATGGCGGCTATCGCCGCATCTTTAATGGATTGAGGGGTATCAAAGTCTGGTTCACCTCCGGCAAAATTAACAACATCCGCGCCTTTAGATTTTAATTCTTTAGCTTTTGCTGTAATTGCTAAAGTGGATGAACCTTCCACAGATTCAATGCGCTTATTAATTTTTAAAGCCATAGTTTCCATGCTTTTATTTACTACCAGGAGGCGCTTTACGATTGAAGATCTTCTTTATTCCACCTACAATATTTTTTCCACCCTTGCCTTTTTCCGGTTTAATCTCTGTAGGTTTAACTTCAGCCTGGACTGCCGAAGACTTATCTTTCTTAGATGTCTTTACTTTTTCTGTTACCTCATCCGTAGTCTTAGAGGCTGTGTGCGCTTTTTCTTTCTTTCCTTGAGCTGTTGTTTTTGCTGAAGTGATGATTACTTCTTCTTTCTCTGTTAATTCAAGAAAAACTAATTGCGCGTTATCGCCCCTGCGATTTCCCAATGAAATAATACGTGTATATCCACCAATACGATTTTTGAAAAGAGGCGCTGTTTTATTAAATAAACGACTGACTAATCGATGATCGCAAAGAATTGAAAAGGCCTGACGTTTATGAGCTAAAGAACCTTTCTTGCCCAATGTTATCAATTTATCAACAAGCTTTCTTGCTTCCTTTGCTTTCGCTTTGGTCGTAGAAATTCTTTGAGCTTTTAATGTCGCTTTAGCTAAATCCCTAATAGTTGCTTTGCGATGACTAGATTTTCGATTTAGACGATTTCCTGCGATTCCGTGTCTCATATCACTCCTGCTTCCTTAATTTCTTAGGATCAAGTTTCATTCCTAACTGTATTCCCATAACTTTAAGTAAATCATTAATTTCTGTCAAAGACTTTTTCCCAAAATTTCTAAAAGTTAAAAGCTCTGATTCAGATTTCTTGACTAATTCAGCAATTGTTTTTATATTCGCGTCTTTCAAACAATTCGCACTGCGAACAGATAATTCTAATTCTGAAATCGGAAGACGAAGCTTATCATATAAAGCTTGTTCTTCTGCAGAAACCTCTTCCTCTTCCTCTTCTTCTTCTGGCAATTGTCCATAGCTGACAAAAACATCTAAATGCCGTTGCAGAATATTTGCTCCATAAAGTAAGGCTTCTTTTGGACTAATTCCACCATTTGTCCAAATTTCCAAAATTAATTTATCATAGTCGGTTCTTTGTCCGACCCGAGTATTTTCAACATTAAAATTCACTTTTACTATAGGTGTAAAAATTGAATCAATCGCGATACAATCAACCATACCCTCTTTTTTATTTTGTTCGGCTGGCACATAACCTCGACCTTTAGATACTTCCATTTCAATTTGAAAATGAGTATCACGGGAAAGCGTAGCAATATGCAACTCGGGATTTAATATCTCGATTGTTTCGTCGCAAATAATATCGGCTGCTTTAATTTCACCTTTTTTATCTGCTTTAATATAAATTGGTTTTGGCACTTTTGAATGTGAGCGTAAAACCACTTTCTTTATATTAAGAATGATTTCCGCAACAGACTCCATAACACCTGGAACCGTCGAGAACTCATGCCTAACACCGTCAACTTTGATAGATGTAATTGCGCTACCTTCAATAGAAGACAACAATATTCTTCTTAAAGAGTTTCCTAACGTTACCCCATAACCTCGCTCAAATGGTTCCGCAATAAACTTTCCATATTTATCAGTATACACCGATTCGTCAGAATCTAGCCTCTTTGGCATCTGAAAATCACGCCATTTAACTCCCATATTCTCCTCCTTAAATGAGCCTATGTTTACGAAAAACTTTTATTCCAAATATAAAATACGTTACGACTATGTGATTAGACTAAGTTTTTCGTCGGTTTGAAATTCTTTTATCTTGAATAAAGCTCCACAATCAACTGTTCGTTAACAGGGAAATTAATATCTTCACGTTGAGGAAGCCTGTTAATTTTTCCTTTAAAATGCGCATAGTCAACTTCCATCCATGACGGGGCATTACGTTCTTTTGTTACTTTAATATTTTCTTTAATAGTCTCTACGCCCTTTTTCTTAAATTTTAAAACTATTTCGTCATTTTCCTTAACCAAAAAAGATGGGATATTTACACGTTGATCATTAACATATACATACCCATGTCCTACTAACTGTCTCGCCTGTTTTCTGGATGTGCAAAAGCCTAACTGAAAAATAACATTATCTAAACGTCGTTCCAAAAATTGCAGCAATATCGTACCTGTTACACCTTTATGTCGAACCGCCTTAGCAAAATAATTTCTAAATTGCTTTTCGTATAATCCATAAATCCGTTTAACTTTTTGTTTTTCTCGAAGCTGAATACCGTAGTTGGACAATTTCACCCGCTGTGAACTACCATGCTGGCCAGGCGCATAAGCCCTTCGATCAACTGCGCAACGATGCGTTGAACATCTCGATCCCTTTAAGAATAATTTTTCACCTTCTCGTCGACATAATCGGCAGCTTGATCCAATATATTTACCCATTTACTTTCCTCCGGTGCAACCTATTTTATTAAGACTTCTTACTTTATATTTTCTAGAATACATTTTTAAACTCTTCTTTTCTTTCGTGGTCGGCATCCATTATGAGGCAATGGTGTAATATCTTTAATTGACGTTACTGCCAACCCATTAGCTTGCAATGCTCGTATCGCTGATTCACGACCAGAACCAGGACCGTTTACTAAAACTTCAACTGTTTTAATCCCCAAATCTTTTGCTTTTTTAGCAGCATCTGAACTGGCAATCTGCGCAGCAAAAGGTGTTGATTTTTTCGAACCGCTAAAACCAACAACTCCTGGCGTAGACCACACGATAACATTTCCTTGCTTATCAGTAATTGAGACAATTGTGTTATTAAATGTTGCCTTGATATGCGCAACCCCCGCAGTGATTCCTTTTAAGGCTTTCTTTTTCGCTTTATCTTTTCTTTTAACAACTTTATTCTGTTTAGCCATAAATTATCCTTCGCTATTTTTTTCGCCCACCAACAGAAGGCTTACGCCCTTTGCGTGTTCGAGAATTAGTTTTTGTCCGCTGACCGTGCACTGGCAGTCCTTTCCGATGACGCAAACCACGATAAGCTCCAATATCCATTAATCGTTTCACATTTTGTCCAACTTCTCGACGAAGATCACCTTCAATCACATAATTATGCTGAATAATAGTCGTAATTTTATTTATTTCTTCTTCTGTAAGATCTTTGGCCCTACGGTCAAAATCAATATTAGCTTCCACTAAAATCTTACGAGCTTGAAATGGACCGATTCCATATAAGTAAGGCAATGAAGCTTCAATTCTTTTATCTTTCGGAATATCAACACCTAATATTCTTGGCATAATCTATTATCCTTGTCGTTGTTTATGTTTTGGGTTCGCCGTGCAAATCACCCGCACGACACCTTTTCGTCGAACAATCTTACAATTTGCACAAATTCTTTTAACTGATGATTTTACTTTCATAGTTTTATCTCTTTTATTTACACCTATAGGTTATTCGCCCTTTTGTTAAATCATAAGGTGATAATTCGACCTTAACCTGATCACCTGGTAAGATGCGAATAAAATTCATCCTAATTTTCCCTGATATATGAGCTTCAACAATATGTCCGTTTTCTAATTGAATTCTAAATTTAGCATTTGGCAATGCCTCTTTTATCACACCTTCAACTTCAATTAGATCTTCTTTGGCCATATTTGTATTGATATACTTCTTAATTTATTCCGTTAATATTTCAGGACCGTTTTTAGTAATCGCAACTGAATGTTCAAAATGCGCCGATTGTTTCCCATCGCCGGTCACAACAGTCCAGCCATCACTTAAAATTCTCGTTTGCCAAGATCCAATATTAACCATTGGTTCTATCGCTAAAACCATTCCTTCTTTTAACACTGGACCAGTATCAGGCGGTCCAAAATTTGGAATTTCAGGGTCTTCATGTAAATTCTTTCCAATTCCATGCCCAACAAATTCCCGAACTACCGAAAAATTATTTCCTTCTACATATTTCTGTATAGCATGAGAAATATTCGATAATTTACTATCTACTTTAGCCTGCTTAATTCCTTCATATAGAGAATCATTGGTGACTTGTAAAAGTCTTTCCAATTCAGAAGAAATATTCCCAATACCTGCTGTAACAGCCGTGTCAGAATAATAATTTTTATAAATTATTCCAACATCTAAACTGACAATATCTCCTTCACGAAGAATTCTTTTTCCCGGGATTCCATGAACAACCTCTTCATTAGTCGATATACATGCGCACGCAGGAAACCCTCTATATCCTTTAAAAGCAGGTATAACTTTATAATCTTTAATCAACTTTTCCGTTAATTGATCAATCTGCTCTGTTGAGATTCCCGATTTTAAAGAACATTGTACTTCTTTTATTATTTTGGATAAAATCTTTCCTGCTTCTCGCAAGATATCCAATTCTTCGGCGGTCTTAATGGTGATTGTTCGACTCTGTTTCATCCAATATCTGCATTAAAGATTCTTGTAACTCTTCAGATTCTTTATCGCCATCTACTTTTTTTAATTTTCCTTGAGTTTCGTAATAATCTACTATCGGCTTTGTATTTTTTAAATAAACATCCATCCGATTGCGAATTGTTTCTTCGTTATCATCCGAACGCTGATACAAAGCCCCGTTACACACATCACAAATACCCTCTTTCTTAGAAGGGCGATTAGTTAAATGAAAAACTGCTCCACAATTCTTACATACCCGTCGGCCTGTCAAACGGCGTAGAATCATAGGAAGAGTCGCTTCCATATAAAGAGCAAAATCAATGGGTTGATTAATTTCAGCTAAAATCTTATCTAATTCTTCTGCTTGTGCTTTTGTTCTAGGAAATCCGTCTAATAAATATCCTTTATCCAAAAGTTGATGATCACTTAATTTATTCTTTACTAAACGCGTAACTAATTCATCCGGAACAAGCTGTCCTTTTTCAACATAGTTTTTTGTTTCTTGCCCTAATGGTGAATCTGCTTTCATCTCTTCACGCAGAATATCTCCTGTAGAAACATGAAAAACACCTAAAGAACTCTTTAATAATCCTGCCAAAGTTCCTTTTCCGGCACCAGGAGGCCCCAATAAAACTATTTTCATCTTCTCCCTTTTAGTTGGCCGGATTTCATAAATCCATCGTAATGGCGCATCACTAAATGTGATTCAATTTGCTTCATAGTATCCAACATTACCCCGACGGTAATAAGGACACCTGTACCCCCGAAAAACGAAGCCACTAAATAAGGAACCTTAAAAGAAGCCATAATCCAATCAGGCATAACTGCGATAATACAAATAAATATAGCACCCGTTAATGTAATACGAGTCATAACAAAATCTAAATAATCTGCTGTCTGAGTCCCTGGACGAACCCCGGGGATAAATCCACCATGCTTTTTCATGTTTTCAGCAACTTCCACGGGATTAAAAACGATAGCTGTATAAAAATAACAGAAAAATATAATCAACAATCCATAAATAATATAATAAAGCGTGCTACCTCTCTGCATGAAAGAAGCCATTGTCTGAAAACCTTGATTCGGAATAAAACTCGCCAAGGTTGCCGGAAACAAAATAATAGATTGAGCAAAGATAATTGCGATAACGCCTGAAGTATCTACTTTTAATGGAATATACGTATTCTGTCCACCATATACTTTACGCCCAACTATACGTCGAGCATATTGTACAGGAATCTTTCTCTGCGCTTGGGTAACCAAAGTAATAGCAATAATCACGGCAATAAGAAAAGCTACCATAATTAATAATGTTAACGGTTGCAACTGCGCTGTTCCTCCTGCTTGTGGAGACATTAACAATATTAATTGACGTAAAGCTGATGGGGCTGCAGAGATAATACCTGCCGTAATAATTAAAGAAATACCGTTACCAATACCCTTTTCCTGTATCTGTTCTCCCAACCACATTAACAAGAGCGTTCCCGTCGTTAGCGTGATCACTGTAATAATTCTAAATCCCCATCCTGGATTATTTACAATCTGTAATCCTTGAAAAGCCTGCGGACTTTCAAGCCAAAGAGCAATAAAAAAAGACTGAATTAATGCCAAAACTAAAGTTCCATATCGCGTATATTGATTAATTTTATGATACCCAGTTTGTCCTTCTTTGGCTAACTTCTCTAATGCCGGGATTACAGCTGTTAACAGCTGCATAATAATTGAACTTGAAATATACGGCATTATCCCTAAAGAAAAAACTGTTAATTTTTCTAAAGCCCCTCCTGAAAACATATTCATAATTCCGAATATACTTCCCTGGCCAGTAGAATTTATTCTTTGAAAAAATTCTGCCAGCATGGCTCCATTAACTCCGGGCGTAGGAATATAACAACCTGCACGATATGCTGCAATAATAGCAAGAGTAAAAAGAATTTTTTTCTTTAACTCTGGGATTTTAAAACAATTGAGAAACGAAGAAATCATAAGAATAATTTAGCGCTACTTACCTTTTGCTTTCTTTTGTTCTTGTTGTTTTGCTTTTCCTTGCTTATTCCTTACTACAACTTTTTTGTCAAAGACCTCAACTTTACCGCCAGCTTTAGTAATCTTATCTTTAGCGGTATTTGATACACTCTTAATTTGAATCACTAACGGTTTAGTGATATTTCCATCACCTAAAATCTTTACCGGTTTATTTAAACTACTAATTAGTCCTTTTTCTTTTAAAAGTTCAGGACTAACAATTGCATTCGCATCTAATTTATTTAATCCGTCTAAATCAACCACTTGATTCAAAATCGGCCTTTTGCTTCTAAAACCAACCTTAGGAAGCCGGCGAATTAACGGCATCTGCCCACCTTCTGATCCACCAACAACCCAACGTCCACTACGTGAACGCTGACCATTTTCACCTCGCCCTGCAGTTTTACCGCGGCCAGATCCCTGCCCTCTACCGACGATTCTTTTTTTCTTTTTTGCTCCTTTTGGAGCTGGAATTTGATGTAATTGCATGCTTTACTTTCCTAAATCAATTTTGATTAGCCGATTTTAAACGGCTTAATCCGTCGAATGTAGCTTTCACCACATTAATTGGATTATTCGAACGATGAACTTTTGTTAAAATGTTATGTATACCCGCGCCATCACAAACCGCTCGCACAGGTCCAGAAGCAATTACTCCCGTACCATCAGAAGCTGGTTTTAATAAAACATTGGCTCCTCCACAAATCCCAATAATTTCATGTGGGATAGTAGTTCCTCTTAATGGAACATCTATCATATTCCGTTTCGCTTCAACCATAGCCTTACGAATTGCAATGGAAACTTCTCCGGCCTTAGATAAACTATATCCGACTTTACCTTTGGTATCTCCCACGACCACCAGAGCACTGAAAGATAGTTTTTTGCCACCCTTCGTTACTTTCGTAATACGATTAATAGAAATCACTTTTTCAATAAACGTGGCATCTTCAGCCTGCTGTGACAATATCTCAGCATTATCTTCATCATTTTCTTCAACGTTTTCTTTTTTTAAATTTTCTTTTTTTCGCAGACCTTCACCTTTTGGCGATAATTCACGATCCTTCTCGTCACTCTTTTTAGGATGGCCTTCTTTTTTCTCTTTGTCACTCATAGATTAAAACTCCATTCCAGCTTCTCTGGCAGCTTCAGCAAAAGCTTTAATACGTCCGTGATATTTATATCCTCCACGGTCAAAACAAATTGCTTTGACACCTTTTGTCTGAGCTAAATTTGAAATTTCTTCCCCTAGAATCTTTGCGGCAGTAACATTACCACCATTTTTAATCTTCCCAAGAATCCCTTTATTTCTAGTAGACAATCCAAATAAAACCTTGCCTTTTTGATCGTCAACAATTTGAGCATAAAGATTATTTGAGCTTCTAAATACATAAAGCCTAGGTCTTTGGGCTGTGCCCATGACTTTCTTTCGAATTCTTGCATGTCTAAATTGTTTTTTTAAATATCTTTTTGCGGTCGTCATATAAATTATCCTACTTTGAAACTGATTTCCCTTGTTTTCTTCTTACAAATTGCCCCACATACCGTATCCCCTTACCTTTATATGGTTCAACCGGCTTGAGCGCCTTTAATCTAGCTGCTATCTGTCCTACTCTAACAATATCCGCACCTTCTACAGAAATACTAGTTTGGGTTGGAACAGATATTTTAACATCCTCTGGAACTTCAAATTCAACAGGATGGCTTAAACCTAAATTGAAAAGAACTTTTTTTCCCTGCAGTTGAGCACGAAATCCAATACCTTGAATTTCCAAATCTTTTTTGTGCCCTTTGCTTACACCTTGAATCATACGGACTAAACGAGCACGAATGGTTCCATGATTTGCACGATTTTGCTTATTGTCAGAAAGACGGATGACATTTAATTTATCGTCTTTAACTTCAACCTTTATTCCATGCGGAATTGCAAGATCTAGCTTACCTTTTGGGCCTTCAACATGCGCATTAATCGCATCAACTTTAACTTTTACATCTTTTGGAACACTAACCGGTATTTTACCTATACGAGACATCGAAATTTCCTTTTAAATTTAAATACAATTTACCAAATATAACACAAAACTTCTCCGCCAATCTTATTCTTTCGGGCATCTTTGTCGCTTAAAATCCCTTTTGAAGTTGAAAGCACAGCGGTTCCTAAACCATTTAATACTCTTGGAATCTCATTAAATTTCTTATAAATTCTTAACCCTGGAGTTGAAATTCTCTTTATTCCAATTATAACAGGCTTCTTTACATTATATTTCAAATATACTTTATAACTACCCTGAACATTATCTTTCATTAATTTGAAATCTTCGATATACCCGTCATTCTTAAAAATCTCTAATATCTTGCCGATCATCTTCGAGGCAGGGATATCAACAAATTCTTTACGAACAAGAGTTGCATTACGTATATTTGTTAACATATTTGCTACTGGATCACTTATTGACATCGTCTAAATTCCTTTTTATAAACTACCAACTGGCTTTTTTAATTCCGGGAATTTCACCTTTCCATGCTAATTCCCTAAAACAAATACGGCATACGGAAAATCGTCGCAAGAATCCCCTTGTCCGTCCACATAATTTACACCGATTATATTTCTGCGTCGAAAACTTTGGTTTACGTGAAGCTTTAATTACTAGACTTTTCTTAGCCATAAAATTTATCTACTCCTAATTTTTCCTAAAGGGCATGCCTAACAAACTTAATAGTTCAAAAGTATGTTCTTTCGGACCTCGGTTAAAAACAATTGTAATATCCATTCCTTGAGAGTGCGCTAATTTTCCTGTATCAACTTCCGGAAAAATTGATTGATCAGAAATCCCAATTGAATAATTCCCCTGATAATCAAATGATTTTCTTGAAACCCCATTAAAATCGCGAATACGAGGCAAACAAACTGAAATAAAACGCTCAAGAAATTCATACATTCGCACTCGTCTCAATGTAACTTTACATCCGATAGGCAGATCCTCACGAAGTTTAAAATTTGAAATCGCTTTTTTAGATCTTGTCATTACTGGCTGTTGCCCGGTAATTGTACGTAAATCTTTCATAGCACTTTCTAAAATTTTAATATCACTTATCGCCCGACCAACGCCCATATTAATCACAACTTTCTGGATACGAGGAACAGCCATGATATTCTTAATTCCAAACTTTTCTTGTAATACAGGAACAACTTTTTCTTTATAATTATTAAATAATGCGTTTTCCATGCTATATAACTTCTCCAGTCTTCTTACTAATGCGGACTTTTGTTCCGTCTTTCAAAATTGAAACTCCAAAACGAGTAGCTTTATTAACCTTTTTATCGAATAACATTAAATTAGATATATGAATTGGAGCTTCAATTTCCATAAATCCACCTTGCTGATCCTGCTGCGTTCGCCGTCGAGCCTTTTTAACCATATTAATGTTCTCGACAACAGCTCGTTCCTTTTCTGGAAAAATTCGCAAAACCTTCCCAGATTTCCCTTTATCTTTTCCAGATATCACCATTACAACATCATTTTTCTTAATTCTTAACATATTAGATTACCTCAGGAGCCAATGATACAATTTTCATATATTCCATATTCCGAAGTTCCCTTGCGACAGGACCAAAAACACGCGTTCCTTTTGGATTTCCTGCATCGTCAACAATTACAACAGCATTGCTATCAAAACGTACATATGTCCCATCAGGTCTTCGAATAGGAGCCTTTGTTCGTACAATTATTGCTTTAGCCTTTTCACCCTTTTTAACAGCTGCATCAGGAGCCGACTCTTTAATATTAACACGGATTAAATCACCAACTCTAGCACATCGACGACCTTTGCTATGCAAAACACCTATCATTGATGCTTTCCTTGCTCCTGAGTTGTCTGCGACATTTAAAATAGTTCTCATATATATCATTATTCTATAACTCCGCTATCTACTTCTCCTGTCTTAAGAATTTCACGGATAACCCACCGTTTATCTTTTGACAATCGTCGTGTTTCCATAATTTTAACAAAATCACCTAATTTAGATTCATTTTTTTCATCATGCGCTTTGAATTTAACAGCAACTTTAGTGATTTTATCGTATCGATTATGCTTTTTTGTAGAACGAACTTGAACCACTCTTGTCTTATCCATCTTATCGCTGACAACAGTGCCTTGCAGAAATTTTCTTCTATTTGGACGATTGTTTGTTTCGCTCATCTTCAATTTCTCTTTCCCTAATTATTGTCAATATTCTAGCAATATCTTTTTTATTCTTTTTAAACATCCCTGGCTTCTCAACATTGCCCATTTGCCGTTGATAATGCAAATCAAATAAATCTTTTTTCAAAGCTTTTTCTTTCTGCATCAATTCTTCTACACTTAATCCTCTATAATCTTTTGCTTTCATATTTAATTCCTTAATGCGATGATTCCCGTGATATAAATTTTGTTTTTACTGGCAATTTAAAAGCAACAAGCCGTAATATCAAACGCGCAAAATCTTCAGGAACACCACTCAACTCAAATAAAACTTTTCCTCGACGGACTGGAGCTACCCAATGATCTAACTCCCCTTTTCCTTTACCCATACGTGTTTCAGCAGGTTTCTTAGTTACAGGTTTACAAGGAAACATATTAATCCATAATTTTCCTGCACCCTTCATTTTCCGCGCTACCACAATACGACAGGCTTCCATATGATTTCCGCGAACAAGTCCATTTTCCAAGGCTTTCAATCCAAACTCACCAAAATGAAGACGATTTCCAGAAGTGGCTACTCCACGATTCTTCCCCTTTTGCGCTTTACGGAACTTAACTTTTCTAGGCATTAACAACATGATTTTATTCCCTCAATTCGTTATTTCTTAATACTTTCTTGCTGTCGTTTAATTTCTTTAATAACTTCACCTCTATTAATCCATACTTTCACACCTAAAATGCCATAAGTTGTTAAAGCCTCAGCAAAGCCATAATCAATTTGTGCTCGAAAAGTATGTAAGGGTAATTTACCAACCTGATACGATTCATTTCTTGCCATTTCTGCACCATTCAAACGGCCTGAACATCTAATTTTAATACCTTTTGCTCCAGCTGAAAGCGATTGATCAATCGCACGTTTCATTGCACGACGGAAAACAACGCGTTTCGCCAATTGAAAAGCAACGTTCTGCGCCACAAGTTGAGCTTCAACAGATGGATTCTTAATTTCCCGAGGCTCAATTGCAATTTCTTTCACAGAAATCTTTCCTAACTCAGATTTTAATTTATCGATGTCAGCGCCACGACGACCGATAATAACCCCGGGTCTGGCAGTATGAATAATAATTTTTGTTTTATCAGCTAAACGTTCAATAATAACCTTGGCAACAGCGGCTTGAGCAAAACGTTTTTTAATGAACTGACGTATCTTATAATCTTCAACAACATTCTGCGCATATTCGGCTTTGTCAGCATACCAAAGACTGCGCCAGTTTTCTAAGTACCCCATTCTTAATATAATTGGACTAACTTTTTGTCCCACGAGAAAATCTCCTTTATTTAGTAAGTAAATCTAACTCAATCGTCAGATGTGTTGTTTTCTTTAAAATGCCTGTAGCACGTCCAAAAGCCGCTGCCCGAAAACGTTTCCATGAAGGGCCTTGATCAGCCACAATTTTAGAAACATATAATTGATCTTCATTTAATCCTTTTTGCTTTGCATTACTAATAGCAGATTCAAGAATCTTCCCTATTGTCTTAGTCGATGCCTTATTTACATGACGCAAAATCGCTAATGACGATGAAACGTCTCGGCCTCGAATAAGGTCAATAACCTGTCTTACTTTTGTTGGTGACACTCTTAAAAATTTTCCTTTTGCGTGGGCAATCATTCTTTTATTAACTCTCGTTATTATGATTAAAAATTAATTGAATTACGTTTTTTGTGGAGCTTTCTTAGCTTTAACCCCGCCATGTTTTCTAAATGTTCGGGATGGAGCAAATTCTCCTAATTTATAGCCAACCATATTTTCTGTAATAAAAACTGGGATATGTTTTCTTCCATCGTGTACCGCTACGGTATATCCAACAAATTGTGGCGTAATGGTTGAACGACGCGACCAAGTTTTGATTGGCTGCTTAGAACCGGATTTTATATGCCGGTCAATTTTTTTCTGTAACGAATCTTCGATATATGGTCCTTTTTTTACCGAACGTGGCATTTTATTTCGCCCCTCTTCTTCTCACAATGTAGTTGTTTGAATATTTTTTCTTTTTACGTGTTTTATACCCTTTAGTTGGTTTTCCCCAAGGAGTAACAGGATGAGGATTACCTTGCGGAGCTTTACCTTCTCCTCCACCATGAGGGTGATCAACTGGATTCATAACAACTCCGCGCACATGTCCTCGACGCCCCATCCATCGTGAACGTCCTGCCTTACCAATTGATTTTGTTTCATGTTCGACATTTCCCAATTGTCCGACAGTAGCGCGACAATTAATATTTATTTTACGCACTTCACTGGAGGGCATACGGACGAAAGCAAATGGCCCTTCTTTTGCCATCACTTGAGCTGATGTCCCAGCTGAACGGGCAATCTGTCCACCCATACCAGGTTTTAACTCAATATTATGTACGGCCGTCCCTAAAGGAATATTTTTAAGCGGAAGAGAATTTCCTGCTTTAAAATCGACAATACTATCAACCGTGCTAACAACTTTATCTCCAACTCTTAATTCTAAAGGCGCCAAGATATATGACTTTTCTTCATCAGCATATTGAATTAAAGCGATTCGACATGTTCGATTAGGATCATATTCAATAGCTAAAACTTGAGCTTCTTGATCAAAACGATTACGTTTAAAATCAATAACGCGATACATACGCTTGTGCCCGCCACCACGAAATCTTACAGTAATACGTCCATATGAATTACGTCCACCAGAACTCTTTAATGGTCTTAAAAGTGATTTTTCTGGCTTGCCCTTCGTAATTTCAGCAAAATCAGAAATAACCGCATGCCGTAATCCATTAGTTGTTGGTTTAAATCTTTTAACACCCATGATTATGTAACCTCAATGCTTTGCCCCTCTTTAAGCGTTACAACTGCTTTTTTCCAAGGAGAAGTGTGGCCAACTTCTTGACGCACACGTTTAAGTTTACCAGGGACAACTAAAACATTAATGTCTTGAACTTTAACTTTATAAATTTCTTCTACAGCCTTACGAATCTCTATCTTATTAGACTTGGGATTAACCTTAAAAAGATATTTACGCTGCGCTTCAAGCATTGTCCCTTTTTCAGTTCGAATTAAAGTCTTTATAACATCATAACAAGTAATCACAATTATTCCTCACTCTTACTTTTTGCTTTTTTACTCTTTGGAGATTTCTTTATTTCATCCCCTTCAGATTGAACTCTTTTTACCAAATTCTCATATGCGGTTTTTGTCAACAAGAGTTTCCTGCAATTACAAATATCAAGAGCATTTACATCTTGTGACCGCATAAGTTTAATAAAAGGAATATTTCTTGATACTCGCAAAATACTTACATCACTGCCATCTAAAAGAGCTAATGTTTTAGTATCAATCTTTAATGCCTTTAAGATCTTTGCAAAATCCTTAGTCTTTTGTAAAGGCTCATTTAATTCATTAATTAAATATAATTCATCTGACTGAAACTTTGATTTCAAAGCTTCGGCTAAAGCACCTCGTTTAGCTTTTTTTGAAATCTTATATCCAAAATCTCGTGGATGCGGACCAAAAGTAATACCCCCACCTTTCCATAAAGGAGATCGGCTTGATCCAGCTCTAGCTCGACCAGTTCCTTTTTGCCGAAAAGGTTTTACCCCGCCACCAGAAACTTCACCCCGTTCCTTAGTTGACAATGTGCCTTGACGTAATGAAGCTTGATATTTTACAACAGCCTGATGAAGCACCCCTGTTTTAACATTTCCTTTTGTAAATATGTCAGGCAAATTAATCTTACCTGTTTCTTTCCCATTTTTATCTAATATAGAAGTAGTCGACACGATTATTTACCTTTTTTTCCTTTTGCCCCTGCTTTGGCTTTACTTTGCTTCATCGGATTAACTTTATGTGCAACAACAGCTTTCTTTTCATCAAGAGATTTGTAAGCTTTCTTTCGAGAGCGTTGAATTTGAATTATTGCATTACTGTGGCCGGGAACAGCGCCCTTAATTAAAAGCAAATTATTCTCAGATTCAATTCCCATAACCCGCAACCCTTGAACAGTAATTTGCTTAGCTCCCATATGGCCTGGCATATTACGACCACGGAAAGTTCGTGAAGGGTCAGCACTAGAACTTATCGAACCTACCCGACGATGATGCATTGATCCATGACCCGCAGGACCACCACTCCAGCCCCAACGTTTCATCCCCCCTTGAAAACCTTTTCCAATCGAGACACCTGTTACATCAACATAATCTCCCGGTTGAAAAAAATCTGCTTTAATTTCTTGACCAACTTTGTATTCTTTATTATCCGAAGAATAGAATTCTTTTACTAAACGCATTGGCTTCAAATTTAATTTCTTAAAATATCCAAGATAAGGCTTACTACTGCGGCTTTCCTTAATAACACCATAACCAACAGCCACTCTCATTGGATTTTCCTTTAATTCTAAAATAGTACAAGGACCCGTTTCAACAACAGTAACAGGAACAGAATTCCCGTCTTTATCATAAATTTGGGTCATTCCTAATTTTTTACCTAACATTCCTCTAATCATAATTTATTCACACTTACTGTTTAATCTCAACATCCACACCTGCAGGTAAATTCAACTTTCTTAACGCTTCAACGGTTTTTGCCGTCGGATCAATAAGATCAATTAACCTCTTATGTGTTGCTAGACCAAATTGTTCACGGGATTTTTTATCAATCACAGGCGATCTTAGAACAGTATACAATTCCTTTCTAGTAGGAAGTGGCACAGGTCCAGATACCCTAGCTCCTGTTCGGATAGCGGTATCAACAATTTCCTGCGCAGACTGATCAATAAGTCTGTGATCAAATGCCTTCAATTTTATTCTTATTTTCTGCATAGATTACTCAACAATTTCGTGGATAACTCCAGCTCCAACGGTTTTCCCACCTTCTCGAATAGCAAAACGTAATTCCTTTTCGATAGCAATGGGCACAATAAGTTCAACATTTAATTCAACGTTATCTCCTGGCATACACATTTCAATACCTTCAGGAAGATTCGCTGTCCCAGTCACATCTGTTGTTCGGAAATAAAACTGCGGTCTATATCCTTTGAAAAATGGCGTGTGACGGCCACCTTCTTCTTTAGTAAGAATATATGCTTTTGCTTTAAATTTCGTATGCGGTTTAATAGAACCTGGCAATGCTAAAACTTGACCACGCTCAATTCCTTCTTTATCAACCCCGCGAAGTAATAACCCAACGTTATCACCTGCTTGACCTTCATCTAATTCTTTTCGAAACATTTCCACACCAGTAACGACAGTTTTAGCCACGTCTTTTTTAATTCCAACAATCTCTACTTCTTCGCCAACTTTAACTTTTCCTCTTTCAACACGGCCTGTTGCTACAGTTCCACGACCTGAAATTGAAAACACGTCTTCAA
>JACKFK010000007.1 GCA_020632515.1 Candidatus Omnitrophota bacterium | reverse complement strand
GTGCTAGTCATTATGGCTGGTAATGATAAAGATAACCCGCAGGAAATTCCTCGATTAATAGAGCCCATTTTAAGAGAAGAATATGATTTTGTTCAAGGATCACGATATAAACAAGCGAATGGCATCGGGGGAGATATGCCGGAATATCGAAAATGGGCGACAAAACTTCATCCCTTATTAATGTCTATTATTACTAAACGGAAATTAACAGATACCACCAATGGATTTCGAGCGTTTCGATTATCTATTTTTAATGACACGCGGATTAATATCAATCAACTGTGGCTGGATAAATATGAATTAGAGCCGTATTTATTATATAAAGCAATTGTTTTAGGATATAAATTTCAGGAAGTGCCGGTGACAAAAATTTATCCAGCAAAAAAGTTAGGATATACAAAAATGAAACCGTTCGTCGGGTGGTGGAGTATTTTGCGGCCGGTTATTTTCTTAGGATTAGGTATAAAAAAATAATAATCGTTAATTCTAAAGAAGGAAAAAGCCATGAAAAAATATCTTTTGGTTGTTGTTCTGAGTTTTGTTTTAACCGGATGTGCGGAAAAGTTACAAGGATACATTGATCAGCCAGAGTCATTCTTTAGAGATCCCCATTATGATCATTATAAAAATGAATTAGAAGCAATCGAAAGTGCATATCTTAAAAAAGAAATGTCATATGCACAGTATTTAGATAAAAAGCAGGAATTAGAAAATAAGTACAGCAAAGAAGTTCAAGAGAGAGAAGCGATTATTGAATCGCATGAATAAAGGGGTAAAAATAATATGCGCATCTTCGGTAGTAATTCCGTTATTGAACGATTAAGGTCAAATCCGCAAAGTATCCATAAAATTTTTTTGCAGGAAGGATATGCTCAGTCAGCTTATATTCGCAAAAAGGCGCAGCAATGGAAACTGCCCGTTATCGTCTATCCAAGAACAAAAATGCAGAAAATGTCTCAAGGAGCGAACACGCAGGGGATTATGATTCAAGTGGACGATTTTGAATACATGCATTTTGATGATGTTTTAGATTTGGTAAAGAAAAAGAAATATAGTATCATCTTTCTTGACGAGCTTAATGATCCGCAGAATCTGGGAGCCATAATTCGCTCGGCTGCATGTTTTGGGCGTTTTGCTATTGTGCTTCCATCACATAAATCAGTTAGTATTACAGAGGCTGTTTTGAGAGTTGCTTCTGGTGGAGATAATCACGTGCCGGTTGCCCAGGTTTCTAATATCAATAAAGCAATCAAGCAAGCAAAAGAGTTAGGTATCCATATTGCCGGAGCAGTGACGGAAAATGGGGAAAATTTGATGGAAGTGAAACTGCCATTTCCTTTAGCGTTAGTGCTAGGTTCTGAACAAAAAGGTATAAGAGATATTATCCGCAAGGAATTAGATTTAGCCTTAACGATTCCTATGTTTCTTGAAAGATTGTCTTTTAATGTCGCTAATGCGGCTTCAATTTTTGCTTATGAAATCACCAGACAAAAATCAAAAAAATCCAAATAATCGGATCACAGCTGCCCTGAATTTCTTTACCGAAGCCGGCCTTCTTAAAAAGATTAAACGAAGCGGTTGGTGGGTCGTGGGTATTAAAGAACCGGAAAGTGTGGCTGACCATTCTTTCCGTGTCGCTGTTATTGGGCATTATATCGCCCATCTGGAGAACGCTGATCCATACAAAGTGATGGTGATGTGTTTGTTTAATGATATTCATGAAGCGCGTATTAATGATTTGCATAAAATGGGACATTATTATATTGAATTTAAAGAGGCGGAGAAAAAGGTTTTTAAAGATCAAATATGCCCTCTTGATAGTAAGGTGAAGAATGAGTTGCAATCTTTTCGAGAAGATTACGAAAAACAAAAGTGTAAGGAAAGTTTGATTGCACGGGACGCAGATATTTTAGAATGTTTAATTCAGGCTAAAGAATATACAGATCAAGGTTATTCACAAGCGAGGAAATTTTTGAAAAAAGCGCCTGATCATCTTAAAACCAAAACAGCTAAAGCGATGTGGAAACAATTAACGTCGTGGGACAGCGGGCAATGGTGGGAAGATGTTGTTAAATTTGACAGATAGGCAGGAGGGAAAGTGAAAAGACAACTGCTTATTATTTATTCTTTAGGAATTCTGCTGACAGGGTGTGCTGGTTTAGGAACTTATAATCCTGCTACGGAGCGTAATGAGTTTATTTTTATATCAACACCAGAAGAAATCGCGATGGGGCGGCAGATTCATAATAGTTTAGCTAAAGAATATGAGTTTTCCAAAAACCAGAATGATATACAAAGAGTTCAGAGAGTCGGCGAGAAATTGACATTAATTTCAGACCGTCAGGATTATCAATATAGTTTTTATGTGATTGATAAAGATGAATTGAATGCGTTTACGGTTCCAGGAGGAAGCATTTATATCTACACGGGTTTGCTGGAAAAGTTAGAAAATGATGATGAATTGGCCGCGG
Source organism: Candidatus Omnitrophota bacterium (assembly GCA_020632515.1). Classification (GTDB taxonomy): domain Bacteria; phylum Omnitrophota; class Gorgyraeia; order Zapsychrales; family Zapsychraceae; genus JACKFK01. The sequence continues at coordinate 169,545 of JACKFK010000007.1, read as the reverse complement.
TATTGGCGCATGAAATTGGGCATTGCGCGGCCCGGCATACCGTAAAGAAATATCAAGCCGCATTAGGATACGATCTGATTGGAAACGTTGTTCTTAATCAAGTTGGGTGGGGTGGTTATGCTAAACAAGTTGCTAATATCAGTTCAGATGTTTTAATGAAAATTGTGTTCTCGTCATACGGACGTAAGGATGAATTTGAGGCTGATCGTTTAGGAATTAAATATTCATATTTGGCAGGCTATGATCCAGAAGGAATGATAGAAGTGTTTAAAATACTTAAAAAAGGGTCAGCAGGGTCTGCGGATGTTCCACTCTTTCTTCGAAGTCATCCTTATAATGATGATCGTATTACTCAAGCCAGAAAATACATTCCTGAAATAAAATCAAAGTATTCTCAAGTTTCTCCTTGAAAAAAAATAGATTAAAGTGGAGAAATCATCATGAAAGATGTTAAAATGGTGCAAACATGAAGAGAATTGGTATTGCTGCAAGTAAAATAGCCAAGGGGAATCCAGTTTTATATAATCTTTATGTAATTCTTATTTCTTCTTTGGCCTCTTTTTTTATATTTATTATTGCAGGATGCATGATCGTTTTCTCAATTGTTGTCATAGCTTATGTTAGTAATGAAATTATGTCATTTGAATTAGAAAAAGGCTGGACAACAATTATGATCATTTGCATGGTTTCGTTAACAGTTGTCATGACTATTTTTAATTTATTTGCTATTTTAATTAATTTTAAGGTCCCTAGAAAACGAAGTCTCTCCGATAAAAAATGAAATCTAAAAAGATAAATAAGAAAAACGAAGAGATTAATTTTAAAGAAGTTGTTGATAGGCTTCAAGTAGGGGTTTTTCGCTGTACGGCCCAGGCTAAAGCTAAGTTTGTCTATGCGAATAATAATCTTCTGCAAATTCTTCAATATACACAGAAGGAGCTTGATAAAGTTACGTTAGATCAGGTTTTTGCTGATCGGAAAAAATATGATGCTTTCATGCGGTGGATGATTGATGGTCGAAGTATCATGAAGTACGAAATCAAGTTGAAAGGAAAGAATAAAAAAACATTTTGGAGTTCTATTTCTGCTTGCCCTGTTTTAGAACAAGAAAAAGTGGTTTTTTTAGATGTTATTCTTGAAGATATTACGATTCAGAAAAAATTCGAGAAAGAATTAATTGAATCGAAGGAAATGTTTCAAACAGTTTTTAGGAATTCAGCGGCCGCGATTACGGTTACGGATGAAAATGAGCGGATTGTGGCGTGGAATCCATTCGCGGAAGAAATGCTGGGTATGAATAAGGAAGATTTATTTAATAAACCAGTTAAAGAATTGTATCCAGCTAAAGAATGGCGGCGGATGCGATCGTTTAAAATACGACAAAAGGGACTTTTGTCAGATATCGAGACACAGCTTTGCTGTAAAGATAAGAGCTTGCTTGAGGCGAATGTATCTATTTCCATGATTAAAGATGCGGAAGGTAATATCGTTGGTTCTATTGGAATCATGCGGGATATTACTAATCAAAAAGCTGCTGAAAGGAAAATCAAGGAATCAGAAAATAAAATAAGAGTTATCCTTGATAATTCAGCTGTTGCAATTACTTTAACTGACGAACAGGAACGGATCGTCTCATGGAATAAATTTACAGAGCAATTATTTCATATGAAACGCAATGATTTATATCTTAAGCATGTTTCAATTTTATATCCGCAAGACGAATGGGAGAAGATTCGTTCTGAGAATATCCGTCATATGGGTTCAAAGCATCATCTTGAAACTAAAATAAAAACTAAAAATGATGACATTATTGATGTAGATCTATCTATCAATGTTTTGCGGGACGCGAATGATAATATCATTGGATCTGTCGGGATTATGCAAGACATTACGGAACAGAAAAAGGTTCAAGAAATGCTGCTTCAGGCAAAGTTAGCAGCAGAAGAAGCAAATAGCGCGAAAACTTTATTTTTAGCAAATATGTCGCATGAAGTTCGGACGCCGATGAATACAATATTAGGGATGATAGATTTAACCTTAGACACCACATTAGATGAGGAGCAACGAGAGAATTTAAATGTGGCTAAAGATGCGGCTGATAATTTGTTAGGACTATTAAATGATATTCTGGATTTGTCGCGGGTAGAAGCTGGAAAAATCACTTTGGAGAAGATTGATTTTCATCTGCCGAATGTTGCTAAAAGCGTTATTAAAGGTTTATCTGTTTTAAGTCAGGCGAAGGAGATTCAACTGATTCTTAATGTAGATTCAGAGGTGCCTGAACTTGTCGAAGGCGATCCGGTTCGGCTACGTCAAGTAATGATCAATTTAATTAATAATGCCATTAAATTTACGCACAAAGGAAAAATCATAACAGAAATCAAAGTGAAATCGGAGAGAGAGTTTTTATTTTCTGTTAAGGATGAAGGAATCGGAATCCCAAAAGATCGACAAGAAAATATTTTTAATGTCTTTACACAAGCGGATGATTCAACAACGAGAAGATTTGGCGGGACAGGGCTTGGATTAGCTATTTGTAAGAAGCTCGTGGAAATGATGGGAGGAAAGATTTGGGTTGAGAGTGAAGAGGGTAGGGGAAGTACATTTTTATTTACAGCAAAGTTTAAGACTTTAAAGCAAAAAGCTGATAACACAATGCTGAGTTCTTTAAAGAAAGAAGGCAATCTGACAGAAGAATATATTCTTGATCATTTGAAAGATTTGAAGGTTCTTTTAGCGGAAGATAATGTGGTTAATCAAAAGATTGTCGTGAGAATGCTGGAAAAACAAGGTTGTTGTGTGGAAACAGTTGTCAATGGTCAAGAAGTCGTCGATAAAGTCATTAAGCAGAACTACGATGTGGTTTTGATGGACGCGCAGATGCCGATACTGGATGGGTTATCCGCAACTAAAATTATTAGAGATAATGAAGCCAGCACAGGAAAACATGTTCCGATTATTGCTTTGACCGCGAGAGCAATGCAGGAAGATCGTAAGCGGTGTATAGAAGCGGGAATGGATGGGTATGTAACAAAACCCATTGACCGGAAAAAATTATTTGAAGAAATAGCGCATATACTTAAAAAAGGATGGAATCATGAATGAAGAAATAATCGACCTTGATGAATTTTTAGAACGAGTTCAAGATGATAAAGAACTCTTATGTGAATTGCTGGATATCTTTATGGAAGATTTCGGTGGAAAACGAAAAGCCTTAGAAGAGGCTTTTGGAAAAAATGATCTTGAAGAGGTTCGTAATATCGCTCATTCTCTCAAAGGAGCATCAGGAAATATTTCAGCAAAACCTTTACGACAGATATTTTTGGAGCTCGAAGATGCGGCGAAAAACTCGAATTTAACCGACACTAATGGATGCTTGAAACAAATTGATGAGCAATACAATTTATTAGTCAGTCGGATTGAGAGTTTAAAGAAAGAACTTACGGCTTAGCTTTATTAATCAATTTTGAGAATTGACTTTGAAAAAGATATTTCTCTTTGAATCCTTCAAAGATATTTCCCTGCAGTTTGTTTTAATCCTTTTAAGTATTATCGGTTTTATTACCTATATAAACGCGGTTTTTCATCCTTTTGTTCACGACGATGTGGTTTTTATTGTCAAGAATCCAGCCATTCAGGAACTTAGTTTTAAATCTATTTTTCAGCAAACAATTTCTTCGGATCGTGATACTTCTTTAATTAATACATATTACCGGCCGCTTTTAGAGTTTTTCTACCGTCTTGGCTATCAATTATTTGGATTTAATCCTGCAGGATTTCATTTTATCAATATTTTTTTCCATATTATTAATAGTTTTCTTGTTTTTATCCTTTTTAATGTCCTATGGAAGAATCAAAAGGGGATGGCTCTGGCTGCGTCAATTGTATTCCTGACGCATCCTATGCAAAGCGAAGCGGTAGCGTGCATCTCAGGAATATCAAATTTAGTTTTTGCTGGATTATGTTTATTAAGTTTTATTTTATATCTTTATTCAATGGAAACTGAGCGGCAAAAGAGAGGGGAGACATTATGGTACTATCTTTTATCGCTTTTAATTTTTGCCCTAGCCGTGCTAGCTAAAGAGCAGGCTATTGTTTTACCTATTTTAATTTTATGGTATGAAGTAATTTTAGGCGAGAATAAGAATACAAACAGACGAAGAATAAGATTCGTAAGGTGGGCTGGGTTTATTTTTGTGGTCAGTTTTTATTTCCTATTAAGAAAATATGTTTTAGGTATTACAATGCCTAATGTTTTTGGATCAATGCCGGAATTCTTTTTGCGGATGAAGGCTGTGCCACTAACATTATTAACCTATTTAGGGATTATATTCTTTCCTTTGGATCTGCATTATTATCGAAGTGTGGACATTTTATCACCGGTCCTCGGAGCGATCAGCATTTTAGGATTTATTTTGTTGTGCGTAGGATATTTAATTATCCGAATACCAGCACCCTATAAACAACGGATAATTTTTGGATCAGGCTGGTTTATTATCGCCTTTGGTCCAACGCTAAACATTGTTCCATTGATTAATGAGTATTCTTTCATTTTAACAGCCGAGCATTTTCTTTATCTACCATTTGTTGGCATTTTAATTATCGCGGCATGCTTATGGAAGGTTGTCTTGAAACAGATAAAAAAAGAAAATGTTAAATCTATAAGTATTTATATTTTTGTTGTTTTTATTTGCATATTTATAGTGATGACCATTAAACAAAATTCGTATTGGCGGGGAGAAATTCCGCTTTTTGAGCGAATGTTAAAGTATGAGAAAAAGTTTGGCCGGGGACACTTATTGTTGGCCAAAGCATATTACAATGAGGGACAATATAGTAAAGCAATTGAACATTACGCTTTTGCGGAGAAAATTTTTCGTGAATATTTACAGAAAGTTACTGGGGAAAATGTCAGTTCATTTTATCAAGGTTTTATTAATGAAATTTATTTTGATTTAGCGCGTTGTTACGAAGCTCTGGGCAATGTTGAGCAAGCAGTGGAATATTATCATCAGCTCCTAAGAATGTATCCAAACAGCGGTGCGGCGCATAATAATTTGGGAACGCTTTATATGCAAAAGGGCGGATATGATTTAGCTATTGAACATTTTGAAAAGGCGGTTAAAATTGATGCGAAGGACGTCAGGGCCATGAATAATTTAGCGATTTGTTATATTCATAAAGAAGAAAAAGCAAAGGCTGAAGAAATCTTTAATAAAATTCTAACTATTGAACCAGGTTTCACTTCAGCGCGGGATAATTTAAATTTTTTATTACAAAGTAAGTAATTATGACTCCAGAAAATTTTTTACTATCGATAGGCGTTATTCTTATTGTATTTTTATTGGTTTTTTTGTTGTGGCCTTCTCAACAGAAAAGGAATAATAGAAAAAAGAAAAGAGAAAAACAAGTTAAAGAAGAAAAAGATTGGCCGGCGATTAATCAGCGTTTAGAAAAAAATATTCATCGATTAAAAAACGAAATTGAGGGGCTGCAAAAGGTTGAAAAGGAATTAAGAAAAGAAATCGCTGTGGAGAAAATGTATAACGCTAAGTTAAAAGATAAAATTGCGCAAGAACGCGGGTGGCAAGAAAAGGAAAAAGGGGATTTCGATAAGAAAGGTAAAGAATTACAGCGAGTTAAGATGGAATTACAGAAAATTCAAGAGGATTTTTCTAAAGAGCATTCTTTAAATCTTCGTCTGGAAAGAGAACTGAATGAACATAAAAATCAAGTCAAAGATTTAAATGAACAAAGAAGAGCTGCCGAGCTGGATGCCGCGCATGTAAAAGCAAATAATGATCAATTAAGGCAAGATTTAACAAAGATTAAAGCTGAAAATATCGAATTGACAAAGAAAGAACGAGATACTCAATGGATCGCGCGGTCAGAGTATGATAGTTTAAACCAGCAGCTTAAAGAAGCACAGAAGAAGTTAGAAAGAATTACCAGAGAAATGAAATAAGGATATGAATGGAGAGTTCTTTCATTTTGCTCATAGAACAAACTGGGATCTTTCAGTTAATAATTTAAGCAGGACGTTTGATCAGCTTAAGAAAGAAAAAGTTTCTGTTTTAGATTTAACTCTTTCAAACCCTACCCAAGCCGGATTTTTTCTCCAGAAGGAAAAGATTATTGACACATTTAATAATCCAGATAATCTTTTGTATTCCCCATCACCTAAAGGCCTGGAAAAGGCGAGAAACGCTATTTGCGAATATTATCGTGAACAAGGTTTGAAAGTAAATCCGGAAAATATTTTCCTTACGGCAGGCACTTCCGAAGCGTATTCACATTTATTCCGTCTTTTATTAAATTTAAAAGAAGAAGTGTTGCTGCCACAGCCTAGTTATCCTTTATTTCAATATATTGTGGATTTGAATGACGCGCGATTTTATCCGTATACTTTGCAATATAATAATGGCTGGGCATTGGATTTAGAAGCCTTATCGGAAAGCAATTTCTCCGCGGCGAAAGCTATTGTATTAGTTAATCCTAATAACCCAACGGGGTCTTATATTAAGACGCATGAATTGGATATTATCAATCAAATCTGTCATCAACACAATATGGCAGTAATTTGTGATGAAGTTTTTTATGATTTTGATTTAGGTATTGAACCTGATAGGGTTAGTTTGGTTAATAACAGTGAAGTTTTAACATTTGTACTTAGTGGAATTTCTAAAATTCTTGGTTTGCCACAAATGAAGCTATCATGGATTGTTGTTAACGGGCCTGACCTGTTGGTAAAGGAAGCCATGAAAAGGTTAGAGGTAATTAGTGATACCTATTTGTCAGTCAATACACCAGTCCAAAATGCGTTGGCTTATTGGCTGAAAGAAAAAGAAATGTTACAGAAGGATATTAAAGAGCGCATCCAACAGAATTATGATTTTTTACAGAAACAAATTCATTCTGTAAAAGCGACGCAATTATTAAAGGCAGAAGGTGGATGGTACGCGATTTTGAGAATACCTGCTATTCGAAGTGAAGATGAATGGGTCATAAAATTGTTAACGCATTATCATGTTTTTGTTCATCCAGGATATTTTTTTGATTTTGATGAAGGGGTGCACTTCATTTTGAGTCTTTTGACAGATTCTAAAGTTTTTCAGGAAGGTGTTATGCGAATTTTAAGTCGAGTTGAGCAAGAGGTATCATAAACCTTGCATTCAAAGCTTCTTTTGGTAATATAAGAAAAATATGTAGAGCTTTTATGTGTAGTTCAGGAGAGATTTATGGGTGTTAGACCGAAATGGGATCAATATTTTTTGAAATTAGCCATGTTGGCTTCTGAGCGAGCCACCTGTCCGCGGATGCATTGCGGCTGTGTTTTAGTCAAAAATAAAAATGTGATTGCGACAGGATATAACGGTTCTATCCCTGGGGATGAGCATTGTGAAGATATTGGCTGTTTGATTGTGGATAATCATTGTGTGCGTACGGTTCACGCGGAGATGAACGCGCTTATTCAAGCCGCAAGGCGTGGACATTCCGTTGAAGGGGCCACCGCTTATGTCACTAATATGCCGTGTACCACCTGTGCGAAGGCTTTGATTACCGCGGGTATCACACGCGTGGTTATATTTTCGGATTTTCACGATACATTAGCTGTCGATTTTTTTACTAAAGGGAATGTCACGATTGATAAAATTAAGAAGCCTTCTCAAACTATTCAATATGATTTGAAAGGATATTCTTCCGCGCGATAGAGAAAATATTTATGACAAATATTAAAATTTTAATGGCTGATGATGAAGAAGATATTTTAGGGATTATGGCTAAAAAGATTGCCGCTGAAGGGTATGAGGTAGTAACGGCTAAAGATGGGCGAGAGGCTTGGGAAAAGATTGAAGCGGAAGATCCAGATGTTGTCTTATTGGATATCAATATGCCCGAATTAGATGGATTTCAGGTTTTAAAGAAGTTAAGAGAAAATCCCCCCTCCACTAAATGGCAGCCTGTCATTATCATATCAGCCCGTCGAGAATTAGATGATTTAAAAAAAGGATATTCTTTGGAGGCGGACCACTACATCACTAAGCCCTGCCAGGTTTCAGATATTCTCAAAGCCATAAAATTAATGCTTAATTTAAAGTCTCAGCGTAAAACGATCTAACAAGAGTTTAAGAATAAACGCATAAAGCCTTCATGAAAATGTTATTTTATCTTTTACTGGCTATTATTGTTTTAATTGTTTATGTACGTTATATCGAAAGTGTTTCGTTATTTCATCCGGTTCGCGATATTGATTCTATGCCGGCGGATTTTGGTCTTCCTTTTGAAGACGTTTTTTTGACAACACAAGATGATATAAAAATTCATGGCTGGTATATCAAAAAAGATGATAATGTCCCAACTTTATTGTTCTTTCATGGTAACGCGGGAAATATCGGTGGCCGTCTGGGGAAGATTCTTCATTTTTATGATATGGGGGTCAATGTTTTTATAATTGATTATCGGGGATTTGGAAAGAGCGAGGGCAAACCGACAGAGAAAGGGATTTATCAAGATGCTATCGTCGCGTATGACTATTTAAAGAATAGAAAGGATGTAGATCCAAAAAAGATTTTTGTTTATGGAGCCTCGTTAGGTGGTGTCGTGGCTGTAGATTTAGCATTGCAGCGGCCGTTGGCAGCGTTAATTATAGATTCTTCCTTTAGTTCGGCCAAAGATATGGCTAAGTTTTATTATCCTTTTATTCCGTCATTTTTGGTTTCGATTAAAATGGATTCTGAGCGGAAGATTAAGGATATATCCGTTCCAAAGTTAATTATTCACAGTGCGCACGATGAGACTGTTCCATTTGCGTTAGGAGAAAAATTGTATAGGGCTGCTAAAGAACCAAAAGAGTTTTTAATGACGAGCGGAAGTCACATTAATGGACATACGGATGATGAGATTAATTTTCTAAGAGGTATTCATAATTTTCTTCAAAAAGTTAAATTGATTTGAAATTTTGTAAATTGATGGAACAAGGAAGAATATTTATTAGATAGATATTCTTTAAAGGATTTAAATTTTATGCGAGCTAAGATTACAAGTGTATCTAATCCGCGAATTAAACAGCTTGTTCGTTTACGGAAGCGTTCACAACGTGATGCGTTACAGCTTATTCTTATTGATGGTATACGGGAATTACAGCGAGCCTTAGACGCGCAGGTGGTCATTAAAGAATTATTTGTGTGTCCAGAGTTGGTTCAGGATTACCAGGAGCCAGAAACAGCCGCGCTTATTGAGAAACAATTGAAAGATAAAGCTGTGGTTTATGAAGTAACCGAATCGATTTTTAACAAAATTGGATTTGGTGAGCGTAAGGAAGGCGTGCTGGCCGTCGGGGAGATTAAGAAAAAGGATCTTGCGCAAGTGGAGCTATCTAAGAATCCATGTATTCTAGTTGTGGAAGATGTAGAGAAGCCGGGGAACTTGGGGGCGATTCTGCGTACATGCGATGGTGCCGGAATAGATGCGGTCTTCATTTGTCAAAATAGAACAGATATTTATAACCCGAATGTTATTCGAGCAAGTTTAGGAACAGTTTTTACCAATCAGGTGATTGCCTGTACGAATACAGAGGCGCAGGATTTCCTTCAGGATCGTCAGATCCGAGTTGTTGCCGCTACACCAGAAGCAGAATGTATTTACACAAAAGTAAATTTGAAAGACCCTGTTGCAGTGGTTGTCGGTCGTGAAGATAAAGGGTTGAGTGAGCAATGGATGAAAATAGCCAGCGAGCATGTTCGAATTCCAATGAAAGGACAGGCGGATTCTCTGAATGTTTCAGTGTCAACAGGCCTTTTACTTTATGAAACCTTAAGGCAGAGAGAAAATTAAAATGCGTCTTCAGGTATTTCTTTCTCATTACACCTCGCTTTCTCGTCGGAAATCTATGGAGGTTATTCAAAAGGGATTGGTGAGGGTTAATCAGCAGGTGATTATTGAACCTTCTTTTCCTGTGGATCCAAAAAAGGATAAAGTAAGTTATGATAATCAACCTGTGGAGATGAGCGCTTACCAATATATTCTTTTAAACAAGCCGGCAGGATATACGACAACTAAACAAGATCGATACGCGTTAAAGACGGTTTATGATTTATTGCCTGATGAATGCAGGAAGTTGGCGCCGGCTGGCCGGCTGGATAAAGATACCGAAGGGTTATTAATTTTATCCAATGACGGAGATTTTATTTATTATTTAACCCATCCGAAATTTAATGTTGAAAAAAGATATTTTGCTTGCATTGATGGGGAATTAGATAAAGAAACTCAAAGGAAAATAGAAACGGGTATTATCTTGGAAGGGATAAAGACTTATCCGGCAACGATTAAAGTAATACGAACAGGAAAAAAGCAGACAGATTTAGAAATTATTATTCACGAAGGCCGAAAACGACAAATTCGAATGATGTTTGCTAAATTTCATTTTAAAGTGATATATTTAAAACGTCTCACCCAAGGACCTTTTCTATTAGGGAATTTAAAACAAGGAAGTTGGCGGGAGCTGAGCCTAGAAGAAATAAGACGAGTTAAATCTTTAAAAATCAAATAAGCAGTAAATTGATGTTTCTCTAATAATGAGATGTCAAAATGTTTAATAAAAGTGTTAAGAAAAATATAAAATGAAAAAATATACCGCGATCGAACAAAAAAAGAAGATTGTTGGATGGCGGGAATATATCGATTTACCTGATTGGAATATAAAAAAATTAAAAGCAAAGATTGATACGGGTGCAAAATCAAGTTCCATCCATGTTGAGGAAATTGAGGAGATTTCTAAAACGAAAATTAGTTTTTATGTGATTTTGGATAAAGATAGAGGAAGAAAAAAAATAATCGCAAAGCCGATTCATAAAGGAAAAGTTAAATCCAGTATAGGTGTTAAAACGCATCGATGGTATGTCGAAACAAAAGTTAGGATTGGCGATATTGAGAGAAAGATCAGAATCAATCTTGTCGGTCGTGAGGAAATGAATTTTCGTATGTTAATCGGACGGACAGCATTAGAAAACGATTTTCTGGTTGATGCAAGTCATAGTTATGTGCTTAAAAGTAAGAATCCAAAAAGAAAACAGAACGTGCTGAAAGTAAAAAAGAAAAGAAGGGTATTAAAATGAAAATAGCGATTTTATCGAGAGGAAAACGGCTTTACAGCACAAAGAGATTAAGAGAAGCATGTGTGGCGCGGGGACATGATGTTAATGTTTTAGATACATTAGATTTTTCTATTAATGTTGAGCAGGGAAAGCCAGGGCTCATTTATAAGAATAAGAATATTACAGATTTTGATGCGGTTATTCCAAGAATAGGGAGTTCTATAACATTCTTTGGGGCGGCTGTTCTTAGACAATTTGAAGAAATGGGGATGTTCTGTTTGAATTCTTCATTAGGGATTATTACATCGCGAGATAAACTACGCTCTATTCAATTATTAGCGCGGCATAATATAGGTTTTCCGCAGACGATTTTTGTTAAACAGAAAAAAACTATCCTCCCTGCAATTGAGAAGATTGGTGGAGCTCCGGTTGTAATCAAATTGTTAGAAGGAACCCAAGGGATTGGAGTAATTTTGGCTGACACGAATAAGGTTGCTGAGGCTATTATTGAAACATTACATAGTACGAAACAAAATGTTTTAATTCAGAAATTTATTAAAGAAAGTAAAGGGCGAGATGTTAGGGCGATTGTCGTTGGGAATAAAGTTGTTGCAGCTATGCGAAGGGTCGCGCAAGGAGATGAATTTCGTAGTAATGTGCATAGAGGCGGGAAGGTTGAAAATGTTGAACTGGATGAAAGGTTTGAGCGAACAGCTATTCGCGCCGCTCAAATTATGGGATTAAATGTGGCTGGCGTGGATATGTTGGAAGGGGCTTCAGGGCCTCAAGTGATGGAGGTGAATTCATCGCCGGGACTTGAAGGGATTGAAAGAGCTTCTGGAGTTGATGTCGCGGCAAAAATGGTTGAATTCTTAGAAGAACAAAGTGATTTTCCTGAGATTGATTTGCGGCAACGTTTAACTTTAGATAAGGGGTATGGCGTTGCGGAATTTCATATTTTAAAGAATTCAGAGCTTATTTCAAAAACAATTGAAAATGCCGGCTTCCGAGAGAAAGATATTGTTATTATGAGCATTAAACGGGGAACAAAAATGATTTCCAATCCTAAGAGTACACGTGAAATCTTAGAGGATGATTCCTTGTTGTGTTTTGGGAAATTAGAGAATATGAAAAGTTTAGTCATCCAGAAAAGAAAAAATAGAAAAAGGAGAAAGTCATTCGATGTCAGGAAGATCTAAACATTTTCGAATAGGAAATGAGCAAATTGATTTGGGCGAAACAAAAGAAATAAAATTGCTTGTGGCAAAAAATTACGATTATTCAAATGCCTATATGCCGGTAAAAGTTATTCGCGGGATGAAAGATGGTCCTCGTCTGTTTGTGTGTGCTGCTTTGCATGGCGATGAAGTTAACGGTGTTGAGATAATTAAAAGGCTTTTAAAAAATAAAAGAGTTAAAAAGTTGAGTGGAACGTTAATTGTCGTTCCGATTGTAAATGTGTTTGGTTTTAATTCAATGAATAGGTATTTACCTGATCGACGAGATTTGAACCGCTGTTTTCCTGGCAGTAAAAACGGATCGTTAACAGCTAGATTAGCATATTTGTTTTATAAAGAAATATTGTCAAATAGTACGCATGGCATAGATTTGCATACAGGTTCTCGTCATAGAACAAACCTTCCCCAAATAAGGGCTTGTTTAAAAGATCAACGAACAAATCACTTAGCACATCAATTCGGGGTACCAGTTATTTTAGATGCTGATCTTATCGAAGGATCGTTAAGAAAAGTAGCGTATAAAAAGAAAATTCCTATGATTGTTTTCGAGGGGGGCGAATCGCTCAGATATGATGAAATAACGATTAGAAGCGGATTGTCGGGTATTTTATCTGTTATGCAGTCTTTAGGAATGATAGGAGAAGAAGCAAAGAAATCAAAGTTTATTAAATCTATTGTTGCTAACCGAAGCTATTGGGAGCGCGCGCCACATAGCGGGATTCTCATTTTAAAGAAAAAATTGGGTAGTGTTGTTAACCCCAATGAAATTCTTGGTATAATTTCTGATCCTTTAGGAAATGATAATATCGAAGTCCGAGCAAAGGAAAAAGGAGTTATCATTGGACATACTCAATTGCCATTAGTTAACAAAGGTGACGCCCTTTTTCATGTGGCAACTTTTGATACTACAAAATCTGTTTATAAAGTTATTGAGAATTTTGATGATAAGTTTGATTACGAAGAAAGATAAAAACTTTAATTGTTAAGAATTTGGAGAAGATATTAAGCCATGATCACAATCAATAACTTAACCATGGGATTCACTCAAAGAACATTATTCAAAGATGTTTCATTCAGCATTTTTCCTAAAGAAAAAATTGGATTAACCGGGCCAAATGGGGCTGGAAAAACAACGCTTTTTTCCATTATTCTGGGTGAGATGGAGCCTTTGGAGGGCAATGTACAAATTCAAAAGAATATCAACATCGGATTTCTCCCGCAAGAAGCTAAATTTACTTCAAGCCGGACTGTTATGCAGGAAATGACTTCCGGGGATGAGCGTATCCGTAAACTTTTAGATGAAAAACGAAAATTGGAAGATGATCATCGGGCGGATTCTAACCGTTACGGCGATGTTTTACATGAATTGGAACAATTAGGAATCTATGATCTCGAACACAAGGCTGAAAAAATCTTAACAGGTTTAGGTTTTAAGCAAGGAGATTTTCACCGCCCGGTCGCGCAGTTAAGCGGCGGCTGGCAGATGCGAACATTATTAGCTAAATTATTAGTCTATCCATTTGATCTGTTATTACTTGATGAGCCGACAAACTATTTAGATTTAGAGGCAACGCTCTGGCTTAAGGATTTTTTAGCAAATTATCCAGGAACGTTTATTTTGATTTCTCATGATCGGGTATTCTTAAATACAGTTACTAATTACACGATTCTTCTTGATGAAGCGCAAATGCTTAAGGTTAAAGGAAATTATGAGTTATATGAGCGACAGAAAGAAATTAATTTAAAAACATTAGAGAAGAAGCAGAAGGTCGTCGATAAAAAACGTAAACAATTGGAGCGTTTTGCTCAGCGGTTTCATGCCCAGCCTAACCGCGCTTCAGCAGTACGTAATAAAAAGAAGATGTTAGAAAAACTAGAAGAAATCGAATTGCCGCAGGAACATCACAGTATACGTGAATTTGAATTTCCGCCGATTAAACCAAGCGGTTATGTCGTCACGCAATTAAGCAATATTGCCAAATCGTATGGAGAAAAACAAATTTATAAAAATTTGAATTTAGAAGTCATTAAAGGACAGAAAGTGTGTTTGGTTGGTCCAAACGGCGCGGGAAAATCTACTCTGCTTAAAATTTTGGCAGGGGCCATTGCCCCGGATGCGGGTGAAGTTAAATTAGGTCATGAAGTAGAGAGAGGGTATTATTCACAGACGCGGTTGGATGTGTTAAATCCGAATCGTACGGCGATGGAAGAAGTGAGTTCTGTCTTTCCAAGTGGTATACCAGCTTTGCGTGTGCGTAGTTTATTAGGATTATTTAATTTTCGCGGAGATGATGTTTTTAAAACAGTCAGCGTCTTATCCGGCGGGGAAAAAAGCCGGCTAATTCTGGCGAAACTTTTAATTCAACCGCCGAATTTTATGCTGCTTGACGAACCAACGACGCATTTAGATGTTGATGGTGTCAAAGCTTTGACGCAGGCTTTTCAGAAATATGAAGGAACTGTAGTTTTTATCAGTCATGATTTATATTTTATTCAAGAAATCGCAGACTGTATTATTGAAGTTATTCCTGGTCAGCTTAAAGTTTATCCTGGTGGGTTAGAATATTATTTAGATAAAAAGCACGGACGAGTTCCATCTATCAAAAAAGAAAATAATTCAGAAAAGAATGAACATATGATTTCCGGTCATATGGGGAAGAATTATTCAAAAAAACAAAAAGATGTCAAAACTAATTCTAATATGGATAATTTATATCAGAAGCATAAACAAGCCAAACGTCGTTTAGGACAAATTCGAAATCAAATACGTGATTTGGAAAAGGAGCTGCAAGATTTGGATACGGAGAATTATGCTAAAGCCAGATTTTTGACAAAGCTCTATGAACAAAAAGATTCAGATAAGATAAAAGAATGTAATAATCGACTTAAAGAGATTCAGCGACGGATGCGCGAAATTGAAAGTACGATTAAGGCTTTAAAAGAAGAACGTGACCAGATTAACCGGTAGCACTGGGTATTAGAGATTTAATTAATGAAGTTAAAAATTGATTTACATGACATTTATTCGCAAGGCCAGAAGTTGGAGCAGGCGTTGATTGATATCATGGAAGAAGCTCAGGAGAAAAAAGCACCGTTGGTTGAAATTATCCCGGGTAAAGGCAGCGGGCAATTAAAGAAATACGTGTTAAGATTTCTTGAAAAGAATTATAAAGGTCAGTATCATAGAATTGAAAAAGATTCGAAGAATTGGGGGCGAATATTTATTCATTTCCGGTGGTAAAGGAAAATATGATTAATAACTTAGTTATTCTTTTTTGTCTAATGATGATGACAGGCTGTGCGGCCGCTGGGCATGTTAAAGAGCTTAAAACTCTAAAAGCCCTTTCTAAAGAACAAGCAGAGATTGATGCGTTTGTTGAAGAACGCAACAATAAGTTTGCGTTGATGCAGAAAGCCATTCAATCCGACGATATAAAACAGTATTCCAGTCGGCAGCATATTTTAGATGAATTTGGTCCACCGGTTTTTTCTCAAATAATTCAGAAAGACGGGGATTCTATGATGAAGTGGGTTTACCGTGAGGTGACAGAGCATTTTAATATGGATAAGGTTAATTTATATTTTGATGAGTTAGGCGTCTTGAAAAATTGGGAAATTATTGAAGCAAAATCAGCAGAAGAATAAATTTAGAAGGCAAAAAAGATGATGCGGAAAGAAGTCGGAAAGTTAAAGGAAATTTCCCCATTAAAAAGGGCATTTAAATTAAGGGAAATAATGAAAGATTTTCGTGGAGAAAGGTTAAATTTAGAGAATGAAAACGTTCGAAGAGTTGTTGGAAGAGTTAAGTAATAGAAATATTAAACATATCGTTTAATTGAAATTAGATTTTGTTCGTTCAAAATATCAAATGGATGTCCAGGAATTAAAGAAAAGAATGTCTTCTTAGTTCTTATTCCGCAATAATTTTCTCCCCGCTACATTTAATAGGCGTTTGTTTTTGAGAAAACTAAAATGTATGACTGCCAATAAAACTTCACAAGCCATATTAATTAAAATTTATAATTCGCTTTATAACGAATTCGGCCCCCAGAATTGGTGGCCCGGAGATACAGCTATTGAGATTATCGTCGGAGCTATTTTGACACAGAATACGAACTGGACTAATGTGGAAAAAGCGTTATTCAATCTTAAAAAAGCGCGCAACCTTTCCGTTGAGGCGCTTAAGAAAATTCCACAGAGTAAGCTTGCCCGGTTAATTAAACCGGCAGGCTATTTTAATGTGAAAGCTAAACGTTTGAAGAATTTTATGCGATTTTTGGATAACGAATTTGCCGGAAATCTAAATAAAATGGGGAAAATGTCTTTGCCGGATTTAAGAAAAGGATTATTGTCGGTTAATGGCATTGGTCCGGAAACTGCGGATTCAATTTTACTTTATGTTTTTTCGAAACCAATCTTTGTTGTGGACGCCTACACGAAGAGATTCTTATATCGACATAATATTGTTGGACAAGACGCAGAATATCACGCAATCCAGGATATTTTTATGCAGGCTTTGCATCATGAAGTTATGATGTTTAATGAATTTCACGCTTTGATTGTCAGGTTGGGTAAAGAATACTGCAAACCAAAGCCTTCCTGTCAGCAATGTCCATTAAATAAGCTTAATTATTCATTAGTTTATAAATGTGATTATTGCCATAGGTATTTACCAGCATTACGACATTCTAAAAGGGTACCGTCTTTCTTGGATTGCGACTGCCGACAATAAAGGCCTTTTAATGTCGTGCGAACGGCAGATGCGTCCTTAAGAACTCCCGAAAATTTTCAGTAAATGGAATGAAAACATTAAAACATAAGTTAGCTGCGTCATCTACCGGATCATTAATGCGTAGAATTTGGCTGTAAAACTGGAATTTTGTCGAACGAGTTTGTGAGCCTTTTAATTTAATATCCATAGTTACAGATACGGATGAATCAACAGGGTAATGATTGGATATTAAAGAAGAAAAGCCGATAAGGCTAATGTCTTTGGCAATAGAACAGTAAGAGTGTTCATTTATTTCCAGTTCTACCGGAATGCCGGTAGCGTATCGTCGGTATTTTCTTCGTTCATAAAAGGCGGCATTGGTTTGGATTAATTTATTTCGGTATTGGGTAAAATCATTACCGTATTTGTTGACCCAGTCCACAGCCGCGGTGGCAAAGCCAATTTCTTGTCCGAGTTTTTCACTTTCAATCCATTTATGTTTACGAATTTCCTGGAGGGCTAATTCATCTTTTAGAAAAGAATATTCACTCTGCATAGTTGTCGCTCCTTTAGTTAAGGTGATCATTATAACAATTTCATTTTAATGATCAAGGGAAATAGAAAAAAATTTCCCGACGCTGGTATAAAAATATTGTAAATTTAAGAAAAAATATTCAACTGATCAAAAAAATTGCTATTCCTCCCAGTTTTGGGTAAGATGGTACTGTTATAAATCATTAGATGAAGGTGGAATCATGGTTATAGTCGTTTTTATATTTTTGGCAGTCGATTTATTTTTGCTGATTTTATTGTTTATCAACCAATCAGCAATGAATAAAGATCAGCAGCGTTTAGAGGGTTTAGTTAAAAATGAAGTAAGTCAAAATCGAAAAGAACTTTCCCAATCTTTAGAGGCATTTTCCCGCCAATTGCTGACACTTACCCAGATGAATGAACAGAAATTAGAAAAGGTGCGCGATGTGGTTGAGACAAATCTTAAATCTTTGCAGGAGGATAACAGCCAAAAATTGGAAAGGATGCGTGAAACTGTTGATGAAAAGTTGCATTCTACTTTAGAGCGCCGCCTTGGAGAATCATTTAAAGTAGTGAGTGAACGTTTGGAAAAAGTACATGAAGGTTTAGGCGAGATGCAGACTTTAGCCAATGGTGTTGGAGATTTGAAAAAGGTTTTAACAAACGTTAAAACCCGTGGAACATGGGGAGAAATTCAGTTAGGAAATTTACTGGAACAAATCTTAACTCCTGGGCAGTATGAAAAAAATATCGTAACAAAACAAGGCAGCCGCGATCCAGTGGAGTTTGCCATCAAACTCCCCGGACGTGAACGGGATATTGTTTACATTCCTATTGACGCTAAATTTCCTAAAGAGGATTATGAGAGGTTAATGACAGCACAGGAAGAGGGAAATACAATTAAGATCGAAGAATCTATTAAAGCTTTAGAGGCACGAATTAAGTTGGAAGCTCGTAAGATTAAAGAAAAGTATATTGATCCGCCGTATACTACGGATTTTGGGATCTTGTATTTACCGATTGAAGGGTTGTACGCGGAGGTGTTGCGGCGTGATGGTTTGTGCGATCAGCTGCAGCGTGACTATCGTGTTACTATTGCGGGCCCGACGACTATTACCGCAATTCTTAATTCTTTACAAATGGGATTTCGAACATTAGCAGTTGAGAAAAGGGCAGGAGAAGTTTGGACTTTATTAGGCACAGTCAAAAATGAATTTACTAAATTCGGAGATATTCTTGATAAGACGCAATTGAAACTTAAACAAGCCAGTAATGAAATTGAAACAGCTGCCCGCAAAAGCCGTACCATTGAACGAAAATTGAAAAAAGTGCAAGAACTTCCTGAACATGACGAAACGCTTCTTTTGGAAGAAGACCCGCAGAATATTTCTTCAGCTGCTGTGAATAATGAATCCATTGTTTAAACAATTTTTTCCGCCAACAGTCGTCACTTTCATCAGCGATAGTACAATGGATTATACGCTTAAGATGGATAACCCGCGGCAAGAGCTGCCATTAACACTTGAGCAAAAAGAGCGACTATTTCAGCAAACAGATATTCCGATTCAGAAATTAGTGAATCTTGTTCAAGTTCATCAAGACCGGATTTTATCAATAAGCTCTCCTCAACAATATACGCAGGCTTCTTTGCAGGAAGCAGATGGTTGGATCACCAATTTAAAAAATGTTCC
Organism: Candidatus Omnitrophota bacterium; assembly: GCA_020632515.1. Classification (GTDB taxonomy): domain Bacteria; phylum Omnitrophota; class Gorgyraeia; order Zapsychrales; family Zapsychraceae; genus JACKFK01. The sequence continues at coordinate 150,278 of JACKFK010000007.1, read as the reverse complement.
TTTGGTTGTGCGAACGGCGGATTGTTTACCAGTTTTTTTATTTGATGAAGCTGGATGCATTGGGCTTATTCATGCTGGCTGGCGGGGGACAAAATTGAAGATTGTGACGCAGGCGGTTGACATGATGGTGAGGCAGTTTCATGCTGATCTTGCGCGCATTCAAGTTGGTTTTGGGCCGGCCATTCATCAGTGCTGTTATGAGGTTGGTGAAGAATTTGTTCAACACTTTCCTCAAGAAACTGTTAAGTTCAATGGGCGTTACCATCTTGATTTAGTCGCTGCGAACCGGAATCAACTTTTGCAGTTGGGATTGAAGCAGACGCAGATTTTTGATGTTGACATCTGTACGTGTTGCGATCATAATTATTTTTCTTACCGTAGAGAAGGCCCAAAAGCCGGCCGAATGATTTCATTAATGATGTTAAAAAATTAATTAAATAAATTATAAATGTATATTGTTATATTAATAACCGCTAAAGATCAGGATGAAGGGCAGAGAATTTCCACAGGATTATTAGAAGATAAATTGGTGGCGTGTTGTAATATTATTCCTAAAGTGCAATCTTTTTTCTGGTGGGATAATAAAATTGATGCGAGTGAAGAAGTTCTTTTAGTGATCAAAACTAAAAAAGATCTATGGGAGAAGGTTCAAAATAAAGTAAAGCAATTGCATAGTTATCAGACTCCGGAAATTATTGCTTTACCCATTGTTGAAGGTAGTTTGGAGTATTTAAATTGGATTAAGGATTCAGTTATTTAAAGGAGAATTTGAAATGAAGAAACTAATATACACAATTTTTGTAATGACATTGACATTTGTTGCATTTATTCCTAAGGCTGGAGCACAGTTTTTCTTTTTTGATAATCCGTTGATCAATGAAAAAGCTCCAGAATTTGAATTGCCGACGTTATCTGGAAAAAAAACTAGTTTGTCCACAGCTCGAGGCGATAGTTCAGCGATTGTTTTTTTCTGGGCCACATGGTGTCCGCATTGCCGGGAACAGTTAAAAGAACTCAATGCAATGAATGGAGAGATGCAAGAAAAAGGCATTAAAGTTGTTTTGATTGATTTGGGAGAAAAACCGGAGTTGGTCCAAAAATATGTAGAAAAGAATAAGATTCAATTAGACGTAATTTTAGATCAAGAATCAGCTTTATCAGAGGATTATGGTTTGGTTGGTTTGCCGACATTCTTCTTTATTAATAAAGAAGGTCTTATTAAAGCGGTAGAACACTCGATACCAGAAAATTATGAAGAAATTCTTTCTTCATAATCTGTTTGTTAATTTGATTCTTGCAATTTGCTGATATTGTCTTCCAGGTTGGCCCTAATACGCAGTCTTGTTAAGAAGTCGTTAAACCTTGTGTTCTTTTTTTCTTCCAGGAGCTTAGTCTTAATTTCTTCTCTTTGCTCAGCATATTGGTTTTCATCCGCTGCCAAATAAGAATCTAAATGTAAAATACAAAATCCATTGGTAATTTCAATGACATCGCTGAGATTGTTATCTTCAGTTAATGCGAAGGCGGTGTCTTGAAATTCTTTGGAGATACCAATTTTTGGTAAATACTGCCCGCGGATAAACAAAGGAGTTTGCGCGATCTCAAGATTAAGATTCTTAGCCGCTTGCGTGAAGTCTTTCAATTCTGTTTTAGCGACTTCTTCTTTAATTAATTTTAAATATTCCTGCCCTTTTTGTTGGGCGATCTTACGACTTTCTTCTTTTAATATCGCTTCTAAAACTTGAAATTTGGCTTCCTCAAGAGGCGGAATGTAGGCATCTTTTTTTTCTTTGCCGACAATTAGTTGAATTCCGTTTGGAGTTTCAAATGGACCTGCGATTTGATTAGGTTGAAGTTCAAAGATATCTTTAATAATTTCAAATGACCAGCCAAGAGAAAGGTTGGGTTGCTCTAAGCTGAAAAGGCCGCTGGATTGGACGGTTAGATTATGTTCCTTCGCAGCCGCATGAATATCTGGGTTGACCGCAAGCTGTTCATATATAGTCTGTGCTTTTTCCCTAGCTTGTTGAAGTTTTTCTTCTCGTGTCAGAGTGTCGGTGTTTTCTAGTTCATTTGTATTTTCTGGAGAATCTTCCGGGGTGTCTGTATCCGGCGGAACATCAAGTTGAATATATTCCACATTGGTCATGGGCGGCGTGCGGAATTCTTCTTTATGATTTTCGTAATACGCAGATACCTGCTCTTCCGGGATAGAGATATCTTTAGTGAATTTTTCCGGAGCAATTAGTACATAACTGATTTGTACTTTTTCATTTTGGGTGTTAAAGGCTTCTTTAATGACATTTTCATCAATATCAATATCAGTGGCTTCTAGGTCGAGCAGTTTAGCAAGTTTAAGAGTATCACGGATGCTTTCTTCAAATTCCCGCGGTTTTACTCTAAAAACAAAACGAAGAATATCATTATAGAGAAGGGTGTCAAATTGCCCGTCTCTTTGGAAAAAGCCGTAAGATTCAATCGTCTTTACAATTTCTTCATTCTTGATTTTAATTCTTCGTTTGTTGGCTTCATGAAGGAGGATAATTCTATCCCAGGTGTCTGCATCCAAATTTAAAAATTGGCGAACTTCATTGAATTTATCGCCAAAACGCATAATAGCTTGAATTCTTATATGTTGATAAATGCGGTCGTACTCTTGGAGCGATATTTTCTTGCCAAAGATACGTCCTGCATAGGAATCGGAGTTGCCGGTTAATAAATACGCTGTACCTAGAAAGCCAAAGGAAATAATGATAATAACCGCGATGACCCAGATAATTTTTTTTGCCACACCCTTTTTTCGTAAGATTTTTAACATAATTTTTCTTTAAATTGTAATTGATGAAATTAAATAAAATTTGATTATATACAGGCCGTGTATTTTTTACAAGAAGATTTTATTTCGTTTTCTATTTATTAAGAGAGTCGATCACAAATATTCTCTTTACAATGCATATCAAGATAGTTATAATAACTGCTCGTTTTGTAAAAGCAAATAAAATAAGCAGTTATATCTTTGCAAGTTTCAGTAATAAAACAATTTAAGGAAATTATTGATTATGAAGAAATTGAAGTTAGGTTTACCAAAGGGTAGTTTGCAGGACGCAACGGTTAAGGTTTTTGAACGTGCGGGGTTTCAAATTTATGTATCTGGACGATCTTATTTTCCAGCTATTGATGATGCGGAAATTGAGCCTGTTTTATTGCGTGCTCAGGAAATGTCGCGCTATGTCGAGGAGCATGCTCTTGATTGTGGTATCACCGGCGCGGATTGGGTTTTAGAAAATGGATCAAAGGTGACGGTGCTTTCAGATCTGATTTACGCTAAGCAAAGTTCAGTTAAAGTCCGTTGGGTTTTGGCGGTACCGGAGAATTCAAAGATTAAGACTGTAGAAGATCTGAATGGAAAACGGATTGCAACGGAAGTGGTAAATGTTACAAAGCAATATTTAAAGAAATTTAAAGTGAAGGCAGATGTCGAATTCAGTTGGGGAGCTACTGAAGCTAAGGTTGCTGACGGGTTAGTTGATGCGGTTGTTGAATTAACCGAAACAGGAAGCAGTTTAAGAGCGCATAAACTTCGAATTATCGCAACTGTTTGTGAATCAACGACACAATTTATCGCTAACAAAACAGCTTTGCAAGATCCATGGAAAAAGGAAAAGATGGATCAGATTGTCATGTTGTTAAAAGGTGCGATCACGGCTAATAAGATGGTCGGGTTAAAAATGAATGTGGAGAAAAAGAATTTCGAGAAAATTATCAATCTATTGCCTTCTCTTAAGAACCCTACTGTGTCTAATTTGACAAAACCCGATTGGTTGGCGGTAGAAATTGTGATTAATGAAGAGACTGTGCGGACTTTAATCCCAAAATTAAAAAGTATTGGAGCTCAAGGGATTATAGAGTATCCTTTAAATAAAATTATTTATTAAGTTTGAGCGTATAAATTTAAAAAACGATTATTAATATATTATATCTATAATAATTTCAATAACTTAGGAATTAATTATGCCTTGTGGAAAAAAAAGAAAAAGCCGTAAAATACGTACGCATAAGAGAAAAAAGTTAAGAAAATCTTTGCGACATCTTAAAAAACGTAAGACAAAATAAAAAATTTTGTGGTATACTTACTACAACGTTTAGTAATGCGGTATTAGAATTCTCGGCAAGCTAAACAATTTTATCTTATTTGTTTTGAAGTGTTTAGAAACGCAAAGTTTCAAATTTTAATCTTAGGAGAAACGATGCGCATGTTAAAGTTAAAGCAAATTTTCTTATATTCAGGGTTATTCTTTCTTGCTATTTCCCTGAAAGTTTCTTATGTCCAGGCCTTTGCCTACGAAGAAAAAGTATCCAATTCTAAAGCCCTTGCACATTACGCCATGGGGCAAATCTACGATAATTTAGGTCTGTTTAATCGGGCTATTCTGGAATATGAATCGGCTGCGCAATATGATGAATCCAGTTATTTGATTTATTTAAGAGCTGGTGTAGATTATGCCCGTTTAAATATGTTAAGCGAAGCCATCGCTTCGCTTAAATTAGTTGATCAATATAATCCTGAAGAATTACAATCCCATTATCTTTTGGCTTTAATTTATTCTACTCAGCGGGAATATGACAAAGCAGCTGAGGAATATGAATATATTTTGAAGAAATTCTCTAAGGCGGAACCGCAGAATATTGAAATTTATAGTTATCTGGGTCAATTGTATTATTCGCAGAAGAAATATGATCAGGCAATTACGCAGTTTGAAAAAATTCTTGAGATTGAACCTGATAATCCAGATGTAATGTATTTATTAGGATCGTTATATTTAGAAGTTGATAAAAATGACCGGTCTATTGATTTGCTTAAACAATCTATTGAAATTGATCCGAACCACGACGGTAGTTTAAATACTTTAGGGTATATCTATGCAGAGCGCGGTATGAATTTGGATGAGGCGGAAGACTTAATTCAACGCGCTTTGGAAATTAGTCCTAATAATGGCGCTTATTTGGATAGTCTCGGATGGGTGCATTATAAACAAGGCAGATATGAAGATGCTTTAAAAGTTTTCAAAAATGCTGATGAGTATTTGAAGGATCCTGTAATCTATCATCATATGGGTGATGTCTATCTTAAATTAAATTCGATAGAGAATGCGGTTAAATATTGGAAATTGTCATTAGAGCTTCAACCGGATCAGGAAGACCTTGAACGAAAAATTAATGAAGTTAAGAATTCTCAAGCCAGTCGTTAAAGATGTTACCTTCTTTAAGTTTTGAATCTGCTGTTAATAAAATCTTCTGCAAGAATAGAATAATCATTTCTAAAATTAGTTTGGTCAAAACATAGTTTATGAATCAAATCATTCTTCGATCTTTTGCTAAACTCAATTTATTTTTGAAAATTCAAAATAAACGTATAGACGGATTTCATAATATTGTTACTATTTTTGAGCGTATTAATTTGTTTGATGAAATTCAGTTTAAGGCAACAAATACAGGTAAAATTCAGATTCAATGTAATCATCCGCATGTTCCTCTCGGGTCAAGTAATCTCATCCATAAAGTGGCCATTATTTTACAAAAGAAATATCAAGTTAAGCAGGGAGTTAAGGTTGTTATTAATAAGCGTATTCCTGTTGCGGCTGGACTGGCAGGGGGGTCAAGTAATGCGGCGACGGCTATTGAGGGGTTAACAAAGATTTGGAAAATTAAGCTGAATTTAAGGGAAAAACAGGTTTTAGCAGGGCAAATTGGCAGTGATGTGGCTTTTTTCTTAATGCAACATCCTTGGGGAGTAGGAGTGCAAAGGGGAGAATTGGTTTCTAAGCTGCCGATTAAAGCAAAACTTTGGCATATTTTAGTTGTTCCCAAGGTCAAAATGCGTACGCCAAAAGTTTATCAAGGGTTGAAATTAAAGCCCCAGGAGTTTGGAGCTGAGTTTTATATCAGTAAGGGGCGTATAGAAATAGCGAAATGTCAAAAAAATAGAGTCCTTACGAATTTGTTGACAAAGACAGTTGATAATGCTAATATCCTTATTCACAATTTGAAGCGTGAGAACACCTTAGAGATAACTCGTTACTTGACAAATGACTTACAACCTGTAGTTGAAGGTTTTTGTCCCAGAATAAAATTCTTAAAGCAGAGATTAAAATCTTTGAATATTCAAGGGGTTATGCTTTCTGGTAGCGGCCCCTCGGTATATGGAATTACTTCCTCAAGGGAAGAAGCGATTAATGCGGCAGCAATATTATCCAAAAAATATTCGCAAGTATTTGTCGTTAGGACTCTATGAAGAATCGACAAGTATATTTTTATTAATACCGTCGATGAAAAGGAAGGAGCTTAGGAATGGAAATTACTGAGATACGGATTTTTCCTAAGGAAGGGCAAGATAAAAAGTTAAAAGCCTATACAACCGTAACTTTTGATAATGTATTTGTTGTCAGAAACATTAAAGTTATTCAAGGCTCTAGCGGATTATTTATTGCCATGCCGTCGAGGAAAATGAAAACAGCATGTCCTAAGTGTAGTTTTAAGAATGAAGTGGGCAGTAAATATTGTAATCAATGCGGTGGGGTATTATCGAGAACTGAAGCAGAAAAAGTCTCTGATGCGAAACTTGAACATAGAGACATAGCTCACCCGATTACTCAAGAATTTCGCGAGTATTTGCAATTAAAGATTTTAGAAGCCTTCGAAAAAGAAAATGCACAGTCAAGTGATACCAGTCATTCCTATGATGATTAATGACGTCGGGTAAACACTATTTCTTTAGCGGCATTTGAAGCGGGGGTATTTCAGAATTTTTGCCCGGTGGTGTAATTGGTAACACAGCAGAATTTGGATCTGCTTTTCCAGGTTCGAGTCCTGGCTGGGCAGCGTTTTTATTTAAAGTTTGTATTTATAGAAGATGATGTTGCGTGATACCTCTCAGTTTTTCTGAGGAATATTTAATGAAGGGGATGTTTTGTTATGAAGGAGATTAGAGCGATTATTTTAGCGGCGGGTAAAGGGACTCGAATGAAGTCATCTACTCCAAAAGTTCTGCATACCGTCTGCGGTGAGCCTATTATCCAGTATGTTCTTGATGTTGCTAAAGAAGTTGGGTCTAAGAAAATTTACGCTGTTCTAGGACATGGGAGCTCTCAGGTTCGGGAATATTTAGGAACGGATATTTATACAGTTGAACAGCAGAAACTATTAGGGACAGCAGATGCTGTACGGTGTGTTGAAAAACAACTGAATAATTACAAAGGTGATGTTTTAATACTTTGTGGAGATACACCGTTATTGCGGAAATCTGTCATTAAAAATATTCTTAGGAAACATAAAAAAACGAATGCAGTTTGTACATTTTTAACGGCAGTTGTTCATAATCCTGATGGATACGGACGAATTATCCGAGGTGATTCCGGCGATGTTGTGGCGATTCGTGAAGATAAAGATGCGGTTGGGTATGAAAGAGAGATTGCAGAAATAAATGTCGGGGTGTATTGTTTTAAAAGCGCGGATTTATTTAAGGCTTTAAAACAAATAAAGCTTAATCCTAAAAAGAAAGAATTTTATTTAACAGATATTATTGAAATCTTCTACGAAAATAAAGTTAAGATTGAATCGGTAGAAACGGAAGACTCGACTGAAGGTTTAGGAATCAATACGCGTAATGATTTAGCTGTTGCGGAAGGAATTCTTCGTCAAAGAATTCTTAAGGAATTAATGCTGTCAGGTGTGACGATTATTGACCCTAAAACAACATTTATTGATGGCGGTGTTAAAATTGGAGAAGATACTGTTATCCGACCTTTTACTGTCATTGAAAAAGATGTAACAATTGGAAAAAAATGTGCTGTTGGTCCTTTTTGTCGGATTCGGTCGGGATCAAAGATAGCTGATCATGTTCAATTAGGAAATTTTACGGAAGTCTCGAGATCGAAGGTCGGGCCAAATACAATTATGAAACATTTTGGGTATTTGGGAGACAGTCTCGTCGGTGCTAATGTTAACATCGGAGCAGGCGCGGTTACGGCTAACTATGATGGTCAAGCCAAGAATGTTACAAAAATATCAGATGGAGCTTTTGTTGGATCAGATTCTGTTTTAATAGCACCGGTAAGAGTTGGAAAAAATGCATATATAGGTGCGGGGAGCGTTGTGACTAAAGGTAAATCAATACCCGATAGCAGTATTGCCGTCGGAGTACCTGCCAAAGTCATCTCTAAAAAGAAAAAATAATAATTATATAACTGTTTTGTTTTTCGGTTATTTATAAAGTGTATTTGAATTTTTTTTAATCTTGTGGTATTTTTATAAATCACTTTTTAACCCTTTTTGATTAAAAATAAGTTATGAACGGTTTAGCAATATTCACAGGTAACGCCAATCCTCAATTGGCTAAAGATATATGTGATCAATTGAATGTTTCTTTGACAGATGTGCTTGTTGGACGATTCAGCGAAGGTGAAATAAGAGTTGAGATTAAAGAAAATATCCGAGGTAAAGATATTTTTATTATCCAGCCGACATGTCCGCCGACCAATGATAATATCATGGAATTACTGATTATGATTGATGCGGCCAGACGGGCTTCTGCTGATCGAATTACTGCTGTTTTACCTTATTATGGTTATGCTCGACAAGACCGTAAAGATCAGCCGCGTGTTCCTATTACAGCTAAGTTGGTTGCGAATTTGGTTGTCGCTGCCGGTGCATCACGTGTATTGACAATGGATTTACACGCTAATCAGATTCAGGGTTTTTTTGATATTCCTGTGGATCATCTTTACGCGATTAATGTTTTATGTGAATATTTTAAACAAAAAAACATGAAGAATTTAGTCGTTGTTTCTCCTGATGTCGGCGGGATTAAAATGGCTCGGGCGTATTCAAAAATTCTAGGAGCTTCATTAGCTATTGTCGATAAACGGCGGGATAATCCAGAAAAGACTGTAGTAATGCATATTTTAGGAGATGTTAAGGGAAAGAATGCTGTTTTAGTTGATGATATTGTTGCGACAGCAGGCTCTTTAGTAGAGGCTATAGAAGCGTTACAATCAAAAGGAGTAAAAGAGGTTTATGCCGCCATTAGTCATGGTATTCTTTCCGGCGAGGCAATTAGTAGACTAGAAAATTGTAAGGCGTTAAAAGAGCTTGTTATTACAGACAGCATTCCTCTGTCAAAAAAGAAAAAGATTGATAAGATTAAGGTGGTTTCAACAGCTTCCTTATTAGCAGAGGCGATTCAAAGAATACATACGGAAGAATCAATCAGTACTTTATTTGAAGCGGCTAATAAGGTTCGATTGTAAATTAAAGGAATTTTAAAAACGTAAAATTGATATTTGGAGGCAAAGAAAGACGATGAAAGAGATAAGTTTAGATGTTCAATTGCGGCAGGAAACAGGGTCTAGAAAAATAAAGAAATACAGACGAGAAGGGTTTGTTCCAGCTGTAGTTTATGGTGGAAAGAAAAAACAGCCTACGGCAATTAATGTTGATCGCCGTTCTTATGAAAAAATTATGCGCGGACATCATGGTGAAAATGTTGTTTTTCATTTAAATGTAAAAGAAGGCGATAATTCTGTTCGAGATTATTCCGCGATTGTTAAAGAGGAGCAGCATGAACCTGTTTTAGAGAGATTGATGCATATCGATTTTCTAAGAATTTCGTTGAAAGAGGCTATTGAAGTTGATGTTTCTGTGGTTGCAAAAGGTGAACCTGTCGGTGTTAAAGCGGATGGAGGTTCATTAGAACATAACCTTTGGGAATTGGATGTTATATGTTTACCGACTAACATTCCTAATAAATTGGAAGTTGATGTAAGTCATCTAAAGATTGGCGATACGATTCATGTGAAGGATGTTATTTTACCTGAAGGTGTTAAGACGAAGCATGACCCGGAAGCGATTGTTTTTTCAGTCGTTCCTCCTATGAAAGAAGAAATTGAAACAGAGGAAGAGTCATTAACTGAACCGGAAGTTATCAAAGAGAAGAAGGAAAAGGGTGATGCGTCTTCTGAAGAAAAATCAGAAGGTAAAAAAGAGTAGGGTAGAATATTGCCAGAGTTACGGCTTATTGTTGGATTAGGAAATCCGGGAAAAGAATATTGTTGGACCCGGCATAACTTAGGGTTCTTAGTTTTAGAGAAGTTGGCAGAACGTTTTAAAGTTGAATTTAGAAATAGTTCTTTTACAAAAGGTTTAATAGCTAAAACAGAATATGATAATTGTGAATTGGTTTTTCTAAAACCAATTACTTTTATGAATAATTCGGGTAGCGCGGTTAAGCCGAGTATCAATCAACTCCTAATTAAGGCATCGCAAATGTTAGTGATTTGTGATGATTTTCAGCTTGATTATGGGCAGCTTCGGTTACGGGCGAAAGGAAGTGACGGCGGGCATAACGGTTTAGCTTCAATTATTGATGTCCTTCAGGCAAAAGATTTTCCACGGTTACGAATGGGAATAGGAGCTCCTCCGAGTAAAGAAGGAGTTGTTGAGTATGTTTTGGATAAATTTTCCAAAAAAGAAATGGAAGGTTTAGAAGATTTTGTCAGCCGGGCGGCTGACTGTTGTCTTTCATGGGCGAAAGATGGACTGGCAATAGCAATGGAAAGGTATAATCGAAAAGTTAAAGAGGATGAATATGATGGTGAAAACAGAAGTTAATCAAAAATATGAATTGGTATTAATCATTGATGCAAAATTATCGAATGAAGAAAAAGAAGCAATTCTTAAAGAAGCCATAGAATCTGTCAAAAAAGGAGGTGGAAAAGTAATAAATAGTCAAACTTGGCTTGATAAACACAAATTAACATTTCAAATTAAAAAACGCACTGAAGGAACGTATTATTTAATTAGCTTTGAAGACGCTGGTTCTTCGATCGAAAAAATTAAACAACCTTTAAGATTAAATGAAAAAATATTGCGATTTTCTATTATGAAATCAGAAACAGTTAAACCGGCAAAAGACGCCGTCAAGAAATCTTAAATTATTTTAAAAATTAAATTAAAAAACGATTGAGATTACAACAAGTAAAAGAATTCTTTGAGACAATTTAAGGAGGATTAAATGGCGAACTTAAATAAGGTGTTTTTAATCGGTAATTTAACACGAGATCCTGAATTGCGCTATACGCCAGGTGGAACAGCGGTGGCAAATTTAGGGATTGCCGTGAATCGCCGATTTAAAGACAGCTCAGGCGAACTAAAAGAAGAGGTTTGTTTTCTGACTGTAACAGTATGGGATAAACAAGCTGAAGCCTGTTGCCAATATTTAACAAAAGGACGTTCGGTGTTTGTTGAAGGTGTATTGCAATCACGCTTTTGGGAAACAAATGATGGACAAAAACGAAGCGCTATAGATGTTAGAGCCGAACGTGTTCAGTTTTTAGGGAGTTATCAGAATAGTGGCAAGGATAAAAACGAAGCAAAATCAGAAGAAGGTTTAGAAATGGCAGATATTTCTGCTACGCAGAGTGAAACGATTAAACCAGAGGATATTGCTTGGGATGAATAAGATCGGTTAAGGATAATGCACAGGGCCTTTTGTATTTAAAAAGTTCCCTGTGCATTTCATAATGTTCGAGGAGGATAAATTGTATAATAAGGGAAATACAAAAAGAAGTTCTAGCAGGGATTCAGAAAAGTTTAAACGCAGAAATAATCGAAATCAAAGAACAGCATCGAAATTTGTAATGCCTAAAGATGCTATTATTGATTATAAGAATTTCAGCTTGTTGCAACGTTACATTAATGATCGAGGAAAAATTGTTCCTCGAAGAATTTCAGGTGTGACAGCGAAGCAGCAAAGGCTCCTAACGGCGTCAATTAAACGTGCAAGATTTTTAGCTTTATTGACGACTGGTGGAGTAAAGAAGTAAGAAATTCTAGATTGGATTGCGGAGTTAACCGTAAATATCACTGAATTTAAGTGAGAAACTATTTCAAGAGGAGATTGATTGCCATGGAAGTTATATTATCACAAGAGGTTGACAAGCTTGGCAGAGCTGGTGATGTGGTTAAGGTAAAAGATGGATATGCGCGTAATTATTTATTGCCAAGAAATTTGGCTTTTATTGCCAGTCCAGGAAATTTAAAGAGAATTGAGTTACAAGAAAAAAAGCGTCGATCTCTTTATGAAGAAGAAAAGAAACAAGCTGAAGAGTTAGCTGCCCAATTAGCGAAAGCATCATGCACTGTAAGTGTGGAAGTTAATGATCTTGATAAATTATATGGATCAATTACAGAGACTGATATTGCAAAGTCATTAGAGGTTGAAGGTTTTAATATCGATAAAAAACAAATTCAGATTGAAAATCCAATTGAGGAATTGGGAATTTTTGAAGTTAAAGTTAAACTTCATCCAGATGTGACGACCACTATACGCTTATGGGTCACGAAGAAATAAAAATCCCTCCACAAAATCTCGACGCCGAAAAATCTGTTTTGGGATCAATGCTTATCGATGAGGAAGCTATCGGTACAGCAATTGAAATTCTTGATGAATCTTTCTTCTATGAAGAAACCCACCGCAAGATTTATAGAGCGATGGTAGATCTCTATAATGAGCGTAAGAATGTTGATTTAATTACTCTTTCCGATAAATTAAAAAGTCAGGGGCTGCTTGCCGAAGTCGGCGGAGTCAGCCATATTTCAAAGATTATTGACTTTGTCCCATCATCCGCTAATGTTGAGCATTACGCCAATATCGTCAAAGAAAAAGGTGTTTTACGTAAATTAATCAAAAACGCCACGCAGATTATTACCTCGAGTTATGATGCGAAAGAAGGTGTTGAAGATGTTGTTGATAATGCTGAGCGATTAATTTTTGAGATTGCTGATTTAAAGCAGAAGCAAAAATTAGTTCACATCAAAGATTTAGTAAAAAATAGTATTGAAACTTTAGACAAACTTTATCAGCGTAAAGAACATATTACAGGTATCCCCACGACTTATACTGAATTTGATAATATGACTTCAGGTCTGCAGAAATCGGATTTAATTATTTTAGCTGGGCGGCCATCAATGGGTAAGAGCGCTTTTGCTATTTCTATCGCGGAGCGAGTTGGTATCGACAAGAATATGGGGGTTGGTGTATTTAGCCTTGAAATGTCAAAAGAACAGCTTGTACAAAGAATGCTTTGCTCGCAAGCACAGGTTGATGCTCACAAAGTTCGATCAGGTTTTTTATCCCCGTCAGATTGGCCTAAATTAACAGCTGCCGCCGGACGGTTATCTGAAGCAAAGATTTATATCGATGATACTCCAGCAATCTCTGTTCTAGAGTTACGGGCAAAGGCGAGACGTTTGAAATCTAATTATGATATCCAATTAATTGTTTTAGATTACTTACAGCTAATGCGTAGTTCAACCAAAGCGGATAGCCGTCAACAGGAGATCTCAGAAATTTCTAGATCGTTAAAGGCATTGGCACGGGAGTTAAGTGTTCCTGTAATTGCTTTAAGTCAGTTGTCACGAGCGGTTGAGTCTCGTCAAGATCATCGTCCTCAATTATCAGATTTGCGAGAATCAGGGGCTATAGAACAAGATGCTGATGTGGTAGTTTTATTAATGCGAGAAGAATATTATAACCCTACTGAAGAAAATAGAGGGGTAACAGATATCATTCTTGCAAAACAAAGAAACGGTCCTGTAGGAACTATAAAATTACTCTTCCGAAAAGAATTTATGCGCTTCGAAAATCTTGCACATGGTAATTGACATACCTTTATATTAATCTTATAATCAGAAAAAATTAGAGACATTTATGAAACAAACTTTAAAACAATTCATATTATTCATCTTAGCGCTTTCCTTCATGCTCCCGCCAGGTTTGGCTCATTCGCAAGAAACTATTACCGGTTTAGAAGATAAAATTGTTAAAGCTATCGATGTCCAAGGTAATAAAACAATCAGCATCGCCACGATTCTTTCAAAAATTAAAACAAGAGTTGGTCAGAAATATATTCAATCCGTCATTAGCGATGATTTAAGACGACTTTATAACACGGGTTATTTTGCTGATGTCCGTGTTGATCGGCAAGAATATGACAATGGATTTAAGGTCATTATTTATTTAGACGAAAAACCTATTGTTGAAGAAGTTACTTTTTCAAAAACAAAATATATTAAATCACGCAAACTGAAGAACGCGTTAAAAACTAAAGTTGGTAAATTCCTAGATAATAAATTGCTTAAAGATGATGTGGACACTATTACCGATTTGTATGTTCAAAAAGGTTTGACTTCAGCGGAAGTCGAAGTGGAAACTTTTCTTGATGAGGTTACCAACAAAGTTAGCCTTCATTTTGTTATTAAAGAAGGATATAAAGTTCGGATTAAGAATATAAACGTTTTAGGTAATGATGCTTTTAAGGATAAGAAAATTCTTAAAGTCATTAAATCCAGAGAGAAATCTTTTCTGTGGTTTAGATCAGGATATTTGAAAGAAGATGTATTAGAAGATGATATGGAAAGAATTACATCTTTTTATGAACAAAATGGTTTTATTGATGCGGTTGCGGATTTTGATATTGAGTATTTATTTAAAGGAGATGTTGATATCAATGTCTATGTTAATGAAGGCGGGCGTTATTATGTTGGTAGCATTGATATTAATGGTAATAGCATTATATCCAATAAAGAGATTTTAAAAGTTATGGAGAAAATTAAGGAAGGGGATGTTTTTAGTCGAGAAAAACTTTCTATAGATTTGTCGAAAATCCGCACATTATATTTTGACCGCGGATATATATTCGCGAATGTTAATGAGGCAACAGCGTTAGATTCTGATAATGGTAAAGTGGCAATCAAGTTAGATATTGTTGAGGGTGGATTAGCTTATGTTGACAAAGTTAAGATTCAAGGAAACACACGAACTAAAGATAAAGTTATTCGAAGAGAATTAAAAATGTCTCCAGGTGATCGTTTTGATGGATCAAAGTTGCGTAGAAGCAAGGAGCGTTTATCGAATTTAGGATATTTTGAAGATGTGAGTTTTGATATTGAAGATACGGATACGTACGACCGCAAAGATTTAGTGGTTCAGGTTAAGGAAGCGAAAACTGGGACTTTCAGTTTTGGCGGAGGATTTAGTACAGTTGACAAGATCGTTGGATTTGTTGAGATTGAACAAAGAAACTTTGATTTCATGAATTGGCCGACCTTCACAGGCGGTGGGCAGCAATTAAGTTTGCGAGCAGAAACAGGATCGACTCGAAATAACGTGAGATTAAGTTTTACTGAACCCTGGTTATTTGATCGCCCTATTTCGGCTGGTTTTGACGTTTTTCGAACAGAGCGTGACCGTGAGGAAGATGTTGGTTTTGCCTACGATGAAGAACGTATTGGTGGGGCTCTTCGCTTGGGCAAACAGTTTAGTGAATACTTAACAGGCGGAGTTACTTATCGTCTAGAAAATGTAACTATTGAAAATTTTGAAGCTGGAGTTTCTGCCGATCTATTGGCTGAGGCAGGAGAAAATACGGTGAGTCTTGTTGGTTTTACAGCATCTAATGATCATCGCGATAGTTTTATTAATCCAACCAAAGGGCTTTTGGTTAGCGGTGGTTTTGATATTGCTGGGGGTTTTTTAGGTGGAGACAAAGATTTTTATCGATTTCAAGCCAATACAAATTATTATATTCCATTAAAATATAAGTCTGTGTTGGAATTGCGGTTAAGAACTGGGATAGTGGATGCGTACGGCGATTCCAGTTCTGTTCCGATCTTTGAACGGTTTTTTGCCGGTGGTGCGCGGACTATTCGCGGATACGAAGAACGCGGGGTTGGCCCAATTGATTCTACGTCGACAGATCCGATTGGTGGGGAAAGTATGGTTGTGGCTAATATTGAATATACAATTCCGATTGTTGAATTTATTAAATTAGCTGCTTTTTTTGACGCAGGAAATGTGTGGTCCAAGATTGAAGATTTTGGTTCAGGAGAATTTAAGTCTGGGACAGGTCTTGGGGTAAGGGTAAAAACCCCTATTGGCCCGGTCAACCTTGATTATGGGTATCCATTAAACGACGAGCCTGGAAAAGAAGATCGCTCAGGTAAGTTTTATTTTAGCGTAAGCCGTGGTTTTTAAATAAATATTTTAAATTTGGGATAGTCCATCGGATTTTAACTTTCGATGGACTATTTTTTAATAGTAGTAAGTGAAGAAAATAAGATTGTTGACAATAGCGCTGGCATTAATATACTATACTCTTTCTTAATTAAATATTAATTCAAGAACTTATACTTATTATTCTTTAAATTAGTTTTAGTTAAAAGAATCTTGCTGTTGAAAGAAATTCTTTAAATTTTATGAGAATACAAGGAGGGGAAATATGAAATTAACAAGACTTTTTATTCTAGGGGTTTTGATTTTAAATTTAGCAGCTGTTCCAGGTTTTGCGCAACCTGGAAAAGGAAAAATAGGTTTTGTGGATCTTAGTCGGTTATTTGATGAATACCATAAAACAAAAGAATATGATAAAGTTTTAGAGAATCGTCATAATGAATTTGAAACACAACGCAACGAGAAGGTTGAAAAAGTGCGCGAGGCTCAAGGAAAATTAGGGCTTCTTAAAGATGAAGAAAAAGCCAAAGTTGAAGAAGAAATTGAAAAACTTAAGGCGGAATTATTAGAATTTACTAAACAGAATCAGACAGATTTAACAAAAGATAGAAATGAAAAAATTCGGGAAATTCTGTTGGAAATTGAAAAGATCGTCAGTGATTTTGCGGAAAAAGAAGGATATAGTATTATTTTGAATGATAGGGTTCTCATTTATGGTAATCCAGCGGATGATCTAACTGTAAAAATGCTTGATATATTAAATAAATCACAACAGTAAATCACATTACGCGTTCTTTTCTAAGAATTGCTCTTAGAGGGTGAAAATTTAGATTATAGAAATCGACTATGAGAGCGCGGATGATTTTTTAGTTTAGGCTGCCTTATGAAGAAAACCTTAACCGAGATAGCAGGAATTATCGAGGGAGAGGTTGTTGGTGATGGAAGTTTAATTATTCATGGCTTAAATGGAATTAAAGAAGCTTGTGAAGGAGAATTAACTTTTATTGCCAATTCAAAATATCTTTCCCTGCTTAAAACAACACAAGCATCTGCTGTTATTACTCCTCGGGACATGACTGTTCCTGGTAAGGCAATTATACGTACAGACAATCCTTCTTTGGCTTTTGCGAAAGCGGCTGAGCTTTTTGGGCAAGGGGTTGTTCCGCATTTTCAGGGGATACATCCGCGTGCAGTGATTGCTGATGATGTCCAGCTGGGGGAAAAAGTCGCGGTTGGCGCCAACGTTATTATTGAATCTGGATGTCATATTGGGGATAATGCGGTTATTTACGGTAACTGTTATATTGGACATAATGTAAGAATAGGCTCGTCGACAATAATTTATCCCAATGTTACAATTCGGGAAAAAACAGTTATTGGTAAAAGATGCATTGTTAATAGTGGTTCTGTTATCGGATCAGATGGTTTTGGCTATGAACAAATCAGCGGTGAACATGTGAAAATTCCTCAGTTGGGAATTGTTTGTATAGAAGATAATGTTGAGATTGGTGCATGCGTGACAATTGACCGGGCAAGGTTTGATAAAACAATTATTAAACGTGGATCAAAAATTGATAATTTGGTGCAGATTGCGCATAATGTTGTCATTGAGGAAAACTGTATTATTATCTCTCAGGTTGGTATTGCAGGAAGTGTCACGGTTGGTAAAAATTCTATTTTAGCAGGGCAGGCTGGCGTGGCCGGACATTTAACTATTGGAGAGAATACTACGGTTGCGGCTAAGGCGGGCGTCACGCATTCGGTGGAACCGAATAGTATTGTCTCGGGTTTTCCAGCAAAGCCGCATGCCCAAGTAAAAAAAGTTAACGCAGTTTTACAACGATTACCAATATATATTAAAAGGCTTAAAGACTTAGAAAAGCGTGTAGAAAAAATTGAAGGTACGGATCAATCATGAAAGAATCTCAGAAGACAATTGAAAAGGAATTTGTTTTATCTGGTGTGGGGCTGCATACAGGAGATAAGGTGAATATCCGCTGCAAGCCGGCAGAACTTGATTCAGGAATTAACTTTATCCGTGTTGATTTAAATCACAAGCCGCAGATTAAAGCGAATCCGGAGAATATCATATTTAATGAACCTTTACCGAGATGCACGACTATCGGGAAAGATGATGGAGTTATTCATACAGTTGAACATTTTATGAGCGCTCTTTTCGGTTTAGGTATTACTAATATTATGGTTGAAATTGATGGGCGTGAACTTCCAGGTCTCGACGGAAGCGGCAAAGAATATGTTGAAGCTTTGAAAAAAGCAGGTGTTAAAGAACAGGATGGCGCGGTTTATCCTTTCGAGCTTATAGAACCTATTGGAGTCGAGAATAATGGATCGTCAATTTACATGTTTCCGGCGAAAGAATTGAAAATATCTTACACTTTGGATTACAATCATTCCTTTTTAAAATCACAATTTTTTAGTTCAGTGATTGATAGTGAAGTTTATCAAAAACAGATTGCTCCTTGTCGGACATTTTGTTTGGAAAGCGAAGCTAATGAATTAAAAAGTAAAGGCCTGGGAAAAGGAGCTAATTTTTCTAATACACTTGTGATCACAGAGAATGGTGTCAAAGAAAATCAAATGCGTTTTGATGATGAGTTTGTGCGACATAAAGTGCTTGATTTTATCGGTGATTTATATCTTTTGGGTGTTCCTATTCGCGGACATGTGTTTGCGGTAAAAAGCGGGCATGTCTTAAATATTCAACTATTAAAGAAGATTGCTAAGCAATTAGAAAAATATAAAAAGAAAACAACGGTAGAAGTTGTCAACATTAGTGGAAATCGAGTCATTGGACATGACGAAATTATTAAGATTTTGCCTCATCGGTATCCATTTCTTTTAGTTGATAAAGTGATTGAATTGGAAAAAGGGAAAAGGGCGATCGGAATTAAGAATGTCACAATTAATGAAAGTTTTTTTCAAGGACATTTTCCAACGCGGGCGGTCATGCCGGGGGTTTTAATGGTGGAGGCTATGGCGCAAACAGCAGGAGTGGTAGTTTTAACGAATGAAATTCATAAAGGTAAAGTTGCTTTTTTTATGGCGGCTGATAAAGTAAAGTTTAGAAAAGTGGTTACGCCAGGGGATCAGTTGGTGATGGAGGTTGAAGTTGTTCGGGATCGATCCAGGACGGTGCAAGTTAAGGCTCAGACCAAAGTAGGTCATGATATCGTGGCAGAAGCTGACATGGTTTTCTCTTATGCTGGCGCCGAATATTTAGATTGATTATTTTTGGAATTTAGTTTACAATAGGGCGTTTTTTAATATAAAATACCTCTAAATTATTGAGATACAATATTATGGAAAATGTAAATATACATAAAACAGCGATTATTCATCCCGGGGCGAAGATATCTCCAGGTGTTTCCATCGGACCATATTCGATTATTGAAGGCGATGTTACGTTGGGGGATAACGTTCGCATAGGCAGCCACTGTGTGATTACAGGCCAGACTAAGATTGGCCGTAATTGTAAGATTTTTACCGGCGCAGTTATTGGAAGTCCGCCGCAAGATCTTAAACATTCAGCGGATGATAATGTGTTTTTAAATATTGGTGAGAATAATATTATTCGTGAATACGTTACGATTAATCCAGGAACTTTAGAGGGAGGCGGAAAAACACTCATCGGGAATAATAATCTTATTATGGCTTATGCGCATGTGGCCCATGACTGTATTATTGGAAATAATTGTGTTATGGCGAATGCCGCAACGTTGGGTGGTCATGTCACATTAGAAGATTCCGCGATTATTGGGGGTTTTAGCGCTGTCCATCAATTTGTTCGTCTGGGAAGATTATCAATTGTTGGAGGCTGCTCCAAAGTAGTTCAAGATGTTCCACCATTTTCTATGTGCGACGGACATCCAGTGGAAGTTATTCGAACTAACGCTGTAGGTTTAAAGCGGGCGCAGATTTCTGAAAAATCCATTTCTCTACTTAAAAAGGCCTTTAAGATACTCTTTCGTTCAGGGTTAACAAAAACACATTCATTAGAAAAAGTTTCTAAGGAAGTAGAAACCTGCCCGGAATTAGATCATCTGATCTTCTTCATCAAAACTACGGAAAGAGGCATTTGTAGTTAATATTCTGCTCATTAAGGAATGTTCTCACTCAAGAAAATTTTAACGAAACACTGTTCAAACAAGGTGAGATATGAATAATGAGACGAATACTCAACCGCGGCTTTTAGGATTGATTGCCGGAAACGGAAAATTTCCTATACTTTTTGCCCGCAAAGCTAAATCGCAAAATTATAAAGTTATCGCAGCTGGGATTAAAGGTGATACAACAAGGTTGTTAAAATTTTTCGTGGATCAACTACATTGGTTTCATGTGGGGGAGCTAAAGAATTTGTTTGCTTACTTTCAGCAACAAGGAGTAAAGCAAGTAATTATGGCTGGGCAGGTTAATCCTAAAAATCTTTTTGAAAAAGATGTGGTTTTGGATGAAGAATTTAAACAATTATTCGCTGCTATAAAGGATCGAAAGGCAGATACTATCTTTACGGCTGTGGCGGATAAATTAAGAGCTGCAGGAATGGAGTTAGTCGATTCTACATTTTTACTTAAAGAATATTTGGCGCCAAAAGGTACTTTAACAAGACGGGGGCCAACACAGCAGGAATTAGAAGATATTGAATTTGGAACTGCTATTGCGAAACGTATGGGTGAAATTGATGTCGGGCAAACGGTTGTTATTAAAGATAAAGCGATTGTCGCCATTGAAGCTATGGAGGGAACAGATCGAGCTATTGCCAGAGGAAGTCAGATTGCGCGCTGCGGTGCCGTGATTGTTAAAATGAGTAAACCTAAACAGGATTTCCGCTTTGATGTTCCAGTCATGGGGCCGCGGACCATTCAGACGATGATTAAAAATCAGGCGGGTTGTATAGCGGTTGAAGCAGGGAAAACTATTATCATTGATCGAGATAAATGTATTAAAATGGCTAATCAGGCAGGAATATGTATTTTAGCTGCTTAACGATTCATCTAACCTCTTAATTTTTCAAAAGTTAAAGACTTCATGGGGGGAATCATTGACACTGTTTCCCTTTTTATATATAATAAATTTTTTATATTAGTATTAATAGAAAGAGAAAATGTGATTTTATGGAACTAGATGAAATAAAGAAAGTTAGGATTGATAAGCTGCGGGCTTTAGTGGATCAGGGGATTGCTCCATACGGAGGCAAATTTGTGGCTTCCACGAATATCGCGGAGGTTTTAACAAATTTTACCGAAGATCGAGAAGTATCTTTGGCAGGACGGATCATGGCTGTTCGCAGTCATGGCAAGGTCTTCTTTATGGATTTAATGGATCAGAGTGGACGAATGCAATTATTTGTTAAATCTGATGTCATTAAAATGGATATCATCAAAGCTTTAGATATCGGGGACATTATTGGTGTTAAAGGAGTTTTATTTAAGACTAAAATGGGACAAGAAAGCGTGCGGGTTGCCGAATTGGTTGTTTTGACTAAATCGTTAATGACTCTCCCAGAAAAATGGCATGGATTGAAAGATGTAGAGGTTCGTTATCGCCAACGTTATGTAGACTTAATCGCTAATGAATATGTACGTAAGGTGTTTATTGTCCGCAGCAAGATTATTTCATTTATTCGTTCTTTTCTAGACCAGCGGGATTTTTTAGAAGTTGAAACGCCGATGATTCAACCCATGGCAGGAGGAGCGCGGGGTAAACCCTTTAAGAGTCATCACAATGCTTATGATTTGGAAGTTTATTTACGCATTGCGCCGGAATTATATTTAAAACGGTTATTGGTTGGTGGCCTGGAGCGAGTTTATGAAATTAATCGGAACTTTCGTAATGAAGGGGTATCCACGCGACATAATCCGGAATTTACCATGCTGGAAGTTTACCAGTCTTATGGTGATTTTGAAGACATGATGAAATTGACAGAAGAACTGGTTAGCGGCTGTGTGAAAGAAATTACCGGTTCTTATAAAGTACAGTACCAAGGTAGGGAAATTGATTTTCAAACTCCGTGGGAACGACGATCATTTGCCAAAATTGTTAAAGATAAATTTGATATTAATCCCCAAGACGATGCGCAAACGATGTTGCAGAAAGTCAAAGATAAAAAAGGAACAAAGGTTAAGATTGACAAACTAACGCGATCAGCGGTTATGAAGATTGTTGAAGATATGTTGGAAGAAGAGGAAATTATTAACCCCGTGTTTTTCACGGACTACTTTACGTTTTTATGTCCGTTGGCAAAAGCATTGCCGGAAAACCCTGCGATTTCAGCACGGTTTGAATTCTTTATTGGTGGATTAGAAGTAGGTAATGCTTATTCGGAGTTAAATGATCCTCAGGAGCAAAAAAGAAGGCTGATGGAAGACCTCGAAGATGATGTGGAAACAGGTAATAGAGTCATTGATGAAGATTTTATTCAAGCGCTTGAATATGGCATGCCACCAGCCGGTGGACTCGGCATCGGTATTGACCGATTGGTAATGCTTATAACTGATTCCCCGTCCATTCGTGATGTTATATTATTTCCATTAATGAAGCCTCAGGCCAAAGTTGCGGAAAGTATTACATAAGAACTAACTAGAGGAGTTCTCTTATGCAAACTGAGATTTTATCGATTGAGAATATAAGTCAGGAATTACTTCAATCCTATTTTGAACAAGCTTTTTTTAATACATCTCTCGATGATAAAGGAAGTCTTTTTGTTCAAGACCGTTTCCGAGTTTATTTAGATATTGCGCAAAAAAAGAATTCCGTCGCGTTTAGTGTTTATTTCAAAATTTCTCAAGACAGCACTAACGAGCAAAAGCTGGAATTAGTCAATACGATCAATAATGATTTAATGCAGGTCAAGGCTATTTTAGGTCCGACCATGATTACCATTCAATATGATTTTTGGCTGGAAGGCGGATCGACCGTGAAGAACTTAATACTTGCTTACCGGCATTTTGTGGCCCAAACGGTTGCCTCTGTCAGCAAAGATAAAAATCGCGTTTTACTTTAACCTTTCATTTATACTCACATGAATTATGAAAACTGGATTAGCTATCGGTATCTGATTGCCAGTAAAGGCCGGTTTCTTAAATTTTTAAATGTTGTTTCTATTGCCGGTGTGGCAATTGGAGTAGCATCGCTGATAGTTGTTTTGGGTATCATGACGGGTTTTGGCAATAATTTGCGCGATAAGATTCTCGGGGTGAATCCGCATATTGCGATTACTAAAGAAACAGGTATTACGCATTATCAGGATGTTGTTACTGAAATTAGCGCGATTGAAGGTGTTAAAGGAGCGGCCCCGTTTATTCAAGGTAGTTTATTTCTTGAGTATGATGATAAAGCTCAGGCGTTAGTCGTTAATGGTGTTGATTCCGATTCCAATGTGAGTGCGGAGAAATTCAAACGTTATTTGAAAAAAGGGCAGTTTGCTGATTTACGCGGCAATCATGTCATTATCGGTAATGAATTGGCTAGATATTATGGTTATGAAGTGGGCGACGAGGTAACTTTATTGTCGCCTGGTTCAGGAATTACAGGTAAAGGTTGGCGGTTTAATTTAAAGATTGTCGGGGTTTTTGATACGGGGATGGTGGATTTTGATAAAACAATGATTGTTGTTGACCTTAAAAAGGCGCAAGAAATCTTTGATATTCCTGAAGATGTTGTTTCCGGATTAAGTGTTGATTTAAATCGACCATATCAAGCCAAAGAGGTTAAACAAAAGATTTATAAAAAAATTGGTTTTAGTTATTTGATACGGACTTGGATTGAATTAAATCATAATTTGTTTGATGCATTATTTCTTGAAAAATGGGGATTGTTTATTATTTTGACATTGATGGTTTTAATCGCCTCATTTAATATTATCAGCACATTGATTGTGACGGTTTCCACCAAGATACATGATATTGGAATTTTACAATCCATTGGCGTGCCAAAGAAATCAATCCGGCAGATTTTTACAAAACAAGGCATTTGGATCGGGTTAGTTGGTACGTTTTGGGGTGTCGTCAGTGGATTAGGATTAAGTTATATATTAAGTCATTATATAAAAGTGCCTGCAGAGATTTATTCCATTGACCGAGTCCCAGTAGATTTGCAAATGATGGATATGATTATTATTGTGGTTTCAGCCTTGGTGATTAGTTATTTAGCAACTATTTATCCCGCGGCTAAAGCAGCCAGACTCGAGCCTGTTGAGGCGTTGCGGTATGAATGATTTTGAGTTGCCAATTATAAAAGTGAATTTAAGGAAAAACGTATGTTTTCAATGGATGAATATTTAGAAATTGTTAAGTTTAATTTGAAAAATATTTTTGATCCTAATGCTTGTGAAAAATGGAAAAAGATGATGGACGTTTGATGTCCCATTTTCTTTAAGATAACTTAAGAGTTAAGGATTCTATTTAGAGTGATTATTAAAGCTGCAGGAATTTACAAGTCTTATAAACAATCACGTAAGACTTTAGATATCTTAAAAGGGATTGATCTTGAGATTGCCGAGGGTGAGTTTATTTCTATTGTTGGTCCGTCAGGTGCAGGAAAATCAACGCTATTACATATTTTAGGCGGATTGGATCAGCCGAATCAGGGAACGGTTGTGCTAGATAACGAGAATGTTTATAAACTTAAAGATGAAGCGAGAGCGAGATTGCGTAATAGAAAAGTAGGTTTTGTTTTTCAGTTTTATCATTTATTACCTGAGTTTACAGCTTTAGAGAATGTGATTCTCCCGTTACTTGTTCGTGAAGATAAAGTAAATACCAAGGCTTTTGAACCTAAGGGAAAAGAACTTTTACGTCAGGTTGGGTTGGAAAAGAGGATGACGCATAAACCAAATCAACTTTCCGGCGGAGAACAGCAGCGTGTGGCTATCGCGCGAGCATTAGTTAACGACCCGAAGATTATTTTTTCTGATGAACCAACTGGTAATTTAGATTCGCAGAGCGGTAAAGAAATTATCCAATTGCTTATGGATCTTAATAATAAGAATAAACAGACATTGGTTATTGTCACGCATGACGAACATATCGCACAGTTCTCCTCAAGAAGAATGCGTATGAAAGACGGGGAATTAGTCTAGTCGTTGGTTAGACAAAACCGACAGCTGAAAGAAATGAGGAATGTATGAAAATTTATTTAAATGGTAAATTTGTTGAAAAAGATCAGGCAAAAGTTTCTGTATTTGATCATGGTTTTCTTTATGGTGACGGCGCGTTTGAGGGGATTCGTTCTTACAAACGGTTAGTTTTTAAACTGGAAGAACATATTGAACGTCTTTATGAAACCGCCCATACTTTGATGATTCATCTGCAGTTAAACAAAAAGCAAATGATGCAAGCGATTGTGGATACTCTGAAAATTAATCAATTAGATGACGCGTATATTCGAGTTATTGTTACCCGAGGAGAAGGTGATCTTGGGTTGGATCCACGTAAGTGTAAAGGAAATTCTAACATAATAATTATTACGGATAAGATTACCCTTTATCCAAAAGAAATGTATAATAAGGGAATGGAAATCATTACAGTTCCAACAGTTAGAAATAATCCTGAAGCCTTGAACCCGATGCTGAAATCGTTAAATTATTTAAATAATATTTTAGCTAAGATTGAAGCGAATAACTCCGGTTTTTGTGAGGCGATTATGCTGGATCACCAGGGATATGTTGCTGAATGCACAGGGGACAACATTTTTATCATCAAAAAAGGGGAGTTGTTTACACCTTCACAAGGCCGGTTACGCGGGATTACACGAGAAGCGGTTTTAGAATTAGCTGCCAAGAGTAAAATTAAAACGCACGAAACTTTTATGACTCGCCATGAGGTTTATATTGCTGATGAATGTTTCTTAACTGGAACAGCCGCAGAAATTATTCCAGTTGTTAAAGTTGATGGTCGTGTGATTGGTGATGGAGTACCGGGAACAATTACAATGGATTTGATTAAAAAATTTCATTTATTAACGGCTAAGGATGGCGTTAAATATTAAAATGAATGTAAACAGTCTTCAATGGCCAGTTAAGTTTTTGGTCAACGGTGGCTGGGGATTAACGACAAAAGAGCAGGTTGAGATTCAAATATGAAATGTGATTTATGTAATAAAAAAGCTACGGTTCATTTAACTGAAATTGTCGATGAACAAATGACAGAAATGCATTTATGTGAAGACTGTGCCCGGGAAAAAAGTGTGCAGATGGAACAGCAGTTTGGTTTAGCCGATTTATTAGCGGGGCTAGCGGATTTCGGGAAACAAGTTAAAAAAGATGAATCCGTAAATTTAAAATGTACTAATTGTGGAATGTCGTACGAAGATTTTAGGAAATTTGGCCGGTTGGGGTGCAGTGAGTGTTATCCGTCTTTTAAAATGCATTTGGCAACTCTTTTAAAGAAAATTCATGGCGCTAACCAACATTTTGGAAAAACACCTGTTAAAATGCCGCCGAGCGAAAAGAAAAAAATAGAAAATCTTCAAGATATGAAGAATAAATTGTTAGATGCTATTCAATCGGAAAACTTTGAATTAGCCGCCCAATTACGCGATCAAATCAGGAATTTAGAAAGTAAAGAAAAATGAAATTAGAAGATTTTATTCATAATACCGGGCAGTGGCTTAAAGGGACAGGGGCTTATGCTAATATTGTTATGTCATCACGTCTGCGTTTAGCCCGAAATTTAGCAAAACATCCATTCCCTAACAAAGCGGATAAAAAAGAATTATTAGCGATATGCGAAACAATAAAAGCGGCAATGGATGAAATACCGCAGTTTAAAGATTCAATATTTTTAAAGATTCAAGATTTGGATAATGTCGACCGTCAGTTTTTGATTGAACGACATTTAATGAGTCATGAACATGCTGCGAACCCTGAAGGTAAAGCATTGGTTGTTTCCAAAGAAGAAATTCTTTCTGTCATGATTAATGAAGAAGATCATATGCGGATTCAAGTTATGGAATCAGGATTTAATTTGGAAGAAATATGGAATGTGGCCACGACAATCGACGATGAGTTAGCCAAGAAACTTGATTTTGCGTATTCAATGCAATGGGGATATTTAACCGCTTGTCCAACGAATACAGGAACAGCTATGCGCGGTTCAGTCATGCTTCATTTGCCGGCTTTAGTTATGACAAAACAAATTAATAAAGTTTTGACTGCCATATCTAAATTAAATTTTGCTTCACGAGGTTTTTATGGAGAGGGAACTCAGGCTAGTGGAAATTTTTATCAAATTTCAAACCAAGTTTCCATGGGGCATAGTGAACAAGATGTTATACAAAATATCAATGGATTAATTCGTCAAGTTATCGAGCAGGAAGAACAGGCTCGACAGGCATTATTATTGCAAAATAAACCAATGTTAGAGGATAAAATTTTTCGGTCGTACGGAGTTCTTAAGAACGCGCACATAATTTCAAGTCAGGAAACAGTGGAACTATTATCGATGCTGAGATTAGGTATCGATTTACAAATTATTAAAGACATAGATCAAAAAATTATAAACGATTTATTTATTAAGATTCAGCCTGCTCATCTGCAAAAGCTGGAAGGCAAGAAGTTAAACGCTGCAGATCGAGATCGAAAAAGAGCTAGTCTTATCCGACAAAAAATAGGAGGAAATTAAATTATGTTTAACAGATTTACGGAAAGAGCTAGAAAAGTCATTGTTTATGCAAAAGAGGAAGCACGAAGGTTTAATCATGACTACATTGGTACTGAACACCTTCTTTTGGGGTTGGTACGCGAAGGAGAAGGTGTGGCCGCCGCTGTTTTACAAAAGCTCGGATTGGATTTAGAAACAATTCGGATCGAAGTTGAGAAATTAGTTCAACCAGGGCCACAGACGCAGGTGCTTGGTGATATCCCATTCACGCCTCGCAGTAAAAAAGCGTTAGAATTATCAGCGCAAGAAGCCAGGGCGTTGGGACATAATTATATTGGAACAGAACATCTTCTTCTTGGCTTGGTTAAAGAAGGTGATGGAATGGCCTATCGCGTATTGCTTAATTTAGGACTGGATTTAGGAAAACTACGTAATGAGGTAATGGAATTATTAGGTTCAGGGATTCCTGGTTACGGCAACGAGGAAACGGTAAAATCCGACAAAACACCGGCGATAGATGCTTATGGACGCAATCTTAACAAATTAGCTAGCGATGGAAAGTTAGATCCAGTCATTGGACGGGAAGAAGAAATTCAGCGCATATTACAAATTTTAAGCCGTCGGACTAAGAATAATCCTGTGCTTCTTGGCGAAGCAGGTGTAGGAAAAACAGCGATTGTCGAAGGTTTGGCTCAGGCTTTAGTTAAAGGTGAAGTTCCTGAAATATTAAGAGATAAGACCATTGTCGTGCTCGACTTAGCGTTAATGATTGCCGGAACAAAATATCGCGGACAATTTGAAGAACGTATTAAAGCGATCATGGATGAAATTAAGCGCAATGGTAAAATAATTCTTTTTATCGATGAGCTTCATACGTTGGTCGGAGCTGGAGCCGCTGAAGGCGCAATTGACGCGGCAAACATTCTTAAACCAGCGTTAGCTCGGGGAGAGATTCAATGTATCGGTGCGACAACGTTGGATGAGTATCGTAAGCATATTGAAAAAGACGCGGCATTGGAAAGACGTTTTCAAACCATTATGGTTGAACCGCCGTCGCAAGATCAAGCAATACAGATCTTGAAAGGGTTAAGAGATAAATACGAAGCGCATCACCGTGTTAAGTTCTCTGATGAATCTTTGGAAGCTGCGGTGAAATTATCCGAACGTTACATTACTGGAAGAGCTTTACCGGATAAAGCCGTGGATATTTTAGATGAAGCTGGTTCACGGGCGCGGCTTAATGCCATGGTGGTTCCTCCCGGATTAAAAGAATTAGAAGAAGAGATTGAAAATCTTCGAACAGAAAAAGAAGCTTATATTAAGAGTCAAGATTTTGAAAAAGCGGCTAAAATGCGGGATTTAGAACGAGAAACCCGTGAGAAATTAGAAAAAGTGAAAAATGAGTGGGCACAAGAACGCGATAAGTCTTCGATTACTATTGGCTATGAAGAAATTGCTCGAGTTGTTTCTCAGTGGACTAAGATTCCGCTTGTTCGTTTAGAGGAGAAAGAGACTCAGCGTCTATTAAAAATGGAAGAAGATATGAAAGGTGTGGTTATTGGCCAGGATGAAGCGATTAGCTCCATTGCCCGCGCAGTGCGTCGTTCTCGAGCAGGAATTAAAGATCCTAAGCGGCCAATTGGTTCGTTTATTTTCTTAGGGCCAACAGGTGTTGGAAAAACGCTTTTGGCTCAAGCTTTAGCGGAATTTATGTTTGGCGGACGCGATGCCGTTATTCAGATCGATATGTCTGAATATATGGATAAATTTAATGTGTCTCGTTTAATTGGTGCGCCTCCAGGATATGTTGGATATGAAGAAGGAGGACAATTAACCGAAAAGGTTCGTCGAAAACCGTATTCAGTGGTTTTATTAGATGAAATCGAAAAAGCTCATCCGGATGTATTTAATCTTCTTTTGCAGGTTTTTGAAGAAGGCCGCCTGACGGATAGTTTAGCGCGAAAAGTTGATTTTCGTAATACAATTATTTTAATGACTTCCAACGTCGGGGCGGATATGTTACGTAAACAAGGTTCTTTAGGGTTTATCGCGCCGAAAGAAGAAGTTACGTATGATGAAATGAAAAGCCGTCTTCTTGAGGAAGTAAAGAAGAACTTTAAACCGGAGTTTCTCAATCGAATTGATGAAATCATCGTCTTTAAATCTTTAACAAAAGAAGATTTAGAGAAAATTGTTACCCTTGAAATCAAAGAAGTATTTCGTCGTTTATTAGAGAAAGAGATACATATTGAAATGGATAAAGACGTGGTGGAACTGCTTATTGAGAAGGGATTTGATCCTGTATATGGAGCTCGTCCACTTAAAAGAACAATACAGCGTCTATTAGAAGATCCATTGGCAGAAGCAATTATCTCCGGAAACTATAAAGAAGGAACTAGAATTAAGGCGCAGCGGAAAAATGATGAGGTTGTTTTTAAAGAAACGAAGACAACTGTTAGTAAATGAAAATAAAAATTGTATCGGCTTTGGTTCTTTTTGGCTTATTCTATTTATCACCAGCCGGGGCTGATACAGTATATCCTTTTAATGGAAATGTTGATTTTGAGAAGAAACAGTTTAATTTTATTTTAGATTTAAATGATAATAGTTCCATTAAAATTAATTTTGTTGGAACAACAGAAAATAAATATAATTGCCGAATTAATTTAGAACATATTAAATCTCGACCTTGGGATTTCTCGAGTCAGATTGAAACGAATATCAATGTTGGAAATTCTCAAGACGATATATTCGAGAACGAATATGATCAACGCAATTCTCGATTTCCAAAACTGCATGGCAAGATTTGGAGTCAGTACACATTAGTCGATTATAAGCCTGTACGTGAGCTCAATGGAGACTTTGAGATAATCAATGATCGGCTTTATATTAAATCTTTTTCCTTTGGTCAAATCTCTCTCAACGGCTTCATTGAATTAATTACTCCCTTTAAAATTGATTTTAATATCAGATTAACAGCTGTTGACTTAGATAATTTTCTAACATTCTGGGGGCCGGATAAGGATTTTGAATCTGGCGGGGAGGTTAATGGTGAAATTAAACTTTCCGGTGTGAGAGATCGTTTAATGATGAAGGGAAGTTTAGAAAGTGTGGATGGATTTATCAAGAAATTACATTTTGACGGGTTAAAATTGAATCTTGAAGGGGTTTATCCGCGTATGCAGATTACAAAATCATTTCTATCGCAGACGGATGGGATGACTTATTCATTTCAAGGACCCTTTAATCTAGGGAATCCAAAGACATTCAAAAAGCAGATTCGTTCTTTGAAAATGGCGCCTGTTATTAAAGACTCATCGTCGGAAAGAGAGTGGACTATTATCCGGCGTAAGGAGGAATCGGGAAAGACGGAATTTAAATATCGTATGCAAAAAGGTGACTCATATGGGGTATCAGATACTAAGCAGTCAGATATGCTGGGAGTAGAGCGAACCATGGAGTTTTAAAAATGATTCATGTCATTGGATATTCAGGCAGTCTTATTCTTAAATTAATTCAATATTTAGGTGAAATAGGTCTCTTATTTGCACGAACTATTTATTTAGCGCTGATCCCACCATTTAAGGTTAATAGACTTTTAACACAGGCAAAACGTGTGGGACCAGGAAGTTTTTTCATTGCCGCCTTGATTGCTTTTTTTGTCGGTATGATTATTGCCGTGCAGATGGCGTATCAAATGGTTAAATTATCAGCAGAGATTTATATTCCCAATGTTGTTTCAGTTTCTTTGACGAGAGAATTGGCACCTGTTTTAACAGCCCTTATTGTAGCTGGAAGAATAGGCGCTGGGATCACTGCAGAAATCGGATCTATGGCGGTGACAGAACAAGTGGATGCTTTAAAAGCCTTTGCTGTAAATCCGGTTAAATTTTTAGTTGTGCCGCGTTTTCTGGCGCTTGTTGTTATGCTGCCGTTATTGACAATTTTCGCGGATATTATAGGGATTGTTGGAGGATATGTAATTTGCGTTTATAAACTTCTTATATCGCCTGAATTATATTTTAATATGGTGGCAGAAGCGTTGACGGCAAAAGATATACTTACCGGACTTTTTAAAACAATTTTTTTCGGCGCTATCATCGCGTTAGTTGGTTGTCATCAAGGATTAAATGTTAAAGGCGGAGCAGAAGGTGTTGGCCAATCAACAACCAGATCCGTGGTTATATCATTTATTTTGATTATTATGACGAATGCTTTATTTACAACCCTTTTTTATTTTATATTTCGAATGTAATGATTGTCATTTCAAATTTATATAAATCATTTGAAGGAAAGATTATTCTCAATGACTTGAATCTAACGGTAAAAAAGGGAGAAACAACCGTTATTATCGGACGTTCTGGAGCGGGAAAAAGTGTTCTTTTAAAAACAATTGTTGGCTTAATTCGTCCAGATTCCGGATCCATAAAGATTAATGGTAAAGAAGTAACTGATTTATCCGAGAAAGAATACGATAAAGTCAGGATGGAAATTGGGATGGTCTTTCAAGGTGGCGCGTTATTTGATTCAATGACAGTGGCAGAGAATGTCGCGTTTGTTTTAAACGAATTTATGGATTTGGATTCAAGAACCGTAAATGATAAAGTTGAAGATGCCTTAGCCATGGTTGGATTAAAAGGGATTGAACATCTTAATCCCTCGCATTTAAGCGGTGGAATGAAAAAGAGAGTTAGTCTGGCGAGGGTTTTATGCATGGAGCCGCAGATTATCCTTTATGACGAGCCAACAAGTG
Organism: Candidatus Omnitrophota bacterium; assembly: GCA_020632515.1. Taxonomy (GTDB): domain Bacteria; phylum Omnitrophota; class Gorgyraeia; order Zapsychrales; family Zapsychraceae; genus JACKFK01. The sequence continues at coordinate 117,841 of JACKFK010000007.1, read as the reverse complement.
AGGTTGACCCGATTACAGCTGATGCGATTAATCATTTGATTGTTGATTTACGTAATAAATTGAAGGTGACATCTATTGTGGTTACGCATGATATGAGTTTGGCGTTTCAGGTGGCTGATTCTATTGCGATGTTTTACCATGGACAGGTGATTGCGCAAGGTCCTCCTCGAGAGATTCGCACGACGACACATCCAGTAGTAAAGCAGTTTATTTACGGAAAATCGCAAGGTCCGATTACGGATAATGAAAATCTTATTTTTGGACATGTGAAGTAAACTTTTGAATAATATAATTTAATTTATTATGATTAAAGATACCCGTTTAGAATTTAAAGTTGGTTTATTTGTTCTTACAGCTTTAGCAGCTATTACTTTTTTTATTTGGTCAATTACCGATCCTGCTGTTTTCGAAGATGGTAAATCGTTAAAGGTGATTTTTACTTTTGCAAATGGTTTAAAGAAGACTGCGCCGGTGCGCATTGCCGGCGTAGATGAAGGCATTGTTAAAGACATCAGTCTTTTTTTTGATCAGCATGATAATAAGACCAAGGCGGAAGTCATATTATGGATAAAAAAGAATACGCAAATTCCTATTGATTCAACAATTACCATTAATCAATTGGGGTTGTTAGGAGAAAAATATATTGAAATTATTCCTGGCATGGATACGCGTAATTTTTTACAAACAGGGCAGACGGTCATTGGAAAAAATCCTATTCCACAGGAAATGATTTCAGAGAAAGTGTTGACGGTGGCTAATAAAATTGAAGAATCGATCTCTGGAATTAATAAAATTATTAATGACCAAGCAAATGTTGAATCTGTGCAGCGAATGCTTGAGAATTTAAGTCTAGCTACAGGTGGATTTAATGATTTATTAACGGATGTGAGATCGGGTAAAGGAACTATTGGAAGGTTATTTTATGATGATCGTCTCTATGAGGATTTGCAGGGGATGACAGCGGATTTAAGGGCGAATCCGTGGAAGCTGCTTTATCGACCTAAAGAACGAAGAAAGTAATTTTATGAAAACGAAAGCGAAGACAATATTTGTTTGCCAGGAATGCGGAACTCAGTCTCCGCGCTGGGTTGGTAAATGTACCGGTTGCGAAAGCTGGAATTCATACGTTGAAGAGTCAGAAACCCCGAAATCAACGCATCATCAAGGCATCACTTATAAAGATAAACCCGTTTTGTTAAAAGAGGTTAACTTAGATGAAGAAAAACGATTAACAACGGATATCTTTGAATTGGATCGAGTGTTGGGTGGAGGTGTCGTCAGGGATTCGGTTACGCTTATCGGCGGAGACCCAGGGATAGGTAAGTCGACTTTATCATTACAATTAAGTTGCGCGTTAAGTGACAAAGGCAACAAAGTGTTATATATCAGCGGCGAGGAATCTACTAAGCAAACCCGTATGCGGGCGCAGCGTTTGACAAACAATGAAGAGCGATCTTTATACATTGTTAATCAAGTTGATTTGAATGTCATATTAGAATACATTGAAAAATTAAAACCCGAGGTTGTGGTGATTGATTCGATTCAAGTTGTGTTTCAACCTGAGTTATCTTCTACGCCGGGTAGTGTTAGTCAGGTTAGAGAATGCGCGGCGATTTTAACGCATACAGCCAAAACTAAAGGGCTTTCAATGTTTATTATCGGACATGTTACGAAAGAAGGGATGCTGGCTGGACCGCGGGTGTTGGAACATATCGTTGATACGGTTCTTTATTTTGAAGGCGAACGATATTCAACTTATCGGATTCTTAGGGCGACAAAAAACCGGTTTGGGTCAACCAATGAAATCGGTGTTTTTGAAATGACAGCAGGCGGGTTAATGGAAATTTCAAATCCGTCGGAAATATTTTTATCAGAACGTCCACAGAACGCTTCAGGCTCAGTTGTTGTTCCGATTATGGAGGGAACAAGACCTTTTCTTGTTGAGATTCAAGGTTTAGTAAGCCATGCCAGCTTTGGTATGGTTAGGCATAAATCACAAGGATTTGATTCTAATCGTTTGGCTATGCTCATTGCTATTTTGGAAAAACGTTTGGGATTAAATCTTCAAGATAAAGATATTTTTTTGAATGTGGTCGGAGGTGTAAAGGTTATGGATCCAGCGTGTGATTTGGCTGTTATAATCGCTATTGCATCTGCTTTTCTAGATAAACCAGTTGATTTTAACACAGTCGTTTTAGGAGAGGTTGGTCTATCGTCGGAAGTGCGTAGTGTTAGTCAGATTATGGCCCGGATTAATGAAGCGCAGCGGCTTGGTTTTAAACGTTGTATCATTCCAAAGAATAATTTAAAAGCGAAACTAAATTTAAAAGGCACCGCCATTGAAGTAGTGCCCATAGAAACTGTCAAAGAGGCGCTTGACTTAATAAAGGAATAAAGTAATGACTTTACTATTTATCCGTCTATTTTTTCTGATTATCAGCGCGATTGTCGGCCATTATATTGGAACAATCCTTTCACATCCACTTTTAGGCATTGAAATTGGTTTGCTTTGCGGATTATTGTTGATTTTTATAGAACAACGTCTGAAAAGGGTTTCCGTGCGGGGATTGTCAAGTATGGTTTTTGGTCTGTTGTTGGGGGTTTTTATGGCAAAGTTGATAACGGATATATTGTCATTATTACCGCTGGGAGTATTTGTTCAGTCGGTTTACAAGGTTGTATTGACTTTGATGTTTTCTTATCTTGGAACAGTTATGGCATTGCGAGGAAAGGATGAGTTTAATATAATAATTCCTTATGTTCGTTTTCGACGGCAGGATATTAAAGACGGTGTTATTCTGCTTGATACCAGTTCCATCATTGATGGACGGATTATTGATATTTATAAAGTTAATTTTCTAGCCGGAAGATTGGTGGTGCCGCGTTTTGTTCTGCACGAACTGCAAACGATTTCTGATTCTGCCGATGATGTAAAACGTTATCGCGGACGCCGGGGGATGGAATTATTAAGAATTATGCAGAATGATCCTAAAATTGACATTCATATTCATGAAGATGATATGCCGTTGGATCAGTCGGTTGATACAAAACTTGTTGAACTGGCTAAAATTATGGATGCCCGCATCTGCACTACGGACTTTAATTTAGCCCGGGTAGCATCTTTGCAAGGTATTTTGACGTTAAATGTCCATGAATTAATCAATGCGGTGAAAACAGTGGTTTTTCCAGGTGAAGAACTCGAAGTTAAGCTGACAAAAGAAGGAAAGGAACCTAGTCAGGCTGTGGGGTATTTAGATGATGGAACCATGATTGTCGTCAGTGGAGCTCGGCAGTATATTGGTCAGATGATTAATGTGAAAGTCACATCAGTTTTACAAACCCAGTCCGGAAAGATGATATTTGCGGGGCTTGAATAGTTAAAGGTAAATTGATTAATGAAAGTTGAAGTCATTGTCCTTTCTGCTGGGATTGGAACACGGTTTAATTCAAAAACTCCCAAACCCCTTATTCCGCTTAACGGCCAACCGTTAATTACTTATTCATTAGATATTTTTCAACAATGTTCATTTGTGAATACAGTTACGCTAGTTATTCATTCAGACTATCGAGAAGAATATGAACATGTTGTCAATGAGTACAAGCTGGATAAAGTTAAAAATATTATCCCTGGCGGAATGACCCGAAGTGAATCCGTTAAAGAAGGTTTAAAGAAACTTTCTCCCAATACAGAAATTGTAGTAATACATGATGGAGCTCGTCCATTTATTACCCAGGATATGGTTAAAGGGTTGCTTGAGGCTTGCCAGAGACATCAAGCTGTGATTACAGCCACGCCGGTTAAACCAACAATTAAACGGGTAAATAGAGAAGAGATGACGGTTAAAGAAACATTGAATCGGGAAGAATTGTGGGAGGTTCAGACCCCGCAGGTTTTTGCGCGTGAATTGTTGGAAAAGGCACATAATGAAGCGGAAAATCAAAATCCAACAGACGACGCTTATTTAGTTGAACAATTAGGGATAAAGGTTAAAATATTACCCGGTGATTATCGGAATATTAAAGTAACCACGGTGGAAGACTTGGTAATTGCACAAGCGCTTTTAAATTTAAAAAAAGGTTAGTGTATGCAATATAGAATTGGTATTGGATATGATATACATCGCCTTGTTCAGGGGCGAAAGTTAATTCTAGGCGGAGTCGAAATCCCTTATGAAAAAGGCTTGGAAGGGCATTCTGACGCTGATGTTGTTTTACATGCGGTATGTGATGCTTTACTGGGAGCTGTAGGAAAAGGAGATATTGGAGAACATTTTCCCAATACGGATAAACAATATAAAGACATTTCCAGCATGATTCTTCTTGAGAAGGTATATAAGATTATTGAAGATCAGGGTTATCAGGTGAACAATGTCGATGTAATGATTCAGGCGGAAGAACCGAAATTGTATCAGTATAAACCGCAAATGAGATTTCATCTGGCTTATAAGTTAGCGATTGATGAAGAACTTGTGAACATCAAAGCAACAACGCATGAAGGCCTAGGATCAATTGGAGAAAAAAAAGGTATCGCGGCGTTTGCTTCGGTTTTATTAAAGAAAAAGGATAAAGAATTATGAATTCATTTGTCTTAATTAGCCTTAGTATTATTGGTTTTCTAATAATTTTAGGGATTGTATTTTTAGATGAAATTAAGGCCACTAAAGAAAGAGATCCGGCTGCCAAAGGATTTTTACAGATTCTTTTGTTATATCCTGGCGTGCATGCGATTATTTTTCATCGTATTAATCATTTTTTATGGACTTTGAAGATCCCATTTTTTCCTAGAGCATTTTCTCAGTTGGCAAGATTCCTGACAGGGATTGAAATTCATCCGGGCGCGCGGATTGGCCAACGTTTGTTTATTGATCATGGTATGGGAGTTGTGATTGGTGAAACAACTATTATCGGTAATAATGTCACATTATTTCAAGGAGTGACTTTGGGAGGGACAGGAAAAGAAACTGGCAAGAGACATCCCACCTTGTGCGATAATGTGGTAATCGGTGCGGGTGCGAAGGTCTTGGGAAATATTGAAATCGGAAAAAATTCTTATGTTGGGGCGAACGCGGTTGTAATCAAGTCAATTCCGGCTAATGCCACGGTGGTTGGCGTGCCTGGTCGTATTACACGCAAAGATGGGCAACGCGTTGAAGCGGAATTGGATCATGTGCATGTCGTTGATCCGGTGATGCAGCATTTAAAAGAATTAGTTAAGAGAGTAAAAAAATTAGAAGAGAAAGAATCAAATTCTCATTAAAATTCAGCTGATAAGATCATCTTTTAATAAATTATTATGGCCATTCAGATTTATAATTCACTGACAAAGAAAAAAGAAGAGTTTATTCCGCAAACAGGTAAGAACGTTAAGATGTATTGCTGCGGTGTGACGGTTTATGATAAATGTCATATCGGACACGCGCGCAGTTTGTATATTTTTGACATGATTAAACGATATCTTAATCTTCGGGGATTTAATGTTTATTTTGTCCGAAATATTACTGACGTCGATGATAAAATTATTAATAAAGCAAAGGAACTAAAAAGTTCAAGTGAAGAAGTCGCTCAACGGAATATTGACGGGTATTATAATGATTTAAAACTGCTTGAAGTGGATAAAGCCGATTGTGAGCCGCGGGCTACCGAGAATATTGAAGCTATGGTGGAGTATATTAAAGAGCTTATCGGTAAAGGATACGCGTATGAGGTTTCTGGTAATGTGTATTATGAGGTTAAGAAGTTTAAAGAATATGGAAAACTTTCTGGTCAAAGCATTGAACATATGCTGGACGCAGTACGCATTGAAACAGACATAAACAAGAAAGATCCTTTGGATTTCGCACTTTGGAAAAAATCATCGGATGAAGATCCTGGTTGGAACAGCCCCTGGGGACGCGGCCGGCCGGGATGGCATATTGAATGCTCTTGTATGAGTATGAAACATTTGAATACGCAGACATTAGATATTCATGCTGGAGGACGAGATTTAATATTTCCGCATCATGAGAACGAAGTTGCCCAATCTGAAGCTTTGTCAGGAAAGCCTTTTGCCCGCTATTGGATTCATTTAGGTTTATTAACGATTCGCGCGCAGAAAATGGCCAAGTCGCTGGGGAATTTTATTACAGTTGAAGATGCTGTTGGAAAATATTCAGCAAATGTTTTGAAAATGTTTTATATTTCCTCTCATTACGCCAGTCCAATCGATTTTAGTGAAGAGAAAATGGCTGATGCTCGTAAGGCGTTGGGTCGTTTTGAGGTTTTGATATTAAAGGCAGAAGAATTATTAAAGGAGAAGAACGTTGACCCGTGTGAAGTTGAATTTGTTAATAACTTTAAAGAGAAGTTCTTTGAGTCTATGGATGATGATTTTAATTCAGCTAAAGCCTTGGGTTACTTATTTGAATGGACGAATGAAACAAATAAATTTTTTGACCGCAATAAAGATGATTCGGATTATTACGCAATAATCGCCTCGTCAGTTAATCAATTAAAAGAACTTTTTAAGAATGTTTTTATGATAACGTTTGCCCCGGGCAAAGAAGAGTTAACAGAGGAAGAGCAGTCTTTATTAAAGCAACGACAAGAAGCGCGGTTAAATAAAGATTATAAGAAATCCGATGAATTGCGGGATTTATTAAAGAATAAAAATATTATTGTTGAGGATTCCAAGGCTGGACAAACATGGAGAAGATTGTGAAAGGCTTTTTTATTACATTCGAAGGATCAGAAGGTTCAGGAAAAAGCACACAGATTCAAATGGTTCATCAACATTTAAAGAAGGCTCGAAAGCCGGTAATTCTTTTGCGCGAACCTGGCGGTGTAAGAATCAGTGAGAAAATTCGAAGAATTCTACTCGATGTAAATAATAAGGAAATATCGAAAGAATGCGAAACATTATTATACATGGCGGCCCGGGCACAAATTGTGAAAGAATTAATCCTTCCGGAATTAAAAAAAGGAACCATTATTTTGTGTGATCGTTTTTTGGATTCAACAGTGGTTTATCAAGGGTATGGTTGCGGCGTGGATATCGATTTTATCAACCAAGTGGGCGCTTTTGTTACACAAGGATTAGAACCGCATCTCACGTTAATTTTTGATATTGACGCGAAAAAGGGATTGTCGCGTATTGCAAGGGCGAAAGACCGGATTGAGTTGCGAGATATTTCTTATCATAATAAAGTGAGAAAAGGGTATCAAGAATTGGGGAGGCTTTATCCGGATCGGGTAAAACTGATTGAAAGTGATCAATCCCGGGAAGATATTTTTACAATCGTTATGAATTATATTAATCAAGTTATTAAAGTATAAAGATGGCTATTTTACAAGAACAAGTAAACTCTGAAATTATCGATCGAATCAGCAGGCTTCATCAACGGCAGCGATTAGCGCATGCGTATCTTTTTGTTGGGGCTAAAGGTTCTGGTAAGAAAGCTACGGCTTTAGCAGTTGCTAAACTTATAAATTGCGTTAATCCGGGATCGTGTAATGATCAATGTTCTTCCTGTAAGAAAATTAATACTGGCAGCCATCCAGATATTTTTCTAATTGATGGCCAAGAGGAAACCATTAAGATAGATCAAATCCGCGGACTGCTTAATCAAAGCAATCTGCGGCCTTATGAAGCCCGGGTTAAGGTTTTTATTATCCATCATATTGAGAATATGACGTTGGAAAGTTCTAATGCGTTGCTTAAAACTCTGGAAGAGCCATCAGCAAATAGTTTAATAATTTTAACGACAGCAGTCCCGGAGCGTAATTTAGATACTATTAAATCAAGATGTCATTTTATGTATTTTTTACCGGTCTCCAATAGAGTTCTTGAAAAGAATTTGGAGCAATACTATGATGATAAAGACGAAATTCGATTTTTAGCCTATTTTGCTCAAGGGTGTTTGGGGCGGGCGCATATATTAAAAGAAAACAATGTTTTCGGACGGAAAAATAGTTTAATTGATGATTTTATATATGCGCGTGATGTAGATGCATTTATTAAAGAAATCACAGCGGATAACGTTCAAATGAAAGAATTTTTAAGTGTTCTATATAGTTGGGTGAGGGATGCTGTTTTGCTTAAATCAGGCACAGAAGAAAATTATTTAATTAATCGGGATCGAATACAGGATTTAAAAGCTTTTCAGAAATCAGTTTCATTTTCGGATCTTAACGAAGTTCTTAACGAAATAACTAATGCGTATAAATTATTAACGGATAATCTTAATATTAAGATTCCGTTAATGATATTAAAGGAGCGGATGTCATGGGTAAACTAATTCAAGTGCGGTTAGGTGAGTATCGGGCTGTGGAGTGGTACGATTTAAATGATGTGCAGTGTGATCGTGGTGATCATGTGATTTTGGAAGTTGATCGTGGCTCAGAGTTTGGACAAGTTGTATCCGATGTGAATGCGGTGTGCAAAGGAAAAACAGACGGTGTTAATGGAAAAATTATCCGTAAAGCAACTGAAGGCGATATAAAACAGATTGAGAATAATACGCAAAAAGCCAAGGACGCTTTGAATATCTGCATGCGTAAGATAACTGATAGAAAATTACATATGCAAATTGTTAAAGCCGAATACACGTTTGACAGCAGTAAAGTTATTTTCTTTTTTACCGCCGATGGCCGGGTTGATTTTAGAAATCTGGTGAAAGACTTAGCCCGAGTTTTCCGTGTCCGCATCGAGTTAAAACAAATCGGGGTGCGAGATAAAGCAAAGATTGTCAGCGGCTATGGTGTTTGTGGTCGTGAATTGTGTTGTGCGTCATACATGAAATCTTTTCATCCGTTGTCTATTAAGATGGCGAAAGAACAAGGGTTGCCTCTTAATCCTTCACGGATTTCTGGGGTTTGCGGACGGATCAAATGCTGCATGGCATATGAGTTTGTGGTTTATAAAGAATTTTCTAAAGCCTTACCGCACGTTGGTGATAAATTCAGTACAGACGAAGGTAAGGGGCGGGTAATTGACGTGAATATTTTAAAGCGTCTGGTCAGTGTGGAGTTAGAAGAAGGTCGTGTGCTAAAGACATATGTTCCCATGCCTAGCAAGAATTAATCATCAATTAATCTTTTCAACAAGAAATCATTCAATATTTCAATGAATACACAAAAGTTTTATGTCACCACACCAATTTATTACGTAAATGATAAACCGCATATCGGGCATGCGTATACAACTATTTTAGCTGATGTCTTAACGCGGTTTCATCGAGGTAATGGCGAAGAAGCTTTTTTTCTAACTGGACTTGATGAACATGGGCAGAAAGTGCAGCAGGCCGCTGAAAAAAGAGGGTTGTCGCCACTCGATCATTGTAATGATTTGGCCCCCCGTTTTTTACAGCTTTGGGAAAAATTGGAAATTCAGTACGACGATTTCATCCGAACAACTCAGTCTCGTCATATTAAAGTTGTTCAAACGATTTTGCAGAAAGTTTACGATGCAGGTGATATTTACATGGATGAGTATGAAGGCTGGTATTCGGTTTCCGAGGAACGATTTATTACTGAAACAGAAAAAGATTCCGGAGAATTCCGTGACATTAAGAATCTTAAAGAACGTAATTGGTTTTTTAAGATGAGTAAATATCAGCAGCAGCTGATTGATTATATTAATGATCATCCTGAATTTATCCAGCCGCAGCATCGCCGTAATGAAATTTTAGGATTTCTCCGTCAACCTTTAGGGGATTTATGCATTTCTCGTCCAAAATCACGGCTTAATTGGGGAATTGAAATTCCTTTTGATAAAGATTATGTGACATATGTTTGGTTTGACGCGCTTATTAATTATATTTCTGCGATTGGTTATTCCGGAGATGAAAATAAATTTCAGCAGTGGTGGCCGGCCAGTGTCCAATTGATCGGGAAAGATATCTTAACAACACATTGTGTTTATTGGACGACCATGCTTTTTTCGTTAAAGTTACCATTGCCGAAGACGATTTTTGCTCATGGATGGTGGTTGACCGGTGAGACAAAAATGAGTAAGTCGTTAGGTAATATTGTGAATCCTTTAGATTTGATCGATGAATATGGGGTTGATCCTGTGCGCTACTATTTGATGCGAGAAATGGTGCTGGGCCAAGACGCGAGTTTCACGATCGAGTCATTTATTAAACGTTACAATAGTGATTTAGCCAATGATTTTGGGAATTTACTTAACCGTGTCAGTGGTTTGATCGGTAAATATTTCGACGGATGTATCCCTGAAGTAAAGGAATTAACGCCAGAAGATTGTGAAGTTAAGAAAGTTGCCAGCGCGTTAAAGGAAAAAGTTGCAAACTTAGTGAATGATTTTCATGTTAATGAAGCGATTGAGGAAGTGTTGATATTAGTCCGGCAGGTTAATAAATATTTAGAACTTCAAGCTCCCTGGAAAACTGTTAAAGAGGATTTAGAACGTACGGGAACTATTTTATATGTTACGGCTGAGGCGTTACGCGTCAGTGCGGTGCATCTATTTCCTGTTATTCCATCCCGTTCAGGAAAAGTTCTTGCGGTTTTGGGCGCGCAAGGAACCAACGTGAGTTGGGGAGGATTAAAACCTGGAACAAAACTTCAAGCACACGAAGCCCTTTTTCCGCGGATTGAGATTGAAAAGACGTGAAATATGACGAAGCGAGAACAAGAAATCTATGATGGAGTTGTTAAGATTCTAAAAGAATATCTCAATCCTTCGAAGATAATTTTGTTTGGATCACGGGCAAAAGGGACAGCAGAATTTTCTTCTGATTTTGATTTTGCAGTGGAATGTGAAGAAATCGATTTTTCAATAGAGAGAAAAATGAAAGATAAGATAGAAGATGTTTGCGGGCTTTATAAAATAGATGTTGTTTATTTAAATAAAGCTGATGAAGATTTCAAGAATATAATCTTTGAAACGGGGAAGGTTATTTATGAAAAATGAATTAGAGAAAGTATTGATTAATTTAAAGGATGCTTTTCAAAGTTTGGAAGAAGGATGTATGAATGCGAAAGATCAGTTAGATAAGGATGGTGTTATTCAACGGTTTGAATTCACATTTGAGCTGATGTGGAAAGCGTTAAGGATTTATCTTCACAAAGAAGGCGTTCTAACAAAATCACCTAGAGAAACTCTTAAGGAAGCTTTTCGACTTGGATGGATTTTAGAAGAACAAGTGTTTTTAAAGATGTTAGAAGATCGTAATGAAACGACACATGTTTACTCAAAAGTTAAAGCCGATGAAATTTTTCAACGAATTAATAAACAATATGTCACAGAAATCAAAAAGATAATATTGAAATTGGATAATATTTAAGAAGTTTAAATAAATGATGACATTACCTACCATCTGCTGGCAAAACGGTTATGTTAAATTAATTGATCAAACCAAACTGCCGAATAAATTAGAGTTTATCATTTGCCGTGATGTGAAAACATTGTGGGCTGCGATTAAACGATTGTCGGTACGCGGGGCACCGGCGATTGGTGTGGCTGCGGGTTTTGGTGTCCTGTTAGGAATAAAAACGTTTAAAGGAAAAGATTCACGTAAATTTATCCAACATGTTAATAAGGTATGTGATTATTTGGCTACATCAAGGCCAACCGCTGTTAATTTATTCAATGCTTTAGATCAAATGAAGAATGTTTTGCAGCGTCATGCCGGAGAGAGTGTTGAGAATTTAAAACAATTATTAAAAAGCGAAGCATTGGCCATTTATGAATATGATCGAAAAGTATGTCGGGCCATGGGCGATCATGGAGCTGAGTTAATCAAGGCGAACAGTCGTATTATGACAATTTGTAATGCGGGAGCTTTAGCCACGGTGGATTATGGAACCGCGTTGGGTGTAATGTACAGCGCTAAGCGGTTGAATAAGAAATTTAAAGTTTACGCGTGTGAAACCCGCCCACTATTACAAGGCGCGCGTTTAACAACGTGGGAATTGATGCGCGCGAAGATTGACACAACATTAATTTGCGATAGTATGGCAGCTGGACTGATGAGGGATCAAAAAATTGATGCGGTTTTTACCGGTGCAGATCGGATTGCCGCCAACGGTGATACCGCTAATAAGATTGGAACTTATAATTTAGCGGTTCTCGCGAAGTTTCATAATATTCCTTTTTACGTGGTCGCGCCGTTTTCCACATTTGATCTGAACATTTCTTCAGGAAAACAGATTCCTATTGAACAGCGCGGTTCAGATGAGGTTATCAATTTCCGTAGTATTCAAACAGCTCCACAGAATGTTAAAGTTTTTAATCCAGCCTTTGACGTAACCGAGGCCAAACTTATTTCTGCGATTGTCACAGAGCAGGGGATTATCCGGCCACCGTTTGTAAAAAATATTAAAGCAACGATAAAATCCGTAAAGATAAAGTGAGAGAACGGAATTTGAATTCACAGTTCTTAAATGTTTAGAAAACTTTCCCAAATAGGTGAATTCGGTTTAATTGAAGAAATTCGAAAACGACAATCGGCAGCCAAAGACGTTATAAAAGGCATTGGTGACGATACGGCTGTTGTCAGTTTTACTCAAAATAAATATCTTTTATTAACGACGGATATGTTGATGGAGGATGTCCATTTTACACGATCAATGTCGGCGCAGGAAATTGGTCATAAAGCGTTAGCATGCAATATTAGCGACGTGGCAGCCATGGGAGGACGCGCAAAATACGCGCTTGTTTCACTGGGAGTTTCTGCGCAGTTAGATGTTAAATTCGTCACGAACATTTACCGGGGAATAAACAAATTAGCGCAAAGGTTTGACGTCCAGATTGTCGGTGGAGATACTGTTAAAAGTTCGAAGATTGTTATTAATATTGCTTTAACAGGCGAAGTTGAAAAGAAAAATTTAGTGGCGCGCTCCGGAGCTAAAGCAGGGGATCAGATTTTTGTTACAGGAAAACTAGGAAACTCTTTTCAGAGTGGGCATCATCTGCGGTTTATGCCTCGTCAGCAAGAAGCTCAATTAATTGTTAAATATCTTAAACCTTCAGCAATGATTGATATTTCTGACGGGTTGGCTGCAGATTTAGGGCATATTATGAAAGCGAGTAAAGTTGGCGCGATATTAGAAGAAAAGAAAATCCCTTTGCGAGTAAACGCAAAAATAAAACAAGCATTATATGAAGGGGAAGATTTTGAACTGCTTTTTACGGTGCCCAAAAGAAACTTAACAACAACAGCTTTAAGATTTGCACAAAAGAATCAATTTCAATTGGTCGGACAGATATGTAATCAAGAAAATGGATTGATGTTGCTGGATTCTAGACAACAACACACGAAGATGCCCTTAAAAGGATTTAAACATTTTTAAAGTTATGAAAAATATTGTGATTATCTCAAAAAATATCGAAGCAACACAAGTTCTTGGTAAACATTTGGCTAAACTGTTGCAGGCGGGTGACATCGTATGTTTATTAGGGGATCTTGGAGCAGGAAAAACAGCTTTGGTTAAATCTATTGCCAGCGGATTAAAAATTTCGCCGGAGAAAGTACAAAGTCCAACATTTGTTCTGATGAACACTTATGAAGGGAAGAAGCCGTTATATCATTTTGATTTGTACCGTCTAGATGACTTAAAGGAAATCGCTTTACTGGGATACGAAGAATATTTATATGGCGATGGAATAGCAGCAATTGAATGGGCTGAGAAATTAGGGGATTTAATGCCGCAGGAATATTTAAAGATAGAATTAAAGCATCAAAAAGATGAAAGCCGGTGTATTAAAATTATAGGTGTGGGAAAACGATATCAGGATTATGTCGCAAAAATGGCTTGTTTGTATAAAATTAAAGGACCATAAGTATGATGAACATTCTTGCTATGGATACATCTTCAACTAAATTAAGTTTGGCAGTTGCCAGAAATGGAACTGTTTTGACTTATCGAAATTTTCCAGCAAATAAATCGCTTTCCACGTCGATTATTGCCAATATTGATAAGGTGTTAAATAATGTACACTTATCTTTGGATAAGATTGACGGTTTTGCGGTGGGGCTCGGCCCGGGGTCATTTACCGGATTACGGGTTGGACTGGCCACGCTTAAAGGTTTAGCCTTTGCTAATAACAAACCTGTTATTGGAATATCAAGTTTAGATATCATTGCTAATGGAATCAAATCTAGCGATAAAGATCAGCATATCTGTGTGATTACTGATGCTCGGCGGAATCTGGTTTATTGGGCCGTATTTAAGAAAGTTAATGGGCAATTGACAAAAGTAGTGCCGTATCGTTTAGGCAGTATTGATCAAGTCTGTCAGGAAATTACTTATGATGTTATCTTTGTTGGCGATGCTGTGAAGATTTACAAGTCACAAATTCTTTCTCAAAAAAAGGATAAGATTAGTTTTCAATTCGCGCAAGAAAAATATCAATACCCGCAGGCTCGTTTAATGATAGAATCAGTTATTCAAAAGTTTCGTGAGAAAAAAACAGATGTCGCGGAAAATTTGATTCCGATCTATTTATATCCTGAAGATTGTCAAGTGCGTAAAAACGTTTAATATTCTATGAATAAACTCACCTGGGTTGAGATTAATTTAAAAGCTGTTGAACATAATGTCCGCTGTTTAAGGGTTCTGGCCAAAAAGAATAAATTTTATCTGCCCACCCGTCGAAATTCCAAAAAATATTCATACAGCCATTCCCAGATTCTCGCGGTGATTAAGGCCGACGCTTACGGGCATGGGGCTGAGCAAATTGGTTTATTGCTGCAAAAAGAGGGTATTGATTATTTTGCTGTTTCTGATGTGGCGGAAGGAATTAAGCTTAGAAAGAGCGGGATTAAGCGTCCAATTTTGCTTTTAGAAAGCACGCTTAATGAGTTTGTGAAGGAAATCTTTCAATATCAATTAACACCAACAATTTGTACATATGAGTTGGCTTTGGCGTTACAACAACGCGCTAAGAAATTAAATCGACGTTGCTCCATTCATATCAAAGTGGATACTGGTATGGGACGGTTAGGTGTTTGGCATCAACAAGCCTATGAATTTATTGGACGTATTCATCAGTTAAGGAATTTGACAATCCATGGGTTATACACGCATTTCCCAGCGGCGGATACGAACCATGCTTTTACGCGTGAACAGATTCAGACTTTTTATAATCTTATTCTGCGTCTGGATAAATCCGGCATTGTTATTCCATTTATTCACGCGGCAAATAGTATGGGGCTTGCCGGCTACAAAACACATGTACTAAACTTGGTCCGGCCAGGGTTGATGCTTTACGGTCTTTATCCGCAGGATAAGTTAAAAACAAAGATTCATTTAAAACCTGTGATGAGTATTAAATCCCGGATCATTTTTTTAAAAAATATCGAAAAGGGACGGAGCATTAGCTACGGGCGGAAATTTATCGCGCGTCAATCTATGAAGGTCGCAACTTTGCCTATTGGTTACAGCGACGGATATTCACGCCTCCTTTCCAATAAAGGGGATGTTCTAATCAAAGGTCAACGTTGTCCAATATTGGGAGCCGTGACTATGGATCAAATTGTTGTGGATGTTTCTAAAGTTCCTAACTTGCAGTTGGGTATGCCAGTAACAATTTTAGGCCGCGAGGGGAAAGAGGAAGTTGCAGCAGATGAATTAGCGCGATTAGCAGGAACGATTAATTATGAAATTGTTTGTAATTTAGGAAACAGGTTAGCCCGAGAGTATGTGTAAATTTAATGTTAATAGAATCTTGATTTAATTGTGGCCAATGCGATTCCGGTAAAAATCATCGGCGCCGCCCAAGCTGATAATAGAGGAGGGAAAAGCCCCCCTTTCCCAAAAGCTAAAGTTACCGCGTTTGCAACATAATAAAGAAAACCTATTCCTACCGCGATTCCTACCGAAGTAAAAGTCGTGCCTTTACGGCTGCGGACTAAAAGCGCAAAGGGAAGTCCAATCAAGACAATGACAAAATTTCCAATTGGAAACGCGTACTTTTGATATAAATCTACTTTTAAATTACTTAATGCTTTCTTCGCGCCGCTATTAGCAAATCGTCCGATGTAATCATGCAGTTCTTTAATATTCATGGCTGAAACATTAAGTCTTTGTCGTAAAAAATCCTCGGGAGTTTCTTTAATGTCCATGAGTTTTTCTTTATAAACTTTTATTTTATCCGGTTTGTTGAGTTGCGTGGAGTCATAAGTGGTGATTTGACAGTTATAAAATTTCCAGGCAATTCCTGTCCATTTGCCTTTAAGCGCGACAATTTTTTGTTCAATATTTTGATGATTATCGTGTTCAATGATAGTGATTCCATTGAGTTCGTAGGTGTTGGGACTGTAGTAGTCAATAAAATATAAACGGTTTTTAAGGCCGTAAAAAGTTAAATTTTTAATCTTTTCTTTCTGCTTACGCGCGCGGTCGACTTTTAGAATCATATTTTCGTCGCGAATTTCTTTAGTCACTTCAGTCGCCTGCGGAACAAGCCGTTCATTCAAACAAAAGATTACTGCGGTAATTAGCAGGGCAAACATCAACGCTGGCCGGGCGACTTGCCAAAAGTTTAATCCGCTGGCGCGCATAACAATGATTTCGTTGGTATTATTCATAGCACTGTAGGTTAAGAGTGAGGAGATTAAACAGGCAATAGAGGCTGTTTGCACAAGGATGATCGGAAAGAAATTCAAATAATATTTTATTAATATATTTATAGGGATTTTTCTGTCGATGATCTCATCTAAGGTGCTGGTGATATCAATTAGTACATAGAGACCGCAGAATACAAAGACGGTGATTGTAAATATTTTAATGATATTGAAATTGATGTAACGATCTAAGATACGCATTTGATATTAAGAATGATGGCGGCTAATCCCGCGATCGCGTTTGGTAGCCACATAATAATTTCCGGCCGGATAATCGCTTTAATGCTTAAAGCTTCACAGCCTAAAGTAATTAAATAATAAAAGGCGGCACAGAAAATGGCCAGAACAATATTGGCGGATTTTTCTCGGCGATGTGTAATAACGGCAATAGGGAATCCCAACATGATAAAAATTAAGGAAGAAAAAGACCAGGTGATTTTTCGTAAATATTCAGTCTGTAGACGATTGGTGTCAACCAAAAGTCTTTCCAGCCGGATGATTTCATCTTTTAATTCTTTTAAAGTCATGCCCTTTGGTTTTTTTTCGATTTTTTCTTTTTTGTTGGATAAATCCAAAGTCATAAAATAATTTTTGAAATTAAGTTTGTAAAAATTGTCTGGATTTTCTAAATTCGGTTCATCAGAAGTCCCATCCATTAGTTTCAGTTTGATTTTATCTTCCCCCGGAACTGGCGTGAATTCGCCGCGTTTGGCAATGATGGTTCGAGTCGGCCCGTCTGCCTGTGGTTGATAAATGGTAATGTTATAAAGTTGGTTACCATCGATTTTATGAATAAAGAGGACTTGGCTATCAAAGGAATTAATAAAAACGCCGGCTTCAAGAAGCGCGGTAGGATTGCTGACGCCAAGGTTTTTCAATGTTTTTTGTTGTTCATAATGAGCGTAAGGAATGATGCGTTCGTTGAGGACCACCGCAAATAAACTAATGATAACGCCAACGATAAATAAAGGAATAAGGAGTTTACCCAGATGGACTCCGCTGGCGCGTAGCGCCAGGATTTCATTATCCGCTGAAAAACGGCTAAAGGTTACAATGATACCGACTAAACAGGCAATAGGCAGTGTATAGCCCAGCAATACAGGAATATAAAGAAGAAATACGCGTCCGACGGTTCCAAGATTGACGCCTTTATTTATAACCAAATTGGCTAATTGAATGAGATTTCCTAAAAGGAAGACGCAAGTAAGAATTCCTAATGATAAGCAAAAAGGAAGAAGGAGTTCTTTTAAAATGTAAGAACGGATAATTTTCATTGGTCAGTAATTATAAAATTTTTAAAGCGTAATAGCCGGAGTTAATACCCCGACAGTGGCTGCTCCGGATTGTTTTAAATTTTCAGCAGCAGCTGAGACTGTAGCCCCAGTTGTCAGAAGATCGTCAATAATCAAAATAGATCGGCCGTTTATTTTCCAAGGAGCCTTTATTTTAAAAGCGTGTTCAATGTTTGTCCAGCGTTCTTTTCGGGATAAATGTGGCTTACATTTCAAGATTGGTCGCGTATTTCGACGATGGATTCTCCATCTTTTAAGAGAGTTAGGACGGTTGGAAGGGTTTTTGATAAGATTTTTTTTAAAGCATTATTAGATGTGTTTCCGCAAGTGATCCAGATAATCTGAGGTGGAGGCCCGCCTAGCTCATCCAAAAGTGTTAAGAAATCGTTATCTTTAGTCATAATAGCAGCTTTTTTGAGTTTGGCTGATTTAAAGATGGTTCTATCCTCGGCGTCGCGTAGACCAAGGTCTCTTACTGAATAAGCATCAATATGAAAAGTTTCTTTGATCCACTCAGCAAGATGAGGAGAGAGTTGGGCGTCGATCCAAATTATCAAGGGGCGACCACCGGATGATCAAATCGTTGACTAGCAAAGCGAAGGCAAGCTTGAATATCTTTTAATTCTAAGTCGGGTAGTTCTTTTAGAATTTGATCAGGTGTGAGGCCATTAGCTAGTAATTCAAGAACATCTGTTACGCGGATACGCATACCACGGATGCAAGGGCGTCCACCGCATTGTTTGGGATTTACAGTAATTCGTTTTGTTAATTTAATCATGTTTAGATCCTTATTAATAGATATATGTATCGTTTTAAGAAGAATATCATGGACTATTTTAATAGACAAATAAAAAATACTATTTAAAGCGTTATCGCCGGAGTAAGAACAGCGACCGTTTTAGCTCCGGACTGTTTCAGGCATTGTGCGGCGGTCGAAGCTGTGGCACCGGTAGTCATTAAATCATCAATAATTAAAATGGATTGGCCCCGCACTTTCCAAGGAGCCTTTATTTTAAAAGCGTGTTCAATGTTTGTCCAGCGTTCTTTTCGGGATAAGTGTGTTTGAGTTTCTGTCGGGCGGACACGGATCAAATGATGATCTGCATAGGGTATATTAAAAGTTTTACTTAATTGTTGAGTCAAGAGGAGTGATTGATTATATCCGCGCTCACGTAGACGTGTCGGAAATAAAGGAATCGGCACAAGCAGATCGAATTGGGCAATATCTAATTCATGCCGGTGGATAAAATCAATCATCAACTGCGTTAAAAAGAAGCGCAGGTAAGTTTTTTGTTCATATTTGAATTTGTGGATGAGCGTGCGTAACAGATCCTGATAAAGACAGGCCGACCAAGCAAAATCAAAGTGCATCGGAGTTTGTTGACAATCGCGGCAGCGCGCACGTTGGGCGCTTCCCAAATGACGGCTGCATTTCGGACAAAACGGCGGTGTATTCCAGGAAATTTGATGTTGGCATTGAGGGCATAACGGATGGCGGGGAAGCCGGGCAGAAGAATTGGTTTTACAAAGAATACAATGGGGCGGATAAACCAAATCGAGAAAGCCCTCAAATAAGGACTTAATCATGGCGCTATGCTAGCATGGTAATAGGGGTTTGTCAAAACTGATTTCGTAGGATTACGGTTTAAGATCTAACAAAATTTGTCGACTGATTGGCAAAGAAGGTTTTAAGTTTAAATTTTCTATTTCCGGTATGGTATTAAAGAAGTAAAGTAACTGCTTTAGGGAGATTTTCTTTAATGTCCATAAATGCTTTCATTTTGGAGTTTAATGTGACATAAATATGGAATATTTTGATGAAAATATCAAACGAGGAAATTTTTAATATTATTTGTCGAAAAAAAATAATTTTAATTGAAAGTAGTTTGATATCAAGACTTTACAATAATGTGCATTTTTGGTGCAATTGGCATTATATTTATATATATAGTAAACTATATTTATCAAATCCGTTATCATTTACTTAAAGAATATGATTATATTTCGCCAAAAAAATCAATTTAAAGCTGTTTATAGGGTTATTTCTCTATTTTTAGTCTTTATATTTGGTGTAAGTCCAATAACACCAATATCTAACGTATCTGCGCAATCATCCGTGACAGGTTTAAATCTTCCAGCTCCAGGAGCTATGGTTCAGCTCAGTCCGGTCTTTCAACCAGCTGTAATTAAAGGGCTTAAGATTCTTCCCCAAGATCCATTCCGTTTTGATTTTATCATTGATACCGGTGACAGTCAGTTAGAGGGTGATGATTTTCGCGGTGAAGCGGATAAATTAATCAAATATTTTTTAACAGCTTTAACCATTCCTGAAGAAGATTTATGGGTCAATTTATCACCTTATGAAAAGAACCGCATTGTGCCCAATCAATTTGGTGTCACGGAAATGGGCCGAGATTTATTGGCGCAGGATTATTTGCTTAAACAAATCACCTCATCCTTAATTTATCCCGAAGACGAATTAGGGGAAACGTTTTGGAATAAGATTTATTCAAAATCCCAAGAACTTTATGGCACAAGTGAAATCCCGATGAATACCTTTAATAAGGTCTGGATCGTCCCGGAAAAAGCCACGATTTATGAAAACGGTGATACCGTTTTTGTGGCGCAAAGCCATTTGAAAGTATTACTTGAAGAAGATTATGTAGCGCTTGATCATAATTCTTTACGTCAAGATATCGGCACAGATCAACTGTCTAAGGATAATGTCAAAGAAGTCAACGATGTATCGTCAGAATTAATCAAAGAGATCATTCTGCCAGAGATTGAACGTGAAGTGAATGAAGGTAAGAACTTTGCCCAGTTACGTCAGATTTATAACGCGGTTATTTTAGCTACTTGGTTTAAAGAAAATTTAAAGGAAAGTGTGCTTGGGAAAATCTATGTTGGACAGAACCATGTAGGAGGCGTTGAAGCTGAGGACAGAGATATAAAGGAAAAGATTTATCAGCAGTATTTGGAAGCGTTTAAAGTGGGGGTCTTTGATTTTATCAAAGAAGATTATGATGCGCAGACACAGCAGATTATCCCGCGGAAGTATTTTTCAGGCGGGGCGGTGTTAAATCCAAAGGCCACAGGGGCGTATGTCGATGAAGCAAGTTCAGTTCATGTTGAGCAACGAGGCATATTAAAAACAGCATCTACTCGCATCAATCCATTAAATGAACAAGGGGAGATTATTTCAAAACCGTCGTCCTCACCGATGGAAGGGGATGAGGGGATGGGGAGTGAACAAGGAGAAAGTAATAAATTAACTCTTCAGAAAGGGCAGGAAGTCGCATATTTAGGAAAGTTATTTATAATTGAGAATATTGATGAAATTGAGGTGTATGGACAAAAAATTCCTCGAGTCATATTTACTAATGGAGTTAGCGTTTCCGGTAAGGCAATAAATAAGATATCAAAAACAATTAATTTTGAAGAAATTAATAGAAAAACTTTTTCTAATAAGCCTAAATCAGAAAGAGAGAAGATTATTAATGAATACAAAAAGCAAATCAGAGATTTACTCAAAGAGGAAGATGGTGTTTTAGATTTAGATGATTTTAAAGTAAAATATAAACTCAATGGAGTTGATTTTTATCAAATATCATCTAATGATATCGAAAAACTGATTGACGAGGAGAATCGCCGAAGGAAAATCTTTGAGCCTGTCAGGTTTTTTCTAACTATGACATCTAATGGTAAGGAAAAATTTGCAATGTTGAATAAATTAAGGGAATATAGTGGCCCTATTTCTTATTTTACTTTTCAGAAAGATTTTGGATTAACTGATTTCGAAGCAATAGATTTCATTTTTAAGAAGAAAATATTTATACAAGAAGCTGAACGCAGAAAAAGGCTTCAAACTGAATCTTCAATATATATCAGCGAGGATATTAAAAGTATTGTAACTACGTTGATTAAAAAACATATAAGAAATGTTAATCGTGAGAATTTGACGTATTATGTAGATAGATTAGGAGTGGATACGGGTATTTTTACCAGACAAGAATATTATCAGATGACCATGGAAGAAAATGGAAGTAGAAAAGAAAGTGGAAAAAATTTTTTTACCAACTCTAATTTTACTGCAACAGATATTGTCGTAGAAACACTTAAGACTATTGAAGGTCAAATTTCAAGACAAATATTGCTTGAAAAAGCTTATTTGGAGCTTCAAACTTTAAATCGAGTTCAAGGTGGTTATCAGAGTCTTGTTATAGCTGAACTAGAGAGACGTAAACGTATAAAAGATCTTAGGCCTCTGGAACCAATAGATTTTGATATTGAGATTAAGGGTAAAGAAAGAAGAACTAGTTCTATTTTAGATCTTCTCAAGAAAAATGAGGAGCAAAAAAATAACTTAAATAAGATGGAGAAGTCTGTAGATGGTTTATTCGAAGTTATTGGAAAAGAAAATATTGTATATTTATCGTCACGATATGGATTGGATATGAAAGTTATTTTATGGGGAATGATTGCTTCAGATTTAGAAGGTGAGTATGATAAAGAAGAGCTAGAGAAGATTTTCGATAATCGAATTCTTAATATTGTTGAAGGGAAGATTCAAGAAAGGACCAAGAAATCTAAGGTTTTATCTCAAAAAGAAGAAACAAAATCAAAAATATTTGTTCAACTAAACCAGACAGACTCGCTCACACAAGAAACGATATTAGAAATAGCTAAATATATTGATCAACAACTTAAACGTAATGACGAGAAACTTACAGTAGATATTGCACTCCAGGAAATGACAAAGAAAGTCGCAACACGGTTTATTACTCGTTTAGAAGAACAATATTTCTTTAGACAGTATTACGCACCATCACCTGAAGATTTTCGTAGAGATGATTTATTAACGGAAATCAATCGCATTTTATCTCTAGAACAAGGTTCTATTACTTTTGATGCGTTATCTACAATTTTAAAAAAAGTTGAGAAGGCTAATAAAACACAACAATTTTTACAGAGTAATGGGCTTAACTTCAAAACACACTTAAATTTGTATCAACAAGTGGCAGTGCAACAAATGTTAGAAAAAAGGAATGCTTTATTAGCTGATGAGATGGGTTTAGGTAAAACATTAGAAACTATAGCTACATTTTTAGCCAGCACAGAGAAGGAAATGTTAGTCTTGGCGCCAAAAAAGGCAGTATCACGCTGGCTTGAAGATATTGTGAACCATACAGACACTGAGATTGAAGTGGTTAATTTGTCATCAGCGGATATTCCAAATGAGTTGAAACATAATAAGAAAATTAGTTTTGTTGAGTTTAATAATTTAAATAAAGAAGAGAGATTAAAGCGAAAACAATATTTATATAGTCAAAGACCAGAATTACCTAATGGTAAGAAGAGAGTTGTTATTGTTAATTATGATGCCATGAAAATCTTTGAAAGATATAGAAATGCAAATAAATTAGATGTTCCTACAACAGATTTTATTGCTATGGATGAAGCGCATCTTTTAAAAAACCCTAAAACAAATCTCTATCGAGTTGTTTTTGGTGATACTAATGGGCAAGGAGCAATTCAAGCTAAATATAAGATTGTGATTACAGGAACTCCACTCGAAAATCGCATTTCAGATTTGTTATCATATTTAAAATATCTTGCGCGTAATGATGATAGTCCAGAGGCTCAATATATTAATTCTATTAGCATGGAGAAGTTTTCAAGAACGTTCAAGGTTGAAAATTTAGATAAAATGGCAATGCTTGGAGGTTATCTTTCTGAACATATGATTCGACGATTAAAAGATGACGTCATAAAAGGTTTGCCAATAAAGAAATTTGTAACAGTGTCATTGAATCCTTTTGAAGGAACAATGATATTAAATGGTGAAGAACCAATATCTCTTCCGGGAAGTTATGATCGGCAACAAGCTTTGTATGATATGGTTTTAAAGTATCCAGAACTATTTGAAAAAAGATATGTTAAAGGGAATATAAAGCAAGTTAATGAAGATACTGGCTTTAATGAAGATGATTTGTCATATAGCCAAACTCAAGTGCTACGTCTGGAACAGGTAGTCTCAGATCCTTTATTGTTTGATGAAAGAATTGATAATATAAAATTTGATGCTGTTGTTAGACTTATTCGAGAAAGAAATGTGCAAGGAAAATCGGTCTTAATTTTTACAGATTATAAAATGATGGCAAATCATTTAAAGGAATATCTCAAGAAAGAATTACAAAATGAAGTGGCATATGTTGATGGTGACGTTGAGTTTTCTGATCGATTAAAAGAGGTCAATAAATTACAAGATAAAGTTGTTCAAAATTTGGTTGGGACAACAGGAGCGATTGGAACATCTATACAAGCCACACAAGCTGAGGCTGTTATATTTCTTAATTTTCCATGGAAATCTTCAACCATAAACCAAGCCATTGATCGGGCTCACCGAATCGATAAATTACGTAACTATGAAGGAAAAGAGTTAGAAATTATTACATTAGAGTATGATGTTCCAGTATCAATAGATAGGTTAAAAGCGATGACAGTCCGGATAAAAGAAATTTTAACTGAAATGATGATTAATGGAAACTTAACACCAGAGGTTTTAAATGCTTTCTATGAAGTAGAGAAGGTAAGTATTAGTGAAGAGATAGAGAAGGTATATGGAGATTCACATGTAGCATTTGATGATTATGAACTTTCTTTAATGGAGCAGTTTCAGGCAAAGATTGTAGAAATCTTGCGAGAGACTAACCCAGAAGTATTAAAACAATTATGGGATGATATTTCTGACATTTATTTACAAATATTGGATAATAAGAGTTCCTATTTTGCCAATGTGGCTAGTTTAGATTATTTGGCAAGTGATCAATTCCCTGAACTAAAAAGAACAAAAGAGAATCCACTCAAGGCGCTTGATTTGGCATCTGGGCCTTCGACGCAATATCGTGCATATCATAGACAATTAGAAGTGTTTCAAGAAAAGGGGCTTTATTTAGATATTTATGATTATGATCGAAGTCAGAAAATGCTAGATTTAGGTGTTGTACGTGAAGGTCGTCAATTTATTGGGGCCTTTGAAAATCTTGATCAAATACCAGAAAGTGAATTTGATATTGTTAATCTTTCTTATGCTTTTCGTTTTGCTAGTCATCCAGGAAAATTAATTAAAAATATTCATCGTATTCTCAAGAAGGATGGTATGTTTGTACTCATATTGCCAAAAAATAATAAAATTCCTATTAACTTCTATACGGCTCTTGAACAGGCGGGATTTTCAATACAAAAAGTAAACGAGAGCAAGCTTAAATCTTCTTTATATGAAGAAACTAAGTATGAATTACAAAAAGAGTTTGGTGCAGAATTAGCTTCTGACATTATACGACAATCAAATCAGCAGTTTACATATTTACTTGTTAAAAAAGATAATGATATTCAAGGAGATCTTAATGACGAGGATTTTAGAATTGAAATTCAGAAGGCAATTGTTGATTCAGAGAAAGTTGAGAAATTAAGAAAGTCCAAGGGACGAGTAAAGATTGTTCCGCGTAATGCTAGAATTAAAGGAACGATTGAGACGGATGTTGATGGTGTAGAGGATAAAGTGAGTATCTTAAAAAATAGAATTCTAACAAAAATAGAAAAGCAATTGGTTTCCTTAACAAGATTTATACGGATTTATCAAGAGATGGCCAAAGATCAGAAATCGTATAAACGAGTAAAGAAAATTAGATTAGAAATCGAAACGCAATTAGACGATTTACGAATAGGGATACAGGAGCATATCAAATTATTAAAACAAGAAGATGTTGCGATTTTACTCGAGAGTTTAATAAATTTTAAAGATAATAATTTTGTTCGTACTTGGCTAAATCATAATAATAAAGATTTTGTTGTAATGCTAATAAAGTTTATAGAAACGGAACAACAAAAAATAATTAATTTAGATAGTGAAATAGCAGAGATAGATTGGGCAGAACCTTCCTCTTCCCCAATGGAGAAAGAATCAGAGCCGTTAGGTGGGATCGACTTAAATCCAAAGAATATTGACCTGGATGTTCAAGGAACAGGAATTAAGTATGACTTGCCAGAGGATGTGTTTGAGTTTGATTTTCCGATTCATGGTTTTACACCGGTGATTATTAACATTCAACCGGCCCCAAGTCTCCCAGTACTTTTAGGTGAAAAAAAAGAAGAACCCACTGAGCATCATCAGTTAAGTCGAATTTAAATTTATGATCCAGAATAAGTTAAAAGACAGGAAAGAGAGTGAAGATCCTGTCCAAGAAATGGCTGCTTTGAGAAAAAAAATTAAGTTATCCTTAATTTCATGGTCTTTCCGTTATTTATTGATTCTTCCTGGCGTGTTATTCTGTTACGTGATGGCGTTTGATGATCCTGATTTAGCGGGAAATGTTATTATGATATTTTTAATAACTTTTCTCTGTGTCTTACCATATTTATCTATAGTTATAAGTTGGATTTTATATTTTATTCAGCAATACATTTGGGCTCAAAAAGTTATTGCTACACCATTTTATTTATTAGCTGTAATTTTTGTTATTGGTGTTTTTATAGAATTTTTACAGTGATAAAATATTCTCTCGGAACTTCCTCACGAACCGCTTGCGCAGGTATTTTTCCAAGGTATAATAGAGGCATGAAGAAATTATTGTTGCTTGTGATAAGTTTCATCTTTGCCGCTTCAACCGTATCCGCTTTTCTCAATGAAGTTGCCGTTCTTTCAAAAGAAGAGGTAGTGAAATTGTCAAATGAACGGTTAGTTGAGGTTTATATCGACGCCAAGATTGAGATTGATGCCAGTAAAACTTTTCATACCCGGGCCGGATTTAACAGCCCGAAGGAATATGATAAGTACAAAGAACTTTTAGCGTTTATTGTGGTGCTGCGTCAGGAAATGAAAAAGCGCGATCTTGAAGCTCCTCCGGTGGATGAGTGGCTTAGATAATTTTAATATAGGGGACAGGCAAATGCGTCTTGCGCAATAAATTTGCTTGTCCCCTCTTCTACATTAAGGAAAGAACCCTATGAAAAGTGAAATGCGAACAGAGTTGTTAGAATTAATTAAGGATAAAGCTTATTTTCGAGAGAAAATTACTTTATCTTCTGGTAAAGAAAGTGATTATTATATTGATGCCCGGTTAATCACGTTAACGTCGAAAGGCGCGTATTTGTGCGCGGAATTAATGCTGGATTTAATTAAAGATGATGATTATAAATCTATCGGCGGTCCGACGCTGGGCGCGGATCCTTTAATCGGCGCGGTCGGAGTCGTTAGTCTGCAGCGGAAAAATCCAATCAATACTTTTATTATCCGTAAAACCAGTAAAGGTCATGGTAAAAAGCAGCTTATTGAGGGGCCGCCGCTTACCAAAGGCGATCGGGTTGTCATTATCGATGATGTGGCCACAACCGGTAAAGCGTTTTTGTATTCTATAGATGTCCTTAAAGAGCTGGGTATTGAGGTTGTCAAAGCGGTTTGTATTGTTGACCGGCAGGAAGGCGCGGCTGAAGCCGTCAAAGCAAAGGGCGTGGAGTTAGTATCAATTTTTAAAGCAGAAGAGATTCATGTGAATTAAATTGTTAGTTGCTAGTAGGAAATGTATTATGTCCAAATCATCTTCCAAGAAAATTATCCTCGCATCTAATTCGGTTCAGCGGAAAAAACTTCTGCAGCAGTTAGGGTTAAAGTTTACTGTTAAAGCCAGTCAGGTCGAGGAGTTGACGAAAATTAAATCAAACTGCGTCGCTTTGGTGAAAGACAACGCTTTGTTAAAGGCTCAAGATGTTGCGTCGCGATTAAAAGATGGCGTTGTGATTGGAGCTGACACGGTTGTTTATATCGGCAATAATACAATTTTAGGTAAGCCGCGTAATATTGAAGAAGCACGAAAGATTTTACGGATTTTATTTACCCGGCCACAATGGGTTTATACAGGGGTTGTGGTGATCGACGTGAAAGCTAAGAAGACAATTATAGATTATGAAAAGACGAAAGTGTATATGCTGCCGTTAGACAAAAATGAAATCGCGGCGTATCATAGAAAAGTCAATCCGTTTGATAAGGCTGGTGGATTTGACATTGAAGGTTTTGGCAGTACGTTTATTCATCGCATTGAAGGATGTTACACCAATGTCATTGGTTTACCGATGGCCAAATTAGCCACGATGTTAAAAAAAGTAGGGGTGTCCATTTTATGATCCCAAGACTTCTTTGCTATTTAGTATTGACCATGATGCTCAGTGGCTGCGCGACTGAATTTAATCTCGCCACTGGCCGGGAAGAAAGTCTGTTGTATGGTACGGAAAAAGAAATTAAGATCGGAGAATCCGTAGACGCAAAAATACAACAAGAATATAAGATTGTGGAAGATGTGGATGTTAATGAGCGGGTGGAACAGATTCTGGAACGGATTGTTGAAGTTTGCGACCGCAAAGATCTTGTGTATTTTATCCGGGTGATTGATGAAGATATTATGAACGCCTTAAGCTTGCCCGGCGGGTATGTTTACATTTTTAAAGGATTAATTGATAAGGTGGAAAATGATGATCAATTGGCTGGAGTTATCGCGCATGAAGTTGGACATATTACGGCTAAGCACGGTATTAAACGATTACAGTCGGCTTATGGGGCATTGTTATTACAAATAGCCTCAACGCAGACTAATCCTCAAGTGGCTGGTGGTGTCAATTTTGCGTTGACCTCATTATTTTTAGAATATTCACAAAAAGCAGAGTTTGAATCAGATAAATTGGCAGTTAAATATATGAAAAAGGCTGGATATGATCCTCAGGAGATGGCGAAGTTTCTTAAGATTCTCCAGGAGGATCAGGACAAAAAGCCATTACAGCAGTATACATATTGGCGCACCCACCCGCATATTCCGCAAAGAATCAGCGTGGTGAATCAGGAGGTTAAGGGGACATTGGAGTTTAAAGATTATTTAAATTTAATGGAGGTTAATCATTATTAGCCTTATTAAGAAAAAACGGAAAAAGGTAAATATTAGATGGGCGTTTCGTGTCATTGCGATAAGTTTTTTTTGTTTGGGAGGTTTTCTTTCTTATATCGGGTTAGATTTAATTAAAGATACTTTAGATATTCGGCAGTGGCCCAAAACGACCGCTGTTATCGTGGATAAAAAATATGACACCATCGACGGCATGATTGATTATTATCTTCCATATGTGTACTATCAATATCAGCTTAATGGCCAGCATTACACGTCAGATCGGATTTTTCTTGATCAGGGAGACAGTTTCTCCCGGATAAAGATTGAGAGAATGCTAGAAGAATATCCTATAGGCAGGGAAGTAAGTGTTTTTTATAATCCGACTAATCCTGCTATCGCTATGTTGCAAGTCGGCCTCAAACCTTTTTATATCATTGTCACGACGGTTGGATGTGTTTTTATTTTTTCTTCGATATGGATTTTTGGGAAAGCAGGCAGGCGTGCAAAAAATTAGACTCTTTATTGGGATTTGCATGATAAGTGCTCTGGTTTCAGGATGCAACGAAGAAGAAATTTCAAAAAAAAATCAAGTATGTTTTAATACGCTTTGCGTGAATGTGGAGGTGGCTGATAGTAATGAAGAACGGATGAAAGGTTTGCAGTTTCGTCGAGAATTAGGAAAGAAAGAAGGGATGTTATTTATTTTTCCTTACAGTTCCCAGCATGATTTCTGGATGAAAGATACGTATATTTCATTAGATATGATTTGGATGGATTACACCCGGACTATTATTTACATTCAGAAAAATGTTCCTCCTTGCAAAAAAGATCCATGCCCAAGTTACGGCCCTGACCAAAATACGAATTATGTATTGGAAGTCAACGCTGGTTTCACGGAGAGAAATGATATTTCCGTTGGCGATAGGGCTAAATTTATTTTAAATTACTGATACCAAAATTCAGTTAAAATCTTATAAGAATTCAGTGTAAACCATTTTTTTCAATGATAAAATGAGCCCATGATTAGTTTAGTTAATCCTCATTTATATCATTTAAATCCTTATTCTATTCCTCTTCTTATCATCGGCGTTCTAAGTCTTATTGTCGGGTGTTTTTTAATTTTTGAAAATTCATCTTTACGGTACAATTGGTGCGTTCTTTACATATGTTTTTGTGTTTTTATATGGCAGATGTGTGAAGCGTTAATGCTCAATAGTTTATACTTAGAGAATACATTTGTTTTTGGTAGAGTTTTTTTTATCCCCTTCGTTTTACTTCCCGCAGGCATTTATCATTTATCGATTATATTGACTAATAAAAATTATCGCCAGCGATGGTGGATTTTTTTTGTTTACACGGAAGCTGTTTTATTAAGTATATTGAGTTTTAAAGAAGGTATTCTGACAGGATTTATATCTACTTTTTATGGATTTTATCCAATGGCTGGGCCTTTGGTAGTCTTTTTTGTATTGTTTATTGTGCAATGTTTTATGTTGAGCTTTCTTAATTTTACCCATTATCATATTTTTCAAATCGGAAAGTCCCAGCGTCGACAAACAAGGTTCTTTATGATAACTTTTCTGGCTTTGTTGCTTAGCTTTTATGATTTGATTTTATGTTATGATCCATTACAAGGGTATCCGTTTGGCTATATCGGATTGTTGGGATTTATTATGAGCGTTCTTTTTTATAAAATAAGAATGACAGCTCAAGTTTATTCGCAGCGAGAAGGAATATATAAAAATGAAATCGCAATTAAATCTGATGAATTTTCAAAGGTATTTAATGAATTGGGATCTGCTCAATTGAAGTTGATGGAAAGCGGGAAAATTTCAGCATTGGCTAGTCTAAGTGCGGGAATCCTGCATCAAATGAGTCAGCCGATAACTGCGATCCATGGTTTTGTGAAATTTATAAAAACTGAAATGAATGAACAGGATAAATTTTATCGGCCTATTTGTTTAATTGAAGAACAGTCGCTATATATTAAACAAATGTTGAATAATTTAATGGAATTAATTCGGCATCGGGAAATTAGAAAAGAATTGATCAATATTAACGAGGTGATGACAAAAGCTGTAAATTTATTAAAAGATGAATTGCGGATCCGTCGGGTTTTATGGGAATTGGAATTGGGAGAAGCTCTGCCCACAGTCAACGCCGATGCTACGCATCTTCAACAAATTTTTATGAATATTATTATCAATGCGATTCAAGCCGTAAGTCAACTTCCGCGGGGGGAAGAGCGAAGGTTAACAATAAGTTCTGAATTTAATAAAGAAGAAAATATGATTTATATTTCTTTTCAAGATAATGGTCCTGGAATTGCGCAAGAAGATAAGAATCAAGTGTTTGAACCGTTTTTTTCAAAAAATGGCTCTGGTTCTGGAATTGGATTATCATTCTGCCGGGATATTTTAACTGAACACCACGGTAAGATACGAGTAGAAAGTCGTGTGAATGACGGCGCGAACTTTATCATTAGTTTACCATGCGAAGCAGGGGAAACAACATGAGTAATCCGTTAAAAGTTTTAGTGGTTGATGACAAGCGAATCATTGGTGATTTTTTTGAATTTGTCTTAGGTTATAAAGGGCATGAAATCGAAGTTGTGCAGGATCCGATGAAAGCGTTGGAAACGGCGCGAAAGCAAGAGTTTGATATTGCCTTTGTGGATATCGTGATGCCAGAAAAAGATGGCGTGGAGCTTTTGGAAGAGTTTAGGCGGGTTGTTCCGAAATTACCGGTCGTCATGATCAGCGGATATTCGGTTGATGAAAAGCGAAAAAGAGCAAAAGATTTAGGGGCGTTATGTTTAAAAAAGCCATTTGAATTTGAAGATATCCAGCGGGTGATTAAAGATTTATTGGGACGAGAGATTTAATAAAGAAAGTCTATGGATTTTCTATTTCTTATTTTTCTTTGGTCGGTAAATATGGGTGCTTTGTCCGAAAAAGCTTTCCGCTGATTCCATAACAGTTTCGGAAAGGGTGGGGTGAGGGTGGATGACGAGTTTTAAATCGGTTACATTGGCGCCCATTTCAATGGCTAAGACTCCTTCCGAAATCATCTCTCCAGCGTTGGGGCCAACAATGGAGACCCCAAGAATCATTTCTGTATCCGGATCAACAATCAGTTTGGTTAAACCATCAACCCGATCAAGGGTGATCGCACGTCCGGAAGCAGCCCAGGGGAATTTCGCGACTTCCACTTTGCGGCCTTGCGCTTTGGCTTCGGTCTCAGTAAGTCCGCACCAGGCAATTTCAGGATCAGTAAATACAACGGCTGGAATCGCCTTTGGTTCAAACGCAACTTTATGGCCGAAGATCGATTCAACCGCTACACGGCCTTCATGTGAGGCTTTGTGCGCTAACATCGGATTGCCGGTGATATCACCAATCGCATAAATGGAAGGATCAGAGGTTTGACGCTGCAAGTTAACTTCCACAAATCCGCGGTCGGTCATTGTAACTTTGGTATTTTCTAAACCGATATTTTCAGAGTTTGGACGGCGGCCAATCGCAACGAGGATTTTTTCATATTCTTCACTAAAAGATTTTCCATCCGGGCTTTCAAAGGTTACATTAATACCGTTGCTAGTTTCTTCCATTTTAGCAACCTTTGTTGAGACCATAATTTTATCCATAATTTTATCCAGCCGTTTTTCCAGAATGCTTGCTAAATCTCTGTCTGCGCCTGTCATTAGTTGAGGAAGCATTTCCACAACGGAAACCTTACTGCCTAATTCGGCATATACGGTTCCTAATTCTAATCCAATGTATCCGCCACCAACCAGTAATAGTGATTGCGGAATATTTTCAATATTAAGGGCTGTGGTTGAATCAAGAATGCGCGGGGAATCCGGAGCGATCGGAAGCTTAATCGGACGCGATCCAGTTGCAAGAATAGCTTTATCAAACGAAAGTTTCTGGCTGCTGCCGTCTGTTTTTTCAATATTGATGGTGCTGGAATTAACAAATGAAGCCCGGCCTTGAATGTAATTAATCTTCCGTTGTTTGCTTAATTGTCCAAGGCCACCTGTCAATTTCGTGACAACGTTATTTTTCCAGTCGCGTAATTTATTTAAATCGATTTTTGGTTTTTCAAAATGAATGCCGAAATTTTCTGCTTCTTTAGATTCAGCAACAACCTTAGCCGCGTGTAATAAAGCTTTTGAGGGAATACATCCGCGGTATAAGCAAACTCCGCCGGGATTAACATCCAAGTCAACAAGCGATACAGTCATACCAAGATCTGCAGCTAAAAAAGCAGCCGCATAGCCGCCAGGACCTCCGCCGATCACAACGAGATTGACGTTGGTGGAAGTAGAAGGCTCTACAGTTTCCGATGGGGAAGCGGATGTCTTCGTTGGAGCAGGATCGGATTTAAGTTCTTGTTTTTGGGATTGTGGTGTTTGTTTAGGTTTTTCTTTAGTTGTATCTGTTGATGCTGTGGTTTCAAAACGCATAACAATTGAACCGATAGCAGCATCTTTGCCTTTCTCAATGAGAATTTCTTTTACAACCCCGTCAACAGGTGAGGGGACAGGTAAAGAAGCTTTGTCAGTTTCCAGTTCAAATAAATCTTGATCTTTTTTAACAGTATCACCGACAGCAACAAAGATATCGACAATATTACCAGACGTTATATTTTCACCCACTTCGGGGAGTTTGAAGTCAAACATAATTTATTTATCCTTGTAATTCCATCATAAATGGTTGTTCAATAGCTTCGCAGACCCAGCGGATAAAGCGTGCACCATCGGCGCCGTCAATTATACGGTGATCGTACGATAAAGAAAGGGGCAATAAAAGCCGGGATATAAATTTTCCATCTACATAGACTGGTTCCCAGCGGCCGCGTGAAACACCTAATATAGAAACTTCGGGCCAATTAACAATCGGAGTAAAGCAGGTTCCGCCGATGCCGCCAAGATTTGTTAATGTCATGCATCCACCGGCAAGTTCGTCTAAACTAGTTTTTTTATCCCGGGCGCGCTGCGCGATTTCATTAAGTTCATCTGAAAGGTCGAAAATGTTTTTTTTATCCACATCCCGCACGACCGGCACTAAAAGGCCGCGGTCTGTATCCACTGCCACACCAATATTAAAATATTTTTTGTAGATGATCTCATTCGTATCCATATCGATGCTGGCGTTAAATTGCGGGAAAAATTTTAAGGCCGACGCCATGACTTTCAGCAGAAAAGGAGTGATGGTTAGTTTACGGTCTTTGGTTGAATATTTTTTGCGCAGTTTTTCCAATTCAGTAATATCCGCTTTATCAAATTGAGTAACATGTGGAATAGTGTTCCAGCAATATGTTAAATGCTGCGCTGTTTTTTTGCGAATGTTATTCATGGCTACGCGTTCAATTTGGCCGTATTTTTCAAAAGTTGGTAACGGACGTGACGCTTGAACAGCTCCACCGCTCGGCATTGCCGCGCCGCGAGATGAATTTAACTGTTTTGCGAATACTTTAACATCTTCCGTTGAAATGCGACCGCCTTTTCCCGAGCCTGGAACTTGAGCGATATCAATGCCAATTTCCCGGGCGAATCGACGGACTGATGGCGCTGCCGGAACATCTTTCGCGCTTGAAGTTGATGAAGAAGTTGTTGTGGGTTTTGATACGGCTGGTTTGGAAGTTTCTTGAACTGCCGGTGCTGCTTTGGGTTCTTCTTTTTTTACAGGCGTTTGTCCTGAACCTTTAGGCGCAGAAACGGCGGCTTGACCGTCAATCTGCATAACAACCTGACCAATCGAAACTTCATCACCCTCTTTGATTAAAATTTCTTTAATCGTTCCATCAATAGGCGAGGGGACAGGGATCGTGGCTTTATCTGTTTCCAGCTCGAGTAAATCCTGATCTTTTTTTACAGTATCACCGACACTCACCGCAATGCTAATAACACTGCCTTTTAAAATATTTTCACCAACTTCGGGAATTTTGAATTCAAACATTTTTGCTCCTTAATCGAAATGTTTGTGTTAAGTGTCAGATATTAAGTTTTAAATCGTAATGGACACCTAACACTGGACACTTATGATATCATCGGATTTAATTTATCCGGATTGATGTTTAAGTCTTTAGCGGCTTTCTCAAGAATATCTGTGCTGATTTTACCGTTTTTGGCAAGAGAACCTAAAGTGGCATAAACAATATGCCGAGCATCGACTTCAAAGAAATCGCGCAAAGCTTCTCTGGATTCACTGCGGCCGAATCCATCTGTTCCCAAAGCCACCATAGGGCCTGGAACCCATTTACTGATCCCGTCAGGAAGTATTTTCATATTATCCGAAGCAAAGATAAACGTGTCACCTAAGCCTTTAAGCTGTTGCGTGACAAACGGAACTTGCGGCTTTTTATTTGGGTTAAGCATATTGTGCCGCTCAACATGTAATCCTTCCCGGCGAAGTTCGTTATAACTGGTCACACTCCAGACGTCTGATGTAATATTATAATCATCTTCTAACATTTTTTGAGCGGTTAGAACTTGATTGAGAATCGCGCCGCTGCCAAATAATTCGGCACGGGCAATGCCATCTTTTTTAGAGGACACTTTAAATTTATACATTCCTTTTAAAATGCCTTCCTTAGAACCTTCCGGCATCGGTGGCATTTCATAGTTTTCATTGCCAACGCTTACATAGTAGAAAATATTTTCCTGCTTTTCATACATTCGGTAAATGCCCTCACGGATAATCACCGCAATTTCATAAGCGTAGGAAGGATGATAAGTGAGAATATTGGGAACGGAGGAGAGAAGAACGTGGCTATGCCCATCTTGATGTTGTAAACCTTCTCCGTTTAAAGTTGTTCTTCCGGCTGTCCCACCGATTAGGAATCCACGGCAGCGCGAATCGGCAGCTGCCCAGATTAAATCGCCCACACGCTGAGGACCGAACATTGAATAGTAAATGTAGAAAGGAATGGTATTGATGCCTTGCGTTGAATAGGCTGTTCCTGCCGCGATAAATGAGGAAATGGCACCAGCTTCATTAATACCTTCCTCTAAAATCTGACCATCTTCAGCTTCTTTATAATAGAGAAGACTGTCTTTATCAACTGGTTCATAAAGCTGGCCTACATGCGAATAAATACCGCATTGACGGAAAAGAGCTTCCATACCAAACGTCCGGGCTTCATCAGGAATAATCGGAACAATCAATGGCCCAATGTCTTTATCTTTTAAAAGTTTTGTTAAAATTCGAACATAAGCCATGGTTGTTGAGGCTTCACGGCCTTCACTGCCTTTATGGAACTCCGCAAAAACTTCTTCTGAAGGTGTTTTAAGCGGCTGGCTGGTTTCATGACGTGATGGCATATATCCACCCAAGGCTTTACGACGTTCATGTAAATATTTCATCTCATCAGAGTCTTCTGATGGTTTATAGAAGGGGGCTCCTGAACAGTCTTCATCGGAAATCGGAATATTAAAACGTGTACGGAATTGACGTAATTCATCTTCGTTGAGTTTTTTCTGTTGGTGCGTAATGTTTTTGCCTTCACCGCTTTCACCAAGTCCGTAGCCTTTGATTGTTTTCGCCAAAATAACTGTTGGCGCGCCTTTAAATTGTGTGGCATTCTTAAAAGCGGCATACACTTTTTCTGGATCATGGCCACCGCGTTTTAATGATTGGATTTGTTCGTCTGATAAGTGTTTAACTATTTTTTCAATTTTTGGATCAACCCCAAAGAAATTTTTGCGGATATAATCGCCAGATTCCACAGAATATTTCTGGTATTGGCCATCCACCACTTCACCCATGCGTTTAGCCAATAGACCTTCGTTATCTGCGTCTAAGATAGGATCCCAGTCTCCACCCCAAATAACTTTCAAGACATTCCATTGCGCTCCACGAAAGAGAGCTTCTAATTCTTGAATGATTTTTCCATTTCCCCGAACGGGCCCATCAAGTCTTTGAAGGTTACAGTTAATGACAAAAATAAGGTTGTCTAATTTTTCCCGAGATGCAACTGTAATGGCCCCAAGAGATTCAGGTTCATCACATTCACCGTCACCCATAAAAACCCAGATTTTAGCGTCATCTTTGGGTTTTAAACCACGATCTTCTAAATAACGCATAAATCGAGCTTGATAAATTCCGGTAATAGGCGCCAATCCCATTGAAACTGATGGAAATTGCCAGAAATTTGGCATAAGCCAAGGGTGGGGATAGGAAGAAAGTCCTCCTCCTGGAGCTAATTCTCGGCGGAAGTTTACAAGATTTTCTTCTGTTAAACGTCCTTCCACAAAAGCCCGGGAATAAACGCCTGGAGACGCGTGTCCTTGAAAATAAACAAAATCGCCGCAAAAATTATCGGTTCGTGCTCGGAAAAAGTGATTAAATCCAACTTCCAGAATTGTTGCTGCTGATGCATAAGTGGAAATATGTCCCCCAATACCAGCCTCGGCTCTGTTGCCGCGGACCACCATAGCCATTGCGTTCCAGCGGATAATACTTTTAATCCGTCGTTCAATTTCTCGGTTGCCCGGATAAGTTGGTTGGTCTTTTTTGTGAATTGTATTCATGTAAGGTGTATTGACTGTAAAAGGGAGAGTTACGCCTGCTTCTTGCGCGCGAATTTGCAATCGGCCTAATATTTTTTTAGCTTGTTCGGGAGAGCCGTGTTTTAAAACGTACTCTAAAGAACTTAACCATTCTTGAATTTCAATTTCTTCAACTTCTGTTGATTGATTTTTGACGCCATCACCATCCATAAGTAAAACCCTTTTTATTGAAGAATGTTAAAGATTAATGCTTTACGTTTATTGAGTAAAATAATTGGTGCTATTGTATTATGGTTTGAAAGATTGTGCAAGTAGAATTTGGTTGAGGATTTGGGTAAAACAGGCAAATAGAAGGATTAACAACAAACAAATATACAATTATTTTAGGGTAATGATAAATATGGGGAAAAATAAAATTTTCTTTAGATTAATGCTGTATTGAACGAGGCCGGCTTTATGTTATAATGTCCCCATTATGAGCCAGGTTATTGCGACGAATAAGAAAGCTTTCCGCGATTATTTCCTCTCTAACAAATGGGAATGCGGTATTGCGCTTAAAGGAGGAGAAGTGAAATCTATCCGTGCCGGCAAGGTTAATTTTAAAGATTCTTTTGCCCGCATTGAAAAGGAAGAGGTGTACCTTTATAATCTTCATATTGATCCTTATCTGCAATCTGGCCATCAAAGTGAAGAGCCTGACCGGGTTCGAAAATTGCTTTTGAATAAGAAAGAAATTAAGAAAATTGTCAGTTATTCCGCAGAAAAACATCTTAACATTATTCCCACCAAAATTTATTTTAATGCCAGAGGATATGCGAAAGTAGAAATTGCGTTAGGCAAGGGGAAAAAAATGTTTGATAAACGCGAATCTATCAAAAAACGTTCTATTGACCGCAGTATTCAAAGAACCCTCCGCAGCCGCAGATAACCATAAATAATAACCAAACAAACCTCGGAGGTCTGTTTGGTTTTTTTGGGTAAAAATCTTTTTGAAAAATAAGGCATATTCTTTATTTTTTTGATACACTGACATAATGAACGACCACGCCGCAATTATGCAATGGATTGACGAGCAACAGCCGCTAATGCTTGATCTTTTGGTTAATTGGTCTAACCTCAATACATATACTTTTAATCTTGATGGGATTAATCAGTTTGCAGATAAAATTGCAGATACGTTCTCGCATTTGACAGATAATATCGAACGTATTCCAGCGGAAGATTATGAATATGTTGATGAAAAAGGGAATGTAAGAAAGAAGATTTTAGCTCCAGCGTTAATGCTGTCAAAACGATTAGACGCTCCCCAGAAAGGACTCTTTGTTATTCATTTGGATACAGTCTACCCGCCGGAAGAATCAATTCAAACGAAGATAGATAAAGATAAAGGTGTGCTTCAAGGGCAAGGGGTTGTTGACGCGAAAGGCGGAATTGTGGTGATGCTTAAGGCTCTTGAAGCATTTGAACGCAGTCCTGTTGCAAAGAATTTGGGGTGGCGTGTTGTGTTAAACACGGATGAAGAAATTGGATCTCCGGGGTCGGCTGATTTTTTACAAAAGTATGCGAAAGAAAGTGATATTGGATTCGTTTTTGAGCCATGTATGGCTAATGGAAATCTGATTGGGTCGAGAAAAGGATCTGGAAATTTCGCGATTGCTTCGCATGGAAAATCAGCGCATGCCGGACGCGCGCCACATTTAGGGAAAAACGCGATTGAACCGTTAATGAAATGTTTATTAGAAATTGGGCAGTTGAATGGATCTCGTGAGAAGATTATTGTCAATGTCGCCATGATTAATGGGGGAAGCGCGTTAAATATTGTGCCTGATCGGGCCGTCGGCCGATTTAATGTGCGTGTGGAAAACAGTAATGACCAAAAGTTTATCGAAGAAGAATTAATTCGCATTGTTAGTAAATATGAAAATCTGAAACTTTATGGAAAATTTCAATCTCCTCCGAGAATTATTAAAGGAAAAACATTAAAGATATATGAGAAGATTCGTGATTCGGCGCATGAGCTTGGCATGAAAATAGATATTGGTGCGACGGGTGGTGTCAGCGACAGCAACCGTATGGAAGCGGCTGGGTTGTCAACAATTGATTCGTTAGGTGTTCAGGGCGATCATTTGCACAGCCCAGATGAGTATATGGAAATTAAAAGTTTAACAGAACGGACAAAATTAGTCACCTTAAGTCTGTTGCAATGGGCTTCAGGAGAATGGAATTCTTTTTTATGAGTAAATTAATTAATGACGAATTTAAGAATGATCCGCGTATTCTTCAAGCTAAGAAATTATTAGCGCAAACATTATCTGAATATCAAGATAAAATAACCGCAGTTAAACCGTGTGATCCGCAATTTCAGGACATTTATCAGCAATGCATTGATTTGCTTGGTAAACGACGGGGACGTCCGTTATATTTTCCTTATTTAGCGAGCGGGATAGGCAATGGACCGTTGGTTGAATTGGCTGATGGAAGCGTGAAATATGATTTTATAACGGGAATCGGCGTGCATTATATGGGACATAGTCATCCAAAGATTTTGGAAGCTTGTATTGACGCGGTTTTGGAAGATACGGTTATGCAGGGTAACCTGCAGCAGAATATTAAATCCATTGAATTATCAGATCGCTTAGTTTCAAGTGCGTGCGCTAATGGAGCTGATCTTAAACATGTTTTTCTAACAACTTCAGGAGCGATGGCCAATGAAAACGCATTTAAGATTATTTTTAATCGGCATGCACCAGCCAGTCGTTTGCTTGCGTTTGAACGATGTTTTACCGGGCGTAGTCTGAGTACCGCCCAGATGACCAATAAACCTGAATATAGAGAAGGAATGCCGGAGGTTTTAAAGATTGATTATGTTCCGTTTTTTGATGAAAAAGATCCTGCTGGCAGCACGGAAAAAGCTGTTAAAACGTTGAGCTCTCTGATCGAAAAATATCCTGGTGAGTACGCTGGAATGACTTTTGAATTAATTCAAGGCGAAGGGGGATATTATCCGGGAGAACAGAATTTTTTTGTGACTCTCATGGAAGTTCTTAAAAAGAATAAAATTGCAGTGATGATTGACGAGATTCAGACGTTCGGACGAACCCGTGAATTGTTCGCTTTTCAAACTTTTAAATTAGATTCGTATGTGGATGTAGTCACGATTGGTAAAATGACCCAAGTTTGCGCGACATTATTCAGTCCAGATTATAATCCGAAGGCTGCGATTCTAAGTCAAACATTTACCGGAAGTACAACTGCGATATATGCTTGTCTGGCCACGTTGGATGAAATTCAAAACGGTGGTTATTTAGGTCCGGCAGGAAAGATTGAACAGTTATCGAATTATTTTCGAGTGAAGTTGCAGAATATCGCGGAGAAATTTTCTAAGAAGCTTAAAGGCCCTTTTGGTATGGGAGCGATGATTGGAATGACCGTTTTCGACGGGGATCTGGAAACAACGAAGATCTTTATTCAAGAATTGTATGAAGCTGGAGTGTTATGTTTTCTTGCTGGAAAAAATCCATATCGGGTGCGGTTTCTCATGCCAATGGCTGGTGTTTCCAAAGAAGATATTGATCATGTTAGCCGAATTATTTCCGCAGTAATTGAAAAATTAAATAAGGATTAACATGTTTGTTGTTCGACCGATTCAGGAAAATGACATTGAACAATTGATGACGCTGGCCTCTCAAGCTAAAGCAGGTTTAACCACTTTGCCGCATGACCGCAAAATTCTTGAAAAACGAATTGAGGAATCTTTAATCGGATTTAAGAAAAAAGCCATTAAACCCGACGGAGAGGTTTATCTTTTTGTTTTGGAAAACTTGGAAGATCATAAAATTTATGGAACCTGTGGTGTGGTTTCAAAAGTAGGAGGGTTTCAGCCCTTTTATACTTATAAAATTAAAACCGCGATCAAAGAATCCAAGAAACTTAATGTTAAAAAGAAAATAAAATATTTGCAGTTATTAAAAGTTCATAACGGCCCCAGTGAGATTGGCACTCTTTTTTTAAGTCCGAAAGTCCGTCTGAAAGGAACTGGTCGACTACTTTCATTAAGCCGGTTTTTATTTATGGCACAGTATCCACATCGATTTGAAAAACAAGTGATTGCGGAATTGCGCGGTGTTTTAGATGAACATGATAAATCTCCATTTTGGAATGCGGTTTGTAAGCATTTTTTTGATATCGAGTTTAAGAAAGCGGATTTGATGGTGATGGAAGATAAAACGTTTATCGCTGAGCTGATTCCTGAACATCCGTTGTATATTCCTTTATTACCAATATCTGCGCAAGAAGTTATCGGAAAAGTTCATAATGATACGGAACCGGC
The DNA here is from genome assembly GCA_020632515.1 of Candidatus Omnitrophota bacterium. Taxonomy (GTDB): domain Bacteria; phylum Omnitrophota; class Gorgyraeia; order Zapsychrales; family Zapsychraceae; genus JACKFK01. The sequence goes on along the minus strand of JACKFK010000007.1, from coordinate 76,208 downwards.
ACGACATTTATTAGAAAGTGAAGGTTTTCAGTTTATCAATGAGATTGATATTTTCGAAGCAGGGCCTGTGCTAGGCGCGAAGGTTGATAAGGTGCGTTCAATTCATGACAGTAAGGAAATAATTGTTGAAGCGATTGTTGATCAATGCTTAGACGAGCAGCTTTATTTAATCGCTAATGTGAATGATTTTAAAGATTTTAAAGTAACAATGGCCCCGCTGGTGATAAATCCAAAAGGAGGTGTCAGTTTAACAAAGATGACTGCAGATGCCCTTGGAGTAACTATCGGGCATAAAGTTCGTTTTGTGACACCGAAATAAATATGAAAAACAAAAGTTTGTTTATTAATGGCGTCTGGAAAACTGCTAAGGGTGAAGAGTTTACTTCGCTTAATCCTGCAACAAATGAAGTGCTTTGGCAAGGCAAAGCTGCTGTGACGGTTGGCGTGGACGCGGCTGTTGAAGCGGCCAAAAAAGCATATAGGGGATGGTCAGTAACAGCCATTGAAAGACGGAAAGAGTATATTAATCATTTTGCGCAATGCTTAAAAGATGAGAAAGAGAATCTTTCTTTAACCATCAGTCAGGAAACCGGAAAACCATTATGGGAATCCCGTATGGAAGTTGAAGCGATGATTAATAAAATTCCGATTTCATTCGAAGCTTATGACGAACGCTGCCGTTTTGTTGAAAAAGAAATGGCCGGGGCAATCCGAAAAACGCAATTTAAAGCGCACGGGGTTATGGCTGTTTTTGGTCCGTTTAATCTTCCGGGGCACCTGCCTAACGGGCATATCATTCCGGCGCTGTTAGCAGGAAATACAATTGTATTTAAGCCGAGTGAACAAACGCCTTTAGTCGCCCAAAAGTATATTGAATGCTGGCAGAAAACGGGGTTGCCGCGAGGAGTTATTAATTTGGTACAAGGCGGAAAAGTGACAGGAAAGATTTTGTCTTCGCATCAGAATATTAATGGTTTGCTTTTTACTGGGAGTTATCGGGTTGGAAAGATTTTGCACCAAGTATTCGGCGGATATCCCGAGAAGATTTTAGCGTTGGAGATGGGAGGGAATAATCCTTTGATAGTCGATGATGTGAAAGACTTAGTTGCCGCCGCTTATATGACTATTCAATCCGCTTTTATTACATCTGGTCAGCGGTGTGTTTGTTCTCGTCGGTTAATTGTTCTTAAAGGAGAAGAGGGAGATGAATTTATAAAATGTTTAATAGAAATGACCGCGAAAATTCAAGTAGGTTCTTATGATCAACAGCCTGAACCGTTTATGGGGCCGGTGATTTCAAAGAAAGCTGCGGACGACATTGTGAAGTATCAAAATCAATTGAAAAGAAAAGGAGGAAAGATTTTATTGGCGGTTGAAAAATTGCAGGAAGGAGGGGCGTTTCTTTCTCCAGGAATTATTGATGTGACGCGAGTGAAGCAAAAGGAAGATGAAGAGATTTTTGGACCGCTTTTACAGGTAATCCGGGTTAAGGATTTTACAGAGGCTGTGAATGAAGCGAATAATACAGTATTTGGTTTATCGGCAGGTATATTGACGGATCAAAAGGATAAGTTTAGGAAATTTTATGAACAGAGCAGGGCAGGAATTGTTAATTGGAATAGACCGTTAACCGGCGCGAGTTCACAAGCTCCGTTTGGTGGCGTTGGTCGCAGCGGCAATCATCAGCCAAGTGCGTATTTTGCGGCAGACTATTGCGCGTATCCGGTGGCGTCGATTGAGAATGAAAAATTAACATTGCCGGAGAAGTTGACCCCGGGAATTAAATTGAGTTAAATAATTTAAAGTCACAAAGTCACAAAGTCAGCGAATATCTAATATTGCGACATTGTGACTCAAGATTCGGACATTTGTTGTTGTGACCATATAACTTTATTCAAAGGAGAGTTCAATGACACTTGATGAATTGTTACAAAAATTATGGAGCGATTATGCCGGAATTAATAAACAGGCGGATGCGATTTATAGGTTGCTCACGGAACGGGGAGAAAAAGTTGAAAATGATCACATCGCTTTTCGGACTTATAATATCCGTAAGATTGGTATTGACGCGATTGCGCAGCACTTTATTAAATTAGGTTATCAGGTTAAAGGAGAATATGAGTTTAAAGCAAAGAAATTATTCGCGAAACATTTTGAGCATAGTGATGATAAGTATCCAAAAGTGTTTATCAGTGAATTGTTGACTGAACAATTCTCGCCGGAATTACAAAAGACAGTGGAGAATTTAGTGGATCAGGTTCCTGAAAATAAAATAAATGATTCTATGTTTCCAGTGAGCGGAAGATTATGGAATAGTATTTCCTTTGCAGATTATGAAAAATTAAAACAGGAAAGTGAATATGCCGCTTGGATGGCGATTTTTGGTTTTCGCGCGAATCATTTTACAGTGTTATTTAACGCGTTAAAAACATTTAAAGACTTTCCTGAATTCAATCAATTTCTGCAGGATAGTGGTTTTAAAATGAATGAATCCGGCGGTTTAATTAAGGGGTCGGCCAAGGAATATTTGGAACAATCCTCGACATTGGCGCACCCAGTAGAAATTGATTTTGCTGATACAAAGAAAACAGTGCCAGCTTGTTATTATGAGTTTGCCCGCCGCTATCCTTTACCTAATGGGAAATTGTTTCAAGGTTTTGTCGCCCAATCCGCGGATAAGATTTTTGAGAGTACGGACAATAAGTAAATTATTAAAGAAAGCAGTGAGAAGAAGGAAGTAAATCTGGAGATTTGTTTCTCGTGCTTCAATAAAATTTTTAAGTCACGAGACACGAGGAACGTAATTAGTTTTATTTCATTTTATGAAATCAAAAGAATTAAATTTCGACGGTCTAATTGGTCCAACCCATAATTTTGGTGGATTAGCGTTGGGTAATCTACCGTCTTCAAAAAATCAATACGCAGTTTCATATCCGAAAAAAGCAGCCCTGCAGGGGCTGGAAAAGATGAAGCAGTTGCATCTGTTGGGGATTCCGCAGGGAATTATTCCGCCGCAAGAACGTCCATATCTTCCCGCGTTACGTAAGGCCGGATATGAGGGGGATGATCAACAGATTTTGGAAAAAGTCGCGCAAAATGATTTTAAGTTGCTGCTGCAGTGTTCAAGCGCGTCATCTATGTGGACGGCGAATGCAGCCACAATTTCTCCATCAGCGGATACGCAGGATCGGCGGGTTCATATCACGCCGGCAAATTTAATTTCCCAAGCCCATCGGGCGATAGAATCAGACCAAACAACCAAGATTTTAAAGATGATATTTTTTGAACGCCGGCATTTTGTGCATCATCCTCGACTGCCGAATCATGAAAGCCTTTGTGATGAAGGCGCAGCCAATCATATGCGTCTGACGCCGCAGGCCGGACATCAAGGTGTTGAACTGTTTGTTTACGGCCGGCATTATGAAAATGAACAAAGTCCAATGCCAGCTAAATTTTCTGCGCGTCAGACTTTTGAAGCTTCTAAAGCTGTCGCGCTCACACATCAACTAGACGAATCAAGGCTTGTTTTTCTCCAGCAAAATCCAAAGGCCATTGACGCGGGTGTTTTTCATAATGATTTAATCGCGACGACGAATGATAATTTTTTTCTTTATCATGAAGAAGCGTTTTTGGATAAAGAACAGAAAATGAAAGAAATTCAAGAAAAGTATGCGCAGTTTAGTTCAAAGCCAGCATGTCTTATTGAAGTGAAAAAAGAAATGCTTACCATGGATGAGGCGGTGGAATCATTCTTATTTAATTCTCAAATGATTACCTTGCCGGATCAGTCAATGATTCTTATTGCGCCATTGCAATGTGAAAATTCAAGGGCAAAAGAGGTGATTAACTGGGTTATTGAAGGTGATAATCCGGTTAAGAATGTTCATTATTTTGATCTTCAGCAAAGCATGGCTAACGGCGGCGGACCAGCGTGTTTACGGTTGCGTGTTGTTTTGACGGAGGAAGAATATTATCAGATTCACCATAGTTTTATTTTAGAAAAATTACATTTTGGATTGCTTGAAGAATGGATTAAGAAATATTTCAGAGATGAAATTCATGTTGAAGATTTAAAAAGTTATGAATTTCTGTGCGAATCCCGTCAAGCCTTGGATAAACTAACCCAAATCCTTAATTTGGGGAGTATTTATTCGTTTCAATAGCTGTAGAGCGTTTGGATTTGATGAATTTGCATAGTTACTGTAGACAAGGTATAATTGAAAAGTTATGTTTTATTATGAAGATGTTTTAAGAACATTAAATAAAGCAAAAGTTGACTATGTGGTTTTCGGAGGTGTGGCGGCAATTATCTATGGCGTGCATAGGTCAACAATGGATATTAATATTATGATTGATTTATCGTCTCATAATATTGAAAAATTTTTTAAAGCTTTATTAACTATAGGTTATTATCCCAAAGTTCCGATAACAGTTGATCAATTTAAAGATCCTCAGGTACGAAAATCGTGGATAAAAGATAAGAATATGAAAGTTTTATCTTTTTATAATAAGTAAGATGATTGTAAGATGGTCGATGTTTCAATTGGACAAATTATGGACTATCATAAGGTTCTAAAAAGGAATGTAAAAGTCGGTAATATTAAAGTTCCAATTATTGATCTTGATCAACTAAAAAAACTTAAGAAAAAGGCTGGACGGCCTAAAGACTTAGCTGATTTGGATGACTTAAAACGTTTGGAGAAATTAGGGGATGATTAAGAGAAAAAAAGAATGGAAACATCTGTCAAACACAACGGATGAGATGTTATTGAAGTGGAGCAAGTTATCTCCTTTAAGAAAGTTAGAATGGTTGGAACAAATGAGGCTTTTTTATAAAAAAGCAGTTTCTAAAAAGGTTCGTTTATTGAACCGTGATGTTATGTGTAATAAAGGTAAATAATTAATGGAGTTTTACAGTAAGTTTGCATAAATTCTATTTCTTCACTATAATGTTCTTTCAGTACTTACCACTTAAGACATAGATCTTAGCACTAGATATGGGGGTGATCGGATTCGACTTAAGCAGTCCGAGGGTAAGTGGCATGCCGAGGATGTCTGGTTGGCCTCGTAAATAACCCAGGCAAAAAACAAATGCTAACGAAAATACGTTAACATTTGCTAAAGTTATGGAACAGTTTGATGCTTCTGAAGCACCTGCTGAACCTACTTTAGCAGCCCAAGTCTAAATAGACTAATCTCTATTTAGCCCTTTTATTAATCATGTCTGTGGGTTAATAAAAGGTCTCTAACAGACTAGAGCAGCGCATTCTCTGAGCACTGTTTCGAAAATAAAGAGATGGCCTTATGCAATCCTGTGCGTTGGAGTTCGTAAGGTGAGATTAATAAACGTACTACGCATGTAGAAGCTTATCTAAAGCGCTTTAAGGACCGGGGTTCAATTCCCCGCACCTCCACCAATATAGATAAATATAGCTTAAAGCCCTAAACTATCACGGTTTGGGGTTTTATATTTTACGGATTATCACGAAAATTTGTGCTTATTTCGGAGAGCTTGACCTTTGTTGTCGAATATTGTATATTTCGTCTATAAATATTTCGTGTGACGAAATAAATAAGGAAAAATTTTATGGGTATAGAGGCCAAAGATTTTGGTGAACGGTTGGTTTCATTGCTACCGCAATTGATGAAGGAAATCTCCCGCTATGAAAATAATTATGTTACTTCAGGCAAAATCACCTGCCAGCAATTTTTGGTGCTAGAGCAGGTTTCGCAGAAGCCGCAGTGGAAAATGAATGAATTGGTTCAGGTTATGGACACATCATTTTCTTCAACAACCGAGATGCTGGACCGGTTGGATAAGCATGGGTTGGTGCAAAGAATTCGTGGGGAAGAAGACCGGCGTACGGTATTTGTTAAAGTAACTCGTAAGGGACACAAGATCCTTGAAGAAATTTATGATCAGAAAAAGGAAGGTATTGTTGAGCTTTTTAAGCGGTTAAACTCTTCAGAGCGTGCCGATTATCTTAGAATTATTGAAAAGTTAGTACAAAGTTTATCTTCAGTTAAAGGAGAGTCGCGATGAAATTATTTGAAAGAAAACAGGTTTTTGCCAATAACATGTTGTGGGGTGTGATGATAATAAGTTTGTTGTGTTATGGATGTTCTAAGGATGTGAAAGCAGAGCATTCTGGTTCAGCTCCGGCGGTGCCAGCGGTGAATGTTGTGGGATTTAAAACAGTCCGTAAAGATTTTTCTGATGTCATTTCGATGGTGGGAACTTTGGAGGCCAATGAATCGGTCAATATTATTAGTGAGATCAACGGTACGATTGAGAAAATTAATTTTGAAGAAGGGCAATATGTCAAAAAAGGCGATATTCTTTTTCAGATTGAAAAGAAAAAGTTGCAAGCTTCTTATGATCAAGCTATGGCGAATCTGAAATTGGCGGAAACAACAGCACAGCGATATGAAAATCTTGTCATTAATAAGGCAGTGTCGCAACAAGAATATGAACAATCAGTCGCGACATTGGAATCAAACCGTGCGGCATTGGATTTGGTTCGAGAGCAGTTGGAAGATGCCACTGTTACGGCCGCTTTTGACGGATTTATGGGGGAACGTTTTGTCAGCGTCGGACAATTTGTGGCTCAAGGGACAAGGTTGAGTTCACTTTTTAATCAGGATCCGATTAAAGTAGGATTCCATTTGCCGGAACGGTATCTTAGTGATGTAGAGATTGATCAAACTATCGAGATGAAAGTAGATGCGTACAAAGAAAAGGAATATGAAGGTGAAGTTTATTTTATTGATCCTAAAATTGATGAGCTGACCCGAACTGTTTTGGTAAAAGCACAGGTTGATAATCCATCCGGCGAATTACGAGAAGGAATGTTTGCAAATGTTAACTTGATTATCAGTGTCACAAAAAATGCACTGGCGATACCAGAAAGAGCTTTGATCATTAAAGGCGATAAAGTTTTTGTTTATGTTGTTAAAGAAGATCAAACCGTGGAAATGCGATCAATACAAGAAGGTAAGCGTCTGGATGGAATGGTGATAGTGAAAGAAGGGTTAAAAGAAGGCGAAGTTGTCGTCACAGAAGGTTATCAAAAAATCGGACCAGGAGCGACAGTTAATGTCCGCCTGGAAGATATGTCAGAGAAAAAACTTTATGAAATTATCTGAAGTTAGTATAAAACGGCCAGTTTTAGCAACCATGATGAGCCTCTTGCTCATTTTATTCGGTTTGGTGGGAGTGTTTCGCTTGCCAGTTCGGGAATTGCCTGATATTGATCCTCCGATTGTAAACGTGCAAACCATTTATCCTGGAGCTAGCGCGCAAGTTATTGAAACACAAGTGACAGAACCTTTAGAGGATACTTTAACAAGTGTTGAAGGGATTAAGAAACTTACCAGTGAAAACCGCGAACAATTAAGTTCTATTACAATTGAATTCGATTTGTCTGAAGATGTCGATGTCGCGGCTCAAGATGTTCGCGACCGTATCGCACGGGCGCGCGGGCGGCTTCCGGATGATATTGAAGAACCTATTGTTTCTAAGCAAGACGCAGATGCGAATCCTTCCTTATGGATTGCTTTATTCAGTGAAAAATTCTCAACGCTTGAATTAACGACAATCGCGGAAAACTTGTTTAAAGATCGTTTACAAACAGTCTCTGGGGTAAGTTCTGTTATTTTAGGCGGATCTAAGCGGTTTGCTATCCGTATTTATCTCGACGCGCAGAAAATGGCAGCCCGCGGGATCACAGTTTTAGATATCGACCGGGCCTTGAAGGAACAAAGTGTTGAATTACCAAGCGGGCGGGTCGAAGGGTTTCAGCGGGAACTGTCGATTGAAACACGCGGTCAACTTAAGACCACAGCAGAGTTTAATAACTTAGTTATTCGTTCAACAGGAGATGATTTTGTCAGATTGGGAGATGTTGGTCGTGCTGAAATTGGAGTAGAAGACGAGCGTTCGGTGGCCCGGTATAATGGAAAACCAGCTGTTGGTATCGGTGTTATTAAACAATCTAAGGCTAACATTATCGATGTGGCTCAGGGAATAAAAGAAGAACTACAACGAATCAAACCGATTATTCCAGAAGGCATCAATTATAATATCCCCTACGATGAGTCTATTTATATTGAAAAGTCAATTAAAGAAGTTTGGATTACCTTGGCGGTAGCATTTTTTCTTGTTGTTTTTGTTATTTATATTTTTCTACATAATTTTCGGGCCACGTTAATTCCTAGCGTCACAATTCCTATTTCAATTATAGCTACTTTTGGTGTTCTTTATATGTTTGGATATTCTATTAACATCGTTACGATGCTTGCTTTTGTTTTGGCGATTGGATTGGTGGTTGATGACGCGATTGTAGTTCTGGAAAATATTCATCGGCATATTGAGAATGGAATGGCTCCGATGAATGCCGCATTTCTCGGGATGAAGGAAATAGGTTTTGCGGTTATCGCCACAACAGTGGCTTTGGTCGCTGTGTTTTTACCGATGGCATTTCAGACAAGTGATACTGGCCGGCTTTTTATTGAATTTGCTGTGGCCATTTCATTTAGTGTTATTATTTCAACTTTTGTGGCTTTATCGCTGGCACCGATGATGTGCGCGAGATTATTAAAACCGCACGCGGATAATGAAAAACAATCAATCTTGATGAAATTTGAAGTTTGGCTTAATCGGCGACGAAAAGGTTATCAGCGGATGCTGGGCTGGACATTACGTCATAATAGTGTTGTCTTAGTTATTTGTGTTATGGTTGTTGCCGCAACATTTTATTTTTACTCCAATTTAGAAAGTGATTTTTTGCCGGAAGAAGATAAAGGGCGTTTATTTTGTATAGCGATTTCTCCTCAAGGATCAACGAGTGAATACACAAATCGTATGGTTCGTAAAATGGAAAAAATTATTGAGTCAACCCCGGAAGTGCAGGGTTTCTTTACAGCAGTGGCTTTAGCGCGCGGGGGACCTGGACAAGCTTCACAAGGTTTATCATTTATCCGTCTAAAGGAAGAAAAAAGGCGTCATGTGCGGGATATTGTCGGCGGACCAAAGGGGTTAGGCGCGCAGTTTTTTTCTACTATTGAAGGCGCTCTTGTCATTCCGATTATTCCTAAAGCTATCGGACGAGGATTTTCTCAACCGTTTCAGCTTGTTCTGCAGTATCAGGATTTGCGTGAATTAAATCAAATTGCCGATGAATTCAGCAATAAATTAAGGCAGGCTGGATATTTGATGAATGTCCGTTCTACTTTTGAGTTAAGCAAACCAGAATTGCAAATTCAAATTAAACGAAACCGGGCTTCAGTATTAGGTGTTTCTGTGGAAGATATTTCACGTACGTTGCAGATTTTATTTGGTGGGTTGGATTTATCTAAAATTAATCTTAGTGGTAAAGAATATGATGTGATTGCCCAGCTGGAAAGAAAATCCAGATTGGTGCCGTCAGATTTAGAAAAGGTTTATATCCGTAATGCAGAAGGGCGGCTTATTCAACTAAATAATTTAATTGATTATGAAACCGGTGGTGGTCCCAGTGCTATTAATCATTTTAACCGTTTAAGATCAGCGACGATTGAAGCCACGCCGTTAAATATGCCTTTAGGAACCGTGATTAAGAAAACAGAGATATTGTTAAAGGAAATGATCAAAGAAAATAATATTCAAGGACTAAGATACGAATGGGATGGTGAGGCTGCGGATTTGCAAGAAGCTGGTAATGAGACATTATTTATTTTGCTTTTGGCTAGTCTTATCATTTATATGGTTTTGGCCGCTCAGTTTGAAAGTTTAAAGGATCCGTTTGTGATTATGTTTAGTCTTCCACTAGCTGTATTCGGAGCACTGGGGTCATTGTGGATTTTAGCGTATGTGGATAAATTGGCGATGGTGGGAAATATAAAGTTTTTGCCGCGTATCCCGGCGATGGGTATTAATTTGTTTAGTCAAATAGGGATTATTATGTTAATTGGTATTGTGACAAAAAATGGTATTCTTTTGGTGGATTTTGCTAATCAACAAATGGCCAAAGGTTCTGACGCTGTCCGGGCGATGATGGCTGCCGGAAAAATGCGGTTTCGTCCGATTTTAATGACCGCGTTTTCTACAATTGCCGGGATTCTTCCGATTGCTATTGGATTTGGCGCCGGAGCTGAAAGTCGAAGACCATTGGGTGTCGCGGCGGTAGGCGGAATTGCGGTAGGTACATTTTTAACCTTGTTTGTTATTCCAATTGTTTATGTGTTATTGAATAAACGCAAGAGAAAGAATAAATAAAAGAAAGTGATGCAAGAATGAAATCGATTTTGATGTCTTTCATGGTATTTTTATTTTTGACCGGATGCGCTCTTGTTGGAGACGATTATACGCGGCCGGAAGTCAGATTGCCAAAAAATTGGGAGCATAGTTCCGACTACCGTTATTGGAAAGAAGCCGATCCTCAAGACCATCAATCCAAAGGGGCTTGGTGGGAAATTTTTGATGATAAAATTCTTAATGCGCTTCAGGAAAAGGCGCTTAATTATAATCATGATTTGAAAAGTGCTATGGCCAATGTGCGTAAAGCACGGGCTTTAGCGCGAATTGATAAGGCGAGTTTTCTCCCCACGATTATGATGAGTCCGGAATTTGAGCGATCTAGAACAACCCGAAATAGTTTAAATTCAACGTCTGCCAGCGCGAACAGTTTTATTTCCGAACGATATGAAATTCCTTTTGATTTAACGTATGAAATTGATTTGTGGGGACGAGTCCGTCGGATTTATGAGGCTGGTGTAGCGCAAGCAGAGGCTACTGTGGCGGAATATTATACGGTTATGTTGACGCTGAACGCGGATGTCGCGCGGCATTATTTTCAATTATTAGAATTGGATAAAGAAATCGCAGTAATTGATGAAACTATCAAATTGCGGGAGTATGCGGTTGAAGTTGTTGAGGAACGGGTAAAAGGCGGTGTGACGAGTGATCTGGATCTTAATCGGGCAAAAACAGAATTAGCCAAAGTTCAGGCGGATCGTGTTGAGATTGTAAGACAACGTCAGGAAATCGAAAATGCGTTAGCGGTATTGTGCGGGCAGTTGCCCTCGGAATTTAGTGTGGATTATCATCCGCTAAATTTGAGCGTTCCCAATGTTCCGTTAAATATGCCTTCTGAATTATTGGAGCGCCGTCCAGATATTGCGCAAGCTGAACGGTCGGTGGCTTCGGCCAATGCGAATATTGGAGTTGCGCAAGGCGCGCTGTTTCCAAAAATCAGTCTGGCCGCGACTGGTGGTTTTAAAAGTGTTGAATTAAGTAGTTTGGGAAATTGGGAAAGTCGGTTTTGGTCTTTAGGACCGAATGTGTCGATTCCTTTATTTACCGGCGGCAAGGGTAAAGCTAACATTCAGGCTGCCGAGGCTGAGTATGACCAAACTGTAGAAGATTACCGGCAAACAGTGTTAAAGGCGATTGAAGAAGTGGAAACCGCCATGTCGAATATTCGGCAGTTGGAAAAACAATCCACGGTACTTCAAGAGATATTATTAAGTTCCCGGCAGACTGCCGAGCTATCAATCTTTCGCTACAAAGAAGGGCTGGTTACGTTTCTGGAGGTCATTGACGCGGAACGTTCACGGCTGGACGCGGAATTGCAGACAACCCGGGTTGCGAACCAACGGCTTATTTCCGCCATTCAGCTAATTAAAGCTCTCGGCGGAAGTTGGGGTGAGGATCCTCAACCACCCTTTTATAATCGAAGAACAATGCGGTTTTAAGTGAAAGTTAGCTACTTTCATTTTTTCCTTGAAAAAGAGGAAACGCAGTACATAATAAAAACATGTCTAAGTTTTTTAATCCATTAGCAGATGTGGGGCAATTAATTGAACCTTTTCCTGGCCAATGGGTGACGTTATCTTCCGATAAAAAGAAAGTTGTTGGACATTCCAAACGAATGCAGACCGCGCTAAATCAAGCTTATAACAAAGGTGTTGAAAATCCTTTCCTTATTAAATCTCCCGATGGCAACATCGCCGCGTTTATCTATTAAGTTACACTACGCTTTCATATACGAAAAAAAAATAAAAAGCCAAGGAAGACGGTTTATTATCCGTTATTAAATACGAAGTTATTTTATAAAGACGCTCAAACATTATTTGATTTTCTTTCTGTTATAGATTCAGGTGCAGCTTTTTGTGTTTTTCCAGCGAATTATGGTGCTATCATTGGTTTAGATATTAAAAAAGGCCGTCCTATTGTCAGTTATGGAGTTGGAGGATCAGAAATATTATATTTTCATTTAATAAAAGTGGGAATATATATTAGAAATGAGATATGGAAATTTAATGCAGATGTAGGGTTTTCTTATAAAATGAATATGAAAGGAACAGGACTATTAGGGTGGAAAGGATTTTTTGATCAATTTACTGAAGTTATTTTTAATCAAAATAAAAAAATGTTTCGAATTAAAGAATAATCATAGAGGTTTATTGTAAATGAAAGATTTTTGGAAGTTTATATATGATTTTTGGATATTTAGGGTGCTTCCATTTATTAAATATCTTTCATATCCAGTTTCGGTTTTAGTGGCGGTTTTTACTTTTATTTGATAATTGTGTATAACAATGTTATATTTATATTACAAGTGAATAGAAAGGAGCGTTTATGTCTGTTTTAAAAGCATTTCGATTGCCAGAAACATTGGTCGCTAAATTATCAAAAATAGCTAAAGAAAATCACCGTAGTGAGAAGTTTTACGTTGAAGAAGCCTTGCGTCATTATTTTGCAGATTATGTTGATGCGCAAATAGCCAAAGATCGTTTTAATGATCCAAAAAGTAAGATTATATCCAGTAAAGAGTTGCGGGGTCGTTTAGGTGTATAGAGTTGTTTATTCTGATCAGATTGAGAAAGATTTAAAGCGAGTTGATAAAGCAGTTATTAAGAAGATTTTGGACCGAATTGAAAAATATTTAGCACAAGATCCAACTAAGTTGGGGAAGGCATTAAAAGGTAATTTTCAAGGGTATTGGCGGTACCGATGGGGAGATTATCGGGTTATATATAAGATTTCGGAAAAAGAAATATTGATTGTAATATTAAGAATCTCTCATCGAAAATCAAGCTATGAATAGCAATTTCTAATCATGCCAAAATTAGACCATCTTAAAGAAGTTAGCACTCTTTTTTTCAAACTCGGCATCAGCGCGTTTGGCGGGCCGGCGGCGCATATCGCCATGATGGAAGATGAAGTTGTCACCAAGCGCAAATGGATGAGCCGGGAACATTTTTTGGATCTTGTCGGTGCGACCAATCTTATTCCTGGTCCTAATTCAACAGAAATGGCGATTCATTGCGGGTTTCATCGCGCTGGCTGGCCGGGATTAATCGCCGCTGGGGTAAGTTTTATTTTTCCGGCGTGTATTTTAACTGGCGTGCTTGCCGCTTTTTATGTTGAATTTGGCCAATTGCCAGCAGTGGAACCTTTTTTTGTCGGGATTCGTCCGGTTGTGTTGGCATTAATTCTAGGCGCGGTGATGAAGCTGGGACAAAAGGCTGTTAAGCGTTTTGAGTTAGGTATATTGGGAATATTGGTTGTTATTGGCGTCTTTTTAGGACTAAGTGAAATTGCGGCGATCCTTTTTGGCGGCATTTTAGGTATGTTCTGGCTGCAAATTTCAAAACATATTAAGGGAAAGAAATGCCTGATGGTGACGCCGGTATTTCTTTTTTTTCTTAAGATCGGAATGATTCTTTTTGGCAGTGGTTATGTTTTGATCGCGTATCTGCAAGGAGGATTGGTGGAACAGCTTCAATGGATCACACAGCAGGAACTCTTAGATGCGGTGGCTATTGGTCAATTTACGCCAGGCCCAGTGCTTTCCACTGCGACATTTATCGGTTATCAAATCGCCGGTGTCGGCGGAGCGATAGCTGCAACAGTAGGGATATTTTTGCCGTCTTTTGTTTTTGTGGCGCTATTAAATCCTTTAATCCCGATGATGCGTAAATCGACTTGGAGTGCGGCATTCTTAGACGCGGTCAATGTGAGCGCGGTCGGAGTGATGGCAGCAGTCTTAATAAAATTAGCGGTGAGTGTTTTGGTGGGGTGGAAAATGTTTGTGATCGCTGCGGTCGGCCTTATCTTTGTTATTTTCTTTAAAAAACTTAGTTCAATTTGGCTTGTTCTTTTGGGTTCAGGTTTAGGTTATCTTTTTGGTTTACTTTAATCAAATATTTGGAATATTACACGTCCTCTTTCCAAGGTTGACAGCTAAGCTGTCCTGTGGTTTACTAAGACGCTTAATAGTCAGAGAAATTGAATAAAAAACAGTTTATACTTAGAAGCGTCTCATGAATCCCAAAATTTCTGTCATAATTCCTGCCTATAACGGCGCAGTATTCTTACCGCAAACCCTTAAAAGTGTATTTCAACAAACCTATCAGCCTTTTGAAATTATTGTGATTGATGACGGCTCCACAGACAATACGCCGGATGTTTTAAAGCCATTTGAAGATAAGATCATTTATCACCGTAAAGAGAACGGCGGAGCGGCTAAGGCCATGAATACTGGAATGCAAATGGCTAAAGGGGATTTTATTGCTATTCTTGAACAGGACGATTTGTGGTTTAAGCATAAATTGGAAAAGCAGGTTGACCTTATGCTCAAATATCCGGATGTTGGAGTAACATGCGCAAATTTTGTGACACGGTTTGCCGGAAAAGATACCCCTCTAAAACGTCATTTCCATCGTTTACGTTTAAAAGATACATATAATTTTGATGCCCCATTAGCCGGCGATAATCTGCAGATTATGATGAAGGAGAATTTTGTCTGCACGTTTTCATCAGTAATGATTCGCCGGAATATTATCGAGAAAATAGGCGTTACTAATCCGGAATTTCGGATTTGTTTTGATTTTGAATACTGGATTCGCTGCGCTAAGGTAACCAAGTTTGCCTTGCAAGCAGATATCTTGTTGTTTAAGCGGGTGCATGGGGGGAACTTATCCTTTAATGCTATCAAACGATGTAAAGAACATAAAAATGTGTTAATTCATTTTTTGAAGGAAAGTTTTTTTCTTAATAAACAGTTTATTAACTTAGCTAAGTTAGAATTAGGGAAATCGTATTATGAGCTGGGTGATGCTTATTACGAATGTGGACAGACAATGCAGGCCTTTCATGCTTATTGGCGGGGATTTTTAAGCCAGGTATCAATAGGAAATGGAATCCTTTTTTTAAAGAAATTCTGTAATAAGTTTATTCGACTATTATCATTTAATCTTCTAAGCCGTCGGAACATTCGCAAGGCATTAGTTAGAACATGATTAATCAAACCAAAAACCCCCGCGTCAGTATCATTATTGCCACATATAATTATCGTAAGTATTTGCAGGAAAGTCTTGAAAGTATATTAAAGCAGACTTTTACCGATTATGAAGTGTTAGTGGTTGATGATGGATCCACTGATAACACTGATCAGCTGATCGCGCAGTTCCAGAAAAAATTTCAAGGACGGTTACGTTATCATTATCAAGAAAATCAAGGGGTTTACGCGGCAAGAAATGTTGGTTTGAATTTGGCACGGGGAGAATTTATTGGGTTTCTGGACGCAGATGACATTTGGCATAAAACCCTTTTAGAGAATTTTGTGCGATATTTGGATAAAAATGAGAATAAAGCCTTTGTTTATTCAAATGTCGAATTTTTTGATTCTAAGACTAATAAGAAAGTCGCTCATCGTTTTGGAGAAGGATCAAATAAAAAACCATATACTGGCCGCTGCGTTGATCAGCTTTTTCAAAATGGAAATTTTATTCCTTTTTCTGCTAATCTTGCTCGGCAGGATGTGCTTCAAAAAGTTGGAAAATTTGACAGAGAGCTGCGAGTTGGGGGAGATTATGATTATTGGATGAAACTGACATCCCGTTTTGATATCGGATATATTCCAAAGATTTTATGCCGGATGCGCCGGCATGAAACTAGTCTGTCTTTTAAAGGATTAACACAGGCTAAAGCGCAGTTGCGGATTAACAAGAATATTTTAAAATATTCACCGGAAATTAAAAAGCGTATTGGTGAAGAAGCGTTGCAGCAAAAATGGTTTAAAACGTATTATGCGTTAGGGACAAGTTTGATTTTAAATAATCAGGGGCGGGAAGGGCGAGAAAATTTGCGAAAAGCATTAGAGTATAAGGTTAATCCGTTTGCCAATAAACTTTGGCTTTATTATGTTATATCTTATTTTCCTGTTATTGATCTGTTAAAAAAGTTTCGAGGTCAATGGCATAAGAAACGTGAAAAAATGTTTATCCGATATCGCAGTTAAGGATTTTTAAAATTTACCAATAGTTATGATTGATATTCCCGAATCTGTTTTCCCCAAAGATCTTCAAGGAAATACCCTCTGTCCTAAATGTCAGAAAATTGTGGCAGACTGTCAGTGTCCAGGGTATGATCCTACCCAGCCTAAACAGAATTTATACAGCCCTCGTGTTTGTCTGGATAAATCCAACCGGCATGGCAAGATTGTTACATTAATTACAGATCTGCCGATGGATGAAAAATACCTTAAGCAGTTGGCCAAGCATTTAAAATCTAAAACTGGCAGTGGTGGAACTTTTTATATTAAAGAAGAGAGCGGTGTTATCGAGATTCAAGGGGATAAACGCGATATTGTTTTGAAGGAACTTCAGACGCGAGGATTCGGTAGTTTAAAAAAATAATATACCGATGGTTATGAAGATAAAAAAAGGGAAATGGAATGGAGTTATAACAGTCGTAATGGCTGTTATTTTTTTTGTTCTTTGGCTTTATTTTATTTTTAAGATGTATACAACAAGATCGTTTAACGCCGATGAATTGTATCAGATTGAAATGACAAAAGGAGTTTTTAAGCCTTTTTGGCAGCATCATTATTATGGAGATCATACCAGCTTTCCTGGAGAATATTTATTAACGTATCCTTTTGTGCAAATATTTGGCGTGCACAAATGGGGGTTGGCTTTGCCGCATGCGCCGTTCATTATTTTATTTTTTTATTTCTTATTTAGATTGGGTAAGATTTATTTTCAAACATTTGCAGGGTTTTTTATAATGTTTTTGCTGGTTTTTCATCATCAATATTTTGTGTATCATGCTTTGGAATTTCGACCTTACGCGGTCTTGCCGGCTTTGGCCTTGGGGAGTTTTTATTTTGCGCAATTGATTGTTAATCATTTCGAAAATCTTTCGACGAAAAAACGTATATTGATCGGGTTTTATTGGATGATAGCTATGAATTTTCATGCTTATGGAATTCTGATTGTTTTTTTGCCGCTTATGTTTGTCATTCTTACCGCAGAACATTTTGATTGGAAAACTATGATTCGACATCAAGGGCTGCGTTATTATCTAAAATATTGGATTCTTGCTTTAATAATTTGGATCTGGTATGCATCAGGAAATTCATTTGGATGGACAGCTAACAAAATGCAGTCGATCCGTCCGGCGTTTCAATTT
Source organism: Candidatus Omnitrophota bacterium (assembly GCA_020632515.1). Classification (GTDB taxonomy): domain Bacteria; phylum Omnitrophota; class Gorgyraeia; order Zapsychrales; family Zapsychraceae; genus JACKFK01. The sequence goes on along the minus strand of JACKFK010000007.1, from coordinate 58,750 downwards.
GTTCCGCATCCGCTTGAGCATTTCTATAAATTTTGTGATGTTATTGTCCGTAATTGTTTAGGATATAAAGTTTTTAATTTTACGTTACTGGCAGTTCCAGTCGCTTTTTATTTGGCCTTAAAACAGAGGATAAAAATGCTTTTGTTTTTTGGTTTGCTGATTTTTCTGCCAATCACATTAATAATTCTGGTGGACGTGAAAACAAAATATTGGTTTTTGGCACGACAGATTGTGTGGATCATGCCGTTTTTCATTTTCTTTGTCGCCTGGGCATGGGATATTTGTCTTATAAGCGGGCAAAGATTTATAACAAGTTTTTTAAATTCCAAGAACAAAAATATTTAATATGAATGATGTAATTATTCTTATTCCACCGTCAGAGGGGAAGCAAGCTGGAGGAACAGGGCCGGCTTTAAAGAAAGTATCTTCGACGGTTAAAACAATCATCACGCAATTGGCAGATCAACATCAAAATTGGGAGAAAATTTTAGGCGTGAAGGGAAAGACGTTGGAACAGGCCAGGCATGCTAACCAGAATATCCTTTCTTTTTCGACGATGCCAGCAGTGGAACGCTACAGCGGCGTAGTCTATATCGCGATTGATTATCCTTCATTTGATGAAAAAGCGAAGGCTTTCTTTAACCGTCATGTGCGTATTGTCTCGGCTGTTTTTGGTTTGGTGAAGCCGACAGATTTGATTCCGGATTATAAACTAAAGATTGAGAAATTAGGCGCGGATAAACATTGGCGGCCGCATAATGGAAAAGAATTAAAGGGGTGTTTTGTGATTGATTTGCTGCCGCAGACGCATAAAAAAGCAGTTGTTTATGATGATGGTGTTGCTGTTGATTTTGTCGTCGTGAAAAATGGGAAAGCGATTCCTGCTGGACATCAAGGCAAACATATCAAAGGAAGATTTATCCGTTGGCTGTGTCAAAATCAGTGTGTGGACACGAAATTATTTAAGAAATTTAACGAAGATGGATTTCGTTGGAACGGTAAGGGTTTTAAAAAAGAAAAATAGGTAAATAAAATGTGTTTACGGTAGTTTTATATTGACATAATTGAGTATCAAAGTTTAAAATGAATAAAATTTGAGGATAAGCCTCAATCGGATTAAACTTCAACAAAGGAGGAAGCCTTGAGAAAATCATTAATCACATTAGTACTTTGCTGTTTTGTGTTTACTGGTTGTACAGGGTCGTTTAATTTAACACGTAAAGTTTACAATTTTCATCGATCGCAAGATGATAAATGGGCTGATGAGCTGTTATTCTTAGGTACAATCTTTCTTCCTATATATGGAATCAGTACATTTGCTGATGCTGTTATTTTTAACTCAATTGAATTTTGGACAGGAGATAATCCTGTAGATGTGGTTGAGGTTGATAATAATATGAAGTTCGTTAAAGAAGGATCCTCAGAAGCGACGATTTCGTTTAATCAGGAAAATCAACAAATCACTATTGACGCACAAACAGCTCAAGGTGATTCTACCGTAATTATTGAAAAGAACGAAGGGTTAGTTCGTGCTTTAGATAAAGATGGTAATCTTTTATATGTATCGACACGTGACGGTAATGGCCAAGTGTCTGTTTATGATGGTGGTCTTGAACTTGTAAAGAATTATTCGCCGCGTGAAATTAAAGCATTTGAAGAAAAGTTTTTGAAATAATAGAATTCGAAATAAACAGTTATTGATGTAAGGTTATGGCGCGCTTTGATTGTGGGTAGCTCATTCGTGGTATTGGTTTTAATATGCCAAATGAGATGAATAGCCTGCCACAATCTGAGCGCGCCTAATTTTTTATCCGTTGATTTATGAATAAAGAAATATTAAAAAAGATTTTATTTGTTATTGGTCTTATTTTTTTAGTTTTTCTGATTTCAAAGAACTTTATTATTAAGACCGTTATCACAAAAGTAGGTTCATCGACACTGGGAGCTCAGGTTCAAGTTAGGAAATTTTCGTTAAGTATATTAACCCAAAAAGTGTCTATGAAAGATGTGCGGATTTATAATCCTCCGGGTTTTGGGAACGATGAATTAATTGAAATGCCAGAGATTACTATTAAATGTAATTTATGGGCCATGGCCGCGGGTAAGATGCATATTCCATTAGCGGTAATCAATTTAAAGAAGATGGTGGTTGTTAAGAATAAAGACGGACAGCTGAATGTGGATGCGCTTAAAGTTGTTAAAGATTCGCAAAAAGCAGAAGAAATTAGCAGGCCAGAACCGGATATAATTGAACCAGAACAAGAAGAGAAGGAAAAAGAAGTTTTTCCGGAATCTCCTGTTGAAGAAATTGTTTCTTACGAAGAAGTTTTGGATAAAAAATCTTCAAAAAAGCCACTATTGCCGCCTTTGCAGATCGATGAATTGCGATTGAATGTTGAACAGGTTGTTTATAAAGATTATTCTAAAGGAGAAAATCCAACGATTCTTGTTTATGACGTGGATTTGAAGAACAAAGAATTTAAGAATATTAATAGTATTTCAAAGCTGGTGACGATAGTCTTAATTAACGCTATGGGGCCGACTGCGATTCGCAGTGCAGGTATTTATGCGGCTGGTGCTTTGATGGGGGTGGGATTTCTGCCTGCTGGTGTTTTTGGGGTAATTGTCGGAAAAGATAACGCGACAGCAGAATTTGATATGAAATACCGGAAGGTTTTTAAAGAGGTTGAGAGAATTTTTCAAGAAATTGGTTCTATCAAAAAAATTGATCATGAACGCAAAGCTATTTCCGCCAAGATTAATGGGTATGATGTGAAAGTGTGGTTTGAAGAAGTTTCTTCTAAAAAGACCAAATTAAATGTAACCGCCAGAAAATATCTCATGCCAAAATCAAAAGTGGCAGGAGGTATCCTTTACCAGATTACCGAACGGTTAAAATAATTTTTTTCAATATTCCTTAATAAAATTTATCAACTAATAAAGGAGTTTATATGGCTAATTTAAATGATATTATTGAGTGGCAAGATTATGGAAGCGAGTTTCGTTTATATGTGAAGCATTATTTGGACGAAAAAGAAAAAGTTTGTCTGCAAATTGTTTTTGAAGATGCAACACATGATAAAGTTACGGAAATTAATATTCCCAATACGAAGCTAAAACAGTTTATTCATCAGGTCAACGGCAATCTTTTGACCCGTAAATATGAAATTAATGTGTGATGACTGAAAGTGTAAACCAAAGGGCGGTGATCAAATGGGATGCACAAGGGCGTCCGCATTCAACATTTTTTGATGATAAGTATTTTTGTCAGGAAAATGGCCTTTTAGAGTCCGAATATATTTTTTGCGGCGGCAATAATTTAGAACAACGATGGGCGAATCTATCTGAAGCTCAGCCAGGTATTTTCACAATTGTCGAAACAGGCTTTGGGACAGGTTTAAATTTTTGCTGTGCTTGGAAATTATGGCAGACACATGCACCGAAGAATTGGAGGCTGCATTATCTTTCCTTAGATCAATTTCCATTGAAGGTTGAAGATTTAGCCAAGGCGTTAAACCTTTGGCCTGAATTAAAGTTATACGCGGATCAGTTGGTGGAGAATTATGAGTCTTTCAATCTGTCAAACCAACAAATTCAGTCTGTTTCTTTGGAAGGTGGACAGATAAAACTTTCTTTAATCTTTGATCATGTTCTTAAGGCCTTAGAACGATTTAAGATTCAATATTCAAAGCAGATTGACGCTTGGTTTTTAGATGGTTTCGCGCCGGCCAAGAATCCGCAGATGTGGACGAATGAAGTATTTGCGCTAATGGCAGCTTTAAGTTATAGTGGAACAACATTAAGTACGTTTACAGTAGCAGGTTTGGTGCGCCGTGGATTGAATGCACAGGGTTTTTCGACCGAGAAAATAAAAGGGTTCGGTCAAAAAAGACAGATGTTAATCGGAATGTTGAAGGAAGATAAAGTTAAGGAGACTTTATGAAGATTGAAAATAACAAAGTTGTTAGCATTCATTACACGTTAAAAAACGATCAAGGAGAAGTCCTTGACACATCAAATGGAAATAATCCTTTAGGATATATCCAGGGAATTGGGAATATTATTCCTGGTTTAGAAAAAGCTTTAGAAGGGAAAATTGTTGGAGATAAAGTAAATGCGGTAATTCCTCCTGAAGAGGCTTACGGTAAAAAGGATGAACGTTTAATACAGCCTGTTCCAATTTCACAGTTTCCGAAAAAGGAAGAAGTTCAAGTAGGTGTTCAGTTTCAGATGCAATCACCTCAAGGGGTGCGGATAGCAACAGTGGCAAAAGTTGAGGGTGAGAATGTCGTTCTTGATTTGAATCATCCGTTGGCAGATGTTACATTGCATTTTGATGTAGAAATTGTTGAGGTACGTGATGCCACTGAAGAAGAACTGTCTCACGGTCATGTTCATGGACCGCATGGGCATGAGCATTAAAGAGTTTCATGGAATTTAGTATTAATTGAAGAATGATAAGTGTTACTCAAGTAATTGACGAGTAAGGCTTATCATTTTTCATTAAAGTCGGATAAGATTTTATGGAAACGCTTATTATCGGTCAAGGCGTGGCTGGCAGTTTTCTTGCTTGGGAATTAATTAAGAGGAAGCAGAAAATACGGATCATTGATAATTTTCATCAGCAGTCTTCTTCTCTTACAGCGGCAGGTATTATTAATCCTGTTACAGGAAAACGGCTGGCATTAATGCCGGATTTTGATATGTTTTATTCCTGCGCGAAAGAAGTTTATCGTGATTTGGAAGGACATTTTAATAGGAAATTCTTTAAAGAAGTGCCGATCTTGCGTATTTTCAAGAATGAAGAAGAGCGGGCTAAGTATAATAAAAAAGACGAGCGGGGGATACTTAAGAAATATCTTGAGGAATATTTTCCCGCGCATACCCACCAACCATTTCTTGATGATCCTTTAGGCAGCATTCGTATTCTTAATGCCGCGGTTGTGGCCACGGAGTTACTCCTTAATTCTTTTAAAGAGTTTTTTCTTGAGAGCAATTTGCTTGCGCGCCAGGCATTTGTCTATAATGATTTGACTGTTCATGATGATCATGTGAAATATCAGGGCCAGTCATTTAAAAATATTATTTTTTGTGAAGGATTTAAAGCGCAATTTAATCCTTGGTTTGACTGGCTTCCTTTTAATAGTGTTAAGGGAGAAATTCTTGAATTGAAAATGACGTCAGATGGTCTGCCAGACGCTATTATCAATAAAGGAAAATGGTGTGTGCCATTAGAAAAAGATCGATGGGCAGCCGGGGCCAGTTATTTATGGGAGGATTTAAATTGTGAACCTACCAAAGAGGGTAGAGATGATATTTTAGAAGAGCTTCAATATATTCAGCGGGAGAAAACTGTTGTTCAACATAAAGCCGCGGTTCGTCCGGTGATAAAAGATCAGCAGCCTGTCATTGGTATGCATCCGAAAATGAAGAATATTGGGATATTTAATGGATTTGGTTCAAAAGGTTTCCTTATTGGGCCATTCTATGCCAAGAATTTTTCCGCGTTCTTAATTAATAAAGGTCCAATTATTTCAAATGTCAATATAGAACGTTTTGTCCATAATTGATTTAGTATTAGGTTGAATATCATAGGAATTAATGGCATACTATGGCTACGTTCTTACAGCACTGTTGAAAAAATATAAAGAGTGTGAAATATAATGATGAAAAAGTGTCCATTTTGTGCCGAAGAAATTCAAGAAGAAGCCATTAAATGTAAACACTGTGGAGAATTTATTGATGGGAATCCACGCCAAAAACAAAAATGGTATCTATCAACTTCTGTTTTTGTTATGGCGTTATTTTGTGTTGGCCCGTTCGCATTGCCGTTAATTTGGATAAACCCTAAATATAGTCAAACAAAGAAGATTGTTATTACAGTTATTGTTTTGATTATTACGTATTATTTATATCAAGCAACTAGAACTGCCTTTGAATCAATTCAGGAAACATATCGTATGGTTTTTTAAATAATAGGATTTAATTTTGACGATTAAAGAAATTATAGAACAATTTAGCACGCTAAAAATAGAGCAGGAAAGAGAAGTCTCAGAAGACTATGCGGAATTTGTAGTTGATAATAACGAGATTGAGCAATGGGAGAGTTTTTTTATTTCGCTGTTAGGGCCAGCTGTTAAACCCGCCGGAAAAGATCCAGCTAGCGATGATCAAGCTGTGACAAAAGAGTTCGGCGGTATCTATAAAAATCAAACATTGTTTAAAAAAGAGTTTTCAGGAAAAATGGTCATTGTCATGTTTTGGCCATGGGGTAATCAAACCCAGACCACGCTTAAAATAGCCGCTATTGGTGATTAAAATAAAAAACAATCCCTTTCAATTTATTCAATTTAATATTTTTAAATAGATATTGTAGAGAAAAAGTTTTTTAATTTTTTCTTAAGTCGATTATGCTAAGAGAATCCTCCAGACGCTTTCAAAATAAATTAACAGTTAATAGTTTGAAATTAGTGCAGTTTTCATTGGGGATATTCCCGCGGCCGGTGGTGCAGTTTTTCACGGAGCGGTTATTTTCGATTGCGTGTCTATTTACGCGACGGTTGAATAATACCTGCCGGAAGAATTTAGAATCTGTCTATAAAAATACAAAAACAGAGCAGGAATATGATCAATTAAGAAAAAGATGCTTGAAGAATATTGGATTGACGATGATGGATATGTTGTATTTTGTCGACAGGCCGGAAGAATTAGAAAAGAGTGTTGTTATCAAGAATGAACATATTTTAAAAGCTGCTTTAGAAAATAAAAAAGGTGTTGTCGGGGTCACGGCGCATCTTGGGAATTTTCCTTTATTATTTCTTATTCTTGTTCGTCGAGGATATAAGGTGAATGTCATTATCCGGAAGATGCGGGATAATGGTTTTAGCGATTTTATGCACGAATTATGCGCTAAATGGAATATTAATATGATTTCTTTGGCATCTAAACGAGAATTTATCAAAGAATCGCTAAAGGTGTTACAAAATAATGAATTATTATTTATTCTTTTAGATGAAGTCGTCCCAAGAGAAGAAGGTGTTTTGGTGGACTTTTTTGGTCAAAAAGTTACACGAGCTGTTGGTCCGTTGCTTTTTCATAATCGTATGGGTTCGCCGATTGTTCCGATTTTTATTGTGCGAAATACAAAGACAAGTTTTGAAGTTCATATTGAACCAGAATTAAAGGTGGAGAAGAAAAATAAACAGCAGGATGAAAATGTTGTGAATATAAGTAAGTTAACGAAGATTATTGAATTGTTTGTGTGTAAATATCCATTGCAATGGGGCGGTTGGTTGAACAAGCGGTGGATGGAAAGTGTTGGGTAATTTTAAATGGAGATTATGATCGAATGCGGATAAATTAAAGAAATTGTAAAGTCATTAAATAGTTATTTAGAAAATGTGAGGAGATATGTTATGAATAAGACAATTATTTTTAGTTCAGACGCACCAAAGCCTGTAGGCCCGTATAATCAAGCGGTCAAAACAGGGAATTTAGTTTTCTTAGCCGGACAGATTCCTATCGATCCTACTGTGGGTAAGATTACCGCAACCGATGTTGCGGCACAGACACATCAGATTATCAAGAATATTCAGGCCGTATTAACAAAGGCGGGGACATCATTAGATAAGGTGATCAAAACGACTGTGTTTATGAAGGATTTGAAAGATTTCAGCCAAATGAATGAGGTTTATGCTCAGTATTTTAAAGCGGAAACGGCACCAGCGCGTTCAACCATTCAAGTAGCGGCTTTGCCATTAGATTCATTGGTAGAGATTGAGGTGGTGGCGGAAATTTAATTCAAGGATCAAGTTTTCTTGACAGTATTTTATGTCCGAGTATGATAATGAGGTATCAAGGTGGTTAAATTATTGCTGTAAAGACAGGCAAATCCGCTAAGGAGGCGATCGTGCGATGAAGCGAGAAAAAGTTAAACAAGTTTCAAAAAGATTAAAAGAACAGTTGAAAGAGTTGGATGCGAAAGATACGGCATCTCAGGAAAAACTTTCTTCTGTTCTTAATCGAGTTGATGCGCAGGAACATCATGGACTGGTTGATCAAATCGAGGAAGCAGCTATTTTTTTTGAGGTTAAGCATCCTAGTATTGCCGCGGTTTTAAATGAACTCAAGCTGATTTTAATTAGTCTAGGGGCGTAATAGTTTTTAAATTTTCAACGATGAACAGGATAATCAGGAAGAAGGAGAGCTATGCAGAATCCACTAGAAATTTCATTTCGTGATTTAAGGAATAATGAGAAAATTGAGAAATTAATTCAGGAAAAATTTGATAAGTTGGAAGGTATCAGTCCGGATATCACTAAATGTCATGTTATTTTAGAAAAGTTAAGTAAACATCATCAAACAGCGAACGCGGCCTGTGTTCGGTTGGATTTGAAGGTGGCGAATTTCGACGACATTGTTATCAGCGAAAAATGCAGTGAAGAAGAAGGCCCATTAATGAGCGCTGTTAATAAAATCTTTAAACGTAGTCAAGAATTAGTTCGAAAAGAAAAGAAGCGTCGTCAGGATCGTCATCGTATCCCGCGGCCGGATAAAAAGACAGATATCACAGTCGAAGTGGATGAAGATTTAGAAGCGGAAGTTGAATAAATAATTGATAGTTATTTCAATAATATCTGGCGAGCGACATGATTGTTTTGCTTCCTAATCACCTGCATCATCAGCAAATCACAGCTATTGCTCAAGAGTGGGGCTTCGAAATCAGGCCAGCCTGCGGCACTGATCAGTTTGTTTTGGAATTTTTTAAAGATCGTCTGCAGTTGCGCCGTTATGAAAACGGAAAAACTGATATCCTCTATGTTGATTTTTGTTCTCCGCAAATAAAATATCGATTGAAATTCGGCGGTGGCCGGCGACAAGCGATTGCCAAAGCTGTTGGATTAAAGAAAAAAAGTTATCTCAATATTGTCGATGCCACAGCTGGTCTTGGACGTGATGCTTTTATTTTAGCGGGATTGGGCTGTCGTGTGCATATGTTAGAACGGTCTCCGGTTATGGCTGCCTTACTTGAAGATGGGCTCCGTCGGGCGCGATTAGATTCTGATGTGGGGTTTTGGGTTGAGCAACGGCTGACGTTTAGCTATCAAAATAGTTGTCAGGATTTATCCAATCTGCCATTTGTGCCAGATGTAATTTATCTTGATCCAATGTATCCGCAGAAAAAGAAAAAAGCATTGGTCAAAAAAGAAATGCAGGTCCTGCAAGCTTTAATTGGTGAAGACCACGATGCGAATGTTCTTTTAAGAAACGCACTCGCCGTCGTCAAGGAGCGTGTTGTTGTTAAGCGGCCTTCGTTAGCTGGATGGCTAAATGATAAAAAAACGACCACTTTCCTTAAGACAAAAAATCATCGCTTTGATATTTATCTAAAAAATCAATAAAACAATTTCATATTTTCAGAGATTTTAATAAAAATTTTTGAAACTTTCATTGCATTATCATTACGTAAAATTATAATTATGACTATCAATATAATAAATTTCATGTCTAGTTATAATTCATGTCTAAAAAATTACTCCCACACATTTTAATTCTATTATTAGGACTCTTTTTTGCCAATGTCGCACACTGGAAATATGCGGAAGATATTGCGACGGCTAAGAAGAATTATCAAACAGAAGAACATCTTATTTCGCTTGAAGTTGCTCAGAAGGTTGAAAATGTTTTTCAGGTTCTTTATGATAATATCCGCACTATCGCGCGCCTTCCCGGCGTTCGCAAAGTTGACAGACATGCCCAAAATCTTCAGGGTGATGCCAATTTAACTATTCAGGAGATTTACAATAATCTTGCAAATTCAGTTTCTATGTCGGAAGTTTACATCGTTCCGGAATCATTTAATCCGGAGAAATTAGATCCGTTTACCAATGCCTTAGAAATCCCGATTAAAATGTATGATGAGTTAATTGTCGGTAAAACTGCCTTGTCTTTAGAGGATCAAGATCATGAAGATGAGGAGGTTGAAGAAATTGAAATATATGAGTATCGATTATTAACTCAGCAAATAAAATGGTTTAGGCAATATTTCCCGACAGAAAATAGTTTTGAAGGTTTGCGATATCCGGCGATCAGTGGAAAGGAAGTGATTACATGTGATAATAGCCGGTTTGATCCAGAAAATCCTAATGATGCGGATAGATCAGGTTTTGTTTATTCAGTGCCTTTTTATGATATCGATGGAAAATTAAAAGGAACAATTTCTGCTATTATTTTATCCCACGCATTAAAAGAAGTTCTCCCAGAAAGTTATTACGCTTTACGGAATGTCGAATATAATTTTACCGCGTTAAATCAGATTAAGACTATACAGAAAAATATGAATCCTTGGATTCAAAAGACATCTGCAGATCCAGGTTTGATTTATTCTGAATTTATTCCATTAAATATTATCGACGGTGAAAGTCAATGGGGTTTATGGATTGGATTGCCCAATGATGTTTTTTGGATGCGTCCGGATGTGGTGGCGGCACGGCATTTTTTAGGGCTAGGATATCTTTTTATATGGGTTTTAGCGGGGTTTTTAATGTTAGGGATCTTTCTTGTTCAGCGTAATCGACAGAAAATTATTGAAGTCAATAAAGACTTAGAAAGAAAAGTTCAGGAGAGAACAAAAGAGTTGTCTTTGCAGCAAGAAGCTTTACGAGAAGTTGTTCAAGGCGTGAGTTCAGCAGGAGGAGAGATATTTTTTCAAAATCTTATGACAAGTTTAACCAAAGCTATGGGGGTTAAGTTTGCTTTTATCGGCAAAGTTATTAAAGATTCTCAAGCTGTCCGCACGATTGTTATTTGTAATGATGGAGTCATTCAAGAAAATTTTGTTTATGCTTTGGAAAACACGCCGTGTGAAAATGTTGTTGATAGATCGCTGTGTTTTTATCCAAGTCGTGTTGCAGAACAGTTTCCGAAAGATAAGATGCTTGTCGACATGGGTATCGAAAGTTATTCAGGAATACCACTAAAAGATTCTTATAATCGTGTTATTGGTTTAATGTCGATTATGGACAATAAACCCATGCTTAATAAAGAAATCATTGTTTCTTTATTAAAGATTTTTGCGGTGCGAGCAGCCCATGAAATCGAACGCCTTGAAGCAGAAAAGAATTTAAAAGAAGAAAAAGAAAAGGCTGTTATTCTTAGTCAAAAAGCGATGGAGGCAACGAAAGCTAAAAGTAATTTTCTAGCGAATATGAGTCATGAAATTCGAACCCCAATGAATTCTATCTTGGGTTTTAGCGAACTGCTTCAGCAAACATCATTAGATGATAAACAACAGAAATATTTGGATGCGGTTATGACTAGCGGCAAGCTGCTTGTCGGGATCATAAATGATATTTTAGATATTTCTAAGATTGAAGCAGGAAAAATTCATCTGGAAGTGGTGGAATATGATTTAGAAAAAACAATTCATGAACTTATGAAAATAATTGTCACTCAGGCAAAGGATAAGATTTATGAAACGTATATTGAAATTGACGATGATGTACCGCAAATAGTAAAAGGTGACGTAAATCGGATTAAGCAGATTTTTGTTAATCTGCTAAGCAATGCCGTCAAGTTTACAGAAACTGGTGAAATTGGCGTGGAGATTCGTCTGGAAAAAGAGTTAAGTGGTCAGGAAATTCTTTTACACGGGATTGTTAAAGATTCGGGGATAGGCATTCCAAAAGAAAAGTTAGATGTAATTTTCGAATCATTTAGTCAGGTGGATGAATCAACGACCAGAAAATATGGTGGAACCGGATTGGGTTTAACGATAACTAAAGCGATTGTTGAGGCAATGGATGGAAAGATTTATGTGGAATCTGAGGAGGGAAAAGGCAGTGAATTTCATTTCTTGTTTAAAGTGTCAAAGAAAGATGTTTCTACAGCTGAAGAAATTGATTCTAAAATAAGAAATGAGTTTGCAGGAAAAACCGTTTTTATTATTGATGATAATGAAATTTCCAGAAAGATTCTGAAGAAAATTTGTGAACGTGGAGGATTGAAGGTTTTAGGCGAAGCTGATTCGGCGCGTGGCGCCTTGCAGCAATTAGATCAATTATATTCAGAGAGTAAGATTGTTCCACAGATTATTTTTTGTGATGTTTTAATGGAAGGTATGAATGGGGTGCAGTTGGCGGAAAAAATAAAATCAAATTTGGAATTTAAGAATGTGAAGATTATTGCTGCAACCGCTGATGAAAGGCAGGAATCAATTGAAAATGAGTCTAGCGGAATATTTGATGCTTTTTTAATGAAGCCGTTTATTGGAAGTGAATTGATTTTAAGTGTTAGTAAAGCTCTGGGTATAATAAAGGAAGTAAAGAAAAAAGCAGAGGATGTTTCTTTGGAAACTAAGAAAATAGAAGCAAAGGTGTTGGTTGTAGATGATTCGTATTCAAATCAACAGCTTATTAAGGCGTGTTTTATACAGCTTGGGTGTGAAGGTCATTTTGTTAATAATGGCCAAGAAGCAATAGATGTTTTGCGTCAAGGAACCGATCAATTTGATTTATGTTTGATGGATATTCAGATGCCGATTATGGGGGGTGTGGAGGCAACCAAGATTATTCGACAGGAGATCAGTAAACAGTTACCTATTGTTGCGTTGACAGCGGCGGTTATGAAAGAGGATCAAGAAAACGCGCTAGCTGCCGGGATGACAGATTTTCTAGTAAAACCTATTTTGATGAAGCAATTAAAAGAATGTGTTCTTAAATTTAGTAAAAAATAGATTAATTTTATTTTCTTATCGTCGGACATTTTTTATTCCGGGAAATAGTGGATAATTTTATTGTGTTATATAAACCATTCTTTAAAATAAGTAGCAGATTACATACTTTAAACCAATTTGGAGAAAAATAATGAACATGAAAAGAATCTTTATTCTGTTTTCCATTACCGCGTTTGTGATGATGCCTATTTCTGCGCATGCGGATGAAGAAACGCTTAAGAAAATTCTTAGTGAAGTGCAGAGTTTGAAGCAAAGAGTAAGTGATCTGGAAAATGTAGTTGGTTCACAGGCGAATGTTATTAAAAGCCAGGCGAATGAAATTTCCGAGTATCGTAAAAAATTTGCTGGTGTTGATAATATAAAAGAAGAAAGTGAAGGAGTGTTGGCGGAATATGGCTTAAAAATCGCGGCTGGGGCAACATCCATTGTTCAGGTTACCAGTGGAGCTAACGCAGACGGTTTATCAGGTCAAGGAAAGGATGATGTAACCGACGGCTCATATTCAGTCGATATTGAGATTGAAAAAGAGTTTGGCGAAGGAATTGCCTTTTTACATTTAGAGACAGGAAACGGGGCAGGAGTTACTGATGAGCTTAAAGTGTTTTCAAATGTCAACAGAGATCAGGATAATTCTGGTAACGCGGTTAGTGTGACGGAAATGTTTTATGAAACTCATTTATTCGGTCAAGATATGACATCGTTTACTTTCGGAAAAATTGATCCGACAGTTTACATTGATACCAATGAATACGCTAATGATGAAACAACACAGTTCTTAGGAGAAATTTTCCGTAATAATCCAACCATCGAATTTCCCGACAATGGGGCTGGTGTTCGACTGGGGATCGAACCTATTGAAGATTTGGAGATTCAGGTGATCGCTTCCGATGGTGATGGTTCTGCCAGTCCGGAAGATTTGTTTAATACGATTTTTGGAGCCGGGCAAATTAATCTTAAGAAAGGATTATTTGGCGGTGAAGGAAATATTCGCGCGTATGGTTGGATCAATGACACCGCGCATACCAAATGGTTGCATCAGCTCGACGATCAGGAAACAGGATACGGTTTTGGTTTAAGCATTGACCAGGAACTTACGGAATTGGTTGGAATTTTTCTCCGTTATGGTTGGCAGAATCCGGAAGTGACAATGGACACAACCTCTTTTTCGTTAGAACATGCGTGGAGTGCGGGGATGCAGATTGCTGGAGAGCCATGGGGACGGGAAAACGATATTTTCGCGATTGCTTATGGACAAGCGATTCCTTCAGACGAGTATAAAACAGCCAATTCTTTAGTTGCAGATCCGGAAAGCCATTTAGAAGCTTATTATAGTTTTTATATCAATGATCATTTAACATTATCTCCGGATCTTCAAGTCATTTGGAATCCTTATGGCGGAGACGCGGCTCTGGGAGATGACACTATTGTTGTTGGTGGCGCAAGAGCGCAAATTGATTTTTAAGTACATCAAAAGATTTTTTATTAAAGTTGGAGGGTGAATTGTTAAAAAATTTATCAATTAATAAAAAGTTATTTCTTGGTTTTGGGTTGCTTATAGTTATTTTAATTGCAATTCTTAGTCTCAATTGTTATTTGGCGACTAAATCAAAGAATAAAGCTGAATATACGAAGGAAGAAGCTGTGAGATTTGCTATGTACGCCAAAGATATGAAACTCTATGTGGTTCAAGTCCAGCAGTGGCTTACTGATATTTCTGCCACGCGTGCAATGGAAGGGTTTGATGATGGTTTTGCAGAAGCAAAGAATAATGCAGATGAATTTAAGAAATTATTAGGAGAGTTTCGTGCCTATTATAGTGAAAAAGGGTTAACGGAACAGTTAAAGAATATTGAATCGTTGGATAAATCTTTCGATGAATATTATGCAATGGGTGAGAAAATGGCGCATGTTTATATAGAAGAAGGGCCTGAAAAAGGAAACGTTTGGATGGAACAATTTGATCCCTACGCTGCAAAAATAGGTGATTCTATTGATATATTTGTAAATGATAATGTGGATAACATGATTAATTCTTTGGATAACATTGTTACTTCATCTAAATCTGTTGTTTTTATTAACATTGTTGTTGGAATGAGTGTTTTATTATTTGGACTTGTTGTCGCTTATTTAATTTCTAATGGAATAATTAGTGGGATAAAGCTGGTTATTTTTAGACTTCGTGATATTGCTCAAGGTGAAGGTGATCTAACGAGTCGGATCGAATTAAACTCGCAAGATGAACTTGGGCAGTTGGCTAAATGGTTTAATGTGTTTGTTGAAAGAATTGAGAATGTGATTATAAAAGTTAAGGGAACTTCAATGGAATTGCATCAAGTGACACGAGAGATTTCTGAAAGCGCGCAGCGCATTTCCGAGGGGGCGCAGCAGCAGGCAGCTTCTTTTGAAGAGCTTTCCAGCTCGGTGCAGTCAAATGCTTCAAATGCGTCGTCATCAAATGAGCTGGCGCAGAATGTGGCTAAGAACGCGGAGGCGACGGGGCACAGTATGGAAGAAACAGTTAGTTCTATTGATTCCATTGAGAAGAGTTTTACCAAAATTACCGAGGCTGTGGAATTGATTACGGACATCGCCGACCAGACAAATTTACTTGCGTTAAACGCGGCTATTGAAGCGGCCCGGGCGGGGGAACATGGAAAAGGATTCGCGGTGGTGGCGGATGAAGTTCGAAAACTGGCTGAGCGCAGTGCGACATCAGCAAATGATATTAAGAAATTAATGGAGGATAGTTCGAAAGATGTTTTACAAGGGGTGGAACTATCTAAGGGTGCTGGAGAGAAGCTAACAGATATGGTTAAAAATATTACTAAGATTGCAGAACAATTAGGGGCGATATCAACCTCAACGCAGGAACAAGCTGCAACAATGGAAGAGAACACGTCTGTTACCGAAACTAATGCCTCTTCAGCAGAAGTATTGGCTTCTTCCGCCGGCAAAATGGCTAATCAAACCAGTGAGTTAGCTGATTTAGTGAATAGTTTTAAAGTCGGTAATAAATAATTCATACAAATTTAATTGTGTGTTATTAATATCTCTAAAGAATGAGGAAAAAATATGCTGGCAAATCTTTCCATTAAGAACAAATTAATCGGATTGATGGGGATTTTTATCGCGATCTTTGTCATATCAGGATTAATTACTCTCAAATCCATTAGAACGCTTAATAAAGGATTAATAGAAATTGCGGAAGTTCAAATGGTCGCGGTCAGAGACATGACTTTAGCCGACATGATGCATGATGGTTTGCGGGCAATTTTGTACAGAGCGTTAGTAGAATACAAAAATCCTGATTCCGTCGAGGAAATACGAGCTGAAGTTAAAGAATTTATTGCTGATTTTCATAATTATATTGCTGAGATTGAAAATCTTCCTATCAGTGATTCAATTAAAGCGGCTATTACCGAAGCTAAGCCGGCCCTTCAAAAATATACGGATGTTACGGATGAAGTTGTGGGACTAGCGTTAAGTGGCAAAGCGGAAGAAGCGTATGCGGGATTGGGACGATTTACCGATAGTTTTGAGGAATTAGAAGAAGGGTTATTTAAATTAGGGGAATTGATTGAACAAGGGGCTGAAGAAACAGTCAAGAAAGATAAAGCTGTAGGGCAATCAGCTGTTACGATGGTTCTTTTACTGACGACAATTTCAATTGTGGTCGGTGTTTTAGGGTTTTTATTAAGTCAAACAATTGCCAAATCTTTGGTAAGGATGGTGGAGTCATTTCGCGATATTTCTCAGGGAGAAGGTGATTTATCAAGACGAATTAATGTTACTTCACAAGATGAACTTGGGCAGTTGGCCAAATGGTTTAATATGTTTGTTGAACGAATTGAGAATGTGATTATTAAAGTTAAAGGAACGGCGACGGAATTGCATCAAGTGACACGAGAGATTTCTGAAAGCGCACAACGTATTGCCGAGGGGGCGCAGCAGCAGGCAGCTTCTTTTGAAGAACTTTCCAGCTCAGTGCAGTCAAACGCTTCGAATGCGTCATCATCAAATGAGCTGGCGCAGAATGTGGCTAAGAACGCAGAGACGACAGGGCACAGTATGGAAGAAACAGTTAGTTCTATTGATTCCATTGAGAAGAGTTTTACTAAAATTACTGAGGCAGTAGAGTTGATTACTGATATTGCGGACCAGACTAATTTATTAGCGCTTAATGCGGCGATTGAGGCGGCCCGAGCAGGGGAGCATGGAAAAGGATTCGCGGTGGTGGCGGATGAAGTTCGAAAGTTGGCAGAACGCAGTGCGACATCGGCAAATGATATTAAGAAATTAATGGAGGATAGTTCGAAAGATGTTTTGCAAGGAGTTGAATTATCTAAAGGAGCAGGAGAAAAGCTGGCAGAGATGGTTAAAAGTATTAGTAAAATTGCGGAACAGTTAAGTGCGATTTCAACCTCAACGCAGGAACAAGCTGCAACAATGGAAGAGAATACATCTGTTACCGAAACCAATGCTTCTTCAGCAGAAGTATTGGCTTCTTCCGCCGGCAAAATGGCTAATCAAACCAGTGAGTTAGCTGACTTGGTGAATAGTTTTAAAGTCAGCGCTGGTTAATCTGGACAATTTTTTTAAAAAGCATATAGTGATAAAAATGCAACCTAGCATCAAGCTAGGTTGTTTTTTTGTTGGCAATGAAATAAAAAAATGTTAAATTTTAAGCAAATTGTCAGAATGATAAATTATTTTCATAAGTATATTTTAGTGTTAGCTGTGACATTAACATTTGTTCTGACGGGCTGCGGCGCGTTACGGACAACAGGACGAACCGCGAAAACCATTGGAAAGGTTGGATGGAAAACAGCCAAAGTAACCGGTAAGGTTGCCTATAAAACCGGCGAAGTAGCCTATAAGACGGGGAAGGTCACCAGTAAAGTTGTTCGTACGGCGGTTTACATGGCTAAGGGGAAGCAAATTATTCCATTAGAAAAATACGGCAACAGTCTGTATACGACAGTAAAAATCAATAAAAAAGCCAAGGCCAAATTGCTGATTGATACGGGCGCGTCTAAAACCCAAATTTCGCGCGCGCTGGCACGAAAGCTGGGTGTTAATCTTAACAAAGGTGATCCGATTATGGCCTCACTCGCCAATGGGGCGGTTGTCTCTGGCCGGGAAGTGGTGTTAAAAGAAGTACGGCTGAATAATGTTCGTGTTACCAACGTGAAGGCGTTGGTATTGGATGTGGATATGGATGATGACGATGGCCTCTTAGGTATGTCGTTTTTAAACCATTTTGTCTTTCAAATTGATGTCGACAAGCCTGAATTGATTCTGCAGCAGAAGGCGAAATAAGATTGTTAGATTGTATCCTATTCATTTATAATTAGTTATAATTTTTTATGTTAAAAATAATAATTTATTTAAAGAAAAATATAGAAAAAAAGTGTTCATAGGATTGTCATTTATATATAAATATGTTATATTTTAACTGTTTTCATGCTATCAATATTTAAATCTTCGTAGTGTAGGAGTTTCTTAATGTCAATTCACCAAATTCGTAAGTCATTATTTTCCAAAGTCTTATCAATATTTATCAATATAGCTTTTCTCTTTAATTTTATTTTGCCACCAGGTGTAGCGCAAGCCCAGGTTTCCATCGGGGCTTTATTAAATCTGCCCGCGCTTGGTTCAATGGTATCGGTAAGTCCCCGATATGTCCCACCGATTATTATTGGTGTAACTATTAATCCAAATGATCCCTTAAAATTTGATTTTTTGATCGACTCCGGTGATGATGCTTTGACCGGGGAACCACTAAAAGAAGAAGGTCGAAAGTTAGTTAAATATTTCCTTACTTCTTTAACTGTGCCTGAAAATGAACAGTGGGTGAATCTTTCTCCGTATGAAGGCGGCCGTATTATTCCCGCCGGTTTAGGGCAAACCGAAATGGGGATTGATTTGTTAGCACAAGATTATCTTTTAAAGCAGATTATGTCATCTTTGATGTATCCGGAAGAAGAAATGGGCCGAGCGTTTTGGGATCGTGTTTACAGCCAGGCGCGGGAGCGTTTTGGAACAACTGAAATCCCGATCAATACGTTTAACAAAGTTTGGATTATTCCGGAACGGGCAGTTGTTTATGAGCATGAAAACACCGCGTTTGTGGGCGAGCGCCGGCTTAAGGTGATGCTGGAAGAAGATTATTTAGCTCTGTCTGAGAACGTGCGCAGCGATAAATTCGGCACTAAAGCGTTGGAGCAAACCAAGATTGAAGATGTAAGCGGCGTAACTTCGAAAATCGTTCGTGAGATTCTAATTCCGGAGTTAGAAAAAGAAGTTAATGAAGGTAAAAATTTCGCCCAGTTGCGTCAGATCTTTAATTCCATGATTCTCGCCACCTGGTACAAGAAATCTTTAAAAGAAAGTCTGCTTGGCCAGGTCTATGTAGATCAAAATAAGATTAAGGGCGTGGATACCGAAGATCCGTCAGTGAAAGATCAGCTTTACCAGCAATATCTCGAATCTTTTAAAATCGGTGTTTATAACTATATTAAAGAAGAATATGATCCTTCTACGCAAATGCTGATCCCGCGAAAATATTTTTCCGGAGGTATTCGGACTATTACACCTAGAAAAGTAGAAACAGAGCCTCTTAAGACATTGCCTTTATCTCGACAAACGGATGTATTGGACGGGGAATCTCGGCCTGGAAGAATTTCTAGACTGGATGTGGGAATAGTTGAGAATGGAGCGGATTCGCAAATTCGACAGGTCGAAAAACCTTCCAGCTCGCCGCTTGAAGTTGACTTTGTCCGTTTACAAGAAGTCATGGATCAAAAGGGGTTAGATACACCGAGTCAAGCATATTATCGAACACTTGTAAAGCGACATTTAAATCTAAAAAATGGGGTGTCTCAAGAAAAACCGTTAATTATTGCACCTAAGAACAGAGAAGGTGGCAATTTTATTCCGTCAGCCGATTTAACAGAAGAAGAGCGGCGAACTATTATAGGCGTTTCAGATTATAATGATATTATAAGGGAAATAGTGCAGCAACCTAATAAAACAGCCTATGATCTTATTCTTGCAAATTTAGACGCTGGTTTAGGTTCATCTATTGAGAGATTGGAGTATTTATTATCTGAATTTAATCGCGATACGTTGGGCGCGAAGGGAACTGATTTGGCTTTCCAAATAGGAGATAATAAAATATCGATTGCGGAATTAAAATTAATGCAGTTAATTATAGAACTACAAGACAAAAATATTTATAAGAATGTCCAGAAGGTCAAATTTCAGCCAGTTGTTAACGTGGAGTCTCAACCACATTATGTAAATTTATTAAATAAGCAAGTTTTTGCAGGATTGCAATTAAATTCAGAATATCAGTCAGGAAAAATTATTACTTATCAACAATTGTTAGAAAAATTGAATGTAACAATTGAATATCGTGATACACCGTTTTATCCAGGATTAACTCCAGGAACAGTAAAGTTAGAGCCTACAATCGCTTATAATGGGTCTGGTAGTCATGGAGAGCACGGGTTTAAATATCTAAATGATACTTTAGATGCTCCAATAAAAGAAAGACCGGAAATTCTAGCGTTTTATAATGGTGATGGACCTAATAACACGCCTGACCATCATATTGTAGAATGGATGGTGAAAAATAATGTTCCTATTGTTATGCTTTCAACAACCAAAACTGGATTGGATCGTAAGGGGGGGCAAATAGGTGTTGAATTTTTAGATAATAGAGACAATACACCAGGAAAAGTTAAGATTCGTATGTTAGAACATGGATCAGCAAAGAGTAATGGACAGAGAGAGATTTTTGAAAAAGTAGGGTTGGGCTTAGAAGGAAGTATTGGTGAAAAAGGAAAACAATATTTTAATACTAATATTGCATTAATAAATTATAGTCTTATTGGTAAAATTCTACGGGAAGTATTGCAGGATGTTTTTAGTGGCAATCGAGAGGAATTTTATGAAATCATTCAACCAGATTTAATTTCAGGGGAGAAAAAAGGATACATTCAGCTAGAAGGGCCAATTGGGACTGTTTTTTTAAACTTACACAATTTTATGGAAACAAATCGGTATAATGAAAGTGAAAAATCTAGAAATATTAATAAGATTTTCCAAAAATATAACGTAGATCGAATCTTGCGTATTGTTAATATTGAAGCAGAAAACCGAACAAAATTTTTTACCCCAGTTAAATTTGCTGTGGATTATTGGTTAATGGCCCAAACAAATTTCTTTGAAGTTGATCAAACAACATGGACATTAAAGAATACGAAAGCAGGACAGGTTCCTCCATTAATTGATGTTCAGGGTAGTGATGCGGAAGATAAGTTTTATAATAATGTAACAACATGGACCGAAGGATTTGGACGAACAGACGTAAATAACTTGGATAGTTTAACGATTAAAGGACGGGTTTCAATTAAAGAATCAAGAATGGAAGGGAATATTTCGGTTGTGAACAATTTACCAGGAGTAACAGTGAGATTGAATGACCTCCTAAGACCAGATAACGCTATCCCTTATAATATTGAAAGTGGAGAGATGCGGGTTGATGCAGGACGATTAATCATTAAAGATCTAAAATTGACAATCGGGAATACTCTCCCAGCACCTATTCCTGAGTCAGAGAAAACACCTGTGACACCTACTGCTTCCTCCAGCCCGATGATATTAGTGGTGGAAGATGATGGTGATACTGCTTTGACAATTGAAGGAAAGCTAAAATTAGCGGGGTATGAGGTTGTAGTTGCTTCCAATGGGAAAGAGGCTTTAGATGTTTTAAACCAGCGAACAGACATTTCACAAGTTTTAACAGACTATCAGATGCCGGAGATGGACGGCGTTAAGTTAGTTCAGGAAATTAAAAAACAGCAGATTCCCATACCGATTATGATGCATACAATGGGATCAATTGAAAATATTAAGAGGAAATTGAATGGTATTGATGTTCCGGTTTTTAATAAATTTCAACTTGATCGTGTTATTGCTGAAGTGAAGAAAAATGTTGCTCCCGCGCAAGGGCAAACTCGAATAGAAGAAACACCTTTAACTCCTCAAAAACCTGGATCGGATAAATTAGGGGGGATTGATTTGAATCCAGCGCTTTTTGATCTGCAGATTAAGCGCGATGGCAACGGAGTACCGCTGCCATTACCGCAGCAACCGATTGGCAATATGCGCATTGAAGGGTTTGCGCCGATTATTCTCAATGTCACACCTGTACCAAACTTGCCGTTATTTTTAGGCATCGCTGATACTCAGGAAGAAGAATTCAAAAACTTGAGTTTTGATTATCGTTCGGATGATATCTGGGCCAAGAATGAGGATATTCAACAGCTTTCTGAGAATTTATTGACGGCTGCTAGTCTGAACTAAAGCTAACTCCGTAATTGTTTTTCCGCGTCAATCACACCGCGATTCATTTTTCCAATCACTTTATAAATGGTTTCATTCATCTTTTTTGAAATGTTTGTTTCTAAGAGCTCGCGTAAAAGTTGGATCGTCATGCGAAAGTAGCGGACGATTTCACCTTCATCCACCGACGTGTATTCTGTAATCTGATTAAAATTTTCGCCCTTCATCCAATCTTCTAAGCAGGGGGAGAGATGAAAATAACACGATTTGCTTAAAGGTGCTAGCCCGGCCTTGCGTTCCATCTTGTGTATGGGAAAGATAAGATCGTTAGTGAGGATTTGCAGCTGTTGTGTCTGGTAATTAAGTTTTGGTTTACGCATGCCTTTGCGCGGTTCGTAACACATCGCCAAGCATAATACACCCAATTTTTCCGGCGGCAGTTGTTCTAACATGCCGAGATGATAAAGTTCAGAGAAAAGAAGTTCATAGCCATAAACCTTGGCGGCAAAAGTGCCTTTTTCCGTTAATTTATTTTTGCGGATGTGACCGAGTTGTTTGAGTAATGTCACCTTCGCGCGTAAGGTTGCAACTGCTTTTTTTTGCGCGCCTTTTCTCACTTGAAAATGATGGAACGAAAACGGATAAATCTCATATAGTTTTTCGCCATATTTTTCATATAAATTAAGAAGGGTAGCGTAAGAAGCGTTAAAGCGCGAGAGCACCTTTTCCGGTTCATCTTCAATAATATGTTTGAGTTCTTCAATGCCCAGATCATGCGGATTAACCCGGCAGAACACATAACCTTCCTTATCAATGGATCGCCGTCCGGCACGGCCCGCCATTTGATAAAAATCACGGGTTTTCAGCGGCCGGAATCCGCGTTCATAATACTTGCGCATTTCATCAAAGATAACGCTGCGCGCGGGCATGTTCACGCCCAGGGCGAATGTCTCCGTCGTGAAAATAACTTTGATTAAGCGCGTTGTAAATAGTCGTTCAACAACTTCCTTTAAAGTCGGCAGCATGCCGGCATGATGATAGGCGATGCCTTTTTCCACCAGCGGCATGATGTCATAGGTGCTGGGTTCGTGAAGGATTTCAAAACGGTGGCATAATTGCTGGAACAAATTTTTGATCTTAACCTTTTCATCAGGTGTTAATAAATCAAAGATTTTCATTTCTCCGGCAAGGTATTCGGTCCGTATTCGGCTGAAAGTAAAGAAAATGCATGGCAGGGCTTCCTGCGTCTTGAGATGTTTTATTAAGTCCGTTGGACGGTTGGGTTTCACGCTTACTGACTTTGGCACGCGCCGGGCATCATGATTATACCAATCAATGGTGCGAAAGCCTTCGTATTTGAGTTTTTTAAAATTATCGTAAATCTGGCCCTGGCATTGGAAAAAGAAATGCAGCGGCACCGGACGGTTGTCTTCTTTGACTACTTTGATCGGACGGTGGTGAATCGTCTGCAGCCATTGCGCCAACTGATCAAGATTGGGAATAGTGGCGGAAAGGCCAAGAATGTTCATGTGATCCGGGAGAAAGATTAATGATTCTTCCCAAACGCTGCCGCGTTCAAGATCATCCAGATAATGAATTTCATCAAAGATGATCCAGGTGTAATCCTTTAATGTGCTTTGTTCATCTAGAATCTTATTGCGAAAGATTTCTGTTGTCATGATCAATGTTGGCGCGTTTTGATTAATGCTGACATCTCCGGTGAGAATGCCTACCTGCTCAGGATAGTCTTCACTAAAGTCACGGTACTTTTGGTTCGACAGGGCCTTGATAGGCGAGGTGTAAATGACTTTTTCCCGGCGTTCCAAACATCGTCGGATAACGTGTTCAGCGATCGCAGTCTTGCCAGCTCCAGTAGGTGCTGAAACGATCACGGAGAATCCATCATTAATATGATCAATAGCTTTTTGTTGGAATGGATCGTATTTCATGAAAGGAGAATAAAATTCCGAATTATTAGGCGTTATATTGTTGGGTGCTCGTAGAATTTATCTGTATTTTATATTAAAAACTTAGCATTTAGAAACTTAAGTTCGTTCATCTTAAGTCCAAAATTATGCTGGTATTCTGACAAATATCTGCCATAATGGCAATAATATTTAATTATTAATCCTATTTTTTCATCAACGGTAGTTTCAACATAACCTTTCCTTTTAATTCACCCTTAAATGTATTTCCAAAAGAGTTTGGATTATTAGGACAAATCAAAGGAGTTTAGTATGAAGCGTATGATTTTGGCAGTATTAGCGTTAAGTCTGACAGTATTCGGGGGAACCCCTCTTCAAGCTGAGGACAATGTGATTGTCGATGGAAAAACGGTTAAATTCGATTATACTCTCACAGTAAACGGGACGGTTGCGGATTCTTCTGAAGGAAAAGTTCCTTTAGAATATGTTCATGGTAAGAATATGATTATTCCTGGTTTGGAAAAGAAATTAGCTGGATTGAAAGTTGGTGATGAACAAGAGATTGTTGTTTCTCCGGATGAAGGGTATGGACAAGTTAACCCGCAAATGATAATTGAAGTGCCAAAAGCGAATCTTCCGCCAGAGGTAGAGCCGCAAAAGGGCATGGTTTTACAGATGACGACACAGACCGGACAGGCTTTGCCAGGTATTATTGAAGAAGTAAAGGACGAGACAGTTGCGCTTAATTTTAATCATCCTTTAGCCGGACAAGAGCTTGCTTTTAAAATCAAGATTGTTGAAATTAATTAAGTTGTAAGTTTATTGCAAAGTATTTGAATAGGCAGGTGAGTTATTTCACCTGCCTATTTTTTCTTCTCTAACGATAATTTCTTGACACCTTTGAGCTTAATTGATATTATGCTTCCCTTAAATAGAAATCATTTCTATTTATTTTGAAAGATTTTTGTAATGATTGATAATCAATTGATTGCCAAATTAAAAGCTAAACACATTAAAATTACGCCTAAACGTGAAGCGATTTTACAGCTGTTTCTAAATAGAGAATGCTGTTTTTCTCCGGATCAGGTTTGGGGCCACTTGCGTAAGCAGTTTAAGCACTGCGGTTTGCCCAGCGTTTATCGGAATTTGGAATTATTTGCGCAACATGGAGTTTTGACCAAGATACAGAAAACGGATAGGCGGTTATATTACGCGTTATGCAAAGATCATGATGATCATCCACATTATCATATGATCTGTGTGGATTGTGGAAGAGTTGAGGATGTTCCTACGAATATTGTTCCTGAAGTTGATAAAGTCAAAGGTTTTAAAATCCTGAAACATTTTTATCAAGCGGAGGGAGTTTGTCAGCAGTGCGCAAATTAAATATAAAACTTATGTCTCGGGTTTCAGATTTTGTGATTCAAAGATGTAAAATTCATGAGTTTAAAAATATGAGCAACGAGACACATATTAATTATAATTAAATGCAATTATCAACGCTTTGTTACATTAAGAGAGATCATCAAACTCTGATGATGCATCGTATCAAGAAAGATAAAGATGTGCATCAGGGGAAGTGGAACGGTTTAGGCGGGAAATTCATGCCGGGCGAGACGCCCGAGGAATGCGTTATCAGAGAAGTGAAAGAAGAATCCGGGTTAGATATCGTTCATCCAAGGTTGCGGGGGGTGATGACATTTCCGGAGTTCAAAGATCAGGAAGATTGGGTTGTTTTTTTATTTATTGCTGAGCAATTTGAGGGAACATTAAGTCCTTGTGAAGAAGGGCAACTGGAATGGATTAGTGATGAGAAACTTCTGGATTTGACATTGTGGGAAGGGGATAAACATTTTTTAAAGTGGCTGCAGGACGATAAGTTTTTCTCCGCAAAATTTACATATAAAGAAGGACAGTTGATGAACCATAGCGTTATATTTTATCCGCCGTTAGGGCAAGGAGTGTGACAATGAATCCTTTAAATGAGCAGACGGAAAACCGGATTCTTAATCCGCATAAAGATAGTTCCGGTTTAAATGATTTTCATAAAACAGAAGATTTATTCGGGATTGATATTGATAAAGTCGGTGTGAACCGTTTTCGTATTCCGATGAACTATCGCCATAAAGACGGAACGATCATCAATCATGACACCTTGGCTAGTATGTACATCCATTTCCGTAAAGGCAAAGCTGGCATCAATATGAGCCGATTGTATGAAATTTTGCAGCAGGAAGCGCAGAATATTGTTGCGGATCGGAACTTCTTTAAGAAGGTTTTGGGACGATTCCGTCGGGATATGCGCGATTTAGAAACAGATCCTTTATTTGATCAGGCTTATTTGAAACTTCGGTTTAATTATGCTATTAAACAACCTTCATTAAAAAGTAAGAAATGGGGATGGCAGTATTATCCATGTGTGCTTGAGGGTTGGGAAAATGAAAAAGGTAAGGTTGTTATTTATCTAACGGTTCATTATGAATATTCTTCCACATGTCCGTGCAGTTTATCAATGTCTAAGCAGTATGAATCACAGCACGCGCAGAATTTGATTACGGAAGGAAACGGTATGGCAGTGCCGCATTCACAACGTTCCGAGGCGAGATGTACAATTGTATTACCGGAGGATGAGAATTTCTTTATTGAAGATTTAATCGAGCTCTTGCGAAAAGCCATTCCAACCGAAACGCAAAGTTTTGCTAAAAGGGCGGATGAACAAGCTTTTGCCGTATTAAATGCGGAGAATCCGATGTTTGTGGAGCATGCCACCCGACGGTTAAGCCAGGTCTTAAACGCGCAGGAAAATATTCAAGATTGGGTGGTTTCAGTTGAACATTGGGAATCGTTGCATAGTCATAATGCTGTAGCGGTGATCCGCAAAGGCATTCCCGGTGGGTTAAAATAAAATGAGCTGCACGGAACATAAAGATAAAGCAGAATCGTTCACATTGACAATTGGAGTGATTACCGTGAGTGATACCCGCACGGAGGAAACGGATGTTAACGGGCAGTTTTTAAAAAATGAAATTGCAAAGTCAGGCCATTCTTTAGGGTTGTATAAAATCATTAAAGATGAGGCTGTTGCCATTGATGAGGTGTTAGCAGAGCTAGACGCGGCCGGTTGTAATGTTGGGATTTTTAATGGCGGAACCGGAATATCCCGTCGGGATACAACGTATGATGTGCTTAGCCGCCGCTTAGATAAAACGTTAGATGGTTTTGGAGAAATATTTCGCATGTTAAGTTATCAGCAGGTTGGATCAGCAGCAATGCTTTCACGAGCAGTTGCGGGAGTTTTTCAGCAATGTATTATTTTCTCTACACCAGGTTCGGTGAAAGCCGTGCAGTTGGCTTGGGAAAAATTGATTGCTCCTGAGATGAAACATTTGGTCTTTGAGATCACCCGGTAGGTTGAGAATGGTATATAAGTCACAAAGTCACAAAGATACAAAGTCACAAGATCACAAAGTCACAAGGTCACAAGGTTACAAAGTCGTAAAATCGCAGGGAAGATGTTTGCGCTTCATAGGTCTTGTGTTTGTGCTGTTTTGTTTCATGACGACTAAAATAACTTCTGCAGATGAATCTCAAAAAATTAAAGTTGTTGCTACGTTTAGCATTTTAGGAGATTGGGTTCAAAATGTGGCAGGTGTTGACGCGGATGTCCAGATTCTAGTCGGTGCCAACTCGGATGTGCACACATTTGAACCAACGCCCCGCGAGATGAAAATCTTGCAGCAGGCTGATATTATTCTTGAAAATGGCGCTAAGTTAGAATCGTGGTTGGATGATTTATATCAATCATCACAATCAAAGGCAGAGCGGATTGAGGTTATTCAAGGATTAAATTTAATTGCCGTTGATCATCGCGATGAGGATGTTCATAAAAAAGAATCTCATCATCATAGTGATCAGGATCCTCACGTATGGCACGATGTTGCGTTAGTTATTAAGATTATTGAACGTATTGATTCTGAGTTATCTGATAAAGACCCTATTCACGCGTCAACATATCATGCCAATGCGCAGCAATATATTCAGGAATTAAAGGATTTAGATGTGTGGATTACGGATCAGGTAAAAAAGATTCCACCGGCACGACGGAAATTGGTGACGTCTCATGACTCGTTTGGTTATTTTGCCCGACGGTATGGATTTATTATTATTGGGGCAGCGGTGAATTCTTTTACAACTGAGGCTTTTGACCCATCTGCGGCAAGAATCGCCCAATTGATTAGTAAAGTAAGAAGTGAAAATGTTTCAGCTGTTTTTACTGAAAACATGTTTAATAATCAATTAATTAAAGCATTGGCTGATGAGGCGCAAGTCACACTGGCACCGCCTTTATATTCTGGTGCTCTTGGTGAGACGCAAAGTGAAGGCAGTACATATATCGAGATGATGAAATATAATATAAAACAAATAACGGAAGTCTTAAAGTGATTGGAAGATTACACGTTCCTTATAGCGGTTGCCGTCATGGTAATCCTGATACATTAGCTCCGGCGCTGGAGATTAAGAATCTAAGTGCAGGCTATTCTGGAGAACAGCGTCTAGCATTAAAAAAAATCAATTTATCAGTTCCCGTAGGGGCGCGAGTGGCAATTGTTGGGCCGAATGGGTCTGGCAAGTCCACACTTTTGAAATCTGTGGCTGGTTTGCTACCGATTCGAAATGGAAAGATTAAAATTTATGGTGAAGCTGTTGGGGCATGTTTTCATCGTACGGTTTATTTGCCCCAGCGCAGTGAAGTGCAGTGGTCTTTTCCCATTGATGTGCGTAAGCTGGTTTTAAGCGGACGTTATGTTCATTTAGGTTGGTTTCATCGAGCGGCAAAAGAAGATTATCAGAAGGTTGATGTTGCGCTAAATCAATTAGGAATTAAATCGATTGGCCAACGGCAGATTAGTCAACTTTCCGGCGGGCAGCAGCAGAGGGTTTTATTAGCGCGGGCTTTGGTGCAAGATGCGGATTTGCTGCTTTTAGATGAACCTCTTAACGCGATCGATGCGGATACGCGGGAAATTGTTTCTAAAGTTTTAAAGGATTTGAAAGATAAGGGAAAGACAGTTATAGTCGCGACTCATTTTCTTGATAAAATGGCGCAAGATTATGACGGGGCTTTCTATTTAAATGAAGGAGAAGAAGCTGCGATTCCTCCGGGGGGATTTTCTGGAATCAAGTTAAGATGATTGATTTTATTTTTGAACCATTGCAATATTCGTTTATTCAGCGGGCGCTATTCGCCTCGATTCTAGTGGGCCTTGCCTGTGCGGTTTTGGGAATTTATGTGGTGTTGCGAAAGATGGCATTTATCGGCCACGCGCTTTCCCATAGCGCTTTGCCAGGGCTTGTGATTGCTTATCTATGTGGTTATAATCTTTTCGGCGGGGCTATTGTGGCAACAGTGCTGACAGCTCTTGGTATAGGTTTGATCGTTAAGAATGAATCTGTTTATGAAGATACGGCTATTGGAATAGTTCCTATTTTCATGTTTGCGTTTGGTATTTTATTA
Source organism: Candidatus Omnitrophota bacterium (assembly GCA_020632515.1). GTDB lineage: Bacteria > Omnitrophota > Gorgyraeia > Zapsychrales > Zapsychraceae > JACKFK01. Next base: position 29,226 of record JACKFK010000007.1, on the reverse strand, counting down.
ATCAGCACGACAAAGTCTTACCGTGATTTATCCGCGATGTTATTTGGAAATATTTTAGGTGTTGGGATTAGTGATATGATTTGGATTTCTTTGCTGACATTATTCGTAATAGGCACGCTATTTTTATTTCATAAAGAATTTGAATTATTTTCCGTTGATCCGTATTATGCTAAGGCTATTGGAATTAATCTGAATCTAATGCGTTATGGGTTGTTGTTTTTACTGGCATTGACTGTGGTTACAGGTATTCAAGCTGTGGGGACGATTTTAACTAACGCGTTATTAATTGTTCCGGTAGCATCGGCGCGTTTGTTAACAAATCGATTGCGTACGATGATGATTTTAGCGGCTGTTATCGCGGTTAGTTCTGGAATTGTCGGTATCTATATCTCGTACTATTTTAATGTTTCATCTGGAGCCGCAATTGTTTTGATGACAACGATTTGGTTTGTGGGTATTTGGTTGCTAAAAACATTTAAGAACAAATAGAGTAAATAATAAATCATTAATATGTGAGGAGATGAACATGAGTGAATGGAAAGAACTCTTTGCTCGGCGAGATAGTGTTGAGCAGGTAGAAGAGGGGAAGCGGTTAGCCCCTAAGTTTGACAAAGACGGATTAATTCCGGTTGTTACCACAGATTATCAAAGCGGAGAGGTTTTAATGCACGCTTATATGAACGATGAGGCTTTAGCAAAAACGATTGAGTTGGGTGAAGCGGTGTATTATAGTCGCAGTCGAAAAGTTATTTGGCATAAAGGCGCCACCAGTGGATTGGTACAAAAAGTGAAAGACTTGCGGGTTGATGATGATCAAGATTGTGTGTGGCTTAGAGTGGATGTTCAAGGTGGGGCTAGCTGTCACGTCGGATACCGGTCCTGTTTTTATCGCAGTGTCCCGGTTGGGAAAAAGCTTGATAAAGAAAATCCTGTTGAGTTAAAATTTGAAGAAAGTGAGAAAGTTTTTGATCCTAAAGAAGTTTATGGAGACGCGCCAAATCCAACGCAGTTGTAATAACCACTTTATGGAGAGATGGTATGAAAGATAAACAATTCATTATATTAATTGTCTTGTTTTTAACTTTGGCAGGATGTGAAACCTTAGATGATAATACGAAAAAAGGAGCTGGCATTGGAGCTTTAACGGGTGCCGCGCTTGGCGGAATTATCGGTCATCAAGATGGGCATGGCTGGGAAGGGGCTCTCATCGGCGGGGCAGCTGGCGCCGTTGGTGGCGGGTTAATTGGGCGTCAAATGGAAAAAAAGCAGATGGTTGAAAATCCTTCGTATATTCCGTTAACTAAGATTGCTGAATTAGCGAAAAGCGGTGTGCCCAGCGATGTGATCATTGATGAGATCAAGCAGTCTCGGTCCGTGTATAGTTTAACCGCGGAAATGATTGAGTATTTAAAAGAGAATGATGTTCAAGATAAAGTTATTGATTATATGTTAGAAACAGATTCATAAGGAATGGTATACATGATTGATCCTGATTTAATTGATATTTTATCCTGTCCTGAGACAAAGAAGAATTTAGTCTTGGCGGAGGATGATGTGATTATGAAGGTTAATGAGGCTATCTCAGCGGGAAAGATTTTTAATCGCAGGAAGGAAAAGGTTCAGGATAAAATTGATGCTGCTTTGTTTCGGGAAGGGGATCAAGATCATATTTATCCGGTTCGAGAAGGGGTTCCGATTTTATTAGTGGAAGAGTTGATTAGTATAAAAGATATTTAATATGTTAAAAAATCTTTGTGTGCTTATAATTCAATTTTATCAAGTTGGAATTTCCCCATTATTTCCCTCGCATTGTCGTCATCAACCCACCTGCAGTGAATACACCATCAAAGCTATTCAACGGTTTGGAGTCCTAAAAGGTGCAAGATTAGGTATAAAACGTATATTAAGCTGTACCCCTTGGGGTTCATATGGTTATGATCCTGTCCCTAAGAATTCAAAGCGTTAATTTTACTTAAAAAGCAATCATATATTGACAAATAATCAATAATGTGTTATCTTTAGACTTATCTGGCATCCCCCCTAAGAATCCTTGTCAAATTTAGTACATTCAAAACATAGTGCATATCTATTACTTTTAGCAATACTATTTACGAACGGAAAGGAGGCGACGTCATATGAAAAAGAAACTGTTGGCTTTATTGCTTGGGGTATCGATGATGGCTTTTGTTTCAACATCTGCTTTTGCTGAATATGTTTATGTAACAAAAAGTGGAAAAAAGTATCATCATAGCAATTCTCGCTATAGTACTTATGAAGGTGTTGAGAAAATTACACTGGAAGAAGCGATTGAGCGAGGATTGGAACCTAGTAAGAGTTATGTAAAGTTCAAGGAAGCGGAAGAACAAGAAGTTAAAGAAGAGGGGAATAAATAATATTCCATTATGAATATGGGCTCGGCTTTAGATTTAGCTGAGCCCATTTTTTAAAGTAATAATTACCGTGACAATTAATGTTTATTTCGATACTATATGAATAATTCAAATTATCTCACCAAGAGGTTGTTATGGGACAAAAGGATGAAAAAAGAAAAAAAGAATTGCGGCGTATTAAAGAAAAGCGTGATGCTCAGCAATCCAATCAACCTTCATCATTTAATTTTTCCGAATATCTAAAAACTTATCGTTTAGAAATTGTTTTATTTTGTGTTTGTCTTTTTGCTTTAGGGGCGATCAAATACTTTGCAGTCAATAAAAAAGTTTGGGATGCTACCAGAGTTTTAACGGCAACTGTAGATGCTGCTATGCTTGATCAAATTCAAGAAATTTACCCTGATGGGTATAAGATTATGGCATACGCTTTTAAGAAATTTGTTCCAACAAATTATAATACTATGCCAAAATCTTTGTCTATTGATTGGAATGCTGTGCAGTTGATCAGAATTTCGAATGACAGTGTAACATTAAAAATTCCTCAAATATCTTATCCTTCACGAGATATTGAAATTTCAGAAATAACACAGTCCTTTTTAAGAAATGTTTTTACGCCCACCGGTTTATATAATAAAAACGGGATATCCTTTGAAGTACAAATTATTAATCAAGAAGAGGATCAAATTTTATTTTTGTTTGGTATTTTTGATGAGCGAAAAGCAAGAAAACAAGAGGCGGAAAAATCAAATTTAGAGAATTAATGAAATGATTCAGTTTTAAAGTTGCTTTTATCCAAGGCTTTTAGATAAGCTTCTTCTTTAGTTATTTTTTTCTGCGCGACCAATTCCTTTAAACAATTATCCATTAAGACCATTCCCATCTGGCTATTCATTTGAATTTCATTGATGAGTTTAGAAGTTTCCCCGGCAAGAATGATTGAACGCAGGGCAGGGGAGCGTAGAAGAATTTCATAGGCTACCCATCGACGGGAGCCGTCTGTGCTTTTTAAGAGTTGCTGTGAAATAACCCCTCTTAACGTGTTAGATAAAACAGTTCGGATCTGTTCTTTCTGATTAGCGGGAAAGACATCAATAACACGGTCAATCGTTTTAGCGGCTGAATTCGTATGCAAAGTGCCAAAGACAAGGATTCCCATTTCAGCGGCTGTAAGGGCTAATTTAATTGTTTCACGATCGCGCATTTCTCCGACAAGAATAATGTTGGCATCGCTTTTAGTGGCCCCTTTTAATCCTTCTGCAAAACTTTTAGTATCTAAACCTACTTCACGATGAGTGATAATACATTTTTTATTTTGATGGATAAATTCAACCGGTTCTTCAATGGTGACGATTTTCTTTGTTTGAGTAGCGTTAATTTCGTTAATCATAGCAGCCAGTGTTGTTGATTTTCCGCTGCCAGTGGGGCCCGTCACTAAGATTAATCCGGAATGGGTTTTACATAGTTTATGAATTGTCTGTGGAAGTCCTAAATCTTCTAATGTCAGAATCTTGGAAGGAATGAGTCGGAAGATAGCTCCATATCCATGAAAATGACGGAAATAATTGGCGCGAAAACGTGCGTCCTCACCAAGAGAATACGCAAAATCAAGATCGCCTGTATGTTCAAAGTGAATCCAATTTTCATCCGACGTAATTTCTTTTAAGATTTCAACAAGGTATTCTTGTTGCAAATTATTGTGATTGTCTAATGGACGAAGAGAACCGTTAAGTCGTAGCTTAGGCGGTTGGCCTTGCTCTAGATGCAGATCAGAACCTTTTAAAGCGATAAGTTGGTTAAATAGTTCGTCAATTTTCGCCATTGATTTCTCCAGGAGCAGGGGAATTAAAATTCATATATTGTTGGATCGTCGCTGGATTTATGGCCCGGACAAGGGCTTCTTCAGCAGAAATGATATTTGATTTTACTAACGCTTCCAAAGATTCGTCTAACAAGGTCATGCCTTGCGACTTTCCAGTTGTCATCGCATTATTAATTTGCTGCATTTGCCCTTTACGCATAATGTTAGCTATTGCTGGCGTGACAATTAAGACTTCATAAGCGGCTACAACCCCCGAGCCATCTTTTTTAGGAACTAATTGTTGAGAAATAACTCCGCGCAGTGATTCGGAAATCATGTTAGTAACAATAGCTCTTTCATCGGGAGGAAAAGAGTTGATCAGTGTTGAAATGGTTTGAGCGGCATCATTGGTATTCATTGTTCCAAAGACTAAATGGCCGGTTTCGGCAGCTGAAACAGCCAGTTGAATACTTTCTAAATCACGTAATTCACTAATGACAAGAATGTCTGGGTCTTCACGTAACGCTGCTCTTAAGGCATTGGCCTGACTAAGCGTGTGGGTGTTAACTTCTCGTTGGGTGATTTGGCATTTATCTGGTCTAAAAGGAATTTCGATTGGATTTTCGATTGTGATAATGTGATCAAGTCTTGATTGGTTGACCATTTGAACTAAAGTAGATAAAGTGCTTGTTTTTCCGCACCCGATCGGGCCGGTGACAAGTACCAAGCCTTGAGCCCATTTAGTTAATTCTTTACAGGCAGCAGGCATTTTGGATTCTTCAAATGAGGCAATGGTCATTGGGATTAGCCGCACAGTTAAATCCCAGCCAAAACGTTGTTTCATTAAGGTCATACGAAAACGACCAGCACCTTCAATAATATAAACAAATTGCAGATCACCATAGTCGAGAAACTCAGTTAATTGTTCCGTTGTTAGACAAGATTCAATTAATCGTTTTGTATTCTCAGCGGTAAGTTTTTCTTTCGATGCAATCTTTAAAGCCCCAAACATGCGTAATATAATTGGATTATTCACGCATAAGTGGATATCGGTGGCTTTAATCTTACGGGCAAAGGTAAGGATTTCATCCAACGAATTTTCTGCGGATAGTTGATTGGGTGGTGTTGTTTTGCATTCACCATCACCGATAATGCCGACAAAATTGCGGGGAAGAGCGGTTGTGGTATTGAGACCGCTGATCGATGCTAACGCGGATTTTCTTTCTGAATTTTCATTGTTAATTTCCGACATAATTTTATATTAATCATTTTAAAGAGAATGAAGGTAAAAACAATATAAATTCGAAAAAAATAAAATGAAATATTTTATTCAATGCGTCCTGCGAGAAGATTGGCGAGAGGAGAGGTGTATTCGATTTTTTCAAAAATGATTTTCATAATTGCAGTCAGTGGAGCGGCTAAAAGCATGCCGACAAGACCCCAGATCATTCCCCAAAATATTAAGGCCATTAAAATTGCTACGGGATGAAGATCAAGGGAATCCCCCATTATTTTAGGTTCAATCACATTGCCGATTGAAAATTGAATAATTCCCGGCATGGCAATAGCGGATATCGCGATAAATGAAGATATATCAGGGCTCACAATGACAACGGGTAAAGGTAGAAGCGTTGCAATGATTGAACCAATGCTTGGAATAAAGTTCAATAAAAAAGCAAGTAATCCAAAGACTAAGGCAAGATCAATATTTAATAAACTTAGAGTGACGCCGACTAATATGCCTGTAATCATTGAAAGTAGAAATTTTGTTGAAATATAGCGTTTAACACGAATTTCGATTTCTTTCCAGACGCTGTCTTTTGGAGAAATATTCTTTTTTTTGCCGATTAATAGAAAAATAACAAAGATTAAAATCAGAATACCTTGCGAAAGAAGTTTAACCAATGTATTTATCGTCCCGAAGACAATGCCACCAACACTTTTATTAATATTGGAGAAAAAAGGGGTAATAAGTTCTTTGGGATTAATGCCGAAACGTTCAAGGTTTAAGTTATTGGCGCCATCTCGAAGAAGGTTTTCCACTTTATCTTGATAAGAATCAAAATTTGTTGCCATCTGTTGAATTGATGTTGAAATCAGCGCGAGAAAAGTTAATAAGATGATAAAGCCGATAATTAAAGTGGTAAAAATCGCTAATAAGCGGGGGATTTTAAAATATTTTAGCTGTATGTCAATTAGAGGATCCAGCATAAAAGTAAAGAAGAGAGCCAGCGTGAACGGGATCATGACGGGTCGAACCAGAAAAAGGCCTAGGGCAACAGAAATGATTGATAGGATTAAAAGACAAATAGTTTGAATGCGGATTTCGGTTGATGTTGCTTTCATAAAATGGTGAAAATGAGATGGGTTGAAATTAAAATATAGTAGAATTTTAACGAAGGAAGTTGGGGAAGTCAAGGACGATCATCAGTATGTGTTGACATTATTGAACTACATAGTACAATTGTAGCATGGTGAAAGTTAAAAAAGAAAACCAGCCAGCGCGTTTAAAGATTATCCAGACGGCTTTTGATTTATTTCATAAGCAAGGTGTCAATGCGACTAGTGTGGATGAAATCCTAGAAAAATCACAAGCAGGGAAAAGTCAGTTTTATTACTATTTTAAAAATAAAGAAGATTTGGTCCATTCGGTTCTGATGTTTTTTTACGGACAGTTAAAGAATAATGAATTGCCAATAAATAATAAAATAGAATCATGGAAAGATTTAGAGCGTTGGTTTTATAATTTTGTTGGAATGCAAAAGGCAATGAATTGTGATCGAGGATGTCCAATCGGAACAATCGGTAGTGAACTGGTTACAGGTCAAGACTTAATTCGTCAGGATATTAAATTAATATTCGAATTTACCAGAAACTCATTATCTCGATTTTTTCATGGGTTGAAAGTAAAGGGGGAGCTGAAAGATTCTGTTGATCCAGATGTTTTAGCTGATTTTTGTTTTACGGTAATGCAGGGTGGTTTGCTTGTGGCGAAGATTAATAGAGAAAGTGATATTTTTGAGAATTCAATTCAGCAGGCTTTGGCGTATTTGAAGTCTCTTGCGAAATAAAAGATAAAAAAACTTGCCTTATCATGTACTAAATGGTACATTAATTGCTGTCGATTTCATTTATTAATCAATCACAAAAAAGGAGAAGGAAATGTTAAAAGTTTATGGTATGGAGCTATCTGTTCCCAGTAACAAGGTGCGTTTTACAGCGAACGCTCTTGGTTTAGAGTATGAATATAAAAGCATGAATTTGATGGAGGGAGAACAAAAGGCAGATTGGTTTGTTAAGATAAATCCAGTCGGTCGGGTTCCGGCAATCGATGATGATGGATTTTCTCTGTTTGAAAGTAATGCCATTATCAAATATCTTGCAGATAAAAATAATTCTGCTTATTATCCCAAGGATTTAAAGGCAAGGGCTAAAGTCGAACAATGGATAGATTTTACTTCTTTGCACATCGCTGCTGCCATGACGCGGGTTCTTTTTAATCGAATCCTAGCGCCGGTAATTGGGGCGGAGGTTGATGAAAACTCGCTTAAAACAGGGATTGAATTTTTAGCGCAATTCTTACCGATAGTTGACCAGCAATTAGGTAAAAGTAAATATTTAGCCGGAGATAATATGTCGTTAGCGGATATTGTCTTATTAGCTTCTGTGGATCCGGCTGAAGCATGTCAGATTGATTTAACTCCGTATACAAATCTTGTGAAGTGGCGTCAAGATTTGCAGGCAAAAGACTTTTATACCAAGTGTCATAAGAGTTATGCGGATGTTTTAGCTGCAATGAGTGCGAAATAATTTGCAGTAAATAACTTAACAGCTAATAATTGAAATAGAAGGACAGCGCAAAATGCCTGTCCTTCTATTTTAATTAACAATATATAAGATGATGAGAGGCAGTAGCGTTATTATCAAAGATATTTATTAATGTAGTGTTTTGTAAGCTCTGATTTTAAATATTTAAAAGTTTCTTCAATATCATCACAAAATTTAAATAGTTTTAAATCTTCAGAAGAAATGGTTCCCCATTTTACCATTTCTTTAAAATTAACAACTTTTTCCCAATACTCTCGTCCGTAAATCACAATTGGCATATATTTTTTAGACTTCTTTGTTTGCGTTAGTGTTAATAATTCGAATAATTCGTCAAAAGTTCCAAAGCCCCCAGGAAAAATAACCAAGGCTTTGGCGAGATAAAAGAACCAGAATTTTCGGATAAAAAAGTAATGGAATTCAAATGAAATGTCAGCGGATTGGTAAATGTTAGGATTTTGTTCCATAGGCAGGCTGATATTAAGTCCGATAGATGGGCCTTTAGCTTTTTTTGCCCCACGGTTAGCAGCTTCCATGATACCAGGGCCGCCTCCTGAGCAAATGGTGAAATGGCAATTTGTATTGTGATGGTTTTTATATAACTCTTGAAACCAAAGCGTTAATTTTTCCGCCAGTTTCACGGCATCTTCATAATATTTTGACATATGATAATCATGCTGAGCTTGCTGCAGCTGTTTGTTCAGTTGAGGAGAAACTTTATTTAAAGTTTTTGCTTTTTGCTGTAAGTCTAAGAGTTTTTTTTTAGTCTCTTTTTGTGAATTAATGCGGGCAGAACCGAAGAAAACAACAGTATTACGAATATTGTGATGGCGAAGACGCTCTTGCGGTTCCATCATTTCTGCCAAGATGCGGATATTGCGTGCGGCGGGGCTATTTAAGAATTCATAATTGTTGTACGCTTTAATAGTGTTTTTTGACTGTTTTTCCGGGGGCGTCTTCTTTGGCATAATGTCTCCTAATGGTATCCAAGAATTAAAATAAAAAGCTTCAAAGTGGTTATAGATAATATATAATACAAAAAATTTAGACGGAAGTAATATAATTTATTTTAATCTTGTTTGTAAAATCTAATGTGGCTTATTTATGCATTCTTAACAGCTTTATTCACGTTTTTCCATGATATTCTTATAAAAGAAGTTTCCCGTAAAATTAATGTTTATGTTGTGACATGGGGCTGGATGATGTTTTCTCTGCCTCTTTTATATTTATTGATGATGAAGCAAGGGGTTCCTGTTTTAGGGGATAATTTCTTTACAGCCGCCGCAACCTCAGCAACTATTCTTTCCTTTGGATTAATTTTCTACACAAAAGCGATTGAAGCTTCAGATTTATCTTTGACGATTCCGATTCTAACCTTTACACCGGTATTCTTATTGATTACATCGCCGCTTATGCTGCATGAATTTCCGAAATTAACAGGATTCTTAGGTGTGGTGTTGATTGTTGTTGGCGGATATCTTCTAAAGTTTTCTAGAAACAGCAAATCTTTGTGGGAACCCTTTCAACATCTTTTTAAAGAAAAAGGACCGCGTTACATGCTGGTTGTCGCTCTTTTATTCAGTATATCCGCGAACATTGATAAGATTGGTGTTCGAAATTCTTCGCCGGTGATGTGGGCTGCGACAATTTATACTTTAGTGGCTATTATTTTTTCTATATTTATATTTTTTAAAGTTAAAGATATCCGAAAGGAAATAGCGGCTGGAGGCAGTGGATTGATTCTAATCGGAATTTGTAACGCAATTGCGTTTTTATGTCAGATGCAGGCGATTTCTTTAACGCTTGTGCCTTATTTGATTGCGGTTAAAAGATCAAGCGCGATTATGTCATCCCTTTATGGATTGATAATATTAAAGGAAGAAGGTTTTAGACAGCGATTATTTGGAGTATGTTTAATGGTGTTTGGTGTTGTTTTGATCGTGTTAGCTTAAAAATATCTTCTAAGAAAGTGAAAAGAATGATGTTTTATTCGTGTAGACTTATTTAAATAAAATGTGGCATTTTTGATAAGGCTGACATAAAATACCATCATTAAACTACTACAAATAAATCTACTATCCATTTATACAATTTAAAAATACTTTATTTAGGAAAAGGGGAGAGTTTATGCAAGGGACTAGGATAAAAAAATATTTTATACTTTCAGTTTTAGTTTTATCGTTGGTGGGATTATTTGTTTTTCAGGGAATTAGTTCGGCTGATCCGCAATTAAAGGAATATATTGATACAGTTGAACAAGCCAAAGAAGGGATGACTCTTTGGCAGATGATAGCTTCAGGCGGATTTATTATGATTGTTCTGGCGGCATTATCGGTTGTAGCGATTACCATGATTATTTTTAATTTTATGAACTTAAATGTTCAAAAACTGGCTCCACGGGCTTTTTTTGAACAAATTCTTCCTGAACTTGAAAAAGGTAAATTTAATTTAGTTAGTAATAAATGTCAGAATGAAAAGAATATGATTTCAACAATCATCCTTGCGGGATTAGATAAAAAGCAAAAAGGTCCGTTACTCGTCCGTGAATCCATTGAAGTTGCCGCGCGTAAAGAAGTCGGTATGTTATGGCAAGGGATTAGTTATTTGGCCGACGTGGCAACGGTCGCGCCGTTAATCGGATTATTAGGAACAGTTTTAGGGATGATTCAGGCGTTTAATGTGATTGCGTTTCAAACAGCTGTTGTTAAACCAATTTTATTAGCTGGAGGTGTTTCCAAGGCGATGGTGACGACGGCAGGAGGATTGATTGTCGCAATTCCGGCAATGCTTTTCTATTCGTATTTTAAAGGCAAAGTTCAAGATATTTCCAACGCTGTCGAAAGTTACACGACAGATGTGATTAAGGTTATAGAAGAAACAAAAAATTAGAGGAAAGGTTGGGAATCTCATGGTTAGATTATCTATTCCAGAAGAACACAGACAAGGGCCCGTGGTTCAAATGGCGCCGCTTATTGATATTATTTTTTTAATTTTGATTTTCTTTATGACATTGTCTATTTTTGCGCAGATGGAATCAGAGTTAAGCATCAGCGTTCCAAAAGCTTCAGAATCTAAACAGGCGGTTCGCAGTCCCGGTGAAATTATTATTAATGTCACTAAAGAAGGGGATGTTTTTGTTAATCAGAAAAAACTATCCTTTGACGATCTTGCCACAATGCTTCAGAAAGTTTCTGTATTATTCCCGAATCAGCCGGTTATTATTCGCGCCGATGAAAGCACCTATCATAAACAAGTTGTAAAAGTGTTAGATGCCTGTGCCAAAGCGCAGATTTGGGATATTTCTATTTCCACCATGAAGGATGAATAACCAAAATTTTTTATATAATGAAAAATAAGAATATTATTACAATTTTAGTATTTAATCTTGTCATTTGCCTTTTGATAGGATTTCCTCTGCAAGCGCAGGAAACAATTTCTTCAGATGCGACGGTTAAAGATTCAAACTCAAAAGAAGTGGAACAAATTGATTTTGCCAACGGTTTGCTGCAGCGTGGTTTCTACGACATGGCCGTTAAAGAGTATGAAAAGTATATTCAAACATTCCCGGAAAGTCCATATCTTAACGAATCATTTTTTGGCGTGGGAGAGGCTCACTTTTTTGCTGAAGATTTTCAGGCCGCTATGGATGGGTATCAGCGGTTCATCGAGTTATATCCTGATAATAAAAAGAAATTAGTCGCGGAACTTCGGATCGGCCAAGCGTTTTATTCTTTGCAGAAATATGATGAAGCCCTGGCAAAACTGTTGTCTGTTCCGGCGCAACAACTGGAAGGCGAATTTCCACAAATTCTTTTTCTTTATATCGGAAAAACGTATCGCGCTAAAAAAGATCAAACCAAATCTAAAGAATTTTTAGAAAAAGCTGCTAACCTTGAGAATAAGAAAAATGCTTCTTATGCGTTTATCGAAATGGCGGAAATGTTTGCTGAAGATAAGAATTTTGGTGAAGCTAAAATTTATTTTGAGAAAGCTGCGGCTATAGCGGAGGATGTTTCTTTAAAAGCCTTGAGTCTATTTAAAGAAGGAGAGATGGCTTTTATTCTCAAAGATTATAAAGGTAGTGCAGATATTTTTCGGATGTATCTTAAGGAATATAAAAAAGAGAATTTAGCTAGTGAGGCTTTGGCGAATTTAGTTTTAGCACTTTACAATACTGCGCAATATCAGGAACTGCTGAACGTATTTGAAGAATATAAGTTTTTGATTAAAAATGACAAGACATTCTTTGATGTTCATTATGCGAAAGCTAACGCGCACGCGCAATTAAATATTTTTGATGCAGCGACGAAAGACTTAGATGAAGTGCTTGCTTTTGCGGAATTGACGCCGCAACAGTACGATAAAGCACTTTTACGTAAATTAGAAATATTGCTGAAAGCTAAGAAGTTCGAGGAGATTTTAAAAATAGATCCTGCTTTATTAAAGCAAGCTCAAGAAAATCAGGATCATTTTCAGTTTTTGTTAGCGGAGGCCAATTATGGGTTGGGGCAAAATGATCAAGCTTTTGAACTTTATAATAAAGTGATTCAAGGATCTAAAGACTCTGAATATTATAGTGAAGCGCTTTACGGTATGGCGCATGCACAGAATTCTAAAGGGGATGGTCAAAAGGCTTTTGATTTATTTGTTCAGTTTTCTAAAGACGGGAAGAATACGGTTAAGCAAATTGAAGCCCTGTATAACGCAATTATTATTGGAATAAAATTAGAGAAGTTTCAAGAGACTATCCCTTTATGTGAAGAGTATTTATCAATGCCAGACGACAATATGCAGAAAGAAAATGTTTTGTTTTATGTGAGTACTTTGTATCAGAAAGTTAATCAATTTGATAAATCTTTTCAACGGTTAAATCAATTTATAGAGAAATATCCACAAAGCCCTAAATATCAGGAGGCGTTATTTTTATTAGGATATAACCTTCAAAGCATGGAGCGTTATGATGAAGCGATTGAGCGGTACAAAAAGATTTTGGAAAATAAAAATGATACGAAGTTGTATTACTCCGCGTTAAAGAATACAGCGCTAATTCATATGAAACGAAAAGAAGAAGAGGCAGCCGCAAAGATTTTTGATGAATTAGTGACACAGTTTAATGAAAATGATTTGGAGGTTGAAACTTATGTTTGGATTGCCGAAGAATATTTGGCTAAACAAAGATATGAAGATGTGTTAAGAATCCTTAAAGATGCGGTTTTACGCGATGATAGTGCTCAAGAGATTGATAAAATTGCGTTTTTTAAAGCAGAAGCGTTTCGGGGGACAGAGAATTATGATAAAGCATTGGAATATTATGATAACGTTTTGTCGATCTTAGAACGGGATACTTATGCTGGCGCTTCCCATATCGGAAAAGGGTTATGTTTAATCGAAAAGAATAAATTGGACGAAGCTAAAGCTGAGTTTGAAGCCGCATTGCTTGATCATGCGGACGACGCGACAATTACTATGCGCGCCAGATTCGAATTAGGAAATATTGAGAAATTAAAGAATAACTTAGAAGAGGCGGCTAAATTTTATATGGTAGTGGCTGTTCTCTACGAAGACAGCTTCTATTGTCCAGAATCACTTTATCGGGCGGGGATGATATTTGAGCAGTTGCAAAAAAAAGACGAGGCATTAAAAGTTTATGAAGAAATTACTAAGAGATATCAACATAGTCATGTTTTTGAAAAAGCGCAGCAACGGTTGAGGGAAAATAATGCGACTTGATAAGCGTTTGAGCATATCAATAGGGATATCCATTGCGATCCATCTCATTTTCTTTGCTGTTACAACCGAAGTAAAATTAGAGGGGGTTGAAGAACAGCTGACTAAACGGAAAGTGTTTCAGGTAAAGAATATTCGCTCTCAGGCACTAGCCCGACGGAAAAAGAATCAATCGCAATCGGAATCTTCCAAAGTTTTAAAATTCGAAAATCCTCAATATCAACAACTAATCAATAATTATATTAAAGATGAGGCGATTAAAAAGTCTAATGATATCCCGGTTGATCAAGATTTGGTTGAACCTATTGATTTAAATAAACAAGATCTTTTAGCTAAGAATATTGATGATGCTCAAATACTGAAACCCCGATTTAAACGCGATACCCGTAAAGAAATGGTGACGGTGGCTAATCCGGAAACCGCTAAAGAAATTGCCAATTTAGATGATCTTTTAGATCAATCTAAACTGCCAGAAGAATTTGTTGAAAAAATGCCAGGGTTCACGCCAAAGCACACCGAAGATGTTTTTGATATGTATGAAGATGGGGGAGATTTTGATTATTCAGATTATTTGCCGGTATTACAACGAAAAACAAGTCTCGTTGATTTGAAAGAATATCTTGTTACTAATATTTCTACCTATGAGGATAAAGAAGATAAGCAGAAATACTTTAAAATCAGTATCCGTGTGGGCAGAGATGTTGAGGAGTTAGAAGCTTTTAAAAAAGAATTGATATTCTTAGTTGATTGTTCTTTGAGTATTAAAGATGAACGACTAGAACAATTTAAAGAAGGAATGGAATATAGTTTAAAGAATTTAAATGAAGGAGATTATTTCAACATTTTAGCTTTTAAAGAAAAGACATTAAAGTTTCGTAAGGTTTCCGTTAAGCCGACGCAAAAAAATATCGAAGAAGCTTTACGATTTATCGATAATTTAACAGCAGGAAATAAGACAGATACCTACACAGCTTTATATGACAGTATTAAAGAGAAGAATCTAATTTCACCAGCCTATATTATTCTTTTTAGTGATGGCCGCGCCACACAGGGAGTGACAGACTCGCGTAAAATTATTAACGAAATCTCACGCATGAATAACGGCCGCGCATCTATTTTTGCCTTCAGCGGAGGCTTGAAGGTTAACAGATATTTATTAGATTTTATTACTTACAAAAATCGCGGTTGGACAGAATACTCGTATCGTTCGCATTTAATAGGAAAACACATTGCAAATATGTATGAGAAAATCAAAAATCCATTTATTACCAATCTAAATTACCGGATGAGCGGCTTGAATCCGGAGGATATCTTTCCTAAAACACTGCCTGATTTTTTCAGAAACGCGGAATTTACGATTTATGGAAAATATGATCAGGAAAATCAATTTGTCCTGCAGTTGTTAGGGGATCTTACCACAGAGAAAAGTGAATTTATTATTGAAGGGGCGTTGCAAAAGGCCCGTACAGGCGATGAACATATTGCTAAGAATTGGGCGTTCAATAAAATTTATTATCTCATTGGGCAGATTGCCGATAATCAAGATAATACCGCTATCATTGAAGAAATCAAACGGCTTAGCCAAAAGTTTGATATTTACACTCCCTACCTTAAAGTCATTCAATAAATTCTTTCTGAACTTATTTCTACAAAAGTAAACGAATATCATCTGTAATTTATGATCATATGATCAAATATTTATTACTATAACTTTCTATTGTTTTTTCTTAAATATATGTTTTTAAAATAGATATGAATATAATATTGTTATTTGGCTTGTCTAGGAAAGTCGCTGTTTGTCCGGGATTGTCATCTTGCATTTTCTTAATTTTCAGGCATACTTACCTCAATAAATCTCACCAAATCATATATCATTATTAAATGATTGTTAGGTTTAAGAAAATTTGACTATTTAAGGGAGAATTGATATGAAAGGCTGTAATTTTAGAACTGTATTTATGGGTAGAGTTTTTGTGTTACAAAGTGTTTTTTTATTTGTGTTTTGCGCAAGCGCTTTCTCGAATCAAAATGGAGTTAGTGGAACGCGACCAACAAAGAAATATATGCAGCTTGATGAATGTGTTGCTGGAAACACAAAGGAAGAATGTCGGGAAAATTTCGTTAAGAAAACAACACAAGAGGCTTTAAAAGAGTCGGCGCGTAAGAAAGATATCACGTTGTACGTATGGATGGAGGAAGATTAAAATGAAGAAAATACTTATGTTGTCTTTACTGATTTTATTTGTTGCCATTCCTGCCAAGGCGTTTCTATATGAAGTTGAAGTCTTATCACAGGAAGAAGTGATTAAACTTTCCAACGCAGAATTATTGGATCTTTACACGCAGGCCAGTATTGAGCGAAGAGCCAGTGAAGCGTTTCATCATGGGGCTGGATTTCAACCGCGAGATTACCGTCAGTATAGAGAATTATTAGGATTTATTGTACGGCTTCGGCAGGAAATTGATTATCGGCACCTAGAAACAACAGCTGTGGATGTTGAGTTAGGGATGAGCGCGCGGGCTGCAGATTATTTAATAAAATAATTCCAGCGATTTAGTATTTCTTACCAGTTGCGTTATTAGTTCACTTGAAGAAGTTAGTTAGGTTCTATTTTTCTTGTTTATATAAATCTGAAAAGATAGAATACAACCTATGACTTCACTTTTAAGTCGGCTTAAGATTTATATTATTCTTACCTGTGGATTCCTTCTTTGGATATGGTCTTTCCGTGGCTATATTTTCAATGAATTTGGTTTAGTTTCCGATGCTGTTTCGTATTACGATCATATCAAGTTTTATATTGATAACATCGCTAAAGGAATTTTTCCATTATGGGACCCTTACTGGAACAATGGTTCTCCCAACGAATTCTTTCTTCGTCGGATAGGTCCTTATAATCCTTTTCTATTCAGTATTATTCTATTTAATAAGCTAGGCATTCCTTATACAAATGCGTATTTACTTTTTTTGTCTTTGTATTACTTTGTCGGAATGCTGGGGTATTATCAATTAGTTAAACAAGTGAGCAAAGATAAACGTTTGGCTGTGCTGGCGTATTTCTTGCTGATGTTTTCGTCATTAGGAACCCTTAATTTTAGTTCATTTTTGCTGCTTATCTTTGTCCCGATGGTTTGGTTTTTCTTCTTTTTTTTCCGCTTTATTGAGCAATATGATCGAATATCAGCGTTAGGAATGACTTTTTGTTTGATGTTAATTGTAACAACGTACATCCCTTTTTATTTTCTGACGATATTTTTTCTTTTTTTAATCTTGGTAATGATTTTTTATTTTAAGGACGCGAATATTGTCTTAAAGAAAATAATAATATTCGTTATTAAGAATAAGGGATTATTTTTTCTATGCACAGTGTTTGTTATTTGCGCGCTTATTCCGGGAATTAATTTTATGCGCGCGGCCAAATCCAGTGAATTTGATTTACCGGAAAGGAGTTTTAATTCAGCAATTGTCAATGCGGTAGCTGTGGGAAAACAGAGTGTTGTTCAGGGAGGCATTGTTTCTCCAACGATTTTTTCTCGACTGTTTGGAGGGTATGCGCAAATGAAGCTTGGTGTTCTGTATATTCCTCCGCTGGTTTATCTTTTTTTTATTCTTGGCCTATTAACAAGAGTTAAGAAGCGGCAAGTCATGATCTTTCTTTGGGGTGGTTTAATTGCTCTGATGGGATTGTATGATGCCACACCATTCTATGGTTTTCTTAAGCAATATATTTTTTATTTTAATTATTTTAGAAACTTTCAATTTTTTATCTGGATCTTTCTTTTACCGTTATTTATTTATCTTTCTCTGGATCATTTAAAAAGTTTTCTAGAGGCTGTAGGAAATTGGAAGCCGCGCTGGATAAATGGGAAATCCTCGCGTTGGCACATTCCTTTATTTATTTTAGTGTTTACTGGCGGAATTATTCATCCGTTAACAGTTTATGATTTTCTGCGTAAGAATGCTGTCATAACAAATTTGTATGACTATGATCGCCGTGGAACCGCGTTTGATTTTAGTAATAAAGATAAATTTATTTTAAAAAATTTTAGATTTGATCGGATTGACGAAGGGAGTGATAAAAATTCTCGCTTATCAAATTATACACCAATGAGTTTTTATTATGCTGTTAAGAATTATCGCTTTCTTTTACAAAATTCAGATAATCAAGCACTTAAACAATATTTACGATATAAATTTGTTTTTTATGATCAAGTCAAGTTCCATAAGAATGATGATATTGATTTGAAAGAATTGACATTGGCTTTTGAGGAAAATAAAAATATAGCTTTTGCCGTATTAAAAAATAATGAGAAGGACATTTTAAATTTTAATACCGCAGAAAAAGCTGATTATATCCTTGAAGGGCGGTTAGATTTTAAGGTGAAAGGCTATACAAGCAACAAAGTGCATATTCAAACCAACTTATCTCAAGCAAAGTTTCTCGTCTACAATGACAATTTTTATAGCGATTGGAAAGCTTTTATTGATGGAAGGGAAAGCCCTATTTATCGAAGTAATTATAGTTTTAAAGGTGTTTGGATTCCCGAAGGCGCGCATGATATTGTCTTTCGATTCGGCCAGCCGATATGGCTTGCGTATAACTATTTTCTTATTGTTTTATTCATGTTTGTATTTGGCTGGTTAATTCAGCAGGTTATTTTGACAAAAAAAGAGGCGACTGTTGAACAATAAAATAATAAAAGGAATCAGATTTGTGTTCAGCCGTAGTGTTGTCATTTATGGATTAATCATCCTGGCAGTCATCCCTTTGATTAATCGGAATAAAATTAAAGCAGCATTTTCTCTACGGGAAACTAAATCCGCTGTTGAGTCATTTCCTTATCTTTTAGAATTACAAGAAACTAAAGAAAAAGTTGATGTTGGAAAAATTAATCAGCTCATTGATTATTATCAGGGAGTGGTGGCGTATTTTCCGGAAAGGGCCGATGGCTATAGTATATTAGGTTTTTGTTATTTTCATGAGGGTAATATAAATGAGGCGATTGAGAATTTTATAAAATCAATAGAGATTAATTCGGATGTTATTTGGTTTTATTATAATCTTGGGCAGATTTATTTTCATTTGGGTGAATATCAGAAAGCGCTTCAATGGTTTAATCAGGGGATAAGAACAAAACCTCAACGCACATTAGATTTTATCGCTTCGTCAAAAGAAATTTATTGGCCGATTATTGGAAATAATGGAAATTTTATGAAACTCAAGCCCCGGTTGTTGCGGGGGTATAAAGAAACTTATCAATGGGCTGTGATGAGTTTAGTTAAATTAAATCAGTATTCAGAAATTCTTTCTTTATCAGACCGTGCGATAAAGTTGAATTTTGATGATGATGGATTTTTTTCTTTCTGGGCTTCTTGGGCATTTTATCAGGATAATCAATATGATCAATCCAAGAAGTTTTTACGTGTGAGTTTAAATAAGTCACATGTTTTAGCAAATCTGGATTATAACGAAGATTTTAAACAAAAAGCGCTGCATGGTTTATTCAAAGAGAACAGTGCCTATGCAAAAGAATTGTATAAAGTGTTTTCGTTAGAAAAAGCAGATGTTAAACTAAAACTCTTTTGAGAGTAAGGCTCTCGTTAAGAAAATAATGATATGAAAATAGCGAATAAAATAACATCTTTACTGATTTTCCTTTTAGGGGTGTTGTTGATAAACACAATGGTGGGATTAGTGCAGTTGTCTAACGTTAGCCGCAGATTAACAGAGGTTGCGGTTAACGACGTCGCGTTATTGCGGGTGATTAATGCCATTGAGCAATATCAATATGAAAAGGCCATTTTATTTGAACGGATTCTGCGGGCTGCGGAAGAATTGTCAGCTGATAATGTTCCTGCTAGTCGAAGAATTCATTTATTAGATCACGCTCGATTTACAAAAGAAGGGTTTGATCAATTATCGCAACATGGTGCGGCGGAAATTATTAAAGGAAAAGAGATCATTGAAAAAATGGGCCGATTTATGGATGAAAAGTTTGAAACTAAGGCGGCGAAAACTCCTTTAATGAGCGTTGAACAAGCGCATATTCAATATGATGCGCTTATGGTTAACATTCTTGATCAAATTATTTCCGGAAATTTTCAATTATCATTTGATGATATTAAGTCCATTCAATTAAAGGAAAGAAAAGTTGCTAAGGAGTTAAGTAATTTCTTAAATGAAGTCGAAGATTTTATTCAGAGGTCTTTAAACGAAACTTATAAGATTGAACAGTTTTCAAAAAAGGTTTCCTGGCTGAGTTTTTTGATAAGTTTAGTTATTAGTTTTATTTTGGCTGTTTCCATTACGCGTAGTATATCGCGACCATTAAAAGCGTTGGTCAACGCGACGCATCAAGTGGGCGTGGGGAATCTGGCTGTCAATTTGAAAGTTTCAGCCAAAGATGAAATTGGGGAATTAAGTGCAGCGTTCAATCAAATGTCGGAGAAAATTTTAGAGTTTAAGTCAGAATTGGAAAATAAAAATGAAATTCTTGCTCAGAATTTAAAAATCACGGAAGAACAAAAGCGGGATTTAGAGAAAGTAAATAAAGAACTTGATCGGTTTGTGCATACGGTTAGTCATGATCTGCGTTCTCCGTTAATGGGCATTTCTGGATATGGTTCGGTATTGGACAGCCAGTATAAGGAAAAATTAGACAGCCGCGGGCAGCGATGTATCCAAGGGATTAAAGAAGGCGCGAAAAGGATTAATACCATGATTGAAGATTTACTGATGCTGACAAAAATTTCCCGTATTAAGAATCCTTATGAAGAAGTTGATATGAATGAGTTGGTTCAGGAGATTGTAAAGAGGTTGGAATTTAATATCCAGGAACGGCAAGTGAATCTGGTGATAGTCCAAGAGCTGCCAATTGTCAAATGTGACCGGATTAAAATGGGAGAAGTATTTCATAATTTGATTAATAATGCAGTCAAGTTTTCGTCAAACAATAGTGCGCGGGCGCCGCAAGTGGACATCGGTTGCCAGGAATTGGATGAGGCGTATCAATTTTATGTTCGGGATAATGGCATTGGTATTGCTGTTGAAGATCAAGATAAAGTCTTTGAGATTTTCCAGCGCTCAGTTCATGCCGGGGAATATAAAGGGACCGGAGTTGGGTTAAGTATTGTTCGAGAGGTTATTCAGGACCATGGAGGAAAGGTTTGGATTGAGTCTGAATTAGGGCAGGGCGCGGCCTTTTTTTTCACTATTCCTAAGAAATTGTCATAAAATTTGCTCCAATGCTTGATGTCAGGAAAATTTTATTTGAACAATTAAGATGAGTTCTATAAGATGTTTATTTGCAATGGATTATGACCATAATGATTTTAGATGCTATAATATAGCCATTCTTGGTATGTCTGGGTTTGTCCACCTTTGTCTGAGTGTGTTCTCTTGATATTTATGGGGTGATCGGGCATACTTGTTATCACCTATTTATCTATAACTTCTCTAGTAAAAATAACTTAAGTTTTAATAATAAGTATTACGATGAAATTCATAAAATTTTTTAAGGAAAAAATATGGCTGATAAACAAAAAATATTAAATACCATTTATGACGCGATTGATGAAGTCAATTTATCGCTTCCTCAAGAAAAGAAGGTTGTAAAAAGTGAGGATACAGTACTGTTTGGCGTGAACGAACAGATTGATTCCTTAGGGCTGACAATGTTGATTGTCGCCATTGAACAAAAGGTTGAGGAAGCTTTCGGAACGGTTATTACATTGGTGGATGGTTCTACAATGTCTAACGAAAACAGTCCGTTTCAAAGTATTCGCGCGCTTGTAGAGTATATTGATGCGTTGATTGAGAGAAATTAAATTATGGATCAGAAAAAACTACAGGGATTGATTATCTCTGATTTTAATGCGGACGTCTTGAGCGGACACCTAAATAATGAAGCGAGTCAGCCTTGTATCCAAGCGGCTAATGCGCCTTTCGGACAAGTGATTCCGATTTTGTTAGATTCAGAAAATTCTGCTTGGGAATCTGCAGGTGATTTTACTGTTATCTGGACACAACCGGAATCTGTTAGCGAAACCTTCAAAAGAGCTCTTCAGTTTGAGAATGTATCTCATGCCGATATTCTTCAAGAAGTTGATCAGTTTGCTCAAACCATATTAAATATTCGCGATAAGTCTAAAACGATTTTTATTCCTATCTGGACAATGCCGACACATCTACGTGGATTCGGTTTGTTAAATATGCAGGAAGGTGTGGGATTAACAAATATCCTGATGAAAATGAATTTAGCTTTGGCGGAAAAGTTTAAAGACGCTAAGAATATTTATTTGCTTGATGCGTCGAATTGGATTGCGCAAACGGGGAAACGGGCCTTTAATCAAAAATTATGGGCTATGGCCAAGATGCCGTTTGATCATGAGATTTTTAAAATAGCAGCTCAAGAAATTAAAACATGTTTAAGGGCGATATCCGGGCAAGCCCGAAAGTTAGTTGTGGTGGATTTGGATGACACGCTTTGGGGTGGTATTGTTGGTGATCAGGGATGGCAGAATCTTAAGCTAGGCGGACATGATCCGTTAGGTGAATCTTTTGTCGATTTTCAGAAAGCCTTACAATCTTTAACGAACCGCGGCATTATCCTTGGGATTGTCAGTAAGAATGAAGAATCGGTGGCGCTTGAAGCGATTAAGAATCATCCGGAGATGATTTTAAAATTAGAAGACTTTGCCGGATGGCGGATTAATTGGCAGGACAAAGCCCAGAATATTGCAGAATTGGCTGCGGAATTGAATCTCGGTTTACAGTCGGTTGTTTTTATTGATGACAATCCTGTAGAAAGGGCGCGGGTTCAGGAAGCTTTAAGTGAGGTGTTAGTGCCTGATTGGCCGGCTGACAAAATGCTGTATAAACAAACGTTATTAAATTTAAATTATTTTGATACGCCGCAGTTAAGTGAAGAAGATGCGCAACGGGCTAAGATGTATCAACAGGAACAGCGACGGCAGTCAAGCAAAGCAAACGTTGGGTCATTGGAGCAATGGCTGGAGACATTAGATATTCAAGTGGTTGTTGAGGAACTTAATGAGAAAAATCTGCAACGAGCTACGCAGTTATTAAATAAAACAAACCAAATGAATTTATCAACCCGCAGAATGACTGAAGAAGAATTTTTTTATTGGGCAATCCAAGACGATCACCATGTCTGGACGTTTCGAGTAGCTGACAAATTTGGTGATTACGGATTAACTGGAATTATCAGTTTGGTGGTTGAAGAAGGAAAAGGCACCATTGTTGATTTTATTTTGAGTTGTCGGGTGATCGGTCGTAAGGTTGAGGAAAGCATGGTAGCCATATTGATGGAGTATGCGCAAAAGATTGATTTGGAGGCGGTGACCGCGAGTTATTTACCAACGGCAAAGAATAAACCTTGCCTTGGATTTTGGAAGAAATCCGGTTTTAAGTATTCTGACAACGATCAAAATTTTTGTTGGATTATGGATAATAAATTTCCAATTCCTGATTCAATAAAAATTATTGATAAAACTTCACCTTTAAGCCTCCGTTCAGAAAAGATTATTAAAGCAAGTATGAAAGAGGAGGTTATTTTTGCCAAGGGCGTTAAAGTATTTGAAAGTCCTTCTCATCGGCAATAAGATTTAAATTCCGATTATGATTTTTAATTCTGTTCAATTCTTAATTTTCTTTGTTATTGTTTACAGCCTTTATTTGAAGCTGCCGCATAAAGGGCAAAACCGCATGCTTCTGGTGGCCAGTTATATTTTTTACGGAGCTTGGGACTGGCGGTTTCTTTCCCTTATTATTTTGTCGACTATTATTGACTATTACTGCGGTATTTTCGTCCATGAAAGTAAAGAACCGCAGCAGAAAAAAAGATTTGTCACCATCAGCATGTTAAGTAATCTTATGATCCTGCTTTTCTTTAAGTATTTCAATTTTTTTGCAGCTAATCTTCAGGGATTACTCAATGTGTTTGGTTTGCAGGTGCCGTCGTTTTATTTAGATATTATTTTACCTATGGGGATTTCTTTTTATACTTTTCAGACGATGAGTTATACGATTGATATTTACCGGCGGGAGTTAAAGCCGACTAGAAATTTTCTCGACTTTGCATTGTTTGTCTCATTTTATCCGCAGTTAGTGGCTGGGCCGATTGAACGCGCCAAACATCTGCTGCCGCAGATTTTAAACCCGCGAAAGGTTAATTTAGAAAGTTTTTATGAAGGTATGTTTTTGATGTTTTGGGGATTATTCCAGAAAGTGGTGATCGCGGATAATCTGGCACAAATTGTTGATCCGCTATTTATTAAGAACCCACCTTACAATGGTGTTGCGGTTTATATCACAATGGTGGCTTTTACCTTTCAGATTTATTGTGATTTTGCCGGCTACAGTAATATCGCCCGTGGTCTAGGAAAAGTAATGGGTTTTGATATTATGATTAATTTTAATCTACCGTTTTTTGTCACGAATATTCAGGACTATTGGAACCGCTGGCATATCAGTTTGAGTTCTTGGATTAGAGATTATCTTTATGTGCCATTATTCAAATATTTACGTAAAGTTAAAGGACAGGCTCGTATATATTCAGCTTTAATGATTTCGATGACATTGATTGGTCTATGGCACGGTGCGTCTTGGAATTTTGTTATTTTTGGAGTGTATTATGGTCTTCTTCTTGTCGCGTATGTGATTATCCGTTCACGGTGCCATTCTTGGATTCAGCCGAAAAGTGTTGCGGGAAAATCTATTTGGCATTGGACACGGGTTATTTTTATGTTCCACTTAATTATGATTGGGATGTTGCTTTTCCGGGTGCAATACGGCGCGCAGATTTATTTGATGCTAAAAGGCGTTTTTCTCGATTTTCAATTTTTGCCTGAACATAAATTTTTAGCATTGAAAACATTTTATTTTATTTGGATTTTATTATTGGTACAGTTCTTTCAATATTTCAAGAAAGATTTGCTGTGTGTCTACCGTGCGCCATTTTTTGTGCGGGTAGCATTTTATTTAATATGTTTTTTTCTAATAACAATTCATGGAGTAACAGGTGAAAAAGAATTTATTTATTTCCAATTTTAAACAATTGCCTTGGGCATTAATCTGCAGTGCTGTTCTGTTTTTTGCTGTGCAAGGAATGCTCTCTGCAAGTGAAGGCTTTTGGCGTTTGAATTATTTTTTAAGCTCTTTGCCAACAGGCGATCCGATTCGGTTCGAGTCTTTGTTGAGGATATCCAAGAACGATGAGAGAAAAAAGGTTTTCATTATCGGGACAAGTCAGACACGAGAGGGGATTGATACGGCTTATCTTAATAAAGAGTTCGCGAAAGACGACATTGTATTTTATAACTTAGGCGTAGCCGGATCAGCTCAGCCGATTGATTTATACATGCTTAAGGATAAAATTATCAATAAGAATCCTTACGCGATTGTATATATGCCCTATATCGAGAGTTTTTATTTAGAGTACAGTAAAGATCAATTTATTTATATCGATGATTTCTTTCATCATCGTATTCTCCCACATTTTTTTAAGAGTTTAGGAATCAGGGAGACGGTTATGTCGTATACGAAACCGATTTTAAGTGCGTTAATAGGTAAAACGTCCATATTTTATCGTCATCGTAATAATATCCGCGATAATATTTTTACAGCTATGCGGCTGGCTCTTGGGTTGGAAAAAAGGACAGAACCAGTTTTATATCAGAATTTTGATATGAAAGAAGAGCATTATTATGAAAATAAATTGAAAGAATATGGAAATAATAAATATAGTTCTAATAAATATTCCCGTTTGAACAATTATCTTTTTAAAGAATTAATCAATGAATTTGAAACAAAAAATATTCCTGTCATTATTATTGATGGACCTACACATCCTTTATTTAAAAAAGTTATGCGAAAGGAAGTTGGGGATGAGTATGTGAGTCATTTACGGGATCAGGCAAAGGCCCAAAACGTTTCGTTTCTATCTCTTGACCAAATGCCGTATTTCCCTGCGGAATATTTTACTGACATGGTGCATTTTAATGCGCAGGGACGGGAAGTTTTCACTAAGTTTATTAGTCAATATCTAAGACAAAAGTTATTTAAGTTTGACTATCAAAATCTTGCCGTGAAGTAATTTATCTAAAGAGAGTTACTTAGATGTTTTTTTTAAAGTATGAAGAGTGATCTCCGGAGGGCAGTTATAACGTACGGAAAGCCCTGAGCATCCGGCGCCTCTTGAAGTGTAACCCTGCATATTACCGACCTGCCATGCTCCGGTGATATATTTTTTCCGATAAGGAGAGGGAGTATTCTTAATTAAAGGAATTTTTCCCGGCAGGCAAACTTGTCCTCCGTGAGTATGCCCGCATAAATAAAGATCGAATCCTGCCTGTTGCGCTTCAAAGATAATTTCTTGTGAATGTGCTAATAAAATTTTGGTAGAACAATTTTGGATGTTTTGTCCCGCGCGTTTAAGGTTTGCTGCGTCATAGAAATGAGGATCATCCACACCGGCAATGCCTATTTGAGACTGACCCCGTTCAATGGTTATTGATTCATTAAGTAGCATTTCAATGCCCATTTCCTCTAAGGCGTGGATCATTTCAACAAAATCATGGTTCCCCAAAATGCCGACAATTCTTTCTTTATGTTTAATCGCGTCAATTAGTCTTTTGGTAAATGTCAATGATTCGGTATAATCGCCATACGTTAAAAAACGAAAATCTCCGGTTAAAACACAAAGATCGTAATTAATTGACTTAACAGCCTTGATTAAAGCATCACCATGATCATGTAAACCATCAATGTGCAAATCAGACAATTGCAGAATTGTGAAGGAATCAAAGTTTTCCGGCAGAGAAGGGATGTAAACTTCACGGCGGACTAATTCATAATTAAGAGAGTTTTGAATGCCTTTGTGCAAAAGCCCTGTTGTTCTTAAGAATGTATGCAGTAAGAAAACCATTAAATCTAAGTTTTCCCAATATACTTTAAATCCTCCACGGAATTGCAGGGCATTATGATGTTTCTGCCGGTCTAAGCGCTGTTTAAGATGGTTTTCTTCAAGTCGGGCAATGAGATATTTAAGTGTAGGGCCATCCATAAAGGGATCCTTGTTTATAATCAGTTAAACTTAGAGTTAATTATAAGGGCAGTAGTTTTTAATTGCAATTTTAAGTTGAAATTATTATTTGAAAAAATATACAAAATAGTGATTTAATTATATTATTGTTGTAAGGGTATCGTTGGGCCGATACAATAAAATAACTTTAATTTATACTTAATATTTTTTGATTTAATCGTGAATACCTTTCTAAAAATTCCTTCAAGAAAATCTCTAATATACGCAACAGTTTTTCTAATCACGTTTATCTTCTGGTTTTGTTGTTTTTATGGGTTTATTTCAGGAGAAAAATCAATGACTTCCGATGCGGTTGCCTATTATGAACATAATACTTTTTTCATCGAACAAATTGTACGTGGTGTTTATCCGTTGTGGGAGCCAGGACGGGATAATGGCGTTCCAATTGAACTTTATCTTCGTCGAATTGGTTCTTATAACCCTTTTATTCTTATGCCGCTGCTATTTCGTGCAGTTGGTGTAGAGAAACTGCAATCTTATCTGCTTTTTATAGTCATTTATTATTTCTTGGGGATGGTGGGGTTTTATAAACTAGCCAAAGTAATTTTCAACGATCGTTTGACAGCGTTTTTCAGTTATTTGATTCTTATGTTTTCGTCTTTAGGAACACGTTTGTTTGATTCCTATATCCTGTTTACAATTATTCCGCTTATTTGGTTTTTCTACTTTTTGGTGGATTTTGGGAAACAACCGCAAAAACACTCATTTTTTGGGTTAATTTTTACTCTTATGATTCTGTTTACAACCTATGTTCCATTTTTCTTTATTAATATTTTTATTACTTTTTTGCTTATGTTTTGTGTTTTTTATTTTACAAGTCTTAAAGATATCTTAAGTCGAGTCTTTACGTTTATTAAAGAAAATAAATTGGTTTTTATTTTAGGGGTATTAGCGCTTGGGATATCTTTTACTCCGGGCATATTGCTTTTTCAACAGATGAGTAGGGGAGAGATTGTTGTGCCGATGCGAGGAAACAAATCAACAGATACAAATGCGCTTTCGGTAGCTATAGAAACCGTCACAAGTTGGGGGATGGAAGAAGATTTGGTATATGCCCTTTCATTTAGAGATTTGCGTAAGTTTAAGTTTGCAATTATTTATCTTCCGTTTTTTTCTTATTTGATTCTATTTTTGGGGAGTATGACTTTTATTAACAGGAAAAAAATATTTTTTCTTCTATGGACTTTCGGGCTTTTATTAATGTTTTCCCATTATCTTCCGATGTATACTTTTTTAAACAAACATGTTTTTTATTTTAAATATTTTCGTAATCTTCATTTCTTTTTATGGATGATTATTCTTCCTGTTTTTGTGTTATTTTTGGGAAGTCTTTTTCAGTCATTGGTGAATATGAAAATGAAAAGTTTAAAAATAAAGATTTTATGGATAGGATTCGTGTTAATAGTACACGGGATTTTTTTCTATTACTTTATGGAAAAATATTCTATTACTTCGACACGTCTGACCGTCATTTTCAGTTTTTTATTGTTTTTAGGTTTGATATTGATGAGAAATGAAGAGAAAAAAGAGAATATTTTAAAGACTGGGATTATATTAGTCAGTCTCTTTTTGGTCATTTGTGTTCAACCAGGAGAAGTTTATTATTATTTAAGTCAGAATTATTCTTCACCAGGAAAGGTAAAATATCGGTACGACCATGGGGTTTATACGTTTATCCGTTTGCCAAGCAAAGAGAGCAAAGAAAAAAGAATTAATAATCGATTCTTAGGTAAAAATAATAGCTTAAATAGTTTCGTCAGTGTAAGAGAAAATCCGGAAATGTATATGGGGGTTAAGTGGGGGTATTTATTATTTCAGAATTTGAATCGATTTACTTTGGATAATTATATGAGTAATCAATTGATGGCGTATGATCAGGTTGAGTTATTAGATGAAAATCCGTTAGATTTAGAAATCTTGGGGAAGAAATTTGCTCAACTTGAAAATAAAGCGTTTGTCTCAAATCCGGAAGCGGTAGAAAATATTATGTCTAATTTATCTGCACGAGATATTCAGCCTTTTGTTGAAATTATTGAAGAAGGATCACCTTTTCTTAAAATTACTGATTTCGATGTTAACGATTTGCGTGCAACAACTAACTTTCCCAATGAGAAATTTTTAGTCTATAACACAAACTTTCATCATGATTGGCAAGCGTATATTGATGGCAAAAAGGTCAGAATTTATCGGAGTAATTTTGCTTTTATTGGATTTATGGTTCCTGGTGGGGAGCATCAGGTGCATTTGTTGTTTGCTCCAAAATGGAAACATTTCTTAAATTGGTTTTTACTAGTGCTTTTTCAAGGGATGCTTTGGGGTGTATTAATTTTTTGGTTTCGTGCGTATTCAGCAAAAATGGAA
>JACKFK010000006.1 GCA_020632515.1 Candidatus Omnitrophota bacterium | reverse complement strand
GACAACAACCTCCTGCTGTGAAGATTTTGCCTTACTTAAAATATCCTCCAAACTATATTCAAAAACGAACATTTCATATTGCTTAACCTTTGGAATCTCAATGTTAGAATCTCGATTCAAAATATTATTCATTTTGATAGCTAAACTTTTCCTAATTTGATTCAAAAGATATAACTTCTCTATACTTTTTGAAAGTTCAACCTGCGCTTTAATCACATCTTGCTGAGGTATTAAATTTGATTCATATTTTCTTTGAGCAACTTTCTCAAGCCTTACCAAAATTGATTTTTCTTCTTCATTAATTTCTATAGCCTGATCTATCCAGAACAGATCATAATAATTTAATTTAATCTCCGTTATAATTGCTACTTTAACAGCTTCATATTTTTCCTCTAACATTCTCGCATGTTTTTCCTGAGCCTTTTCCTTTAACCTCCGTTTTCCGGGAAAAGGAACTCTCTGAGAAATATCATATTTCTGTTCTTGCGGCCCCACTCTCGTCTGTACTTCCTCTCCAAAATAACCATAAGAAACCATTGGATCTTCAAGACTTTTGACAACTTTGATTTTATATTCAGCGGCTTGCCATTGATTATAGGCCTGCTGAATTTTAGGATTATTGGCCATTCCGTCTTGAATAAACTTTTCCAGCGTCCCCAAAGACATGGTTTCCACTCCTAATACGTCAACCGCGCTGAGTGTGACAACAAGCATTAATGCCAAATAAATATTCTTTTTCATTACTCGTCCTTAAATTAAATATTTTAAATAAAAAATTTAAACAAACTATTTAATTAAATTAGAAAGAATATAGCTCTAATATATTCTATTATAATCTAAGAATACTATTATGGAGAGAAAATGAGGAAAAAGTATCTAATATTTTTGGAGGAGAGCCATCCAGAAAAGATAATTCCATAGGATTAATTTTAAATCGTTCTTGGATCATCATCGCTATAAAGAAATTTCTGGCTGATTCAATACTGATAAAAGAAACCTCCTTCTTAGCAGTAATCATGATCTTTTGACAATCACAAGAACCTTCTTGTTGATTGGATGAATGACCAGCAGCAGATGACGCACAATGACTTTCTTCTTGTATTTGAAGGAACTTTGTAAAACAACAGCAAAAAGCTGTCGACACTGAAAATGTTAACATGAGAAACACTATTAAACTG
The DNA here is from genome assembly GCA_020632515.1 of Candidatus Omnitrophota bacterium. GTDB lineage: Bacteria > Omnitrophota > Gorgyraeia > Zapsychrales > Zapsychraceae > JACKFK01. Next base: position 215,915 of record JACKFK010000006.1, on the reverse strand, counting down.
ATTTTGATCCCCGAACGCATCAACACCCCCTCCGGAATGTCTTTAGGAGTTTGATGACTTCTTCTATTTTTTTATCCTTTGCTACCTCTGAAGTTCCTTGCATAGCCTTCTTCACACAGCTATTTAAATGCTTACTAAGAATATTGTCCTGAACACGCCCAATAGCATTACTAACAGCGCTAAGCTGCGTGAGGATATCAACACAATACCGTTTACCATCAATCATTTTTTGAATTCCACGGATTTGCCCCTCAATACGGCGTAAGGCATCTAAATTATTTTTATGATCAGGATTTAGCTTCATATCGCAAGTATAATATACCCCATGGGGGTATGTCAAGGTCACAAAAAATTAGGGCGCCAATTTGACTGTAACCTACCAAATCACCGCCCTAAAAAACTTCACTGATTGATTCTATCCAATTAATGACCTTTTTTACCAGAACCTTTCCATTCTTTCGACGACTTCTTTTCTTTCTTCCATTCCTTATCCATTTTCTTCATTTTCTTTTCGCCTTCTTCTTTTCCTTCTTCCATCATCTTCTTAGCTTTTTTCTCAGCATGCTTTACTTTTCGCTCAGCTTTTCTTTGAGCCTTTATCCGCGCTTTTTCTTCGTCAGATTTACCAACCGTTGCAAACCAATCGCCAACCTGGTTAAAAACCGCATTTTCATTCGCATGCTCATAAGCCTGATCACTCGCACCTTTACCATCCTTAGCCGCAAAAGCTGGACTAACACCAATCATCATAACAAACAAAAAACCTACAAACACCCTTTTCATACATCCTCCTAGTTTAATATTAAAAAGGTATCTTAAATAAAGAAAAAATCCATGTCAATAAATTTGATTGATACAAAAACTTCCTAAATGAAATTAACTGGAAGGATTATTGTTTTTTATCCTTTTAACCAAGCCACAACCATATACCATAAAGCATTACTGCCTATCATTCCCGGCGGTAAATTATTCGCTGTATCAGGAACTTGGAAAATTGATGGAACATTAGTCCCCATATCGAAATAATCGGAGACAATTGTTCCCAAAATATCTGTTTGTTTTTGGACAGATATTGTATTCTCCGCATAAAAAACACCCATCACATCAATATTAGCTTCATTAAAATCCATATTCTGCGGGGTCATAATGCCCACGATATTATTTGGAAACGAATTCGCTCCATTAGTTACTAAATTAACATTAACATGAACGTCTCCTGTAGCAACAATAGAACCTGTTCCGGTATAAGTAATTGTTTTATCACTACCATTTTTAAGCAAATTAAACTCTCCTCCGTCAATATAAACAATTCCGCTGACAGTCATATTTCCGCTACCATCCATACTAATACTTCCGTTAGGCCCAGAAAAACTAAAACTGGAACTAGGATTGATGTTAGCCAGTGTCGTTAAATCACTAGAGTTTGAAATCACCAGCGCATTATTATACAAATATTGTTGATTCGTTATACTGGTATTGTAAGGAGATGGATCTGAAAATCGTGGAAATTTTACCGCATCACCCAAATCATAAGCTGTAGTAACACTATTGTCCGAATAAACAGCACCAGATCCTTGCGTACCTCCATAGCCATCCGTAACATAAACACCATCCACTGTTTCTTTCACATTATTGCCCGCAACATCGGCCTCTCCAACGGTCGCTGAACCACTTAAACCCACACTACCCTGCTTAACACGCAACTCCGCATTTAGCGTCTCAACGATTTCTCCATTAAAATTCACTGTTGGCAAAGCCGGCACTTTCGCTTGTAAAGTGGCATTTAAACCAGTGTAATTATTTCCTACCAACTGCGCTGTTCCTCCTAAATCAATTGCCACATCTCCTGGCAAAAGATTATCTCCCAAAATATGAACCGATCCGCGAATATCAACATTTCCATTAACCATTGTCCCAGATGCCCCGCCACCGCCAAAAATTGCATTTCCCCATGGAGAAATGTCGACTATCTTTGCATAAACCCGAATACTTTGACTTACTCCACCAATCGTTCCGGTAGAACGCACCCACATATCACGCGTTCCCACATTAAGGAATTCCACGGTATAACTTCCACCATTTAAAGTTGTTGTTCCGTAAGGAACGGTATAATAATTTGATGTATCAGGCCCAATAGCCATCGAATTAATATCGCTATCAGCCCAACTTGGCGTTCCGATTGCATTAACAAAATCTTGTCTTAAATCATACAACCCTCTCTCAACACCAGCTTCAGCAATATGAAACGCCACAGTTGCTAATCGATGCCGTTCCGCTGTCTGCGATTCATTCACACTCAACAACATAAAAGCTGAACCAATACCAAGAATTGCGACAATCACTAAATATGAAAACAACAGCGCACTTCCACGCTGATTTCTCAATTTTGAAAAACTAATTATTGGCATTTTTATCATGATCAATTCCTCAATTGAACATTAAAATCCAAATTATATTGAACCGATATACCTTTAGTCGTACTTTTTTGCGCTGCCAAAGCTACTTCTAATACGTTAGGTGATCCTGCCTGCCGTCGAAATTGAAGCGAGGAGAGATCTAAAGCAAGGACTTTAGTAACACCATTTCGAATTCGTTGCAATTGAGCATTTCCTGTTCCTCCACGAACGAACTGAGTAGAATTCGCATCCCAATCAATAGTTCCTGCCGTTACACCAGAAGCCGACTTAAATGTAATCGTTGTATACCAAGCACCATCACTAGGCACATTCGTAATGGAGGCCTGTCCGGCCTGACGAAGATCATAAATCATCCATTCCATGGCTTTTCTTAACTCTTGATGCAATTCAACCTTAACGGCATTGACATCCCAAGCTTTTTCTCCAACCGCCGCAGACGCATATAACCCTCCCAGCAATATTGAGAAAATAACCATCGTCACCATCATTTCAACAAGTGAGAATGCCTGCTTCGTCTTTATTCTACAAATTTTTATTTTCCCCATCATTTTCATTCCTCAAATATTACCTTCGAGTAATCATACTTGACAACGACACAATTGAATCAATTTGCCCATTACTATTATTATCTTCTCCTACGTCTAAAACCCCATCCAAATCTAAATCTTCTCCAATAATCCGATTATATTTGTCCTGCCAACAAACTTTGATATCAACTTCTAATAATTCCGTATTCGTTGAATCCACATAAATTACTCCCATGCCGTTCAATTGATTTAAATTAAACGTATTTCCCGGAGTTCCACCACTCCCATAATCCGCGACAATCTGCGCATACGTATGATTTCTTATTTCTTCTAGTTTCATTTGCGCTTCATTAACCGCCATCGTTTTATTACCCGCCAACTCCGCTTGTATATTCGTATAAATAAAAAGCTTTATCATCCCTGTTAAAACAACAGACATAATGCCGGCAACTATTAGAAGTTCGACCAGTGTAAATCCATCATTATCTTTATTCATCGCGCATCCTTATTTATCAAAAAAAAAGCCTATCCAAAAAATGGATAGACTCCGCCTGTGTTGGTAAGTTCGATTCGGCGGCTAGGCTATCCTATTTCTAGGACCCTATGGCTTTGCCTCTATTGAATTTAATCTTAACCTTCTTTCAATAGAGCCCTTTTGGGTTTACCCGAAAAGGGGTCCCTGAGTTACCTCAGGTTTGCTATTATCGTCTCTTTACCTATCTGCAATTTTTCTACAACTATTGAAAGTATAAACTATTCCCCCGCCAGTTGGCAAATTTATTTTAAGCCTCAAAGGCCTTAAATCTCAGGTTTTATCTCTTTAATTAACTGACCGTTTTCATCAAAGTACTTAATAGACATAACTTTCCCATCAATATTATAGGATTTGTTATACCGCTCTTTTCCCTTATTCGTAATATTCCATTCATACATGAGCACCCCACTGCGATAATAAACCTTACCAACTCCAACCTCTTTTGTATTAGCAAAAAAAAGAGCATCGTCCAGATATTCTTCCAGCCTCATTTTGCCATCAATAAAATATTCTTTATTAATCCATTTTTGGCCATATTTATATTCGGTCTCTTTTTTTAGCTCTCCAGTGCCATAGTATTCCCTATAAAAGCCATGCCTTTTCCCACCCCAATACTCCTCTTCTCCATAAGTATTCTTAGATTCATTGAAAAATTTAATTTTCCCATCTGGTATTTCTCCTTCCAAATCGTAAATCTTATCTTCAACACTTTTAAACCGGGCAATTTCAATATCCTCATCAAATAATATATTCTCTTCAAAATCCCGGCTGGGATCAAATCGGGTTTTTCGAACAACCGCCCCTATTGGTTTTACTTTTTCTTTCTTCTGTTTAGAAACAGTATCTGCTGGCACTTCTTCCAATACTACAGTTTTTTTCGGAACCTGTCCTTCCAGCCACCTGTTTGCTTTATTGATTCCAACAAAAGCAAAAGCAATCACTAAAATTGTTAAAAATACATTAAATTTATTTTTGAACATACAAAATTATCCTGATATTTTTTTCAGTATATCATTTGCAAAGATTGCTTCTGCAATAAATTCAATTATTTTCTTAAAAACTCTAACTCTTCAATTGATGAATCTCTATTTAATAATTGATTCCGCTGTGGAAAACGGGAGAACTTCTTGATAACATCTTGACATTTTTGGGCATGATTTAAATGAGATTGATAATAAAAACTATTCCCTGGATTTATTCTTTTTGATTCATAAACCAAATTTTCAAAACACTTCACTGATAAGTCCTGCATGGCCAACGTTTCACTATGCATAAGCGGCATATAAAGAAAAACACGTTCTATTAAATATAATTTCGCATCTCCACCCGATTGAATTGTCCGCATACTTAAATCCAGCGCAAAACTATCTGCTTCATACATCTGAACCCTATTCCGATAAATATTTCTAGTAAATTGATCAAATAATAAAATTAACGCCAATTTTCCACGAGAATCTTCTTCTAAAGACTTATATTGGCCGTTTTTTGCTTGAAGATAATCCTGTTCAAAACATCTTCGAATTTCATCATCAAACTGAATTTGTCTTCGGAACCATTTGTTAAAAGGAGACTTCCTTTTATCAATAGCCGTTTGATCATCAATTCCTTCAAACCAGAAATTTAATATCCGCTCAATAATCATAATTATGTAAGTTATCTATCAGTCTGCAGTAAATAATCTGACTGAATATTGGATAGACTGTTAAAAATATTTTTAACAATAGACGGGTTATCTTTCTCAAATTCATGCAGCATCTTTTTAATCTTCATCCGATGAGAAGTATCATCATTCGCGCATTTTGACTGCCCCATGGAATCAATCCCTAACTCCTTAGCCAATTCCACCATGGCAGCTTCCCGAACATACGCTAACGGCCTAATTAATACAATTTTTCCGCCAAACAATTCTTGTTTCGGTTTCATAGCTCCAATTTCACCACGGTAAAACTGATTCAAGACAATCGTTTCAGCAATATCGTCAAGATGATGACCAAAGGCAATTTTTGTAAAACCTTCTCGCTGTGCTAATTGAAAAAGAGCCTTTCGACGATTACGCGACCACCAAAAGCAATCAATATCCTCATAACTCTGCCCCTTTAAAGAATCCACCTGCTCAAGAATATAAGGAAATTTTTCTTTCTTAAAATATTCCACCAAGTTTGTTGGATCAAAATCCGCGAACTCAAAATCAATATGCACCGCCGTAAAGGTAAAAGCAACCGGACTAAAACGCTGACGATCGCGTAAAACATGCAGCAAAGACAAACTGTCCTTTCCACCAGAAACGGCTACCGCGATCCGATCGCCCTCTTTAATCATAGTAAAATCCATAATGGCTTTACCACTTTTCTTAGAAACAACATTCAGCGCGGATTTGCCTGATGTTTTTGATTTTTCTTGAATATTGATCATTTGAATTTACGTTTTTAAGAAGTCTTTGGAATAATCATCCACATCATTATATAAAGCGCGAGACCTATTCCTGCGGCAAGAAATAATACAACAAACCCAACTCTGAAAAAAACAGAGTCGACAGCAAAAAACTCTCCCAATCCACCACATACCCCCGCAATTTTTTTATTAGAAACAGAAAGATATAATTTTTTCCGGCCATTAACAGTTTTCACTAACACTTCTTTCTGAAGAGGCACTAACACCCACATAACCAAATAAATTAAAATCCCAATACCACTGGCCATAAAGAGCACTATGAAAATAATACGAAACAATACCGGATCCATATCAAAATGAGCACCTAATCCTGCACAAACACCTGCAATTTTTTTATCTTCCTGCAGTCGATAAAGTTTTTTCATAAGCCTGCTCTTCTTTTATGTCGGCCCCTTCTAATAAAAGCAATTTTCTCTTCACATCTAACCCACCACCAAAACCAACTAATTTTCCTGACTTCCCAATAACACGATGACAAGGAATGATAATCGAGATAGGATTACGACCATTCGCCATCCCCACAGCCCGCGACGCTTTCGGATGACCAATTTGCTCAGCAATTTCTCCATAAGATTTTGTCACCCCATAAGGAATTTTTTCCAATGCCTTTAGAACTTTTAACTGGAAAACATTCCCTTCTGGACTTAATTTTAAACTAAACTTCCTTCGCTTGCCGGCAAAGTATTCTTCCAATTGATCAACCGCTTCTTGAAGAAACGTTTGATTTTCCTCCCAATCATTCTGAATCTCTTGAGGATGTTTTCCCTGACAAAAACTTACATACCGTAACCCCTGCTTATCACCGGCAATTAATATCTCCCCCACACACGTATCCATTATCGTGTAATACATTATCACCCTCCTTATTTTTTTATAACTTTGGCAATCACCATACCGCCTAAAAACCATCCAATTATCAAATCAATTAACGCCAGCAGCGTATAATTTGTTGGAAAACCCCACCAAATTAAATTTGGTAAGTGTGAAATAACACCGCCTGCCAAAGCTGCAAGCGCCACAAAATTAACCTGTTCCCAATAATTAACAAGATTTGCTTTCATTAACAACCAACTAAAAATATACGCAGCTAACACATTCATTAAAAAAGCATACAGCATAGTTTTAGCCATAAATGGCTCTTTCCCATTTGGATGAATAGAAACAAAAACAAACGGTCCCCGTCGTATTTTCTCCTGCGATTCCAACCATGCCGCCTTTTTTTCTTCTTTAGTCCTCTTTTGACCATCCTTAGATCCAAAATTCGGACTCGGCAAAACATAGACACCAGGATGATCGACATTGGCTTTAAGCACAGCGCCTAAAGTTCCCTCGTCTTTAAAACTAAACAATATCATTTGATGAAACGGGAGCAACATGAAAGAAATATTTGTCCAAATAAAAACAATTAAACCCGCTATTACGGATGAAACAATTATTCTTTTATTCATGCAATTTTTCTCCTTACTACTTTATATCACCACTTCCTGTAAATATTCTGGAACATGAATTTTCTTGTTTAAAACGCCTTCTAAAGTCTTACTAAATTCTAAAGCAACCTTTTCTTCAGAATGAACAATAAAAACTTCTTTCACGGAATCTTTTAATGAAGACACCCACTGCAGCAATTCATCTTTATCTGCATGTCCAGAAAATCCATTAATCTTCTCAATATTGGCCTTAACCGTAAATCGCTGTCCCAATATCCGCACATCCTTGGGTTTTTCAACAATTTCCCGTCCGAGAGTTCCAACCGCCTGATACCCGACAAAAAGAATCGTACTTTCAGGACGAGAAATATTGGCCACTAAATGATGCTTTACTCGTCCACCCGTGCACATACCTGAACCAGCTATAATAATAGCTGTCCCTTTGATATGATTAATCATTTTCGATTCTTCAGCTGATTTTGTCATTTTTAATAAAGGAAACGAGAACAATGTTTCATATTCTCTTAATTTTTCCTTGGCTTCCTTATCAAAAAAATCCGAAGACTCTGAAAATATTTTAGTAACATCAATAGCCATTGGACTATCGACAAATGTTAAAATATGGGGGATTCGATTTTCTTTAAGCAATTTATTTAAATCATATAAGATTTCCTGTGTACGCTCAACAGCAAACGCTGGAATAACCACATTCCCTCCAGCCTTATGCGTTTTATTAATAACCTCGGCCAATTTTTCAAGCGCTGAATCTTCCTTTTCATGACGACGATTCCCATAAGTCGCTTCCATAATTAAATAATCCGCTTCATTAAACGGATGAGGATCGCACAATAAAGGCCTATGCCAACGCCCAATATCGCCGGAAAAAACGACTTTCTTTGACTCACCATTATCATTGACAATCAACATAATGGACGCTGATCCTAGTATATGCCCCGCGTCATAATAAATAGCCTTTATGTGTTGTGAAATAACAATTTCTTTTTGATAATTTACAGACTTAAAATATTGAAAGACATCTTGTGCATCATCTACCGTATATAGTGGATCTTCAGAAAACTTCGCTTTCCGTCCTTCTCGTTGGTGGCGTTTACGTTTGAATTCCGCGTCAGAGACCTGCAAACGGGCGGAATCAAGCAAAGAAATCTTAGTAATTTCTTCTGTTGGCGGGGTACAATAAATTGGTCCGCTAAACCCCTGTTGAACCAATTTCGGCAAATATCCACAATGATCAATATGCGCATGTGTTAATAATATCGCTTGAATACTGGCCGGATCAACCGGGAAAGGATCCCAATTTCGCGAACGAAAATCACGCTCCTGATAAAGTCCGCAGTCGATTAAAATACGTTCATCGTTTTGTTCCACTAAAAAACGAGAGCCCGTAACAGTACGAGCGGCACCTAAAAATCTAATTTTCATAAATTCCTTACAAATTTAAACTTCATTATACCGAAAACAATCACAAGTATGATCATTTACCATACCAGTTGCCTGCATATGCGCGTACACAATGGTTGGACCGAGAAATTTAAAACCCCGCTTCTTCATATCTTTACTAATGGCTTCCGCGATTAAAGTTTTAGCTGGAAGTTCCTTTAAATTTTTCCATTTATTCTTAATCGGTTTACCCCCCACAAAACCCCAAATATATTTCGAAAATGTCCCGAATTCTTTTTGAACCTCTAAAAAACATTTCGCGTTATTAATGGTCGCCTCTATTTTCATCCGATTACGGATAATACCGGCATCCTGCAGTAAACGTTCCACATCTGCTTTTGTAAATTTAATTATCTTCCGCGGGTCAAACCCTTTAAATACCTTGCGGTAATTTTCGCGTTTTCTCAGAATGGTAATCCAGCTTAATCCCGCCTGCGCAGACTCTAAAACTAAAAACTCAAAAATAACTCTATCATCGTAAACTGGAACACCCCACTCGACATCATGATATTTTTGATAAAGCGGATTATCTGCGGGAACCCAGCCGCAACGAATTTTTTCTTTTAATCCCATTTAAAAATTCCTCTAACCTCGAATTGAAGCTCTCTTCTGTATACACCATCTGCTAAGATTATTCAAGTTATCGTTTCACTCTAAATCTACGATAATTATGTTACAATAAATTTATGTCAAAAATTGACCATAAAAAATTAGCGTTAATTCATATTATTAAAAAAGAACTTAAATTAACTGATCAAGAGTATCGTGATATTTTATTTAAATCTGCGGGTGTGCGAAGTTCCAAAGATCTTGATGAACAAAGCTTTAAAAAACTCATGAATTATTTTATCCGCAGCCAACATTATAAAATTAACGCCCACGGTCTGACATTAAAACAAAGAATGTACATTCAAAGCCTTGCCCGCGCATTGCATTGGGATCATTCACATTTGAACAACTTCATTCATAAGTATTATCACTGCTTTGAATTATCTCAACTCACAAAATCCCAGGCTAGCCACCTTATTGAATCTTTAAAGCATACTCTGAATCATCAAACAGAAAGTTTCAAAGAATAATGTTTAAAAATCTTATAAAAACCTCCTTAATCTTAACACTAACTTTTCAAGGTTGCTCTTCTTTAAGAGTTCATCAATTTGCCGCGCGCTCCGATCGTCCACTATCATCAGAAAATTTTTTTGATATTATCAATCGTCAAATTAAATTCGAAAAGATCGAGGATGTTTCTTCATTTCAGATTGATGGTTTTCCTTACTTAAGAACAAACCGTTTTCTATCTGCATTTAAGAATCAGGACCTTACCTCTGAACAGTTCAATACCTGGATTGACCATATGTTCAAACTTCAACTAGAAACTAAAGAAAAAGAACTTAAGAATTTATCCCAAGAAAGCCTCGCGCTCATTTCGTCACAATTAAAGAAAAATTTTACCCATGAAGAACTAATTCAAAAATCTGAAAACCATGCCAAAAATTTATTAATCCAAGATCAAAAACAAACTGATTTCCACGATAAAATAAAACTAGCCATTAAAGCGCCAAGCGAATATTCAGCAATCAAACGGATTATTGGATTATATCCACTATTTTATTTACCGGTTAAAAATGCAACTTTACGTGCTTATGACAAATTCAAACAATGGCATCAACAACCATTCGAAAACTATTCTCCATTAGGAAACCTACGCGTCTTTGGCATTAAGAAAACTGCTCTTCCCGCTCATTTCTTTCATTCCTCAACAACTTACGATACGCTCGGGGTACCCAAAATGGATCTACCAAATCAATACCAACTAGCCTTATCGTTTGCGCCCTATATTTTCCAAGATACCGTCGATACTTATGATCATTTCGGAAAAATCATCTGGCAAAACAAAAAAGTAACCGTGGATACAACCAAACCAACTGTCTATTACTATATTACGCACACATTCGTCAATGAAAAACCAGTGTTACAATTGAATTACAGCATCTGGTTTATAGGACGCTATGGCGCCAACGCTCCATGGCTTGAACGCGGAGCTTTAGACGGATTAACATTTCGCATAACCCTTGATCAAAATGGACAACCACTTTTACTGGACGTAATCAATAATTGCGCATGTTACCATTTATTAATCCCTAAAAAGGAAGCGATAACGCGTATTAAAGATCCAGTTTCTGGAATTCAACCACTCATAGCCCGTTGGTTGCCAAAACAATATCCAGAAAATCCACTAAAACTGTTGCTAACAACCGGGTGGCATCAACTGCAACGTATTGATGCAGAAAATCCCCCGGAAGAATTTATTTCATATAACTTATTGCCTTACTCCGACCTTGAATCACTCTCTCACACAGATGGATATAGAGAAAGCGTCTTCAATAATCATGGAATCATGAAAAATTCTTCACGAATCGAACCTCTCTTCTTTTTTCCTTCAGGGATTAATAAGGTGGGATATATGCGCCAGCGCGAACATCATCCAATAAAACTGATCGGCCAGGCCCATTTTACAGATCCAAATTTATTGGAAGATTTATTTGAGTTTAAAAAATAATTTCTTAATTCTTATAAAATGTTTTCGCTCCGCTCGCGTCATGTTTCGCGTAAAGCACATCAACATTCTTTGTATTTCCTACAACCATATTTCCATTCTTATCCAAAGAAATTAATCCAAACCGATAATGAAATTGATTAGCTTCTTCAAAAAGTTTATCTACCGCATCCACTAACGGCATGCCGTCTTCTACTCTCGTCACAACTCTAGCTGCAACAGCCTGATTAATAATATGTTCCCCTTTACCCGTACAGGAAACCCCTGCAAATTTAGTTGCATAGGTTCCGGCAACAGTAGCGCTATCACCTATCCTTCCTGGCACTTCATAGCCCACGCCACCCGTCGAAGTTCCTGCACAAATATTCCCCTCTTGGTCCAACGCTACCACCCCCACCGTTCCAGATTCTCCGATCAACGCATTCTTATATTCTTTAAGTCGATGTTCTGTAATTGGATTGAAATAAGGAAACTGATTTAACCGTGAAAATTCAGTAGCTTCATGCCCACCCAATACAGTGTATTTTTGTCCTGATAATATATTCGCAACATCAATTGGATGTTCGACATTCTGAATATTAATTACGCCGGAAAAACTATTATCCTTAGAATTCATAATCGCAGCTGACATCCGCACTTGTCCATCTTTTTGCAAACGGGCCCCTTTACCTGCATTAAAAATCGGATTTTCTTCCATCAACCGGATTCCATGCAAGACAGCCTCACGTGCGTTGGTTACTTTCAACTTAGCATAAGCATCTCCTACAATCTCCAACAAAGCATTATGGTAATCAAGAAATGTAAAAATACTGCCTTCCAACTGCCCGGCACCGCCGTGAATAATTAATTTAGGTTCCATTTTTTCACTTTCTGCTAACAATTGTTAAAAACATTTTAAATAAGTATTTTTTCTAACAACTTTAAGTCAGCATTAATACTATTAAAAACTGGAATGTCTGTAAACTGTGCTAATTCACGAATATGTAATGGTGAGCTCGAACAAATTCCCGATACAGCGTGCGGTCTTAAATTAAAACGCTCTTTAAGTATCCGTAAACCGCCAATGGCACCAAATGCATCGCTCGCGCAAAAAATCAGCCGGTGAATTCTTGACTTCACCTCTTCAGATTCTAATAAAATAGCTGTTTCCGGCTGAATAATTCCATCTGCAAATTCAACAACCCAATAATTTTTCGAATTATTCGCGTATTTCAAGTCTAATTTATTAAAGACTTCAATAAGTTTCTCTTTGCCTAATTTATACGTGGAAGGATGTCCTAGAAAGGTGAAATCCGCGTAGTGTTCTGCCCCAGCGTCATTCATAGTAAGAATATCTTTCAAACTGGCTGTTCCTGTTACTTTCGCTGCCCGAACAGTAAACCCGAGAGTTGACAACGCCCAGCAACAGGATACAGCCGCGATACTTTTTCCTGAATTCATAGATGTTCCACAAACAAGAATCATCTTAGATCGAGGGTATTTCTTTTCACAACTTTTAGGATCAATAATACTATATTCACATGTATTGATAACTTTTCCATTATTGGAACAAACATACCCGAGAATTTCTATTTTGGTAGGATCTTTACGCATAGAATTCTTAGTTTTCATAATCCCAATAAGACCCGACCGTGCTAATAAATCTACTTCAGGAATATACTGTTCCGGTACAAGCCCTTCATAAAAATCAGGCGCATACCGATTACCAAAAACAAAAATTCCCATTGATCCATTATGAATCATATGAATCCGTCCAGATTTATTTTCGAGAGAAGAATGCTCTCCAATCCGCCGGACAATTCCAAAGACCACATCCCCCGCCTGAGGAATCTTTTTTACTTCACTGTAAAGACGAAGATTCTTTGCATTAATAGAATAAGCGGCGCTAGGAACAACAATTCCTTTTTTAATCTTCTTCATAAATTATTCAACCGTAATTTCCCGAACCTCTTCTTGCATATCTTCTTCAACACCATCAACATTATATTCCAATGCATCGTCATCTAAATCTGAAGCCTTGGAAAGCATAACAATGATTTTTTCACTTCCTTTTTCCTCATACATAATTTCAACTTCTTCACCAACAGTAATTTCATTTACAGATTCCATATCTTCCAAGACCGACTCTTCATTCAAAACATAAACACTAACAACTTCTTGATCTGTTTCATAATTATATTCCGAAATACTAATTTCATTTGGTGTTACTTTAACAATACTGCCATAAGCATAACGCAAGTTTTCCATATCCTCTTGAGCTGATGCCCCTGGGATATATAAAACCAACATCATCAATACTAACCCAATTAATTTTCTCATCTTTACTTCTCCTTTTCTTAAAAAAAACGTTAATTATTAGAATTTAATTCCCTTAAAACGAAATGACAAAAAAAAACACATTTAAGTTTAAAGCCCCTAGAATTCTTATAAATAAGAACCTAAAAACTCATCAAACTCAAATGCGTTAAACTTTCTTTCCGTGGCCGTATAAGAAGATATATCTTACACTAAATACTCAACATAATACCTTGTCTTTTGATAAGACAACATATTATAAAATAAATCCCGGAACGACTCCTCCTGTACAATTGTTAAGAATTAATAATAGCAAAATTCTTTTAAATGTAAACTACATTTTACCAAATGCAAATAAAAATCATTTACCGATTACAATAATTTCTTTTTTTGAACTTCTCTACTCTTATGCTTAAAATGTTCCGCTGTTTCTTTAGCAAAATATGTAAAAATAATATCGGCACCCGCCCGTTTTATAGAAAGCAACATCTCCAAACTAGTCGACTGGCTATCAAGCCAACCTTTCTGCGCTGCGGCTTTAATCATCGCATATTCTCCACTGACATTGTATGCTGCAACAGGAATGTTCACAACCTCTTTAACCAGACGAATCACATCTAAATAAGGCAACCCTGGCTTAACCATCACAATATCCGCGCCCTCTTTCACATCCAACTCAACTTCACGAACGGCTTCTCGAATATTAGCTGGATTCATTTGATATGTTTTCTTATCGCCTTGCTTAGGCGCTGAGCCCAAAGCATCTCGGAATGGCCCATAAAAGGCCGAGGCATATTTAACCGCATACGATAATATTCCAACATCCTGAAATCCATTTTGATCTAACACCTTTCGAATATATTTAACCCGACCATCCATCATATCACTTGGCGCCACCAAATCGCACCCTGCCTTGGCTTGCGCCAACGCCATCTCAGCTAAAATCGGCAAAGTTTCATCATTTAATATTTTTCCATTCTTTACAAACCCATCATGTCCATCGCTGGAATACGGATCCATCGCCACATCGGTAATAACTACCATTTCCGGCAACTTTTGTTTAATCGCTTTAACCGCTTTCTGCAATAATCCATTTGGATTTTTACTTTCGGTAGCTTTCTTATCTTTCAAATGTTCAGAAATACTGGGAAACAAAGCCACAGCTTTGATCCCTAAATCAAAAAGATCCTCCACTTCTCGACATAAAAGATCCACACTCATTTTCTCAATACCCGGCATAGAAGGAATCTTAATAGACTGTTTTTTACCTTCAATAACGAATAACGGCATCACCAAATCATTAACAGACAATTGTGTCTCAGTTAAAAGTAAACGTAATGATTCGTTCTTTCGATTCCTTCGCGGCCTTTGATTCAGCATCCAAATATCTTTATCACTCATTTTCTTCCCTAGTCCTGATTTAAATTTGATTCTCTCATCTGATGAAAATATACGTCATTTAATTGATCACATTCTCTTTTAAGAACTCCCGCAGTTACATCAATATTTGCATCTTGCAATATCTTAACTGCTCGGCCGTTATGAATCGGATTTAAATCTATAGAACCAAAGACCACCCGTTTTATCTGGGCTTGAATAATTGCTGCACAACAAGAACCTGTCCGTCCTTGCGTGCTACAAGGTTCTAAAGTGACATACATTTCCGCATTTGGATACCGCACTTTATCATACGATTCCAAAGCCACAACTTCAGCATGGGGGCCACCCGATTTCTCATGATATCCTTTTGCAATAATTTCATCACCAGAAATAATCACGGCTCCGACCACAGGATTAGGAAATGTTTTTCCTTTCCCTTTAACCGCCTCTTCAATTGCCGCGCGCATATATTCTTCGTCTCGTTTTTGATCTGTCATAATGTTATTAACTTTTAACTAATTTAATATTCTTTATAATAATAAAAATCCCCGCCATTATCATCCCTAAACATAATACCTGCCCCATACTTAATACCCCCAAAACAAACCCCAGATGCTCATCTGGTTGACGAAAAAATTCGATAAAAAAACGAACTCCTCCGTAGCCTATTAAATATAATCCTAAAAACTTTCGCTGAAAAATATCACGCCGCTTTCGAATAAGCCAAAAGAAAATAAACAGCACAATGCCTTCAAAAAACATTTCATATAATTGGGAGGGATGACGCAATTCATAAGTTGCGGCGTTTGCAAAATACATCCCCCAAGGCATATCCGTTACGCGTCCATACAATTCTCCATTAAGAAAATTTCCTAATCGACCAAACGCATACCCCAACGGCACCGCCGGAACAAGAAAATCTCCAAGCTCCCAAAAATCAATATTATTCTTACGACAAAATAAAAACGATGCCACAATTACACCCAATAATCCGCCATGATACGACAAACCGCTAATCCCGGTAAACCGAAATCCATTTTCCACATCAAATGGCAAAATAATCTGCCATGGTTTCTGAGAAAAATATGCAAAATCATAAAAAATTACATATCCCAACCGGGCGCCAATAAGAATACCGATAATCAACCTAAAGAAATAATCTTCAATCAATTCTTTAGTATAAGAAAACTTTTCATGCTTTAAGCGGTACAACAAAAGACCATACGCCACAAGAATAGACGACAAATACATTAATCCGTAATATCGAATTTGTATGGGACCAATTTGACAGAATACTGGATTGATATGCTCAGGTAAATGCTGCCAGACTGAAAAAATGTCTTTAATGACCTTTATCTCCCCTAATTTCAGGATTCGTGATAATTTAAGACATCATAACAACTTAGAAAATTTCTGTCAACTTGGAATATGGTAAGGCGCTTACTTAATACGACGAGTTCTATTAACAATTCCCCGAAGCAACCGTCCGAGGATATCGGCTCCAGTAATGATACGTTTCTGTTCTCCCCAAAATAAAATCAAATCTTTATCCACCACATCATCTTCCAAATGCTCCGCCTGAACTTTAAATTTAAGTAACGCTTCGCCTAACTTTACGGCAGGATCTGTCACCAAAATCGGACGGTGACAGTAGGTAAAAATACTGCGGATTTCTTTATTATATAAAACATCCCGTAAAAACTGATCTGCATTTAAAACTAAAACAGGAAAATTCTCTTCATTCGTTATAATGACCCATTTTTCCTGCGAAACATGAATCTTTTGTAAAAAAGGATCGTTAGGATCAATGTCAAAATCAGGAAAGATTGGTAAATTCTTCTTTGTGGTCTCTAAAGAAATAACACTTTTCGGATTGATGATTTCCCCCTCTTCAACAACAAGAATATCATCTAGTTTTAAGAAATTAATAGCCCCCAGGGTTTCTAAATTTTCTAAATCTGAAAGGGTAGAATGCGCGTGGCGCTGCAGCAAAATCTTAATTTCATTTTCAGTAAAATAAGAAATCTGTTCTTTCCCCAACCACTGATCTAATAGTAATGCTGTAGGTTTGGCGATAAAATAAAACAATATTTGATAAAACTTTACAATTGGAACCAAAATAACACTATATCGTAAGGCATGTTTGGAAAGATACGCTTGGGGTATAATTTCCCCAAAGAAAGTAATACCGACGGTGGAAAACAAAAAAGCACTTACGCCTGCCATAACAGAATCCGCCAATAACGCTAATAAAACATTGCTGGCCACATTCCCCCACAACAATGTCGCTAACAATAAGTGGGCATCTTTACGCAGCTCCAAAATTCGCAACGCATCTTTATTAAAAGTTTCCGCCTGAACAACCAGGCGCAAGCGACTTAATCCGAAAAATCCAATATTTAAGCCGGAAAAAAGAGCAGAATGCAGCAGACAAATAGCGATGCCTAACCACGATCCTTCCATAAAATCCTATCCTGTTCTCCTAAGGGAATATGCCTCTATGTTCATAAACTTCTTCAATATGTTTCAACGCGGCGCAATAAGCAGCTAATTGCAAATTACATTTATACTTTTTAGCAGCTTGTTTAACCCGGTGCGTTGCCTGAATCATACACTTTTTCAACTTATGGTCAACCACATCTAAATCCCAAGTTTCCGTCTGTCGATTTTGTTTCCATTCAAAATAACTTACTGTCACTCCGCCAGCATTACAAAGCACCGCCGGCAGAATCTCAACACCTTTCTTCAAAAGAAACTCTTCAGCTTCAGGCGTTACCGGTATATTTGCAGCCTCGGCTAATATCCGGCAATCTAATTGTTGCGCCTTCTTTAAATTGATCATCTGTTCTAAAGCCGCTGGAATAAATAAATCCACCTTTGTTTGATAAAATTCATCTTCTGATATACTCTCGGCCTCTGCAAATCCTTTAACGCCTCCCTTTTCTTCAACGTAACGGGTCAATTTGATAGCATCAATCCCTTGATCATTTTTGATAAAACCACTATGATCCCCCACAGCCAACAGAGTTGCTCCACGTTCGCACAATAATCGTCCCGTCCAAGACCCAACATTCCCAAAACCAACCAAACTGAATCGGCATTGTCCAAAAGCTATATTCTTCTCTGGTAAAATTTCTTCAAGCACATACACTAACCCCTGTCCTGTGGCTTTATCCCGTCCCTGAGATCCTCCAAACGCCAAAGGTTTTCCAGTCACAACACTATGACTTGTCGCTCGTCGCTGCGTGTCAAGATTCACATAAGTATCCGCCATCCAAGCCATAATCTGCGCATTTGTTCCAACATCAGGGGCAGGTATATCAAAATCTGGATGAATGTTATTCCCTAACGCACTGGTAAATCTCCTTGTCATTCGCATCAATTCATCTCTCGATAAAGATTTAGGATTAATCTGCACGCCCCCTTTTGCTCCGCCGAAGGGAAGTTGCACCAAAGCTGTTTTAATTGTCATAATCGCGGCCAGGGCTTTCACATGGTCTAAATGAACTGTATTATCAAAACGCATCCCGCCTTTATACGGTCCAAGGACATTGTTATGTTGAATACGATAACCTTTGAATAATTTAAATTGCCCATTATCCATCTTTACAGGAAAATGGACAATAATTTCATTCTTAGGTTGCGCCAGAATTAGTTCTAACCGTCGTGGAATATTAAGATAAACAGCTGCCTGTAAAATCGTATCAATAGTTTTGTAATAAAGATTATCTGTTTTATATTCGAAACCCAGTTCCTGAAAAACACTATCTGTTTGGATCATAGATAAAATCTTTCACTACTTAATTTTCTTTGAAAAAAAGTTGGCAGATATTTTATAAAGATTAGATTCATGAAGATACTGAAGATCTATTTCTATAACATCTTATTAATATGGTGACTCTAAGAAGTTTATTGACTATAATCTATCACTCGTAAAATACCATGAAATTAAAAAAATGTTACTTTTTTTTAAGAATTATTCATCTTGTCGATCAACCATCAAACCCGCAATATTCCAAATTAATATCTTGTACAATAAAGAAACTTAAATAGAATAATAACTATGTCAGAATTTTCTAAAGCATCTCTTTTAATTCAAAAAATGAAGAAATATTCTTTCTTGCTCATATTGATGCTGCTCTTTTCTTCCTGTACAGTTATTCCTGATCCAGATCAAAATCTTTCTACTGATATATATTCGACTCCCAGAGACTATTCTCTCCCAACAAATAGAACTCAATATAATCCTCCACCACAAATTCCACTATCAAGACATTCCGATGTTTGGCATATCGTAGCCCCTGGCGAAACATTTTGGCGGATTAGTAAAATGTATGATGTTCCTACTGCTACAATTATGCAAGCAAATCACATTACAAAGATCAATGAACTCAAATTAGGCCAAAAAATTATTATCCCCGGAGCATCAAAAATTAAACCAGTTATTTCTCTCATCCCTTCCAAAAAGTGGAAATATATCATTATCCATCATAGCGCGACCGAAGAAGGCAATTCTTTATCCTTTCATAAATCTCATTTGAATAAAGGCTGGGAAAACGGTGTAGGGTATCATTATGTCATTGATAATAACACCCAGGAAAAAAGTGACGGACAAATTGAAGTAACTCCTCGTTGGTTAAAACAACAAGATGGGGCTCACTGTAAAGCCTCTGACATGAATGTAAAAGCCATTGGAATTGTTTTAGTGGGCAATTTCAATCATGATAAAGTTTCGCCTAAACAAATGAATTCTCTAACCTACCTTGTCAATGAGCTTCGTCGATACTATAAAATTCCTTTGAAAAATATTATGGGTCACGGCCAAGTCAAAGAAAGTTCAACCGATTGTCCTGGAACTCATTTCCCTTGGGATCAATTCATGTATGAGTTAAAACGGATGTAACGCTTAAAACAATTTATCCGTCGGCCCCCATTCAGCTGCAACAATTTTACCCGTCACTTTATCAACATACACCGCATACCAATGTGTTCCCTGCCATACCAGATCCATGGGATGAGATTCAAATTTACTTACCCAAGTATTCGGATATTTTTTCCCGGAAAAATGCCGAGCCACATTAATACCCAATATCTTATCGGAGATTTCATTATCAATAACATGTTTAAAAGCTATTAATTTTGCCTCTTTTTTTGAAATCCCATCTTCATAATTAATTTTTGCATAACCTCTTTCCACAGACCTTACCGTTGCACAACCGTTTAAAAAAAAGATAATAAGTAAAATATTTATTATTTCTTTCTTCATAAAATCCCTCACTTAATATTTAAATAATAATAATTGTTTCCCTGCTGGCCGCTCAAAATGCTCGACTGAAAGCTCCAATCCTTTCGTATAAAGCCCCACTCTTTTCTTAGCAACATAAAACAGATTTGCAATATTCTCGGCGAATATACCCTGGCCTTTCATTCGTGATTTAAAATTTGGATCATTCAGCTTTCCCCCACGGATGTCAAGAATACGGTTAAGAATTTTATTCTTACAGTCAGGAAAATGCTGTGTTAACCATTGCGTAAAAAGATCTTTCACCGCAAAAGGTAACCGTAAAATAATATATCCAGCAAATTGAGCCCCGGCTTGAGCACATTCTTTAAGAATTAATGGAATTTCATGATCATTTAATCCTGGAATTACCGGTGAAACCAAGACACCAACCGGAATACCTGCTTCACTTAACATTTGAATCGTTCTTAACCGGTCTTGCGGTCTTGACGCGCGCGGCTCCATGACACCAGCTAATTTTCGATCTAATGTCGTTACCGAAATAAATACTGCCGCGCCTTTATATCCATTCATTTGCTTTAATAAATCAATATCACGCGTCACCAAACGATTTTTAGTGATGATGCAAACCGGGTTTCGAAATTCATTTAATACTTCCAAACATTTTCGCGTAATCTGAAGCTTCCGTTCAACAGGCTGATAACAATCTGTCGCCCCGCTCAGAGCAATAACCTGCGGCTGCCACCGTTTTGCCATTAATTCTTTCCGTAAAATTTCTGGCGCATTCTCTTTAACTAAAATCTTTGTTTCGAAATCCAATCCAATGGAAAAACCTAAATACTCATGATACGGCCTGGCAAAACAATAAACACATCCATGTTCACATCCTCGATAAGGATTAATTCCAGCAGCAAAGCCTAAATCCGGACTGTCATTATACGTAATAAACGACTTCGTTTGATCTTTGAAAAACTCTGTCTTGGGCGATATCATTTCAAACGTTTCTAAATCTTCATTCTTCTCAATCTTAATCTGTTCAAACCGATTAGCCGGATTAATAGCCGTTCCCCGCCCGAAAATAACATCTTCTTGCTTAGTTTTCATTTTTAAAATTATACATCCGTTTTATCGCGCACAGAATTCAACCCTTTTTATAAAAAGAAGCGACAGAAAATACACCCCCATTGTGACTAAGACAAGCATACGAATGCCAATTAAGAATGGTAAACACTCCAGTAAACCACCAGCAGCCGCGCCAATTAAATTCGAACCAAAAGCAACCGATTTATTATCTGTTGCTTTAAATGACGTAATAAAAATAATACCTGCGAAGAATATCGGCAAATTAAGCATAATGCCTGCGAGAATTGATTTTGGCCAATACCCTAAAGCATTAAAAATATTCAATGGCACAACAAAAATAATCAAAAGCGACAGAAAAAGACAAAGATACGGGATTTTTAAATTTCTAATCGTAATTTTAGATACAAACAAATTGGCCAACAAAATAAAAATTAATATAGCGGAAATATTAACCGCATTAACAATCCACGTCGATCCAAAAAGCAAAGCGGTTTTATTAATATTCTGAAACTCTAATAACAAAAACGCGGCTCCAAGAAAGAAGAAATGAAAATCCAAACGCTGTCCTTTCTTTATAAATATCCCCTTTGACAAAATAAAAAGACCAATTAAAATCCCTGTCATCAAAAGATACATTTCAGGAATCAAGGGTTGACGCAAATATAAATACGGCCAATTATCATTTGTCTCCGTAACAGTTAAATTATTATCAAACATTCCCTGATCATAATTAAGTAATCGGTTGACAATAAACGGCCCTAAAGCTCCTTCCGAATTTTTAATAAGATTGATAATATACTCCCGGTTGTGTCCTGAAATAATAGCAACTTTCCCCAAACCATTCTTCCGTTGATCAAAAGCCACCACAATTGGTTCCCAACCAAAAGTATCACGGACTAGGTCCTTAATCCTCTTTCCAATCCAAATTCGTTGCACAAAAAAATTTACAACAAAAAGGCCGTCAGGATTTAATAATTGCTTCGCCTCTTCAAAACTTTCTTTTGTATAAACATAATGATCCATTCTCATATTATTCATACTGGAAGATTGTGCGTGGGCGTCCAATAAGCCGAAATACACAATATCATAAGTATCTTTAGTCTTTTTCACGTAAGATCGGGCGTCATCAATAAAAACATGAACGCGAGGATCTGAATATGGTTCTTCTGGATGATAGTCCAATCCCAAACGATAAATCCCTGGATCAATTTCAACAGCATCAACCTTTTTGACTCCAGCTCTTAATGCTCCTGCCACATCAGCGCCAGCGCCGGCGCCAAAAATTACAACTGATTCCGCTCCGGCTTTTAACATATATGGAAAGTTAAAAAGATTCTGAAAGCCTTGTGGTTCCCCTTTATACATCGGCTGGCGGACGAAATATTCACTATAGGCTTTTTTAAAAGAATCTGATAAATTCAACATATTCATAAAACCAACATTATTCACATCGATCATATAGCCAGCAATACTGCGCTCTGTAAATGGATCTATTCCTGTTTTAAATGGCATCACAGGACGTAATGTTAACTTTTGATATGGGGACCAAATTGTCTTCTGCAAATCATTAGGATTTTCTTTCTGGGCAAAACAAAAATAAATAACAATTAAACAAATAAAAAAAGTAACAATATTCTTCTTTGAAAAATCCTTTAAAAGTATCATCAGAATCCCTGTCAAAATAAGCGAGATAACCAACCAAATCTGCGGAGGCGCGTAAACAAATGAAATCCCACTAAACGCCCAAACACCTAAAAGACTAGCCCCAACATTAATAGAATAAGCTTTAATAGTATCTTTATGATTATCAAATACTCGTCCTAGAATCTGTCCTAATGGAAATAGCGCCAACATGATGACAAAGAACATAGTTAATGTGGAAATCACTCCAATAGCCTGCATTAGCCGCAGTTTTTCACTGGTACGCTGATAATGAATAACTGAATCTTTAAAAGCAGCTAAAAGAACTGGGATATCTGTAAAAATATCCAATTCATGTCCAGTTAGATTAATTTTAATCGGAATTTGAATAAAAATAATTAAAAGACTTAAAGCGAGAAAAGATATATAAAGACGATTTTTTTGAGAGGAAAGATAACAGCCGGAACCGATACCAATAAAACACGCCAAAAGAACAAAATTACTGAGATAAGCAAATATCCGAATCTCTGTCGAGACCCAGCGAATTAGGGCAATTTCTAAAAAAAGGGTAATAAAACTGACGAGAAATAGAACAGAATTTTGTCTGAAAGGGTTCATTAAAAAACTAATTCAATGACAGTACATAAAGATTTATTAATTAAGTTAATTGTAAAGATATCCATAAAATCTGCAAGATTTTTTACGATCTTTTATAAATTTTTATTCTTCACCTTTAAGTTGTCGACGGAAATACTCCACACATTTTCGACAAACCCCATCTTTTTCTTCCCATTCTGGATGGTTGGCTTTTATTTCATCAATAATGTGTGTTTCCGTATGATTAATAAATTCAACGGCATCCCCTTGGACTGTTTTCCCGCAAAGACTGCATAAATATTCCATAATTTACTCTCCTCCTTGTCTAATTTATTTATTATACCTTCAATTACAAAATGATCCTACGAAAAAAAGGCTGATCAAATAATACGATCAGCCTTTTAATGAAAAATTTAAATAAGCACTATGAAAAAATTATTGACCAAATCCTTTAAATTTATCACCAATACCGGTTTTTAAATCATTTAACTTCTCTCCAGCCATGGCTTGAATCTTTTCTTTTGCTTGAGCGATGATATCTTTCGCTTCTTGCGAATTACTATCAATGGCTAACGCGCTTTGCGCCGCACTCAAGGCTTCTTCATAATTGCCATCTGCTAAAAAATTTTTCGCTTTTTCAATTAATTCTTTCAACTTACCCATCATCGAATCTTTGGCAGCTTCAACTTCTTGACCAGCTTCTTTCATCATTGAAGTTCCCTGTTCCATCTTTTGTTCCATGCTTGCTTTAATTGATGAAGCTTCCTTTTCTGTCTTCTCAACAAACCCGCCTAACTTTTCTCCAGCTGTCGGTTCCTGTTTCTTCGCTTGATCACAAGCAACCATTAACACACTTAACATAATTAATGGCAATAGATTACGATTTAATTTCATACATCCGTCCTTTCGTGATTGTGAACACCTTAATGCCCCAATTAACATTTATTTCTCAAATGAATAATTCACCAATTATACACATTCATAAAACAAAATCAACAAAAAAGACCTGCTACAAATTTCTAAAATGCAGCAGGTCTTACAATAACTTATTATTCTTAAAATACTTACACTTTAAACTGCGCAATCATTTCATTTAACTTCTGCGCTTTTCCGGTTAATTCCCGTGCTGCTGTGGCAAGTCCATCAGCCACTGTCGCATTTGTTTCAGTGATGGAAGTATTTTCTTCCATAGTCGCGGCTTGCTCCTGCGTTGCTGTACTGATTGCGTTAATCTGCTCAGATACTTTACCAATATCACCAACCATTTTCTCTAAATTGGTTCCTGCATCTTTCGACAATCTCACACCATTTTGAACCTGACTAGTACTTTCTTGAATTAAACCCACAATATCATTAGCAGACGCAGCGCTACGTTCTGCCAATTTACGGACTTCATCCGCTACGACAGCAAACCCTTTGCCATGCTCACCAGCTCTTGCAGCTTCAATAGCAGCATTTAAAGCCAATAAATTTGTTTGATCGGCAATATCCGTAATGATCTCAATTGATTCCGCGATTTTTTGCGCACTTTTTTCAATCATGGTAATTGCATCAATCGTATTTTCCATCCCATCTTTAGAGGTATTCGCATTTTTGGACATTCCTTGAGCCAATTCATTTACAGATGAAGCATTGGATGCATTTGCTTGAACAGAACTGGATAACTCCTCAAACGAAGCTGCTTGTTGCTGCGAACCATCGGAAATCTGCTGGGAACTCTGCGTGACATTTCCAGCATCCTGCCCCAAGGATGTTGAGATCCCTTGAATTTCCCTAATAACATTAGAAATATTCTCAACTAATCCATTTACATTGGTAGCTAAATCTCCAAGTTCATCATTGGACGCAATATTAAGTTTTTCCGTGAAATTCCCTTGAGCGATAATCTGCAAACTCTTGACAATCTGCTCTATCGGCTTAACTATCATCTTTTTTGTAATAAAAATACTGACAAAAACCGTAATTCCAATGACTGATAATAAAAGAATCACAATCATATATAATGCTCTATTTGCTGAAGACTTTAACTCTACCGTTCTCTTCAATAGATCATCAGATAATTGCGTTTCAATTTCCTTTAATACATTAATCTTCTGAGTAATTGCACTAAACCAAGCGCCAGCATCAACCTGCCCAAGACTTTCCGCGTTGGCGTTGGCAAAAGCGATATCCCGATACCGTTTCACTTCCGCGACGGATGAATCCCGCATCTTATTATCAAGAAACTCAATTTGAGACTTCTTAGCTGAAGACTTGAAACCATCTATATAAGTATCTTGTTCAGTAACCAACTTACTAAACTTATTAAATTGCCCTTCCCCAAATTTATCTTTACTAAAAGCTACACTCATGACAGCACGCTCAATCCCTGCCCGTTCTTTACCTTTTAAAAAACTTGTATAAGCGGTAAGTTGCGCCGTAAGCTCCGCGTTTGAACTAATTTTGGATATTTGGGCGATAATATCAAGCATGGCCGCGTTATGTTTGGTATAAAACCCTAATGCATCGCTTGCGGGAATTTGTAAGCCACTCACTTTATTACGCATGGCTGGAATTTCATCAGCAAGGGTAAATGCCTGATCAAACGTAGCTTTAAATTCATCGCCATATTTCTTGGCTTCAAAACTTTCTAAGAACGTATTAAGATCTTGTCTTTTAGTATCTGTCAATTCCCGCTGTTTAGGCAGCTCACTAACAAAATTCTTGCCACTGCTACCTAAAAACCCGCCGGTAAAACCCCGTTCTTTTTGCGTTTCATGCACATAGTCGCTAATCTTAACAGATACATTAACTAACCTCTCCAAACTTTTCATTTCTGTTAGAACATGCGATTTTGCGCTATATTCTTTAATCCCAAAATATAAAATGATTAAAAATGGAATACCCATGATTAATAAAATCTTATTCTGAATGTTTAACCTCATTTTACCTCCCTATTATTAAAGGTTTGAATAAAATTATTTATTAAGGAACACTCTTAACTACACACTAGATGATAGAAAAACATTTTCTTCCTGTCAATTAAAATACTTTATTTTTTATATCCTATTATTGACCCGACAACAACTGCTGCATAGCTTGTTGATATTGCTGCTGAATGGTTTGCTGAATGGCAATTTGACGCGCTGCTTGCTGTTGAATCATCTGTTGAGCAACCGCCTGCTGGACTTGCTGTTGAACTGCTTGTTGGACAACGGCCTGCTGGATCGCTCTCTGTTGTTGCTGGACAACAACCTGCTGAACAATGCGTTGCTGAATCGCTCTTTGCACGACTTGTTGATAAACTTGCTGCACCATGGTTCGACGCAATGTCTCATTAATAACTTCCTGTACTCTCTGCTGGATAACCGCTTGCGCAACACGTTGCTGTTGTTGCGCTACAGCTACGGCAATGCCCTGCTTATAAGCTTCCTGAACAGTTTGCCGAACAATTGTTTCTTGCAATCCTTCAAGAATCGCCTGTTGAATCGCCTGCTGAACAACTTGCTGCTGAGCATTTTGTATGCTTTGCTCAATAACCGCTTTCTGCAAAGCTTGTCCGATAATCTGCTGATAGGTCTGATCCACCATGGCTTTTACAATCGGCTGCACAATCTGTTCAATAGAAGCATTTTCTTGCGCCTTTACTTGAGATATATTCACAAAAGATAAATTAATAACAATCATTAGAAAAAGAATTTTATTCATACGTTTCCTTTCTTTAAAAACCACTCGGCATTGATCATTTTAAAATTGTTTCCCCTTTTAAGATGGGAGACAGGGGCGATGAATCAATCAATAACCCTCCGTCATGTTCAATATAAATTGTGTACAAATGTCCTGGCACAAACATGGTACCCGGAGCCTCAATCTGCGCGTTTCTTATTCCATCCGTTTTAGCCAAATCCGGATTTAACGCGTACGCCCAGAACTCCTGCCACAGCTTCAATTCAAAAGGATTTTCCAATCCTTCAATCTTATATCCCTGCGGGATTTCATTAAGTTTATTAATTTCGAATTCCTGCGTATTTTCTCCGTCAAGAACAAAAGCTTTCCAAAAAATATGCGCGCTTTTTCCTTTTAACTTATGTCCATTACGAATATGAATATTATCAAACCGAATAATCAACGCCTGAAATTGGATAATATTTCCAATAAAAGTAAAGTATCTAGGCTTCAGTGGCTGTTTATGTTCATCATACTCCAAAAATTTAATCGTGGTATACGCTTTTTTGTTTTTTTCATCATAATTAACACCCGTCACCAAAACTTCAGCCACCCGCGTCTGCGCTTCTAGTCGGGTAATTACTTGCTTTAACACTGCATTTTCATTCTGCCATCGATGATATAATTTAAATCCAAGGAAAAAACCTACGGCAATAAGCACTCCGTATAAAAGATATTTAACTTTTTGCACCTTCTTCATAAGCTCCTGCCTTTTATTTATTTGATAATATACCACATAATTCCAGGCTGCTCACAAATTAAAACAAAAATATCCTTACTTTAGAATAAGATGTTTACAAATGAATCAATTTTCTTATAATGTTAAAAAAAGAAAGGCTTTTAATATGTCCAACACACTCGAACAAGATTACGCCTGCCCTTACTGCTGGTTTTCCGTTACAGAAACGGTTAAATTAGATGCGGGAGAGGAACAAACTTATATTGTAGATTGTGAACATTGTCAGAAACCGATTCGAATCTTACTTAAAGTCAACGGCCCTGATTTAAAATACTTTGAGGCCACAAAAGAAAACGATGAAGAAGGCAATAAAGATAAAGAAATCATCACCTTTTAAATTCTTCTCAGTTTAACGAGCGTATAATCTATGGCCCTTACCGAAGAACACTCTTTCCCCTGCCCCTATTGCTGCTCAACTAATTCTATTCTTATTGATATAACAGGTGAGAATTTTCAAAGTCTTGTGACAGACTGTGAAACATGCTGCAAACCGATTCAATTAAATATAAAAATATATGAAGACAATACATTTACTGTAGATGTCTGTATGAATTAAGCAAATCTAAACATTTGATTCAATTTCTTGATACAACTCTTCTCTTCTTTTCTTTATTCGAGGATCTTCCAAATATTCATCAAATGTCGTGCTTTGAGAGTCAATATACCCATTGGGCGTGATTTCGATAATGCGGTTAGCAACTGTTTGAATCAATTCATGATCATGTGAGGAAAAAATAACAGTACCATTAAAACTTTTCATTCCTTTATTTAACGCGGTAATAGATTCCAAATCCAGATGATTCGTCGGTTCATCAAGTATAATCACATTAGCTCCCGCCAACATCATCCTTGACAACATACACCGAACTTTTTCTCCACCAGACAGAACTTTTACTTTTTTCAAAGTTTCTTCACCAGCAAACAACATCCGCCCTAAGAAACCGCGAATAAATGTTTCATCCGTATCTGTTGAATACTGCCGCAGCCAATCAATTAAATTTAAATCCCTCTCAAAATATTTAGTATTATCTTTAGGAAAATAAGCCCGGGAAGTAGATGCTCCCCATTTTAATTCACCCTCGTCGCTTTTAATTTCCTCCATTAAAATTTGAAATAACGTTGTTTTAGCTAAATCATTACGTCCAATTAAAGCAACCTTATCTCCTTTGTTTAATTCAATGTTTAAATCCTTAAACATTATCTGGCCATCAATTGATTTACTCATATGATCAATTCGTAGAATATCGTTTCCAGCATCTCGCTCGCTGGGGAATTGGATAAAAGGATATTTTCGGGAAGAAGGTTTAATTTCTTCAAGATTAAGTTTTTCTAAAATCTTTTTACGTGAAGTTGCCTGACGAGATTTTGACGCATTAGCGCTAAACCGAGCAATAAAATCTTGCATTTCTTTACGCTTTTCTTCTATCCGCTTATTTTTATCAGACCGTTGTCTCAAGGCGAGTTCACTGGATTCTGCCCAAAATGAATAATTCCCAGGATAAAGCTGTATCTTGCCAAAATCGATATCACAAACATGCGTACATACTTTATCCAAAAAATGCCGGTCATGCGATACAACAATCGCCGTATTTTCAAAATTGATAAGAAACTCCTCTAACCACATGCTCGTTTCAATATCCAGCTGATTTGTCGGCTCATCTAAAAGAAGGATATCTGGATTACCGAATAAAGCCTGAGCCAACAACACCCGTACTTTCTGCCCGGCTTCAAGCTGTTTCATTTTTAACATGTGAAATTCTTCCTTAATTCCTAAATCACCTAATAACTTTGCAGCCTCTGCTTCCGCATTCCAACCGTCAAGTTCCGCGAATTCACTTTCCAATTCTGAAGCGCGCATGCCATCTTCATCAGAAAAATTCTCTTTGGCATAAATCGCGTCTTTTTCCGTCATAACTTCGTATAACCGTTTATAGCCCATAATTACAGTCATTAAAACTTCTTTGTCATCAAAGGCGAACTGGTCTTGCTTTAGCATCGATAAACGATGATTAGGAGCGATGGAAATATCTCCTGCATTTGATTCAATTTCACCAGATAATACTTTCAAAAAAGTAGATTTTCCTGATCCGTTTGCACCAATTAATCCATAACAATTTCCTGGAGAAAAAGAAATATTAACATTTTCGAATAATTTTCGTTTTCCAAATTGAATTGTAACACCATTAGCTGATATCATTTGCCATCACCATCTTCCCATTTTAATTAAACACCTATTACAACTGCTCCCGGCATCTAAAACTCTTTCCAGTCGATTTATTCCAAATAATTCTGTTCAATACTACCCTTTTTTCCTTTTATTGTCAAACCGAAATAGTATCGCAGAGACTAGACTCCGGTAAAAATATAAATATAATAAAATTATCTAATCATTTTAAGGAGTTTAATGTGGGTTATTATAAAAGAATAAAAAAGAAACCAAAACTATCCTCTTGGCGGCCAAGAAATATTGACATTTTAATTTTTACTGTTTGTATTCTCATTGGATTTGCCCTTACCATCGTTCTTTCCACAGGATCTAATATCTATTCTTCCATAGCATCTCCAACAGAAAACAATAAAAATTCCCTTAAAATAATCAAAGATTATATCTCCGGCAAGACAATATCTGTGGATGAAAAAAAACACTTAAAAGAAACAGCGGAAAAATATCTACAAAAATTAGATCTACCTGACCGCGAGAAAATTCAAAATTACGCGGAAGAAAAAAAAATCATCTCTTTTGAATAATACTTAGAAATATTGTTTAGCTTTAGCTATAAATCCTAGAAAAACAATCATGACAGGGAAAATATAAAGAAGTGCAATAACCATTCGCTTTTGTTGACTAGTCAAATTAAACTCTTCTACTTTTGTGAAATCTTTCTCAACAAAAACTTCATAATCCAACTGCGCTAACCAATTAATAATCCTTAACCCCATCTCCGCGTTATTATAATAATCAACATAAGCGTTTGTTAGAAAATCCGCGTCAGATACAACAATGATTCTCGTCCCTTTATTGCTCTTGATATCCTTCAACAAATCTTCCGCTAAAGGTTCAAAAATAACAAATCCGATTGGAACTGGGCCAGGACGATCTACACCAGCATCAAATTTTACTTCCAAAGTCCGGTTAGTTTCTCCCCAGCTTTGTTCCTTAGACTGCGTTAAAATAAACGGCACCGCTTTAATTGATTCCCGCCGATCTTTCTCTAAAGATATTGATCGCGGCCTTATATAAAAAGTATAATCAATATTTTTAATAATATCCTGATGCGCCATATAGTTTCTTGTCGCCGGGCTTCCCACATCACCACTGGCATGACTTGCCAAATCAACAACAATATCTTGATTCACATTAACACCCCATTCATTTAACAAACTGTTTAACGAAGGATTTTTATCAATTTCATCCTCAGTCAATGGCTTATCCGGAGTAGTCACCACGACATTTTCTATTAAAAATAACGCGTCACCGCCTCCTTTTAGATAATCTCGAATAATATTCTCTTCTAACTCCGATAAATTTTCTTTAGGCCCTGGTATAATCAACACAGAACAATCTGTGGGAATATTTTCGTTATTTGTTAAAACAAGCTCCTTCGCAATAACATTATTTGTCATCAAATATTTCGTAAACTTGCTCAATCCATTATCTTCATTATTAAATAATGGATATTCGTTATGCCCGGTTAAAAAATAAACAGCGCGCGCCTTTCTTGTTACCGATTTAATCGCGTTATTCAAAAGATCTTCAGTTAACGGTGTTTGACTAAAATCTACATCCGCCCTTTCATTACCGCTTTGGACAACAGCCTTTCTTTCTTTACCCTGAATAATTTGTCCAAATTGCGCGGCATAACCAATTTGAATAATAGGATCAATAATTTCTGTACTAATCTTCCCCTCGGATAACCGTTCATACTCTTTTAATAAATCTTCAAGATACTTAGGAGGAAACCCTACATAGAGAATAGATATTTTTAAGTTCTCCTTTAAACTTGTAATAAGTTTTAAAGTGTTCTCAGACAAAGTGTGCTGTTTAAATTGAGTTACATCAAAACGAATATTATTTTTATACGCAGCATAATTAATCCCGATATAAGCCAACATATTGAAAAATATCAATAAAACAAAAAATAAAACCTTTTTTGGATTTCTAATTCTCTTCGCTTGTGAACATTGTTGTTGTAAGTTTTTCAAATAAACAACCAAACACAACGCTCCAACACAAGCCAAACCTATAAGAACATAGTTATATTCTTGGTCAATATATCCTTTGCCCAATCCAAAAAACAACCCCCCCCATCCCAACAACAATAATAAAGCCCGTCTTTTATTTTTTCTTATCGCCATATGCGCGTTTCAATACTGTATCGAGTTAATATTAAACAAATAAGAATTCCACTAAGATAATAAACAATATCCGCAGTCGTAACTAAACCAATAGCAAAATTCTCCATATGCGCTAGAGTATTTGCAAATCGAATAAACTCTGTCACAATTCCCGTTGTATATTTTTCCAGCGCGAGAGAAAAATAAAGAAATAAAATAAAAACATATGACGTAATTGCCGCGATAATTGAATTCTTTGTCCATGATGAAGCCAACATTCCGATCGCAATGAAAAAGGCCCCCTCCAACCAAATCCCAAAATATCCACTCAAGACAGCTAAGCGATCCGGCTCTGCAAATATTTCCATAATTATGTAGTAAACAAACGAAGAAATTATAATAATTGAATAGAATAAAACACTCGCCCAATACTTTCCTAATACGATCGTCCAGTTTGATGTTGGCGTTGTCATTAGAAACTCCACCGTTCCTGTAGCTTTTTCTTCTGAAAAAAGCCTCATTGTCAACAAAGGAAGCAGAAAGACAAACATAAACTCCATTAACTTAAACATGTCCCGTAAGTTTACTTCTCTATTCTCATTAATAATTAAATAAAAAAAGACATTAAATACGGTAATCGTCAAAAATAAAACAATATACGCCATAGGAGAATGAAAGTAAGACTTAAGTTCTTTTTTAGCAATCGCGGCAATTTTCATTTTAATTAATTCTTATGAAGGTTTAAAAATATTTCCTCTAATGTGGATCGTTGTTCTTTAATTTCGAGAATACGTCCATGCACCTTAAAAACATTTTCAATAAATCCGTTAAAATGTTCTAATTCTTTTTTCACTCCCAGCTCAAGAGATAAAACGTCATCCGTTGCGATAGAATTAATCAATCTTATTCCTTCCGTGTGTTCTACCGCTTCATGAATTCTACTCTCCATACCTTTAATACAAACTAAAACCCTATCTTCTTCAGTTGTTATTAATTTTTCAATATAATTATCAACGATAATTTTTCCCGCTCTAATCATGATAACCCGCTTAGCCATCTGTTCGATCTCCGGGAGAATATGGGTACTAAGCAATATCGTTTTTTTATGCTCAAAGCTTTTAATTAATTTTCTGACCTGCTTAATCTGAACAGGATCAAGACCTGATGTTGGTTCATCAAGAATCAACACCGGCGGATCATTAAGAATGGCTTGCGCAATACCTACACGCTGCTTATATCCCTTCGATAAAGTCTGTATCGTTTGATCTTTTACTTTAGAAAGATTACATTCTGATAAGACACGCTCAACTTCCACCTTAATCTTCTTATGTTCAACATTCTTTAATTGCGCCGCGTAAGTTAAATAGTCCTGCACATTCATATTTTCATATAATGGAGGGTTTTCCGGCAGATAACCAATTTTCTGACGAACAAGTAACGAAGAATTTTTAACATCAATACTATTAATTTTAATGGCACCTGCGGAAGGAGATAAATACGTTGTCAACAGCCGCATCAAAGTTGTTTTGCCTGCACCATTTTGTCCAAGGAAACCTACAATTTCTCCCCGGTTAATCTCAAAAGAAACATTATTAACCGCACAAAAATCTCCGAAATATTTTGAAACCTTATCGCAACTAATCATAAATAATGAACCTAATCATATATTATTAATCGTATTAAAAACTGCTGAATAATCTAAATCCCCAAGCTGATGGTTAATCGCTTCTTGAAGAATATGACTTAAGGCTTTAACTTCTTCACTATTAATCTGCTTTTCTTGAGTTTCATGCAATACCAATTCTACATCTTTCAATAAATGTTTAACAGGAAAATTCGGATTCGCATATTCACGATTTTTCCAATTTTGCAATTTCTTATCATACATTGAAGCATACAAAGCACTTTCCCGCAATATACCCATAAACACATCCTGATCAATCCCATTTTTCTCAATTAATCCCAAGCTCACAGAAAAAGCAACAGCATGCGCAGCAATTAAATGATTCAACGCCAGCTTCATAGCCGCAGCTTTGCCCACACCCCCTATGTGTTGCGGGTTTGGTCCAAGCATTTTCAACAAATTCAACCATTTGTTAAATTGTTCCGGCGTGGACCCTGCCATAAGAATTAAATTTCCAGATATTGCTTCCTTCCGACTGCCTAAAACAGGACATTCGAAATAATCTCCTTCCAATTCTTTCAACGCTTGATTCAACTGCACGCTTTGCGCTGGAGAGATGGTTCCCATTTGAATAATTGTTTTTCCATAAAAACTCTTAATATCTTTTTTAAATAACACATTATTAATCGCATCTATATCCGCCAACATTAAAATAGTGCATTCACTTTGATTAATTGCTTCTTGCACACTTTCTGCGACAATGGCTCCGTCTTTAACCAAAGCCTTTGCTTTCGCTGAAGTTCGATTGTAAACACAAACTTCATTGCCCGCAAATAAAAGCCGTTGCGCTAAAGCGGAACCTAATAACCCTGTTCCCAAAATAGATATTTTCATTTAAATCAATTAAAGAATTATGCTGATATCAGCTGATGAATTTGATTAAGTAGAATTTTTTGATCCAACGGTTTTTGTATATAAGCAATGTTAACCTTTTGTCCAATATCGTCAACAATTTCCTGCGATCGTTCTGTTAATAGAATAATTGGGATTTTCTCGAATTCTTTATTAAAACGTAATTGATAACAAACATCATAACCATTAATTTCCGGCATGATAACATCCAAAATAATTAAGTCCGGATTAATTTTCTTTAACTTAGCTAACGCATCTAAGCCATCATAGGCTGTTTCCACGATAAATCCTTCTTTCTTTAAAATAGTGCCTACCAATTTAATCATCGTTGGATCATCATCGACAATAAGTATAATTTTAGCCATAATCCCCCCTTAATTCGAAGCAAAACTTTCAGCTCTTGACATTCGTAAAGCCCTGTCAAAATCTGGCGGAAACGGTTCGTTTAATAACTGCCCTTTTTTGAGAAAGTGATATATTTCGTTATAATTCTTTATGCTCGTCTTATCAACCCGGCGCATAATATGCCAGGGTTGTAACTGTTCTGGATGTTCAATGCCCATAGCGCCAAGTAAATGGCCTAAGCTTTGCACTGTATTATTATGAAAGTTTGCAACCCTTTTATTCTTGTCCGCAACAACAAGCCCTACGACTAAACCTGGATCTTGTGTCGCAATGCCAACCGGACATTTATTGGAATTGCATTTGATTGCTTGAATGCAGCCCAAAGCCAGCATCATGCCGCGCGCGGAATAAATCGCGTCAGCGCCAATCGCAAGCCGATGAACCATGCCAAAACCTGTTGTAACCTTACCGCTGGCAAAAATCTTAATATTTTCTCTTAATCCAAAACCAACAAGCGCGTTATGAACAAAAATAAGACCTTCTGTCAACGGACAGCCTAAGTGATTGGAAAACTCTAAAGGCGCGGCCCCGGTTCCGCCTTCAGCGCCATCAACCGAAATAAAATCAGGTAAAATACCCGTCTTAACCATAGCCTTGCAGATTGAAAAGAATTCCCGACGACGACCAACACACAATTTAAATCCAACAGGTTTCCCTCCGCTTAAATCCCGCAACTTATCAATAAATTCAAGCAGTCCTACAGGCGTATTAAACTCCAAATGCGCTGCCGGAGAAACAACTGTCTTACCTTGAGGAACGCCTCGAATCGCAGCAATTTCTTTCGTTACCTTAACCCCTGGGACAATCCCTCCCCCACCAGGCTTAGCACCTTGAGAAATTTTTAATTCAATCATTTTTACGTAATCAAT
Organism: Candidatus Omnitrophota bacterium; assembly: GCA_020632515.1. Classification (GTDB taxonomy): domain Bacteria; phylum Omnitrophota; class Gorgyraeia; order Zapsychrales; family Zapsychraceae; genus JACKFK01. Next base: position 179,716 of record JACKFK010000006.1, on the reverse strand, counting down.
CTGCGAGCGATCTTTAAACCGGTCTTTACAGAATCGCCCTTGCTCATTCCGACAACCAAAATATCCCGTGCCAATTTGCCAAATTAAATCTCCGCCGCACATATGATATGGACTAATCCCGCCTTCACCCGTATTATGCGCAAAACCACCCATCTTAGCGCCTTCATTCAAAGCGCGGATCGCGTTTTTACTTAACGCGCCAAAACTCATAGCTCCGATATTTAAAACACTGGCGTTATATGGTTTTTTACATTGCAGCCCACCTACCGTAATACGTAGTTTTTTTGAATCAACCTTAATAGGATTAATCGAGTGATTTGTCCATTCATAACCTACTTCGTAAAAATCTTTTTGGGTTCCAAATGGCAATGTATCACGCGTACTTTTCGCGCGTTGATAAACGAGCGATCTCTCTTCTCGACTAAAAGGTCTTCCCGATGAATTTGATTCCACGAAATATTGATTAATTTCCGGTCGGACAGCTTCAAACAAATACCGAAGATTTCCTATAATTGGAAAATTCTTACGGACAGCCTTTTTGTTTTGCACCATGTCAAGAAGGCCAACCAAAATAACCGGCCCCCAAAATAACATCCCCCACCAAATATTAGAAAAATAAAAGGAAAGAGTATAATGCAACGTAATGATAAAGAATGATATTAATAAAAAAATTCTTCTAACCATACCCACACTTTCATAGGAGTGTTTTGTTTTTCAATGGCTTTACTATATCATTGTTTATTTTAAAGGACAATAAATGTGAACAAATTTTATCTAGTAAATTGTGGATTGCTTATGAATTCTTGACAGAATGAAAATCTAATACTTCATCTGGTGTGATGTGAATATTATGACGGGCTATTTTCCATGTTTGTCTATGCGAAAATTCTTCACCCTTATTTAAACTTTTCATTGGGGCGTGCACCTCAACTTCTAAATAAGGATAATCTTTCGAATTATATACTTCAGCCATAACCTTGTGTGCGTAAGCAGTTTCTTGATCAATTTCAAAAAACCGAGTAAACGATATAGCCTGATCATCATCTTTTAATCGACGGATAGCAACCACAACACCTTTTGTTAAAACCGCACCAAACTTAAACGCTGTAAAGTCATTACATTGAATTTTCATCCAATTCTTATATGGACTGATTTTTTTAATCGCTTCTTGAATTTTCCCGGCATCCGGGTAAGGCCATATTTTATCAGGACTGCTTGGCAGATAAACTTCTGTAGGTCTAATACATTGGGTTACATCCCATATCCCCCGCTCTACCTTTTTCGAACTTTCATTAACAATCGTTTGCTCTAAAATAATAACTCCACCTTCCTTTAACTCCACAGTTCGAATAAGCCGAACACCTGTTTCCCGACATATTGGACTAGTCATCTTAACTCGTGAACCGAATATTTCTACCTGATATGGAAGCGCGTCCAAATCAAGCGGAGGAATCTTCCCCCACCATTTCTTCTCAGGGGCAACCCAGGTTTTATCACCACCCCAAAGACGAAATCCAAGCTTATATTTCTCCGCTTTTAAATCACCAACTTCTTTAAAATCAAACGTTTCCCCTCGGTGTTCTTCCTGGACAAATAATAATTCTTTACCCATCTGTCGCAAAGACATAATTCGGCCGCCGATATCCGGTGTCAGGCCTAAAGATATTTCTCCTAACTGCATACGAATGCACTTCCAGTCATAATAACTTTCATGAAAAATTTCTATTTCAGGCATAATCTTATTCCATTGTTTTTAATTTCAATTATTATACATCCTAATGATGATGAATCAATGCACTAAAGAATTGGAAGTTGATGAAAGATGCGGATATTTATTGTAAGGTTTTTAAATCCCTGTTCCTACTATTGAACGATATTCATACGCGCCAATATCATACGTTCCTCCTTGTGGACGAGCAACACCTTCCATATCAGTTGGCACCTCAGCAACCGTCTTCCCCTTATTAATCGCGGGACTGCCTGATTGAAGTTTAAAATTACCCGCACTCGGATTAACGAATAATGGATCAATATCAATAAGATTATTACTCAATTTACTTCCTGGTTGAATAACATTCTTTGTTGTTTCTTTATTCATAGCGCTATTAAAAACTATATTATTTTCTACGATCGAAGCATCTTCGACGGTTAAAAAAAGCCCCCACTTTCCTGAATTTGAAATTGTATTATTATAAATCCGATTATTTTGCGCGCCTCGTCCGGTTACCTGAATCCCTGATCCATATTGCCTCCAAATAACATTATTGCGAACAATATTATTTTCGCCACCAAAAAGCAGAATACCAGAACCATCATCGACCACACGCTGTGAATGCCAAAAACGGCCGCCATTATCATAAACAATATTATTCTCCATAATGGAATTTCGAATCCAATAATTCTCTTCCGGCGTATTCCCAAACCTCATTCCATTTCCACTATTATCATGAACAATATTCCCTCTAAATAATCCATTGTTCGTGGAAATATACGTTCCATACCCTTCCGAAACCCCTTTAACCCCATTATCATGAAGGTGACTATCCAAAACTTGAATATTGTACGACCCCCAAGATCCTAAAATTGCAGTTCCACCATGACTATGAATATTTAAACGTCGCATTACAAGATCATGAGGTGTCCACGGGGCATTCCCCTCTTTTGTCGAATGAATTACAATTGCTCTATGTTGGTGATAATTTTCTGCATCTTGTTGGCAGGATAATTCATTAATATCACACCATAAACCAGGCTCTTTATCATTGGTAAATCGACTATTCATAATTTCCAAATCTTCAAGAATCAAATAACTTACGCCTCTTAAATCAAAACCAACACCTTTGGACAAAGACGCATCTATAACCGCATGCTCACCTGGATAAGATTTGATCGTAACCCATGCATCATTCCGGTTCGCCATATTTTCAAGTCGCACCCCCGCATACGGACCCCCGTTTCGCAAAAATATCGTTTCCCCTGGCTTAACAACGTTAACCGCTTTATTCAAAGTTTTAAATGGTTTATCAAATGTTCCCGGATTAGCATCATCTCCATTCATTGCCACAAAATATGCGATTCCCGTTACTGGACAATCTGCGATATTTTGACATGGTTCACTCCCTCCCACACCACCCACAACAAGCATTTCTGGTGTCGTATCAGAAGCAATATTAGATGGGGAGGATTCATTACACGCATCATCAAAAGCAATGACTTGATACGTATACGTTGTCTTTGGAGAGAGCCCTGCATCAGTGAAGCTTGTTCCCGCGACTGAATTAATAATTTGTCCATCACGGACAATATAATACCCAATCACACCAACATTGTCAGATGACCCATTCCAGGATAATTGAATTGTTGAACTTGATGTTGCTGTCGCTATCAAATTAGTTGGACTTGTTGGAGTTTCATCATCAAATACACCTGAACCACCAGAAGAGCCCCCCCCACTATCACTAGGTTTCGACGGAGCAGCTCCATATTCATACGCGCCAATATCGTAGCGCACACCAAAAGGACGAGCTCCATTATTAAAGTCAAACTTTACTTCAGATAATGTTTTACCTACATCAATTGCCGGAGATTCTGCTTTAAGATGAAAATTTCCTCCAGCTGGATTTACCAATAATGGATCAACTCCAACCAAATTGTTACTCTTAATAGTATTTGGACCCGCATCAAGAATATCCGTTCCATTTTGGTAAACAATATTATTCACTACTTGAACATTATCCGCAAATTCTTGCACAACAACACCAGCGTAAGGTCCATTTTTGTAAATAGTATTATTGAAAACTTTAGCGCCTCCCAAACGAACTCTAATGCCACAATTTTTATTACTACTAAGAATATTATTATAAGCAGTATTATTTTTTGATACCCAAAAAACAATGCCACAATCTTCATGTCCATGTGAATAATTGTTATAAAGAAAATTATTTTCTGAAACTTGTCCAGCATGTTCGTTATTAAGTTGAATACCATAACCTGTCCCTGAATAAATCTCTGAATGCGCAATAATACTATTAGTACCCTCATGATAAATACCATGACCAGAGCCTGATTTACCTGTATCATGAATTTTCAAATTAAGAAATCTGTGCCCATCACCATTTGTCTGAAGTCCGCTTAAATCAGTATTCATTATTTCAACATTACTAACCTGAATATTTCTTGGTGCAGGTTCGTTTGAACACCACGAATCTGTTCCACCAGACAAACATCCTTGTAATTTAATACCATGTACTCCACCATCAATAACAAAACCGTTAATCACAACATACTGAATCACAGAATTATTTGGTCCAGTTTTAAACCAGAAAGCAGCACTTTGTGAAGATGGTTTGATAATTACTACCTCTCCTGGATAGGAAGATATAGTAATAGGATTCGACCATGAATCTCCACTGCGAACCGTCGTTTCCCAACTTAAAATAGCTTCCTGATAAGTCCCAGCCCGGACCAATAACGTATCACCCGCATCAAGAATACTTACACCTTTTTTAATCGTACGAAATGGCTGCAATTCGGAACCAGGATCAGCATCATTACCATAGGTGGCCACATAATAAGTTTTCCCGGAAGCTTTTATACCTACTAAATTGTTTTGTGATACCACCCCTAAGATTCTTTCCTGATTCTGTACAACTTCATCTGATGTAATCGTAAATTCTCCTTGCCCTCGTACAGGTTTATTTGGTGATGCTCCAACCCATTCAAAGGTATATCCCCATTGACCAGCTTTAGGAGCTATAAAACTTACATTCCAAACATTACCACTTTCATTCTTTATGTATACTCCCGGCAATTTATAACTGGACTCTCCGGATTCATGATTGAATGTCACCAACAGAGCTATTTCTTTCGGATCAGATGGATCAAAATACGTATCATTATTGATCACACTTAATTCAAAGGCCTCATATAAACTCAACGTTGTCTTATTTACACTATGATCCCCTTGATTCACACTTGTTTGAACACTTTTAATTCCATTAATTCCGATTAATGGCCTGTATTCAAACGCTCCAATGTCAAAATCGTTACCCAACGGTCTTTTAACCTTAAGATAATCATCCTTTACAATAGATAAAGCTAAACCCTTATCTATCGCCGGCGATCCTGATCGTAAGCGAAAATCGCCACTCGCAGGATTCACAAACAAAGGATCAACCCCCGTCAGGTTATTCTCAAAAACAAAATCACCTGCCTTTATTGAATGCGGACCGCTATTAAAACTAAGATTATTGATAAACTCTGAATTATCAGCATTCGTACCTGTGACAATTGCATTATTTTTATTCCCATAAATTGTATTATTATAGACTGAATTATTATGTCGCAGTTGTATTCCACAGTTTATATTATTACTGAGTATGTTGTTATATGCCACATTATTGCTTGTATACCAAAAAACAATCCCACAGCCAAATGGTTTAGCTGTATCTGTTCCGTTGTTATGCGCATAATTCCCTTTAATAATATTCTCTTGGGAGTTAAGCTCTGACACTTTACCATCCCACCCTTTAGATTCATGATTAATCTGGATGCCATATCCCGCGTTACTATACCATTCGGAATCCGCAATGATGTTTCTGTTGCCACTTGCGTAAATCCCATGATCAAAGAAACTTGTTCCACAATTATGCACTTTCAATCGTAAAAATTCATGCCCGTCCCCACTAACCAAAAGCCCGCTGGCAGTCACATTCTTAATTTCTGTATTGCTAACACGGATATTATGCGGTCCGTTATAGGCATCTGATCCTTGTTTGGGCGGTTTACTATTTTGAAACTTAATTCCATGAAGAGCAGTACCCTGTCCGTCAATGATAAATCCGTTAATGACGATATACTGAATCGTAGCTAGATTTGGTCCATGCTTAAACCAAAACGCTGCGTTTCCTGGTTTGGGACGGATAGTCACCGTGTCCCCTGGATAAGCGGATATTGTAATTGGATTCGACCATGAAGCGCCACTACGGACGGTTGTTTCCCAACTTATAATAGATTCATTGTAAGTTCCTTGTTTGACATATAATGTATCACCGGCTTGAAGAGTTTCAACGCCCTTTTTAATTGTCCGAAACGGCTGTGCCTCGGTTCCAGGATTGCTATCGTTTCCATTGGTCGCTGTATAATAAATTATTCCATTTCCAGGTTTAACTCCGCCACCGCTGTTGCCTTTGAATTCTTCATAAGCACCTATATCATAATTATCTCCTTGCGGACGAAAGCTACCATCAAAATCCGTGGTTACTTCCGATACTGAAACCCCGGCATCAACAGCTGGACTTCCTTCTTTTAATCTAAAATTTCCATTTGCCGCGTTAATCAATAAAGGATCTTTATTCAAAATATTATTACTCGCTGTGCTGCTATTATTAGCTCTTACTAACAATTGATTTCCACCAACTAAATTATTCTTTGCTGAAGATTCATCCCAAAGCTCAACTTCATATGCGGGAATTCTCTTGGCATTTCCCCAAAATATATTATTTTGTGCGACCCCATAACCTGTCATAGTTATGCCATAAGTTCCATTATGAAAGAAAGTGTTATTATAAATCTTATCTGGCCTGGCTTTTTCTAGAGTAGTATCCTGCAATCCTCCCCCATAATTTCCATACGCGACATTGTTACGCATAATATTATTTCGTCCGCCATAAAGAATAAATCCGAATCCAGCGGTGGTCTCAACTTTACCACCGTTGCCACTATGCCACAACGGTCCAGTATTGTTATAACTAATATTATTTTCTATAATTGAATTAACTATATTGTTATTTGTACTAATGTTTCCTAAACGCATCCCTTGTCCATTATTATCATGAAAAATATTTCCTTTGATGATTAAATCTGTCCCCGTAACATAAGTACCATATCCTCCAGTCAATCCTTTAATTCCATTATTATGAATTTGATTATTTACAATCTCAAATTTATAATTCCCCTGCCCATTTGGATATTTTACTGGATCAGCTCCTGTTGAAGCATTAATCCCATGACTTCTATTATGATGGATATTATTATGGCGGATAATGATATGATGCGTATCCGTATCCGCATTACCAAAATAAGTACTATCGACTAGTATCCCTGGATTCCCCCCTGATTCTTGAATAGCCAAGGCTTTACAAGAACCAGTTGGATCATTCACTAAATCACATCTTTGAGAATTATCGAATCCTTTATTAGTAATTTCTAATCCTTCGAAAATTAAATAACTGGCTCCAGACAACCTGACTGGGCCATTTTGTGTATTGACAGTGGCTGTTTCTCCTGGATAGGATTTAAAAGTAATCCATTGACCTGCTGGTGGGTGCAGATTCACAACCCGAAATCCTGCATATGTTCCGCTACGGACAAATACCGTTTCGCCTCCCTTAACTACATCCGCAGCCTTTTGAATTGTCTTAAAGGGCTGATTTTCTGTTCCTGGATTATTGTCATCTCCATTTTCTGCCACAAAATAAACTATACCATTTGGCGGACAATCTTTAATATTCTGACATAAAGGTTCGACTCCTGTGCCGCCACCATCAAATCCTCCTCCGCTACAGACCGGACCACTAAAACCCCCATTTAAAGTAGTCGCACTCACACTGTTTGATCTACTTGATTCATTATTATGTCCGTCATAAGCAGCTACTTGATATGTATAAGTCCGATTTGGCGACAATCCTACATCTGTATAAGTGCGGCCACTCGTTGTCCCCACTAACTGTCCATTACGATAAATTCGATATCCTTTTAATCCTCGACTATCCGTATAATTGTCGGTTGACGGTCCCCAAGATAACGATACACTGTTTGCAGTTACTCCTGTTACTTTTAAATTCGTCGGCACGGTTGGTGGAATTTTACTGCCGTCAGTTTTATAAATATAATTATTGGCATACCAAACTCCCGCAATCTTTGACCATAAATGCACATATTTAACTTGATCATCAATCGGAATCACAACAGAAACACTTGTGTTTTTCCCCTGTAATTGTCGATATATATCAAAAATCTCAGGATCTTGACCTATCGCAAAAAAGAATTCTTCTACACCTTTACCCGGCGTCCATTCAAAGGTCACATCTGGAAAATAAATTGTTGATCCTGGTTCAGGTTTAACAACATCCCCTGCATCTGGATTTTTCTGTAAATTACTCTTAGTAGGATAAAAATAATCATTAATAATCCATTCATTCTTAATCTTCGACCATAATCGTACATATAATTCTAAATTCACCAAAGGAAGATTGTTTATTGTAACACTCCGATTTAATCCCTGAGATTGTTCATAAACATCTCCTAAACCAGATTTTGTTCCCACCGTCAGAAAATATTCACTTACACCTGATCCTGAACTCCACTCAAAAGTCACACTTGTTTGATCAATCATTGTCTCAGGTTTAGGGCTTAGCATTTCCGCTGCATCTGCGGGATCAACATCTACAGTTGTATCTATAAGAAATTCATAGCTACGGGTATGAAAAGTTCCATTAATTCTTGATAAAAGCTGCACATATATCTTTGATACATTTAACGGGATCTCGACAGATTTGCTTTGACTTTTTTTCATTGATTCCTGCAATATATTGCCAGAACCTGAAACAGTCCCTATCTTAAGAAAATATTCTCCTACACCAGCTCCGCTATTCCATTCAAATTGAACTGGATTACTATTAATAACTGCCCCTGTTGCAGGTCTAATTAACTCAGCAGGAACCTCTACTACTCCTCCTCCGCCGCCATCACCCCCGCCTCCATCATTGCCCCCTGGGGTTCCATATTGATAATCGTTATAAAACCATTGCCCCTCTATTTGAGAAAAAAGACGCACATATAATCTAATCCCGTCTTGAGGAACTTCACTATATTGAAATGTTAACCCATTTAACTCTCCGCTATCGACTAAATTTCGCTGGCCAACCTCACTTCCAATATATAACCAATACGCACTTACCTTTTCTCCAGCATCCCATTCAAAAGTTACGCTTGTTCCATTTATAACAGTTCCTGATGTTGGTTTAATCATCTTGGCTAAAGTTCCACTAGGACCATTATTTCCGCCATCTCCACCACCATCACCACCAGCATCTTCTCCTGGTCTAAACTGATACTGCTCAAATAACCATTCCCCATTAACCTTCGACCACAACGTGACATAAATCCACACAAAATGCATCGGAATATTCTCCACTGTCACCGACGTATTTAATCCTTGATTTTGTTTATATATATCTGCTTCACCATTAATCCCGCCTATCCATAATGTCACTTCACTTACATCCGGACCTAAACTCCACTCAAATGTCGTTGTTGACTTAATCTTTTCTCCTAAGACTGGTTTAATTAATTTGGCTGTTCCTTCTTGTGCTTGCCCTGACCCTAACTCTTCAACACCCTCGTTATTATTGTTTCCATTTGTAACAGCATAACTATAATCCTTATACTCCCATATACCGCTAATCTTCGACCATAACCGTGCATATATTGTTGATACTCCATTTGGTATCCCGTTAACCGTTACTTCCTTCACCTGCCCAACGTTCTTCGCATAAATATCACCATACGGACTCACTGCTAATTTCCCCGCCGCTGTCGCCACCCCCAAATAATATTCACTAACATTTACTCCACCATCCCAACTGAACACCACACTCGATGTCTTTATAACTTCTCCAGCTCCTGGTCTTAACATCTCCGCCGCTTGACTTTCTCCGCTTCCATTAGACACCTTTACCTGCACCGTCACACTCGCCCCTACATCTCCAGTCTCACTCAAACACTCAACTTCATAAATACTTGTTACTTGTGGACTAATAACTTGCGCCCCACTTAACTTTCCTAAGTTCGCACTTGTCATCCATGACGCGCTACAACTATCCACATTCGTTGCTTCCCAGCTTAAAACAGTTGATTCGCCTGCCTCAATTTCGCTTGGATTTGCTTGTATACTCACTTGAGCCTGATTAGATTTCGTCGGATTTTCATACAACCACTCTAGAATACTTTCACTACCGTTAACTTCTTGACTATTATTAAATCCAAGATATATCTTAAATTTATCATTTTCGACATACTCAAGATGCGGCGTAAGCACATAACTGCTTCCTCCCCGAATAAATGGATTATCCACACTCATTGGATCTTCAAAATTAATCCCATCTATCGAACTAAATACCACGACATTCTTTAAATCTCCCGTATTTCCCGCTAACAAATACTTATCTCCATCCCAAGTAACATCTACATTTCTCACATTCCCGGTATACCCGCTTGGTATATTCACTTTCTCCCTTGTCCCTACTAAACTAATCCCATCTGTACCCATCTGCTGCCGCCATACATTCATCGGCTCTAATCCATCATGATAATATAACCATACCCCATTATTGACCTTCACCGCGCTCGGTCCTATAGCCCCATTTACTTCGTCTATCACAAAATCCCGGCCCCCTAACACGTCTCGGTCAAAACTATAATCTATCCACGTCCTTCCTCCATCTTCGCTCTCTGCTACCCCGACTTTACTTTCTACCCCATTCTCAGCTGTTTCTGCTAAATAATCATAATACATCACAAGATTTCCATCACCATCCCGTCGGATCACCGTTGGATTATTAATACTTGCGCCTTCCATCGCTCCAGCTTCCAAATGTTCCTTCACGCTACGAACATCCCATTCTATCGTCTGCCGCTTTACTTCCCATCCTCCATTCGCATAATCCATATAATAAATCTTATCCAGCTGCTCGCCCACATCGGTATCATTCCACCAACCACTTATCCACATCCGTTTCTCAACCCCCGCTATTGGATTATTTAAAACACTAGGGGCCCTAATATTCCTGAATCCTCCCGCGGCTACTTCTCGTACTAACGGTTCTACCACCGGCTCAACAACAACACCCACCCCTACTGGTTTAATCCCCATTAACCTTCCTGTCACGTTATAAACATAATCTTGAAAATAATTCTCATTATCTAATTGATACCACAATCGGACATATACTGGATTTCCATCATTTGGCATATTATTAACTGTGACCGCATTCCCCATCATTGCATTCCCATAAATATCAGCCGATCCCGGACTTCGCCCTACCAATAATGTCTTAATATCGGATACCCCAACGCCACCACTACTCCAACGAAATGTCACACTCTTTCCTTCTAACCGGCTTCCGTTGACTGGACTATACACCTGTGGCCCTTCGGGTACTCCGGCATGCACACCAACTGGGATTATACTCAAAAATACCCCTAACCCAATTGTTTGCAATAGTTTATTGTTTAAAACTCTGTTCATAGACATAAAAAAACCTATCTCTTTTTTCTAAAGATAGGTTATTCGTTTTCCTTCTTTTTATAGACTCTTTGCCAATTTTTGCTTTTCATCCTAACTCTCTTATTTTCAGTTTGTTACAAGATGAAGTCTCTTCTATAAATTCATACCTTTTACTACTTTTATTCAAGTATATATTATATATTCACATATTGCCAACTAACGCCAATTTTTTCTTGAAAACGCTTTTACAAAACCATTAAATTAGATTCGTAAATAATTCTATAACAACAACTTATAAATATAAAAAATACCATACTTAAAAAATATAAAAAAAATTACTTTTTTTTCTAGAAAAATAAAAATATTTCTCTTTTGGAAGATATGTATAGAGTAGAGAGGCTTGCAAAAGAATCCTCCTTAAACAAAATGGCATAGAACCAAAATCTTTACACACAACGCCAATTTAAAAGAAGCCTTAATTTTGTCCAAAACGAGGCATTAATGAAGTAATTAAAACTTGCGGTCTTATTTATTTCAGATAAGGTGGGATAAGCATGAATAGCGTTACCAATTGTATTTAAACTTACCTTTCCATTGATAACCGCTACCCATTCATGAATAAGGTCTCCTGCATGAGCGCCTACAATTTGGCATCCAATAGGAACCCCTTTCTTATTAACAAGCAACTTAATAAATCCTTTGGTTTCACCTTCGGCCTGCGCCCGATGGTTACTTTTCAACTCTTCACGCTGAACCGTGTATGTGATACCTACTTCTTTCGCCCTTTTTTCATTCAATCCAATTGATGCCACCTCAGGATCCAAATACGTACACCAAGGAACATTTGTATAATTGACTTTTAAAGGCAAATGAAAAATTGCGTTCATCATAGCAGTTCCAGCTTCATAAGCAGCCACATGAGTAAAAGGAAAACTGCCATTGATATCACCACACGCATAAATATTCTTGGATTTAGTCCGCAAACGTTTGTCAACCTTAATGCCGCGCCGGTCATATTCCACACCAGCTTTTTCAAGATCTAAACCATTCACATTTGGAGCACGTCCCGTTGCAACCAACAAACATTCAGCGTCAATAGTTGATTGCTGTCCAGCTCTTTCAACTGTTAAGTAAAAGGTATCATTCTTATGCTCAACTTTAACGCCTTTCGTTGATAGCATACACTGCACACCCTCTGCCTGTAAAAATGCTTCAACAGTTTCTGAAATATCTTCATCTTCCCGTGGTAAAACATGCGGCGCGAATTCGACAACCATGACTTTTGTACCAAATCGGTTAAACGACTGCGCCATTTCCATGCCAATCGGCCCCGCCCCCAACACAATCATAGATTTTGGCAATTTTTTTAACGAAAAAATTTCAACATTGGTGATATAAGGGACATCATTAATTCCTTCAATTGGCGGAACCGCCGGCGACGATCCCATAGCTAACACAAAGTTCTTTGAACTCATCTTTTGACCATCTAATTCAATCGCATGCTGATCTAAAAACTTAGCTGAACCAAAACGCGTTTCCACATTATATTTTTCTTTAATATACCCAGGCTCATCATGAACTTGAATAGTATTAATAATATCTTTAATTCGACAAGCAATCTGTTGATAATCAACTTCCGGCACATCTATTTGCGGCAACCCATATTTCGTAGAATTTCGCATCACATGATACGCATACGCGCTTTTGATCAATGATTTTGAAGGAACACATCCATAATGAAGACAATCGCCGCCTAATTGTTCCTCCTTCTCTATTAATAACGTCTTAGCACCGACACTTGCACAAGCTGTTGATGCAGTCAAGCCGGCTGCTCCACCACCGATCACAATCATGTCATAATCATATTTAGGCATATGAGTTCCTTTCTTATCAACAATCCAAATATTTTAAAATAAATTAGGAATTAAGTTTCTTTTGCCTGCTTATTTTTTACGATCTTTCCGGTAATCACAATCATCAGAATAAAAACAATTAATAATCCCCAAAGAACCGGATCCTTAGGATTAAAATTAGCGAACCGATCTGCCAGCAAAACCTGCGTAATAATCCAAGGTACGGCGCCAATCATTGTTGCCGCGACAAAATCCACATACTTCATTTTCGAAAGACCGCAAATAAAATCGATTAATCCATATGGCGGAAACCCAACCAATCGCGCAGGCAGTAAAATAAAGAATCCATTATTACTTAATTTATTATAAAGATCAGCTCCTTTGCCTTGAACTAACTTCTGTATCCAGCTGCCTCCAATATAGCGCGCCGCAAAAAAAGCTGCCGTTGTTCCAGCAAAAGTTCCTAAGGTTAAAGCAACCGTACCTAAAATTGGACCAAAAACAGCGCCGGCCGCCAGCGACATTATGAAGATCGGTGGGAAAAATGGAGAAAAAGTATTAACCGTATAAAGAAGCACATATACCACAATCGCCCAAGATCCAAAACCTTCAATATAATGCCTGATTGATTCCGGAGAAAAAGAGCTTAAGTTTATGCAACTTAAACAACTATTTTTATGACTTGTTAATCCTAGAATAATAAGAATCGCTATCCCCAACATTACCAGCGCAATAATAAGACTTTTTTTTGATTTCATAATCATCTCCTGTTTTAATGTTACTCATAAAAACTATTAAATAGTCGACATCCAACGTCAAACCTTACAACATTTTTCTATTCAATAAAATTCTATATAAATTTAAATGATCATTATGAAGTTGCTCATACACCTCTTTTCTGATAAATTTGTAATAATCCTATGGCAAAAGAACAATCAACAACCGTCAAAAACAAACTCTTCCCTGATCAATGGATAGACACTCACGGGAATTATCTTTTCAATTACGCCTTAGGACAATTACGCAATCAAACAGAAGCAGAAAACGTCGTCCAGGAAACATTCTTAGCTGCTTTTAAAAGCAAAGACAGCTTTGCCGGAAATTCCAGCGAACGGACCTGGCTTATCAGTATACTGAGAAATAAAATTATTGATCATATCCGTGCTAAGTATAAAGAAAAAGCCGTCACAGATATAAAAAACGTTGAACAATCCGTTGATGATTTCTTTGACCAGGCGAATCATTTAAAGAAACAACCGTCTCAATGGGATTTAAATCCAAAAAATCTATTAGAGCAAAAAGAGTTTTGGCAGACCTTTCATCAATGTTTAAGAAAACTTCCCAAGGCCGCTGCTGACGCGTTTACGCTGAAAGAACTGCAAAAATTAGATGGTAAAACAATATGCAAGATAATGAATATCAGTCAATCGAATTACTGGATCCTTTTACATCGCTCCCGTCTTCAACTTAGGGAATGTTTAGAAAGAAATTGGTTTGAAATCCCAAACCCTCATTAGAATTCCCTTGTAAGGATTGATATATTTATCAGACTAACTAAAAAGGATTAAATAAATTATTGTGCAAAAATTATTAAAAAAATTTATGATCAGCTGCCGCCGGGCTACTGAACTTATGTCGCAGCAATTGGATCATTCTCTTCCCATTCATAAGAAAATCGCTTTACGCCTCCACACAAACCTCTGCCGCGCCTGTTTTCATTACGGACAACAGATAAAATCACTGCAAGATCTTCTCACAAATCTTGATGAAAACACCCCAACAATTACCTTACCCCAGGAAAATTTATCCGAAGAAACAAAACAAAAAATTAAGAAATCTCTTTCCTCTTAGATTTTCAAACAATTCCGAATATGATACGCCACAATACCAAAAGCCACGGCAACATTTAACGAATTCTTAATACCATCCATCTCAATTTCAACCGCTTCATCACAATAAGCAAGCAATTCCGAAGAAACACCTTCAATTTCATTGCCGACGATCAAACAAACTGGTGATTGTGGTTGGAATTTCTCAAATAAAGTACTGTCCTTTGTTTGTTCTAAGAAAACAATTTGGTATTTCTCTTGTTTAAGTTGTTGTACAACTGAAATGGCATTTTCATGATACTCCCACGGCACGTGTTCTTGCGCTCCTAAGGCTGTCTTGGCGATCTGATTATTTGGCGGATGCCCTGTGATGCCGCATAGCCAAATTTTAGAAACCCCTGCAGCATCGCTCGTGCGAAAAATAGATCCAACGTTATAAAGACTGCGAATATTATTTAAAAGGACAACAAACGGTAAACGCTTTGACTTTACTTTTATTTTTTGGCGACTAACAATTTCTTCGTGGGATAATTTCTCCATAGACATGAATGGAATATAGGAAGGTTTAAAACGGTGGTTTAATTAATAAAACGTTTAATCTTTTTATTAAAAGTTTTCTTATTATAAATTCCAAAATAATAAATCGGCTGTCGTAAATCAGCAGCTTTTTCTTCTCGCTGATTATCGTCATAAAGAAGATGTACGATTGAATTTCGTGCAGTTTCCGGATCCATATGATAAGTATAAAGCAGTATCTGCGTGCGGAAATCTTCTCTCTTTCTTAATGATTGAATTAAATCATAAGCTGATACAGTTCCCATTTGCGTTTCTAATAAAATCAAATCCGGATTAAAATCAAACGCCGTTTCCGCTACTTTGTCACCATCTTCTACAATCTCAACAAGACAATTTGCTTTTTCCAAATCATTTTTCATAAAAGCCACAATGTGATCAATCGTACCAGCCACCAGAACTTTTCCAGCAAATTTACGATCTAATTCCCCATCACCTGCGCCAGAATTATCATGGAAATTATATTTTTCTTGCGCTTGAAGATCATCATCTAAATCAGCTTTAATTTTATTATCCGCAGATGCTCCATCAACTGAAGATGAACTTTCTCCGATAATTTCACGAACTTTATTTTCTAAAAAATCAGCCTGAAAAGGCTTCTCCACAAAAGCTGTTGCACCTAACGCTAAAAATGAATCTTCCATTTTAGCCCGTGCGGTTAAAATAATTATCGGAATATGCTTAGTATCATCATGATTTTTTAAAACTTTAAAAATGTCCGCACCATCAATCCCTGGCATCACCACATCTAAAATAATTAAGTCAGGTGTTTGCAAACGCGCTAAGTCAAGACCGTTTTGAGCATTTTCCGAGATAATCACCTCATACCCAGCAGTCTCTAATCCAATTTGAATTAGAGTTTGGATATCAGTTTCATCATCTATAACCAACACTTTTTTAATCATAGCAACTTCCTCAATCAAACTTATATTATTTAATAAATCTATTTACCTCATCCATGAGGACTTGACCTTCAAATGGCTTAGAAATATATGCATCCGCTTCTATCCATTCTTCTTCCATGGACGAATCCCGTTCCTGTCCGGTTAACATGATCACAGGAATTGTTTTTAACCGATTATCTTTTTTTAACTCCTGCAAAACTTGTTGTCCGTCCATCTTAGGCATCATAAAATCTAATATAATTAAATCAATATTTTTATTCTTTAATAAATCCAACCCCTCCATCCCGTTCGATGCCACAAAAGATTCCACCCCCGCCATTTTGAGCCGGACATTAATTAATGTCGTAATATCTTTTTCATCATCAATAATTAAAACCATTTTTTTCATTGAAGGTGAAGATTAATGATGGATAATAATTCGTCATATTCAAACGGTTTTGAAACATGCCCAACGATACCATCCATTGTAAATAATTCACGAATGCCTTCTTTCGCGCTTAAAACAACAATTGGAATATTTTTTAAATCTGTTCGAGACTGCACTTCCCGCATAAAACTTAACCCATCCATTTCCGGCATCAAAACGTCTAAAAGAATCAAGTCAGGCTGATCCTTTTTCCAAATCGCCAATCCTTCCTTGCCACTATGCGTTGCATAAATCTTAAAACCTTTAGCTTCCAAGTTAACTTTTACGAGCTTGAGCATATCTGGGTCATCATCAATAATTAAAACTTTCTTCTGCAATAGATCCTCCCTCAACAAAAAATATTAATTCTGATATATTTTAGAATTACAGATTTATAAATAATTTACATAAAAATGTCTTCATCAACATCGCCAGTAACAATGATTGGTGTCAAAAATATAACCAATTCCGTCTTACCGACCCGTTCATCTTCACTTTTGAAAACCATACCTAACACCGGCAGTTTACCTAAAACAGGAATCGTTTTTGTCGTTCTCAAACTTTCTTCTTTAATAAGCCCCCCGATAACAATAGTCACACCATCGCGCACCATAACTGTGGTTTCCGCTTCAGACGTTTCAACAACCGGAATTGTATTATTATTACTTGTTGTAACATTATCGACAACGGAACTCACCTCCGGTTTTATTTTCATAGTAATAAAACCATCTTTATGAATCGTCGGAGTAACAAATAGTTTAACACCTACTTCAATAAAATTGACACTTTCAGCGGTTGTTGTTGGCCCGGAAGACGGTGTTGTTGTCGTGGACGTTACGTAAGGCTCTGTTGAACCAACAAGAATCTTGGCTTCTTTATTGTTTAAAGCAGTAATCCTTGGGCTCGATAATATATCTGTTGAACCAACTGTATCCAAAGCTTCAATTAAAAACGTATAATCATCATTATCCAAGGTCCCGATACTTAGACGCCCACTCTTCTCAGAAGCCGACAAGACATCTAAATCACTCTTGAGATTAAGCGCATGATAATCAGAAACAATCGCTTCCCAATCTACACCCAATTTATGTTCATTGTTTAACGCGATTTGAATAATCTTCGCTTCAATATTAACTTCACGGTCTTTTTGATCAAAGGCCTCTATAATATGCCGTATTTCATTAATTTTCAGAGGAGTATCTGAAACAATAATTTTATTGGAACGTTCATCAAATTTCAAATTTCCTAAACCTGGCGTTAGAACTTCCGTAATTTTACCCGAAATATCCTCAACACTGGCATACGTCAGCTCAAAAACCTCTGTTCGATAAGGAACATCTATTTTTGTAATAATTAATTCCATCTCTTCCAACCTTGGATATTCATCAATCAGAATCAATGTCCCTGTTTTATCATCTGAAATTACTTTACCTAACGCGCTTTTAACTTGATTTAAAATAGCTACCAAATCATTCGCGTTCGCAAACATTATTTGTTTAATCCTTGTATGAATTTTCTTGCCGAATTTATGCCCATATTTATTCTCATAATCTTGTGCGGTCATAATCTTAATAACATCTCGATCTTCAACATATGCCCACCCATACGCATCAACAATTAATGACAAAGCTTCATAAACTTCAATATCCTTTAAATAAATAGTAACTTTTCCTCTGACATTCTGCGCAGGAACAATATTAATCCCACTTTTTTGTGAAATTAATTTCATAACGTCCAGCACATCCATATTTTTTAAATCAAGGACATCAATGACCGTTTGATTTTTATTGCGGGCTTTTTGCACACGATGGGTTGGAGTAAGAACTGGGGTTTCAAATTCAGGATAATTGTATGTATCTTCCGGCGAGCTTGATGAATTCTGGGCAACCCCTTCAGGAACCAATAAACTCCCTGTTAATAAAAATAATACACCGACGATATATATATAATTAAATCTCAACGCCTTCGTTCCCTTCAAGGCTTTTTTTATTATCTAGAAATATTTCCTGCTTTTCTTCATGATACAAAAAAATAATCTTTTCCTCATGAATCTCAATTAATTTAGCTTCATTAATTTCCTGACCAATTGACAAAAAAACAGTTTCCTGCGTTTTTAAATCTTCAATAACTGCTTTGGGATCATCATCCAGCACAATCCCGACTAAATTAATTAAAGTTTTTAAATCAATTTTTGGTTTTGGCGGCTCCTTGACTTGCTCTTCACGTTTTTCAATCTGTGGTTTTTCCCAGGGGGCTTCAAAAAAATTACGCTTATCCAATTCACCTTGATAATAATTAAAAGGTTTATCTAAAACACCTTCTAACTTCAAATTATATTCACCTTTAAAAGTTCCTTCGGTTTTAAAAATATTCCCTTGAAAGTTCGCGGGTGTATTACCATCTTGTATTTTTTTTAATTTATATCCTATCCAACCTACTAAACATATAACGACCAAAATGAAAAAACGGTTTAGAAAAAATAATAAATTAGACTTCGCCCCTACTTTTTTCTTTTGTTTCATTCCACACTTTCAATCGTCCTAAAAATTTTTATTAATAGTAAATTTACAGAATAATTTATACATTAAAATAATATTATATATAAAGGTATTGTTATATATCCGTTTTAGTCTGTCAATCAGATTTAAGGAAATTTATGCCATTTCCGGTGGAAAGAAGTCAATATTTAAAACTTAAAAAACTTTTACGGAATGAATATCTTACTTAAAACTAACCGCGATTTAATCGCATCAGTATCCTGACGACTTCCCTTGTCAAAACGGAACTCATCAACATCAAAATTATGAGGATCTTGCTGCAGCACATAAAGAAATTCCATAATAGCCGCGAAATTACTATCAATCGTTAAACTCACAGAAAATCGATTATAAGTATCACTTCGTTTAACCCTTTGGGGTTTTAGATCAGAAATTCTTAAATCCAAATCTCCAGCAGCTTCTTCAATTAACGAAATCAAATTTGACATAACCTGCTCATTAGGCACCTTTTGCTCAAACTGATTTACTAATTGTTCATATGGAACTTCAAAAGCCTTTGCCTCGGCGAGCGTTTTCCTATCTTTACGGATTTTTCTCTCCATACTACTAATCTCATCATCTAAGACTTGAGATTTATTCTGCAAATTCTTATAAATCCCTTGATATCCTAGATACACAAAGATTAAAATTAGACAAAAAATGAATATATTTTGTTCTCGGGTTGTAAAACTTCGCATTTTATTCCTTATTCAACTTATTCTTTAATTTTCAATTTCGATATAATTTTAAAATCAGTTACTTCCATATTAAAAATCTTACGCTTAGTCGCAAATTGCAAATTGACTTCATTAAAAATAGCTGAACGAACCAACCTGGATTGAAAATCATTTACTCCAGTACTAGTTTGCGCATATCCTTGAATTGTAAACGATCCATTATCGTCTAATAATAAAGATCTAAAAGAAATATCATTAGGCGTTAATTTGTTTAATTCATGAATTAAATCCACAATTATAATACGCCGCTTTAGCTCTTGATAAAATATTTCAACGAATTGTTTTTTCTTTTTTTCTTCTTCAATCTGCGGTTTAATTGATTGAATTTCGTTTTCTAATTGTTTTAAATATTTTTCCTTTTGCTGCCAATGTAGAGTCGGTAAAACGCTAAATAAACCTAAATTGATTAAAAGTAATAAGAAAAATATAACCCAGCTTCTCCGCCGCCCCTTTATTCTTTTTCCTTCCTGAATCTCGGCAGGAAATAAACTCATCATCTTTTGCGGTTCTTTCAAAAGCATACCCAAACCCACAGCTAATGATACACCGCCTTGATTTCTTATTTGATTGATATTCACATTTCGGGCAAAAGAAAATTTTTCAAAACCAGATAAAATTTCAACCGGCTTCTTAAATTCTCTTTCCAATCGTTCCTTCAAAGCATCCTTTTCCATCACATTAATAATCAGAAAAATTCTTTGCGGTTCAGATCCCATACCTTCTTTATGATAAGCTGCCAAACTACGCTGTAACTGATCAATCAAACCCAACATATTATCACTCGAAAAATCTTTCGCCCCATAATTAATACTTCTCGAGAATAACAAAGTCTTTTGATAAACAAATCCGATTTCACAATGTGAATAATCCACATCAACAAAAACAGAAGGCATTTTTATATCCACTTGTTGATGTTGTAACCATTGCAACATTCCTAAAGAACTTAAAACAAACTTATCAAATACCACCCCCGCTCTTTGAAAGATATTAATATATCGCCGACAAACGTCTTTATTAACCACAACAACTAAAACTTTTGTATACCCTCCAGAATCTTTTTCTAAAACATGAAAATCATAAACAACTTCATCCAATGCGTATGGAATTAAACTCACCAACTGTAATGCCACCATTTTTTTTATTTCTTCAAAATCATGAGAAGGAAGTTTAATCTGTTTTAAAATAACGGATTTTCTCGGTAAAACTACTGTCAATTTATCTTTTGATATATTTTTAGGAAATCTGCTTTCAATTAAAACATTACTTATCTCTTCATCGGATTGACTTCTTAAAGCTCTTACTTCACAATATCCAACCGATGAGCCAGTCTTAGCTCCTCGGCTTTGATAAATTTTTACATGAGAATCCGTAATTTCAACGGTGGTTAACAAATCTTTTTTCATAAATAGATGTGTGTTTATTTTTTATATATTGCTCATTATAACAAAAAGTAAAATCTTCTATGAAGATAAAAACAACTTTATGCCTGCTGTTCTTCCCCCCAGAATCCGGTTGGAATTAAGACTTTCTTTTCAAAATGAATAATTTTTTCTTCTGATTCTGATATTAAATCCATCTCAACGTAAACGTTTATAGGCACATACTTCCTGTCCCATTGATCACGCCAACTAGATTCAGACGAATCTTGCTGATCTAAGAAACCATAACTAAAACGCAAACCATCTGCCGCGAAATTCGTTGCTATAACTTCCAAACTATTTTTATCACTATTAACATCAGTTAAGAAATCTAAAAAAGATTTTTCTTCTCGAACTAAAAAATACCTACTTTCTGCTTGAGAGTTTACTAAATTAATATCAACATTCTTTTTATATTTTTTTCCAATAATAACCTTATGAATAGATGAACTCTCCGGAACAATCAAAAAATATTTAATAACTTTTAAACCTCCCGTAGTTTCTTTCAAGAATTGAATTTCTTCTTTATTTCCTAAAAAAGCACTTTTTTCAGCATAAAAACTACTAAAATCATAATTTACAGCAGCTTCTAAATCAGCACTCATTAAATCCAAAATCCATCTAGCTTGACGATAAATATCTCCTTGCCCTTCGGAATATTCACTTAACCGAATACCACTTGAAAAAACACTATAAACTGTTAACCCTATAATTGAAAAAATGCTTATAGCTAATAATAACTCGATAAGTGTAAATCCATTATTCGTTATAAGCCTTGCTCTTGAAATATTATTGAATTGCTGTTTCATCATCTTTTTTAAACAATAATGTTTGCACTTTAATATTATTCTTCCGTCGTCCGCTTTGCCAATTTAGTTGGTAGTCAAGAATATTAATATTTTCACCGAATTCCTCTGCAGGTTCTGTGCTTGCTTTATATTGATATTTTTCATAAGGGGCGGCAAGATTTCCATTCTCATTCAAATCCGACTCAACTACCCCCTCTTGAAAATATTCGGTTAACTGATCATCAATGAGAATTAAACCTTCGGTATATTGAGAACTATACTGCGCGGCCCGTAAACTCGAGGTTAATGACTGAATAATAATTGTAATACTAACAGATAAAATAACAGTTGCCAGCAGGGCTTCTAATAAAACTGAACCACTCTCATTTTTCATATAATCAAAAATCCTTTTTATTTATAGATTATTTCATCATAACAAAACTAAAATCTTTTTTATACTACTTCGTCAACTTTATTTTAGAAATACCCTGATATAAACTTTCTACATAGCCCATTCCTTTTTACTTCACGATTAATCATCATCAAATTTCCATACTTGTTTAAATCGCGTATTATCTAATTTTTATGCAACCTTTACTTAAATTGACTAGTTTCACCCTAATTTAAAACATATTAGTACTCTTATAGTTATAAATATTTTCGATATTTTTTCATTTTTTTGACAATCTTTTTCTTCACAATATTTGTTATTAATGATCATATGATCATTGATATGTATTTAGTAATACGTAAATACCCCATATTTAAAAAACTCTAAAAAACAGCAAAAGAAAACGTTTTCCTGCATCTCCAATTCACTCGATTATTTTTATTCAATTACCGTATATACTTGAATAAGCAAACAGCAAATTCTTGAAATGTAAAAGGCAAACCT
Organism: Candidatus Omnitrophota bacterium; assembly: GCA_020632515.1. GTDB lineage: Bacteria > Omnitrophota > Gorgyraeia > Zapsychrales > Zapsychraceae > JACKFK01. The sequence continues at coordinate 156,488 of JACKFK010000006.1, read as the reverse complement.
GGGGTAACCCAGGGACCTCTTCAAACATTAATTAAGTTTTGAAGAGTCTTACAAGCAATTACTTGTAAGAGCAAAGCCAAGGGTCCTTAAATAAGGATAGCCTAGCCGCCAAAATCAAGATGGTAATTTTGATTTTGAATGGTTTAGGCCTGTCTCTTGTAGTTCAAGAAACAGGCTTCCTTATTTAGGACTTAAGCAGAGGATGAATGTTTAAGTCTTATTTAAAGAGCGTACTCATTATTACCGTATTCGCAACAATCGGATTACATATAAAGACTGCGTCTGGGCAGGACTATGCTCGCTCGCAAAATCCTTATAGAATCACAGTAAATGGATTTAATCCCCTTAATTCCTATACCAACAAAAACTCTATAATTTCCTCCAATAATTACAATTCTTTTTCATCCAATGCTTTTGATTATGAAGCTCTATACGACACCATAGATTCTGGTAAAACAGCGCCATTCGAAATGATTTACTCGCCCCAATTAACTGAAGACGCTTCAACCCCTGGATTCTGCGGCGACAATATTTTGCAAATTGATTCCGATGAACAATGCGATGACGGCAACACCCAATCGGAAGACGGCTGTTCCGCAAATTGCCAGTATGAACTATGCTCTGATGGTATTGTTCAAACCTCTTTAGGAGAATTATGTGATGATGGTAACCTTAAATCTGAAGACGGTTGCTCTGCGACCTGTCAAACCGAATTCTGCGGAGACGGGCTGGTTCAGGTTGGGTTAGGGGAACAATGCGACGACCGTAACATCAATTCCGGAGACGGTTGTTCCGCAAACTGTCAGAGAGAATTTTGCGGCGACAGCATCTGTTCTTCTCCGCGGGAAAACAATCGATCTTGTCCGTTAGACTGTCCTGATCTGGAAAAATCTTCGAAGAACGACTCCAATAATAAAAAGCAACAATCTAACAGCTCATCATCAAGTAACAGCACATTTACTGAATCACCTTCAACTGAAAACGCGCCTTCAACCAATAACCAACAAACAACAAATACATCCGCCCCAACCACGCCAACTGTTATTTATGGTGGCAGCATCACAGTAGGAACCGTTGACCGCTGCGGAGATGGTAACATTCAAACTTCTTTCGGCGAAGAATGTGATGATGGAAATAAACTCAATGGGGATGGCTGTACTGCGCAATGTTTATTAGAATTTTGTGGTGACGGAATTGTGCATCCCAATCAAGGTGAACAATGCGATGACGGTAACCAAAACTCTGAAGATGGATGTTCCTCTTCTTGTCAACGTGAGTTCTGCTCAGACGGAATCATCCAAAAAGGACTTGGTGAAGAATGCGACGACCAAAACACTGTTAACCGAGACGGATGCTCCAGTTCTTGTCAACTCGAATTCTGCGGGGATGGAACAATTCAAACCGGAATCGGTGAAGAATGTGACGATGCAAACCAACAATCCGAAGACGGTTGTTCCGATGCCTGTTTAAAAGAATTTTGTGGCGACGGTGTTACCCAAAAAGGACTCGATGAATTCTGCGATCAAGACATTATCGCTTGTACCACAACAGATGGGTACGCTGGAACACAAACATGTAACACTGAATGTTCTGCCTTTGAGCCATGTATAACAACCCTCTTTTGCGGCGATGGTATCTGTTCTCAACCAGAGAACGCAAATATCTGCGGCAATGATTGCCAACCTGTCTGCGGCAATAGTGTCATCGAAAATGGTGAAGCATGCGATGATGGAAATCAAGATTCCGAAGACGGTTGTTCAGCCACATGTCAGATCGAAATCTGCGGGGATGGCATTACCCAAAAATCTTTAAACGAACAATGCGATGATGGCAACAGCATTATTGGCGATGGGTGTGACACCAACTGTGTTGCTGAAATCTGCGGCGATGGCATTCTTCATCCTCAACTTGGTGAAGAATGTGATGATCAAAACACTATTGATGGAGATGGATGTAATCACCTATGTATTGTAGAATTTTGCGGCGACGGCATTGTCCATCCGAATTTAAGTGAAGAATGTGACGACCAAAACAACGAATCCGGAGACGGTTGTAATGAAAATTGTATTATCGAATTTTGCGGGGACGGTATTCAACAATCCGCCCTTAATGAAGCTTGCGATGACGGCAATCAAACATCTGAAGACGGTTGCTCCTCTTCCTGCCAATTGGAATTCTGTGGAGATCAAATCACCCAACCTGGATTAAACGAAATTTGTGATACCAACATTCAAGACTGTACCACTGACACAGGATATCCCGGAACTCAAACGTGTACAAACGACTGTTCTGCTTTTAATACTTGTCAAAGCGATCTCTTTTGCGGCGACCAAATTTGCACCTCTTCAGTTGAATCACCTTTCAATTGTTTAACCGATTGTCCGGCCCAATGCGGAAATGGCATTACCGAACCGCAAGAAGAATGTGATGACGGCAACCTTAATTCCGGCGACGGTTGTTCAGCGAATTGTATCAACGAATTCTGTGGAGATGAAATAACGCAAACAGGTATTGGAGAAGCCTGCGATTCCAACACACAAAACTGTACAACAGCAGAAGGATATCCAGGAGAACAATCTTGTAATGATAACTGCGCTTCATTCAACGAGTGTGCCACTTCTTTATTCTGCGGAGACGGCATCTGTACATCATCAGCTGAATCATCACTTAATTGTTCTACTGATTGTCCGGCTGAATGCGGAAACGGAATTCTTGAACCCCAGGAAGAATGTGATGACAACAACGTAAACTCCGAGGACGGTTGTTCAGCTTCTTGCCAAATTGAAATTTGTGGCGACGGCATTATCCAATCAGGCCTAGGTGAACAATGTGATGACGGCAATCAATCCTCCGAAGATGGATGTTCCAATCAATGTATTATTGAATCTTGCGGTGACGGCATCATTCAACCAGGATTAAATGAAACCTGTGATTCAGAGCAAAAAAATTGTACAACAACCAACGGCTATCCGGGCATTCAAAATTGTAACGATCAATGCTCATCATTTGAAAACTGCCGCTCTGATTTATTTTGTGGTGACGGTGTTTGTACAGAACCAGCAGAGTCTTCCTTAACATGTTCACAAGACTGCCCCTCTGTTTGCGGTAACAACGTTATTGAACCTTCTGAAGAATGCGATGATGGCAATCATTCTTCCGGTGACGGCTGCACCCAAAACTGTATTAAGGAATTTTGCGGAGATAATATCCGTCAATCCGGTTTAGGAGAAGAATGTGATGACGGCAACACCGCTAATGGTGATGGGTGTGACAATCAATGCCACAATGAATCCTGTGGGGATGGCATTCGTCAAAATAATCTTGGTGAAAAATGTGATGATGGGAACAACATCTCTGGCGATGGGTGTTCGGCATCGTGTCAAATTGAAATCTGTGGAGACAGCATTGTTCAACCAGGACTGGGTGAAGAATGTGATGACCACAACCTCTTTTCCGGAGACGGATGCTCTTCGAAATGTAAGATCGAATTTTGCGGCGATGGCATTATCCAACCAAAGCTTGGTGAAAACTGTGACGATCATAACACGATCAGCGGGGATGGATGTAACGCCAGCTGTAAACAGGAAATTTGTGGCGACGGTATCATTCAACCAAATTTAAGCGAAGTCTGTGATAAAAATATACAAAACTGTACAACACCTGAAGGATATGCAGGTTCTCAAAGCTGCAATACTTCATGCTCTGGATTTTTGGGATGTTCTTCCACGGAATTTTGCGGCGACGGCATTAAAAACGGTACGGAAACATGTGATGATGGCGAAAACAATGGAACACCGAATGCGTGCAACAACTCCTGCAGCGGCATAACGAACCCTATCTGCGGTAATGGTGTTAAAGAATCTAATGAAGAATGCGATGATGGTACGCAAGGCTCTTCTCTTTGTACACCCTCCTGTCTTTTAACATCCTGCGGAGACGGCACTGTGCAAACACCGAATGGACATACCGTTCAAGAAATTTGTGATTCCAACACGCAGAACTGTGTTACAAACGACGGTTATCAAGGAACTCAAGTATGCCAAGGAGATTGCTTAAGCTTCACGTCATGTTCACCTGTCGAGTTTTGTGGAGACGGTATTTTGAATGGCCAAGAAACGTGTGATGATGGCAATCAAAACAATACTCCTAATCATTGTAATGCAACTTGCAACGGTGTTACTCCTTCAGCATGCGGCAATAGTATTATAGAAGCCAATGAAGTTTGTGACGATGGAAACATCCAATCCGAAGATGGATGCTCTTCACAATGTCATTTGGAAAGCTGTGGCGATCAGATCGTTCAACCTGGACTTAATGAAGAATGTGATGACGGTAATCAAATATCCGGCGATGGTTGCACCAATGAATGTGTTCAGGAAATTTGTGGAGACGGCATTATCCAATCTCAATTAGGAGAAACGTGTGATGATGGTATTAACAACGGCGCGCCCAATGCCTGCAGCACAACTTGCGACGGCGTCTCGCCTTCTATCTGCGGCAACGGTGTTCAAGAAACTGGGGAAAGTTGTGATGATCATAATACAATCTCCGAAGATACTTGCTCCAGCTCCTGTCAAATTGAAACCTGTGGAGATGGAATCACACAAATTGGTTTAGGCGAGCAATGCGATGACGGCAACAACCTTTCCGGTGACGGCTGTAATAAATCGTGTATTACAGAATTCTGTGGAGACGGTCTCATTCAAAATACAATCGGTGAAGTCTGTGATGACGGTAATACAGTATCCGGTGACGGCTGCAGCCAAACCTGCCGCAGCGAGTCCTGCGGAGACGGCATCACGCAAAGCACTTTAGGCGAGCAATGTGACGATGGCAATACTGTTTCTAACGACGGTTGTACCGCGCAATGTTTAAAAGAAGTTTGCGGGGACAACATCAAAAACAATAACGAAGTTTGTGACGACGGTGTTCAAAACGGTCAACCGAATGCTTGCAACACGTCTTGCAGCGGAATTACCGCTCCTATTTGCGGAAACCAAATCCTTGAACAAAATGAGCAATGTGATGACGGAAATTTAAACAGTCAACCGAATCAATGTAATGCAACATGTTCCGGCACCACACCCGCTGTTTGCGGCAACGGTTTTAAAGAATCTGGTGAGGAATGCGACGACAGCAATTTAACAGATAAAGACGGTTGTTCCTCATCCTGTACTTTAGAATTTTGCGGCGACGGCATCCGTCAATCGGCTATCGGAGAATTTTGCGATGACGGCAACAAAGTCTCAGGAGACGGCTGCTCTTCTTCCTGTAAATTGGAAATTTGCGGAGACAATATCATTCAAAAAGGATTAGGCGAACAATGTGACGATCATAATATTTTCTCCGGTGACGGCTGTTCCAACAAATGTCAGATTGAATTCTGTGGAGACAGTATTCTTCAGACATCCCTCGGAGAGAAATGTGATGATGGTAATACAGTTTCCGGGGATGGCTGCACCAATACATGTCAGTTGGAATTTTGCGGCGATGGTATAAAAAATAATAATGAGGTTTGTGATAACGGAACTGCCAACGGCCAGCCGAATAAATGCAACACCTCCTGTTCCGGATTAACCGCCGCAATTTGTGGGAACAACATCATCGAAGGCAGTGAGATTTGTGACGATGGCCCCAATGGATCTCAGCGTTGCAGCGCACAATGTAACTTCACCTACTGTAATGATGGAACTATTCAAAAACCAAACGGATTTAACTTTAACGAAATCTGTGATTCGAACAGTCAATCCTGTACGACTGATAGTGGATATAAAGGTACTCAACAATGTAACAATCAATGCTCTAATTTCAATACATGTACAGCCATTGAATCTTGCGGTGATGGAATTATCAATGGACATGAGCAATGTGATGATGGCACCCTCAACGGGCAACCAAACCATTGTAATCAACAATGTACAGCCATCACTTCCCCTGTTTGCGGCAATAGCGTTCAAGAATCTGGAGAATCATGTGATGACGGAAGTGAAGGATCTGATCAATGCACCTCTCAATGTCAATTAACCAAATGCGGCGATCAAATTATTCAATCTCTCAATGGCATGAAAAAAACAGAAACCTGCGATAGCAATTCGCAGCAATGTATCACTACCGATGGGTATGTTGGTTCTCAAGACTGCAATACAGAATGCAGTGGATTTTCAATGTGTGTGAGTTCAAATTTCTGCGGCGACGGCATCATTAACGGCCAAGAAACCTGTGATGACGCTTCTTTAAATGGTCAACCGAATCAGTGTAATATAAGCTGTAATGGTAAAGTTCCCAGCACTTGTGGTAACGATATTATAGAAGACGGTGAGGAATGCGATGACGGCTCTGCAGGATCTTCTCAATGTAATATAGACTGCAAAATCACGCAATGCGGGGATCATCTTATACAATCTCCAAACGGAAATCAAGTTACTGAAATCTGCGATTCGAATAATGAATCCTGTTTAACTAGCACCGGTTATGCTGGAACAAAATACTGCAACGATCAATGCACAGCTTTTTCATCATGCGTATCTTCAGAATTTTGCGGCGATGGCATTATAAACGGTCATGAAATCTGTGACGAAGGCACAATTAACGGGCAAGCCAATCATTGTAACAGCAGTTGTACAGCCATCACCACTGCTGTTTGCGGAAATTCCATCCAGGAAAACGGCGAAGAATGCGACGACGGGTCTACAGGATCTTCACAATGTACAAGCTCATGTCAGCTTACAATTTGTGGCGATGGGATTGTTCAAATGAATAATGGCTCAGGAGTTCATGAAATATGCGATGCTAACAGCAGAGGCTGCACAACGAACAAAGGCTATAAAGGAACAAAGGAATGCAACAATTTATGTACTGGTTTCACAGCCTGTATCAGCAGTGAGTCTTGCGGCGACGGCATTGTTAATGGATCGGAAATTTGTGATGAAGCTCAGTTAAACGGACAGCCAAATCATTGCAACAGCACCTGCTCCGGACAGACCACAGGTATCTGCGGCAACAACGTTCTTGAATCCGGCGAAGAATGCGACGATGGTAACATTATCTCTAATGACGGTTGTAACGCGCAATGTCAAAGCGAATTTTGCGGCGATGGCGTCATCAATGGCACTGAAACATGCGATGATGGCTCTTTAAATGGCCAACCTAACAAATGTAATGCCTCCTGCTCTGCTAAAACTACAGCAGTCTGCGGCAACAATATTCTCGAATCCGGCGAGCAATGTGATGATGGTAATATAAAATCGAATGATGGCTGTAACGCACAATGTAAAAATGAGATTTGTGGAGATCAGATTATTCAAACCGGCATTGGTGAACTTTGTGATGGCAACCTTACATCCTGCACAACAACAGCCGGATATCCTGGAAATAAAAGTTGTAATCAACAGTGTTCAGGATTTAACAACTGTTCCAGTCAATTATTCTGTGGAGACGGATCCATTGATGGCAACGAAATTTGTGATGACGGTCAACAAAATGGCCAACCAAACCAATGCAACGTCACTTGCTCTGGAATTACGGCTGCCCAATGCGGGAACGGAACAACCGAAACTCCCGAACAGTGCGATGATGGTAATCAAACCTCAAATGATGGATGCTCGGCCAACTGTATCGTTGAAACTTGCGGCGATGGCATTGTGCAATCAGGACTCAATGAAGAATGTGATGATGCGAATGATATTTCCGGAGACGGTTGTGAAATAGATTGTTCATTAACTCCAGCTGTTGACAATATCGCCCCTTCTATTTCATTAACAGCACCATTAAATAACGCGCTTATTTTTAATACGATTACAATTACCGCGCAAGCCAACGATAATGTCGGTGTAACAAGTGTTCAATTCATGCTGGATAATAAACCTTTAGGCATTGCCAAAACACAAGAACCATTCACTATCAATTGGAACACAACGTTGGATACAAACGGAACTCATACATTAAAAGCTGTGGCCAAAGATGCTGCCGGTAATCAAACCACATCATCCGTTATCAATGTCACGGTTGAGAATCACACGCAGACAAATCATAAAAGCTATTATCTTTCGCCAACAGGAAATGACACAAATCCTGGAACTGAAAACTTTCCATTAAAGACAATCACCAAAGCCTTAAGCCTGCTTCTTCCAGGAGACACTCTATATCTACGCGACGGTATGTACACAATTCCAGCAAACACTATCATTCCAAACGGAACTTCATGGGATGATCCAATTATAATCACAAGCTATCCTGATGAAATAGTCGTATTAAAAACTACTACCGGCTCTTCGATATTAAAATTTAATCAGGGTGAACAATTTATTAAGTTAATTCACCTGACGTTTGATGCAAAAAATATCCTTAACGGCCTTGAAATCAATTCCACCGCGAATCATATCAAAGTTGAACGCTGTGAATTCAAAGACGGAACAAATCATGGAATCATTATCACCGGAACCGCCGACAATATCGCTATCACAAATTCACTTATTCATCATTTTGGTCAAAACGGGATTTATATGGATCAAGCCAGTAACGTAACAATCCATAATAATACAATTGCACAAAATAACCAAAACGGCGTTTTCTTGACGAATAATGCCGAGACAGCGGATTTAACAAACAATCTAATCTCCTATCATACTAATACCGGTATCGAAATATCCGCACAGGCAAAAACTGTTAGTTTAACCAATAACCTTCTCTCTTTAAACAACACCAACCTTAAGAATAATTCCTCGACAGCAATATTGACGGATAATCTTATTGGAGATGAATTTGATCCGCTTTTTATCAGCCTGGCTAGCAAAGATTATAAATTAAGCCGAACCAGTCCTGCGGTTAATTCCGGAAAAGAAATTTTAAATATATTCGAAGATTTTGACGGTCTAAACCGCCCATTAGATTTTAATTATGACATCGGAGCCTTTGAATATAATGAACCCTTGCCTTGGATCAATACTTTTATCCCTTTAAGAGAGTTTTATGTTTCCGCGAACGGTACCGGTGCTGGAACCTCTGCAAATCCAATGAATATCGACCAGGCCATCAGCAACGCCACAGCCGGAGATTTATACTGGCTGATGGATGGCACCTATCAAGGCGCATACACATTAATAGCCAATGGAAGCAAACAGTACCCTATTGTTTTCCGTGCGATCAATAACAATCAAGTTACGATTGAAGGAAATTTCACGATCAAAGGAAAATATAACTGGATCTGGGGCATGGAGATCACTGACCCTGACGGCATTAGCAGTGGGGCCGGGGTTGTTGTTCTAGCGGAAGGTTTGCATCTTATTAACAACTACATTCACCACACCTTCAATAAGATAGGTGTTCAGGCCTGGGATTTCGGACGGGATCATGTCTTTTACGGAAATATCATTCATTCAGCCGGAAAAGGAAGTGCCACGGCTACAACAAATGCGCATGGAATTACAATCCGTAATTCGTATGAAAATAATGGATGGAAATACTTTGTAAATAATATTCTCATCGATAATGATGCTAACGCAGCCTACAATTTCCACGCCTACAGCGAATGTCAAAACTGTACTCCATCTGTGACCGGCCTATACCTTGAATCAAACATTTTTGCCAACCGTCCATTTATCATCGGAGAATTTACAAACTCTTCCAGTCACATCACCTTAAATAAGAATTACTTTTATAACACTTCACCAATATTAGGTGCGCTAATGCCGCTTCAAGCTGAATTTAAAAACAACTATCTCGGACGAGGAGGACTAACAATTTCCAAATTCTGGGGCGATGACATTGCTGACAATTCTAAACCTACACCAAATATTTATACTGGAAACAGCTTCCTTCTTCCGCCGGCAGATCATATCACTATTTCTACAGCTGTAACAACTGACAATAATTGTGAAGGATGCTCAAACTTAGATCCTGATGATGTAATTGATGACAACACTTTCTCTGGAACATTTAAAGGATCTCTCAAAGCAGATAATCTAACATTTACGTCTTTGAATATCAATCAATGGCAAAATGAAACTTCTTTAGCTGGAAAAATGTTTGATAACAATTCCACTGAAATCCCTTTAACGCTTTCTAATAAGATCAGTATCATTCCAAATGATTACAATCCAAAGAAAAGTTTCTTACTTATCTTTAATTGGAAGCTCAACACAACCGTCGCCGTCGACTTATCACAAGTTGTCGAACAAAATCAAACATTCGGAATTTATGATATCAAAGATGCCTTTGGGTTACCTTTAGTTTCGGGAAATTATAACGGCCCGGTGGATGTGCCTGTCGCATCAGCTGAATTTTCAACTTATTTAATCAAGACTGATATTGAATTACCATCACCAGAGCCCCCTCCACCACCGCCGCCTCCTCCGCCACCTTCAACAGGAGCCAGTTATTATGTTTCGCTAATAGGAAATGATAGTAACAGCGGAAGTAAAACAAGCCCTTGGAGAACTATTAATAAAGGATGTAATACTGTCAAAGCCGGTGAAACATTATTTATCGAAGATGGATTATATAATGAGTCGGTTGAATGCCACACCAACAGTGGAACCAGCACTAAACCGATCACAATTAAAGCTGTGAACTCTAAGAAAGTCACAATTCAAACCAGCACTGGCGTTAATAATCTTTATATTCATGATGTGAGCCATATCATCGTTGACGGTATCATCGTCAAAAATGCGGTTGTTGGATTCCGTATTGGAAACGACAGTTTCTCCGGTTCTGGAAAAACAGAATTCATTACCGTTAAAAACTCTGAAACGCATGGCCACGGCCATTGGGGAATCGGAATTACAGGAAGCCTACAACACCCAACACACAATGTCACGATTGATAATGTGAAAGTCTCAACAACAAATTTAGCTGGCGGCGGCGGAAACGGACACGGTATTAAACTCGCTTCGAATACGGTTGAAAAACACAGCTCAGGCGTTGTTATCAAAAATAGCGAAATCTATTCAAACTGGTATCACGGTATTCAGGCCAGTGTCGGCTGGGATGATGTCACCATTTTTGGCTGTAACATTCATGACAACAGCCAGCGCGGCAGCAACACCGGCGGTGGAGTGCGGGTAGGTTCAACAGTAGGCGCGGATATTTATGACAATACTTTCACTGGTTCTCTACAGATTGGTGTTTATATGCAAAGCGATTCAACCCAAGTTAAAGTCCATAACAATCGTATGCTCAATAACCGTTGGGGTGTTAAAGTTGAGCGTGGTATGCTCGGCGCTATTGATATCACTGACAATTATCTAGAAGGAAATACCGGAGCTATGTACATTTCAAATTCAATAGACGTAGATGTTTTACGCAACACTTTTAAAGCCAACGGAAAACCAAATGTTCAATTAGGGCCTAATACGAGTAGCATTAACATTTCAGGCAACATAGATCTATAACCTTTCTTCCTCAACCCTCTCGTTGTATAACAACGCATGACCACGCTGTTCTTTTGTGGAAACCGTAAAACATTTTTCCCGCTGACAAATGTAAACATACAATTTCTCAATTTGCCCGTCAGGAAAAAAAAGAATTTCATCATTATCACTCTCAATTTGTATTCCTGAAGGGATATGAAAAATCCGACCAGCTCGTCCGTTCACTTGCACAAAATTATCACTACCGTTTTCTTCTTCTAAGTGATAACGCTGATAATTCTCTTCAAATACCAACCGGACATGTTTATTCTTGGTGATCGCGCGGCTTTGCGCATAACGCATCATATAGGTGAGATCTTTCGCCGTTTGTTTTAACTTCATAGAATCAAAACCACGGCTGAAATTCGGCAAAGTTAGCCCAGCAATTACAGTCAATAACAAAACAACCAGCATCAACTCAACTAAAGTAAATCCGTAACTATTCCTTATTTTTTTCATGAATGAGAGAATGCCGTAATGTCATTTAACCCAATTAACAACATCATCGTCGCTCGGTGTGCCATCCGGGCCTAAGGATGACAAATCGTATTCATCAGAATTATGGACTCCCGGTGAAGCATAGACATATTCCCGACCCCAAGGATCTTTAGGAATTTGCTTCTTCTTAAGATAAGGGCCATTCCAATTATTGGCAGAACCAGGATCTTCAACCAAAGCCTTTAATCCCTCTTCAGTTGATGGATAAACACCATTATCCAACTCATATAAATCCAGAGCCGCCGACATATTCGCGTCAATATCCGCACGCGCGGCTGCTTCTCGGGCCTGTTTTCCCCGTCCAGAAATATTAGGAATAACCATCGCCGCCAAAACACCAATAATAATCACGACAAGCATAATCTCAATGAGTGTAAAACCAAAAGAATTTTGCACCTTTTTTAATCTGCGTAACCTCATAAACAATCCTTTCTCTAATTTAAAAAAGCACTACAATTATTCAATAACTAAATTCATTTGCAATATCGGCAGCAGCATCGCGATCACCACAAAACCGACTAAGACAACGATAAAAACCAAGACCAACGGTCCTAACAATGAAATAAATGTTTTAATTGTACGATCCGCTTCCCGTTCATATGTATCCGCAATTTTATAAAGACCGTGTTCTAAATTTCCAGTCTCCTCTCCAACTGAAATCATATTGACAGCCATCTCCGGAAAGAAATGACACCGGCTTAACGCGGCTTTAATACTAGACCCGTTAGCCACTTCTTCTGAAACAGATTTTACTTCTGACCGTAAAACCACATTATTAATTGTCGCCCAGACCGACGTAAGCGCTGAAGTAATAGAAACGCCACTTTCCACCAGAGTACCCAACGTTCTCGAGAACCTTCCAACTTCAACCAACTTAATAAAACTTCCAAAAATCGGCAGTCTTAACTTTAAAGAATCAAACCAAATCCGTCCATTCTCAGAACTGGTATATTGTTTAAAATAAACAACTCCTCCAATGATAAGAATTAACATCAACCACCAAAATTGAGCAAAAACTTCACTGATATTTGTCAAAATAATCGTCGGTAACGGCAATTCCTGATCAAGATCATTAAACATTTCCGACAAACGGGGAATAATCCAAGTAAACAATACAAACATTGTTATGATCCCTACACCGAGAATAACAAATGGATACGCCAAACTCGCCTTTACCTTACTATTCGTTTCTTGTTGTTTCTCCAAATATTCCGCTAAACGACTCAAGGTTAATTCTAATTGACCACTAGCCTCGCCGGTGCGAACCATGTTGATATAGAGCGGTGAAAATATCGTTGAATTACGCGCCAGCGCGTCGGAAAAAGAACCTCCATCTTTGACAAATAAATACATCGACTGGATAACACTATTTAAATGAGGATTGCTGGTTTGATTATTTACGATTTGCAAAGCCTTTAAAATCGGCACTGCCGCGCCGACTAAATCACTCATCTGCCGCGTGAACAAAACTAAATCGCTCAGTTTAACTTTCTGGAATATCGGAATAGATAAATTTTTCTTACTTTTAACAGTATCTGCTTCATTTAAATTCTCAACCTGAACATCAATAGGCGTTAATCCTAATTTAATAATTTTACTGACTGCATGATCATTGTTATTTGCTTCAATAACACCCGAAATCAACTTACCAGGCCCTTCTTTCGCTTTATAAGTAAATCGCGCCATTTTTTCTATCCCTAATCACTTTCCTCTTGCGTAACCCTTAACACTTCCTGCGGATCCGTATATCCTGCACGAACTTTTTCCCAACCAGACTGACGCAATGTTTTCATCCCATTTTGCAATGCTTTATCTTTAATCTGATTCGCTGTGGCACGTTCCATAATCAACTGACGAATTTCTTCAGTCATCAATAGTATCTCGTAAATAGGCTGACGGCCGCTGTAACCGGTAAACTTACAGCTCTCACAGCCTTTACTCTCATAAATGCTTAACTCTTTGTCGATCTCAATATCTTGAAAATCTTCCATAAGTTCTGGAGTAATCTGAAGAGGCTGTCGACATTTTTTGCATAATGTCCGTACCAGCCGTTGCGCAATAAAACATTCAACCGTGCTAGTAATTAAAAACGGATCTACTCCCATATCCAGAAGCCTTGTTACACCCGTCGGCGCATCGTTTGTATGCAAAGTAGATAAAACCAAGTGGCCTGTTAAAGCAACTTGAATGGAAATATCTGCGGTTTCTTTATCCCGCACCTCTCCTACCATCATGATATCAGGATCATGGCGCAGCATAGAGCGCAGCCCCTGGGCAAATGTTAATCCGACCGGCGGGTTGATTTGAATCTGCGTGATCCCCTTCATCTGATATTCAATCGGATCTTCAATCGTAATAATTTTTTTATCTTCCGTATTCACGCGCGCTAAACACGAATAAAGCGTTGTTGTTTTTCCTGATCCAGTTGGCCCCGTAACAAAAATAATCCCATGCGGTTTTTTAATCAATCCTTCAAGAGTTTTCCTATCTTCCGCTGAAAGGCCTAATTCTTCTAAAGTAAATAATCTGGTTGAATTCAAAAGCCTCATAACAACACTTTCCCCGTAAGGCGTCGGCAAAAATGAAACCCGTAAATCTAAATCAATTTCACCGACATGAACTTTAAATCGACCATCCTGGGGTTTTCGTTTCTCCGCTATATTTAATTTAGAAAGAATTTTGATGCGCGATACAATTGAATCTTTGAAATGTCTGATATTAGGTGGAACCTTAGCGTCATTAAGAATACCATCAACGCGATAGCGTATATGAAGCTCATCTTCAAAGGGTTCAATATGAATATCCGTAGCCCGATCCCGGTATGCTTCCAACAAAATCTGATTTAAAAACTTACTGATTGATGCTTCCGAATCTAATTCCTCTAAATCAGAAAATTCGTCTTCAAACTGAGAACTCGGCAAAACATTATCCATCATTTTTTCAATAGTATCTGCCCCAACACCGTAATATTTACGAATCGCTTCCAAAATATCTTTCTCACTGGCTAAAACCGTATTAATACGATAATCAACCACTAAACCGATTTCATCAATAATTTGAATATCCAACGGTTCCGTTGTGGCTAAGGTAATTACGTTATCTTTAAAATCAATAGGGATGACTTTATAATGGCTGGCAAATTTGACAGGTATTTTATTAATTACATCCTGGGGAATATCAATATTTTTAATATTGACGAAATCAACACCTATTTGCCCGGCGAGAACCGGAAGAAAAATCGTTTCCTCATCAATAAAGCCCAAGGCCATTAACGTGGCCCCCAAGAGCTCACCGGTTTCTTTTTGTTTTTGTAATGCCGTATTAAGCTGTTCCTGGCTGATAACACCTTTTTCAACAAGTAACTGCCCTAAAGGAAATTTAGATTTAATATTCATAATAAAATAAGATTAATATATATTTTAATTTAATAAATTCTATCATCCTAAAGTCTTCTTGGCAATAAAGCTCACTAAATTCCCTACTCATTAAAAAGGACAGTTCAATAACGAACTGTCCTTTTTAATCATGCTTATGAGGCATCATGCGCCTTCCTCCTTAGATGGGCAAACGGTTTTTAGCTTTATTGTCTGCCGCACTATTGAGAGAAGTTCTCACCTGATCAACATATCGTGTAATGATAGAATTGATCTCACTTGGATCAGCGCCAAATTCCTTAGCTTTTACAATCAATTCAGCGCATTCTTCAAAACGTTCAGTGGCAAGCGCGTCCTTTAAATAAACTAACGCCGTCACTTTTAATATTTCATCAGGATTACTTCTCTTTTTTCTTTTCTTGAAAATTAAATTTCGTTCCATAATTAACCTCCTTTACTAAATTTTTATTTTTATCCTTTTTCTTTTTTCATGGAATTTTCCAAATGACGCTGCCGCGCAAAAAAATCCATAAAAATAATGACACTAATACCTGTCATATCCATTCTGATCACCTCCTTTCGAATGAGGCCAAAACTTATAGAACACAGCGATCATAAGTTTATTGGCCGAATTACCCCCTGCTCTATTTTAGAACTAACACCGTAGTTCGGTTACGGATCCTACTTTAACTTAATACTCACCCCGTAAATTCGCTTCGCTCATTTTCCGATTTGCTTCATTCTAAGACTTACCCCGTAAACCTCTCTGCGTTCGGTTACAGATCTTACTTTAACTTAATACTCACCCCGTAAATTCGTTTCGCTCATTTTCCGATTTGCTTCATTCTATATACTTTTCTTATTGCTCTCTTCGTTCATGCCCTATCGTTGACACAAAATATCCCACCGACCATAATTCGCTTTATTCACATACATCTTCGCCAAAATTCCATATTTTTTTCTCATTAATCTTGCTACATTATTTTTTATCAAATTACTTTAACGCTACTCACCGAATACTTTGGTATCGTGACCATCATATGCATTTGATCTTTATCTACATTAATTTCTTCTATTCCTTTCTGCGGTGCTTTCAGATCTACCCCTTTAACACATCGCATTGCATACTCACCCATTCCCTTTAATTATCTTTCTTCGATATCGCGCGCATAAAACAATATGATACTTAGCATAATATATCGCATGGTTCTGTCTCAAATATTTCATTCAGACATTCTACCATACTTTTCCCTGACCTCAGACGCTACGGGCCTACCCTTTATGTCACTTCGTTCCATAAAGGGTCTGCTCAATAAAAAAAGCCACCGATTCTTTTTTAGATTCGGTGGCTTTAGAAATTGAATATTTTTTAACTTAATGAATTAAAAAAGCACACCTCCCCTAATCGGCTTTCTCCAAACGGAGATCAGCGTCATACGGCATGCATGCAATTTTGTATTCATTAATTGATTCATAGCGCAAAAAGTCTATCACAACCTCTTCCTATTGTCAAATCCAGCAAGGCTGTTTACTTCAACTCCCTTCTAAAAGATTACAAAGGTTTTATCGTTGCCCCAATTTCCCAATCATTCCCTTTTTTCTCGGCGACGATAAAATGCTCAGCGTCAAATTCGTCGCCATTTTTTTTCTTGGCCTTTAAATTAAGCGGTTTATGCAACAAAGTAGGCTTTTCCGTATAAATAAACCGTGATAACCCCATATTATGTGCATCATGAAGTTCATTAGGAATAATAATCAAAACAGGCTGGCCAATCGCATCACTATGTGTAAATCCAAAAACTTCAATAAATTTATTATTGATATATGTAATGTCACCATTCTTATCAATAATTACAACCGGCACATCCTGATTTTCCCGCATTTGGGCAATCGTCATTAAATCCCCTCTCCTCGTTTCTTCAAATGTTTACATTATAACAAGAAATTCCTATAGAAGAATCAATTTCAGAAGATTTCAAAAAGCATAAAAAAACAGCCAGTTATCTTTCAATAACCGGCTGTTTGCAGAAAATCAAATTTCTCAATTACTAAACATTCGCCGTACTTTTTGAAGCAACGTACTCAATCAAATCCACAACCTTATTAGAATAACCCCACTCATTGTCATACCACGCGACAACTTTGACAAAATTATCATTTAAGGAGATTCCAGCATCCGCATCAAAGATGGATGTACGCTTATCGCCAAGAAAATCAGTGGAAACAACCGCATCTTCGGTGTAACCTAAAATCCCTTTAAGTTCACCTTCTGAAGCCTCTTTCATGGCTTTCTTAATATCATCATAAGAAGCAGGCTTTTCTAAACGGCAGGTTAAATCCACTACCGATACATCCGGAGTTGGAATACGAAATGCCATCCCGGTTAATTTTCCATTTAATTCCGGAATAACCTTGCCCACAGCCTTAGCCGCTCCAGTTGAAGATGGAATAATGTTTTGTGCTGCGCCACGGCCGCCGCGCCAATCTTTAACGGATGGACCATCAACTGTTTTCTGCGTTGCGGTAGTCGCGTGCACAGTGGTCATCAAACCTTCAACGATTCCCCATTTATCATTTAATACTTTCGCAATAGGCGCTAAACAATTTGTCGTACAAGACGCGTTGGAAAGAAACTGCATATCTGGCGTGTAAGATTTATGATTTACACCCATAACAAACATCGGCGTATCATCTTTAGATGGCGCTGACATGATAACTTTCTTTGCTCCGGCTTTAAGATGTCCTTGCGCTGATTCTTTTGTTAAAAACAACCCTGTCGATTCCACAACATATTCAGCACCAATTTTATCCCAATTTAAATTACCTGGATCTCGTTCAGCTGTTACACGGATAGATTTTCCATTAACCACTAACTTTCCATCTTTTACCTCAACATCACCTTTAAATATACCATGCGTCGAATCATATTTAAGCATATACGCTAAATAATCAACATCAACCAAATCGTTAATACCAACAACTTCGACGTCTTTTCGTTCAGCTGCCGCACGAAAAACTAAGCGGCCGATACGTCCAAAACCATTAATTCCTATTTTTGCCATAATTCTAACCTCCTGTAATAAAATGCTTTTTCTTTACTAATAATAATCTAATCCAAAATTCACAAGACGTATAAAATACAACCTCAACTCAAAATTGTCAAGTGTATTGTTTAGCAATCATTTAGAATTCTAGTTAAATTGAAAACCGACTTCAATTTTATGCCCTCTTAAGAAGCTGGCTGCATCCATCCGTTGTGAAGCCTCAAGATGAAGCGCTTTAATCAGCACCGCACCTTGCCCGGCAGCAACAACAATTCCTTCTGGATCAATGCCCACAACTTCTCCGGCTTGACACCCATCATAACCCTTCTCAAGCGGTTCACATTGTAAAATCTTTAGAAGCTTTCCTTTATACAATGTATATGCGCTCGGCCAGGGCAAAAGTCCACGAACTAAATTATAAATAGCTGCAGCAGATTGATGCCAATCGATTCGTCCCAGGTCTTTAGTTAGTTTCGGCGCGAAAGTCACTTCATTCTCATCTTGAGGTGTTAAGGCGACATTATGAGCTGCGATATTATCAATTGTTTTAAGCAAAAGCTCTGCCCCAATTTTCATCATTTTTTCACGAAGCGTTTGCGCGGTTTCAGTTTTCTCAATCACAACATCCGCCTGACTGATAATTTCTCCTGCATCCATTTTAGGGCTCATTTTAATAATGGATAATCCGGATCGCGCCTCTCCATTAATAACCGCCCAATTAATCGGCGCGGCCCCACGGTATTTAGGAAGTAATGAACCATGAACATTAATGGCAAAAATCTTTGGGATATTCAAAATCTTTGCCGGCAATATCCGCCCATAGGCAATGACAACAAATAAATCCGCTGAAAAACTTTCTAAGTCTTTAATAAACAAAGGATCTTTAATTTGATCCGGCTGTAAAACCGGAATCGTATTTCGAAGCGCCGTTTCCTTGATCGGAGAAAGCACAACTTTCATGCCGCGACCTTTAGGTCGGTCAGGTTGAGTGACGCAAGCCACGACCTGATGGGAAGAGGCCACCAACACTTCTAAATGTTTTTGCGCGAAATCATCGCTACCAAAGAAAATAATTTTCATAATAAAATAATCTTCGTTAATTAAATTTTTGAGTTATTGAGTTAATTAACTTTCTGGGTTGTTAGGTTGTATTCCCGTAAAACTACAAACACAACAAACTCAATAACACAATAAACCTAATAACCAAAAAACCCGATAAACTTATGGATCCACATTAATCGTAACAACTACATCCTTCTTCCGTCGTAAATCTTTAATACTTTCTTTAATTAAAGCCAATGCTTTTGGCACGGATTTTCCTTTAACAACAATCGAGTACCGATATTTATCGCGTAATTTCGGTACTGCGTCTGGTTGAGGTTCAAAAACTTCAACATCATCAATCTTTCGTTTGTTCAATTCATTAAAAAGCAAATCACTGCGTTTTAACACATCATCTTCATTTCGTCCACGTAAACCTATAGCAATGATATGCTCATACGGCGGCAAGCGCAAATCTTTTCTATGCTGCAATTCTTGTTGATAAAACATCTCCACATCCATTTTCAATAGCGATTGCAGACAATGATTTTCCATCATTCGTGTTTGAACAAGCAGCTTCTCCTGAGCTAACTGGCGCGCACTGACTAAAAAAGAATAAGCCCTTTGCGCGGAACGAAAATCAAACCGGTTTAATACCGCGTCAAAATTCAAAATCGCCATCAAATCAGCTTTGATATTTTCCTTTTCTTTAAAAATAGCTTGTGTGGTAATGACAATATCCGCACGGTGAGGAAACTTCTCATTCTCCTTTTCATATCGTTCAACAATTGCCGTCGGATACATCCGACTCAATTCACTTTCCAACTTTTCCGTGCCTGTACCCATTGAACGTAAATAAGCTTGCTGACATTGCGGACAAAGCTTTGGCAGCGGCATGGTAAAGTTACAATGACGACAAGCCAAAACTTTCTTGGAATACATGTATGCCAAATGCACATTACACCGAGGGCAACTCAATTGATGTCCGCATTGATTACACTGGGTTAAAGTTGTAAATCCTTTTCGATTCATTAAAAGAAAAACTTTCCCCCGGTTAGCCAGTACTTTCGCGATACTATTTTGCAAAGGAAATGAAACAATGGATGTCTTACTGGGATTATAATTAGTCATATCAACAATTTGTATATCCCCCCAACCTTCACTAGTAAAAAAGACCTTTTCCCAATTTTGTTTTTGTGATCGACGCCATGTTTCCGCTAATGGTGCCGAACTGACAAACAACGTTTTGCTGTTCTCAATTTTCGAACGCATCATCACCACATCATGAACATGATAACAAGGGGATTGTTCCTGCTTGTATGATTCATTCTCTTCATCATAAACAACAATTAATCCAAGATTTTGCACTGGTGCAAAAACCGCGGACCGCGTTCCAATCACCACCGCAGCTTTTCCTTGACGAACAGTTAACCACAAATTTACCTCAGCCTTTGTTAATAACGGCTTATCAAACACGGTAAATTCTGCCGAACACTCTTTCATCAACCTATCCTTTACCATAGGAATAAGTGATTTTTCTGGAACTAAAAAAATGATTCCTTGCTTCTTGGCCAAAGAGGCTTCTAATTGCTTAATAATAAATGGCCAGCGCTTATTACGACTTAAGTCATGTACTAAAAAAGGTGTCGATTCATCAACGGTAAAATTGTCGTCATTTTCCAAACATGTTCCAGTCGCAAAGGAAATATTCTTACGCAATCCAGAAGGAAGATACGCTTCAATCGCCTCCCCTAAAGAACAGCCGTAATGTTCACTAAAGGCCTTAACTAGTTTTAGCGCTTTTACACTTAATACAGGCGATTCATCCAAAATACTAAAGACAGGATTTAATCGTTGAAACGTACTTTCCTGCTTTAATCCAACCACGTATCCAACCACCTTCCGCCGGTTAAAAAGAACACTTACACGCTGCCCAATAGAAATTTTATTCTGCAATTCTTCATTGAGAGAATAATCAAATGGTCCGTCAACAGGAAGACCGACAACCACTTCAGCAATTTTAGGGGGATGAAATGTCATTTGTTTATTGTGTAATATTACTGGTCGCTCGTTGCCAGAAAACAACGACCAGAGAGTGGTTGCTAAATTGCTTGTTGTTAGCACACCTCTATTAACAACCAACAATATACAACTAGCAACTATTTTATTAATGCAATAATATCATTAACAGCGTTGGGGCGTGCCAAGCGTTTGGTTTTCTTTAAAGCAGTCATATGAACATCTTTGGAAGACTGAAATCGTTTTAACTCTTGGGAAATTTCTTGAATTGACTTATCGCTAATGCCAATTTCATATTCTTTCAGAACTTTAACATTATTTGTTTCCTGTCCGGGGATAGCACTAAAGAATATCATCGGTAATTCACTTACTAAGGCTTCAGAAATCGATAGCCCTCCCGGTTTTGTTACCATTACGTCGCTGACAGCCATAAATTCATACATATTATCCACCAAACCGTTAACTTTGACAAGATCATAGTTTTTCTGAATCAAACGTTCATAAAGCGCTTTATTATGTCCGCAAATTACCACAACCTGCATCCCCTGACAAGCTTCAATCAATCCCTCAATCGGCCCCATACCAAACGAACCAGTGGCAACCAGCACCGTGAAAATATCTTTATGCAAGCCTAATTTTGCTTTTAGCTGAACAACATCGCGTTGAACACTAAACTTTTCATCCGTCGGAATACCGGTTACAAAAACATTTTCTTCACTGACACCAAGCGTAAGAATTTTCCGCTTAGTCCAATCACTGGCCACACAATAATAATCCACGCCTTTCGACAGCCAAATCCGATGCACATCAAAATCAGTCACCACTGTGATAATCTTCGCACGGATTTTCCCTTTACGTTTTAATGCCGAAGCCACTTCATTTGATAAAAACTGCGTGGAAATAATATAATCAAAATCCATCGCTATCAAATACTCCCGAAGTCTTTTGGTATTCACGTAATTATAAATGCGCCGTCCCCAGCGCATCAAAGGCTGAATCCATACCTGATCTAAAAGAGCGAAAAAAAAACCCCAAAGCTTCGGCAGACGCGAAACAATAAACGCGTATGATTTGGGATATAATTTTTGAAAGATTGGATTAGTGTAATCTAAGGCGTCAACAAAAAAACTCTGATGTTCGGTATGCTTGATTAATCCATTATGAATGGCTTCAGCCGCTTTGAGATGTCCTGCTCCGGCTGTGGCATGAATACAAAGGATTTTCATTTATTTTAATTATGATGAGATCGTAATAAAAGATAGTTGTCAGATTTTAAATGGTTAACTACCAAACCTAACACGCGATTTTCTCTAATTAGAAACTAACGCATATCACATTAGTCCGTAGATCGGCGATGAAGATTAATTCCGACCTTCCTTCTTTTTTTGTTGATAATCACTTTAGCTAGCTTTGATCTTCGGGAAATAGGTTTAATATCTTCTAATCCCAATATATATTTAGCCGCGTCACGCAAATCTCTAAAAATAAAATCCGGCTGAATATCATCCCAACGTCGCATGTAAAGACAATCTTCTCGTCCGGATAAAACAAAAATTGTTTTACATCCAGCATTGCGTCCTGTCTTGATATCAGATTCCGTGTCACCGATAAAATACGCGCCGCGCGCGGCTTTCAAATCTTTATTCATTGAAGCCAGCGCTTTACGTATTGAACCAATATTAGGTTTACGAAACTGACATCCTTCATTCGAACGTTTTATCGAGTAGTAAACTTTCTTAATCCGTCCGCCGCTTGTTTTAACTCCCCGTAACATTTTACGGGTAATTTGATTTAATTTCCTCTCGGAAAAAATCTTCTTCCCCACTCCGGCCTGATTAGAAATAACAAAGATTTTATACCCAGATTTGGTTAACAGCTGAATTCCTTCAAGCGACCCCGGTATAAAATGAAAATCACGGCATCGCGTTACATATTTGCCATTTCCAGGAAATTCATTAATTACACCATCTCTATCTAAAAAAATAATTTTATTCTTGGATCTATGATTGTTGTTGGACATTGAAGATATTTAACCGCCATCTCTTTAAAATTTTATTCAGGATTTTTTATTTAAGTTTTTCAATTCCCAATATTTAGCATAACTGATAATTTGATACAAAGACGCAAAAAACGCCATCATAAAACCAATAAATCCGTCTTTATATCCTTTTTTACGAATATACTGACGAGGAAAACGATCTATCGTTCTCCACATTGCTTTACCAAAAGACATTTTTCGATTCGTCTGATACCATTTCTTAGCTTCAAGTGATGTCTGAGAATTTAATTTGGCCAAAAAATGCGTAAAGCTTGTATAACTATTATGAATAAGATCTTTGGTTAAATGCCCTGTTTGACCTTCAAGAAAAACCTTCGGATGAACTTCAACTTCTTCATACCGAAACTGCCCTTTTTTAAAAATCCGCAACTGTCCAGCAGGGTACAATCCACCATGTTTAATCCAATACTCACCGATATAATTTCGTCGAGGAACAGTAAAAGAAGAATTAGTTGTGTCAACAAGGGCCTGATCAATCTCTTTTTTTAATTCTTCCGTTACAATTTCATCGGCATCAACGCTAAAAACCCATTCGTTTTTTGTTTGCGCGTAAGCCCAATTACGATGAGTGCCTTCATTATCCATCCTTCGATGAAGCACTTTATCAGCATACTTACTGGCGATCTCAACTGTTTTGTCAGTACTTTCATCATCAACCACAATAATTTCATCCGCCCATTTATAAACACTTTCCAAACATTTAGCAATATTCTTCTCTTCATTTTTCGTGATAACCACTACAGATACCGGAACCTTACCCATAACTTTATTCTCCAACGATTCTTGATGATTCAACGCCTGTGTTTCCATAATTTCCTTTAAACACGCGCCGCAACTAATTCTTTTAATGATTCACAAACATATTCAATTTGGTTTTTATTCATATGCGGAAACATCGGCAATGACAACACTTCATCAGCTAATTGCTCGGAAACAGGAAGATCTCCCTTTTTATATCCTAAATCCGCATACGCTTCCTGAAGATGAACAGGAATTGGATAATGAATTAAAACACCGACTCCCTTTTTCTTTAATTCATCACAAATCTTGTCGCGATTTTGCAACCGAACAGCAAAGGTTTGAAATACATGCGTCCGGTCGTCCTTAATTAGCGGTGTTACCACCCCATCCACATCTTTTAAAAGTTCGCAATAATAAGCAGCATTATCATTACGCATTTTATTCCACTGATCTAAATGTTTTAATTTTGCCGCTAAAACAACAGCTTGTACTGTATCTAATCGTGAATTAAATCCTTTGATTTTATGATCATATCGTCCTTGTCGACCATAATCACGAAGCATTTTAGTTTTTTCATCGATATTAATATTATCCGAAACAATCATCCCGCCGTCGCCAAAACCTCCAAGACTTTTAGTAGGATAAAAACTGAAACAAGCAATATCACCTAAAGAACCAACTTTTTTCCCTTTATAAGTAGAGCCATGGGCTTGACAAGCGTCTTCGACCACTGCAATATTACGCTCCTGCGCAATTTTATTAATCTCATCCATATTTGCGGGTTGACCATAAATATGAACAGGCATAATAACCTTTGTTTTATCTGTGATGGCTTTCTTAAGTTGATCTGAGTCCATATTATAAGTTTGATCTTCCACATCCACAAATACCGGTTTGGCGCCTGTATAGGAAATACATAAAGCGGTCGCGATAAACGTAAAAGAAGGCACAATCACCTCATCCCCTGGTTTAATATCTAAGGCGGCCAAGGCTAAATACAGCGCGTCTGTTCCAGAATTTACACCAACCGCGTATTTTGCATCGCAATAATGCGCAAATTGAGCTTCAAAATCTTTTTCCTCTTCACCAAGAATAAAATTACCCTTTTGAAAAACACTTTTTAAACCTGCATCAACTTCATCCTTAATTAAATTATATTGCTCGCTGAAATCAATAAATGGAATATTCATGCTTTCCTCTTTCTAATCATTCTTAAATTAATAATTTAAACCTTTATAATCTCATCTGAGTTTTCACTCTGATTCAAATAAAAAGAATTTTTGATTGATTGATAAACTTCATCCACTGTCAATGCGCTTAAACAGCTCACATGATCACATTTTGCTCGGCGGAATTGTCGATAACAAGGCCGACAGGCTAATTCTTTTTTAAAAACAAGATGTCCATCGCGCGGATAAGGCCCATATACCTTTTCATCCACTGGCCCAAAGATCGAAGCTGTTCGGGCTCCAGCCGCAACGGCAATATGCAAAGGCCCGCCGTCGTTAACAATAGTAATTCGAGTTTTTGCCATTAATGCGGCTAAACGGCTAACCGTGGTTTGCCCGCACAAAATCTGAACTGGATGCATCATCCATTTCTCAACTTCCAGACACAAATCTTTCTCGGATTGATCACCCACCAGTATAATTGCTGCCCCAAGATTTTCAATCATTTTGTCAGCTAATTTCGCATAACTCTCAGGACTCCAGCGTTTAAAACGAGCCTCTTTGCCCCAACTTGCGCCGCCGCCAGGCATCATGACAACCAATCGCTCATCCCCTTTAATTTCTTCTTTTTGGATATATTCTTGCGCCCACTGCTGATCTCGAGAACTGATATTTAACTGTAAATTTTTCTCAACAACTGGAATAGATAACTTACTTAACAGTTCCAAATAACAATCCACCACATGCTTCCCTTCAAATCCTCGAATTTTTATCTTCTGATTCAGAAATAAGCCACGTCTCTTATAATTAAATCCTACCCGATACGGAATCCCTAAAACCCATCCCATAAATCCAAAATTTAAATTTAATGAAACATCCAGCACAGCATCATATCGTTCCGCTTTAATTAAAGAAATTAACTCCCATACTTTTTTTAAAAAACGCCATTTAGATTGTTGATAAACCTTTTGAAATTCATCTCTTTCAAAAATATAAACTTGATCAACTTTAGTATTAGTTCTCAAAACCCCTTCCGCACGACGATTACAAATATAACCGATATGTATTCCCGGATTATGTAGTTTCATATTACTAATCATTGGTGTCGTAAATAACACATCCCCTATACCAAAAGGATTAATGATTAGCACTTTCCTAAGATTTTTAACAGAATTAGCGCGCATATTAAATCAACTAAATTTATGATTGGAATTCTATATTGTACACATATTCTGGAATTATTCTATAGGAAATGCCGCAAGAAATTATTTCGCGTTTAATATAACTTTCGCCATCTTGGGAATCTCCATTTGTTTGGATATGATTAATCGAAACATTTACAATTCTTCTTGTTAATTGGATGATGGATAGATTTTCACATTCTAAATTTCTAGTTGTTTTTTACTATATTTGACCAACATTCAAAAAATATTTACATCCACACATATGGATGGTATTATAAGTTTAATATTACGCCCTCGTAGCATAATTGGATAATGCGTTTCCTTAACGAAGAAACAGATGTGGGTTCAAATCCTGCCGAGGGCGTAACAATCAACTGACTCCGATTAGAGTTAAGGCTAATTGGAGTCATCTTATAGCTTGATTTTACAATATTTTTCGAATATACTTAAATTAATTCGTTAAGGAAACAATGTGCTACGAGGTACTAAGGCCAAGAGAAATCTTGGCCTTTTTTTATTTCTTTATACGAGAATTATTTACTCAACAAATTTATAACCTTAGATTATTTAATTGCTGAATCCATGAAATCGATCATACAACTCTCAAAAAAGAGGCATAGCACCAACTTACATACTATGCCCCTTTTTTAAAACTATTTTTCCAATAAAAATCCAATAATATATTCCTAAAATAATAATCAAGCCACTAAATGCCGCCTGGCTTTGAGCAAAGCCACGACATCTTTGACTTTTTGGGATTGGGATTTGGAACAGATAAGCAAGGCATCTGGTGTATCAACAACGATCATATTGTCCATACCGATAACAGCCACACAGCGCTGCTGCCCCCAGACTAAGGAACCTTTGCAATCAATAGGTATAACATCTCCTTTAAAAATATTATCTGTTTTCTTTTTGGCAAGAACTTCCATTAAGGATTCCCAGCTGCCTAAATCTGACCAACCGATATTAGCGGCCCGCACTGCAACAACCCGTTCGGATTTCTCTAATATACCGTAATCAATCGAAATACTCGGCAGCTTGGTCCAATTGCGTTTGATTTGAAGCTCGCTTTTATCTGCTAATAACTGATAAATCTTTGGCGTGAACGCCTGCAATTCTTTTCGAATAACTGCAACATTCCACACAAACATTCCGCTGTTCCAAAAATATTTCTTAGTTTTTAAATACTGTTTCGCCTTCGCCAAATTCGGTTTTTCAGTAAATTGAACAACTTTTAATAAGCTCCGACCATTTCCTTTTTTTGGAGCAATCCGCATGTACCCGTATCCCGTTTCCGGCCGAGTCGGAACAATGCCAAAAGTCACTAAATAATCTTCCTGCGCCAGCTTAACGGCCTGTTCTAATGTTTGTAAATAATTTTTCTTGTTCGTAATAAGATGATCCGACGGTAAAACCGCCATCACCGCATTTTTATCATTACGGTAAATTCGCTCAGCAGCCCAGCCGATTGCCGGCGCCGTATTTTTTCCTTGAGGTTCAAGCATGATATTAGCCGCAGGAATTCTCAAACTCTTCGTTTGCCGCTGAATTTCTTTTTGATGTTTCGCATTGGTGACAATTAATATTCGCGCCGGCTTAATTTTGGTTTTAATCCTCTTTAATGTTTCCACCAGAAGCGTGCCATTACCGGTAACATCCAAAAACTGTTTCGGTTTATTTTCCCGGCTCATCGGCCAAAATCGCGTTCCAGAACCACCAGCAAGAATCACTGCATAAACATTTGTTTTCTTTGTCATAATACCTTTTTTAATCTCTTTCCTGTTTTATAACGCACACCCAAAGCCCGCAGAGGATGCCACCAATAACGCTTACGCACGTCATTTAAATCCGTTTGACTTAGTCTGTGTTCTTTTATCCGATTACGCATCAATTTTGGATGCGCACCAAAATAGGCTGGAAATCGATTAAGATCACCATAGGAATATCGCTGCTCCATTCTTTGCTCGTCGGTCAAAGAAACAAATCCAATTTTTTCGGCATTAAACCGCCGCTGCGCCATAATTTCTTCAGGATGAACCCAGCCATAATGATAAAGCAAACAATTTGTATTTTTCCAATTTAATGGTTTTTCGTCAACCCTTTTAAATCCAAAAGCATCTCCATACGACTCAACCTGACCATTATTACGTACAATCCGATTTTGTTTCTGATACCATCCTGAATCAATCCGATAACGATAATAACTTCCATAAAAATGCAACCACTGAAAACGCAGTGCATCCACTGTTAAATCCGCTGAATATTTGCGCATGACACTCTCTAATTTCGGCAAATCTTTTTCGTGAATAACTTCATCCGACTGAAGATAAAACGCCCAGTCACCTGCGCATTCCTTTAAAGCAAGATTAGTTTGATAAGACAAAACTTCTTTACCCTGCGAGAAATCCCACTTATTCTGAATAATCCGAATTTTCTTATCAGAGATTGATTGAATTAACTTCAATGTGTCATCTTCAGAATCGCCCACATTGACAATAAATTCATCACAAATCGGTAGAATCGAACAAATCGATTCAATAATCGGATAATTATATTTAATCGCATTTCGAGCAATGGTAAAACCACTGATTTTCATAAAAGTCACCCGATCACAAAGTCCCATGCGCTGCGATGACTATGTGACTTTGCGGTTTTTTACATTCGATAAACTTCTTTATAAATATCCAGAGTTTTCTTGGCTGTCTTACGAAAATTGAAATCTCCGGCCCGACGTAATCCCTTCTCACGCAGCATATTCTTTACTTCTTGATCATTAATAATTTGCGCGATTCCCTGGGAAATACTTTCCGGATCATAAGGATCTACAATCATCGCCGCGTCCTGGGCTACTTCTGGGCAAGAAGAAACGTTTGAGGTGACAACTGGTGTTCCGCAACAAAAAGCTTCAACGATTGGAAATCCAAAACCTTCATAAAAAGAAGGAAAAACAAATGCTTCCGCCTTGTTATAAAACATTCTCAATTCCGGATCGGAAAGATAGCCTAAAAAAATAACATGCTCTTTCAACTCTAATTTACGAATTAATCCGTATATACTCTCACTCATCCACCCTTTCATTCCAATAACAACTAATTTCCCTTGAAATTGTTTGCGCGTCCTCAATTTATCAAAGGCGTGCAGAATGTTTTCCAAGTTCTTTCTCGGTTCTATTGTTCCGACAGAAAGAATAAACGGTTCATGAATACCTTTATTTCGTAATAATTTGACCGCATATTTTTCTTCTTCTCGACCGATAAGATAAAATAAATTTTTATCCACGCCTTGATAAACCATGGAGATTTTATTTTTCTTAATATTAAAATATTTCTGCAAATCCCGCACAGTATTTTTTGAACAGCAAATAATCTTTGCAGCTTTTTCTCCGATATTCTTAAACTGCTTATCTGTTTCATCCAATGTTTTTTGCGTATGCCCCTGCGGAAATGTCTTAAAAATTAAATCATGAACAGTGACAACTACTTTTGCGCCGTTATTAACATCTAACGTGGATGGACTGGGTGAATGGTAAATATCGATCTTGCCCAAAAACTTTTCTGGCCCGACATTAAAACGATCAATCTTTGACAAAAAATTGGCTGGCCCAAACCGAGGGACTCTTTTGGTTAAGTTAAAAATACCTTTTTTCGCGTATAAAGAATACGCATTTCTTGTGTCAATTTCACTCAGACTTTTAACCAAGTGATACGCATACCGCCCAATTCCTGTATATTTCTTCTTTAAAAAAGAACGGCAGTTAATAGCAATATGCATTACACTTTCCTTGTCTTTAGAAACTCGTCAGTCACTTGAACAACATAATCTAATCCATCCAGTTCAATATCCTGATGGATCCCGATATGCGTTCCATTATTTGAACAATACTCAGCTTCCGGAAAATCGCCTAATTTATGTCCGAGAAAACTATAGCTCGGACACTGTGTCGGTATAGAATAAAATAAATTGCGCGAATCCACTCCAGACGATTCGATATACTGCACATATTCATCTTTTGAAAATGGCGCATTTGGTTTTACAATAATGGAAAACGCGTGTGGGCCGATTTTTTCCCCATCTTCTTCTTTAATTGTTATAAAATATTCAGAAAACTTATCAAACTTATCAATTAAATAAAGCAAATTTCTCCGACGCTTTTCTAATATTTGAGAAAATATTTTAATATTGCCCAATCCAACCGCAGCCTCAATTTCATTCATTTTAGCAGAAAACCCGATACGCTTAAATTCAAATTTATTTACAATGCCGTGATTTCTTAATGACCGCAAGGCTTCAGCCATTTTCGGATTATTTGTGGTAATAATCCCCCCTTCAATGGTGGTCACAATATGCGCCGCGTAAAGACTAAACGCAGCCATATCTCCGATTCCGCCGATTTTCTTTCCTTTAAATTCCGCGCCATGCGCTTCAGCCGCATCTTCAATAACAAACAACTTATATTTCTCGGCAATCTTTCCGATACAATCCATATCAGCGGGCTTACCCATTAAATGAACAGGCATAATAGCCTTTGTTCGCTTGGTAATAACCTGTTCAATCTTGTCAGGATCAATGTTAAGAGTTTCTCGATTAACATCCACAAAAACCGGTTTAAATCCGGCTTGAAAAACAGCATTAGCTGTTGCAACAAAAGTTAATGCGGGAATAATAATTTCATCCCCCCGCTGAGCGCCAAAATCATATAGAGCACTGCACGCTAACGCGTCAGCGTCTGTACCGCTGCTAACAGCGACAGCCTCTTTAACTCCAAATATTTTTGCGAATTCACTTTCAAACCGACGCACTAATTCTCCGTTTGTTACCCATTTAATATCAAGAATTCTATCAATTTCCTGACGGGCTTCATCCGTAATGGACACCGTTCCAAACGGCACTTTATAAGATGTCTTCATCGCACTCATGAATATACAAACCTTTCTAATAAAAATTTATTATATTTTATCCGCAGAAGAGCAACAACCAAAATGAGAGCTCCTATTGTCACATTGGAATACATCTCAAAAAACTCTTCCCCTTTCTCGCCAATCATTGTTTCACTAACCCAGCTGGTTAAAACAAATGAAAGGATCATTAGCCCCAAGCCAATTTTATCCTGAAATTTTGTTTTCATATGATAATAAATAAACAACATATAGGCGAATACTAATACAACATAATTATGCATCCAAGCGTTAGGGTTAAATAACGCCAAACACACCATAAGAATTGAACATTCAATAAAATAACTATTCTCTCCTTTTGATAAAGGCGCAACAGCACTGAGATAAATACACGCTCCAAAGAATATTCCGATCAACAACATGTATTGAAAACTCATTGCCCCTGAAATCCCCGTTAATATACGTAAAAATAACGAATAAATTGATTGGTTCTTTGTATCAAACCACGACCCTTGATCAAAAGACGCGTCAGAAATAAACGGCAGCCAATTCTTCAAATATGCTAAATTCACGTCGAATCCAACGTATACTGCTGGAACAAAAGAAAATAAAATAAGAAATAAAACCGTGGCCGCAACAAATTTGTATTTCTTCTTAATTAAAAAATAAGGAAGAAAAATTATCGGCATATATTTAATCATAATAGATACCGCCAAACACAACGCAGCGGATAAAGGCTTATCCTTCCACAATAAATATAAACTTCCGATCACCAGGAGCAATATTAACAATCCAACCTGTCCTGAATCCGTTACTAACAAAATAAAACGTGATGTAAATAAAATGGACAGAAAATATAAAATACTCGTCTGTTTAAAATCAAAATCTTGTATTTGAAAAAACCGTTTTGCTAACATCAAAATCGCGATAATCGCCACAAAATTAATCGTAAAAAAAACTAGGCTTGCCTGTTTTTGCGACAAAAATCCTAATGGGGCCATAATCATCGCGAACATCGGTGAATATTTATAAGGGGTGATCGATTCATCCGGGCGCGCGTAAATATTTTCTTTTTGTATAAAACGTTCTGCTGTCGCGTAATAAACACGAAAATCAGCGTAAGCTCTTTTTTCCGATCGATGAGAATAACGAACAATATTCCCGATAAAGATCACAAATATAAGAAATAAAACAGCCTGTTTCTGCTTTTTATTCATTAAGAAAGCCTTTCAGCTTTTCTTGCGCATCTTGATATCGCTGCGGAGTACCGATATCAAAAAAAGGTGTTTTTATCGCAAATCCATAAAATTGCTTCTGAATAATCTTTGGAAAAACATCGTATTCTAAAGAAACCGGAAATTGATTTGGTATATAAGAAAATATCTTCTGATCAAAACAATAAATCCCGGCGTTTACCAGCGCATTTGACGTCGAACTTTGGCCTTTTTCTTTAAAACATGTGATTTTTTGTTGGGCGTTAATTTCAATGGTCCCAAAATCTTGATGGTCCGTTACTTCTGAAACCTCGATAGACGCCAATGCTTTTTTCAGACAATGAAAATCCAAATGAACTGCTAATTCCGCGGCACATAAAGAATCTCCATTAAAAACAAAAAACGGATCACTTTTGATTAAACTTTTAGCATGGGTTAACGCTCCCGCCGTTCCCAAAGCCTTTTCCTCTCTGGATAAAAGAATATCCAGCCCAAAGTTATCTCTCTCAATAAACGCTTCAATGCTTTCCGCTTTATATCCGACACAAAGAATAACCCGTCGTAGAGACTGTCGTTTAAAAAATTTAAGAAGGATTTCTAAAAATGGGGTTCCATTAATTTGGACAAGAGCTTTAGGCAAATTCTTTTCAACATTTTCCAGACGCGTCCCGCGGCCACCACAAAGCACAACAGCATCAATCCCAGAAAGATCTCTCATCTTAATTAATAAATACGATTATTCTTCTTTCCCGCCGTTAGGATGATAAAAGATAATCTGACTTCCCAAGTTTTCAAAATTAAACGGGACTAAAAGGAGTTTCTTAAATTTTTCTTTTATTTTTTTCTGCGCTTTTGGCGGGGCAAAAATTAAAATAAATCCACCGCCGCCTGCTCCTAATAATTTGCCACCATATGCGCCATTTTCCATTGCCGTCGTGTAAATTTGATCAATCTCCGGTGTTGAAACCTTATCCGATAATTGCCGCTTAAACTGCCAGCTCTCATGTAATAATTTTCCAAATTTAGTGAGTTCATCTTTTTTTAAAAGATCTAACGCATGTGAAGCCATTTCATACATCGCCGTTAATTCCTTTTCTTTATCAGGAATATTTTTAATCTGATGCGCCGCGATTTCAGAGGCTGTTCTGGAAAAACCGGTAAAATATAACATAAGATGATTTTGGAGACTTTTAATGCGAGGCGCGGGCAAAGTAATCCGGCGGACTTGCAGATGATCTTTCCCTCCGAATTCTATAAAATTAAATCCACCATAAGCGGCCAGCATTTGATCCTGACATCCAACATTTTCTTTACACCGCTCTTGCTCTATAAAAATCGCTTCCTTGGCCAGACGTTCTTTGTCTGGCATCTCGCCGATTAACGCGTACAAACCATTAAGAAGACCTACCGTAAAAGAAGAACTTGATCCTAACCCTGTCCGGGCGGGAAGATCTCCATCATGATGGATTTCAACCCCTTGGCGAATTTTTAAAAATCGTAAAACTTCTCTCACAGAAGGATGGTCTATATCATTAATCCCTTGAACATGTTCCATTTTGGAATAGATGATGCGCGAACGATGTTTAAAAAAAGGAGGCAAATAACGGCAGGTAATATAACAATACTTATTAATGGTAGTTGCTAAAACTGCTCCTTTATTATTTTCAAACCATTTCGGATAATCCGTACCCCCTCCAAAAAATGAAATACGAAATGGTGTTCGACTGATAATCATGTGACAGTTTGTTCCTCTAAAATCTTACGTCTTAATTTTATTTTCGTTGATTTCAGAGTTTCATCTACAGCGGTCTGACCGAATTTTTCTTTTAATAAATTTAAAAAATTCGGATTCGTATGATATTTCATCCAAGCTTCATCACGAAAGGCTAAGACTTGTTCCGCGGTTAAATATTTCGTCGGTAACGGCTGCGTGTAATAAGAATGCTGCGAATATCCCGCATACGTCGATGGCAGTTTCCAACCTTCTTTCTTTGCTTGTCCATATAATGGACTGCCTGGGTACGCCATAGCTGAATAGAAATTTGCCATTTCTGTATTCATTTCCAACGCCAAATCTAATGTTTGCTGCATGCTTTCATAGTCATCTTCTGGTAAACCAAATATATAATTGGCCGCAACATTAATCCCATGTTCTCGGATTTTTCTTACAATATCACGAATGTCCACCTCCTCAAATCGCCCTTTAGTGACATCTTTACGAACTTTCGTATTTCCACTTTCGATGCCTAACGCCAAATAGTTAACTCCCGCCTTTTTCAAAGTTTCTAAATATTTCTCCTTAACCGTATCAATCCGCGAGTAACACCAAATATTAAATTGATATCCACGTTCAATAATTAGATCGCATAATTTCATAAAATGATTCGCGTTCAATACAAATAATTCATCGGCAATCTTAATATTCTTTATGCCCAATTCAGCAAATTTATCAAATTCTTTAATAATAAAATCCGGTTCCCAATAACGAAAAACTGCGCTACCGTCAGAATATTCATTCTCCTGCCGATTAATAATGTTAATCATACAAAAAGAACATCTCATCGGACAACCTAAGCTCGTGTATAAAGCTGTATACGGCTGCCGCTGAGAATTATTCGGCAACGCATGCCAAAGCGCTGTCCGATATCGATCCATCGGCAGGTGATCCCAGGGAATGCCAGGAAGCTCTCGAGGAAGATCTTCCTTAGCCACGATCGGTGACGGAGGATTTAAAACAATACTCGTTCCGTCGCGGTATCCTAATCCCTTAATCTGCGATAATTTATCTTTTAAGTTTGATTGTAATAAATTAGATATCGTATAGACACCTTCATTCTGGCAAACCATATCGATAAACGGATGATTTTCCATGACTTCTTTAGACAACGCGCTGACATGTCCACCAACAAAAACAATCGTTGTATCACCACAAACATCTTTAACTTTCTCAGCTAAAGAAACCGCGCCTTCCATATTTTGCGAACTCGCAGATGGCTGCTGCCCATAAACGACAAAACATGTCACGCGAGGATTTGATTTTTTAATCTGAACCAGGGCGGTATCATCATTCAAATGCAGCGCTTCGCAATCAAGAATTTCGGCACGAAACCCTTTCATTAAACAATGCGCCATAAGCATACCTGCCCATATCGGTGGTTCGATGGTGGAGAAATCTTTACTTAAATCTTGATATATTTTCTGGGAAGCATTGGGATGGACAAAAAGGATGTCTAATGAGTTCATTATGACTGTCTAAACATTTGTTAAACGTGATTCGATCGACTTTCGATAATCAATCACACGGAAACATTTAATAAGTTCTTGAATACCATCGGAAAGTGAAACATCTGGTTTATATCCGGTACTTTCAATTTTTTCATTACTGACAATATAATCGCGCTTATCAGGATCTTCCCCTTGATTGGATTCAATAATCTCCAAATCAGGAATAAACTTCTTTATTTCCTGACACAATTCTAATTTACTTAAATTAGCGTCGCTCAGGCCTACATTATAAGTTTGATCCTTTACTTTGTCAAAATTATTCACCATATGCAAAAAGGCTTTCGCTACATCACGTACGTGAATAAAATTACGCTTAAAATGCGCTTCAAATAGCTCTAATCGATGTTCAAATACAGCTCGAAAAGTAAAATCGTTAACTAAAAGATCGAGACGCATCCGTGGAGAAACACCGAAGGCTGTGGCCAAACGCAACGTGACAGCGTTACCCGCATCAAGAACCATTTGTTCTGCCTGCACTTTAATGCGACCGTATAATGAAATTGGACGCAAAGGAGTTTCTTCCGTACAAAACTTCCCCTTTTCGCCAACTCCATAACCGCTATTCGTGGTTGGATAAATAATTATTTGATCTTTACTGCGTAAACCTAATATCATTTTTAACGCATTCACAACAATTTCTTCAGCATCCTGTGGTTGCCGGTCACATAACGGCGCTCCGGTTAAACAGGCTAAGGGAAAAACGGCGTCACATTCTTTCATAAGTTGTGCTATAAGATTCTTATCTCGAGTATCGCCACGGATAACCTTTAATTGCGGATAGTGACAGCAATCTAACAAAGAACTTTGATTGTACATAAAAGTATCTAAAACCGTTACTTCATGTCCTTCTCGCAGAAAAACAGGGGTAATGACTGCGCCTAAATATCCAGCCCCACCGGTGATTAAAATACGCATGCGCTAAACTCCTTCATGATGAAAAAAAATTTAAATTATTTCGCGTTATAATAATTGCCATGCTCAATGATGAGCGTTGCTTTTTGATCTTTGCGTGTATAAGCATGTTCATAGGCTGGAAAAATATCCTGCGGTTCTTCCAGCTCCACCACATCAATCCAACTGAACATCTTACGAAAACCTTCCGCATAATTGCCCACATGCTGATGGCCAGGATGAACAGGCTCATACGGTCCTGCTGCCACACGAATAATAATGCGTGGCAATACCTGATTATCACTAATGGCTGGAATCTTATCCAACATATTAACCATATCGGCTGTTGCCAAAAGTAAAAAATTCTGACGAGGATAAACAGATATCGGTGTATACCCTGCTAATGCTAGCCCAATGGTAAACTGCATCTGAAAACTTTCATTGATCGGCATCTCCAATGTTTTCTCTTTCGGCAAATCACGCAGCGTTTGAAACATAAATGTTCCCGGGCCAGCAACAGTCTGACCGACAAACAAGGTGTTGTCTTGCTGAGATAACCATTCCATTGTTCTTTTTAGTTCATCAAAGTATTTCATAAGTAGTTTAAAATTTAATTAATTTTCCTAATCCTGAATGCGGATATTCATTCTTATATTTAAAATAAATAATCTTAGCAGCGTATTTTGTATCTGCAAACCACGGCTCTTGACTACCCCAAGTTTCCCGGGTGTCTGTCATCACACTCACGCCATTATCACAAACCACAAAGGTTACCGGCAAATCAAAATTATGAGCGTATTTGACCGATTCATGAAAAACTCCCGTTTCAGCCGACATATCGCCACAAAATATAAAAACCCGTCCGGGTTTCCGCTGCGTCTTCAATGCCCAAGCTGTTCCAACCGCGGTTCCCATCAGACTACCCACGATTCCGGAACACAATATTTTATATTTTGGAAAACACAACGAAATACTTTTTCCATCTAAAATAGCTTGTTTTAACTCTTCACGAGGAACCCCCTTCAGCAAGGCTAATTCATGAGAATCCCAATATCCATAAATATAATCATCATCTCCAATATTGTATTCTTGAAAAATTTTAATAAGCTGATCTTCCCGCCCAGCTCTTAAATGCACGGGTGCACGGATTTTTCCTTGAGAAAAAATCTCAGCGATCTCTTTTTCAAAATTCTCAATATCTTTTTTGGTAAGTTGCATGATTTTGTATGAATGTATTTTAATGCAGTAAGTTAAAATTCCTAATAATTTGCAGGTGTAGTATAGCGAAAACTTAAATAGGTTCCTACTTTTTTTTAAAAAGTTATAAAACCTTCTGAAAAAAGCAATGCTATTCTAAAAACTAAAATAATGTATAAATAAATGGGGCAACTGCTGAACTTTGAGTAAAAACAATAAGCAAACTTAAAAGTACCATTATGATAATAATGGGCGCTAGCCAATACCGCTTACTCGTTTTTAAGAAATCCCAAAATTCTTTAAAAATAGATGCTTTCGACATAATATTCACCTCTTTTAAAATTGTTTTGTGCAACGCTCTTTATCAAAAGGCGTTTTTTCTCTAAGCTTCCAATAACTTTGAATAGTCTTATCAATCTTCCTATCTAAGAGATCTTTTCCTGTCAGCCGCAGGAATATTCCAATCGGTGTAAATACTAAATAAAACATGATCATCATTAATATAGCTGTAATTGTATCGCCGATAAAATGCGCAACTTTCATCCAGTATTTATAAATAAATTCCAACCCTTGACGATTAAATAAAGAAATTAAGAAAACTATACCAGCTAATGCATAAGCGATTTTAGTAAAAACACCAGATTCCCCATGTTTAATACAATGCAAAGTCCCGACACAAAGAAGAATAACTGGCAATCCATAACCAAACACAAGCAGATGATCAGCACACAAATTTACCAAAATAAAAAATGCAGCAATGGTAAACAAAACAACATTAATCGCCATAAGACCATGATGCTGATAATGCAGAATCCCCCACACTAAAAACATTCCAGCTAAAACCAATCCAATTTTTTGTTTACCTTTTAATTTCATATTCTTTTAACTACCTTACTTACCTTACCTAATTTTGTTTAATCTAATATTTGAGTAATGTCTTCTTTTTTATATTTATTCTTATTCGGTTGTTTTTTCTTATCAAAAATATAGTTATTAATCACCAAATAATCCATATCTGTACACATAAAACACCGATACGCATCATGCGGTGTTCCCACAATAGGTTCCCCCCGAATATTAAATGATGTGTTTATAATGACTGGCGATCCGGATAAATTATAAAACTCTTTAATAATATTATAATACATAGGATTTGTTTTTTCCGACACTGTCTGAATTCTAGCAGAATAATCCACGTGTGTTATCGCAGGCAAATCAGAACGCTTAATTTTTAACTTCTCAATCCCTTCAGCTGTCGTATTGCGCGATTCTTGCTTAATGATATCTTCTTTTACTTGGGCCACCAATAGCATGTAAGGACTTTCACAGTTATGTTCAAAATATTTTGAAACATGTTCCTCCATAACACTCGGGGCAAATGGTCGAAAAGATTCACGAAATTTAATTTTTAGATTCATAACCGTCTGCATTTCAGTACTGCGCGCATCGCCGATAATACTGCGCGCACCCAACGCCCGCGGACCAAATTCCATTCTCCCCTGAAAAAGACCGACCACATTCTGATCATTAATAATCTGCGCAATTCGTTTTGGCAACTCCTGATCATCATACTTCTCAAAAACAGCTTCTTCATTCTTAATCAACTCTTCTATTTCTGCTTTAGAAAAATTTGGCCCCAAATAAGATCCTTTTTGCAAATCATCAACATTATTAACCCGCCGAGGATTATTTAAATAACGATACCAAGTATAAAGCGCGACCCCTAATGCTCCTCCAGCATCGCCTGCTGCAGGCTGTATCCATATTTTTTTAAATTTGCTTTCACGTAAAATAACCCCATTACCTACACAGTTTAAAGCTACCCCTCCCGCCAAACATAAATTTTCCTGCCCTGTCATATCATGCACATAGTTTGCGAGCTTTAACATAACTTCTTCCGTAACAACCTGGATGGAACGCGCGATATCCATATCCCGTTGAGTAATCTGACTCTCCGGTTTTCTTGGCTGCCAACCAAACAATCTGTGAAACTTATTATTGGTCATAGTCAAACCGGCGCAATAATTAAAGTAACTCAAATCCAATTTAAATGAACCGTCTTCTTTAATATCAATTAAATGATTCTTAATAAGATCAACATACTTAGGTTCACCGTAAGGCGCCAATCCCATCAATTTGTATTCTCCAGAATTTACACGAAACCCCGTGTAATACGTGAACGCGGAATATAATAACCCCAAAGAGTGAGGAAAGTAAATTTCCCCTAAAATATCCATTTCATTATCTTTGCCAACGCCAAAACTTGTTGTCGCCCATTCTCCAACTCCATCTAATGTAAGAAACGCGGCTTGCTCAAATGGCGACGGATAAAACGCGGACGCGCCATGGGATTCATGATGTTCCGGAAAAATAATATCCCCATCATATTGATTTTTTAATTCCTTATAAATTAAATCCTTTAAAAAGATTTTCTCTTTTAACCATAAAGGCATGGCCTTGATAAACGATTGGATACCTACAGGGGCATATGTAAGGTAAGTTAATAAAAGCCTTTCAAATTTTAAAAACGGTTTGTCATAAAACCCGACATACGTTAAATCTTTTGCTTCAATTCCTGCCTCTTTTAAACAATATTCAATAGCATGATGTGGGAAATTAAAATCATGTTTCTTACGCGTAAACCGCTCTTCTTGCGCCGCCGCAACAATTTCACCGTCTTTTACAAGAGCAGCTGCGCTGTCATGATAAAATGCGGAAATCCCTAAAATATACGTTGGTTTTTGTTCATTCATTTCGAATAATTTTCTTCAAACCAAGAAATAGTCTGTTTTAAACCTTTTTCCAGTTTTACTTTTGGCTGCCATTTTAAAAGTTTTTTTGCCAAACTAATATCTGGCCGTCGAATTTTAGGATCATCAACTGGCAGTTTCTTATAAACTATCTTACTTTTTGTCCCAGAAAGTTTTGTAAATAACTGCGCGAATTCTAAAATTGTAAATTCATCCGGATTACCGATATTCACCGGGCCTGAATATTTCGACATAATGAGCCTAACAATACCCTCTATCAAATCTGTATAATAACAAAACGATCTTGTTTGTTTTCCGTCTCCATAAATAGTTAACGGCTTATTGTGTAAAGCTTGATAAACAAAATTTGGGACAACCCTTCCATCATTAATTCTCATTCGTGGTCCATATGTATTAAAAATGCGAACAATTTTACTATCCATATGATGATACCTTCGATACGCCATGGTGATAGCCTCGGCGAACCGTTTAGCTTCATCATAAACACCCCGCGGACCTATCGGATTTACATGCCCCCAATAATCTTCTTTTTGCGGATGAACTTGCGGATCGCCGTAAACCTCAGATGTCGACGCAATAAGATAAACCGCTTTTTTATATTTTGCTAAACCTAGAGTGTTATGCGTTCCAAGTGACCCAACTTTTAATGTCGGTATTGGATAATTTAAATAATCAATCGGGCTTGCGGGTGAAGCAAAATGCAAAACATAATCCACCGGGCCGGTTATATAAATCTTATTAGAAATATCATGATTAAGAAACTCAAAATTCTTATTCTTAATAAGATGTTCTATATTTTTTATATTTCCAGTAATAAGATTATCGATACACAGCACTGTAAAACCATCTTTGATAAAACGATCACAAAGATGGCTTCCTAAAAATCCAGCCCCGCCGGTAATAACTACAACTTTTTTTCTTTTAGTCATAAAATTATTAATATTTAAGACAATAAAAAATCTTAATTTAAAAAATAGAATTATTTCGACTAATAATTAATATCGATGTATGGCATGAAAAAACGCGAGAACTATCTTTAAGCTTTAATTAAAACGCAATTACCTTCTTAGATTCAATGCCTGTATAAATATTCTTAATATCATAAATAAGCCGGGCAGATTTAAGAACCATTTTATAATTTACTCTTGTGTGATCAGTTGTGATCAAAACACAATCGTATTTTCTCAAGCTTCCTTCCGATAATTTAACGGATGTTAAATCAATCTTGCCAAATTTTAAATAGGGAATGATCGGGTCAGAATAATCTACTTTACACCCTTTATCCAATAATAATTCAATTAGCTTTAACGGTGGAGATTTACGCAAATCTTTTACATCTTTCTTATATGTCACACCTAAAACCAAAATTTTAGATTCAGAAAGTTTGCGCTTACGTACACGTAAAATTGACTTTAAACGTTCAATGGCGTAAACAGGCATATTAGAGTTAATATCCGCTGATAATTTGATAAATTTCGAACTAAAACCACTATGCTTAGCTTTCCAATATAAATATAGTGGATCATCGGGAATACAATGACCGCCCACACCAAGCCCAGGATAAAATGGCATAAAACCAAACGGTTTTGTTTTGGCAGCTTCAATAACTTCCCAGATATTGATATCCATTTTATGACACATCATGGCAACTTCATTAATCCAACCGATATTAATAATGCGGAAAGAATTTTCCAGCAATTTAGTCATTTCCGCAGCCTTAGCCGTACTGACAACATGAATGTGCTTAATAATCTTCTCATAAAGAGCCTTTGTCAACTCTCCACTAGTCTTATTATATCCGCCAACAACCTTTGGAATACGAGTCACATCATATTTCTTATTACCAGGATCAATGCGTTCCGGCGAAAATGATAAATAAAAATCTTTTCCTGCCTTAAGTCCACTTTTTTCAAGCTCAGGCATAATTAATTCTTCGGTTGTTCCCGGATAAGTTGTACTTTCAAGAACAATTAAAGTATTTTTCCGAAGATATTTTCTGATGGTGCGAACAGCGCTAAGAATATACGTAATATCAGGAGTATATTTTCGTTTTAATGGTGTTGGAACGCAGATAATAATGACGTCAATTGTTTTTAAAATTTCAAAATCCATGCTCGCTTGAAATTTCCCGCCATTAACCACTCGTACAATTTCCTTTGTCGGTATATCTGAAATATAACTAATTTTCTTATTTATTTGGCTGACACGATCCGCATCTTTATCTAAACCAAAAACTTTAAAACCCTTTTTCGCAAAATTGACGGCTAATGGCAAGCCAACATATCCTAGCCCGATAACTGCAATTTTTGCTTTATTTGAACTTATGCTCTTTTTTAATGAATTTGACATTTCTTAACCCTCTATTTCTTAATAATTTATAAAAAATCGATAAAGATTTTTAATTTAAAAACCAGCGGTTTAAATGCAAGTATATCATATACCTATATAACTTGCCAAAAAAATTCATCTTAAACTTGTCCGCGGCCAATACCATGATACTCAAACCCAATATCTCCCAACCTATTGTCACTATATAGGTTGCGTCCATCAAAAATAATATCCTGTTTCATCGATTTCTTAATCTTGGTAAAATCGATATCCTTAAATTCATCCCACTCAGTTAATATTAACAAACAATCACAATCCTTTGCCAATTCATAAGGATCTTTACAGTAAATTATATCTTCTAAAACCTTTTTTGCATTATTAACAGCTTGCGGATCATAAGCACGGATTTTAGCACCTTCCGCCTGCAAAGCTTGAATAATATCAATAGATGGCGCATTGCGCATATCATCAGTGTCTGCTTTAAATGCTAAACCTAAAACACCAATGACTTTATTTTTTACAATCCATAATTTATCTTCAATTAAACGAATAAAAGAAGATTTTTGCTCTTCATTAACATTCCGCACTTCTTTCAATAACCGAAAATTATATCCGCTTTTTTCACTTAAACGAATAAACGCGTCAACATCTTTTGGGAAACAACTCCCCCCATAACCAACCCCAGCATTTAAAAAAGCCCTTCCGATACGCTTATCATACCCCATACCTTCTGCTACTTTTAACACATCCCCACCAATATGATCGCAAATTTGAGCGATCGCATTAATAAAAGATATTTTTGTCGCCAAGAAAGAGTTTGAAGCGTGTTTAATTAGCTCCGCAGATTTAATATTAGTTACGACCATCTTTGGCTTTAATGGTTTATAAATCTCTCTCAATATTTTCTCTGCCTTTTTTGACTCAACCCCAATAACAACCCTGTCAGGGTTCATGAAATCATGAACCGCAGACCCTTCTCGTAAAAATTCAGGATTAGAGGCAACATCAAACTCGCGATCACCTTTTTTCTCTTGTTTAATCTTATTTTTAAGATTTAATCGAATTGTTCTTTCAATTCGCCGCCCTGTATCTGCAGGCACAGTGGATTTTTCGATAATCAACTTATACGAATCCATCGTAACAGCAATTTCCCGTGCAACATTTTCAACATATGTTAAATCAGCTTCACCATTCTTTTTAGACGGAGTTCCGACCGCAATGAAAATCGCGGTTGACTCTTTGGTTGCCTCTTTAATTGACGTTGTAAAACGCAATCTTTTGTTTTTTAAATATTTCTTCAAAAGATCTTCTAAACCAGGCTCATAAATAGGAACTTTAGCCTGCTTCAAAGTTTTAATCTTTGCTTCATCAATATCGACACAAATAACATCATGCCCAATATGCGCCAAACAAACCCCTGTCACTAATCCTACATATCCTGATCCAACTACAGCTATATTCACTTATCTACTCCTCTCACTTTTTTAATTCATTAACGTCTTCGCTGATGAATAGTTTTTCCAAAATCAAATCCAATTTCCGGATGAGCTTTTAAAGTAAACAATAATAAAAACTCTGTCCCTTCCCCCCGTGTAGAATTGACATTAAATTCCATATCCCATGCATGTAAGTCTCGTCTTAACGCGTATTCCTGCTCTTTTAATAATCCCCGATCAATATCAAACCGGCCATAAGAATGAAATCCCCATTTCTGATTGATCTGATAATCAAAA
The DNA here is from genome assembly GCA_020632515.1 of Candidatus Omnitrophota bacterium. GTDB lineage: Bacteria > Omnitrophota > Gorgyraeia > Zapsychrales > Zapsychraceae > JACKFK01. The sequence continues at coordinate 111,637 of JACKFK010000006.1, read as the reverse complement.
TCTGTCGTAATCTGATCATCAATTTCCCGATTATATCTTTTTCCCAAACCAAACCGCCATTTATTTTCTTTTCCATTTATATACATATCAAAATTGGCTTCAGTTAAATGTTCTCGTTGCGTGCTATAGGTTGAATCAAAATAAAAACTCAACCAATCCGTCGGATTTAAATCCAAATCACTGGTAATAGTATCAAAACCACCTGTCGAAGGATTATCTTTAAGCCGAAAATCTGTTCCTAAAATAAACCGTAAAATATCAACGGATTGACCGTCGCGTTTTGTCTGGAGTTTGTTTTCTAAAGAAAAATGAATGCTATGAAATTTTCCTAACGCATCAACACTGTCATATTGATCAATATCAACATTTGCCAAAGTCGGTGAACTCTCGTAGCGATAATCAATTGAAGGCGTAATAATATGTCGTAATCGATTAATATTTAACCCAATAAAATCCGTGTAAACGTCAAATATCCGATAAAATTTCGTACTTAATGACGCCCCTGTCTTAAACACGCCCCTGATCGCGTCAAATTTATCCTGAACTTTAGTCCGACTATAATATGTATTTCGCCCGCCTATAAACGGTTTAAATTCGATAATTCCCACTTTGATCGGATAAGAAACTTCATTATCCATATCAATACGATTGGTTTTTTGCCGCACTTCGCTGGGCGCGCCAGTTTTCGAATTTAAATTCGAATAAGTTGTCGTATTTTTATAAAAAAGGCCTGTTTCCCACAATTCTGTACTTGCCAAAGAATAGCGAACTTCCGGAATTCTTTCAACCTTACTTTCAAATCTATTTACTCTCAGATCAGTTTGAAAACTTAACACACCCTTAGGCAATGTTCGTGTCATCAAAAAGAATGTCGTCGGGGCGGTATCTTGATCTGACTCTTTCTCAAAATAATCTTTTAAAAAGGAACCATCACTAAGTTTATAATATTGCATAATAGCATTGGTTTTCTGATCAATATTCCATTTATGCCGCCATTCCGCCTTATAACGCTCAACTGTTCGTTGCACAATAAGCTCTTTATCTCTCTCACCTGTATAATATAATCTGATACGCCCATCACCCACATTCGGTGTTTTATACTCCATATCTGCTCCGCCTCCCCACCCTAATCGATCGCGGTAATCCAGATGCAAAACTCCTTTGATATATTGATTGAGTCGATATCGATAATCCGTTAAAACAAAAGTTCCCCAATCTTTCGAATGTCCTGGCTTAAAAATAAGTTTCGGTTTTTTATCGACTAAACTTTGCTTAAAAACCGGAAAATAAAACAACGGCAATTTACCTATTTTTAAAACTGAATGCCGGGCAATTAATTTATCTCCCGGAAAAACTTCTACTGTCTTAGAAGTAATACGAAATTCAGGATCATCAAAGTCGGATGTTGTAATATATCCGTCATCCATTTGGAGTTCATTTTCTCCGACCTTCGCCACTTTTTGCGCGGCTCCAAAATAAGGATACGCAATGATATTGGCGCCATTAAAACTGCCAGTTTTTGTTTCAAAATTAAAACGCAGTTTATCCCCTGTAATTTCTCCGTCACCTGTTTTCAGCCGAACATTACCTTCGGCAAAAGCCATCTTAGAATCGCGCGCAAATTCAACATATTCACAATATAATGTAGTGTCATCCTTCTTTAAGACAACATTACCTGTTGCCGTAATAACATTTCCATCCATGGAATATTCAACAACATCACCATTAAGCTCCACTCCTTGTGCCTGGGCGGAACAAATTAAAACACCGCTTATCACAAAAAATAAAAACCCTGAAAATATTGTTTTATTTAACAAGTCTTGATTCCTTAACTAATACCTGAGCTCCTATAATCCCGGCATCGTCTCCGAGCTTTGCTCGAACAACTTTAACCATTTTCTTATGCACTTCCATAGCTCTTTGTTTAATTATTTTATTAATTCCTGGCGCTAAAAATTTAAAATTATTTGAAACGCCGCCGCCAATAATAATCAAGCGCGGATTTAAAAGATTAATAACATCTACCAAAACATTGCCAATATGAACTGCCGCATCATTCCAAAATTGCTGCGCTAAACGATTACCTTTATTGGCTAATGTAAAAACCTCTTCCAACTGAATATCCTTCTTTTTAAACATCTTAATCGCTTTCTCACGCAACTGTCGATTACCCACATAATGCTCGAAGTATCCATACCCATCAAAAACACCATGGGGTCCTTTTTCGTTAAGCAACATGTGCCCTATCTCTCCAGAGACAAAGCCTTCGCCTCTGTAAAGCGCATTATTAAGAATCAATCCACCGCCGACCCCCGTGCCTAGAGTCATCATTACTAAATTCTCATACCCTTTGCCAGCGCCAAATTTCCATTCTCCAAGCGCAATTACGTTAACATCATTATCAATATAAGTTTTAAGTTTTAATTTTTGTTCTAATATTTTCTTTAGGGGCACATTTTTCCAGCCAGGAATATTGGGAAGAAGGTTTACAATACCTTTCTGAGGATTGATCAATCCGGGAAGCCCAATACCAATACCTAAAACTTTACTTTTAGGTATTTTCTGCTCATTCAATAAATCCGTAATTTTTTGAATAAGCGCGTTAATCAATTTTTGTTTGTTACGAACTAAAGTTCTTGTGGATAAACGTGTTCGTGCTGTAATTTTACCAGCGGCGGTAATCAAGCCTATTTTGATATTGGTTCCGCCAATATCAACACCAATCGTTAGCTTATTCATTTATATAGATTAAATAATTAAATTGATTAATTAAAGTAAAGATAATTTAAAGATGCGTTCATTGTACATGATAAATTTTAGGGATTCAACTTTAAAATTGGTTTAATTGGGTAGGCATTGTAAATAGATATTACTAATTTTTGTAAGGCAAGAATTAAACTTAAGCTATATCTATAAATATTAAAACGAGTTATCACTCATCATAAATTCCAAACGAACAAATCCGGTTACGGCCTTGCTTTTTAGCCCGGTAAAGCGCCCAATCGGCTTTATCGATCAATTCTTCCACTTTTTGCGCGTCTAAGGGAAAAGTCGCCGTTCCAATACTAACAGTCACCTTCAACGAATTATCATAAACTTTAAATATTTTATCTTCGGCAGCTTTACGAATACGACCGGCAACATACTGGGCTCCAGCTTTGTCCGTATCCGGTAACACAATACAAAACTCTTCCCCACCATACCGGCCGGCAATATCAATCTCCCGAATATTTTCTTTAATAACCTCTGAAATCTCCCGTAACACTTGATCTCCACTCAAATGCCCATATTTATCATTAATCTTCTTAAAAAAATCAACATCAATCATTAAGAAAGAAAGTGGAATTTTCTTTATTTTTGACCGTTGATATTCTTCATTTAAACGCTCCATCGTATAACGCCGGGTATTTACCCCAGTCAGGCCATCGGTAATAGCAATTTTCTCAATTTCCCGGTGCAGCTTCACTCTCCTTAACGATAAGGCAAACTGATGAGCCAAAATATTTACTTTTTCCCGATCATTTTCTAAAATCCCTTCAATATCCAAATACCCAATTTTATGACGTTTACTTCGCAATGTGAAAATAAAATGTTCCGACGACTTTCGTAAAAGTTTAATATCTTGATCATCAGGATCAAGCAAACGACAATTAGTAAAAGAAACATGCTGACTCAACCTGGTTTTAAAAATATCAAAAGCCACAGATTCATTCAAACTTTTTGATACGTCTTTCGTCATTTCATATAAAGTAAAGATTTCCAAAGCTTTATTTTCTAAATTTATTTTCTGCTTATGCAATTTTTCCTTCTTTGTCTCTAATTGATTATACGACCCTTCCGTTTCATCTACTTTTTGTTGAACAAGCTGAGCTGAATTCCCTACAAAACGATACGCCACTTGAACAAGAATAAAAATATATATCACAGTTATTAAGGACAATAAAATAATCATGCAACACTCACTTTATTACGTCCGGTTTCTTTTGCGTTATATAACGCTTGATCCGCACGATGAATTAATTCATGTGGATTTTGACCATCTTTAGGAAAAGACGCGACTCCTACTGAGACTGTAATATGCGTTTTTTCTCGCCGCAGAAGAATAGATTGCTGCGCAATTTGAACAGCAGCCTCTTCAGCCAGTTTAACAGCTTGCGCCTTAGAACAATCCGGTAGCAAAACCGCGAATTCTTCACCGCCGTAACGACAAACAAGATTCCCCGGCTTATTAAAGAATTCTTGCAACATCAATCCCATCGTACGCAAAAGAATATCCCCAGCCACATGACCAAATTTATCGTTATACTGCTTAAAATAATCCAAATCCATCATAAGCAACGATAGCTCTCCGCCATGGCGGATTTGTCTGCTGATCTCCTCAGGGAATCGCTCCATTAAATATCGACGCAAATATAAGTTTGTTAAGCTATCCCGAATAGCCAATTGTTCGACCCGTTCATACAACTGCGCATTTTCAATAGAAACAGCCCCAATATCTCCCACCGTTGTTAAAAATCGCAAATCTTCTACCGTAAATTTATTTGGCTCAACATTATCTATTCTTAGAATTCCTAACGCTTTATCCCCCACCATCAACGGTACACTGATCAATGAACGAATTAAACGGACATTCTGGCCAGATGTTTTATCAGCATCAAAACGATAATCTGATTTAGTATCAGTAATCAACAAAGGCTGCATGGTTTTAACGACCCATTTATCAAAAATATCACCTCTTTTTGATTTTAAATTGACGCGCATCTGTCCTTTCTTCGATGAAGAAATCCCCAAATCTCCCGTCTTAGAATGAAATAAATATAAAATTATTGTTTTATCTTGTGTTTGAAAAAGCTTCCCCACTTCCGCAGACAGCGTTTTAATTGTATCCTCAAGATACAAACACTGACTCAGTTTCTCAATCATCCCCTTAAGCTGCGAAAAATTAACAATCTTATCCTGAAAAGATTTAATCGCTAACTCTTCATGATGAATTTCAACATTAAGCAGATTAATACGTTCACGAATATCTTGAGCTTTTAATTCTGCTTCCGCTTGAAGATTAATGTAACGACTTCGCAGAGGAAATAATAGAAAAATACCAATAAGCAATCCAAAAGAAAGGGATGCAAAAAGGGCAGGTTCATAAAAAGTGGCAAAGACAAATAGTCCTAATAGTGGGATTAAAAGGACTGCAGTTAAAATTAAAGAAGAATTAAATAATTGTTTTTTCAGTATCTCGATCAAAAAAATGTACCTTGCTCATATCAAAAACGAGATCCATATCCTTATTAACTTCAGGTCTATTATGAGCACCAACTCGCGCGATAAAAGAATTCTTCCCAGAATTCAAATATAAGTAAACCTCAGAACCAAGCGGCTCAACAACTTCACAAGCAGCCTTAATAGTATTCTCAGGTGGTGCTTCAGACGCAAAGAGTTTATCATATATATCTTCAGCACGAATACCGAAGGTCACTTCCTTACCTTCATATGGAGCAATAACGTTATACATTTCTTCTACAAGTTTAACTTGGAACTTTCCTTCTTGAAAATAATACTTTCGGTCTTTTTTAATAATCTTTCCGTCCATCAAATTAATTGGCGGACTACCAATAAAACTGGCAACGAATTTATTAGCAGGTTTGTCGTATATCGTCATAGGATCAGCACACTGCTGAATCTTACCGTCGCGCATGACGCAAATCCGATCACCTAATGTTAAAGCCTCCGTTTGATCATGCGTTACATAGATAAAAGTAGTTTGTAGCCGTAAACGTAATTTATGAATTTCCGTGCGCATTTGCACTCGCATCTTAGCATCAAGATTACTTAAAGGTTCGTCGAATAAAAAAGCCATCGGCTTACGCACAATCGCTCTGCCCAAAGCAACACGTTGACGCTCCCCCCCGGAGAGTTCTTTTGGTTTTCTTTGAATGAGTTTTTTAATTCCTAATATTTCCGTCGCTTCATTAATCCGTCGCTGAATCTCATGTTTTGGATATTTACGCAACTTTAAACCAAACGCCATATTTTCGTATACACTCATATGCGGATATAACGCGTAGTTTTGAAAAACCATGGCTAAATCTCTGCTCTTCGCTGGCACTGAATTTATCAACCGGTCACCAATATGAATAGTACCTTCTGAAACCTCTTCTAATCCAGCGATCATCCTCAAAGTTGTTGATTTCCCACAACCAGAAGGCCCGACGAGAACCATAAATTCTTTATTTTCAATGCCTAAATTAACACTATCAACCGCTTTGACATTACCTTTATAAATTTTGGAAACTTTATCTAAAGTTATTTGCGCCATTTTGGATATTTCTCCAGTCCACGATTGCCAAACAAGTCTATGACAATGGCTAAATTTTTAGAATTAATTTAATATAAATACTATTCAAACTATTAGTTGGGTATTCTATTAAAAAACACATAGAATTTCAACGAATTTATTCCTTCATCTCTGTTTATTAATATGCGTATATTCAATTATCTTACTCATCTGTTCTTTCATCTCTTTACGTGCAACAATCATATCGATTAATCCATGCGCCAACAAAAACTCTGATCGTTGAAATCCCTCTGGCAATTTTTGCCGAATTGTTTGCTCGATAACCCGTGGGCCGGTAAAACCAATTAAGGCTTTAGGCTCCGCCATTATAATATCGCCGATGCCGGCAAAAGAAGCCATAATTCCCGCCATTGTTGGATTAGTTAAAACAGAAATATGCAAAAACCCTGCCTCATTATGCCGCGATAATGCCGCGCATGTTTTAGCCATCTGCATTAAAGAAAATACGCCTTCATACATCCGCGCCCCGCCCCCCGAACCAGAAATAATTATAACTGGAATCTTTCTCTTTGTGGCTTCTTCCACCGCACGCGTAATCTTTTCACCAACTACCGATCCCATAGACCCCATAATAAATCGCGAATCAGTCACAGCGATCGCTACATCTTTACCCGCAAGCTTGCCCAAACCCGTCACTACCGCTTCTCGTGATCCTGTAATCTTTTGATCAGCCTGCAATTTTTCTTTATAAGTCTTCGGCCCTTTAAATTCTAAAGGATCCAGACTAGTTAAATGATTATTAATTTCTTGAAAAGTGCCTGAGTCTATCAAAAGCTCTATACGTTCGTTTGGTGTTAACGTATAGTGAAAATCACACTTAGGACAGACATTGAAATGATTTAGTAATTCTTTTTTATAGGTAAGGGCTCCGCATTCCTCACATTTCACCCACAACCCGGCAGGAATTTCTTTTTTCTTCACATTAACTAAAGTATATTTCTTTCGACCAAAAAGAGCCATCTTTCTCCTACCACATCCTTCTTTAAGCAGAAAGCGCTGCTAAGCTTAAATTCAATCCATTTTATAAACGGTTAACCCTGAAAGCACTTTGGGATAAAAATACGTCGTCTTCGGAGGCATTCGCTCACCATTTAAAGCAACCGCTTTTAATTGCTCAATTTTAACTGGATTCATGATAAAACTCGCATCGGCTTGATGCTCATTAACCATGTCAAAAGCTTCATTAATATCTTTTGTGTAAATAATTTCGTTTGAAGCAATACCACTTTTATCAAAAACAAAATACTTCAATATCGTCGCGTCTAATTTTTTATATTCTTCAGAACCTTCTGTCACATGCTCATTAATCAAAGTCTTATTCTTTAAACGCAACAACCGAATTCCATCACGTGTATATAATCCGAAAGCATGTTCATTACGTCCAGCCCGCGCTAAAACGATTAAAAGCTCTTCTTTACTTTTAACTTTATCAATACGAAAGTATTCTTCTAACAAAGACTCATTTTCCGAAAAGTTCTTAACGATCCGATGCATCGGAAAAATCTGTAAATCTTTAGAGTCAATATTAGTAAAATATGTCATTACATAATTAAACGGTTCTTTTCCAGTGCTTTTTGCCTTTCGCTCCATATGTAATTTACGCAATTGCTTAGACACTTCGTATCGATGATGCCCATCAGCAATAAATAATTGCTGTCCATCAATAGAACGATTAATCTCATCAATAAGAACCTCATCGTCAAGTTTCCAAAGTTTATGACGAACCTTATCATGATCTACCACATCAATTAAAGGTTTCTGAGAAATTACATCTTTATGAAAAATCTTATCTACTTTTTTCTGTTTATCTGAGTAACAAACAAAAATACAGCTTAAATTAGAATTTAACGTGCGCCAAAGCGTTAATCTGTCTTCAACCGCATGCGAATGCGTCTTTTCATGAGGATAAACCTTAGATTCATTATCATCCTGCAACTGCATTAACGAAATGAAACCCATTCGACTATGTTTTTCACCTTGAATCTTATATTCCTGTTTATAAAAATAAATACTTGGCTTTTCATCTTGAACCAAAACTTCTTTCTTAAGCCAAGATTCAAATATCGTTTTTGCTCGGGTATATTTATTATTTGTTTTAGTATCGTTTTCCTTATCTTTTCCTAACATTATATGGATAAAATTGTACGGACTCACATTATGATATTCATTTTGTTGCTCTACCGAAATTACGTCATACGGAGGACACACAACTTTGGAAAAGTCATTAATTCTTTCTGGATTGTAATGAACTGCAGCAAAAGGTTTTATCGAAGACATACAATTCTCTTTCTTTTCTTCTCAATATTTCAATATGAAACTGATTTATTCCAATAAAAATATATAAAGGCCCCGATAAATCCACCGATTGTATCGGCTAATAAATCTATCCCCGAACAAGTTCTTCCAGGGACAAAATATTGATGAATTTCATCACTAAGGCCGTAACAAAATGAAATCAACAAAGACAGCGTTAATATTTGTTTTCCATTGGGATTAACTTTTGTACAATAAATAGCTCTATAAACTAAGAACCCAAACGGCATATACTCTATAAAGTGGTATATTTTGTCAAAATTCCAATCTGATAAAGGAACCTTTACCTTCACCAGGGATGACATATAAAAGATGATACCAGAATATATAAAAACTGGAAACCAAAATCTAAGCAATTTTAATTTAAACATAGACTATAAAAAAAGGGGCAGAACTAACCCCCTAATTCAAAATCCTAATACCAAAATGGTACAAATAGAATCTTTGTGAGTTCAGCACCCTAATATTACTTAAGAATCTGATTTACTAGCTTTTTTCTTTGTTGTACTTTTATCAGATTTCTTAACAGTTGTCTCTTTTACTGTTGTTTCTGTTGATTTTGTTTCTGATTTAGACTCAGTTTTTCGTTTGTAATCTGTTTCATAAAAACCTGTTCCTTTAAAGATCACACCTGAACCAGCTCCAATCAACCGTATCAACTTATTCTTTCCACACTCTGGACATTTTCTTAGTTTTTTATCCAACATGGACTGTAACGTATCAAAAGAATGTCCACACGCATCACATTCATATGTATATGTCGGCATATATTTCCTCTTATTTAAAAACTTTCTTAATCTTTTCCTTTAAAGTATCAACAATCGGCGGTTCTACAAATTCTCCACTGGTTTGAGCAAATTCCTCTAATAACTTACGCTGCGCGCTGTTTAGTTTTGCAGGAACACTAATCATCACTTTAGCATAAAGATCGCCATGCGCCTTAGTATGCAAATCTATCATCCCTTTACCTTTTAAACGAAAAACTTTACCGCTTTGAGTACCCGCAGGTATTTTCATCGATACATTTCCATTAAGCGTACGGACAGAAACATCACCTCCTAAAGCCGCTTTAACAAAACTTACTGGCTGCTGCATATAAATATCATTTCCTTCTCGCTGAAAAACATCATGATCTACAACATGAATATATACATATAAATCTCCAGGACCGCCACTACCAACCTCACCCTGTCCTTGCAGTCGTAACTGTGAATTGTTATCAACACCTGCAGGAATATCAACTTCTATTTTCTTAGTTATCCGAATAGCACCTTTCCCATTACATTGAGGACAATAATCTTTAATAATCTGGCCTGTACCCCGGCATTCCGGACATGTTTGCTGCATCCGAAAAAAACCACTACTTGTCATGACCGCGCCTTGCCCTTGGCAAGTAGAACATGTGTTTAACGCCGTCCCTTTTTTAGCCCCTGTTCCTTTACAATCTGTACAATGTTCATTACGAGGGAATGTTATACTCTTCTTCATCCCTTTATAGGCCTCTTCTAAAGTTATATCAACCTCATATTGGATATCTCTTCCGCGCTGATGTCGTCGTGACCGTCGCTGGCCGCCGCCGCCAAAAACATCAAACCCAGAATCTCCACCAAAAAATTGACTAAATATGTCACCAAGCCCAGAACCTTCAAAGATGCTGCTAAAGTCCGCACCTTTAAAAATATCATCTGCGGTAAAATTCTGATCAATCCCCGCATGACCGTATTGATCATATAATTGCCTTTTCTTTGGATCCGACAATACTCCATAAGCCTCTGTGATTTCTTTAAACTTCTCTTCGGCTTCTTTTTTCTTGCTCTCTTCAACCCGATCCGGATGATATTTCAAAGCGAATTTACGATACGCTTTCTTAATATCCTGCAAGGTAACATCTTTATTAATGCCTAGAATTTCGTAATAATCTTTTTTCATTTTTTACTCAAAAATTAATAATTATTTACCATCTTCAGATTTAAAATCAGCATCGATAATATCATCATCACCCTTACCACCAGATGCTTTTTCCCCTTGTGACTGTCCGCCAGATGCCTCTTGCGCGTTTTCCGTTGATGCGCCAGCGCCGGCTCCAGCTGCTTGCTGGGATGCTGTAGCTTTGTATACTTCTTCAGCCAATTTATGACTTACTTTTTGTAAAGCCTCCATAGACTGTTTAATTTTCTCTGTATCTTTAGATTTAACAACTTCTTTCAAATTGTTTAATTCTTTTTCAATATTTGCTTTATCGTCGGCAGAAACTTTATCACCATAATCTTTCACCGATTTTTCTGTAGAATAAATCATGGCATTGGCTTGATTTAAGGTTTCCGCTTCCTCTTTTTTCTTCTTATCTTCTTCCGCGTACTTTTCCGCTTCTTTTACCATTTTTTCAATTTCTTCATCTGATAACTTTGAAGAAGCTGTAATACGGATCGACTGTTCTTTACCTGTACCTTTATCTTTAGCGGATACATGCACAATCCCGTCTGTATCAATATCAAAAGTAACTTCGATTTGCGGCACACCTCGCGGCGCAGGCGGGATTCCGACTAAATCAAAACGGCCTAACTCTGTGTTATCATTGGCCATTTGCCGTTCTCCTTGCAAAACACGAATTGTTACAGCTGTTTGATTTTCTTCCGCCGTTGAGAAAACCTGACTTTTCTTAATTGGAATTGTCGTGTTGCGTTCAATTAATTTAGTCATCACTCCACCCATGGTCTCAATCCCTAACGTTAATGGAGTCACATCTAAAAGTAAAACTTCTTTAGCTTCACCTTTAATAATTCCGGCTTGAATAGACGCGCCTAATGCCACACACTCCATAGGATCAATTCCGCGCTCAATCTTCTGCCCAACTTCTTTCTCCACAAAACTTTGAACAATCGGCATACGCGTAGGACCACCGACTAAAATAACTCGATCAACTTTAATATCTTCGCCTAACTTTGATGAAGAATCTTTGATCGCGCGGATAATCGGCTCTCGACAACGATCTACGATAGGACTAACTAAAGACTCGAGCTTCGCCCGATCAATACTTAAATTAAGGTGTTTTGGCCCGGAAGCATCCGCTGTAATAAATGGCAGATTAACTTCTGTTTGAATTGTACTAGAAAGTTCAACTTTCGCCTTCTCAGCCGCTTCACGCAATCGCTGAAAAGCCATCTTATCACTTTTTAAATCAATGCCTGATTGATTTTTAAATTCACTAACAATATGATCAATTAAGACATTATCCATGTCTGTTCCACCTAAATGATTATCTCCACTCGTCGATAAAACTTCAAAAGTCGCGGCTTTATGTTCATCATCCCAACCCATTTCAAGGATGGTGACATCTAACGTCCCTCCGCCAAAGTCAAAAACCATGATCTTTTGTTCTTTACCAGCCTTATCTAATCCGTACGCTAGACACGCGGCTGTCGGTTCGTTAATAATACGCAAAACTTTTAATCCCGCAATTTCACCGGCATCTTTTGTAGCCTGACGTTGATTATCATTAAAATAAGCAGGTACTGTAATAACCGCTTCATTCACTGTATCGCCAAGAAATTTTTCTGCGTCTGCTTTAATTTTCTGCAAGATAAAAGAGCTGATTTGTTGAGGACTAAATTCTTTATCAAACACTTTAATCTTTTCATTCGTTCCCATTTTTCGTTTAGCAGCATAAACAGTTCCTTCTGAATTCACTGGCGCCTGACGACGAGCTGGTTCCCCAACCAATCGCTGGCCGTCTTTTGTAAACGCGACAAACGATGGAAACGCCTTTCCCGAAGCAACACCTGCCCCTTCGGCTGAAGGAATAATTGTGGGACGGCCCCCCTCCATAACAGCCGCTGCTGAATTTGATGTTCCTAAATCAATTCCTATTGCTTTACTCATTTTCTGATCCTCCTTCTAATACTATAAATATCACCTGATGACATCTCGCCTTTATCAAATTTGTCATCAGAGAATTCAATTATGTTATTATTTCTTTATAAACCTATTTGTTCTCAGATTTTCGTCGAGCAGTCTTAACTTTAACAGTACGTATCACTCTTTCACCCAATTGGTATCCTTTTTGAAATTCTTCAAGAACAATACCATCATCATGTTCGTCAGTATCCTCCTGCATGAGAACTTCGTGGCAATGAGGGTCAAACGGCTGGCCTAATGCTTTAATCGGTTTTACTCCATTTTTCTTCAATATTTCATATGTATTTGCCATAACCATTTCAATTCCTTTTAAAAACGCCTCATAATCATTATGATTATCTCGAGCAGCTTTCATCGACAACTCTAAACTATCCAACACACCCAATAACTCGATGATCAATCCTTCATTGGCATATTTAATAAATTCTTGCTTTTCACGATCCATACGTTTACGCGCATTATCAAATTCAGCATACAAGCGCATATACTTATCTTTAAACTCTTTAACCTCATTAACTAATTTTAAATATTCCGCTTCTTTAATTTCGATATACTTTTCATCAGCAGAATCTTTTATCTGTTCAAATTCATTCTCCAAACTATCGTCCATAGAATCCTGTGATTTTGATTCAGAATTGTTAGTTGATTTTGATTTTTTAATATCTTCCATATTCATTTACCTACATTTTGTAGTTATATAGTTTTTAAAAAATATTCTTTCAAATACTCCAACATTGAAATAACTCTTTCATAATTCATTCTTGTAGGTCCTAATACAGCAACTCTTGTACTTGGCCCGTCTTTCAAATCATATTTTGAAACAATAAGCGAACACCCTTCAATATCTTCAACCTCAATTTCCTGTCCTATGAAAATATTAATTCGATCTTCTATATCACGATTAATAATATCCAATAATTTTTCTTTACGCTCCAAAGCTTCTAAAATGGATTTTATTTTGGTTAAATCATTATATTCTGGATAATTAACAATATAACCTGTTCCTTTACAAATGATCTTGCTCCCCCACCCTTCAACGGAAATAATACTCGTATAATTAGTAATTTCTGATATAACTTCTGATGTTTTTTCCAACAATATTTCTAATTCTAAAGATTCCCGCGCATATTCTTCTTTAATCCGCGTTTTTTCTTCTTCTAATAAATGGATCTCTTGCATAAGATTATCAACATAATACCGATAACCTTTTTCTGTTGGAATACGCCCAGCTGACGTATGTGGATGTGTTAAATATCCACTGTCTTCTAAATCGGCAAGGATATTTCGGATTGTTGCTGAACTCAAATCAACTTTATAAAGTTTAGCAATGCATTGCGAACTGACCGGAGACACAGTTTTAATATATTGGTCAATTGCGTATCCCAATATTCGATCTTTTCTTTCCTTAATATCCATCCATTTTGTTGACATAATTTGCCCTCAAATATCTATTTAACCTAGTTAACCAAAATCTCGTATGCGACTATACCTAAAATTAATAAAGATTCTATGAAACTCAAACATCATAATTCCTTATTAAAAATGATATAAGATTAAAAATTCAATAATTTGAAGAAGTTAAATAACTCTTAAAAGTTTAGCACTCTTAATGCTTGAATGCTAAGGCGCTATTATAACAAAAAAATTATGATTGTCAATACACTCTAATCTTTAATGGAATTAATCTATAACTGATTGATAATATGATATTTATAGGAAACTATAGCTTCTAATTAAAAATATATTAAAGATTCATAATTAAAAAATACCTCAAACCAACATTTTCACCTTTTTCGCAACGACCATCAAATCATCAATATAATACTCCAAGAGAGAAACATTTCCCTTCAAAGCATGATAACTCGGCTTTCGTATTCCATGCGTGTCAAACTCAATAAAAACATCCCCATCTTTTATATTCATTGTTAATAAATGATACCCCCGCGAGTCAACATTGATGTATTTCATGAATACTTGTATAATTTTTTTATCTTGCAATAATCTATTGGCCAAACCCACATTGTTGGTATCAATATTAAAATTACCCAATTCTTTAGGCACAGTAACACGCCCTTGCCCCCCATCACCCTCAGGAACATTCACCCCTAATATACTTCGATTCGGATCAACAGTTTTTCCTTGTCCCTTTTCACTGAATAGCAAATTAAAATTAGAGTTTGTTTTTGCCTTTAAATGAACATTAAAGACACCTTCTTTAAAACCTTTTATTTCTATTTTTTCATAAACAAACGGCATTCCTTCAAAAATAAAATTAATTTGATAGGACTCTTTGCCCTCACCAATAGTTTCTTTAGACCCTTTAACAAACTTCTGGATGGAATTGACAAAATCATCTTCTGTCCGCCCCTTAGATGGAGCTCCGCCAACCATCACAATGATCCCTATAATAAATAAAACAATAGCTATAATAATTAGAATATTCATATCATTTTCTCAAAATTAATTAATATCTCCCGCGATAATTTTTCCATATTCATTAAAATATTTTGTATCCATCTTTACATCATTTTCATAGGATATCTCACTCTCTAAAGCTCCATGGTTATGATAAGTTTTAAATATCCCATTTCTTTTATCTTTAGCATACTGTCCAACCAATTTTATTTTCCCATTTTCAAAAAACTCCTGAAATAAACCATCTCGTTTACCATTTTTAATATGCACCTCCCGCCACAATGTTCCAGAAGCGTAATACTCTTTTATAGTGCCATCCGCTAATTTCCCATCTTCTAACATGCTCTCGCTACGCAATTCACCCGTCAAATAATATTCTTTAATAATCCCATTTGGAACACCATCATACGCTTCAAAAGCAGTTTCTAAAATACCCTGATCATTGAATTCCCGAATAATGCCCCTTTGCGCCCCGTCTTTAAAACTAGCAGTTCGGCGTAAAAATCCTAATGGAGAAAATTCCTTCACAACACCGTCAACTTTGCCGTTTTTATATTGCCGTTCATACTGTAGTTTGGCATCAGGAAAATACTCTTTATAAATCCCATCTAATTTACCTTCATTATAAACCGCCTCAGATTTAATATGGCCGTCCTCATAATATTGTTTTAATATCCCATTTAGTTGGCCGTTTTTGTAATTGACCTCCATTTGCAATCGTTGATCAGGGTAATAAATTCTCGCGGAACCTTCATGTAAGCCATTCACAAAAAAACCTTCACCGCTTAATTTTCCATCTTCATAAAATGTATTAAACAATCCATTCGGCTGACCGTCCTTATAAGTTAACAACCGTTTCACCTCGCCATTATCATAAAGTTCTTTATATAAGCCATCTTCAATACCGAATTGTGCAGAAAACGGTTCTTGTAATCCTTGCAGCGACTGCTGATGATTCATTTCAACGACAGGATCATCCCCAGGGATACCATCCACATTGTCATCAGCAGAAAAAGAAACTTTAGAAAAAACAACAAAAAAACACAATACAACCAATAATTTTAGCGCAGCTATCTTGATTACTTTCATACTAACCTATAACTTTTTATATTAATTCGCGGAAAATTCTAATTGATCCGTCTTTGTTTTCTTCACTTTGATGTGATTATTTTCTTTTATTTTACCTTCTAATAATTTTAATGCTATAGGATCTTGGATTAATTTCTGAATACACCTCTTAAGCGGCCTGGCGCCATAAACAGGATCATATCCACGATCCCCTAAATAATCCTTCACCGTATCTGATAATTCCAAAGTAATTTTCTTATCACTCAAACGTTTTCGAAGGATATCTAACTGAATATCGACAATTTGATTAATATATTCCTTACTAAGCCGGTTAAAAATAATTCGCTCATCTATACGATTTAAGAATTCTGGACGAAAAGCTTCCTTCAAAGATTCATTAATCCGCTGTTCAATGATTTCCTTATTACTCAAATCAGCAATCAAATCAGATCCAATATTAGACGTCATAATAATAATTGTATTTTTAAAATTTACAACCCTTCCTTGTCCATCCGTTAGGCGGCCATCATCAAGAATTTGCAAAAGCGTATTAAATACATCACGATGCGCTTTCTCGATTTCATCAAATAAAACAACAGAAAATGGTCGACGGCGCACGGCTTCAGTTAACTGCCCGCCTTCATCATATCCCACATATCCTGGAGGGGCTCCAATCAAACGAGACACACTATGTTTCTCCATATACTCACTCATATCAATCCGAATAAGTGCATTTTCATCATCAAACAAAAACCACGCCAACGACTTGGCCAACTCTGTTTTCCCTACACCTGTCGGTCCGATAAAAAGAAACGTGCCAATCGGCCGATTAGGATCACTTAACCCGGTTCGTGAGCGACGAATGCAGGAAGCAATTAAATCAATCGCTTCATCTTGCCCTACAACACGTTTTTTAAGGCTACCTTCGATATTGATTAATTTTTCTGTTTCACCCTCCATTAATTTGGAAATAGGAATTTTAGTCCAATACGAAACAATTTGAGCGACATCATGCTCATCAACTTCCTCCTTCAATAAAGCATCGGCTTTCTGCAAATTAATTAATTCTTCATTTTGTTTTTTCAACTGTTGTTCAAGCTCAACTAGCGTACCATAACGGATCTTTGCCACTTTATCTAAATCTCCTTGTTTCTCCAGACGAGATTCTTCATATTTGGCCTGTTCAATATCACTTTTAATTTTTCTTATATGATTAATTTTTTCCTTTTCACCTTGCCAGCGGATACGCAGTTTTTTATTTTCCTCTTTATATTCTTCTAACTCTTGCTCAAGTTTTCTTAATCGTTCTTTCGAAGATTCATCTTTCTCCTTTTTTAAAGCTTGTCGTTCAATTTCCAGCTTTCGAATCTTTCGTTCATTTATATCTAAATCCCGCGGCATGCTATCGATTTCAATGCGTAACCGAGAGGCTGCCTCATCAATTAAATCAATCGCCTTATCCGGCAAGAATCTCTCTGTAATATACCGATGTGATAATGTAGCGGCCGCGATAATCGCAGAATCTTGAATACGCACACCATGATGAACCTCATACCGTTCTTTCAATCCTCGTAAAATCGCGATCGTGTCCTCTACTGTGGGTTCATTCACCATCACAGGTTGAAAACGTCGTTCTAAGGCCGCGTCTTTCTCAATATATTTACGATATTCATCTAATGTCGTCGCTCCAATACATCGCAATTGTCCTCGAGCCAAAGCGGGTTTTAACATATTGGAAGCATCCATCGCGCCTTCAGATTTCCCAACGCCAACAATTGTATGCAATTCATCAATAAATAAAATCACCTGGCCTTGTTTAGATTCAATCTCTTTTAAAACTGCTTTTAAGCGGTCTTCAAATTCTCCACGAAATTTTGATCCCGCGACTAAGCTCCCTAAATCAAGCGCAATCACTTTCTTTTGCTTTAACCCCTCAGGCACATCACCCAAATAAATCCGTTGAGCCAATCCTTCGGCAATCGCAGTTTTTCCAACACCAGGCTCACCAATTAAAACCGGATTATTTTTTGTTCGTCGAGATAAAACCTGGATCACCCGGCGGATTTCTTCATCCCGGCCGATAACCGGATCAATCTTGCCTTTGGCGGCAAGATCGGTCAAATCTCTACCATACTTTTCCAGCGCTTGATATTTATCTTCCGGATTCGCGTCTGTCACGGTTTGTCCTCCCCGTATTTCATTTAATATTTTTAATACATCTTTATCGGAAAGTCCATGCTTCTTTAATTCCTGCGCTATTATAGTTTCTTGACGGCGGATCATTGATAAGAACAAATGTTCCTGCGAAACGTATTGATCCTTCATTTGATCTGCGCATTTTTTTGCTTCATTCAAAATCTGGTTTAACTCTTGAGATAAAAAAGGCAATTGATCACTTTCAACGGAAGGTTTCTTACCTAATTCCTGATCCAATTTTAGAATAAGTTCTTCCACAGCTACTCCAAGACGCTGCAAAATCATTGGGATCATTCCCTGCTCTTCTTTTAACAACGCATATGTTATATGCGTCGACTCAATTTGCTGATGCCCTAATTCCTGCGCCAGCTCAAGAGCCTTCTGAATCGCTTCCTGACTTTTTTGAGTGAATTTATCAAATCGAACCATTTTTTATCTCCTTTAACTGCCAGGTTGCTAAGTTACTAGAAAAATAATCTAGCAACTTAGCAACTCGCAATTTACTTTTACTTGTCTTCAATCACGATGTTTTGGGCTTTTGTTTCTTCCGTTTTTGGAATAATAATATCCAAAACACCGTCTTTATAATTAGCTTTAACCTTGGTCTTGTCCACTGCAGAACCCAATTCCAAAGTGCGTTGAAAGACCCCATAAGATCGTTCAACCCGATGAAAATTCTTGTCCTTGTGTTCGCTTTCGGACTTTCGTTCTCCCTTAATAGTGAGAACATCATTATGGACTGAGACTTGAATATCTTCTTTCTTTAATCCCGGCAAATCAGCTTTGACATAAACATTATTCTTGTCTTCACTGATATCAATAGCCGGATACCAATCTTGCCCGTTTAATCGTTTTTCTTGAAAAAGACTCGGCAAGAGAGAAGAACCAAATGGATAGTCCCAATCTAAAAGTTCATTAAATACATCTCTTTTTTTTGGTTGCCATGGTGTAAGTTTCATATGATTACCTCCTTATGGTTAAAATAAAATCTTTGCTTGATTAGCACTTACATCTTCCGACTGCTAAATTCTGATTAAAAAAAAGGCACAGCAAGAACTCAACAACTTTATCCATTCTCCCCCTCCTTTCTGTACTCAATTTCAAAAATATGTTTAATTCCACTAATATTGACTTTTTTAACGTTCATTAAATAATGAATATGATACAATTTCTTAATCTGTATTTTTGAATAACATCTGGTTTTCTTCCCTTTTCGTTCCGCCTTAATAATGCCATATTCATCAAGCTTTCTTAGGGTCCAGATCGGAATTTGAACCATTTCACTAACAACACTAATAACAAATAACGGGGCTTCAGGATTTATACTAAATTCAAAATCTGGTAGCATTTCATCATTTAGCTCATTCATTGCCTTATCCTCTTTTTACCTCATCAAAAATATAGCACCATCTACCTATTTTGTCAATAATTTCTAACAAAAATAATTAGATAAACTAACTAAAATAACATAACCTATTGAAAAAAAATGACTAGAATTTAAACTTAAATGGATTCAAAAATAAACTTCGCCTTAAGCGAGACAGGAATGGAAGCGCGGATGTTAATACGGTCGTTATAATATTTTACAGAGAAAACTTCCCCTTCTTTATGGGCAAGATTAACCAGATCCATACGATTAATTGGAATATCGACGTGAATTTCCTCAAACGATTCAGCCAGCATCGCCATTATTTTCTCAAGCAACAAATCTATGCCTTGCTTCTTTAACGCCGATATCGCCACAGAATTTTCAAAAGAACTTTGAATACCGGCAACCATCTCTGGCGATTCTAAATGATCAGCTTTATTGATCACGACCAATGTTGGTGTCTGCATCGCCTCTAATTCACGTAAAACCACACAAACCGATTCATACAAATCACGAAAACGCGGATGACTACCATCTAAAACATGCAACAACAAATCCGCTTCCTTTACTTCTTCTAATGTCGCCTTAAACGCTTCAATCAAACGGTGCGGCAATTGATGCATAAACCCGACTGTATCCGAAAGAACAACCTTTTGATGATTCGGCAGCGCTAACTGGCGGGATAAAGAATCGAGCGTGGTAAATAATCCGTCTTTCGTCTTTTGTCCAGCTTGCGTTAACGTGTTAAGCAACGTTGATTTTCCGGCATTGGTGTATCCCACCAAAGAAATACTCGGAACACCTTGATCTTTACGCTTCTTGCGTTTGAGCTGGCGCCCGGCCGCAACTTCTTTCAATTCTTTTTTCAGTTTATCAATACGCTGACCAATCCGCCGACGATCAACCTCTAACTTTGTTTCCCCCGGCCCCAGTGTTCCGATCCCGCCGCCTAATCGCGACAACTCAACACCTTTACCTACCAACCGCGGCAACAGATATTCCAACTGCGCTAACTCAACTTGCATCTTTCCTTCTTTGCTCGTCGCGTTTTTTGCAAAGATATCTAAAATCAATTGCGTGCGGTCAATCGTTTTAAGTTTAATACTCTCTTCCAAATTCCGCTGCTGGCTTCCTTTCAAATCTTCACTAAAAATTACTGTATCGATATCAAAAGCTGAGCACGCCGTGATAATTTCATCCACCTTACCTTTATTAATCAATGTGGCAGCTGATGGCTTCGAAAGAGGACAAATAACGCTTTCAATCACCTCACCACCGCAAGCCACCACCAATTCCTGCATTTCAAAAAGATTATCCTCAACCTGCCACTGCTGTTTATCATTCTTGAAATCAATCATAACCAACAATACGCGTTCCATGTCGGCAGATTCAACTAATTGGCTTTCTTTCATGCTGTTACCACCTGAGATAACGTCTCTGCTACAGATGCCATACTTTGTCCTTGTTTAAGATCATTCCATTGGATTCGATTATCTTTACGAAACCATGTTAACTGCCTCTTAGCAAAATGCCGCGTGTTTTGCTTCATTTTCCTTACAGCCTCGGGCAAATCCCATTCTCCTTTTAAATATCCCTGAATCTCTTTAATCCCAATCAAATATTTAGCTGTTACACCAAGCTGTAAATTATGAAGTTTCTTTACCTCTTCAACTAATCCTTGCGCAATCATCTGATCAACACGCGCATTAATTTTTTCATAAAGCGCGGCACGCTCCTGATCAAGCCCGAAGATAGCAATATCAAAGTTACCCCATAAGCCTTCACGTTTTTTCTGTAAAGTTGAAATCGGCGCGTTCTTTGTCAGAATCACTTCCAGCGCCCGCACCACCCGTTTAATGTTATGCGGATGAATTTTCTCAGCCGCTTGAGGATCTTTTATCTGTAATTGACGATACAAATATTCTGGACCGTGTTCGGTGGCTTGATCAAATAACAAGGTTCGCAAACCTTCATCTCGTGCGCTATCTGCAAAAATCCCATCAAGCAACACATTCACATACAAACCACTTCCTCCGACAACAATCGGGGTTTTATCTCGAGATAAGATTTCATCAATCACTTTGCGCGCCATCCGATTAAACTGCACAACATCAAAATCATCTTCAACCGATATGACACCAATCAAATGATGCGGAACTTTCTTCAACAGATCCTTCTCTGGTTTATTGCTGGCGATATGAATCTCTTTATACACTTGCATAGAGTCACAAGAAACAATTTCTCCATTAATTTTCTGTGCCAGAAAAAAAGCAACGTCAGACTTTCCCACAGCCGTCGGTCCAACAATAAAAACAATCTTTTTATTATGCATAAAGCAGACCTATCAAAATAATACCATTGGATACCAATTAATTTTGAATGAAATCATCAGCGAACAACCTGAAAGCATGTCATGGATAAATCGTGGTAGGATAACCTTGTTTGGATAATTTCCTCTTTAATTTTTTCGCATCATTCAACCCGGCCAATTGCCCAACTCGCACGCGATAAAACTTCTGATTATGTTGATTCACAGTTTCCACAATATACGCGTATTCATCTTTTGCTTTTAATTCCATCATCACTTTCTCCGCTCTTTTCCGATCTAAAAAAGCACCAACTTGAACAGCAAAATATTGTTTCTCCTCCAATAATTGCTGCGCGAACCGTGCTTCCAGACTGTCAGGAAAATCGTCCACAATCTTACTAAGCTGCATATAGGCTTCATTCCAATTCGTCAACTTCAAATTCACCCGGGCCGATTTTAACAAAATTAAACTTAAGAATTCTGAATCCGGATTAATTTTACGTAATTTGTTCATTGTCTTTAACGCGGCTTTATATTGTTCATTTAAATAAAGCGCGTCAAAGAACCCTAAATAAACTTTATCCCGTAGATTTGAATCAAGTTTCTTTTTGCGTAATTGTTTGAACATTGTTAACGCTTCATTATATTGATCTAAATGAATATAACTAAGCGCCAAATAATAAGTAACCTCAAAAACCTGAATGTCTTTAGGATGGTTGGAAAGGTATTGCCGCGATAATTCTTGCACCAGATTAAAATCCTGTTTTAATACCGCCATTTTAATCTTGGCAAATTCTTCAGGTGAGCCTGCCTGGCTTACTTTTACCAATATAAGAAAGCAAAAAAACAGAGATAGAAAAATCTTTTTTATTTTCATGAAGAGTTATATTAGCAAAATTGATTTATTTTGGCTACGAAAATGTTTTCCTCCAGAAACAAAAAATATTCAAATATAACAATGTATTTAATATATAATACTAAAAATTTCTATTAACCAAATTTAAAATAGGAGCACATCATGACTTTCTGGATTTTATTAGGAATTATTGTTCTTCTGATAGCCAGTATAATCGGTATTTATAACGGCCTTGTCCGCGGCCGGCTGCATGTTAATGAATCATGGAGCGGTATTGATGTTCAATTAAAACGACGTCATGATTTGATACCCAATCTGATTGAAACTGTCAAAGGATACATGAAACATGAACAAAAAGTTTTAGAAGAAGTCACCCGCCTACGCTCTGAAGTGACTGGAGCCTCAGGGAAGCAGCAGAAAGCCAATTTGGAAAACGGCATCTCCCAGGCGTTGAAAACTATTTTTGCTGTTAGTGAAGCCTATCCAGATTTAAAAGCCAACCAAAACTTCCAGGATTTACAAAAGAATTTAACCAACATTGAAAGTGAGCTGCAATTAGCCCGCCGGTATTACAACGGTACAGTCCGTGATTACAATTACAAAGTCGAATCATTTCCCAGTAATCTGGTGGCGCAGGCTTTTCAGTTTAAAAAGGAAGAATTTTTTGAAATCGAGGTGGCTACCGAGAGGGAAGCCCCCAAAGTTCAATTCTAAAGGAATCGTTCAATGAAATGCAGATTCATTTTTAAATGCGCGATTTTTCTTAACACTTTATTCTTACTGGCCGTATCCGCCTCTGCTCAATTAACCACCGAACGGATTATATCTTTTCATAGTGACATCACAATCCACCAAGATGCCTCATTAATTGTTACCGAAACCATCAAAGTTTACAGCAACGGTCAGAACATCCGCCGCGGGATTTACCGTGACTTTCCTCTGCGCTATAAAGATGAAAATGGAAATCGCTTCATCGTTGGATTTTCCATACTTTCTATAAAAAAAGACGGCCGGCAGGAGCCCTATCATACGGAAAGAATCAGCAATGGCATACGGATTTATATCGGCAGCTCCAATATTTTCTTAAATCCGGGCGAATATACTTATGAAATTGCGTATGAAACCACCCGCCAAATAGGATTCTTTCCTGATCATGACGAACTCTATTGGAACGTAACCGGCAACGGTTGGACATTTCCTATTGAAAAGGCTTCAGCCATTATTTATCTGCCTGATAACGCAAAAAACAACGTCCTTGAAATGGTTGGATACTCCGGTGGATATGGCTCCAACACCACGTCCGAAGTAAAAACATCCCGTACTTATGATAACCAGCCCCAATTTTCACTAAACCGAATGCTACGACCTTATGAAGGCATGACCATTGCCGTATCTTGGCCCAAAGGGTATATCCGCGAACCTTCTGCGTTAGAAAAATCCAAATTCTTTTGGCAGGATAACCACCATATCTTTCAAAGCATCTTTTCGATTATTTTTATTGTCGGTTACTACCTGATTATTTGGTATCTCGTTGGTAAAGATCCTAAAAAAGGAACTATCATTCCGCTTTATTATCCACCCAAAGAGATGTCGCCGGCCAGCATGCGTTATTTGTGGAAAATGAATTACGACAATAAAGTTTTGTCCAGTGCGGTAATCAATCTGGCCGTCAAAGGACAAATCATCATTGAAGAAAGCAAAGATAAAAATATTTTCGAGAAATTAATTCCTAACACTTATACCCTCAAAAAAAATCTGGGTTCCCTTAAAGAACCCTTGTCTCCCGAGGAGGATAAGTTACAACTTCTGCTTTTTACAGGCGGCAATGAAATTGAATTAGACAATAAAAACCACTCCACGATTCAAGCCGCGATTAACGTTCTTAAAGCGTCTTTAAATACCCGCGTTCAACACATCTATTTCTTAACAAATCAACATTTTTTTGTTATTGGATTAGTGTTATCTGTCGGTATCCTTTTCAGCATGTCCACATCCTTTGAAGACTTTCCTCTTTGGGGAATCTTAGTTGCGATCACGACAATTCTAACAAATCTTTTGTTCTACCATTTACTAAAAGCCCCTACACTCAAAGGGCGAAAGATTCTTGATCAAATTGAAGGATTTCGCATGTTTCTTTCCGTGACGGAAAAAGACCGTTTGAATTTCTTAAATCCGCCAGAAAAAACACCTCAATTATTTGAGAAGTACCTTCCCTTTGCTCTGGCTTTGGATGTGGAACAAAAATGGGCAGAACAATTCACAAACGTGTTTGCTAAACTTGGTAGAGAAGATTATTATCCGTCGTGGTATTCAGGAAGTTCATGGAACAACCACCGCATCCATAGTTTCAGCCGCAACCTTTCCACTTTTACCAGCACAATTGCTGCATCAGCAACACCGCCGGGATCAAGTTCAGGATCTGGAGGGGGAGGTTTTTCCGGAGGAGGCGGGGGCGGCGGAGGTGGTGGTGGTTGGTAATAACTTATTTCAACGCTTGCGTTAAATCGTCAATTAAATCCTGCGCCGACTCAATTCCAACAGACACACGAATAGTTTCTTGCGTGATTCCAGAGGATTTTAATCCCTTTTCTCCCATCGAAGAATGACTCATCAACCATGGATGTTCAATCAAAGATTCAACTCCTCCCAGACTTTCTGCCAGACTGAAATATTTCAGTTTTGAAAACAACTGATCACAGCTGACTTTACTGGTATCAAGTTCGAATGACAACATTCCGCCGAAACCTTTCATTTGTTTCTTGATAAGCGCATACTGCGGATGGCTAGAAAGACCCGGATAATAAACCTTCTTCACGGCTGGATGATTCTCTAAGAACTGAGCAATCGCCAATGCATTGGCTTGATGCGCTTCCATGCGATAAGCCAGCGTCTTAACACCGCGTAAAACCAGCCAAGCATCGAAAGGCGCTTCTGAAACACCTAACGCATTGACTAAAAATCGGCCACGTTCTTCGAGTTCCTTCGTTTTATAAATGATCGCACCGCCAACCACATCGCTGTGACCATTTAAATACTTCGTCGTCGAATGCACAACAATATCTGCACCAAATTCAAAGGGACTTTGAAAATACGGCGAAAGAAACGTGTTATCTACAACAGAGATAATCCCTTTCCCTTTAGCCGCATTAATCACCGCCTCAATATCAACAATATTTAATAATGGATTAGACGGCGTTTCAATCCACATCATTTTGGTATTTTCATTAACAGCCTTCTGAACCGCATCCAAATCACGCATATTAACAAAAGAAAATGATATACCGTATTTGGAAAAAACCTGATCAAACAACCGATACGTTCCGCCGTAAATATCATCTCCGGTAATTACATGATCTCCCGGCTTCAGATAAAAAAGTACAGCCGTAACCGCCGCCATTCCCGTTGCCGTCACTGAACAAGCCACCCCGCCTTCTAACGCCGCAATATTTTCTTCCAAGGCTGTCCGTGTTGGATTTCCACTGCGGGTATAATCATAACCTTTATTCTTTCCTAAAGCGTCAAAGGCAAAGGTCGAAGTCGGATAAATCGGTGTGGTCACTGAATTATAACTTTTATCTTTATAGACACCGTTATGAACGGATTTTGTACGAATATCCATCGCTAAAACTCCTCACAAAAGTAAGGACGCTCCATAGGAACGTCCTTACGATAATAAATATTAAACATTATTAACAAATTTGATAAATTTGTCAAAAGTTTAAATCAATTGCTGATATCAACCGAAAATCATTCTTTTTCGTGTCTCCCTGCGGACTGGAATTAAATTCATCAATTAAGCTGATTTTCCAAGCAAGTTTATCGCTAATTGGGTTAATGAACGATGTTTCTGAACGCAGACGAAAATCTCCACCACTACTTAACGATGGATACAATGTTAAATCTTGACGGAATTTTAAATTTTTATAAAGAAGCTTTTCATAAAATCCCCTTGGTACGATAACAGCATCACTATCGCTGTCTGTTCCATCACGATAATCCGTATACTGATAACCAGCAGCAACTTCCACCATAGCTTTATAATTTTCTTCATCGACAAGCCAGTAGCCAATACCAGTAGCCGGAATTAAACGGTAATTAATATTTGCTGACCTATCTTGGTCACCTTCAAATTTATAAAAATGATACCAATCTTTTTCCTCACCAAAACTATAGGCATAACGCAGCAAACCATAAAACTTTTTTTCATCTAATTTTTTCTCATCAGATGTATACAAACTGGTTAACTTTGCGTTAATTTCATCTTCTTCTGTTTTTTTATGCAATTCAACAGCACCATTAAACGCGCTTTCTTCGGTATTTCCCCTTGAAAGACTGTATCCTAAACTCAATGTCTTGTCCCAAAGAGACGCTTTCTCTTCTTTAGTTGGTTCTTTTTCCGGTTCCTTCACAAATTCTTTTTCAATCGTTACTTCACCCATAGCGGCAGTATCCACCACAATGATATAATCCGATTCCCGAACAACATCACCACTGACTTTATCGCCGTTTTTTAAATGAATTTCCTCAGCAAAGAGATTTTGAGTTATACTCAGCATAAGAAACAGAGCACAGATGAGATTCCTTACAACCTTCATTACATTCCTCCTCTAGTAATTAACTTTATTTAGTTTAAAAAACGCCTCAGTATAATAAACAACACCTTCTTTTTCAAGGTAAAATTTCAAGAGGGTAATTTTTTGTTTCATTGGAACAAAAACGAATAAACTCATCCTTTAAATATTACGGACAAAAACAAATCCTTTCCGTTTTTGCTTAACAGGGCCTTCTACGATGGATGTCATTTTCTGTTTTTCTTCTTCATTACACTCATCTTCATACTTAACCACAAGCTTCCAGGTCGGTTTTGAACGATTGTACACTTTTGAAATGGGTTCCTGCCCCAAATAACATCCCTTGGTAAAGGAAACAAATTCATCCGTCGCCACATTTAAAAGCATTTCGTCTTTATAATCTACACCCAGCATCGGAATATTGTGCTGAAGACGAAACAATGTAAATTCTTCAGCACTAACATCAGCATTCCTTAATTTAGTGGTTAACAAAAGCCTCCCTTTTTTCTGAAGAATGACCCGATCGCCCTCTTCTAAAAAACAGTCTCCTTCCAAATCAAAATAAACCACATCTTTCAATGAATCAAGTTGTACACCGGCTAGTTTTAAATATCGATCCAAATGCGCGGAAACAGCCTGAACATAATCATTTTCAATAACAAGCTGCATTTCATTCTCGTTGATAATTATTTGATCGAAAGTAGCAATAATCCGGCCATGAATGTTTAAAAAAGCATTACGGGGTTGATCAACGGCATTTGAGGTTAAACCGTTTAAAAACGCTTGCGGATTATTTTGAAGACTCAGAATTGTTTTATTAAGCTGAACAAGACGCATAGTATTTCAATTACTAAATTCCCTTTACCATTCAAATTCTTTTTTATCACGGAAGAATTTTCCCGTCGGTCCACCGTTAGGAAGCGTCGCCAGCCACACTGCGGTTTCTGCACCTTCAAACGGTTCCCGGGTTGCATTAGGCCCGCCCATTTCAGTTTTTACCCACCCGGGACACATACTGTTGACTAGAACATTCTCTCCCTGCAACTCGTCGGCAAAAATACGCGTTACCGCATTAATGCTTGTTTTAGAAATTCGATACCCTGGGCAATGCCCGTTCATATTTGTTAATTGCCCCATACCGCTGGAGAGATTAACAACTCTTCCATAACCATGTTCTTTCATTAACGGGATCAAAGATTGACATAACAAAATAGGACCATACACATTTGTTTCCATGGCTTCACGGATGATTTTAAGGTCTGATTCAAAAATACTCGGAAAATTAGAACTGCTAGCACTTTTTGTATCAGGAAATATTCCAGCGTTGTTCACTAAAATATCGCAGCGCCCAAATTCCTTAATAATAAAATCCCTTAATGCAACAATGCTGGCAGCATGACTAACATCTAATTGATGATAACGAACCGGCAATTCTTCTCGATGAAGACGTTCACAAGCCTCCATCCCTTTTTCTTCATTACGGCTGGTTAGGACGACTAAAATGTCCAACTTCGCTAACTGTCGACAGATTTCAAATCCAATTCCACGATTTCCACCGGTGACAATTGCGATTCTATCATGTGTGCTCATAAAAAATCCTCTCTCTTAGATTACAAATTATTTTCTTGATTCTAAATATTCTTTCATAATCAGCTTATGATCAAACGCATAATCTAATTTTAACAAATCTTTATACGGAACAATCTTTAACCCTTTAGCATCATCACCAAATTTAGGGGAACCTTCTCCTCGAGCAGTAAACACAGTTGATATCGTCTGAAATCGCGGATCGCGATCTGGATCTGAATATGTATGAAATTGTTGCAAATCCTCCAAGTCTAAGCTTGTCTCTTCCCTGGCTTCACGAACCGCCGCCTCTTCTAAACTCTCACCATAATCTAAAAACCCTCCCGGAAGCGCCCAGCCATAAGGAGGATTGGAACGCTCAATCAAAACGATCCCGTCATCCCTTTCAATGATAATATCTACGGTAACATATGGGCCTGGCCCTAAATTTTCCTGGATATGATGAATATATCCTCGAACAGTTTCATCAAACTCCTGGAAAACATCCTTTTCAAATAAACACAAAATAATTTCACGAATAGGCGTAGCTTTGACTGACTTCAAAAATTTTAATATTTCTTGAGTAATAATTTTGGCTGCCCCCTTGGCTGGAAAATCGCCTATACCGCAACCTAATGCAGGAATTGCCAAAGAACTGGCATTAATCTGATGCGCCGCGCGCAAAGCAGAAGCTGTAGCTTTACGGATATAACTCTGATCCGTTTTCTTATCCTTATTAACTGAAACTGCGTGAATAACAAATTTACAATTCAAAAGACCTGCTTTCGTCCAAACCGCCTGCCCAATTTCAACTGGCGCATTATTTTTGACTTCTTCTTCAAAATCCCGTCCAGCTTTCGCTTTGATTACTCCGGCCAGACCCTCCTCCATCTTCAACGACGGATTAGCTGAATTTACAATGGCATCAACTTTTAACTGCGTAATATCATCTTGAATAATCTTTATTTCAGTGTTCTTAATTTTCATTAATCAACCTCTGATTTATTTTTTATATTTACGGACATATTCCAACGCTTGTTTGCGCGTTTGAATCTTTCCTAGCCCTTGCTTTTCCTCAACATCCGTCAATATCTTACCATAGAGCGGCGACGGCTTAACTTTTAATATCTTTCGAATATCATGTCCGGTGATTAGTCGCTCTTTCGGCACTTCCTTTGTCTTATCAAAATATCTGACAATAAGATTTTTGCAAATCGTTTCGTGATGCAATTGATCCTCTTGTGTTGTCATAGGCCCTCTTGTCGCTCTTTGATCAGCTAACGATAAAAGCAAAACACTGACAGCCTCTTCTTTCGTATCTCGAAAAAAACGAAAAATGGAACGTTCACTCGGTTTCTTAAAATTTGATAAGAATCCCGGACGAAGATGATGCAGGACTAAATCTTCAATAACATAGCGTTCCTTTGTTGAAACCTTCAATAATTTACAAATCGTTCGCACAATGCCTTTACCCACACGTTCATGTCCATAAAAAGTATATCGTATTTCATTTCTTTTCCGTGTCTGCGGCTTACCAATATCATGCAAAAGCGCGGCAAACTTAATAATAGAACGCCGGCTATGATTCCCACCAATTTTCTCGTCTAAATACTCATTTAAATGCGACTCTTCTTTGATCTCTTTAAAAAGATAATCTGCTTGAGCAACGGCTTCCAAGGAATGCTTCCATACATCTAAATGATGATATCCACCTTGCTCGCATTTATACATTACCCTCACCTGTGGAATAACGCGCTCTAAGATACCACACCGATCCATTTGCTTAAGAACTTTTGCCGTCTGAGCGCCTGCAAAAATCTTAAAAAGTTCAGTATTAATTCGTTCCGCTGAAACGGTACGAATCAAATCCACATTTTTCTTAATTTCATCTATGGTTGACGCATCAATTGTAAAACCTAAACTCGCCTTTAAACTAAAGGCTCTTAACATCCGCAACGGATCTTCCAAAAAGATCTTTTTACCTGTCATGCAGATTGTCTTTTTTCTAAGATCAGCAAACGCTCGTTTTTGCTTCTTTAACAACTGAAACAAATCCATGCCATCTTGCCATTTTAATAGGTCAATATAAAATGTATTGATTGTAAAATCCCGGGCGGCTAAATCACCTTTCAAGGTTTTAGCCCTAAAATCTGTAAAGTCAAAAGTCGTAACCTTCTGATTTTTTTTCTTTATTACTCGTCCACATTTTCGATCTTCATCTAACACAATAAACACGCCATGAATTTGCTGCGCAAATGCCTCCGCAAACTTTAACGCGTCTTTTTCCACACAAAAATCATAATCTGCCGTTTCTCTTTTTAAATATAAGTCACGCAAGAAACCTCCGACTAAAAAAATTGATGTCCTATTCGTCTTAGCCAATTCTTTTATAACTTTTAAAAAGGGCTGCTGTTGAAATAAATCCATTTTGTCCTTCATTTTAAATTTTCATACCTTCTTTAAAAAATGAACCCTTGATAATAAAAATTCATCAAGGGTTGGTAATACGTTAACTTATTATACAATCGTTAATCTTTATACCTATGTGTTTGTTTTAAAAACAGCCGCTTTTTGAAGAACCTCTTCTTCAACATAAATTGGGGCCTCAGTACGAACGGCTAAAGCAATACCATCTGAAGGCCTGGCATCAACCATTTTCTTCTTAGCATCTTTAAGCTTCAATTCCAATTTGGCATGAAATGTATTATGCACTAATTTATCAATAACTAACCGCGACATTGTCGCCTCTAATTCTTCGATAGTGCTTACTAATAAATCATGCGTCATTGGCCGGGGAGATTCAATACCGGAAAGTTTCATTTTAATGCTGGAAGCCTCTAGAAATCCAATAACAATCGGAAACTGACGATCTCCCCCTTTTTCCTTTAACACAATAATTTGATCTTGTCTTTTCTCATCTATAATAATCTTGCTTAATTCAACTTGAATCAATGCCATAACAATTTCCTTTAACGTTTATCTTTTTCTAAAATTGTGGTTAATTCTGTCATAAACTGATTAACATCACGGAACTGCCGATACACGGAAGCAAATCGAACATAAGCCACTTCATCCAACTGCGCTAATTTCCCCATGATAAGTTCACCGACTTCTTTTGAATCAACTTCTCTTTCAAATTTTCGCTGAACCTCACGTTCCAATTCACTTGTGAGTTCTTCCATTTTATCAATACTAATAGGTCGTTTTTCACAAGCTTTAACTAAACCAGAGATAATCTTTTTTCTATCAAAAGGTTGACGGCGACCATCACGTTTAACAACCATCAACGGAACTTGTTCTACATATTCATACGTTGTAAAACGTTTTTGACATTTCAAACATTCTCTCCGACGTCTAACGGAAGCCCCATCCGTACTTAAACGAGAGTCTACGACTTTGGTTTCATTATAATTACAAGCTGGACACTTCACGCAAACTCATCCTTTAACTCAAACTAGTATATATCGGGAAACGCTTTGTTAATTCCAATACTTGTTGTTTAATTTGAACTAATTTCTGCTCATTATCTTTATTGTCTACCGTTTCATTAATCAAACGTGCAATTTCTTTCATTTCATTTTGTTTTAAACCGCGCGTAGTGACGGCAGGCGTTCCAATACGGATACCGCTGGTTACCATTGGCGGCTGAGTATCAAATGGAATAAGATTTTTATTAACTGTAATCGCCACATGATCGAGCAATGGCGCGACTTCTTTCCCCGTTACATTCTTTGGCCTTAAATCCACCATAAATAAATGGTTATCCGTTCCACCAGCCACAATTCGAAAACCATATGTAGTCATGGTTTCAGCAAATACTTTAGCATTATCGATAACCTGTTTTTGATAAACTTTAAAATCATCGCTTAATGCCTCTTTAAACGCGACCGCTTTAGCCGCAATGACATGCATTAAGGGGCCACCTTGAATACCAGGAAAAATTCTTGAATTAATCTTCTTTGCAAATTCTTCACGACAAAGAATCATCCCTCCCCGAGGACCTCTAAGAGTTTTATGAGTTGTTGTTGTCACAAACTCTGCATAAGGTATTGGACTAGGATGCAACCCTGCTGCCACTAGGCCGGCAATATGCGCCATATCAACAAAAAGATAAGCTCCAACTTTGTCACAAATTTCTCTAAATTTCTTAAAATCAATCGTCCTTGAATAAGCAGATGCTCCCGCAACAATCATTTTAGGTTTATGCTTTAAGGCCTTTTCTTCAATTTCATTAAAATCCAATTGTTCCGTTTCTTTATTAACCCCATAAGAAACAATGTTGTAGGATTTTCCGGAAAAATTAATTTTCATACCATGCGTTAAATGTCCTCCGCAGGCTAAATCCATAGCCAAAATAGTATCGCCATACTCAAGCGCTGCCAAATAGACAGCCATATTTGCCTGTGAACCAGAATGCGGTTGAACATTTACATGCTCCGCACCAAAAATCTTTTTTGCCCGGTCAATCGCTAACTGTTCCGCGGCATCCACATATGCGCATCCGTCATACCATCGCGCTTGCGGATAACCTTCTGCGTATTTATTTGTCATTACGCTGCCTTGAGCTTCAAGAACTGCTTCGGAAACAATGTTCTCTGACGCAATTAATTCAAGATTATCCTGCTGACGCTGCAACTCATCCTGAATGGCTTGATAAATTTCTGAATCTACTTTTTTTAAATACGACATTTTACTGTTAATTCCTTCCCATTAATTTCCCAGCTTTAATCCTTTTTCGATTTTCTTAATTTGATTAACACGGCGTAAATGCCGTCCACCTTCGAATTCTGTATTCAAAAAATTATTTACCGTTTTAGCAATATCATTAGGTTTTATAAATTTAGCACCTAAAACTAATATATTCGCGTTATTATGCTGTCGTGATAATTGTGCAGCTTGAGAATTATAACACAAGGCTGCATACGCCCCATTAACTTTATTAGCCGCCATAGCCTGTCCAATTCCAGACATACAAATTAATATTCCTCGATTAGTTTTATTGACAGTAACCGCCTTAGCAACTTTATAAGCAATTTTAGGATAGTCGACGCTTTTTTCACAGTCAAAAGCACCTAAGTCCTGCACATTAAATTTATTTTTTTGTAATAAGTTAATAATTTTCTCTTTTAATGCACAACCTCTATGATCTGCCCCAATAAAAATCTTCAAAATAAAATTCTCCTCCTTTTGCCAAATTTATATCAATTGAACAATTTTTTTAATACACTCTTTAATAATTAATAAACACTCTCTGTAAGCTTCTCGCGACTGTCCGATAGGATCTGGAATATCTAAATCTGTTTCAAAACTTGCCGGAATATTAGCGAATTCTTTTAATAAGTAAACTCTTTTCTCTACAGCGGGAACACGCTCTAGCACTTGCCCACGATGAGCCCGGGTCATAACAAAAATCAAATCTGCTTTACGTAAAAGAATTGAGTTAATCGGCTGTGATAAATGTTTTGACGCATCAATTTCTTCTTCCCTTAAAACTGAAACAGTTTCCGCGCTCGCTGTGGAATGAAGAAAAACACTTGTCCCGGCCGACTCAACTTCAACATAATCCATATCTTTTGTATAATTTTTTAATAAATAATCTGCCATAACAGAACGACAGCTGTTTCCCGTGCAGACAAATAAAATATTTTTCTTTCGTACAACATTTTCAATTTCTTCTCTAGCAATAACCCCTTCACGTAGAACAGAAATTTCTTTTTTTGTCATGTCAACCACGGTTGACCCTTTTCCTATTGGGGCTTCGCCACCGTCGATAGCAACATCCACCAATCCATTAAAATCCTCTAAAGCCTCTTCACACGTTACAGGAGCTTTTTTTCCAGAAATATTAGCTGACGGCGCTGCTACTGGACATTGTGATTCAGCCATTAAACGTAACGCGATCACATTATCTGGCATACGGACTCCAATGGTTTTATCTGACTCTTTAGCCGGAACAACCAACGTTACCGGCCCTGGCCAAAACGCATCAATCAATTTATAAATTCTTGGATCTGTCGAATTAGTATAATTAGTAATCAAACCCCTTTGCGATATTAATACCGAAAACGGTTTATTGTCCGGACGTTTCTTCAGTTCCCGTAAACGTTTAATGGCTTGTTCATTGGTATTATCCGCAGCGATCCCATAAACGGTCTCGGTAGGAAAAATAACCAGCCCCCCATTACGAATAATTTTCGCGCAGGTATTAATTTCTTTTAAATCAGGAAACTGTGGATGAAGTTTTATAACTTTAGTATTCACGTATTATTTTCAGGTGAAATTAAAGAAAGGTTAACAAAAACATTCACCTCTGCTAAGAGATTTTAATATCTAAAATTTTCTTTTTTTGTTCTTCTTTGAACTGCTCTAACTTCTTCTCGAAAGATCCATCCGTCAAACTTAGAATCCGTATAGCTAATAATGCTGCATTCTTGGCCCCGGATTTTCCGATTGCCACTGCTCCGACAGGAACTCCTGGCGGCATCTGTACCGTCGACAACAAGGCATCCATTCCATTTAAAGGAGACGCATCAATGGGAACACCAATCACGGGTAAAGTCGTGTGCGCCGCCACAACACCTGCTAACGCAGCTGAAACTCCGGCGCCGCAAATGAAAACTTTTCCACCTTTAGCACGAAATTCTTCAGCATATCGCGCAGTTTCAACAGGTGTTCGATGAGCTGATAAAACTTTAATTTCATTCATTACACCAAAATCATTTAGAATTTTTGCTGCTTCTTCCATAATGGACAAATCTGATTTACTCCCCATCATGATTGCTACTTGAATATTTGCCATAATTCTTCTCCATTTTCTAAATTAATCTTCTCACCTTCATATCAGGTTCTTGTCAATCTAGTAGAATTACTAATATGTAATAAACCTTTTGCTCCTATATCTCGACGGAAAAAACACTTTTCAAATTTAATTTTATCCACTATTTCATAAACATTCTCAATAGCCTTACTAATACCATCACCTAACGCAGTCACGCCTAAAACCCGTCCGCCAGATGTTAATATTTTATGATCTTTCTTTATTGTTCCCGCATGAAAAACAATTTGATCACTGGTCTCTGGAATTTTATCTAAACCAAATATTTCTTTTCCATTTTCATATTCTCCCGGATAACCACCTGAACTCATTACCACACAAACACAGGCCCGATGATCCCATTCCAGGTTAACCTTCTTCATTTTTCCATCACAGCTAGCTTGTAAAATTTTAACAATATCTGTTTTTAAACGTGGCAATACCGCTTGCGTTTCCGGATCACCAAATCTTACATTATATTCCAAAACAAAAGGACCATCCTCTGTTAACATTAATCCGACATAAAGCACGCCTTTAAATGGGGCGCCATCTCTTTTCATCCCTCTTATCGTCGGATCAATAATTCGAGCGTCAATCTTTTCAAGTAAATCCCCGAAAATAGCCGGAGACGGTGAATAGGCCCCCATCCCTCCCGTATTTGGACCAAGATCATCGTCAAATAAACGTTTATGATCCTGTGAGGATTCTAAAATAACATAATCATTTCCATCACTAACAACCAAAATAGAGGCTTCCTCACCTTCCAGACATTCTTCGATAATAACCTGTTTACCAGCTTCTTTAAAAATTTTCTTTTTCATAATCTGATTAAGGGCCTCTTCCGCTGCTAAAAGATCTTTACAAATAAAAACCCCTTTTCCTGATGCTAATCCATCCGCTTTAATAACTAATGGAAAATGAGCCCGTGTCAAGAATTCTTTAGCTTCATCAATCCGATTGTAGACTCGAAATTGCGCCGTTGGGATATTACATCGCTGCATAAATTCCTTAGCCAGAACTTTACTTCCTTCTAATTGAGCGGCCATTTTATTCGGACCAAAAATTTTAAGCCCAGCATTCTCAAACACATCAACAATCCCTTCTACCAATGGAGCTTCAGGACCAACAACCGTTAAATCAATTTTATTCCGTTTAGCAAAAGCCAATAATTGATCAATTTCATGCGCTTGAATATCCACACACTCCGCGATTTCAGCCATCCCACCATTTCCGGGAGCACAATAAAGTTTTTTTGTCAGCGGACTTTGTTTAATTTTCCATGCTAAAGCATGTTCACGACCGCCAGAACCTATTAATAAAATCTTCATTGAATGACTCCTTTATCCTAAGTTAGAAATATTTAATTAAAAATAATTCTTTTTCGTGAATCTTTAACTACACTACCGATTTCATAATATTCTATCTGTTTTCTCTTTAAATAGGACAAAATTTTTGATTTATCCTGATTAGAGATTATCAACGCAAACCCAATCCCCATATTAAACGTCCGATACATTTCTGAATCCGTTATATTTCCCTGACTTTGAATTAATTGAAATATTTTCGGCACTGGCCAGCTTCCTTTATTAATTACAAAACACATATTCTTTGGTAAGACTTTTGTTAACTTTTCATAAAAAGCTCCGCCAGTAATATGAGCCGCGCCTTTTATCAAAAATTTTTCTAATAAGGGCAAAATTTCTTTTACATAAATCTTCGTTGGCATTAATAACTCTTTTTTCAGACGTTTTTGCTGATTCTCATTAAAAACCTTACGCACTAATGAATATCCATTTGAATGAATTCCGCTGGAAGGCAACCCGATGACACAATCACCAACAGCAATTTTCCGTCCATCAATAATCTTACTTTTCTCAACAACCCCAACAGCAAAACCAGCCAAATCATATTCTTCCGCATTGTACATCCCCGGCATCTCAGCAGTTTCGCCACCAATTAAGCTGCATCCAGCTTGCTGACAACCTTGCGCAATACCTTTTACAACGGCCTGTAAAACTTTAGGTTTTAATTTGCCGCAAGCAATGTAATCCAGAAAAAACAAGGGTTTTGCTCCCGTACACAAGATATCATTCACATTCATCGCAACTAAATCAATTCCAACAGTATGATGCACCCCAAATTGCTGAGCAAGTAACAACTTTGTTCCAACTCCATCTGTTGAAGAAACCAAAACAGGTTGTTTAAATTTTTCTCCAGCTAACGCGTACAAAGCCCCAAATGATCCTTTACGATCAATAACCGCAGCATCTTTTGTTTTAGCCATATCCGATTTGATAGCATTAACAAAAACATTTGCTTTATTGATATCAACACCACTAGTCTTATAAGTAATTGATTTCTTCATATTTAATTTCAATTATCCATCGACAGTTGTTAATTAAGAACCCAACAATTCTTTCTTAACATAATTTACACCATTTTCAAAAATCTTGGCACCATCTCCGTATTTTTCTAAATGTTT
This sequence comes from Candidatus Omnitrophota bacterium, assembly GCA_020632515.1. Classification (GTDB taxonomy): domain Bacteria; phylum Omnitrophota; class Gorgyraeia; order Zapsychrales; family Zapsychraceae; genus JACKFK01. The sequence continues at coordinate 73,409 of JACKFK010000006.1, read as the reverse complement.
AAACCTTGTCCAAAAAGGATGGTGATAAGAAAAAAAATGACGTTCGGGATGCGGCATTAATCCAAGAATCCGACCAGTATCATCGGTAATTCCCGCAATATTATCCTGGGATCCATTAGGATTTTGTGGATATGCTGGAACGTTTCCATCTTGAGAACAATACTGAAAAACTATTTGGCCACTATTTTTTAATCGAGATAAAATCGTTTTGTTGCGGGTTATAAACTTTCCTTCCGCATGCGCCACTGGAAAATATACAATCTTTGGTAAATTCTTTGTCCATACACATTTATTATTACTTTTCAAATAAGTCCATCGATCTTCAAACTTACCTGAATCATTAAATGCTAAAGTGACTTCTTCATTAAATAAATCCCTATTATTTTCTTTCTGCGCGCAATTTCCTGGTAGAATTCCCGACTTGACTAAAACTTGGAATCCATTACAAATTCCAATGATTAATTTCCCATCTTTAATAAATGTTTTCAGTTCACTCGATAAATGCTGCGTGAGTTCATTCGCTAAAATACGCCCCGATTCAATATCATCACCGTAAGTAAAACCTCCGGGAATAGCTAAAATATGATAATCTTTTAAAATAGATTTCTTCTTAATAATTTGTTGAATATGCACTTTTTCGACACTGGCGCCAAAATTGCGAAATGCTGATGCTGTTTCTTCATCACAATTTGTTCCAGCCGTTCTTAAAACTATAACTTTAACGATCTTAGACATATTAAGAATTATAAAATTTATTAATAACTTGAAGAACTTCTTCCGGAGTATCCACAACTTTAAATAAATCTAAATCTTTGGCATCAATATTATTGGCCTTTAACACTGAATTTTTCATCCATTGGACTAAATCTCCCCAGAATTCACTGTCAAATAAAATGACAGGAAAGGCTTCCATGCGTTTTGTCTGAATAAGAGTTAGACTTTCAAACAACTCATCAAGCGTTCCGAAACCTCCCGGAAAAATGACAAAAGCTTTAGCATACTTAACAAACATAACCTTACGGCAAAAGAAATAATGAAAGTTGATAAGATGGTTAACATACCGGTTCGGTTTTTGTTCAAAAGGTAAATCAATATTAAGACCAATTGATTCTCCCTTAGCTTGAGCCGCACCTTTATTACCACCTTCCATGATACCAGGTCCTCCACCCGTAATAACAGAATACCCTTTCTTCACCAAAAGTTCAGCCGTTTTTTCTGCTTGCTTATACCAACGATGCGTTTTTTTAGTTCGGGCAGAACCAAATATACTCACGGCATTACTGACCTCGGAAAGTTCATGAAATCCATCCACAAATTCAGACATAATTCGAAAAACCCGCCATGGATCTTCCATTTTAAGGTCTTCCATACGTGTCTTTCTTTGATTTTTCTTAATTACTTTTTTCACCATCAAAACACCTCTTTTTTCATAAGCTTCTTTAAAAATCTAAAACTAGCCTTCTTTAAAATAATATTGTTCATGAGAAAACATTTTACGCAACAAAGACCAGAAAAACCCTTGATACAACTGATGTTCTGTTACAAGAGGTATATTTAATTGAATATCCCATTTTACAGCTCGCCGATAAACAGGAAAAGTTAAAGTCTTTCCCTGATTAACTTGTAATAATTCAAAAAATTCTTGTATCGATTCAAAGGCAAGCGCATCACCAGGCTTAATACCTGCTTGCTGCGCTAAACTTCCTTGAACAATCTTATTAAATATAAGAAAACGATTTTGCGCGTCATCAACAACCGCAATTAAATCAAATCCTATCCGCAATTTTAAATCATGTATAGTTTTTTGTTGATATCGATATTGATCATTTTCAGTAAAGGCATAAAAAAAATATAAAATAGGTGATGTAATAAAAACAATTATCAAAAGAACAAAAAGTATTAAAAATATATACCGAAATAATCTTGCCAAGATAACTTTACCACCGTAACGGTTTTTGCCAAGAATCTTTTAATTTGGTAATTGTTGTTTTAATACAAACATCCTGCGTTACTCCATGGATAATAAAATGAGCATTGTCAGTCACTTCACCAATTAAACCAAATAAAACATCTTGCATTATTGTTTCAAAAGAATCTTGATATTCTTTTGGAATTTCGACGATAAACCGTGTATTAGACTCTGAAAAAAGGATATAATCATCTCGTTTCTTGCCTTGATAAGGAACTCTGCTTAAATTAACATTCACTCCCAAATCTCCGCTGAACGCCATTTCGGCCAGAGCAACACCAATCCCCCCTTCAGACACATCATGCATTGCCGCAATATAACCACCTTGCACAGCCTGATGTAATTTTTTAAAAATTTTGACAGCGGCAGGAAAATCAACAACTGGAACCGATTTACCCAAACAGTTATACAAATCATAATAGATTGATCCGCCCAACTCATCTTTGGTTAATCCAACACAATAAATTAGGTTTCCTGCGGATTTAAAATCCATTGTTAAAGTTTTACGAACATCTTCAACAATCCCGATCGCTGAGATCAATAGGGTGCCTGGAATGGCAATCGATTCTTTTCCTTGCGTATATTCATTATATAAACTATCTTTTCCTGAAATAAACGGTACTTGAAAACTAACCGCGGCCTGATAACACCCTTGCGCCGCCCGAACCAAACCTCCCAAACGATCAGGTTTATCAGGGTTACCCCAACAGAAATTATCCAATATCGCTATTCGCTCAATTGATCCCCCGACGGCAACAATCTGCCGTAAAGCTTCATCAATATTAGAAATTGCCATCCAATATGGATCTATAAGCCCATAACGAAAATTAATGCCATTAGCGATCGCAATTCCTTTAACATTTCCAAACTTAGGAGCGATAACACTGGCATCAGACGGTCCATCACAATGAACTCCAACTAACGGTTTTATAACACTTGTTCCTTGCACCTCATGATCATACTGTCGTATCACCCATTCCTTTGAACAAACGTTATAATGCCCCAAAGCCTGCAACAATGTTTTTGTTAAATTTTGTTTCGGCTCTAATCGCGGCTCTTTTTCTTTAGATGGTTTCCAAACAGCACTCTTAGTAAGTCTAAGAATTCCGTCATGGAGAAACGACATATCCAAACTGCACACCTGACAATTATGAAAATATAATTCTAATTTTCCTGTAGAAGTAAACTCACCAATAACGGTTGCCTCAACATTTTCTTGAGCAAACACATCTAATAATTGATCAATATGTTTTTGCGGAACTGATAAAACCATTCGTTCCTGTGATTCTGAAATCCATATTTCCATATACATTAAGCCGTCATACTTCAAAGGCACCTTATCCAAATCAACACGAGCTCCTAACTCAGCTCCCATTTCCCCGATAGCGCTAGATAATCCGCCAGCTCCGCAGTCTGTAATAGCAGAATATAATCCTCTATCTCGCGCTTTAAGTAACGCGTCCTGCACTTTTTTTTCTTGAATCGGATTTCCAATTTGCACCGCTCCGGAAGAAACAACTTCCGATTCACTTGTTAACTCACCTGAAGAAAAAGTAGCTCCGTGAATACCATCTCTACCTGTTTTGCCGCCGACAACAACAATTAAATCCTTATTATAAACTTTCTTCTCAACTTTATCTTTGGGCATAATTCCAACATTTCCGCAATAAACCAAAGGATTACCCACAAATCTTCGATCAAAGAGAATAGCTCCATTGACCGTCGGAATACCCATTTTGTTCCCATAATCCTTTACACCACTAACCACGCCCTTCATAACCCTTTTAGGATGTAGAGATCCTGGTGGAACGTCTTTTTCCGGCATGTCCGGCGGAGCAAAACAAAAAACATCTGTACAGCAAATTGGTTTAGCCCCTAAACCTGTTCCTAAAGTATCGCGAATAACTCCGCCAATTCCAGTATTAGCGCCTCCAAAAGGTTCTAAAGCAGATGGATGATTGTGTGTTTCAACTTTAAAGCATATATTGTCTTGCTCATCAAATTCAATAACACCAGCATTATCATGAAATACTGATACACACCAAGGCTTATTAATTTCATAGGTTGCTTTGACAATAGTAGATTTTAATAAATTATTGATAACTTCTTCTTTTTTCTTTCCATTCTCATAAGATTCAAATCGAATATTTCCTCTAAAAGTTTTATGATAACAATGTTCACTCCACGTCTGCGCAATTGTCTCTAATTCACAATCAGTAGGATTGCGTCCTAGTTTACGAAAATGCGCTTGAATCGTCTTCATTTCATCCAAATTAAGGAATAACTGCCCCTGCTGACTGATTTCTAACAACCGCGCTTGAGAAGCATCATTAAGATCTACAACAATTAAATTAAAGTGTGCAGAATTTTTCTTCTCCTGATCACCACCTAATAATGTATGATCAACAACTTCATGTTGAATTAATTTATTTGATAAAACTTTCTCAATAATCTTTTCAATAGTATGCCGGGAAAGCTTCCCATAAAGGAAATATTGCTTAGCGGTATGAACTGCAGCTATTTCACCGATACCTAAATCTTTGATAGCTTTAATCGTTGATTCTTCGACAGGATCCATAACTCCTGGATTAAAAGCAATCTCCACAAGATGTATATCTGCGATTGTTTTTTTTGTTTGATACTTATTCTGCGCGTAAATCGCGTAGGTCTGTGTAAGAGGATTTATTAATAGTTCTGCAGCAACCGTAGAAGCTTGTTCTTTTGTCAGACGACCTTCCAGGTTATAGATCTGAACAACTTCAAGATCACGAACAGATTTTATGCCTAAGTCGATAATATCTTTATGAATTCCAGCCGCAAAGGAATCAAAAATCCCTTTTTTGTGTTTAATCTCTATTCGCCAGATCATGGAATGAGTGATGGTTAAATCTTGAGGGGTAAAAGATAATGATTACTATTGTGGAAAATTTATCCACGTATTAATTATAAATCAGCCAATTCTACTACTGACTGACCCTGCTTAAGACTTCATTATACGCTTCTTCAATATTTCCTAAATCATGACGGAAGCGATCTTTATCCAATTTTTTTCCTGTTCCAATTTCCCAAAGACGACAAGTATCAGGAGAAATCTCATCAGCCAATATAATCTTACCTTTATATCGACCAAATTCAAGTTTGAAATCAATAAGTTCTAGATTAAGTTTAGCAAAAAACTTACTCATTAACTCATTAATCTTTAATGTATACTTCTTAATATCTTCAATTTCTTCTCTCGTTGCTAATTCTAATGCATAAATATGATCTTCATTAATTAACGGATCTCCCAGGTCATCTCTTTTATAACAAAACTCTAAAATTGGACTAACCATTTTACGTCCTTCTTCAATACCTAAAAGACGACATAAAGAACCCGCCGCTCTATTGCGGATAATAACTTCAACAGCAACAATCTCTACTCTTTTAACTAACATTTCCCGGTCACTTAAATGCTTTTCAAAATGGGTAGGAATGCCCTGGGATTTCAAAAACTCAAAGATCTTAGTCGAGATTTTGTTATTAATAACCCCTTTTTGATCAACCGTTCCCTTTTTTTTAGCATTAAAAGCTGTCGCATCATCTTTGAAATACTGAATTACTAAATCCGGGTCGGCTGTTGCATATAAAATTTTAGCTTTTCCCTCGTAAAGTTTTTGTCCTTTTTCCATTATTTCAATCCCACTTTCTTAAAAATACGATCGCTATGGCGCGTATAATATTTAATATCAAAACATGTATCAATTTCGTTTGGTTTTAAATATTTTCTTACTTTTCGATCTCGATAAAGAATATCTTTAAAATCAGAAGTTTCTTGCCAAACCTGCATTGCGCAACGCTGAATAATCTCATAAGCAGCTTCCCGAGTCAGTCCTTTTTTCATTAACTCTAATAGTACTCTCTGCGAATAAATTAATCCTTTTGTTTTACTCAAACTAAAAATCATATTCTTAGGATAAACAAGTAATCCATCAATGATAGGAATAATCTTATGAAACATATAATTTAACGCAATTGCACTATCAGGAAGAATAACCCGCTCTACTGAAGAATGACTAATATCCCGTTCATGCCACAAACTTATATTTTCAAACGCTGCCTGAGCATTTGATCTTAATAAACGGGAAAGTCCCGAAATTCTTTCACAAGTTACAGGATTACGCTTATGAGGCATGGCTGATGATCCGATTTGCCCCTTAAAAAAAGGTTCTTCTACTTCCAATACTTCTGTTTTCTGAAGTAGCCGAATTTCTGTGGCAATCTTATTTAAAGAACAACCAATCAACGCCAAAGTGGACACAAATTGACAATGATGATCTCGTTGAATAATCTGCGTAGCAATGTTAACCGGCTTTAATCCAAGATTTTCACACACATATTCCTCAACAAAAGGATCAATATTTGCGAATGTTCCCACGGCACCCGATAGCTTTCCATAGCTCATCATCTCTTTCGCTTGTTCCATACGCTCATAATTACGTTTCATTTCATCATACCAGACAGCTAATTTCAATCCGAAAGTCATTGGCTCGGCGTGAACCCCATGGGTTCTAGCAATACACGGCGTATCTTTGTACTTTTTAGCTTTTTGCTTTAAAACAAGTAATAATTTTTTAATATCTGCTAATAAAATTTCACTAGCTTCAACGCATTGCACAGACAAAGAAGTATCTAATAAATCCGAAGATGTTAGCCCCATATGTAAATATCGTGCTTCCGGTCCAATATATTGACCAACATTATTGATAAAGGCGACAACATCATGTTTTGTTTTCTCTTCTAACTTTTTTACCTCTTCTATATCAAATTTTGCATTTTTCTTGATTTTTTCCATCGATTTCTTTGGAATTAAGCCTAATTTACACATTGCCTCACAGGCCAAAACTTCAATATTAAGCATAATCTCCATTTTATGCTTTTCCGACCAAATATTTCCCATCTTCGATAATGTATAACGATCTATCATTTTTTTAAACTCCTTTTTTAATGATTTGCGACCTTACTAATCTAATCCTATACTATTTCTGAACAAAACTCTAATGACTTATAACAGCCTATAAATAAATAGGTTAAAATTCAGAATAATTCTTATCCAAAAATAAACCAAAAACCTTAATGCATGAGGCATTAATATATCAAAGAAAATTTTTAAGGTCAATTAAAATTCACAAGAATTTCGTATTTTTATTAATAAAATAATGTAAGTTATTTAAATACAATAATATAAGAATATAGAAAATAATAGGTTATATTCCCAATTAGAAGGATAATTCTAAAAAACTATGTTTTTTAAAGATTTTCTCGAAGGCGTTAACTAACAGGCAAGTTTTATAAATTCATTTTCTTTCTAAAGTGCTGGGCGCTAGCATTAATAATTTCTTTAAGAATTTCATTCTTAGCATTGATAAATTTATTTCCCGCTTTACTCTCAAAAAATTGAACCATTTGAATTAATTCATCTTCCGTATAATACCGATCAAAAATTGGTATGATTACTGTAAACACATCATCGATATTAAAAACATCTTTCAACTGCTCCTGATTTTCTTGAGGTGCATTATTAATAATTTCCTGAAAATCATTCTCTAACATTGTCCTGGTGCCATCAACCTGCATTAAATGGATAATTAAGTTAACTTTCTTCTCTGTAATATCCTTAAATTGAGATGCATCAATAGAGGTGGTATTTTCATAAAAACCATCATCAATCATGTCAATACGTTCCAATTCATTATTTTCATATCTTTTAACTTCACCATTACGTTCGATCATGGTATACGTCGGTCCGCGTTCTACAACTTTCCCTTTTATTTTTTTCCCATCCTTTAAATGAATAACCTCTGCCCAACTGTTATTTATTCCAAAAAACAATAAGATAAACCCTAAAACAAATATGCTACTTTTCATAAACAATCCTTTCATTATTATTACTAAAGATAAATTTATTTTATTGAAATAATATTTATTTATCAATTAAAAATCATAAATAGTCGTCAGCTCTTCATTCCCGACTTATGAATAAAACTTCTGATTGAAATTTTATTGATTGATGAATCTTAGTATGATACCATATGCCTTCATGATTGAACAAATTCGAACAAAAATTGATAATAGTCTCGAATCCTTCATGGAAAGGATTAAGAAGGACTATAAACTTCATCTTGTCAGCCCTGTTTTATATGAGAGCATTCGGGAATTTTCTTTAAGAAAAGGCAAACGTATTCGCCCCCTTCTTTTAATTCTGTGTTATCAAGGATACTGCCCAAATAACAAAAGAATACCTTCTTCTCTATATAATGCTTCTACCTGTATTGAACTTCTTCATAACTTTATGCTTATTCATGATGACATCATTGATCGATCAAATCTCCGAAGAGGAAAACCAACGCTTCATAAATTACTTGAAAAAATGGCTAAAACGAAAGAACAACAAAAACTTGGTTTCGATTTAGGAATTATTGCCGGGGATATTGTTTATGCGTTAGCCATCGACGCTTTCTTATCCATCAAAGAAGCCCCGGAACGTAAAGAACGCGCCCTCAAATATTTTATCCAAACAGCTGCTTTTACAGCCATGGGCGAATTTATTGATACTCTTCATGGTGTCGCAAGCCTAAAACAAATCAAAGAAAAAGATGTTTTTTTAAACTACACACTAAAAACCGCTCGCTATACTTTTGATTGCCCTATGGTAACAGGAGCTATCCTCGCCGGGGCTGGAGAAAAAGATATTAAACTACTTTCAGAATTAGGAATTATGGTAGGACAAGCTTTCCAAATTCAAGATGATATTATCGGTATCTTTGATTCACAAAAAAATATCGGAAAATCTATTTTAAGCGACATTGCCGAAATGAAAAAAACAATACTCGTCTGTCATGCCTATGAGAAATTAAAAGGAAAAAAACATAAAGAGTTTGTGACTTGTTTTACAAAACCTAAAAAAACCTATAAAGATCTCATTACCATCAGAAAATTATTCATGCAGGCAGGAAGCTTGGAATACAGCCTAAAAGAAATCAATCACAGGATAAAAAAGACTTTTATTATCATTGATAAGCTGAAAATGAAAAAACAATATAAAAACATTATTCAAAACGCGATCCGCCAATTATTTAAACATAGCCAACGAATGGCTGAATTACATAAAGCCACCTCTTCATAACCACATCTTTAATTAATTTTCTTTATTCAAAGCTTTAGCTTGTCGAATAAGATCTAAAAACCTCCCGTCGGAAGGATTAAACCTCAAACCTTCTTCCCATACAGTAATAGCATTATCAAATTCATTCTTATTCCCAAATACTTTTCCCATTTCTAAATAAGTTTGAGCATACCGATTGTCGACCTTTAAAGATTCATCAAAACACAATAACGCCATGTTTGTGTACTGATTTAAAGCAAATAAACTTCCTAATCTCGTCAATAATTCCGCATCATGATTTTGACGAATAAATTTCTTTCCCAAACTTAAAGCTTTATCAAATTCTTTCATACGCAAATTAACTTCGATTAGATGATATAACCCCTGATGATCATGCGGATTTACTGCTACGATTTTTTGATAAATTTCTTCAGCCTGGACGTAGTTCCCCTCTTTCATATGAACATCCGCCAAATTAAAAACAGGTTGAGTAAAACCAGGATTTGTCTGATTCGCTTTTATAAATAATTCCTTTGCCTTTGTTAATTCACCCTGGAGCACATAAATCGTCCCAAGATTATTTAATGCAGCAAAAGATTGTGGATCCAAATCTAACGCTTTTACTAATTGCTCTTTAGCTTCTTCTAATCGGCCCTCGTCAATAAATATCTGCGCTAACACACTATAAGCCTCAGAAAAAGTTGGATCTAATTCAATCGATCTCAATAGATTCTTTTGCGCCAAATCATATTGTTTATTATCAATATATGCGGCGCCTAAATTATGATACCCTCTAGCTTTATTAGGTGACTTTAAAATCACATCACCCCAAAAGGCAATATTATTTTGCCACACCATGTTTCGTTGATATGTTAAAAAAGACAACACTATAACAATTATTCCCATTATCAAACTATACGATTTTCGATTTGTAAAGATCTGCGCCAACACAAACGCTACCATCAAAAAAATTCCAATAGATGGCAAATAGACTCTATGCTCCCACACAACATTCTGAATAGGAATGATGCTGGACTCGACAGAAAGAGTTACAAAAAACCAAACACCTCCAAAGAATACAATTGGAAATCTTTTTCTTACCAATACACTCACTAAGAAAAAGCTACAAAGTGATAAAAAACATATTAATGTTGGGGTATTAAAAAAGCTATAAGATAACTGAACATGATGATCAAAATTTTGATTTACAGGCAAGAATAATAACTTTAAATAAAGGACAATAACCTTAAACTGTGTCAATAAATATATCCACGGGGTTAATATTTCTGTTCCATGCCTTTCAAAAACTCTTCTTTCAAATAAAATCGTCAACGCATCAAAAGAATAAATAGCTGGAATAATTATCAATATTGGGATAATAAACAAGAATAAATAGAACAGTTTTTTAAATTTTATTTTTTCATTTGGATTATTAAAAAAGATAAATTCATAAATAACAATGATAAATGGCAAAGTAAAAACATTTTGCTTTGTAAACATGCCCAAAATAGCGGCTATCAATGATAGTATATATAAGAGAACAGCCTCTACAGACATCTTCACAGACCGGCCTTTAACAAAACAACATAAAGATAATAAATAAAAAAAACATGCTAATAAAGCAAGCCGTTGATAGATATAAGAAACCGCTTGAGTTTGAATTGGATGCGCTAAAAATAATAGTGCTGTAAATAACGCTATAAGATTGGAATTTTTCGCTTTTTCTGATTCTTTCAATCGGGGCGTTGAGAATGTTAGAAGAACTAACCACCATACCAACATAGAATTCAAAATATGAACAACCCAGTTCACAATGTGGTATCCAAATACATTCAACTGATGAAAATGATAATTTAATGCGAAAGAGAAAAAAGTAATAAATCTAGTTGGTGAGAACGCATATATTCCCCCTAAATCTTTAATGTTATGAACTGATTGATTATGGACAATAAAAGGAACATCATCAAACTTAAATGAACCATTAAATGAATTAGAATAAATTGCAAAGCCTAAAGTGATAATTATTCCAAAACCTAAACAATTTAAAATAGTGTTGGGCTTTTTAATCATGAAATTAATCTCGAACAAATCTCATCTAACACAAGTCTCCCTTTATCACTCACTCTAATAGTATTACCTTCTTTTAATAACAATTTACTCTTAATTAGATTGTGTATCTCATCATACTGTTCAGAATTTAATATCTTCCCATATCTCTTCTCTAATTCATTTATATCCACCCCACTATTCATACGCAATCCAAATAACAACGCATTTTCACATTGTTTTAAAACACTCATTTGCTCAGCATGTTCAATAGCCGATCTTTCGTCTTGAATCATCTTCATATATAACATCAATCGAGACACATTCCAATACATTCGTCCATTAAAAAAAGAATGAGCCCCTACCCCAAGACCAATATATTCTCCGCCGCTCCAATAATTCAGATTATGTTGAGACTGATAACCTTCTTTTGAAAAATTACTTATCTCATACTGTTTGAATCCTTCATTTTCTAAAACCTTCCTAACAATTTCGTAATATTTTGCCTGTAATTTCTCACTATCGAGTTTTATATTCTTTGTAAAAAACCGGCTATTTTTCTCTAAGGTCAAAGTATATAAAGACAAATGCTCACTTTTCATTTGTGTAAATATCTTCAATTCGTCTTCCAATTCCATTATGGTTTGCCCTGGAAACATAAACATCATATCTACATTGATTGAGCCCACATTTTCAGCATGAATTATACGATAAGCATTCAGCGCTGACTGCTCACTATGATTTCTTCCTAAGTATTTTAAATATTGTTCATTAAAACTTTGCACACCCAAACTCATTCGATTAACACCTAGTTTTTTCAATATTGAAACTTTATTTTGTTCAACACTCTCTGGATTAAATTCAAACGAAATTTCTAATGAAACTTCAACGTCAAAAGTTTCATATATAATTTCAAATAATTGATTAATTTGAGATGTGTTAAGCAAGCTTGGAGTTCCCCCGCCAACATAAATCGTTTCAATTTTTGTTCCTTTATATTTTTGCGCTTCAATTTTTAAACACTTCAAATACTGGTCAATCTTATTTTCTTGTCCAACAGCAATAACAAACGAACAATAAAAACATTTTTTCTCACAGAAAGGAATATGTATATATAAAGAAGCCATTTTTTAATTTTTGAATTTAATTTTCGTTTTAAAAAACACTTTTTTAATTTTTAAATTTTAGAAATTTTACAATAACGACGTTTAAAATTTAAATAATTTTCTCGTCGCTGTTTTTGAATAAAAAATTGATTTCTAAATAAATAAACCAAATTTTTTATTTTTTATTAACAAAAAAACTAAAATTATTTTTGCATAAAAAAAACCGTGTGTTATTATAAAGTTAAATTTAAAAAAGAGAAATAAATCTCTTAATAAAGGAGGGGTCATATGGCAGTAAAGAAAAAAGCAACAAAGAAAAAAGCAACAAAAAAAGCAGCAAAGAAAAAAGCAACAAAAAAAGCAGCAAAAAGAAAATAAGCTGTTGTACAGTTAGCTTAAAATAAAAACCCTCTGATACTCTCAGAGGGTTTTTATTTTTATACTTCGCAGTTTATTTTTTCTTCTTTTTCGCCTTTTTGCTCATCATTCTTTCATACTCTTCAGGCTGATGATATTTCATCCATTCCTCAGCATACAATCTTAACCATTCATCTGTAGCCCGCTCAATCCCGATACTATATCCTGCTTTCTGACTTTCGATCCAAAGATGCTTATTAATCTCCTCGATAACTCTTTTATCTTTTAATAATTCTTTCAATTCATTGATATTCATAACGCCTCCTTCATTCATTTACACAAATGAAAAACTCATTAATTTAAATCTTCCTGACAAATATTCTCTAAACATCTACAGGCTTCATTAACTAAATTCCCATTAGCTTCTATTTGCCCATAAACAAAATTAACACACTTACTATCCAAACCTTCCTCATTATTTGGAATACTAATACAATCATAACTTTCCAAACAATAATTCTTATCTTTAAAATACTCCGCCTCTGGAAAACGTGAAATAATTTCACCTGTTTTCGCATTCACAACCATAGTTATTTTTAACCTGCCATCATGCTCTATACCACACGCTTTGCCTAATTTAAATTCAACAACCCACGCATCATCAATGCATGTAACCCACTCAGTATCGCAAGGTCTAACCACACTCTTTTCTATACAATTAATAAACACGCCGTCATTTAATTCATAGAGAGCCTTGACTTCTTCTGTAGTCTCAACAATCATCATAGCTTCTTTTCTATTCATAAGACTTCCATAACACACGTCGGAAAAATTAAAAAAACTAATAACAAAAACAATTATTACTAAAAATTTATTTTTAAATGTCATGCTAACGCACTTTCATGTTTTGAATCTCTTAAGAATAAAACCGATGTATTAATCTTATCAGCAACCTGACGCATCAAGTCAAAATCTATCGTCTCCTGCATGCCAAATATATTAATGTCCGCGGGAGAAGCGTGTAACAACTGCTCTTGAAATTCTCCACACAATACTTCTATTTCAGAATCTAGTGGTAAACGCATGAGATCAATTAACTTTTTTAAATATTTTCTTGCCTCTTCAACGTCTTGAGAATTTTTTACAACCTGCAAAATTCTTACACGCCCTTCCCAATTTCTAACCAACTGTAAAGAAAGCAGAATTGACAAATTTATATTTGGACTTTTATGCCGTATCCATAAATTGATAATCTTTTCCTGACTAAATCCAATCTTAGCGTTATATTTTAATAAAATTATACCTAAACCTTCTAAACTTGCTTCACTAATTATATTCTGCGCAGACTTATCATTGATAACATCATCATCAATTACATAAAATATGGAATTTGGAGGGAAAAACATCCCCTTAGACATCTGCATTACAGTAATGATCCCTGCCACGCGATCAGAAGCTTCAACTGCTGCCGACTCAATAAAAACACCTTCCTCTTTAAGAGGCAGAAGAACTCTAGACAACTGTTTATCTACTTCTACTTTGTCTTCCCCTTGTTGCTTTCTATTAAAAATCCTTTTCTTATAATTACTCTCAATAATATTAATTACTGTAAGCCGTCCTGAAGGTGCTACAATGCTTCGAATCAATCCTAAAGAAAATTTTAACTGCGTTAAATCTTGCACAGGAAAAATTACATTGGGTTTCCATATTTTTGGATAATAAGGAAGATGATTCGCTAATTTAGCAAATTGTTCGGCTAAAAAAATCAGCACCCCGCTTCGAATATCCGGCGAATAAACCTCGGTTTCTCTTTTTAATAATAAATAATAAATAAATACAATACCTACAATAGCAATCAAACTGAACTTAACATCAATTAAAAACATTACTCCAGCACATCCCAAAGCCCCTAAAAATGGAATCATTTTGGGAACGCGAAATGTTGGACGAAAACTGACAATCCCCATTGTCTCTTCACAAAACACAACTAAATTAATCATTCCATAGGTAATAAGAAAAATCATTGTCAATAATGTTGCAATTTCGTTTAATGAACTCAAACAAATCGTAATTAACGCCACAATTCCAGAAAAAACAACCCCAGCAAAGGGCTCTCCTCTAGAATTTACTTTTAAGAATACTTTAGAGAAAGGAATTATCTTATTTTTTGCCAACGCATATAAAACTCGCGGAGATCCAATAAACATATTTAAAGCAGATGATAAGGTCGCCCCCATAATTCCAAGAATAACAAGAAAAGACCATCGCCCCATCTCAATCGAAATTACATAATCTGCACTAAGTACTAATGCCGGCACCTTACTAGCGAAACACACAGCCAACCCCACATAAATAATAAAACTCACAATAATGGCCCACAACGTTCCACGGGGAATATCTTTTTTAGGATCAATCAATTCCCCCGACATTGACGCTCCAGCTAAAATGCCTGTAACTGCTGGAAAAAATATTGCGAAGGCTTCCCAAAAACCCTTTACTGAAACAGATTGCCATAAATTTGATGAGAGATCTCCCTGCCCTTTTCCTAAAATTATCGATATCAAAGAAAGAACAATAACCGCCATAATGAAATATTGGATACGAAATGCCAATTTCGCGCTAAACAACGTAATAATAAAAAGAACGCACCAAACAATGATTGATATTATCAAAGAATTATGATCCGGAAAAATATAGAGCCAGCATTCTGAAAACCCAGCAATATAAAAAGCAACAGAAATTGCCTGTGATAAATATAGGGGAATACCAATAGCACCGCCAGCTTCAATGCCCAGCGATTTAGTGATAATAGAATATGCTCCTCCAACGCCAATCCGTATATTAGTAACAACACTCGACATAGACAAACTTGTCGCCAATGTAATAAAATTCGCAAAAACAATAATACCCAAAGTTCCTACCAACCCGACAGTTCCAACAACCCATCCGAGGCGTAAATACATGATGACCCCCAAAATACTCAATAAACATGGAGTAAATACACCATCAAATGTGCCAAATCTTTTATTTTGCATTAACAGCTTCCAATCTTCTTATTCCGGTATACAATTCGTGAAGCAACTATTCCTATCTCATATAAACCAACTAATGGAATAGCTAACATTAATTGTGACACCACATCAGGAGGTGTTATTAAAGCACTAACAATAAGAATCAATATAATCGCGTGTCTTCTTTTCTGGATTAAAAATGCTGGTGTAGCAATCCCTATTTTGGTGAGAAACATTAATATGAGCGGCAACTCAAAGACAACACTAAACGCCAAGACCATCATACCAACGAAAGATATATAACTTTTGACAGTAATCATCGGGACCAAATTATGAGAAGAAAAACTCAACAAAAACTGAATGGATATTGGAACAATAATAAAATATGCAAATAATCCGCCAGCTAGAAATAACAGCAATGAAATCGGCGCAAATACACGAACAAATTTAACTTCTTGTGTCCGCAACCCTAAAACTATAAACCGCCATATTTGAAAAATAATGATCGGCGACGCAATAACTATGGCGCCTAGAAACGTTAATGTGATCTGCGCCATAAAAGCGTCTGCTGGAGAGGTAAAGACTAATTGACCGACTGGACGAACAATATAATCGGTTAAACGATCAATAAACCCATAAACACCAAAAGCCGCGATAACAATTGTTACCGCAATCTTAATTAAACGAATTCTTAATTCATCCAAATGTTCAAAAAATGTGTATTCATTTGTTATCTTTGACATATACAGTATTATTTTTTTCTGTCGGATTCATCATCAGAATCTTTGCCTGCTTTACGAAACTCCCGCAATGCCTTTCCAACAGATTCTCCTATTTCCGGCAATTTCTTCCAACCGAAAAGAAGAATAATCACCACAACAACCAACATAATTTCAACAGCACCAAATCGTCCCATAAACCCCTCCCTTTTATCCAATTAAACAGATAAATCAATAAATTATAATAATAAAAACTAACAGTTTTCTTATAAAAACTCACTACATTTTAAGGCTTTCATAATTTGATAACAAGAAAAATTACTTTGGAAGAAATTATATATAGTTGAAATAAAGATTTGCTTGAAGAAAAATTTATCGTGAATCTATAATAACATTATAATAATTATCCTTCATTAACTCTTCAATATCGATCGGTTCCACATAAGAAACCACATCTAATAATGTCTCAACTTTTACTTTCCCAATAGCTTTATTTCCATTATAAACAGACAATTCACTTCCCTTAACAAGACCTTGAACCGCTCCTAATGTAATTACAAACCGTGATTGTTCTTGATCAATCCATAACACGCCTTCTTTACGATCAATTTCTTCTTGCCCATATAATGTTTGAGCATTCTTAACCAAAATCGCTAAATCAATTGAATCCGATCGTTCACTTTCCCGAGCAGGTTCAGACTGCGGCTCAACAGTTTTCTCACGATTATCTACAACTTCGTTAACTATTTTCGAAGGAAGATTCTCTGGAGGGATAATTGCTGCTGAAGAGGCGGATTCTCGTAACAAATTCCAAGCAACGCCTAGACATAGTCCGGCAATAGCTAAAAAGATAATTCCGATAAAAATTTTTTTAATATTCTTTTGGCCCATTGACACAAAAGATTCAGATTTATAAATTAAAGTTGAATATTTTTAACACATAAACCTGTATTTGTCAATGAGTTAGCGTCAATATAAACTAGTTATACCCGCCCTAACAATGCAAACATTTTTGTTTTATAAGCCTCAACTCCAGGCTGATTAAATGGATTAATATTTAACAAATATCCAGATATTGCTACGGCTCTTTCATAAAAATAAAATAATTCGCCTAAATGAAATTCATCGGACTGACAAAGCGATAACGTCATATTAGGAACTCCGCCTTCAAAATGCGCCGAAGCAGTTGCTTTATAAGCTTGCGTGTTAACATAATCTAAATCTTTTCCAGCCACAATATTAAACTTATCCAAATCCTCATCATCTTTCGGAATGCTTAATTTATACTTCGGCCGCTCAATATCAATGAAAGTTTCAAAGACATTACGCGCACCTTCCTGCATAAGCTGCCCCATAGAATGAAGATCGGTAGACATAATCAGCGAAGATGGAAAAATACCTTTACCATCTTTAGCTTCACTTTCTCCATACAATTGTTTCCACCATTCAATCACGTAATACATGTTGTCGTAAAATGATGCTGTTACTTCAATATATTTCCCTTTTTTATAAAGAAGATATCTGATCGCCGCATATTGATACGCGATATTATTTTCGACGTCCAACTTTGAATATTCTTCCTGCCCTTTTCGCGCGCCCGCCACTAAAGATTTAATATCCACTCCGGCAATCGCTAAAGGAACCAACCCCACTGGAGTTAAGATCGAAAACCGGCCCCCGACATCATCAGGAATGACGTAGGAACGATATCCGTTATTATCGGCAATTTTTCGCAAAGCGCCCTTCTTACCATCCGTAACACAAATAATCCTTTTCTTTAACTCTTCCTTTGAATATTTCTCTTCCAAGAATTTCTTAATGATCCGAAAAGCAATCGCCGGCTCAGTAGTTGTTCCTGATTTTGAAATAACCACAACACTAATTTTCTTATCTTTTACTGTTTCTAAAAGCTGATGCAAATAATCCACGCTCATATTATTACCGGCGTAATATACAGGAATTTTAAAATCTCTTAAATACTCAACTGTCGCGCGAATACCTAAATAAGAACCCCCAATCCCGATACTTATCAAACAATCTGAATGCGATCGAACCTCATCTCCTAATTGGACAAGCTCATCTAAGAATTTATCTTCAATTCTGGAAGGTAAATCGGTCCAACCCGTCATTTCTCCCCCAGCACCCGTTCTTTCGTCTAATTCATTATGCGCTCTTTCAATATTAGGAAATATTTTTACAATGTCTTTTTGCTCAACAAAACCTTTAAGATGTTCACGATTAAGAGTAATACTCATTTATTTTCCTTTCTCCGATTGAATAGTTTGCTTTTGCCGTTTTTGACGAATATCCAGCCATTCATTTTCTCCATAATACTGATACCACTTTCGTGATGGCGCATAAATATTCTCAGCATCAAACGGCCTACATCGAACAGATTGCATACAAGACTCACTACAACAGCCATTAAGCTTTCTAGCTGCCTCTTCCGAACAGATAAATAATCGATTACAATCCATATTATGGCAATTGATATACGTGTCACAAGGAATGCCTGATATCGCGCATCGTCCAAGAGGTTCTTTTTGCTCTTCTTCAATAGGAACCGTTAAACGATCATCAAAAACAAAACATTTTCCTTTATAATGCGCACCGCCAACTGTCTTCGCGTAATTAATGATTCCGCCATGAAGCTGCAACACATCTTTAAAACCTTTTTTCTCCATTAACACTGAAAATTTCTCACAACGAATACCTCCAGTGCAATACATCAGAGTTTTTTTGTTCTTGTCCAAATTACTCCGATCTACCCACTCCTCAAAATCATAGAAATTTTCAATATCTGGACAAAGAGCGCCTTCAAAATGCCCTACAACAGTTTCATAATTATTGCGTACATCAATCAACTGAATATCGTCTCTGGTGGATAAAATCTCTTTCCATTCCTGCGGATCCAAATACTTTCCTTTTTCTTTGGTCAAATCAATCGGTGTTTTCGATTTTAATGTAACAATCTCAGGACGTGTTTTGACAATCAATTTAACAAAAGGACATTCCACAACTTCGTCTTCTTTAAACTCTGTTTTTTCAAATCCAGTCAAAGACCACAAATATTGTTTGTATTGTTCAATTTGCTCAACAGCTCCTCCTAACGTCCCGTTAATTCCTTCTCCCGCAATATAAACCCGCCCAAACAGGTTTAATTGCTGACACTTTCGTTTATGCTCACGGCAGAAATTATCAGGGTTATCCACTTCAGCAAAATTATAATAAAGAATAACTTTGTTCATACCATACTCCTAAATCGATTTTTCAATAATCGCGCCACTTAGAACCACGTCGTCTTGATAAAAAACAACCGACTGTCCAGGTGTGACTGATTTTTGAGGTTCCTTAAATCTGACCGTAACCTCTCCATTACCTAAATAAATTAATTGCGCGTCAACTTCCGGAGAATTGTAACGAATACGAGCCTGCACTTCTATAGGCGCATTTATTGGAAATTCTCTGCTTACCGGATTGAACCCTCGGGCATGAAGACCCTGAGCATAAAGAAATTCCCGAGGACCGACAAAAACAGTATTTGTATCTTTATCGATCTTATAAACATACACCGGATGACCTAAAGCAATACCTAACTTATCCCGTTGGCCAATAGTATAGTTGATAATCCCCTTATGTTCACCAACCACTTCACCTTTTTCATTCACAAAATTTCCAGGCGTAGACGCTGATTCTCCAACTCGATTTTCAATAAACTTTTTATAACCGGAATCCGGCACAAAACAGATATCTTGGCTTTCCGGTTTATCGGCCGTATTTAACTTATATTTTTCCGCTAAAACACGAACTTCAGCTTTTGTTAAATCCCCTAGAGGAAATAACACCCGCGGCAACGTTTCCTTTTTCATACTGTAAAGAAAATACGATTGATCTTTGCGCTCGTCTTGCGCCTTCTTCATTTCATAACAATTCTTATCCGAATTAAAATGAATCTTGGCATAATGGCCTGTCGCCAGATAATCCGCACCTAAACTCATCACCTTTTGATAAAGTGTCCCGAATTTTAAATGCTGATTACAGCGCACACACGGATTCGGTGTACGGCCATTTAAATATTCATCAGTAAAATTATCGATAATATACTCATTGATATCTTTGGCAAAGTCCAAAACATAATGAGGAATATTTAAAATCTGCGCTGCTCTTTTTGCGTCTTGAATCCCGTCGACACCACAACAAGAAGGTTTCTTACTATCAGGATGCGTAATGCTAAAACACATTGTTACACCAACGACATCATGACCCTGTTCCTTCATCAAGGCAGCAACCACCGACGAATCCACGCCTCCGCTCATGGCAACAAACACTTTTTTCGTTTTATTATTCATTTCTTCACTTTTATTATTTGAATATTTATTAATCATCTTCCGTTACCTGTTTTATCGCTTGATATGTTAC
This sequence comes from Candidatus Omnitrophota bacterium, assembly GCA_020632515.1. Taxonomy (GTDB): domain Bacteria; phylum Omnitrophota; class Gorgyraeia; order Zapsychrales; family Zapsychraceae; genus JACKFK01. The sequence continues at coordinate 52,641 of JACKFK010000006.1, read as the reverse complement.
TCCTATAAGCTGATCTATTTCCTTCACTGATATCGATAAAGATGGCATCAAAACAATAACGTTCCCTAACGGTCGCAGCATAACTCCCTGAGCTCTTGCTGCTTGACATACACGCACGCCCATTTTCTCTTGCCAAGGAAACGGTTCTTTTGTCACCTTATCTTTAACCAACTCAATGCCTACCATAAATCCCTTCTGGCGGACATCGCCTACAAAGTTAAGATTATAAAACATGGGCAACTGTTGCGACAAGTGTTTTATCTTGCTTTGTAATTTTTCTAAAGTCCTATCATTTTTGAAGATATTGATGTTTGCCAACGCAGCCGCGCACGCTAAAGGATTCCCGGTATATGTATGTCCATGAAAAAAAGTCTTTTGATCTTTATAATCAAAAACAAATCCGTCAAAAATCCGCTGAGAAACCATGGTTGCTGCCAAAGGTAAATATCCGCCGGTAATACCTTTCGCCAAACACATGATATCGGGAATTACCTTCTCATGTTCGCAGGCAAACATTTTACCAGTACGGCCAAATCCGGTGGCCACTTCATCGGCAATCAAAAGAACATCATATTGTCTGCACAACTGCGCCATGCCTTTTAATACACCGTCCGGCCAGATTATCATTCCTGCCGCACCTTGCACAATCGGTTCAAGCACCAAACACGCAATGGAATGATGCTTTGTCTTTAAGATCTGCTCAAACCGTTCTAAACACTCAAACGCATAATCCGGATATACTTTTCCTTTAGGAGCACGATAACAATCCGGAAAATCTAATTGAATCGTTTTAAAAATTAACTTGCGATATACTTGATGAAATAGCTCAATCCCGCCGACACTCACACTACCCAACGTATCGCCATGATAAGAATTCGCCAAATGAACAATATCCGTCTTTTTAATTTGTCCAGCATTTTGCCAATATTGATACGCCATCTTAATAGCAATCTCAACGGCCGTTGATCCATTATCCGAATAAAAAACCTTATCCAATCCTGAGGGTGTGATTTCAACCAACTTCTTAGCTAATTGAATCGCCGGCACGTTAGATAAACCCAATAATGTCGAATGACTGATTTTATCAACTTGATTTTTAATCGCCTGATTGATCTGCGGATGATTATGCCCGTGGACATTCACCCAAAGACTGGAAATACCATCTAAATACTTTTTACCATCACTATCAATTAGATAATTTCCTTCACCTCTTTCGATAACAATTGGATCTTCTTGCAACCAATCCTGCATTTGTGTAAAAGGATGCCAAAGATAATCTTTATCCCATCTTTTTAATGCCGATGAAGGATTTCCACTTCTTTCTTTCTCATTAAGAATTTGACTAATTGCTATACCAACGCATTTTTTCTCAATTTCCTTTTGAGAAATTTCTTTTAGATAGGGCACTACACCTAAAACAGGAACCTGGCCAATTTTCTTCACCGCCTGCGGATTGGTTTGTTCTGCCACACCTTTACTGATTTGCTCTGTTTCATTAAAAATGACACCGCGCACATTTAATCCATAACCTTTAATCTGATTAATCGTAAGCAACGTATGGTTGATAGTCCCTAACCCTAACCGCGCAACGATCACAACATCCAGATCCAAATCCTTAATCAAATCAATCATCAAATACTTCGGTGTGATCGGGACCAACACTCCTCCAGCTCCTTCAACGATTAAAAAATCATGCCTTTCTTGTAATCGTCGATAAGCAGCAAATATTTTCTCTTTTTTAAAATGAATGTGCTGCCGTTGAAAAGCGAGATGAGGAGAAAGAGGTTCCTCCGCATAATACGGATTAATGTCTTGCAGAGAATCGGTTACATTAAGATTTTTTCTTAAGAATGCGGCGTCTTCTCCTGAACATTGCACAGGCTTCATGACACCGACATCGCATCCTCTTTTTTGAAGAAGGGCCCCAACCACAAAAGTGACCACTGTTTTCCCCACATCGGTATCTGTCCCTGTAATAAAAACAGCTTTAGATTTTATTTTCGCGCCTGACCCCATATCACTTCCAACGTTGCATGTACACCTAACCGATCAACAAAAGTCTGATTATAATACGCGTTAGCTTTTTGCAACAATTCCTTACCGATAAAAAAATTCCTATCCAAATTATTTGCACCAATGTCCTTAATCCATTTCACCAATCCCAGCATATCTGGAAAACGCACCTTAATCAGTTCATAATCGACATTAACATCCTCAAATCCTGCCTGTTTGATCGCATCTTCAATGTTTTTTAAAGAAGCCAGACGGTGAATTTCTATAGGCTTAGATCGTCCCTCCTCTGATTTAACTCTTTCAATGGATAAAAACAGCTCCTTAAATGTATTATGCCCAAACATCGTAAAATGAAATAGCCCGTCATCATTTAGTTTCGCATGAACCTCGGCAAAAACCTTCTTTAAATCCTTAATCCACTGCAAAGCTAAATTGGAAATCACAATATCAAACTGCTGATTCTTAAATGGTAACGTATTCGCGTCAGCCTGAATGATAACATAACCCTCATTATTCTTTTTTGCCTGCGCAATCATTCCCGGAGAGAAATCTATGCCGACAACCTTAGATTCCGGGAAATAAAACTTTAATTTTCCAGTCAACCAACCTGTTCCCATACCAATATCAAGAATTTTCTCCGTACAATCTTTATTTAAACATTTCTTTAAAAGTTCTCTTCCTATTTCTTTATGTAAACTTGTTAACACATCATACTCTAACGCGGCATCGGAAAAAGATTTCCTGATTTTTTCATCTATAAAACGTAGTATCATCGTTATGTCTCTTTTAAAAATCGCTCTAACATTTCATTAAATTCATATGGTTTACTTAAGAATGGAAAATGCCCACAGTTCTCGAAAAAATCAAACCGAGCGTGTGGTAAAATCCCCTGAAGATACGCCGTTGTTTTCGCGCAACAGATCTGATCTTCCCGACCGTTAATAAACTGCATCGGCACTGTTACTTTTCTCAATTCCTGCCGCAAGTCTTCCTTTTCCATAATACTTAAATATTCAGCCAACGCTTTTTTAATCGGCTTACTATCTGTTTTTCTAAACTTTTGTAGCCACTTAAACCGCCTCGATTCGCGTTCTTCCTGCGTAAACAGCGACCGGAAGAAAATGTCAACAATTGAAGGATATGCTGTATCTAATTGACCGTTTAATTTACGAATCCTTTTAATATCCAATCCATACGGATAATCCTCAGACTGAGAAAATTTCGGCATTGATCCGACAAAGACCAGACGCTTAAATTTTTCCGGAATAGTAGAGTATAGTTTTAACCCAAAAAGTCCGCCAAGAGAACTGCCAATAAGTGTAATATTATCCAATCCTAAATCGTTTAAAATTACGCCAATATCTTTGACCATCTCTTCCATCGAAACATGAACAAAACTGCTTTGCCCATGACCTGGTAAATCAATACTGATCACCTGATAAGATTCACAAAAATGTTTAGTCTGCTGCCGCCAGATCCGCCGGTCTACTCCCCACCCGTGAAGAAACAGCAAAGTCTCACCGCTCCCTTCTACTTCATAAAACCATTCAATTCCTGTACTCCCTTTTTTTGTCGGCATTTATTTTTCCTTTAATTATGAATAACTTTCAAATATTTTCCTATTTCCTTAATCTTTCTGACGAGATATTCTACATCCTTAACGCTATGCGTTGCCATCAATGTTAAACGCAACCGCGCGGAATTAGTTGGAACTGTTGGCGGACGAATCGCTGAAACAAAAATACCCTCCTCAAATAAACGGTTGGAAAACTCCACTGCTAATGCGGAGTCTTTTAACAAAATCGGTAGTATCGGCGTTTGAGAATAAAGAGTGTTAAACCCCGCGCTAGTTAATTCTCCCCGGACAAAATAGGTATTATCCCATAACTGTTGTCGCCGCTGATAATCTGATTCAATTATCTCAATGCCTTTCAAAGATGCCGCGCAAATAGCCGGTGGTAACCCTGTTGTATAAATAAAACTGCGGGCTTTATTAATCAAATATTCCACCAAAGATTTGGATCCACAACAATACGCTCCATATGAACCAACAGCTTTCGAAAACGTTCCCATTTGAATATCAATATCTTCCTCTAATCCTAAATGTGACACTAATCCCCGTCCATCTTGACCAATGACACCTAAAGCATGCGCTTCATCAACCATGACTAAACACTGATATTTCTTGGCTAACGTTACAATCTCCTTTAATGGTGCCACATCACCATCCATACTAAAAACACTATCGGTGATAATTCCTTTTTTCCTAAAATCCTTCGCAGCCTTTAACATCTGTTCTAACGCGTCCATATCTTTATGCGGATAGCGCTTATACTTAGCTCGGCTCAGAGCAATTCCGTCGACAATTGAAGCATGATTTAATTTATCTGAAAAAATAATATCTTCTCTAGTAAAAATACTGGAGATAATTCCGACATTAGCCATATATCCACAACTGAATAAACAACAGCGTTCCGTTTTCTTAAATTCAGCCATTTTCTTTTCAAGCTGTTGATGCGCGCTCATATTACCACACACCAATCGTGACGCTCCGCTCCCAAAACCTTCTTTATCGAGAGATTCTTTCGCTGCCTGTATCAATTGTAAATTCCCAGCAAGACCAAGATAATCATTCGAACAAAAATTCAACACACGCTTACCGTTTATGACAATTTCCCGACTTTGCGCACCTTCCAACAATCGCAATTCACGTTTAAGATTACTTTGTTCCAATTCATTTAGTTTTTCATTAAGAAAATCGCGCATACATTCTCCTACATCAATGGATATCACCCGACATTCTGACGACACGTTTTCCTTCTGAATCTTCCAAAACAATTCCGCCGTAATCATCCAAATCAACCGCTATTCCTTCAACCTCTCCATTCTGATCTACAATTCGAATAGTCTTTCCTAAGGTTGAAGACAATTCTTTCCACCGATTTAATACCCGCGCAAAACCTTTTACCTGCACCTCAGTATATAATTCTTCCAATCGTTTCAATACTTCGCGTAACAAATCCAAACGAGAAATGCTTTTATTGAATTCCTGTTTTATCGACGTTGCTTGCGGTGGCAAACTTGAAAGAGGTGTATTCACATTAATTCCTATCCCAACAACAACAAACCTTACTTGATCCAATTCCGCCCTAAGTTCAGTTAAAATACCGGCTACTTTTCTTTCGTTAATTAAGACATCATTCGGCCATTTAATTGTTGATTTCAAACTCGTCATCTTGTTAATGGCTTCACAGACACAAACACCCGTTAATAATGTCAATTTCGCCACATCACGCAAAGCCAACGATGGCCGTAAAATAACTGATACATAAATTCCTTTTCCTTTTGGAGAACTCCAACTACGGCCGCGACGTCCCTTACCTTTCGTCTGACTTTCTGCGCAAATTACGGTTCCCTCTTCAGCTCCTTCCAAACCTAAGCCAAAGGCCTTTTCCATGGTTGAAGAAATTGAATCATAGCATTCAATATTTTTCCCGACAAACCGTGTCATTAACCCATTTTGAATTTCATGCGCTAACAATTTATCAGGAATAGCCTTTAACTTATAACCCATATGTGGAACCGCATCGAAAATATATCCGCGCTTACGCAATTCTTCAATATTTTTCCAAACAGCCGCGCGGCTGATTTTTAAATTCCGACTGATTTCTTCTCCAGAAACATAATCGGAACTATTCTTAAAATAATGTAAGATTTTTAATTGCATAAACTAAATCCGTAAACTTTTCACAATTTTAGGCAGGGCTTTTAATAAATCTTCAATATGCTCTTGTGTTGTCCAACGGCCGATCGTAATCCGTAATGCGCCCATAGCCAAAGAATCATCAACACCGATCGCCTGCAACACATGTGAAGGCTCCATAGCCCCTGAAGTGCAAGCCGATCCCATTGAAGCATACATCCCCTGCATATCTAAACTCATCAACAATGATTCACTCGACAAACCCGCAAAAGAAAAATGCGCGTTGTTTGGCAAACGATTTATACGATCTCCATTTACTTTGACACCCTCTATCAGTTGAGGAATTTTTTCCAACAAAAGATCCCGCAATGGTGTCTGTAAATTTTTCTCCGAAACCATATTCTCTCGACAAATTTCAATGGCTTTGGCCATACCAACAATTCCCGCGATATTCTGTGTAGAGGCGCGCCGCTTTCGTTCTTGATCGCCCCCTAATAAAAATGGGGCTACATCTAATCCTTCTCTAATATATAATCCCCCCACACCTTTCGGACCATAAAATTTATGTGCGGATAAAGTCAGCAAATCACACCCCAATTGATTCACATCCACAGGAATATGCCCAACAGTTTGACAAGCATCAACTAGCAAAGGAATATTTCTCATTTTCGTAATTTGACTAACTTCTTGAATCGGCTGAATTGTTCCAATTTCATTGCTGGCATGCATGATTGCCACTAAAATGGTTTTATCCGTAACCGCTTTCACCACAGCCTGCGGATCAACCAATCCATTGCCATCCACGGGAAGAAATGTGGCTTTAAATCCATCTCTAACTAATTGCTCAATCGGTTCAAGAATAGAATGATGTTCTATCGCTGAAACAATAATATGATCCCCTTGATTCATTCTATTGTAAACAATTCCGCCAATCGCATGATTATTCCCCTCTGTAGCGCCTGAATTAAACACAATTTCTCCTGTTTGTGCTCCTATAAAATCAGCTAACACACCTCGAGCATCTTCCAGGGCTTTAGCACTTTCACGTCCTAAAGTATGTGGACTGGAAGCATTTCCGAATTTTTCATAAAAGTACGGATTCATCGCCTTAACCACTTCTGGATCACAGGGTGTGGTAGACGCGTAATCGAAATAGATTTTATTCATAATTTGGAGTCTACCTTGCCTTTTCTTAATTGTCAACTTAATTCCAATCAGAGGTTTACATATAAGAAAACACATCACCATCTTCAATTTTAACCAATCCCTGGCCATTTTATTGACAAGAACAAAACCGGATGCTATATTGAGGATCATTTATTTTTGAAAATTAAGCCTATTTGCTGAATTTTTGAATTGGGCCCGTAGCTCAGCTGGGAGAGCGCTTGCATGGCATGCAAGAGGTCAGGAGTTCGATCCTCCTCGGGTCCACCAAATCAGCATTGCAGTTCACTTAGCAAAGTAAGAAATTCAGCTTTGCTTGCATATTTCTCTTTTCTAATTAAGCCGAGGTGGCGGAATTGGTAGACGCGCCGGTCTCAAAAACCGGTGAGGGCAACCTCATGTGGGTTCGATTCCCACCCTCGGCATTAAAAAACTCGACTATTGCTTATTTTATTCCTCCATTCAGAAAGGTTCTCCTTGTGATGAGCCTGCAAAACAAATCAAATCATACCATTCTCCGGCAGCTACCCGTTCCCATTGACGCTTTCAATAATTTCAGATACACTTAAATCATGTCAAAATCACATTCTTTAACACTATTCCTTTTATTCACTTTCCTTTCATTTCCAGCAGCGGCACAATCAATTAAATCTGTAACACTTAATGATGGCTCTATTTTAAAAGGAGAAGTGCGTGAACTTAAAAACGGCGTATACACCATTCTTACGGAAAATCTCGGGACGGTAAACATAAAGGATACTGACATTGCCAGCATCTCCTCCCAAGGGCATGTTGCGGCGTCAGCTCAGAATCAGCCGAATCTTAATCAAATGAATTCAATGTTCGGGGGAATGGATTTAGGCGGGCTCCTAAATAATCCTCAAATTATGGGACAAATGATGTCGCTTCAACAGACATTAATGTCTGACCCGCAAATGATGACAGAAATTCAGAAGCTGATGGAAGACGAAAACGTTATGCAACTAATTTCAGATCCGAATCTTATGATGAATTTGCTTAATGGAGATCCTTCACAAATCCAAAATAACAAACAAGTCAACGAACTGCTCAATAATCCGCAAATCAAAAACCTTATTGAAAGAATTCAACCAACCCACAACAAATAGATTTTTTATTCTTTGACGTCGTAATTTCTAATTTCTTTATAAAGAAGATAATAAAAAATTATCATAAAAAACAAACAATTCACAATAAAAAACCATTCTAGCGTGTTAATAAACAGCGAAACATTTAAATCAAATTTATCATAAATTAATATATTCGTGATATCAAAAAAAAGAATAGTAACAAAACAATAAGAAAAAATACCACACATCATATAAAACAAAGGATCCAGATATCGATTAAAATTCTTTTTCACATAATCCTTACTAACCATGAGCGCATCTTTCCCCTTACGATTCTCAACAATAACTAAAAATGGCGCAAGACTAAAATGGATTGCCGCGAAAATACCCGGAATGATCAACAACAATAACCGTACTGCTACATGCATGCCATACAACAAAAAAACCCAGCATAAACTTTTCGTCTTCTTTAAAGATTCTTTATGAATCTTTATAAAACCGCTATCTTCCCCTTGATCACATGTATCAAGATAAATAACACTGGCTGTTAATGCGATAAGCAAAATAAAAAAAATAATTAATGTGAATAAAAAATCAATAAGATAAAAGAATTCTAAAGATGTGGCTTGAATAATTCCTCTAATAAAAATATCATTCTCAAGAAAATATTGATTGAATACAATCCCACTCAAGACAGGCGCAATGACAATCCTCAAAAAACCAAACCACCGTCGAGGAAAAATCAAAAAGCTATGAACCAAGACCCTAATAAAAACACTATTTTTTAATTTAGTTAACTTCATAATTTTTTATCTCGTTCGATTTAAAAAATTTATCCCATCTCCAAAAAAAACAAAAAAATAACGTCCCCCAAACAATTCCAAATCCATGACGAAAAATCCGAAAACTGCTTTGACCAACAGAAAAAGACAGTGCAGCAAATTCCTTAATAGAAAAATCTAACGCTTTAACTTTAACAAATAATTCAATATGAATATCAAATCCTTTAGACTTAAGGTTAAGACTGGTAAGCACATTTCTTCTAAAAGCAACCGCTCCTGAACCTAAATCTTTAACCGGTACGCGAAATAACAAATAACAAAAACAATAATAAATCCGACTAGCAACACGCCGCGGCCACGGAATAACCGATGGAAGCTCGCCGTAGCGAGATGCTAAAACAACATCCCAGGTTTGATTTTCCTGATATAATCTCTGAAAAATCTCTTCACCAAAAGGCAAATCGCAATCACTATAAATAATAGTCTGCCCTTGAGCATCTTTAAATAACCGTCGTAATGTCCAGCCAAGCCCCTTATTCTCTCCATTAAAAAAAACTCGGACTTCTTGATAAATCCTGGCAACTTCATCCAGTTTTATTAAACTGGTGTCATCGCTGCCATCATCGCGTAATAAAATCTCAAATCGAAGATCACTTTTTCGCAAACTATGAATTATTTTAAACACATTTGGTAGAATGATATCCGCCGCATTATAAATCGGAATAACGATTGAAAGGTCCATCATAATGGATTTATGACATAATTCGGACCGAAATATGAATAAAACGCTTTCTGATATTCTATAACATCTTCATAACGGCCCTTCTTCTTCAAGTATTTTATAGATAAAGATAAATTCTCTTTTGCTTTATCAACATCATTAGAGAAAGCATAAACGCTTGCCAGATTATAATAAGCTTCCGCAAATTCAGGATCTAACATAACTGCTTTTGATAACGCAGCTATAGCCTGTTGATCCTCTTCTTTTCCGATATAAGCGTCTGCCAATGAAATATAAAATTCTGGATCATTCGGCTTTATAGCAATGGCTGTTTGAATACTTTTAATGGCCTGATCATATAATCCATTCTCAATATAAACAATCCCCAAATCATTGCGCATACCCGCGCTTTGCGGATTACTACTAACCACGGATTCAAATAAGGCAATCTCATTACGAAAATCTAAATTTCTCGTCCAAGTTCTTCCCGTGTAGAATACCGTCAATATAATCAAAAAAGCACTAAATAAATATTGAAATCGGCTTCTACTTAAATACTGAAAGCTACTTGCAAGCAACAAACAAAAAGTCAAAGACCCTGGATATAAATAACGTTCGGCGAAATACACTCCACTCGGTATAAAATTAGAAACAGGTAATAAGCAAATAAAAAACCATCCAATACAAAATGTAATCAAAGGTTTTCGATGAAAATCTTTATAAGCAATATAAAAAATTATTCCTATTACGCACAGCGAGCCAATAATATAAGGATCAAAAATAGACTGGGATAAAACTTCAAACTTATCAAAATCATCAGGATCATAAGAAAATATTCCCTTAGATATAATATGGTTATGTGTAAGTCTAAATGGAAATATAGTAATAATGACATACTTTGCCCAAGCCTTAATAATTACTAACATAGTTAAATAAAAACTGTCATTAATGTACCGCCCTCGCGTAATAGCCCCGAGAACAATATACTTAGCTAAAACATAGAAGAATACGATACCAAAAAGAGGCATAATCCTAAATAAAATCTCTTTCGTAGAATACTTGTTTCTATAAAAACAGAATTCGTACCAAAGAAATAAAATCGGCAAGGAAATCATTAATTCATGAGTAAAAATTGATATTAAGGCGAATACTAAGGAAAGAATATAATCCTTATTTGAAAAATGAACCTTTCTCAGATGCGCTTGAATATAAAAATAAAAAGATATAAAACCAAAAACAATACCCGCAGCATCAACACTTCCCGTCATGTTTGTGATAATGTTTGCATGAATCGGATGAACACCAAAGAATAAACTTCCTAAAAACGCAATCAATCGATTATCCGTAAGCAAAAAAATAATCCTATAAGTAAAAAACGTACCCAGCAGATGAATACCAATAGAAAAAATATGGTATCCAAATGGATTTAATCCAAACAAATTAAAATTGATTGCATGAATAAAAGTTTTTAACGGGGAATAAATTCCATCTTGACCAGGGGGTGTTACGTAGTTAATAAAAAAATATGGGATGTTTCTTAGATCTTGGATTAAAGGCCAATTAACAATAAAATCAAAATCGTCCAATACAAATTTATTTTGAAAAATATTACTGAACGCAATAATCGTTAACAACGCAACAATTAATAAACTACTTAAAGGATTTTCCGATACACGCCGAATTGCACGTAAAAAGAATTTTTCCATTATTACAGTCGTATTCCAAAAAAAATCTTAGTCTAAATTAATGAATTAACGGCAACATCTTCGTTGCAAAAGCCAAAACAAAGAAAAAACCGCACATATCCGTTATAGTAGTTAATATTGGTCCAGATGCTAAAGCAGGATCTTTCTTAAACTTTTTTAAAACCAACGGAATAATCCCGCCAATACATACAGACACCAACGTATTTACCATCAACGCTCCGCCGACAACCAATCCTAAATATGGATTCCCTTTCCAAAACATCGCCACAATCGCCAATAAAATCCCCAATATAAATCCATTAATTATACCCATATTACATTCTTTCAATAACACATTGAATAAATCTGATGGCTTAGTTATCCCCATAGTTAATTCTCTAATACTGACTGCAACAGCCTGATTCCCAGAACATCCGCTCATGTCCGAGATAATCGGCAAAAAAACCGCCAAAGCAATGACTGAAGAAAGAGTATCTTGATAAAAGGCAATAACGCTGGCCGCAAGTATATTCAAAATAATATTCACGCTTAACCAAGACAACCTTCGTCCAGAACGTTTCAATAAAGGCATGGAACGCAACTCTTCTCCACCTATAATACCACTGGATTTAAGAAATGTATCTGTCTCACGCTCTCCCATCGCCTCCATAATTTCATATCGCCGGGCAATCCCCAACAGATGATTACGCTGGTCAACAACTGGAATGCCGACAAAATCGCATTCTTCAAAAATATCTATCAATTCATCAATTTTTGTTTCAACTGAGATTTTAATTGGATCAGAAATCATAATATTTTTCACTAAACTATTTCGCGAAGACAACAATAATTCTCTAAGACGCAAAACACCTTTCAATTTATTCTCACCGTTAATAATATAGGCATATTGCACATCATAATCTGAATACTTATCACTATTCGCCTGCAAATTATCAATCACCTCTCCAACTGTCATATTTTCCGAAAAGGCCAAATATTCCGTACCCATCATTCCACCAGCAGTATTCTCACTGTACTTCAACATGCGTCGTGTTTCTTCAGCTTCTTCAAATGGCATTGTTTCAATTAACGCAAGTGCTGAGGCTGGTGAAGAAAAGTCATTTAATATATCAATCTGATCCTTCTTAGGCAAAAGATCAACGATCTTAGCCGCATCATTTGGAGAAATCCCCTCCATTAATCCGGCAGCCTGTTCATTAGGCAAATCTTTAATTAAATCTGCTGATTCATCGTGCGGTAATAATTGAAGAAGCTTAGAAATATTTTCTTTATCAATTCTAGAAAGCGCTCGCGCTTTCTCAGAAGACGAAATTGATTGCAGAAAATCAACCAGTTTTTTTACATCGCCCTTTATAATCTTACGCTTTAATGAAATCCACGGCCGTTTATTCATTTATACTTCCCTCAAATAACCCCAAGCATGTAATTTATCACTGTCTTCATACCAGCGATCACCAATATCTGTTCGATAATACATACTTGGTATCATAATATTGTTCACGCGGTTATACGCCTGCGACTTAGCCTGCTTTAAAGTAGATCCTGTTCCACAAATAACTAATACGACCCCTGTATCTCCAGCAACCAGCCATTGATCATTAATCTTTTTCACATCAACAATATGCACACCTTCGAAATTCGGTTTCTTAAAAAATATAACAGCATCTTTAGAACAATTTTTAAAAGTCTGTTGATCATTAAATGGATATGGGGGAACAACAATCCGTACGCCGACTTGAAAACCTCCCCTTGTTTTAAAGGTCTTTAATGTTTTTGCCGCTAATCCATAGAAAAATTCACTAATAGGCATCAAGATACCCTCTTGTTGAATATTAATCGTTGGATAGCCAAAACGGGATGTAAACTCTAAAGGATAAATTCCATTGGCGTTAACAATGCAGTTTATATCAATATATCCAACATACCCTTCTTCTTTTAACTTTGGTTCCATTTTCTTTAATGTTGCATTAAAGATTTTATTTTCTCCACTCCAATACATAAAGGTTCCCATTTCGCCGGTTGAAGGGCCGATATTTCCTGGAAATAACTTTTTATGCTCAAAATTAATATTTATAGGAAAAATAAATGAATCTCCGTTAAAGAAAGCTCCGACGGCAATCTCAACACCAGAAACCCGTTTCTGTAATTGAAATACCTTAATATATTTTGACCAAGCCCGTTTATAACCTTCTAATACCTGAATCACATCTTCCCCATTCTCTTGTTCCCCAACAAACAAAAGCCGTTTAATATTTTGAGCTTCTCCACTGGGCTTAATAACATACCGACTTGGATTTTTCTTCACATAATCAATAGCTTCGTCAAAAGAAGTAAACTCCACGTAAGGAATAATATTTACCCCTACCTTCTTCATTTCTTCTTGCCCAAATGTACGATCATCTTCTAATCGATCAGTATATTCAGTACCGCCAATTACCAACTTCCCTTTTTTCCGAAGCTCATCCGCATACTTTCCCTGACCTAACACATCATCAAAGACAATAATATCCGCCCAATCAACTTCTTTTCTCCAATCATCTGTCTTATCCACAAACCCATCAGCAATATCCCGCACATCTTTATTCTTGATAAAGTATTTTACTTCATGTCCTTCTTTATGAACATGCCAGGCAATATCATTAATTAACGCATCAATTGAAATAAACAAAAACTTCATTATTCCTCCTACTATTTTTATTCATTAAATTTATGCCCTAAGACTATTTATAGTCAAAGATTCTAATTTTTTACAAATTTGTGATTGAAGCGCATTCCCTTTAAGCCGCCATGTCCAATTTCCTTTTGCCTTACCCGGCCGATTCATTCGCCCTTCACACCCTAAACCTAACACATCTTGCAACGGCACAATGGAAACATCGGCTTTAGATTTCATTAACTCCTTCATCAATAACACAGTAACATCTTTTTTCTGAATTTTCTTCCCTAAAAAATTATTAATCATTGTCCTTTGATGCTCTGAAATTTCCGTCTCATACCATCCTTTAAGAGTATTGTTATCGTGCGTTCCTGTGTATGCCACAGAATTTTTTGGATAAAATGATGGTAAATAATTCTGATAATATTCAAAATCTCCAAAAGCGAATTGCAAAACCTTCATTCCCGGAAATTTCATATCTTTCATTAATTTATGAACATCTGGTGTAATATAACCGATATCTTCCGCAATAATTTGCGCCCGTGGATATTTCTTCTTAACAGTATTAAACAAATCTGAGCCTAACGCAGGTACCCATCGACCGTGCATGGCTGTTTTCTCTTTAGCTGGAACTTGCCAAAATGCTGCAAACCCCCGAAAATGGTCAATACGAACACAATCATACATTGTTAAATTATGCTTGATTCGATTTATCCACCATTCAAAATTATTTTGTTTAAGTACCGACCAATCGTAGACTGGATTCCCCCATCTCTGACCTGTTTTACTAAAATAATCAGGAGGCACTCCAGCGACAAATTTCGGTTCTAATCGCACATTTAATTTAAAGATTGATTGATTTTTCCAAACATCAGCACTATCAAAATTTACATAAATTGGGATATCACCAATAATTCTAATTCTCTTTTTATGACAATACTCTTTTAATTGATTCCATTGTCTATAAAAAATGTATTGTTGAAACTTAATCTCTTCATGTAAATAACGACAATCTTCTATTATCTTTCTTAAAGCTAATTTATTTCGCTCTCGGATCAATTTTGGCCATTTATTCCAAAATTTTCCTTTATACTGCTGCCGCAAACCAACAAAAATAGCATAATCGTCCAGCCAATAAGCCTGATTCTTTACAAAATCCTCAAAGTCCGGCAAAAGATTTTTATTCTTTCCAAAATTCTTATAGGCTTTCTTTAGAAGGTTTTTTTTAAAAAAAGTTACTTTATTAAAATCAATAGTATCCGTAAATTTAGTTTTCACATTAAGATCTTCTTTCTCAAGCAATCCATCATCAAAAAGTTTTTGCGGACTGATTAAAAGAATATTTCCGGCAAACGCTGAAGGACTACTATAAGGAGAATTTCCATATCTTATTTCCGTCGGAGTTAAAGGGAGAATCTGCCAATAATGTTGTTTAGCTTTATATAAAAAATCCACAAACTTATAAGCTTGCGGCCCTAAATCTCCTATCCCAAATTCTGCAGGAAGGGAACTAATATGCATAAGAATACCATTACCCCGTTTCATATTTTCTATATCCTCTTAAATTAACTTGTTAACTGATATACAGCTAAATTTTCCGGCCCCAATTTTACATTTGCACTATTATATATCTCTTTTGAAGAAACTATTCTCGTTCCACCCCATTTTTTATCCCTTGAATCTAAAATCTTAGTCCATTGGGCATTAGGGATCTTAAGATTCATGGTTTTCTCGGTATTCGAAAAATTTACCAACACCAATATTTGTTCATTTTTTAGCCATCGACGAAAATAAAAAATCTCATCTTTCAATTCATAAAACACTTCCATATTCTTTTTATTTAATTCTAATAAAACCTTTTTTCTCTTTCGTAAAGAAATTAATTTTTTGTAGTAATTCCGTAACAGCTGATGATTTCCATGTTCCTTTTTAGCCCAATTAAGTTTAGAACGAGAAAAACTTTGTTCATCCTGAGGATCAAAGAAAGTAAAATCTTTTTTTCCTAAAGAATACTCAGCTCTCCGTCCTTTTCTCACCGATTCAATAATCCAATCTTCGCTGTGGCTCACAAAATATAAGAAAGGATTTTCTTCACCATACTCCTCTCCCATAAATAATAGAGGAATATATGGCGAAAGCAACATTAGCCCAGCTGCTATTTTAAGCTTCTCAAATGAGATTAAGTTGGACAAACGCTCGCCAGCCAAACGGTTCCCCACCTGATCATGATTTTGAATAGAAACAACAAATTTTTCTCCCGGAATCTTTTGAGCATCACTACCATGATAACGTTTACGAAATTCCGAATATGTCCATGAATAAACAAAAGTCTTCTTAAATGCTTTAGAAAGGTCTTCTAATGAACCAAAATCTTGATAATATTTATTTTTCTCACCCGTCAATAAACTGTGCACACTATGATGAAAATCATCTGACCACTGAGCATCCATACCAAAGCCTTTATTTTTCTGTGGTTGAATGATTTTGACGTCATTTAAATCACTTTCTGCGATTAAATAAACATTCCTTTTATTTTTTTGGGACCATTCGTGTATTTTCTCATTTAACTCAATTAAAAACGGTTTTGCACTGTCATCATTAATAGCCTGAATCGCGTCCAATCGCAATCCATCAAAATGAAAATTCTCAAACCAATACAAAGCATTCATAATAAAAAAATTCCTTACGTGATCACTGTATCGATCGTCAAAATTCAATGCTTTTCCCCAAGGAGTTGAATATTTCGACGTAAAATATGGACCGAAATCATTAAAATAATTTCCTTCAGGCCCAAAATGATTGTAAACCACATCAAGGATAACAGCGATTCCTCTCTGGTGACACGCATCAACAAATTGCTTTAAATGATCCGGTCCTCCATAAGTATTTTGTACCGCGAACGGATAAACCCCATCATAACCCCAATTACGATTTCCTGAAAACTGCGCCACCGGCATAAGCTCAATAGCATTAATCCCTAAATCAATCAAATCATCAAGCCGGGCTATTATTGCCTGAAAAGTTCCTTCCGATGTAAAAGTACCGACGTGAAGTTCATAAATAATCCATTGCGATAGTGCAGGGCATCTCCAATTATGATCATTCCAATGAAAATTATTATGGTCTATTATTGCTGAAGGCGTATGAATTCCCTGCGGCTGGAAATAAGAGGCGGGATCCGGACGTTCAAACTTCCGGTCTAAACAATAAAGATAGTTATCACCAGGCGCAATATCTCCAACAGAAGTACGCCAATACCCCCATCTATCCTTCTCCATCGGATAAAAGGATTCCTTGCTAGTGATAACCTTTAAGGTAACATTTTTACGATAAGGAGCCCAAACCACAAATTCACATCCACCACCAGTCTGATAATGAGCTCCTATTATCATAAATTTAAAAATTAAACTGCTTTAGCGGATCGACCGGGTTTTCTTTTCTTTGAAACTTTTTTTGCTTCAACAATTTTTTCCGCATTCTGCACAACTGTATTAAAAACCCTTAATTCATCTTCGATCAATGAAACAAACGTTTTATTTTGTTTGATATCATATCGAATTTTATCCTCCCGAGCTAACCAACCTAACGATTGAAGCACCACATCATTCTTTTCCTTTAATCGTTTTGATAAAGAATTGATTTCTGTTTGACCGTTCTGACCTAGAAACTGCCAAGTTTTACCAGCGGCTTCTATCACTTTGTCTTTCATTTTATTCTCCTTTTTATGTTATTAGACTTTCCAAATTTCATCGGCATATTCACGAATTGTTCGATCGCTTGAGAAAAATCCAGAATTAGCAACATTAAGAATCGCTTTCTTTGTCCACTCTTCCCGATTCCTATAAAGATTAGCAACTTGGTTCTGCATCTGGCAATATGATTCAAAATCCGCGCAGATAAAATAGGTATCCCAATTTAATATTGACTCTATTAATGGTTTAAATATTCCAGGTTCAACCCTTGAAAAGAAATCTGTCTCCATCAGTCGAATAATTTCTTTCAACATCGGTGAACGATTGATATATTCCTGCGGCTTGTACCCTTTAAGCCTTAATTCTTCGATCTGCTCCGCCTCATGCCCAAAAATAAAAATATTCTCAGGTCCAACACATTGCTTAATTTCAATATTGGCTCCATCCAATGTTCCAATCGTCAAAGCCCCATTAAGCATGAATTTCATATTCCCTGTTCCTGAAGCTTCTGTCCCTGCCGTCGATATCTGTTCGGAAAGATCGCTGGCCGGAAATATTTTCTCTGCCAAGGAAACCCGATAATTTTCCAAGAAAAGTACCTGTATTTTATCACGTACATTTTTGTCAGAATTGATTACTGCTGCTATATTATTAATAAATTTGATAATCAATTTCGCCATGAAATATCCTGGAGCAGCTTTTCCGCCAATTAAAAATGTTCTAGGATGAATAAACTTTTCCGGTTCATTCTTCACGGTCAAATACTGCGACAAAATATAAAACGCAAACATCAATTGTCTTTTATATTCATGGATCCGTTTAATTTGCACATCAAACATAGATTGGGGGTCAACAACAAGATTCGTTTTCTTGTAAATATAATCAGCTAATATCTTTTTATTACTATTCTTAATTTCCTGCCATTTCTTTCGAAATGATTCATTGTCTTTTAAGGGTAATAAATTTTTTAAGACAGACAAATCTTTGATCCAATGATCGCCTATGTTCTCCGTGATTAATTGCGATAATTCTGAATTCGACTTAAGCAACCATCGTCGTTGAGTTATCCCATTTGTTTTATTATTGAATTTCTCCGGCGTTAATTCATAAAAATCCTTCACAACCCGCGACTTTAAAAGTTCTGTGTGCAATTGTGATACGCCATTAACGGAAAAGCTCCCGATAATTGCCAGATGTGCCATTCGCACCATTTTTGGCTGCCCTTCTTCAATAACCGACATCCGTCGAAGACGCTCTTCATCCCCCGGATAACGCTGCATAATTTCTTGCAAAAAACGATCATTAATTTCAAAGACAATCTGTAAATGCCTTGGCAACAACTTTCCGAAAAGATCAATTGGCCATTTTTCTAAAGCTTCAGGCATTAATGTATGATTTGTGTAAGCGAAAGTTTGTTTAGTAATTTCCCACGATTTATCCCATCCAAAATCATACTCATCCATTAATATTCTCATAAGTTCCACAATTGCCAACGTTGGATGAGTATCATTTAATTGGATTGATACTTTTGTCGGCAACAGCGATAAATCCGTATTTTCTGATTTATACCGTCGGATAATGTCATGAATAGCTGCTGCGGTAAAAAAATACTCTTGTTTCAACCGCAATTCT
The DNA here is from genome assembly GCA_020632515.1 of Candidatus Omnitrophota bacterium. Classification (GTDB taxonomy): domain Bacteria; phylum Omnitrophota; class Gorgyraeia; order Zapsychrales; family Zapsychraceae; genus JACKFK01. Next base: position 33,484 of record JACKFK010000006.1, on the reverse strand, counting down.
TTTCCGCTAATCACATTATCGTTGGGATATAATATTTTCGAAATATTTTCAGAAAGGATTTTTTTATAAACAGCCTGTTCATAATCGCCTGTATTAAAATATTCTAACTCGAAATCTTCTGTGCTTCTGGCTGACCAAAGCCGTAAAGTATTTACGACATCATTCTTGAAACCGGGAATCGGAACATCATAAGGAATCGCCAACACATCTTGAGAATCAATCCACTTAACATGAAATCCGCCTTTTTTATTGTCGACCGATTGAGTCCGTCCATAGAACTGAATCTTCACGGTATATTCTGGCCTGGCAAATTCCCAGGGAGTTCCTAACCGCAGCCATTCATCTGGATGTTCTACTTGATGACCATCTTTTATCTGTTGATTAAAAATCCCATAGTCATACCGAATTCCATAACCATGCGCCGGAATACCTAATGTAGCCATAGAATCTAAAAAACACGCCGCTAAACGACCCAACCCACCATTGCCTAACCCGGCATCAAATTCTTGATCGCGTAATTCATCAAAGTCATAACCCAAATCTTCCATAGCCGCATAAACTTCTTTTTCTAATCCCATATTATATGCAAAATTCCCCATAAGCCGTCCAATGAGAAACTCCAAGGAGAGATAATAAACACGTTTACAATTTTGTTTATGATATTGTTGTTGTGTTGTAATCCAGCGTTCGACCAACCGATCGCGAATAGCCACAGACAAAGCCCAATAATTGTCATATAACGTTGCTGAATATTGATCTTTTGAAAGCAGATATTGCCGGTTCATTTGAAAAGACCTTTTAATTGCTTCTTTGGTCATGTCCTTGTGAATTGTCTTCCACTGGACTCTTTCTTTAGCTGCTGGTCTATTCATATTTTTAAGATTCCTATAATTCATTCCGTCGGTTATTTCCCTAATAAGACAACAACACTGCGTTCCTGGACACGATATTTTTCCCCGCAGACGGTTGTCTGCGCCTGCGACGAGTCAAGAAAATCATCTCCAGAAGAGTAATGAGTATCTATAATTCTATGCCATGTAACATCATCATGTTTAGGAAGTATAATATCATAAGCCTTTATATCAGAATTTAAAATAAAAAATAAAAAATAATATCCCAGATCTAGCAAGCTATCTTTACCCTGCAGTTCATAACAAATCGTTTTTAACTCAGGATTGCCCCAATCCACTTCCTTACCATTAATTCCTATCCAAGTAATATCAGGATAATGTTCAACATTATCACGAACATTCAAAAAGAATTTCCTATTTCTTAGGACTTTATGCGTTCGCCGGAATTTAATTAATTTTTTAGTAAACTCGAAAACATCTTTATTTTTTTCCAGCCACATCCAATTAAACCAACTGATTTCATTATCCTGACAATAAGCATTGTTATTTCCATGTTGTGTTCGTAACATCTCATCGCCCCCCAACATCATAGGTGTCCCTAATGAGAAAAATAAACAACACAATGAATTCTTAATCATCTTTCTTCTTAATTCTATAATAGCAGGATCATTAGTTTCACCCTCAATCCCACAATTCCAAGAATTATTATGATCCGTACCATCGCGATTATGCTCTTGGTTAGCATCATTATGTTTAAAGTTATAAGAATATAAATCGTTTAAAGTAAATCCATCGTGACACGTAACAAAATTAATACTGTCATACGGATTTTTCATTTTTCCTCTAAATAAATCTTGCGATCCAGTTAAACGCCAGGCTAATTCATTGACTTGACGGCTGTCGCCCTTAATGAAACGACGGATATTATCTCGAAACTTATCATTCCACTCCAGCCAAGAGCCTGGAAAATTTCCAAATTGATAAGTTGAAACATCCCAAGGTTCTGCAATCATCTTAACTTTCCGTAAAACAGGATCATGAGAAACAAGTTTAAGAAAAGCCGAATCTTTAGAAAAACCACCTTTTTCATAAGCTAATACAGTTGCTAAATCAAATCGGAAACCATCCACATGCATTTCTTCTACCCAATAACGCAGCGCATCAAGCACTCCATAGCGGACAGAAGCCCTTTCTAAATTTAATGTATTTCCACAACCGGTTCCATTTTCTTTATAATACCGATATGGATCGTCGACGGTTCCTTGCAAAGCGTAAAACGTGCTATTATCAACACCTCGAAAACAAATAGTCGGTCCCAATTCATTACCTTCACCAGTATGATTAAATACCACATCTAAAATTACTTCTATCCCGGCTTTATGCAATTCGCGAACCATCGTTTTAAACTCATGCACTTGGCAGCCCAGGTGCTGTTGGGTGCTATAAGAAAATTCCGGAGCAAAATAAGCGATCGTGTTATATCCCCAATACTCTTTTAAACCTTGCGCAGCCAAAAAGTCTCTGGTGTAAAATTCTTGAACAGGTAAGAATTCAACCGCATTAACTCCCAACTCCTTTAAATAAGGGATCTTCTCAATAAATCCTAAATATGTCCCCGGGAATTTAACTCCAGAAGACGCATGCGCAGTAAATCCTTTAACATGAACTTCATATATTATTAAATCTTCCAATGGAATCTGCGGCGATTTATCATCTTGCCAGTCAAAAGAATCATCTATAACTATTGACTTCGGCATTACATGCATATTTTCACGACGATCCATAGTTAAGTCCTTCAAAGAAGAATTTGTGTCATATCCTAATAGCAGATTATTCACATTATGACACTTCCCTGTCAAAGCACGCGCGTAAGGATCTATCAAAAGTTTATGTTCATTAAAACGCATAGCCTGTGCCGGATTATATTCTCCTCGAATTTTAAATCCATAAAGTTGTCCGGCCTTTAATCCGTGTACATACACATGCCATACATTGCCCGAACGATGGGACACGTTAATAATATCTGTTGGCTCTCCATCAACTTTACCAAACAACAACAAAAACACTTCTTTCGCGTAATGAGTGAATATTGAGAAATTCACGCCATCTCTTCGTATTGTTGCTCCACGAGGATTAGCAGATCCTGTCGAAATTTTCTTATCTGATCTATGTTCCAGAATTTTTTCCATCGATTATATTTCTTAGATTATTTTTTTGAATTATTGTTACAATGCTTTAGAAATAAAACCCCCAAAGGAGGCAATGTTAAAACAACACTACATTCCCGTCCATGACAACTAACAGCCTCGGCATTAATCGAATTTGGATTACCCATTCCACTGCCGCCATACTGTTTGTCATCGCTATTAAGAATTTCAAACCATAAACCTTTTTGCGGAACGCCTATTCGATAGTTATATCTCGGTATCGGCGTAAAATTGCAGACAACAACTATAAAATCCTCAGATGAGGATGCTTTACGAATAAAACTAAAAACACTATTTTGCGCGTCATTATTATCAATCCATTCAAATCCACCAGGCGTAAAATCATCATAAAACAATACTCTTTCCTGCTTATACACTTCATTAATTTTCCTGACCCATCGTTGAATTCCTTGATGTCGTTCGCAATCTAATAAATGCCAATCCATACTTTTATCATGATTCCACTCATCCCATTGCGCGAATTCATTACCCATAAATAAAAGTTTCTTGCCTGGGTGTCCATACATATATCCATACAATAGTCTCAAATTAGCAAACTTTTGCCAATCATCACCTGGCATTCTTCTTAATAAAGATCCTTTCCCGTGGACAACTTCATCATGTGAAAGCGATAAAAGAAAATTTTCCGTAAACGCATAAATCATACTGAAGGTAATATCATTCTGATGATATTTACGATGGATACAATCTTTCTTAAAATATTCTAAAGTATCATGCATCCATCCCATATTCCATTTTAACCCAAATCCCAACCCACCCGAATAAATTGGCCGCGACACCCCCGTCCAAGCAGTTGATTCCTCAGCAATCATCTGTACATCAGGATACTCCTGATAAACAGATGCATTAAGTTTTTTTAGAAAAGATATTGCCTCTATATTCTCTCGTCCACCATACTTATTTGGAATCCATTCACCATCGTTTCGTGAATAATCTAAATACAACATTGATGCAACCCCATCCACCCGCAGACCATCCACATGAAATTTATCCAGCCAAAAAAGCGCGCTGCTGATAAGAAAGTTTATAACCTCCCGACGGCCATAGTTGTAAATATAACTTTTCCAGTCTGGATGAAACCCTTTACGGTCATCTTCATGTTCGAATAAGTGCGTACCATCAAAAAAGGCAAGTCCATGTTCATCAGACGGGAAATGCGAAGGAACCCAGTCGAGAATTATACCGATCTCATTTTGATGCAGCTGATCAATCAAATACATAAATTCTTGCGGCGTGCCGTATCGGCTGGTTGGAGCAAAATACCCGACGGTCTGATACCCCCAGGATCCTTCAAACGGAAACGCCATCAATGGAAGAAATTCCACATGCGTAAACCCCATATCTTTGACATAACTGATTAAAAATTCAACCATCTCTCGATAAGTTAACGACCGACTTCCCTCTTCAAGCTTACGCCGCCAAGATCCAAAATGCAGTTCATAAATCGAAATCGGTGCACTTAAACTGTTTCTTTGCCGCCTGTTTTTCATCCAATCATGATCATGCCATTGATAATCCAAGTCCCACACAATCGATGCTGTTTTGGGAGGGATCTCACAATAATTGGCAAATGGATCTCGCTTTTCCACCTCATAGCCATTATGTCTTGAACGAATGAAAAACTTATAGACATCCCCTTTGCTGACAGTAGGAATAAATCCTTCCCAAATTCCAGAACTATCCCATCGCACTTTAAGCGCATGAGATTTGTTATTCCATCCATTAAAATCACCAATCACACAAACACTTTCAGCATTCGGAGCCATAACAGCAAAATACGTTCCTGCCACACCATCTTTCTCAATAAGATGCGATCCTAACTTTTGATAAAGACGAAAATGCGTTCCTTCTTTAAATAAATAGGAATCCTGTTCGGTAAATAAACTAACATCATAGCGAATTTCATTGGTGGTTTGAGCTTTTATTTTCTTCATCGGCTTAGTCATCACAGCCATCATCACCTCCCTAAACAAGATAGTTTTATCCTATTAATTTAATGATTTTATTCAAAATCAATATAAATATGAATATTATATAACATTTTATTTATAAAATATATATTTTTGGAAAAATTACCGATCAGAAAATACATCACAATTACTAGAAAAATAACCTGTAGAGTATATCGACTGGTGTAATGACACGCTCGTGTAAAATATTTATGAATTATTTTATAGAACGTCTTAACTGCCCGCAGGCGCTATTGATGTCTTTGCCTCTGGGGGCGCGGATGGTGGCGTGAATACCAAAATCTTTAAGCTGATCGCGGAATTGATACATTTCTTGGCGAGTAGGTGTTTTATGGTCAAACTCTGAAACTGGATTGTACGGGATTAAATTCATTTTACAGATCAACCCCTTGAAGGATTTTTTTAAAGACGTAAGCGCTTTTGTTGAACAAGTGATGTCTTTAATAAGAATATACTCAAAGGTAATTTGCCGTCGGTAGTTCTTTTGATACTGCTTACACGCTTCTATCAAATCACTAAACGGATATTTTTTATTTACCGGCATTAATACGTTACGGGATTCATTATCATACCCATGCAGGGAAATCGCCAGCTCAATTTGAATACCTTCTTGTCCTAATTGTAAAATCTTTGGAATCACGCCACAGGTAGAGACAGTAATTCGTCTTGCGCCAATATTAATCGCTTTTTTGTCATTAATGATGCGAATAGCCTTGACCAAATTATCATAATTATCCAACGGCTCGCCAATACCCATAAAAACAATATGCGATAACGGCTGCGCATGTTTTTGCGCCTCATCTTTAACATGCATAATTTGAGTTACTATTTCCGCTGTTGTCAGATTACGATTCCAACCTCCAATCCCGCTCGCACAAAATTTACAGCCGAATTTACAACCTACCTGTGTTGACACACATACCGTCGTCCGGGAAGCTGTTGGAATCAAAACAGACTCAACCTGTTCCTGATCTATTAGTTCAAATAAGAATTTTGTTGTCCCGTCTTGCGAGATCTCTTTTTTAGCTATTTCAAATGGCCTTAAAATAAAATCTTGCATCAATCTTTCTCTTAAATCTTTAGAAAGATTTTTCATCTGCTCAAAAGACCACACATTTTTTTGATAAATCCATTCGAAAATCTGAGTTGCACGGAAGGATTTCTCTTGAATTTTATTCAAATATTGAACAACTTCTTCATAAGATAAATTACGGATATCTTCTTTTTGTTGCAATTGATTATTCATAGGATTAAAAAAAGGAAAGTTTACACGTCTTTCGAACCTGATTCATCTTCATTTACTGACGGGGATTCAATTATTTCATTCCCTTCAAATGCTCCAAGCTTTCTATATTTTTGATACCGCTGTTCTAGAAGATCTTGATGGGATAATTTTGATAAGTCTTTAGCAAATTTGATAATTTCTTTTTTAAGATGATTCGCCACTGCGACCGGATCATGATGAGCCCCTCCCATAGGTTCAGGAATTACTTCATCAACAATGCCAAATTTTAATAAATGTTCCGAATTGATTTTCAAGGCCTCAGCTGCATCCGGCGCTTTAACCGCATTACGCCATAAAATCGACGCGCATCCTTCCGGCGAGATTACTGAATAATACGCGTGCTGAAGAATCAAAACCCTATCTGCTACACCAACGCCTAGAGCCCCACCGCTACCGCCTTCTCCGATCACCGTCGCAATAACAGGCGTTTTTAAATTTGTCATATCCCGCAAATTACTAGCGATCGCCTGCGCCTGACCGCGCTCTTCCGCGCCCACACCAGGATAAGCGCCGGGGGTATCAATTAAAATCACAATGGGCAAATTATACTTTGCGCCGAGATCCATTAAACGCATGGCCTTGCGATATCCTTCCGGATGCGCACAGCCAAAATTTCGTTTCACATTTTCGTTTGTATCACGTCCTTTTTGATGCCCCATAATCATCACTTTTAAATCATCCATTTGTGCGAAACCAGCTACAAAAGCAAAATCATCGGCAAATTGACGATCACCATGAAGCTCAACAAAATCTTTACACATCATCCGAATATAATCTAATGTGTACGGACGGTCCGGATGCCTGGCAATTTGTATGCGTTGCCAAGCCGTAAGATTGCTATATATATCCCCTTTCATCCGCGCCAATTTCTCCTCGAGCTTTCGGATTTCTGGGTCAAGCGCAATATTCTTATCTGAACCAAAATTGCGCAACTCATTTATTTTGGCTTCTAATTCAAAAATCGGTTTTTCAAAATCCAACACACCCATAATAGATAAAAGCCACAAAAACACCAGGCGACATTGTTATAAAGTAATTCAAATCCCGAATTACCTTTTACATTGCCCCTTATTTACTTAATGTTTTTGTGACTAATTTTCCTTTCCTAAAATATTTTTAATCAACAATTACAACTTTAGTTCCTTGCGGAATAAGATTAAACAACTCCTCAACCTCTTCATTTCGCATTCGTACACATCCCGCCGTCACTTGCTGCCCAATGTTTTCCGGTTCGACCGTACCATGAATACCATATCCAGGAAGATCAAAACCTAACCATCGCGTACCTAAAACATTACGCGGGCTGTCCGCTGGAACAATTGCTCCATTATGAAACCATACCGGATCAATTAAACGTGATTTGACAATAAATTCCCCAACAGGGGTACTATTATTTGATCCAGTAGAAACATCATATACTTTTAATACTTCATCACCATTTTTTAAAATAAGAATATTTTGCGATTTATCGACGAAGATATTAAACGGTTGCGACCAAATGGTTAAACGCTGTCCGATACGGATAATGTCATTCTTTAAATTATTTTTTAATTTAATTAATTCAATTGTGGTTCCGTATTTCTTCGCCAACTTTCCCAAGGTGTCTCCTGAAACAACTTCATGAATAACTGTTTGCGGCGCCGGAGTGTTTGAAAAAATTAACCGCATATTAATATCTTCATACTCTTTCTGTATCCGGTCAATATTTTCATAGTCAGAATAATCTGTTAAGATTTTCTGATAAACTTCTTTGGATTCCACAAGATTATTATTGCGATTCAAATTGGTCGCCTGATTGTACAAATTTTGTATTTCAACTTTAGCTGGGGCCGCAGCTTCTTCCTGCTGCGTCTCATGAACAGCAACGACATTCTCATCCGGAGTCATATTCGGATTGTTTTTAGGACGAATAATCCATAAAAAAATTAAAATTAAAACAATAACACCGATGATTAAATTTCGTCTATTCACTATTTTCTTCCTCCCAAGGATTAGGAGAGGCATCCATTGACGGTAATCCATCTCAAAAAAATTTTCGTGATAAACATTAGAAAAAATAATACCAGTGTGAATTTATAATGATGTTTATCACAAAAATAACTATTAATTTCAAAACACGGCAATGATGCATCTTTGTTTTTAAAAATTTACCAAATTCGGTAAAACACAATAGCTAAAAAGAAACCAATAAGAGCCCCAATAATCACCTGTAAAGGTGTATGTCCGATCAACTCAAACAATCGGTCTGTTTCAATCTTTCCCTTCCAATACATATCATCGAGGATTTGATTAAGAATCGCGGCCTGTTGCCCGGCAGAACGCCGCACGCCTTGCGCATCAAACATTGTAACTAAGGCGAAAACAGCAGCAAGTGCAAAAAAAATTGAGTCAAATCCAGCATATAAACCACAACTCGTGGCCAAAGCTGTCGCTCCAGCCGCATGGCTTGAAGGCATACCACCCGTTCCTATAAACCACTTAAAATTAAATCGTCTTTCCCGGAAAACACCCAAGACAACCTTCATTCCTTGCGCGATCGCCCAAACAGAAAGAGTAATCATCAGTATTTTGTTCTGAAAAATACTCCCCAAATCAAATTCCTTCTTTCATAGAAAAATTTTCTAACGAACTATCAAAATTGACGGGAACTATAATTTATGTTATTTTATAGCCTATTAATTATAGTATTCATGGCGGGAAAAGCAAGGTCTTTTCATCAAAGACTTTAAGCTTACATTCTCTACATTAAAGCAGTTACTTTCCCTAAAAACCGCCATTTCATCCCCCAAAAGCTTGTAATCCTATTCCAAATAACTAAAAAGGAATCTTATTAATAATTTTATTAATAATAATTAATTTTAGGGATTCCTTTGCGCTTTGAAAGAAAGGAAGAATAATGACACAAAGCTTAATTCCACAAGAGTACATTGAAAGTAAAATACTGCTCATTCGAGGAAAAAAAGTGATGCTTGATCGCGATTTAGCAATGTTATACGAAGTTACAACTGGCAACCTCAATAAAGCCGTGAAACGTAACATCGAAAGATTTCCTGAGGACTTTATGTTTCAATTGAACAAAGATGAGACTGAGTCTTTAAGATTCCAATTTGGAAGCTTAAAACAAGGCGCCCATTTCAGGTATCAACCCATATGTATTTACCCAAGAAGGGGTTGCGATGCTTTCTAGCGTGCTCAACAGCGAAAGAGCCATTCACGTCAACATCCAAATTATGCGAGTTTTTGTCAGACTGCGGGAGCTCATGATTTCTCACAAAGACCTGGCCCAAAAAATCGAAAACCTCGAACGCAAATTTAAGCAACACGATAAAAACTTTGTAATCATCTTTGAGGCCATTAGAAAACTACTTGATCCGCCGGAAAAACCTAAAAACCGAATCGGATTTCATACAGAATAAAAATTGTGAACAAAGAAACTATCTAAATCAGTAAACTTGCTATCACCTAAAGAAAGAAAAAAAATGATAAAAATTCGACAAAATTCAAAAAACGTATTGGTTCCAAAAATCATTGAAAATAAGATATTTTTGATTAGAGGCAAAAAAATCATGCTCGACAGAGACCTAGCCAAATTATATGGCGTTGAAACCAAACGCCTTAATGAGCAAGTAAAACGCAATATCAAAAGATTCCCTAATGATTTCATGTTTCAACTAACTAAAGAAGAAACAATAATTTTGATGTCACAAATTGTGACATCAAATCATGATGATAATTCAAGATCGCAAAATGCGACCTTGAAAAGAGGCAAAAATATCAAATATTTGCCCTATGCTTTTACAGAAAACGGCGTTGCTATGCTCTCAAGTGTTCTTAACAGCGAAAAAGCCATCAATGTAAATATCCAGATTATGCGTGCATTTACCAAACTCCGAGAATTAATGTCATCTCATAAAGAACTGAAAGAAAAAATTGAAAATCTGGAACGTAAATTTAAAGAACACGATAAAAATTTTGTGATTGTCTTTGAGGCCATTAGAAAACTGCTTGATCCACCGGAAAAACCTAATAAAAAAATTGGATTTCACACTTAAATGAAAGGAATATATCTATGCTTGCAAAAACATATAGTTATGGAATATCTGGTCTCGACGCATTCCCCGTGCAAATCGAGGTTGATGTGGCCAAAGGATTACCTGCTACAATTATTGTCGGCCTGCCTGATAGCGCCATCAAAGAAAGTAAAGAACGCGTCCGGTCTGCCATTAAAAACAGCGGTTACAAATATCTCGCCAGACGAGTAACCATCAACCTCTCTCCAGCCAACACTAAAAAAGAAGGCCCCTCCTTTGATTTGGCCATGGCCTTAGGTATTCTTGCGGCCAGTGATCAAATCAACGCGGACCGTCTTCACGAATACGCCATCCTGGGGGAGCTTTCTTTGGATGGACGCGTTAAACCTGTCCGCGGAACACTTTCAGTGGCGTTAGCTATGAAAAACAATCATTTTAAAGGATTAATTCTACCGGCACAAAACGCACGTGAAACAGCCGTGGCTGAGGGTATCAATATATTTCCGGTCAACACTTTGGAAGAAGCCATTATGCACCTCACGTCTGAATCAACCACTTCTCCCTACACGATACAACCAACGAATGAACAAACCTCCGCAACTGTTTTTGACATTGACTTCGCCGATGTCAAAGGTCAAACCCATGTGAAACGCGGATTAGAAATCGCAGCCGCCGGTGGACACAACGTCCTTCTTATCGGCCCGCCGGGAAGCGGAAAATCTATGTTAGCCAAGCGTCTGCCGACGATATTGCCGGATATGAGTTCGGAAGAAGCCCTAGAAACAACCAAAATTCATTCTGTCATGGGATTATTAAAAGAAGATCAAGGCCTGGTTACATCACGCCCCTTTCGTTCGCCGCATCACACAACTTCAGATGTCGCCATCGTCGGCGGCGGGTCTCATCCTAAACCTGGAGAAGTTACTTTAGGGCATAACGGCATTTTGTTCCTTGACGAACTTCCAGAATTTAACCGCAATGTTCTTGAGGCGCTGCGCCAACCTTTAGAAGATCAATATGTGACGATCGCGCGGGCCACGCGCACAGTTCGATTCCCAGCGAAATGTTTACTGATCTGCGCGATGAACCCTTGCCCATGCGGTTTTTTAACCGATGCCAAACGCGCTTGCCGCTGCACACCAACTCAAATCCAAAAATATATCTCCCGTATCTCTGGCCCATTGCTGGATCGTATCGATATTCATCTGGAAGTCCCGGCGCTAAAATCTGATGAACTTATTAACCAGGCCAAAGGCGAATCTTCGGCTGTTATCAAAGAGCGCACTGCTTGCGCCCGCCGCTGTCAGGCTAATCGTTTTTCACCTTCGATGGTTTTTACCAATGCGCAAATGAATCACAAACAGATTAAGAAGTTCTGTCCGTTAACCGATGAATGCAAAACATTACTCAAGCAAGCGATTGAACACCTGCATTTATCCGCCCGGTCGTACGATAAAATCCTTAAAGTCGCGCGCACCATCGCCGACTTAGCCGGTGAAACCGACATCCTCCCTCAACACATCGCCGAAGCGATTCAATATCGTAATATGGATAGGGATTGGTGGGGCGCCTAATTTTTCATAAAACTTACCATATGAATGAAAGGACGTAAAAAATGACAACAAGAATCATTCCTCAAGAAATAATTCAAAATAAAATATTTGTTATAAGAAAGAAAAAAATTATGATTGATCAAGACCTTGCCGCGCTATACCAAGTAGAAACCAAAGCACTTAATCAAGCAGTTAAACGTCAAATAAAACGATTTCCAGCAGATTTTATGTTCCAATTAACTAAGGCAGAGTTTGAAAGTTGGAAATCACAAATTGGGAATCCAATTCAAACTGAATCAAATTCTTTAAGGTCACAATCTGTGACCTTAAAGCGCGGACATCATCGCAAATATTTACCTTACGTTTTCACTGAGCATGGCATTCTAATGCTCTCAAGCGTCCTTAATAGTGATCGGGCTATTTTGGTTAACATTGAAATCATGCGAACATTCACAAAATTGCGAGAAATGCTAGCTGGGCATGAAGATCTTAAGCAAAAAATTAAAGAAATGGAGAAGAAATATGATTATCAATTTAAAGTTGTCTTTGCAGCCATCCAAAAACTACTTGAACCACCCACAAGAAATAAAAAACCAATTGGATTTCATGCGCGATGAAATAATTTAACTAAATTGACTTATTGCTGATTCAATAACTGGTCATACTGTAGGGGATAATCAACACGCCGCATTTTAAGCTGATTAACATAATACGATAATGCGGAAAGATTACGGGTATTGTAATAATGTACAGCCAACAATTTATAGGCATCAATATAAAGTGGATTCAAAGCAATCGTCTTTTTCCACGATTGCACAGCCTGATCAAATTTTTTCTGCATATAATAAAGCAGGCCTAAATTATAGTAGACATTATCATAAGTCGGATTAAATCTAATTTCTAACAAATATTCCTTCTCCGCGCTAACCAAATTTCCCCGGCGCATATAAATCAATCCCAAATTATTATGAACCATCTGCTCTTTAAAATTTAATTTAGCCGAAGCACGAAAAGCCTGTTCCGCTTTATCTAAATCATCTACTAAAAAATACATGGCCCCTAAATTCCGATGCGCTAATGGAGAATGTGGTGATGTTTGAACGGCACTTTTCCAAAACGCAAACCGTTCTTTGTAATTGTCACTGCGAATGAAACTCATCCCAGCAAAGACAACTATCAGCAACAAAACCACAACAAATTTCCATCTTGATAACCGCGCCTGCCGCCCTCCTACGATCTCCAGTAAAACAATAAAAATACCGATCATCGGCAAATAAAGTCGATACTCATGAAACAAAAAACTGACAACCATCGACGGTAATAAAAATAAAACATACCACAACAAGCCAAAGATAAGATAGCCATAATCCTTTGATTTGGATAAGACGATACCACTAATTAACATAAGAATAGCTGCGCATCCCCAAATAATTTGAGTATCCTTAATAATCGGCAGGACCGACAAATTTACAGGCAAGATAATTTTCCCCAAATATGTAACAAAGGCAGACGAATTATTAAAGACTGATTGATAAATAATCATCCAAGTTATAGTATCATTTTGGTCAGTTAAATTCTTACGAATGATAAACCACCCGATAGCTATAACCAGCCAAATACATTCCAACAAACAATATCGTCGTTCAAAAACATTCTCTTTTCTAATCAAAATGACATACAGCCCACAAAAAAAGGGGAGCCCAATCGCTGTTTCTTTAACAAGAAGAGCTGCCGTCAAGGCCAACAAATGCCACAGACCAAAACTCCATTTTTTACTCTGACAAAATTTCTGAAAAGCAATAAAAGAAAAAAACGCGAATAACGATAGAAGTGAATCTGTTCGTCCAGGAATCCAGGAAACCGCAGAAACCAAAGCCGGATGCACAAGAAAAATTAACGCAGACAAATAAGCCCAAGAAACAGAATAGCGCAACCCTTTAAGTAAAAGGAAAACCAAATACGCATTCAAAAGATGAATCAAAATATTCGTTAAATGATACCCATAAACTTTCTGGCCATAAATTTGCGCATCTATTAAAAATAATAGATTTAATAAAGGCCGATAAAAGACTTCCGCCAATAAATCTGACCGACCGAAAAGCTTAAAAGCATTTTCAACATTTTTTAAATACCAATGATAGTCCAGAACCCAAACATTATCGTCAAGAAATGTTAATTCGTAAAAAATAGATTTAAAATAAACAGCCAGGCCTAACATAATAATTCCAACAAAATAAATCCAAGGCTGATTTTTTATCTCATTAATTTTCATGATTGTTAATCTTTCGCAACATCCGCGTAATTTTACGCGCATCATCTTTCTCTGCATTAAAAGAAAACACATCCACTAGCCGTGAATATATCAGATAATAGGAGCTGTCTATTTCTTTTGCCGTAGCCAGCACCTGACGGCTAGCCTCTTTTTCATTTAATTGCTTATAAAGCAATCCTAACCCGTATAACGAAACAACGCATTGAGGATCTTTCCGTAAGGCCAGCGAATAAAGATCATGCGCTGACTGCGCCTGACCTATAGTATGATACGCCCAGCCTAGATATGCAATATCACGGCAAGAGGAATATTGCTCCTGCACCCTTCCCTTGTCATGACGTTCGATATAATCCTCGGCTAAACAAGTCCAGGCTGCACCATTGGTTGAGTTTACATTCAGCCAATAACGACAGAATGTGTTCGCATTCTTCCAAACTGCATTTCCTCGATAAGTCAAACCAACGAATCCAACAATGATCAAAAAGATGACTACAAATGCAATATCTTGTCGCCAATGCTGACACAGAAAATTCACCCCTAAACCTAACAACAAGAAAAATCCTATTGATGTGAATCCAAACCAATGCGGTTCAATGGCCACAGTTTTCATACTCGACGTATAAGTAAAGCTCGCTAAGAATGCTGGCAAAAATCCAAAAAACAACAAACATATGGCAAACGCGTATACCTGCTTCCCTCTCTTCAACAAAAGCCAAGCAAGCATAGTAAGCACCAACCCCATTATCCCCCAATGCACTACGTGATGAGTATCTAGAACAACGCGATCATCCCAAGTAAAAATTATATCGCGCGACCAAAGCAGTTTACTCAAATACCAGCTAATTAACTTCTGCATGGTCGCGATATATTGGTTCAAACTTATGCCTAAATCCCAAATATTCGCCATCTTAATCCGCTGCGCGACGCTGGAACGAATTCCCATATAAAATAACAATGGTAGTGCATAGCCAACGCATAACAACGTTTTCTTTTTTAGTTTTAAATCAGTAAAGAAATATAAAATCAAAAATAAATACACTGGTAGGATAAAAATAATCTCATGACAAAAAAATCCTAAAAAATAGCTTAACAAACTTAATAGATAAAAAACTTTCTTTTTGTGATCAACATATCTAAGCAGGAAAATTGTACTGACCTGCATAAAAAAAATGTGCAGCTGCAACCCGCTGGCAGTTTTATAATTCACCAAAAAACTATTAATCGGATGAACCACATACAACAAACTTGTGATCAAGGCCAAGAATGAATTTTTTGTGAGGCGGTTAAGAATCAAATAGAAGTTTATTCCCAAGATGGAAAATAAGAATATATTAAATAATTGATACCCGATAGGATTTTTTCCGGAAAGAAGAATTTCATACTTTAAAATAATCCAGTTTAATGGACGGAAAATTCCCTTTGCCCCATTTTTGATAATCTCAATATTGGACATCGACGCCACATTATCATCAGGTAAAATAAATAATTTATCATCCATCAAAAATCCGTTATTGAGACTATTGCTATAAGTCAATAAACATAAAAAAAATATACTAATACAGGCCAATAATGTTGGATTAATTTTCATCATCTGCTATTTCCGAAATTCTGTCACAACCAAATACCCTGTTGCCATTAAAGCCAAAATCCCCAAAGAAAGAATACAGGCCATGGAAATTGTATAAAATGAATGTCCAAATCTAAATTCTACCTCAGATCGCCCCGCTGGTAACAAAATTGATTTATAGGCGATATTCGTTTTAATAATTGGAACTTCTTTGCGGTTAACATACGCTTTCCAATTAGGATGATAAACATCCGCATAATAAAGAAAGTACGGCTGCGCCCCTTCTTCTTCAATATCGACATTAATCCTTAATGAATCAAAAGAAAACTCTTTGATCTCGGCATATGCTTTGCCTCGCTCGCTCTTATTTTTGAAACTTTGAAACTCCTGCTTTTGTCCAATATTGACTAAATCCGCTTGCTGTAAATCTTCTTTAGTTGTAAAAAGCATGTCTCCCGTAAATTCCGTTGATTGAAAAATTTCCTGCATATCCGACAAATTATCCACATAATTAATCCCTGTAAAAACACTCAATTTCAAATCTTTCAGGCCCGCATATTTAAAATATACGTCATTATGCGGATATTCTTTAGCAGCCATAACAAAATCTTTAAATGGTTTTAACGCGAAATCCGTACGGAAAGACGAAAATAAGGAATCTCCATACAGAAAACTGTCTATGGTATTATATTTTGACATATCATGATAAGGCATGAACAAAAGCGGTTCATAAACTTTCATTCGCGAATTCTTAATTTTCTGAGTAAAAGAATTATATATTCTGCGGGATTCAAAACCATAATCATATGGCTTAAACAAGGCTTTAACTTCCTTATCAATTTTAGGCATCCGTAAAACAGTCAAAGAATATTTATAGGAATACATATCAACAGCAAGTAGAAATAGCATAAAGTAGATCAAATGAGCTTTTAAGGACAGCTTCATAACTAGCCATCCAACAATCACCCCTCCCATCGAAATCCAAATAAACAACGGTAAAACTTTTAAAACCTTCAATTCTCCAGCTTCTGCAAACCATAAAAAATCCGTATTCAGACCATATCCTTTCCATGAAAGCCAGCTAACAGGAAGTAGTAGAACTGCCAATAAAATTATAAACCAACGATCTTTGGAAAATTTCTTTAAAAAAATCTCAAAGCCAAACCCCGCATAAAAAACACTAAATAATTTAAAAATAGTGACTGTCAAACCAATATGACGAAATAGCTTACCTAATGGATAAAGATAATAAAAAGATTTGGCTACAAAACTCCCTATCGAGAAAAGAAAAATAACTAATGCCACCGCGCCAGTCACATACGCGTATTTCTCTCGAGAGAATAATAACGCTACAATCACAAAAGGCACATATAAAAACCCCGCATACAAATTGATATCAGGTGTAAAGTCCATCCATCGACGCGTGAAGATTTCCTTAAATTTATTCAAATTTGTATATCCGCCAATCTTCAAAAATGTTTCCAACTTCACTTGGCCTGAACTTTCCCTTCCTCCGCCTAAATAGGCAATTTCACTGTCATAGAATTTGACATAATAAAAACTCAAAAATAAAACAATTAATAACAGCAAAAAAACACCTAATTTCTTTACATTTATTGATGAATAATAACCTAAATATTCTTTTTTCAAACGCTGAATATTTTCTCGAAAATTCACCAAAAATAAAACACATAAATAACTCAAAATAACAAACGACGTCAAAATAAAGCAATATAAAAAATTTCCGTAAAATGACAATCCGAAAAATATCAATGATAAATATACATAAACAATCTTTTTCGTTTGGAACCATTTATGAATGGAGAAAAGCAAGATAGGGAGAAAATAATAAAGATGAAAATTCCAGAAAATCTGCGGATACCAGATATTACTTCCTACTAAAGCAATCGCCACAAATGCCACAGTTCTTTGATCACGATAATAAAGCGATCCCAATAAAATAATACCTATTAAGAAAAACAACTCTTCAAAAAAAATCCCGGCATAAAACAAATAATAATAGTTAATATTGGAAAACAGCAAACCTAATAAATAAAAAACCGGTGAGAGCAATGTGAGTTGTGTGCTGAAATAATAATTTCCTACATTGCCATGTGTTAAATAAGGAAACCAATTGGGTAAGTTACGATGTTGAACTACTTCATTATAATAAATATATTGTTGCTGCAGATATTGAAATGTGTCATGGGCATCGGGCAGGCGTGATTGCACAATTAAAATAATATAAATGAGCGCAACAAACAGACTACCGCCGCAAAATAAAATTACCTTGCCGCGGTTAGACATTCGGCATTCTCCAGAATTTTCCTTTTGAGCGGTTTAGCCAACATCCGTAGAATATGTTCTTTCGTTTCAAGGCCAAATTTCTTCTCAATCATGCTCAAATATTCCGGACGGCTGTGATATCGGACAAACGCCTCGTCGCGAAACTTTAATACTTCATGCGCCGGTACATATTTTGTGGCCCGCGGAACGCATTCATACCCGTAAAGCGAATATATCTTCCAATTTGTTGGTTTTTCTTCCAATTCATCATAAAGCTTTGTTCCCGGATAACAAAATACCGGATACACATTGGCCCATTCAAAATTATAATTCACCAAGAAATCATACGTGCGTTTCATGGTATCTAATGTTTCATCCCATAAACCAAACATGACATCAGCACAAATAGAAACCCCTTCGTCCCGCGTCATACGGATTACCTGATCCACGTTATCACTCGCTTTACCTCCTTTTTCCGCCTGCTTTAAAATCTCCGGTGTGGCCGATTCAAACCCATAGGAAATCCAATTCACACCAACTTTTTTCAAACGTTTTAACAAATCCCGGTTAATCGTATCCACACGAGAATACGCCCACATGTTTAAATCATAACCTTTTGCTTCCAGCTTGTCACAAAACTCATTAATCCGCTTAGAATTTACAACAAACAACTCATCGAGAATTTTTAAATGCTTAACATGATGTTTTTCAACCAGAATACTGATTTCCTCTATCACACTGTCAACACTGCGAAAACGCTGCACACGCTTCCCAAACAAATTATTAATACAACAAAAATTGCATGGAAACGGACAGCCAAAACTCGTCCAGATAATCGCGTACGGCGATCGATTATTAATATCACCAAACGCATGCCAATTATGGGCTCGATACTTCTTCGGATTCATCAAATCCCAATCAATAAGCGGAAGCGTATCCATATCTTTAACCAGCGCTGCGTCTTTCGTATGCACATATTCTTTAGAATTCCCATCGTCCTGCAATTGATAATAAGACAGCCCTTCAATCTGACTAAAGTCTGAATTATTTTTTAAAGCATTATATAACTCAACAATGGCTTGATATCCTTCTCCTCTCACGATAAAATCTGCGCCGGTTTCATCCAACGATCTTTGCGGCAGCACTGTTGGATGCGGTCCCCAAACAAAATTATTCACCTTAATCCCGCGCTGCTTAAACTTCTCATAAAAATCTACAATTCCGGCCATATGCATGGTCGACGATGAAGGATTTGCGCCTGTACAAATAATCCCGAACAATACCGGATTCTCTTTTTCCACAATATCAATCAGATGATCCATTGAAATACGATCTACATCCGACTCAATCATCTGGACATTAACACCTTTCATTTTGATATATTGATGCAAAAGCCCGAGCTGAATATTGGGCGCCACTGCGGAAAATTCATCAGCAGTCACGGCATAAAGATCCTTCTTACAGTTCACTGTGGCGATAATAATTTTATCCATCATAATAAATTTCCTAAATACAGATTAAAGAATACTTTTTTCCCGTTTATAAAACACTAATCTTCTAAAAAATCTAAAAAGCCGTAACTCTGGAGCAAATGTATACCATTTATGCTTCAATCTAAATCGTTCAAAACGACTCACCGGAAAGAAAATTATTTTTAACATAACTCGAATGAATGAATTGGAAACACCGTCAATGGCGTTCATTGCCGTATTCGCCAATAAACTCATATACGCGATATTACCAATCCGTTTTCGATCTGCTTCATTAAACCATGGAATTTTTCTTCCCTCGAGGTCATATTCATCTGATAGCCAGTCGCGCCAATCTTCCAATTTTTGCGGCGGCTTCAAACCTCTTTCCATTGCCAAATTATAAAGAGGCGTATCTGGTAACGCCGTATAAGTACCAATTAATTCAAACTGCGCCTTAGGATTATCCTTTTTCAAACGCACCCAAAGATCAATTGTCGCATGAATATCTTCAAACGTTTCTCCTGGCAAACCAACCATCAACGCAAAAACTGGAATGATGCCGTATTTCTTCGCTTTCAAATTCGCCCTGACAGTATCTTCCCAATGAATCCCTTTCTTCATTAAATCCAAAATCCTATTTGATCCCGATTCCGCGCCGAATTTAAGCGTATCCGCACCACTCATCTTAATAATATTAATCTCCTCCTCGGTAGCACGGTTAAATGAGTCCACCCGGGTTCCGGATGTATACCATTTCACATTACAGCCGCTATCCCGAATTCCTTTACAAATTCCTTGCGCACGGATCCGATTAACATAAAATTCATCATCACGAATCCAAATTCCGTCCAAATTAAATTTCTTTATCGGCTCTAAGATAAATTGCAAAGACTTCTCTACCGACATTGCCCGCCATTTACGTTGACGCAGCGACGCGCTTGAACAAAAACCGCATTGAAAAGGACACCCACGCGATGTTTGTCCAACATCGAGACTCCGTCTCGTTCCTTTCAGATAAAAATCCCGATGAATATATTTTTCAACATCCAACAGATCCCAGGGAACAGGTAACAACGTTTCCACATCCAACATCGGACGCGGTAATGTAGCCATCACTTTCTCATTCTTTAAATAATAAATTCCTTTAACATCTTCAATAGAATCCTTCATTGTAAACCGTTCAACCAACTCCATAAAAGTGATATCACCTTCCCCTTTCACCACAACATCTACATACGGACTTTGAACTGTTTGATCAGGAATGCTCGATGGATGCGGCCCGCCCCAAACAATCGGCACTTTCCCATTAGAAAATTTCCGAACAATCTTAGCGGCTTCAACAGCAAATCCGATTTGCGTTCCTGTCATCGACGACAAACCCACACAAATTGGTTGCTGCAAAATAATATTTTTCAATTCTTCGCGCCAATGAGGATTAACACGTTGATCTAAAACCCGCACATTATAACCTTTTTCCCGCAAAGGTGCGGCCAAAGCCAAAATCGCATGAGGCGGCGCGATAGTTGAACCAAAATCCATCCCTGTTTTGGGATAAACTAAAACAACATCAACATGTTTTGTTGGAATTCGTTTATGATGAACTTCTTTTTCAAGTAATAAAGTATCTGTCATCATATTCTCCATAATATTCAATTTCGATTCATTGCTAATATCTTATTATTTTTTAACGAAGAAGATAAAATCTTAGAAGAGCGATACCATTCCATTGTTTTTTTAATTCCACTTTCCAAATCAACAGTCGGGACAAATCCCAACTGTTTTTTGGCTTTAGATATATCCACCAACCGGATCGGAATCATCGTCGGTTTTGACGGATCACACACAATATCCGCATCCTGATATCCGTCAATCTCAAGCATTTGCTGCAACAGATCACGAATACAATATCCTTGCCCCCCTCCAATATTAAAAGCTTCATAACCTTCAACTTTTTCCATAGCTGTCAGCATCGCCTGAATAAAATCTCCGACATAAATTAAATCCCGCACGTCATTCCCATCGCCCCAAACTTCAATAGGTTGATGCCGTTCTACCACCTTACGCAGCAACGCAGCAAAAACATGAGATGTTGCAAACTCAAAATCATCATATTCCCCATAAATATTTGTTGGACGAAGGACAATGGTTGTCATCGTTTTCTTCAATTTCTGTGCATACATCCGACATAAAACTTCCGCATACCGCTTCATCCAACCTACCGCAAAATATTTATCGTAAGGATCGCTATCCATTAAGCGTTCTTCCTTAACATATTCCTCTCCCGGCGGCGGATACCCTGTCGAACTGCCGATCCACAAAAATTTCTTCACACCAGCATGATACGCCGCTTCTAATAATTGCGCATTCATAATAATATTCGGTGTCACATGTACTAAAGGGTTATTCGCTATCACCGCCGCGCCCGACGTACTGGCCGCGCAATGAAAAATATAATCAATATCGGCAACAGCCTCTTGGCAATCCTTTTTACTTGTCAAATCCCTGTGGATAAAATGAATTCGTGGATCGCCAATGAAAGACTCCCTTTGATGTAGAACAGCCCGAATATTTGCCTCCAATGGAAGCAAGGCTTGCAAAAGATTTGTACCAACAAATCCTGCCGCACCAGTGACTAGAATTTTTTTATTTTTGAAGAATTTCATATTCTCTTTTCGTTTGACAATGCCGATGATTAGTAATTACTCCCACATCGATATCAGTAACAGGACGAAAAAACTCTGTAATAATCATCGATAATTCAACTATCCCATTTTTAATAGGATTCATTTTGCGAACACCGCCAATACGTGCCGGCTCATCTCCTGGAATCTCCCCAATCTTCATTTTCATCCTAGCCGCACGCGCCATAATTTGTGTTCCCCAGGCAACGGCTTTTGTTTTAATCGAAAGTCTCTTCAAAGATTCCCGACGATAAGCGCGGAACATTACCAGAGTATCAGTAATACCAGCTTTAAATAAAATATTCATCAAACCTGTGAACAGCTTATTTCCAAAAGCCGTCACCATATCATCATCATAACTGCGGGCGCCATTTAAATAGCGAGAAGCAATCGCAATATCATATCCCTGTTTGATTTTAGCAACAAGCTCAGGTATTTTTTCTGGAACAGAATTTCCATCCGGACTAAATATCACAATAATGTCACCTTCAGCCTTTTCAAATGATTCTAAAAAAGCTGCGCCAGCTCCTCTTTCCTTTTGAACAAAAATGTCATAACCGTTAGCCTGGGCATATTCAATGGTCCCGTCGGTTGAACCACCATCGACAATAATCAATTGATCATACCATTCCTTTTTTATCTGCGGCATGATCACCTTCATTCCATCAATTTCATTCCAGGTAAAAATAATTAATGTGACCTTTGTTTTATTCTGCATTACAACATACTCCGACTTTGTCCACCATCAACAGGAATAGAGGCTCCATTAACCAAACTGGCCTGCTGGGAACAAAGAAAAGTTACAACATTGGCCACTTCTTCTGGTGTTCCCAACCGTCCCAAAGGAAGCTCATGTTGAATAAAATCCTCATATCCTTTTGGATTTTCATTCTTCATCTTTGCCCAACCTGTATCAGGAATCATAATCGCGCCCGGCGCCACGCTATTAAATGTAATGCCTTCTTTTGCTAAATAATCCATCTTGGCTAACGCCTTGGTCATGCTTGTCTGCGCAGCTTTAGCCATGCAAAACCACGGCCGGCCGCCGCTTTCCCGACCAAGAATTGAAGTAATCGTTATTACACGGCCCCACTGTTGCTGCCGCATAAACGGAATGGCTTTCATCGTAAACTTCATAGCAACTCCAACATTCTTTTCATAAACCTCTTCCCAAACACGCCCTTCCGTTTCTTCGACGATGGCTTTTCCCCACCGGCCGCCGCCGCCGACATTATTCACTAAAATATGAATTGTTTTCCATTTTTCAATGACAGCTTCAAAAACTTTATTCACTTCATTTGCATTCATCAAGTCTGCCTGCATAACCAAAGCCTCGGCGCCTTTATCATGCAACTCTTTTTCCATATTCTGAACACGCGGCAAAGTGCTGGAACATACAACTACACGGCAACCTTCCCGAGCTAAACTCAAAGCAATACTTCGCCCAATCCCATGTGTTCCACCGGTAATTAATGCTACTTTTCCTTTTAATCCAAAATCCATATCTATTACTCTAGAAAATCCACAATACTCTCAACAATACTATTAACATCCAATTGATACTCTTCCTGTAAATCATGCCGCGAACCAGAAATAAAACTATGTTCATCTCTAATTCCCAAACGTTTTATTGGAATATATTTTTGTGCATCTGCCAAAATTTCGCACACAAGACTGCCGACCCCCCCGATTAACGAATTTTCTTCTAATGTGACAACAGCCTTTGATCGACGGATAAATCTTAATAATAAATCTTTATCAATCGGTTTAACTTGAAACAAATCAATCACCGCCGCAGATATACACCTTTGCTGTAAGTGTTCCGCCGCCTCCAAAGCTTTATGCAGCATAATCCCTGAAGAAATTAAAACAACATCCTCTCCCTCACGAAGCAAATTCATTCCGACTTCCATATCAAAAGTTGTTGAATTGTAAATTGCAGGCCACTGTCCTTTTTCAATCCTTACATAAACAGGCCCTTGACTTTGATAAGCCTTCTGTGCCGCCTGCGCTGTTGCGACAGCATCTGCCGGATTTAAAATCGCAAATCCTGGCAAAACCCGCATCACCGCCAAGTCGTGAATCGCATGATGCGTTGGCCCATCTCCGCTGTAAGTAAAACCTGTTCCCATACCAACAATAACAACAGGAAGATTCATACCACTCAAATCAATTTTAATTTGTTCAAAACAACGAAACGTTGTAAACGGCGTAATACTATAGATAAAAACTTTTTTTCCTGACAAACTCAGTCCCGCCGCTACACTAACCATATTCTGTTCCGCGACACCGACATTTATGTACTGCTTTGGTAAATCTTTTTTAAAGCGCGCTAAACTGTACGCCCCCATATCTGCCGTCAGAAAAACAACCTGTCGATCGTTGCGGGCAATGTTATACAATTCATCGAAAAAAGCATCACGAGTATCAATTGATGATAATTTTGGTTGTTCAGTTAACATGATTCATCAGGCTTTCTTTAGCAACATTTAACAGTTCTCCTTTAGGTACGCCATGATGCCAGTTCAAACTGTTTTCCATAAAGGAAATTCCTTTGCCTTTGATTGTTCGGGCAATGATCGCAAACGGCTTATCTTCTTCACAAGAATCATATTTCTCAAACGCTTTAAATAAATCTTCGTAATCATGACCATCAACATTAACAACATGCCAGCCGCAAGCTTCAAATTTTTCTGCCAACGGTTCAACCGTCATGCATTCATTCACCGGATCGGTCACACACAATCCATTATTGTCTACAATTGCAATCAACCGCTTTAACTTATGTTTTCCCGCAAACATAGCAGCTTCCCACGTCGATCCTTCACAACATTCTCCGTCACTCAACAAAACCACATTTTTATACTTTTGCTGATCCAGCTCTGCAGCCAACGCCATACCCGCGCTAATTCCTAATCCATGCCCCAAAGAGCCGGTGTCTGCTTCAATGCCTGGGATTCGTCGATCAGGATGCCCACATAACCGTCCGCCTTTTTTCTGATATTGATCAATATCGGTAAAAGAAATAAATCCTAAATCCGCTAAGATCACATAAAGAATTTCGCATGAATGGCCTTTACTTAAGATAAAACGATCACGTTCACTCCAGGAAGGATCTGTTAAATTGTGCCGTAAAATACCACCATAATAAAGAATTGTTAAAATCTCCACGCATGATAAGGCTCCCCCCATATGTCCTTTCCCGGCGGAAACAACCATTTCAAGGAATCTATTTCGAAGCCAATTGGCTTTCTCGTTTAACAGTTCGATTCTGCTGTCCATAATTTGACTTCTTTATCTGTTCAGTATGTCGTAACGATGCTTTAACGTTTTTGATTACCCGTCGTAAAACACCTTCTAATTTAGTAACTGTCTTTCCCTTCCAGAGATTATGAACCATTCTGCCTATACGCACGGGATGAGATACCAGCATTACCGTGTAAAAATTGCTTAAAAGAATAAAACGTAAAAAACTTAGTGTCCGCGGACTAAAATGAGGCGACCAGGATGTTGGCTTGCTTAAATCTGCATACGCAAATAAATCTAGAAAATATTGATCTGACAATTCGATCTTTTTATTCCGACGATATTCTTCAAATAACTGTGATCCGGGATATGGGATAAAAGGAAAGACATTCAATTCCTGCTGACCAGCCACAGCTAATTTTAAGACAAGCCAATATGTTTTCAAAAAATCTTGAAATGTTTCCTGAGGAAAGCCGATAACAATATTAGCGCTCATATTCATTCCAACATCTAGACCTTCTTTAATCAACACAAAGATACGATCAGGGTCGTTTTGCTTTTTAACCGCTGCCAAAACTTTTTTTGATCCTGACTCAATGGCAAAATCAAGATCCCGGCAGCCCGCCTGGTACATAAGTTCTAAAACATTGCGATCCACAGCTTCGGTTCGCAACGTCGGCAACTGCCAAGTGATATTCATTCCTCGCTGGATGATTTCTTCACATAGCTGCACGATATATCTTTTCCCGACAACTGCTGTTAAATCTGAAAAAACAAAATTCTGCGCGTTGTATTCCTTAATGTAAAATTCCATTTCATCAGCGACTAACTTTGGATTGCGCGGTGTCCACGCGTTCCCCCACATATTTGGATTTGAACAAAATGTGCATTTATACGGACATCCCCGAGTTGCCACCATCGGCATGGTTCGCCCACGTTGAATATGATATGTCAGGCCTCTCGATAAATAATTTTCAATAGGCATTAAATCCCATGCTGGGAGCGGAAGATCATCAATAGAACGAATCCGACCAATCGCTTTGTTGTGAATAAATTCATTCCGACTTTCCGACTGATAAACCAAACCTGGCACTGTGGATAGTGATTGCTTTGCTTGCAAAACCTCCAACAATTTCAACATAGCAGCTTCCCCTTCTCCGGTAACACAGGCATCTAACGACGGACAATCCTTTAAACAAAACTCAGGCAAAGCTGAAACATGTTCTCCTCCTGCCACAAAGAAAGCATTTGGTAAAAACTTTCGCACATATCGAATCAGTTCCCGATGAAACGGCCAGTCTTGAGAGAACATGCAGGTAAAACAAACAACGTCAGCTGAGGATAAACGCTGATCTAATTCTGTAAACGGCATACCATACTGCACGTATTGGCCGCGCACCATTTCAGTTCGGTCAATAGCTTCACCGCACATGTCGACAACATCAACGTCATGGCCGGCTTCGCGAACAACTGCCGCAATATAAGCGATCCCTAAAACAGGAACAACTTGCGCTCCCATTAAGCCAATGCTATACACCGGCGGGCGAATTAGTGTAACTTTCATCCTTAAATTCCTCTACTCCGGTTTGTAAAGCCACTGTACTGCAACAGGCCTTATTTTCATTCATGACGTATGTTTTATGTTTCCACATATTTTGAATTAAAATATTCAATCGATTTTGACGGCTGAGCCGCCCGAATGTATTTGTATAAGCAATACATAATTGCATATCACCATACGGCGAGATATTAATAACTTTTCCCGTTAAGGCCTGACAAACTTTCTTTTTCTTAACGACGGAATATGCCCCTTCAATAAACACAAAAGAATGATCGATGTTTTCGATAACCAAAGCCTTTTCTTCATCATTAAGCCCCATGTCAAGTTTTTGCACCCATTGCCCTGAAAGAATTGGCAATAAAATCCGCACACCCGTGGCTTTTAGTCGACGAGCTATGGATACAACTCCCGTTAGAACACTTTCGTCATATTTTGTGTCAGCAAAACTCTTAATCCGATTTTTTGTTACATATGTTGAGACAATACAAGGCACACCTTCCCGATGACAATTCTGAATACCTTCCACTGCCTTTTTGTAAACACCTGGAAGCCGACGCAAAGTATCATGTTCTTTTTCATCCGCACTATCAATACTGACATTGATGCAATTAATCCCAGCCTTCTTTAAAGCCTTCACCCGATCACGGGTTAAAAACCACCCATTGGTGGTGATTGACATATAAATTCCAAGATCAACACCGACTTTAACTAATTCAACGATATTTTCGCGAATCATCGGCTCTCCGCCGAAGAAATCCACTTTTGGAATCCCCATCTTAGCCGCTTCCTTCAAAACATGGATAATTTCTTCATCGTTCAATTCTTTTGTTTTATCCGCGGTTAAAATATAATTCATGACCGAACAATGTTCACACCGAGCATTACAGCGATAAGTCACTGAGAATTCAATAAGCCATGGAATTTTCTGTTTGAAAACGTGGGTCCTGATCCAATAGTTCAACATTTTATAAGCTTGTTTCGGTGTCAGCCGCGTTAAACCTACACGGGCATAAAGACGGGCCGTGTTGAAAATCCGAACCGCATCTTTGATCTTTTGCTTTATCATTTGTTTACTCCCCTTTCTTTGAAACTTCAGCTTACACCAACACAGGAATGATATTCATCATAATTAATACTTTCATCGCGAGCAATCACGCGTTTAGCCATACAATGACGGCAAAGATAGTGCTGCTCACTGCAACTAAACCGGGAAACCTCTTCAACCCCGCAATCCAAACAAATTTTCTTATTTACAAATAAACTCGTTGTCGTTGAGTATCCGCAAATAACACAAGGCACTGCATGAATTCTGCACGGCTTAACATTCTTAACTTGTAAAAAATTTTTTAATATAAAACCAATTGGTATGGGCAAAGGACGTTGTACGGTTTTGACCAACCCATATTTAATCGCTTCCAAGATCAAATGATAATCATTGATCATAACTTCTGTATAACTACGACCAATATACGCAGCATCCGTTGTATCTGTCGATGCTAAAGTGGGTTGCCGTGTTTTAGACGCTAACAAATTCGCCCGCCAATTATAAGCCAAATAAAGCCCCAAAAGAGCGTTATATGTTTCAACCGCGTCGAAAGGCAGGTTTGCTGCCAATTCCCCGCCAACCCCAAGAAAAATGTATGGATGCACTGCAACGGCTAAGCCCCCCTGTTCATGAATGAGCGCAACTGTTTCTTCAGCGCTTTTAAAATCTTCAATTCTTTTAGTAATCCCTAACGCGACAATGTGACCATCTTTACTCCATATCTCTTGCCCGACGATAATAACAAAACCCGGGAGTCTTTTTTTAAGCCACAAAGCATGTGAAATATTATGAAAATTTGTAATAGCGACACCGTCCAGCCCTCTTTTCAACAAAGCTGTCTTTAATTGTTTATCGTCAAAACATACTAACCCTGAACTTTCTGAATGTACATGTAGATCTAATTTAAATGACATACATCCAATTCCTTTTCTTTTTCATTTATATCAACAAATGTTTTCTCATGCTTTTCTTTTTGATGCAAACTCCGCCAAATAATCCGCGCCATCTCTGAAACGATTCGAGGATAATATCGTGGACTATAAATTAAAGCGGTAGACATCGGCAAGCCCCAGTCACATGTGCATTGTTCACAGGCAATTTTCTTTTGAAAACTCTGCATAGATTTAGATTTTAGTAAACGGTTCACGTCGTAATCAAACTCCTTTAAATTGCCAATAGAATGCCAGAGCGGTTCACAAGGAAAAATCTTTCCTTGTTCATTAATAACCAATACCCGTTTCCCTGCACCGCATTGCTTATAAAAATCTTTATTTTTTAAAACATCCTTTAAATAATCATTCTTCACAATCCGCAGAGCCATCGTAAACACCGTATGCCAATCAAAAATATTTCTGACTGTCGCCTCTTCCTGAATCTTCTGACAAATTTTAAAATATCGATTATAATCGACACTTTTAGCTTCCAATTGATACGCTGTTCCGTGGACAATTGAAAAAATAATCCGATCTAATTCTTTAAAATCTCTGTCTAAAATACCAAATAAATCTTCAATATAATCTTGATTGTAATGCGAATAAACAACACACGCCTTCACTCGTAAATTCTTATATCTCTGCTTTAAACGCGCTAACCCTTTATAAGTTTCGGTAAGTCGACGAAAACCGTCTTTTAACCCACGAATACGATTATGCACCTCCTCCGGACCATCAAAGGAAAGCTGCACATCCACAGTCATGTTGCGGCAATGCTGCGCAATATCTTCTACCTGCCGAAGAATACTATCTGTAAAAAAGCCATGCGTAGGCAAATCAACCACCAAAGGCCGACAGTTGTCGTAAGTAACTTTGATAATCTCACTAAGATCATTTCTTAAAAAAGGCTCCCCGCCGGAGATTCCTAAAATATTAAAAGGTTTAAGATTTGTTGTAATCTTACGGTATTCATCCACTGTTAATTCAGTTTTAGCTTTATTACTATTCATGCTATCCATATAAAAACACATCTGACAAGTGGCATTGCACCTGGCGGTAACAAAAAAGATTACATAGGAAGGTGAGTTGAGACTGCTAATCCATCGAGTGAGTCGCAATGACATATTTATTTGGACATCCTCAGTTATTTGCTTTGATTTCGTTTTTGACTATTAGCATAACTAATTCTTAACTGCATTGTTCGGGGCATGCAAGCTGCAATCATTAACTTCATATGGTTAGATAATCCCGGAATAATCTTCAATTTATTTTCAGACAACCCCTGCAACGCGGCTTGCACAACTATAGCAGCCGACATAGCTCCGGGAACTTGAGTGATTTTTCCATTCGATGCCCTTTCATGAAACTTTGACTCAGTGATCCCCGGATAAACACCCGAAACATGCACCCCGAAAGATCGCAATTCCTGATGAAGCGCATCATTAAAACCCAAAACAAAATGCTTAGTCGCCCCATAAAGTGCCGATCCTGGCACCGGAAAAAAAGAAGCTAACGAACCTACATTAAGCATCCCTGTTCCTGCCCGTCCTTTCATCTGCGGAATAAAACTCCGACACAAGTTAGCCATCACCGCACAATTTACTTCAATCATCGAGGCTATATTATCTGAAGACATGTTAATAAAATCATTAATATACCCAAATCCTGCATTATTAACCAAAATATCGACTTTATATTTTTGTTGAATAGAATTAATAATTTTATGAAAGGCGTTCTTATCGGAAAGATCTCCAAGAAAGTGTTCGATAGGAAAAGATGCTTTAGTTTGTAATTCATTCATTAATGAATTCATTGCACTTTTATCACGGCCGCATAACAAAAGTCTTGCGCCGCACTCATTCAATTGCCGGCTAAATTCCCGGCCGATACCCCCAGTAGAACCTGTTATCAAAACTGTTTTACCGGAATACCAACGGGAAAAACGAGGGGGTTGATATTTCTTAATCATTCAACAACCATACAAACATTGAATATTTAGACAAACACCTAACTTATTGTAAATATTGAGATTTATTTCGTATAAAATATAAGTTAATTTTTAGCTGATTTCGGTATTATTATAATGTTATAAATAGCAAATTACAAATCTATTTATCGATTTCCCTAAATTTTAGGAAAGAATTTCCCTTCAAATACAATAAAAAAACCGAACTCTCTAAGAATTCGGTTTTTCTAATTTTTATCTTTTCCTTAAATCTATCCCTTAATTTCTTTAACCTTTTTTCCTGATTCCTCATCTCTCGCTGTTCCATCAGGAAAAAAACCTTTAACCTCATCCACCAATTGCCCTTTAACGTAATACATCTTAGCCTTTAAAGTCCCATCTTGATAAAAATCCCGGGCTAATCCATCTAATTTTCCATCTTTATAAATTCTTTCACTTTTCCATTCTCCATTTTGATAATACTCACGGCTAACACCATTTAGTTTATCATCCTGATAAGATCGTATAAAAACCGTACTCCCATTTTCTTTTTTCATGTGAAAAATACCATCTCTTTTTCCATCTTTATAACCTTCAATACTCTTCACCTTTCCATTTTTAAAATATTCCTTAACCAAACCGTCTAACAATCCCTTTTTATAATTTTCTTCACGCATTAATTCACCTGTTTCATAATACATCTGAATAGGCCCGTCAATCTTATTTAACTGCTGACTACTAATTTCAACCTTTGTTCCGTCCGCCTGCGTTAACATTCGATTCCCTACAGTCTTTTCAACACACCCGCTTAATAATATAATCAACGCAACTAAATAAAACCCTTGTCTTTTCAAAATCTACTCCCTTCATTCATAAAAAAATAAAGATTAATTAACATTTTTTCTGAGATTATTTAATTTTAAAGATTACTTTGTTCTTTAATTTACCTGCAACCTCTGAGCAAAATAATTTTGTATTTTAAGAGGATTTGATAGGAAAAAAAGAGACCTGCAACTTTTATTTGTTATATCAAGAAATATTTTCTTTGACAAGGAGTTATTTTAAACCTGCAAAATGAAGATTATGGGGTAAAATCACCATATCCCATATTGGTACATGGCGATCCCGGGCATGTTCCGGTAACTGGCTTACAAGCGATTTCACCGCTAGTCAGCGCATACAGCGTATATTCACCATCATTTGAAGTTGTTCGGGCAATGTATTGAACATTTCCACCTAGGCCACAAGATAAATTTGTTGTTCCATCATCTAATACGATAGCACCAAAATTATCCAATGTTGGCTTATCTATTCCTAAATCCGACCATAATGTATCGTCTGCATACACATTATTTTCTCTGAAATAATCTTTCTGCTCACCAAAAATAATTAATAACATTTGTGCCGCTTCTGATGATCTTATCCTTTTTACTTGGGTGCCAAAACGCGGAATAGCTAATGCCGCTAACCCTAGAATAATTACAATTGTAATCATTATTTCAAGTAAAGTATATCCTGTTTTATTAGAAGATTGCATTATTCCCACCACATAAATATCTATTCTACTAAATATCCGCGCTGACTCATTTCCTTATTGATAAAATTATTCGCTAAAACAATGTCCTTTTCAAGCTCATCTAATAATTCTGCTTGCCCTTCAAAGACTTTACCAGGATTTAACAACTCTAATTTAATATCATAAAGATTGATTAATTCATCAATCTTTTGTAATAAAACCTTATCCTGTCGCGCTTTAGCAAACAATTCATTTACACCCTCATCGTTAAAATTATAATTATAATCTTGTTCTAGAAAATTCAGTTCAAGAACCGGAGCATCCCGGTCATCATCATAATGAGTCCCATATTCTGACATCATATACTGCGCATTATCCATGCTTGTTTTTGCTGAAATTGATCGTGCCGCCAATGGATACTTTTGCCGAAATTCTTCTTTAAGATGACTTAACCCATTCCCCTTAACATACACAAACTGACCGGATTTATTCTTTCGCAAATTATCTGCCATCCTTTCATAATAATCACCCCGATCTTTTAAAATATCCAATTCAATCTCTTTAGAATAAACTGTACTTGCTAAATTCATATTTTCCTGAGCAAGTTCGTTAATTTTGTTACCCATCAACTGCTTTTCACCTTCTAACTCTTGAACTTGATCTTTAAAATCTAAAATTTGATAAGAAAGGCCCGCAATCTCTGTAACACGCGTTCGAGAAACGTCATAAAGACCATCTTTGAGTCCCATTTCATTGAGATAATAGCGAGCTTCTTCGTTGCGAGGATCCAACATTAACGCTTTGCTAAACTCCTGAATAGCATATTCAATTTGATCATTTTTATAATGTTCAATACCTACTTCAACCAAAAAATCAGCCGGGGTTCCACCCATTGGTTCAGCCAATGCCCCGTTCGTAAGATTCAATATAAAAATTAAACAAAAAATTCTAAAAATAATAGTTACATCTTTCATCTCTTCTCCTTCAAGCTTACCCCGTAAATTCGCTTCGCTCATTTTCGGGGTTATTTCGCAGACGGCCCT
>JACKFK010000005.1 GCA_020632515.1 Candidatus Omnitrophota bacterium | reverse complement strand
CGTTAGCCAGATTACGCGCCAGCGTTTCGGCCTGTTCTTTATTCCCACGATAGTAAAGCGATAACGCGAACAAGGCCCGGGTGTAAGGATTCAATTGCTCCCTCATTTGCCACAAGCGTTGCGTTTGCTTTTGTTCATACGAGCTTTGCGACCGTGCATGGCCCAACGCGTGCAGCATCCAAGCCAGCGTATCTGGATTCTCTTCCTCTTCGACGAGTTCTTTTTGCAGAAAACCAATCCCCTTGTTGAAAACATCTTTACGGATTTTAACACCCGCATCCTGCGCTAAACTTAAACCCCAAATAACATAAGCACTCATAAACCGATCACTATTGCCTTCTTTCCACCAGCCCCAACCGCCGTCGCTGTGCTGAAAATCATAAAGGCGGTTTAATCCATCTTTTATCATTTTATCCAATTCCGGTAAAACAGAATAATCTTTACGCTGCGGATGTGCTGGATCATTTCTGGCTATCAGCACGTCTGATAAATATTGATGAATTTCCTGATCTGTTAAACCTAAATCCTTTAACGCCTTTTTTACGATAATCGTCGGCAAAAACCGGCTCATGGTTTGTTCCACACAGCCATACGGATATTGCGCCAAATAAGGCAAAGCATCCAACATCGTAGCTGCCAACGACGGAGAAAGATGAATCTGAAGACTCGCGGATTCTTTAATTCGTTCTTTTGGTGCATTGACCGTTAATTCCTTTAGAAGATCTTTCAATTTATCACCTTTTAAATCCACAGCAGCAGCAATAAATTTCTCGATTCCGTGCGGAATGACTGGATACGTTTTGACCATAGC
The DNA here is from genome assembly GCA_020632515.1 of Candidatus Omnitrophota bacterium. Classification (GTDB taxonomy): domain Bacteria; phylum Omnitrophota; class Gorgyraeia; order Zapsychrales; family Zapsychraceae; genus JACKFK01. The sequence goes on along the minus strand of JACKFK010000005.1, from coordinate 240,099 downwards.
ATCGGCGTCTTCTTTCGCTTGCGCCGCAACTGTGATGCGCGCCTCTCCTTGCTTTAACACCAGCGCTGGCCAATCCACGCGCTGTTCTCCCTGCGCCGGAACAGTAATCCAAACTTCTTTCTTTCCTTGAACATCTAACCCTTCCGCTTGAATTGTTGTTTTAATTTTTTGTACACTGTCTGTATAATTATGCACGTTGGCTGAAATCGTTACCTGATCCCGCTCGGTAAAAAATCGCGGCGCCTGCAAACGCACAATAACATCTTTATTCGTCTTAACTTCATGCGTGATGCTGCCGACTCTGGTATCGGTTGTCATCGAGCGCGCTGTGGCCCGCCAGGTTGTTAAAGAATCCGGAAATTTCATTTTAACAACCGCCTTACCCTCTTTATTAGTGATAACCGCTGGCTGCCAAACAATCGTCGAGCGAAAATCTTGACGAACAGCCGGGGTCGGCAACTCATCTTGATCCATTTTTTGGCCAGCTCCTTTATCGCGAAATTCCATTTTCTTTTGCAAATTATCCCGACGACCTCTAACACTTTCTTCAGCCACACTTGGCATGACCGCATCGGCAATAACAGATTTCATCGCCATTTGCGGAGACGCAGCTAATTCCCGTGCAGCCAAGCCGCCAGAAACACTAAAATTGCTTTCCCCGTAATACGCATCATAGCCAAACACCTGCCCTTCAATCCGCTCATTTTCAGTAACAACAGTGCCTTTCTTATCAGCGAACAAATCTAACGATTGATACGCGCGTTGATAAAACGACGTATTCATCTGCACCGCCTGCTGACGTTTTTCACCGTAAAAAAACTGCCGGATATCTTGAACAAATTCCTGTTGAATGTAATAAACACTGCCGTCGACAATCCCCAATGAGATTTCACTCTGAACCGGCTGACCGTTTTTATCCGTAACTTCAATCTCAAAAACACCTTCTTCCTGCGGCTGATAAGTAGCCTGGTCAGAAAGAATTTTTACGTTTAGGAATTTTTCATCCGGCGGCACAATGATTTCAACACTATGACTTTTAAGTTGAAATTCTTCTGCCGATACTACGTTTAAGAAAATGTTCGGGATATCTTTTTTATCCACAGGAAATTCAATTAACTTCACCGAACCGTCGAGATGCAAGACCTGATAATCAAAAATCTCCTCTGCTTCCCGAGTAAACAACACCCACGTTCCAGGCTTATTGGCAACCACCATCACCCGCGCGGTCTCGCCCGCCACAAAACTTTCCTTTTCCGGAATAATCTGCAACCCGCCGTATTTATATCCTAAATCCGTACTTGATTTCGCGCAGACAAAAACATTGGTTTGCGCTGTTATTTCATTGCCATTTTCATCAAACGCGGTTAAATGCACTTGATAATACCCGTCGCGTTCCGGTTCAAAAGAAAAAACAGTTTTCCCGTCTTTATCTGTTTTCACAAACTTGCTTAAAATCTCAGTTTGGTCATAATGCCCTTGCTCTGCCACCCGATCTTCCATCACCACCGGTTCTTTCCACCAATTCCGGGTAATGGTTATTTTTCCATCCACCGAAACCGGCTCGTCATTGGCGGTTAATGTTTTAATCTCCACCTCGGCCCGGTCTCCTGGTCGATACAAATTCTGTTTCGGATTCAAATAAGCATAAAACGCATGTTTTGTTACTTTAATCTCCGCAGTCCCGTGGATTTCTCGCCGAGATTGATCAACCACCCGGGCTTCCACAATATAAACCAAATCCGTGTCGACATTTTCCGGAGTTTCAAAATTAAAATACGCTTTCCCCTCGTGATCGGTCTTAATCTTTTCCTGAACAATAAGCTGTTTTTGATAATAATACTGTGATTGATAATTTTCCTGCGGATAATACCACCAATAATCACGCGGCCAGAAATGCTGATGACAGTAAGGACTTTGATAAACAAGATATTCTACCTGCGCGTCAGCCACGGCCCCGCCGAAGTAATACTGCGCGTCCAATTCCATTTCAATAATATCGCCAAGCCGGTACGTGGATACCCCCGTCTTTGTTTCCTCCTCTTTCTTAGGCTGAATCTGCACAGTGAATTCCGGCAGTTTATATTCTTCTAACCGAAAGAGTACTGTTTGCATAAGATGATTATTATTTTTCGCATCGTTAATATGCAAACGATATTCTCCTAATGAGGCTTTGTCATCGAGCGTGAGTTTATCAAACAATGATCCAAATTCATTCAGGGTATATTTCTTTTCAAAGACCTTATTTCCACGCGGATCATAGATCACGGCATTAACCGCCATTGCTGACGGCGTGGTATATGTCTGCGCGCCATACCGACGGATCGTGGCTTTAAAAGAAATCTCTTCATTAGGTCGATAAGCTGGCCGATCGCTGTAGGCATATAACCGCCACTGTTGCGCTTGCTGACCGTAAGGATAATAATTTCCCTGCGCAAAGGCCTGCATGTCGCCAGCCTTGACCACAGCAAACACTTGATGCTGATTCCCGTAATATTGTTTTTGCGATGTCTTAAACTGTATTTTCACTAATCCGGATTCATCAGTCACGCCGGATTCTTCCACCCACTGCCAATTGCCGTTATCATCATAATAACGGTAATGATATTTCACCTGTGCCTGCGGCCGGGGCTCTCCGGTTTTGCCGTCGAAGGCAAAAATCAATCCCGTTTCTCCGGCGGTTTTTGTCACAACGCCTAAATCAGAAACAAGCAGCAAATCATACGCCTGCACATCGCCGCTTTGCGCCAGTAGCAGATACGCTCCTGCTTTTAATTTGGCTTTGTCAGGATCATCAATCTTTTCTCCAGCAGCTTTTCCCTCAAGCCAATGCGCTAGACTTTTTGCCTCACTGTAATATTGATATTTTCCCTCCTCCTTCAGATCAATAGTCCAATCCAACACTTTCTTTTGATAGGCATACTGTCCGTTATCCACAATCCGCTTGATCAATTCTGAATAATGATTAATTCCCCGCTGTCCGTCGGTCGCGGACTTCTTCAAATCTAGCTTAAGCTGATCAACCAAATTTAATTCATACACCTGAACGCGGGCTTGTTTAATATTCCGCCAGGACAAATTAAATTGTATGTCGGATCCAGGAACAAATGTATACGACGTATTCAAATTCATCTGCGCGCCGGTGATATTGGCAAGCTGCCGGTGGATATCATCGACCCAACGGGAATCACCTCTTTTATATTTCTCTAAATACTCACGATAAATCTTCACCGCGCTTACCAAATCATTTGCTTGCTCATAATATTGACCGGTGTAATAAAACGCGTCGTCCGCCCATTCACTATTGGGAAACTTCTTAAGAATATTCTCCAAATATTTCAACGCCTGTTCTTTTTTCTTCGAATCGTAATATTGGTTAAAATAAGCCATAGCCAAAGAATAATAAACTTTAGCTTTATCTTCGTCTGATTTGGCCACGCTTAAAATTTCTTCATAAAGAACATCTAACCCGCTTTGATTAGGATCTTGTGGGACAATCTTACCGCGATACATCTTTGAAGGCGCAATCCCTCGATATCCCCATCCCCAATTTTGTGAAATAAAATCACCCAACGTAAAACTACTTTTGATAAAACGCACCCGCGCCAATTCAATATCGCTTGACCCTGCCCAATATTCTCTGGCCATTTCCAGATAACTTTTAATCTCATTTTGATGACTGTAGCGATCTACCTCTAAATAATGTTCAGCCAACGATTCAGCCGCCTCTACCTGCCAACGATCATCCTTTTCCGATTCAATCAACACTTTCAGTTCTTTTATGGCTTGCGGGTAAAGCCCACTATTTTTTGTCCGCCAGGAACAATCTGCAAGCTTGAATTGCACCTCCCGCTGTAAGCCCTGATCTTCAAGCTCTAACGCTAATATTTGCTTATATTTAGGAATCGCCAATTGATACGATTTCTCATCACGCAATTGATCCGCTTCTTTTAAAAGACTTTTAAAAGTCGCCTGATCCGCAGATACTGTAAAATTGAAGGTTATTAAGAAAACGAATATGGGCAGGATCTGAATAAATCTATAGATATTTTTCATAAAAATTCTCCTTTTCTTTTTTATTTAACGCAAAACTAAAGAAAAAGTTACATAATAATTTTCGCAAAAACCCAATTTACAAAATACTAAATCAGCAAATTTTATATACCCTGAGCACCCGATCTGTTCTTTCTTTTCTTCACCCAGCGCCAAATTGCGACACCAATCAGAATCGGATAATAGCCCAACAAAAAAATAAAATATAATCCCAAAATAGCCACAAAGAGCATATTGCCGTTATAAGCAATGCGCTCTCCAAAAATAAAACATAACAATAAGGTAAAAAGCGGCCCAAAAAATAAAACATACCATTTTATTTTTGCGAAATACGCTGCTATCCCAAAAGTTAATACCAGCCCCAAAATGGGTAAAAATGTGCCTAACAAAATTAATATATTTATAGTCATTTTATTTTTTTTCGGCAATGAAAACTACAACTCCAATAGTTGAAATTACATATAAATACGGAATAATCAACAGAAGATCAATTCGAATCGGGGCAATGACTGTCTTCATCCAAAACCACATATAACATTCCCAAACACCATAAATCAACCAAGACAATGCCGGTATTAATAAAACCCCTTTCTTCTTCCGTTTGAATAAAACATAAAACGTCCCGGCTAACACAAAACTTAAATAGGGAAACAGGAGAAAAAGTTGAAATGGAAGGAATAAAAATTCGATGAACATTGCTCTGTCATTTCTCTAGACTTCTATTATGTGCTATTCATATAAATATTTAAAACGACAAAAAACTCACCATATCAGACGCTAACATTGGCACTTTTCATTTTTCTTGACCATTATCCTTAACAATAAAAATATTTTTAATTATATCGCTTTCTAACTGCGCAAAGATTTTCTGGAATCCATCTGTGTACCCTTGCATAAGCGCCCCCAGCGCGGTTGTCGTTAAAGGAATTCTTTCTGAATACGTTTTCTGAAAAATCACAATTGGCGGAAGTGTTTCTTGATTAAGAAAAGTAAATTGAATTTCTATGACAGCACCAGAGTTATTTTCTTCACGAAAATCCCCGTATAATTCAATAAGAACGCCTTGCAGAAGAAAATCCGTCTTTACATTAATCAAATCAGGCGTTATCAGCTGTAGCTGTTGGGCACCGGCAAACCATTTTATGGCGCCTTCAGTTGCAAGATCTGCGGGAAAGGCGTGAAAACGGTTATAGTAATCATTCTCAAATCGAGATTCTTCACGACGATAAATCAAGCCCCTCGCTTCATACCGACTGGTTGCAGTAAATTTCTCGATATTGATTTGAAATAAATCTGACTGCTTCTCCATATTCTGCTGAGGATGCGCAACGTCAAAGGCGTATTCCTGAATATCCGGATAATCCTTTTTTATACTCACACATCCCCAAGAAAAAAGAATAAAAAAACTTATAATCCAACACGATATTTTTCTCATCTTTGTACTCCTGTTTTAGGCGGCGCGTTCCCAAAAATAAAACGGGATGGATTCTGCCTTAATTCTTCTGTCACGTCTTTAAGATCGTTTGTCAACAACCTAAGATTATTAAGCACCTCTCCGATATTATTCTTCTCTTTTACTAAGACTTCATTAAGATGATATAACGTTTCATTTAAATTAGTGGATAATTCCGGCAGCTTATATGAGCCTTCTTTTAAATTTGTCAATAAAGGCGCTACTTCCGAGGAGGCTGAATTAATCTTCTCTAAAATCGGAAAGAAACTTTTCTCAAACCGCTGGGAAAAATTTGTTATGGCCTGTTCAATCCGAACTAACGTACTCGGCACCGAAGGAACATACAAATTTTTTGGCTTCCAGTCAATCTCCAGAGCCGGAGTTGTTTTTGGGTCAACGTAATCAATTTCCAAATAACACAGACCGGTAATCCCCAAATAATTAAGACGGATACGCAATCCATGTTCATTCACCATCCGCTGGATAAAGTTTTCCACATTATGAATTTTTTTCAATGCCCCGAAGGTATTGGGCTCCATTTCCATTTTCACTAAAACATACCGTCCGTATTTACGAAAACGTTCTGATAACGGATCAAAAGGATAGTAATCTCCGACAATCGTAATATCCGTCACCTCTCCAATCTTAACTCCGCGGTATTTCACGAACGATCCGATGTCTAACCCTTGAACAGTTTCATCAAAATACGTCTCCATAGTAATTTTCCGTTTAAAGAAATCGCCCACGCCAAGAGCAACGATTCCAGCAACCAACAAGAAAATTCCAGATAAAATAAAAACGCCGATTTGAAAATTCTTTTGTTTTTCTGTCATAGTTAAGTATCCTTTTTACTGTACGGGTTTTCCGCCGTTCACCCCTACCCTATTAAAAAACTCGCGTACAAATTCAATTTTTGATTTTTCCTTCAACTCTTTCGGATCACCTTCCGCAATAATACCCTTCGTTTTCTTATCAAGAAAAATTACCCGGTCGGCGATTGTAAAAATACTGTCTAATTCATGCGTCACCACAACAAAGGTGATTCCTAAATTTTGTGCTAAATGCAGAATAAGCTGATCCAATTCAGCCGACGTAATCGGATCTAACCCAGCTGACGGCTCATCTAAAAAAACAATTTTAGGATCCAGCGCCATGGCCCGGGCAATCGCAGCCCGTTTTTGCATCCCGCCGGAAATTTCCGACGGCATAAAATGTTCAAAACCTTGCAGGTTTACTAATTTTAATTTCATTGCGGCAATCATTTCTCTTGCCTCACGGGGCAATTGGGTAAACTCTTCCAACGGAAGCATGATGTTTTCTAAAAGCGTCATTGATCCAAACAATGCCCCGCTTTGATACATCACGCCGATCCTATTAAAAATCGCGGTTAACTCTTCGCCCTGCGCTTGCGCAATGTTTTTCCCATCAATCAAAATTTCACCGGATTGAATTTTGTAAAGACCTATCAAATGTTTTAACAACGTACTTTTCCCGCAGCCTGACCCACCGAGGATTACAAAAATCTCGCCTTTATAAACGTCAAAAGAAATTTTATCCAAGATAATTACTTCACCGTATCCAGCCGTTAGATCCCGGACATTAATAATAGATTCATTTTCACAAGACATTGTTTGATTCACTTTTTGTTTACATTGTTATTTCTTTTTAAATTCCAAGAACATAATAAATCACGGCAAAAGTCCCCTCCGTGACAATGATTAAAACTAAACCGCTCACCACCGCGCTAGTAGCTGACTGACCAACTGCGCTCGCGCCGGTTTTAGTCTGAATCCCTCGCAAACATCCGACCGCCGCGATCAGAAAACCAAACACAAAAGATTTAACAAACCCGCCGAGGAAATCATTAATGCGAATAGCATTAATAACCTGTTTGACATAAGTTATCATTGGATAACCAAAAGATTTAAAAACAACAGCGCCTCCGAGAAGACCCGCCAAATCAGCAAAAAGTGTAAGAACAGGAATAAGAATTATGACGGCAAGCACACGGTTTATTACCAAAAAACGCACCGGATTTAGCCCCATGGTATAAAGAGCGTTAATCTCTTCATTCACTTTCATCGTACCCAGTTCAGCTGCAAAAGCCGAACCTGTTCTCCCGGCGAGAATGATGGCGGTCATTAACGGCCCCAGTACTCTTAAAATGGATAATGACACTAAATCCGCAACATAAACATCCGCGCCGAACTGCCGCATCGGGATCGCGGCCTGAAACGCCATAATCAAACCCATCAAGAAGTTAACCAGTAACACTATCGGCAAGGCTTCAAGACCATTACGCTGAATAACCAAATAAATATCTGCCCAGCGCAAATTCTTCAAAGGATTTTTAAAGGCCTTGAGCAAATGAACTGCAAGCTCACCGCAAAAAGCAATTTGATCTTTAAGGCTTTCTGTGATTCTTAAAAAAGAATTTCCTAAGAATTCAATTCCCTTAACGTCCAGGACTGGACGTGGTTCTAAATGGAAGGTTTTACCTAATGAGGAAAAAGTATCGAGAAGCTTTTGAAACTCCGGACGGAGGTTATCGACCGTGCACACCCCCTGCTTTGTCTGTTGCCAATGCATACATTCTAGAAAAAAACCAACACCTGCACCATCGCAATAAGTAATACCGGCTGCGTCAATAACTAACTGTTGGGGATTTCTTTCTTTAACCAGCCCGATCAATTCAGTCCATAATTGACCAAGAGAATTGGCATCCATACGACCAGATAAAGACAGCTTTAATTTATCTTCTGCGGTCTGTAATACTTCATATTGCATTTCTGATTTAGTCTGCGGCATATACCGTTTTATTAATCAAAACATACCTCTTAAATACATGAAGTATTTATTAAATTACTTTTAACCGCGGTTATTTTAACAGAAATTCAGGAAGGACGTAGGAATAATTCCCTAAACGATCAAAGACAAAACTAAATTGATATTTGGCGGATGCATCAAACTTAACCTGATTAAAAACATCTGTTGAGCTAGTGTAATCTTTAATTAAATAATAAAGAATCTCGTTACTTTTCGGCCAAGACTCCCCTTCAAAATAACCAGGAACTTCTCCACAGCCGATTTCAAAAAACACCTGCGTATCCCGCCGGAAAGAATCACCTAAGGAATAGCGTTTGCGATGCTCATCCGCTCTTTTTATTTGCTTTTTACTGTTAAGTTTAATTGCCTCAACAAGAAATTCTTGTTCGAATTTAAATCGCTTCCCTTGCGCATCATAAAAAGATTTATCCAGCCGCACTGTTTGGATCACATAATCGCGCGGACAATTTTGGGCTTTAGCCAAATTATAAAAAAGGATAAAAAAATTATATCCGCTATAGCCAACGCTAAACAAATGATCTAAATCATGCACAATATCCACACCCGCCTTCTGCGCCCGACGCGCGTTGTTGACAAAAACAGGACTATTTAATACCCGTGCTGTACTGTCCAAAGACGATGAAGGCGGCAATTGACTTTCCATCCCCTCCTTTAATGTCAGCGGAATTAATTCGACCATTCCTTTTTCTTGAGCATGTTTAGGCTGAAAGTTTTTTCGTTCCTGAGCCCAGCTCAAAGAAGTTATAAACAAAGAAATAAAAAAAGCGATTCCTATTCTTAAAATTATCATATGTGAATTCACTCAGCCACAGGCCCTTTATCGGAAACTTCCAATGCGCGGCACTGCACGGCCAGCCCTTCAATGGTTTGGGCAAATTCAATAGCCTTATTTAAATAGAATTGTTTATCTTGAGCGAAGGTATCTGGATTGGTAGGGAAAGTGGTTCGGATATGTACAAAATGTGTTGGACTGGCGATTTCAAAAAAACTGTAATCCGGAATAAATGTATCATAAACAGCTGATATTTTTCTACGGATTTTACTTTTCTCTTTATATACGTCAAAAATAACGACTTTTCCTTGTTCAACTTTTGACAATTCCACCGCTTCTTGAAGCGTCAATCCTTTGACGGGACGATCTTTAATCCCATAAATTTTGTCTCCAGTTTCAATCCCCGCCTTTTCAGCCATCCCCCCGTCAAAAATATTAACCACATAAACAAAGTCATCTTCGGTTTTTTTTGACAGCTCCATACCAAACCCTTGATATTCCGCCTTCAAAGCGCCGCTAGGCTCATAAGCATCCCTGCCTTCAACCAAATTTTTATACCAGGGAATATTACAAAGATGCTCTTTTTCATCATGAGCTTCCGAAAAATAAGCGGAAAAACTACTACCTCCTTCATACCGGCAATGAGCAGTAAAATCTTTTGGCTTTCCTTTAAATAGAGCTGCCGTTTTTTTAACCGCTTCAACATCCAACGCTTCTCTTTTTAGTCCAATATCCGGACAGGGAAGATTTTTTAAAAAAGAAAAGTTTTGCGCGTATGACAAAGTAGAAAATGCTACCAAAATATTTAAACAGAAAAAAACAATTCTTTTTAAGCGATCATTGTTCATTATTTAATATCCTTTGCATCTGTTCACTCAATCTATCCAACCCCTGCGCCCTCGCTTCCTTGACTGGATCAATGGGAATTCTTTTCGACGGATCCGCACCGTTTTCCAACATGTACACAGCGATTTCTACATGGCCGGATTTAACCGCGTGCATAAATGCTGTTGTACCGTAATAAACAGGAAATGGCATATTGGAATCAAATCCTCCCGCAATAAGTTCCTGAACTGTTTTCAGATCATCCTTGTCAATCGCATCAATAATACGCGGTTTGCAATTGTAAGCCTGGGTGTCGTCAGTGCAAATGAGTTCTTCCGTCACTTTTATAGAATGATCATCTACATCCTCTTCCTTAAACTCTTTAAAGTTTACCATTTCAAACTGTCCTTCCGGTGCGTTGCGTTGAACAAACATGATAGTAAACAAATATTTGGTCCATTTTTTTAGATTGTCCGTATAAATATTTTCCGTATTGATCTTTAATTCGTTGACAGAAATTCTATTAGCTTTAGCAATCTGCGGTAAATCAGAGACAATAGCATATTCCTCCGGGCATGTTGCGCAGACAGCATCTTTGGGACACGGTGGACATTGAAATTGCTCTGCCATAAATCCTTGAATATGATATTCTTCTCCCAGAACAGGCGTAATAGATTGAAATTGTCCTACGCTGTAAATCATGATGTCAGCATAACTAAAAACTTTTGGCAAAAACCAAAAAATGACTGTTAAGAGAAACCGTAATCTCATTAAATTATTTCCTTATATACATTGATTACCAATTGGGCGCTGGTTTGGGCGATATAGCCTCACAGCGACTGTCAGGAGCCTGATTACATCCGCACATGCAATAAACGTTAACAGCCATATCAGCCGAAGGAATACCAAACAAATAATTTCCGCCTTCCCAGCGACAGAAATTCGGATTATCTTCGCACCTAAAATCAACAGGCCCACTATATCCTGAGCCACCATCAACAGGAAATTCCCCAGTACCTGACCCGCCGGAACCACCGTGCCCTCCAGAGCCAGCACCGGATGGTTGTGACGGCTGCTGCTGGCCATAACGATCACTAAAACCTTCACGGCAATAACCGTAAGCTGGATCAAAGCCCCAACCTGAACAATTGCATGTAAAGGTTGTATTACCATAAAGCCCGCTCGACCCCATCGTGAAATCATTCGCGCAATCGCGACCACCCGAACGCCCGCCGCTGTATCCTGAGTCTGAACCACCCCCATCACAGTTGACCGCGCCATTGATAACAGTATCATAAATAGAATTGCCGGTGTTAGAACACGGTCGGCTTGAGCCCGAGCCACCACCACCCGAACGATTGTTTCCCCGATTAAGCGTCTCCATAATACCTTGCATATCATTTACAAAATCATCGGCCCCGTAAGTATTGCCGCCGTTATCATACCCATCATTATAACCACTATCATAACCGGTATTGTAACCGCCATACCCACCGGAATCATAATTGTCATACGGATCATAAGCTGGTGGTGGTGGAGGTATCGGAACACAAAGGGTTCTGCTTGCGTTAATTTCATAACCTGGATAACATTCACAATAAGCGGTTTCCGTCTGATTATCCCAGACAGCTTTAGCCTGACCGAACCGCTCACAATTCGCTTCAGCTATTTGTTGTGAACGAGGTTTTATACAGCCAGTACTAGAACTGTTCCATGCCGTACCGCTGACGCAATCGCAAACAGCTCGCTGCAAAGCCTCATTCCAAACAGGTTTAGTATTACTGTATGTTCGACAATCAAGACTTGCTAAATCATTTTCTTTTTTACTGATGCATTGATTCTTACTTTTTGCCCAGACTTCTCCGTCGGTACACTGACAGCGAACCACTTGATCCGCAGAATCCCACTGAGGATGCGTGCCAGAAAATTTACTGCAATCAGCAGCGGCCACACGTGCTTCAGGAGTTGCGATCTTGCCATGCTCCTGCTGAATACCGGCCATACACGTTTTGGCCTGATTCATAGCTTCCTCAATTGGATCTTTAAACAGCATACCTGCTTCATACATTGAAAGAATATCTTTATTAGCATCACTTTGTTCTTTCAATGCCTCTGTTCCTGCTTCCTTCTTTAAATTATCCAACAGTTCGTTTAAACCTTTCTTGAATGTATCAACATTGCCCATCCACAAACCATGCTTGTAAGAAAGCCTGACTGACTCATCAACGGTTGTTTTAACTTTTTCCTCGACTGTTTTGATGCGTCCAAATATTTTCTCAAATTTTTTACGTTCCTTGCGATCTTCTCTATTATCCGTTTCGTCTTTCGGAATCAGCGCATCCGCCTCACCGACTATCCCTGCCGCCTGCGCCTTGTACCGTTCCATACCTTTAAGACTTTCATCAATCCCCTTACCTTGCTCAATCAGACTATCACCCTCGGCGATAACCCGGGCAGCTTCCTCGATAAGCGCGTCGGCTTTAGCAGCCCTATCCTCTCCCTGGGCAGGACCGCTGATGCTTTGCTTAATTATTTCCATCTCCTGAATGACTTGTTGCGCCTCGTCGTAAGCTGAGGTACATTCTTTAAGCTGTGAATTCGCTTCATTCATCATAGCATCGGCTTCCTTCACATCGCCAGCACCTTTCATCTGTTCATAAAACTGACAAACTGAAAGCGTAAAACCTTGCGTTTTGTCACGTAGACGGGCAAGCTGCTCGGACAGAGATTTCATTTTGTTAAACTGTTCCTGCGGATTACCTCTGCGGAACACACTCAAGTCCGAATTAGCCACAATAAAATCACGGATCTTCGCTGACATTGCGTTCGTACGCTTCTCGTAATCATCCATTTGACTCTTGTAGGTGTCAGCTTTATTTTTCAGAGCATCAGCCTCCGTCTTTACCTGATCATAAAGCGCCTCCATGCGCCCTAAAAGACCTTCAAGGCCCGCGGCCGCATCTTCACCCTCTTTCTTTTCTTCCTCACCGTCCTCTTTATCTTCTTCCTTTTTCTCTCCTTCATAATGTTTACGGTATTCTTCGAGGATTTCCTCGACGCGCTTTTGATGAAATTTGAAACGCTCAACCGCAAGATCCGAATCATTAGCACTGCCTTCTGGTTTTGGTTGTGTTTGAAGAGCCCCTGATGAACCTAAGTACGACGGCACATCCGCAACAAGAAAACGGCTGTTCACATGAATCCAGAGTTCAGCATAAGATTCGTGATACGTTAGTTGTTTTAAAACGCCGGCATCGTAAGACCCTTCCGCAAGGTCGAGTTCCGATGGATCAGCTTCTGTTTCGCTTTTAATAGCCTGCATTTGCTGAGCCATTTTATCTTCCGCCTGTTTAGGAAATGCAGTCCATTTTGAACCAGCCTTCGCATCAAAAGAACCTTCTCCGTCAAGAAAATACGGACCGGTAAGAATACGCAAACCTTGATCCTGCGCTCCGGCCAGTATTTTTTCCGCCGACGCACGCTGATCTAAAACTTTTTTATAGATCCCTGCATGCTCAGAAACGAACGCGGCAAGTTCTTCATATACATCCCAGACATCGACATCCCCATTTATTTCTCGCATCACCCCGCGCAAATAATCTTTCATCCAAGTCAGAAACTGAACAACCTCCCCGCCGAACTTTTCTTCGATATTTTCCTGAAGCTGGACCTTGATATCCAAGTCCTCAGCCATCTTAAGCAATTCTTCATAAAGCTTGGCAAATTTTCCGCTGATGATGGCTTCCTCGCCGGCACGCCGCTCTTCAAGACGTTTCTTTAGTTCAACAAGAAATTTAACCTTTAACTGTTCAAGGCGGGTATAAATCTGGTAACGAAAATGTTCTTCCAACTTTGGCCCGACATCAGGATGTTTTTTCATCTCAAGGATTAACTGCAACCACGGATCACTACGTTTAAACGCCTCTTCAAACGCGTCGCGGTTACGCCACCACTCAAAAACACCATTACTCATTTTCTCCATTGGAAAACATTCCGGTCTTTGATTGCTCGGGCGTTTCAAACATTCTCCCATCTCACGCGCATCAGCGGTTTCCATTTTGACCAAATCGTTATATTCAAATTTCTTACCCTGATAACTAACAGTTAATAACTCCCACTTACTAACCTTAAGATCCTCGCCGACAGTTTCCATTGATGCAATCTTAAACTCAGCATCTTGATACAAACTGTCAATAAACGTTTCCAGTTCTTCACTAATATAGGCCTCGATACCCATCATCGCGACCGACTCCCCCACTCCTTTGGCAGCAGAAGCAATGCCGAGAGGTGGAATGATCGTCGTAGTAAACTCCCAGCCCGCGCCGTAATAATCACCCATCACCGCGCGCTCGACAGCCCCACCAAAAGGAACGCGCCGTTTGAAAAATTCAGCGGCCAACCCTTCATAATCGTCATTCATTAATTTATCCCAATAAAGAGGCAATTCATCTTTTAAACTGATTAACATCATTCCCGTCATCATGCCTGAACCGACCTTGGACGAAGAAACCGATTCATTAAACGCGTTGTTGATACCTTGCACAGCCTTTAATCCTCGTGAATTAAGAAGCCGGCTGTACGAATCGTTGAGTTTGATCTCGATATCTTTAAACGCTTTGTTGTACTGGGCTTCCATAGACTTGAATTGCGCATTAAACCTTCCTTCAAAAGGCGTTCCAGCCAAAAATTTATTGGCACGCTCTTCCCAGTAAAGTCCCTGGCCTTTACGCAGCATCTTGATGTAATCGTCTCCCTCGCCCTGTCTAATTTTTGTCAGCAAACCATCATCAAGAAAATCAAGATAATCATTAGCGCGCCCGGGAAGACTCATAATTCCAGCGAGTGCCCACTTGATATTATCGGGTTTCCCCATCTTGAGCATTGTCTCAACCCATTTGTAAGATTTTCCTAGCTCAGGATCGATGTATTCCACATGACCGAACTTAGCAGATTTTTGTTTGTAATCGGCGCGCATTTCTCTAAACTCGCCCATCAGTTTTTCATATTCCGGATCTATTTTGCCGTGCACACCGGCGACCTCGTCGTTGAGAACTTTATACTCAATCTCAAGCATTTCATCGAGCTTGACCAGTTCTTCATAAATAGCTTTCGATTCCTCAATGTCATCTTTACCAAGCGCAGCAACGCGTGCTTTTAGGTCGGCAGTTTTCTTGGCGATGACTTGATTAGCCCCATCCCACATCGCCTTGCGGCAAATATCCCAGAACGTTTCAATTACTTTTTGGTTGGCCTCAAGCGTCGCACGCCCTTTGCCGTCCGCGTTAATTTCGAGATCTACGTTAAACGGAAGCGGCTGGCCAATTTTTTCAAAATATAATTTAATGAAGGCAACTTGGGCCTTAGGATCTTTTTTCCATTTCGTAAGTTTTTCCACAAATTTCTTAAGGAGAGGATCGAACGTCGCGCCGTCGCCGAGTTCTTTAAGAAGAAAACTGTAAGCACGTTCTGTGTATTTGGCAGCCTTAACAAAGGATTCAAGATTGGTGAAAACATCTTTACCGGCGATGTCGTGTTCGAAATGACGAATCATCTCCAGACTGATTCCCGGCTGATGAGGAAATTTGCTTTCCTTAAGATCAGGAAGCGCGTTATGAACCTCGTCGACTTTGGCTTCCAGAACCATTTGTTCGAGCGCTAGTTTGAACGGAACCGGGTTAGCCTTAAGATCCATATCAGGCCTAGCGTTGTCAAAATCGATTTCCCAAGCGACTTTGGTCACCGTCTCGGCAAATGTCTGACCGTGTTTGCCAACGTAAACTTCTGAGGTAGCCATGCCGTGGACGGTACAAGGGATATCAATTTCCTCTGGACTACGGCCGTTATACTTCTTCCTGATAAGATCGTCAAAAATCTTCTTAAGCGCCATAGCCGCGTCAAGATCTCCGGAAAGAAAATTGAAATCGATGTCGCCGGCGAACTTAAGTTCTTGAAAACTTTCATTCGGCCAGCCGCCGACTTCACCGTAATAAAATGTGTTTTTAGGATATTCCCCCGTTTGAGCTTTAACCTGATCGCGGTAAATGACGATGGCCTGCTTGATCGTGTCCATAACAACCTGCTTACGGTGCGAAAGAACCGTCGCCTCAACCCTTGTTGCCCCGGATTGATAAATTTCCCCGAAAACAGATCTTAACCCTTGCTCACCTAAATAATTACCTACATTTTTTTTTACCTCCATCAAAACATGACGCAGTTCCATGCCCGCAGGCATTTCCAACTGGCTGACTTTCTGATAAAACTCTTCAGCCGTTATTTTGGCTTCTTTAACATCTTTAAGGAGATTAACTATCTTAGCGCGGGTATCAACATTCTGCGGATTTCCAGCACGAACGGCGTTTAGAAGGTCGTTACGGCTGATATCTTCTTCACTTTTTTGGATTTGTCCGATTTTAGGAATAACATATTCTTCGGACAATACAGGCGGGATGCTGATAAAAATCATCAACCCAAAACAAAACAATATTCGCCAAATCAATACACTTTTCACAATAAGATTCAATCTTATTTATATGATTAATGTTATAAGCTCAGATTAAAAAACATTTTATCACAAACAAAAATCTTACACAAGAAACCTGTGGAAGGCGTAATGTCAAAAACCATGCTGACTTTTAAGGGTTTTTAATAATACGAAAAGAAGCGTCGTAAGCTACTCGACTTGAATATAAAAATATTTAGGAATATCGTAGGAGTTATCTGTCTTCTCTAAAAAATAAAGGCGATTCTTTTTTTAAAAAAGATTCCGCGGCGGCGGATAAATAAAAAATGCCGAGGGAGGGAATTGAACCCCCGACACAAGGATTTTCAGTCCTCTGCTCTACCAACTGAGCTACCTCGGCAAAATATAAATTCTGAATTGATTTGTAGAAATTCTTACCCAGCGACTATTAAGAAATTCCTTTAAGCCGCCTTTAAAATATGAGTCATTTTATATAAGAGGATGGGAAATGTCAACAATTCTTCCGTGAAGCTCTAATTTTATTTTAAATAACTCAAGACCAGTTAACGACACAGCCTAGATTACTTCCCCTGGGCATAACTCATAATCTTCACAAAGACTTCCTGCGCGACAGAGATCTTCGGGAAAAATGTTTTCCGTGATTTCACCCGGATTTTTGTCCCCGAAGGTTCTCCTTCTTCTAAGGTAATTGTTACTTTGGCTCCACTAATTTTCGCGATAATAATTCCGCTTTCCTGATTTGATTCTAAGATCGTCCCCATGATTGAAGCGATTTCAATGGCGCCCTCCCAAACACTGCCCGCGTCCATTTCTGTATTTCCTTCAACCGTGTCTGGACTTACAACATACCCGCCGACAGCTCCGACACCGCCAATTACCAAATAGACACACCCGGATAACGATAAAGAAAACAAAAGCGCCGGGAAAATCAGCATCATTCGAAAAAAATTTTTATTCATTTTTTAACCTCACTTTAAAAG
Source organism: Candidatus Omnitrophota bacterium (assembly GCA_020632515.1). Classification (GTDB taxonomy): domain Bacteria; phylum Omnitrophota; class Gorgyraeia; order Zapsychrales; family Zapsychraceae; genus JACKFK01. The sequence continues at coordinate 222,691 of JACKFK010000005.1, read as the reverse complement.
ATGTTCCATTAAACTGGCATCCTGAGATCATTAAATCTCAATGATGATTTTTGGAATTAATAGTTTCTACTACTTCTTTTTTCCAACGCCGCATAGACAACAAAAGCGCGGCAAATAAAGCCACCACCAGCCAATCCCGGCCGATTAAAAGAATCGCCAGCCATGGATACCCTTCGTAGGCTGTCGTGATTTCCGTCCAGAAATCTTTGACCAATAACCCGATTAAAATTATAGGCGTAACATACTTCACGCAAATATCCCATAAACTTCCATGCAAAAATGTTCCGCCAGCAGCAATCATATGTTCTCTCAGTTTCTTCGCTTTAAAAATCCATCCAATCGCAACACATTCTAATATCCCGATAATTACCAACCCGTAATGCGTAATAAAATGATCCACAATATCCACCCAATATAATCCACTCTTGGCTGTAAAAATGATACTGCCGACAAACCCGGAAACACATACAAATGTCACTACAGTATTTCTTGGATAATTAAATTTATCCAACACTGCGGAACTAAAGGCTTCCACTAAGGAAATTGCGCTGGATAACCCGGCAATCACCAGCGATGTGAAAAATAAGACCCCGAATATTTTAGCAAATGCAGGCATTAAACTAATCGCCTGGGGATATGCTACAAAAGCCAATCCAATCGACTCTTTAACAACATCAGCCACAGGCTGATTTGTGGTTGTTGCCATGTACCCAAGCGTACCGAATACTGCAAAACCTGCGATAAAAGAATACATACAATTTCCAACACATATAATAAAAGCGTCTTTGACAATATCTACTTTACGCGGCAAGTATGAAGCATAGGCGATCATTATGCCAAAAGCCAGTGACAGTGTAAAAAAGATTTGCGAAAAAGCGTCAATCCATATCTGCGGTTCTGATAACAGGCTAAAATTCGGTTTCAAATAAACCACGATCCCGGAAAACGCGCCTTTGAGATTAACACTCCAGATAACAAGAATCAGTGTTAGAGCAAACAGCAACGGCATAAAGATTTTATTCGCCCGTTCCACACCTTTCTGCACGCCAAAATAAACAATTAGCCAACACAAAAACCAAACCAGCGCCAACGCGATAATAATCGGCGTACGGATATCCCCTATTTGCAAAGGCCCGGAACTTAATTGAAGAAATTTATTAAAGAAAAAGTCATTAGGATCATCCCCCCAGGAAAGATTAAATGAATAAAAAACATAGCTCAAGCACCAGGAAATGACCGCGGAATAATAAAGCATAATTCCGTACATCGCGCAAACCACGGCCCACCACCCGCACCATTCCCAACGACGGTCAATTTTAGCGAACGATAACGGAGCAGCTCCGCGCATTTTATGCCCGATGCCAAGCTCTAAAATCATTAAAGGAATGCCTACAACTAACAACGCAATAGTATAAGGAATAAGAAAGGCCCCTCCGCCGTTCTTATAACAAAGATAGGAAAAACGCCAAATATTTCCCAAACCAACGGCAGAACCAATCGCCGCTAATATAAATCCCATACGGGATTTCCACTGCGGCCGAGGATGATGAGATTCGCTTAACTGCGGTTTCGACATAACTTTTAATACTAATATATTGAAATATTTAATATTATATTACTTAGATTAAAAGTTATCTTATCACACACTTTTCTTTTTTACGATCAGTTTTCATACTTTGTTTCAAATTAGATTGGAGGATTTTTGCCTTTAACCATTACAAAAATTGAAACGCCAAATAATAAAATAAAAAACACACAAAACACTTTCATTGTTACAACCAAAACATACGATGTTGATATAAAACTAACCAACCCGGTTAAGATTGCCGCCATTAAAAAAACTAAAGTTTCGTAAGGCATTTCCCGCTCCTTTCTAATGAAAATCTTCCGTAAAAAATTAATGACAGGTATCATTTCACCTTTTATGAAAATTCACCTGTCATTAATTCTTTAAAAAATCCTATTAATTAGGATTGCGATTCTAATACACCATCAGTATCTAAATGCTCTTGCGCTGAAGTCAAAATAGATATTGCTTTTTCTGATGTAGGATCCAATTCTGTTAAAACATATTGGGCCACATCAAAAGCTTCCTGATATTGCTTTGTCTCTAAAAGCTCATCTCCCTTAATTAAAAGATATTCAATCTTTTCTTCCGAAGACTGCAATGTTTGCGCGTTATTAATAATTTCTTCTGTGCTCATTTGAGGCGTTTTTTTCGCTTCACTAAATGAGCTGGTGCCGACGATCATTGCGGCGGCAAGAATAAGCATGAATAATTTCATCTTTTTCTCCTCCTGTTTAACGTTAAAATTAAAATTGTAATATATATTTACTGACCACATTAATTCCTGCAAACCTTCTTAAACAACTGCTATTTATGTCCAAGTAGGAAGCAAACAAGAAAGTTGACCTAAAAAATCAATGTAATCATATTTTTAAATTAATTACAATTCACCAATACATTAGCTACTTTTTCAACCAATTGTATTGGCCCGCAGGATTTGTCATAATATCCTGTCGCATCCGGAACCATCTTCCGTTGTTTATCAATAGGATAAACACTCGACACAATAACTTTTAATTCTGGATTATATTCTTTTAATGCCTCATAAAATTTCTGGCCATTTACCTTTGGCATACGTAAATCCAGAATTACAACGTCTACTTTTTCTCTTAGAACATATTCCGTTGCTAAATATGGATCGGGCATAGTTACAATGTCAAACATCGATAAACCAACCGCTTCAAATAGCCGCATGTAAAGATTTAAAATTCTTTGATCGTCATCCACGACAAGAATCTTCTTTCTCATGCCACCCTCCTTATTTATTTGATTGATTGGTATTCTTTAAGCGATTTACTTGTGAGCAATTTAACAAAACGAAGATTAAACGAAGATTAAATTACAATTAATTTATTTAATTAAACGTCACAAAGCCACAAAATCACAAGGTCACCGTAAACCTAGTCCAACTTACGAAGTTGAATCGGTTATCGCTCTGGGCCGGATATCTGATTTTGCGACTTTGTGGCTTTTTGACTTTGTGACTTTTAAACAATTGGTAAGAATACTTGGAAGGTTGCCCCGTCGTTAGGCAGACTAACAACTTCAATATGTCCTTTATGCACCTTGGCAATGGTGGAGGCAATATTTAATCCCAGCCCCACACCGGAATCTTCATCGTTAGAACTATAAAATCGTTCAAAAATATTTTCCAGATCTTCTTTATTTATCCCCCGCCCATTATCCTTAACAGAAACCATGACTTCTTTATTCTTTCTTACTAAGTTTAATTGAATTTTTCCCTGACTAGGCGTATATTTTATTGCATTATTAATTAAATTAAAAAATAAACGTCTTAAATGCACGCTGTCACCTATGACGAATATCTTTTCATTAGGTATATCTATTAATAATTGAATTTTCTTTTCATTAACCAAAATACGGCTTTGTTCGGAAACTTCCCTAAAAAATTCAACAAAGTCCATTTTTTTCATCTGCGGGAATTCAGGCCGATAATCTAATTTAGACAAAAACAGCAAGTCTTCAATTATCGTAAGCATATTTTCAGTTTCCTCTAAAATAATCCCCAGGGCCCTTTTATAATCTTCAGTATTTCTTCCTTCCAGCGAGGCTAATTCTGTTTCTCCTCGAATAATGGTTAAAGGCGTCTTGAGTTCATGCGCGACATGCGAACTAAATTCTTCGATATGGTGAAAAGATCTTTCTAAACGTTCTATCATTTCATTAAAGGCGTCGATAAGATAATTCATTTCAACATAATAATCCTGCGCTTCCATCCGCATGCTTAAATCTCCATCGGCAATAGTTTTCGCGGTAGACGTGATTTTTTGAATAGGCGACAAGATTCTGGAAGCGAACAACTGCCCGACGAAAAATGTCAAAATCAACACCGCTGGAATACTGTATAAGGTAGATTTCAGCCAGTTTTCCAGCAAAACCACAATTGGCCTTTGTGAAGCCCCAATTTGAATACAATAATAAGATTCGCCATCATAAGAAACCGGATAGTTAATAATACGTATTCTTTGGTCGTTGAAATTTAAATTCTTAAAAACCGATTTGTTATTCACATCAATTTCAACCTGCGTTAGAAACTGGTTTGTTAATTCCGAATCCATATTTTTCGACCTAAAAAGCGATGCCTTCTTTGAAGAAGCAAAATTAATATATACTTCATCTAAATCCAAATCATCAAGTTGCTCCGACCAGCGGCGTTGAAAACCAAACATCCACCAGCGGGTGTTGTGCAAATTTTCTTCAACAACAGCTTTTTCAATCGCGTATTTTAATGATTCCGGCTTCTCTCCTCTAACATCCACATAAACACGGATAGCCTGATTTACTGTTTCAGCTTTAATTTTTAATTCATTGTCCATATCAACATGCAAAGTATGTGACAAAATCCAATACAAAACACAGCTAAACACCATAAGAATTATGCCCACCACTAAAGTGATTAAGGCTGTAACTTCAAATTTAAAAGAATTTCTTCGTTGAAACCGGCGGGATTTGCTTTTTTTTTCTTTAGGAGATTCGGTTTTCTTGAATTGAATTTTTCTAGGAGAGAACTTCATTGAGAATCTTTTAAGATATATCCTGAACCTCTGATTGTATGAATCAGTTTTGTTTTATGTCCGGAATCAATCTTCCGGCGGAGATAACGGATGTGAACATCGATAACATTACTTAAACTGTTAAAATCTTCTTTCCAAACGTGTTCAGAGATCATTGTCCGCGTAATCACCTGATTCGTATGCATCATAAGATATTCCAGCAGAATGTATTCTTTATTAGTCAGCTCTATACTTTTCCCCGAACGCTTAACTTCATGGTTAAGCAAATTTAATTCCAAATCAGCGATTTTTAACTCGTCAATCTTCTCAGTTCGTTGACGTCTAAGCAAGGCTCTGATTCTTGCCAAAAGTTCTTCAAACGCGAACGGTTTGTTTAAATAATCATCAGCTCCGGAGTTTAACCCGGTGATACGGTCCTTTACAGCGTCGCGCGCTGTCAGCATTAAAATCGGGGTATCAATCTTTTTCTTACGCAGTTCTTTACAAACAGCCACTCCATCTACTTTTGGCAGCATGACATCCAGCAAGATTAAATCATACGGATTTATTTCCGCTTTAAATAATCCGTCTTCGCCATCATGCGACACATCTACGACATACTTTTTTTCTTTTAGGCCGCGTTCGATAAAATTAGCAATTTTGCGTTCGTCTTCAACTAGTAAAATCCGCATTCCACACATCCCTTTTAAACAGGAAATAAAGAAATGATTGTTTATTACAAAGAGTTTTAATCCTCTATTGCCTGATGAAAGCCCTATTTTACAGTTAATTTATTTTGTAAGCAAGATTTATAAGAGGATTAATGAAAAAAAGTGTTCTGCAGAATAAATGCGGCAAAAACAATAGAGACCATCGACATCAATTTAATGAGAATGTTAATGCTTGGGCCAGCTGTATCTTTAAACGGATCTCCGACTGTGTCGCCGACAACTCCTGCTTTGTGCGCGGTAGAGCCTTTTCCTCCGTAGTTTCCTTCTTCAATGTATTTCTTCGCGTTGTCCCAGGCCCCGCCGGAATTTGCCATCATAACGGCCAAAACAAATCCTGAGGCTGTAGCGCCAATCAATAATCCACCAACGCTGTTGATCCCTAGAAGCAATCCAATGACAATAGGTGTAAGAATGGCTAAAAGCGCCGGCATCCGCATTTCCTTTAACGCGGCGGTCGTAACAATATCGACGCATCGGGCGTAATCAGGCTTTGCTTTCCCTTCCATTAATCCATTAATTTCTTTAAACTGTCGTCGGACTTCCACAACTACTTGACTGGCAGCGCGGCCCACCGCACTCATTGTTAAAGAGGAAAAAACGTAAGGCATCATGGTTCCAATAAATAGTCCAATGAGCACCAAAGGATCGATTAAATTCAAAACAATGTCTCCACCTTCAATCGCGACTTTTTCTTTAAACGCGGAAATTAACGCCAACGCGGTTAACGCGGCTGAACCGATTGCGAATCCTTTGCCGGTTGCCGCGGTTGTATTCCCTAATGAATCTAAGGCGTCTGTTCGCTCTCTTACTTTGGGTTCCAGTCCAGCCATTTGCGCGTTTCCCCCGGCGTTGTCTGCCACAGGTCCGTACGCGTCAGTTGCCAATGTGATTCCCAAAGTACTTAACATTCCAACTGCGGCGATTCCGATTCCGTAAAGCCCTTTCGCAAACGAGCCTTCTTCCGCCCCAAACCCGCCGGAGAGGCCAAAACTTGCCAAGATGCCAGCCGCCACAATCAACATTGGCATCATTGTCGACATCATTCCAATGGAAATCCCTTCAATAATAATCGTTGCCGGCCCAGTCACTGCGGTTCCTGCCAGCTTCTTAGTTGGGTTATAATGCGCGGAGGTGAAATATTCCGTGCACAAACCAATTAATAATCCGGCAATTAATCCGGTAATTACAGAACCATAAATCCCAATATTCTCAGACCCCAAAACTTCACGAATAATAAAAAACGCTAAAACCGCCATTAAAATAGACGCTGAAAAAATCCCTTTACGCAATGCTTGCAAAAGAGATTTTTGCGTTGCGTCTTCGGAAGTTTTCACAAAAATCATTCCAAAAATGGAAGCAAAAATCCCAACAGCAGCTAGTGTCATTGGAACTGTAATTCCTTTGACTCCAAAACCAGCCGCCACACCTAACGCGCCTGTAGCCACAATGGAACCAACGTAAGATTCGTACAAATCCGCGCCCATTCCCGCAACATCCCCGACATTATCACCAACATTGTCAGCGATTACAGCAGGATTTCTTGGGTCATCCTCAGGGATTCCGGCTTCAACTTTTCCCACAAGGTCTGCGCCAACATCCGCGGCTTTAGTAAAAATCCCTCCGCCAACACGGGCGAATAGAGCTTGAAAACTTGCGCCCATTCCAAAGGTCAACATGGTAGAGGTAATCATTTCGCTTTTACTCGCGCTTACATCCAACGCGTGTGAAGAGTAGTACCAATCCAAACTGAAATACCACAAGCACAAGTCCATTAATCCCAACCCAACCACAACAAATCCCATTACCGCGCCGGAAGAAAAGGCTAAACGCAACCCCGCGTTTAGACTGCTTCGGCAGGCATTGGCTGTCCGTGCGCTGGCGTGCGTGGCAATCTTCATACCACAAAAACCGGATAATCCTGAAAACAAACCGCCTGTTAAAAACGCAAACGGAACAAACATCCCCAGGTATCCTTTAAAAGACATGTACAAAAGAATGACAAAAACAACTAGAAAAAATGTTGCGGAACCTTTGTATTGCCGACGAAGATAAGCTCCCGCACCTTCACGCACAGCCTGCGCGATTTCCTGCATCTGCGCGGTTCCTTCGTCATGCTTAAAAATTTTATTGGTAAGAACAGCAGCAAAGAATAAAGCAACAAATGCCCCAATTGGAGCGAGAATAAAAACATCAAACATCCACATCTCCCTGCATCGTTAATAATCAAACGTTTTCTACCTGCCAACTTGCAGGTAAATAAACGCGATCAATGGTCGAAAATCTAAAACTCAAAAAACAAACCAGAGAATTTTAACAACTACTTACCCTCGGTTAGGTTTCTTACCGTGATTGGCTTTTTTAGAGCGCCAGTTCAACTTCCCTCTTCTTTTACGTTTCCCCATAACTTCCAACTCCTTAATAATGATTACTCCGATTAACGCAGATTACACAGATTTAAAAAACTACCCCAAATCAGGGCAATCAGGACTTAACTTAAAGAGTTTGTTATACATAATTATTAAGAAAGAATCAATAAAAATCTATTAGTTTCTTAATTTTTTTAATTCAGGACAATTCCTCTAAGATAGTTCTTAATTTCCCAATATGCCCAATAATACGAAAAGGTTCCATTTGTTGAATTTCTTTGACTGTGCTGGACCCTGTTTTAACAATAACTGTCTTAACCCGAGCCCTCTTGCCGCATAAAGCATCCACGGTCATATCCCCCACAAAAACCGCTTCTCCAGGCTTAAACGCAAACCTTTGTAAAATCGTCTTGAGCATTTCCCCTGAAGGTTTAGGTTTTTTAACCCGATCCCCGCATAGGATATAATGAAAATACTGATCGATTTCTAAAGCCTTTAAAATCACCTTCGAAAACCGCGTTGGCCGGTTGCTAGCCACCGCTAATTTGTATTGACCCCGATGTAAATTCTCAACCATCTCCTTAGCCCCCGGAAGAAACCTCACATGAGTACCCAACGTTTCCCGATGATGCTGGCGGTACAAAGCTAACGTCCGGGAAAAATCCTCAGGTTTTACAATCGAACGGACAAAATGCTCCTCGCCCCAGCCTACTTTCCGTCTAACCTTAGCTTCAGAAATCAATGGTAGTTCTAACGTCTTTAACGCGTAATTAATACTGTGCGTCACTGCCGCGTACGCATCAACTAATGTCCCATCCAGATCAAAGATAACAATTTTAATTTTTCGATTGGCCATGAAAATTAGGCGGGATTGACAACCCCTCCGGAGACAATGAATTTAAAGGCGTCTTCAATACTGATATCGGTAAAAATAATTTCTTTCTTGGGAACGACGATTACATATCCCGTAAGCGGACCAGGTGCACTGGGGAGAAACACATTGTAAAGTTCCTGATTCACTTTATCACAAATCTTAGCCGAAGAATTATTAGTAAGAAATCCAAACGCGTAAATCCCCTTACGCGGATACTCTACTAATACAACTTGTTTAAAAGTCGCGCCACGTTCCTGACTAAAAAGAAACATGGCCATTTCCTTAATCGCCGGATACACCTGTCGGAAAAACGGCAATTTAAAGAAGAATTTTTCAAAAAATTCGAATATTTTCTTACCAAGAAAATTCGTGGCAAAAAAACCAATAATCACAATAACCGTGATCGCGATTAAAATGCTCAACCCCGGAATTTTATCAACATAATACACCCACTCCGCCGGCAAATACTTCGCCAACTGATTATCAGAGAAATTAATCAATAACACAAACAAGTAGATCGTCAGCGTGATCGGCAAAAGCACCACCAACCCGGTAAAAAAATATTTTCTTATTTTATTCATCATAAACAACTCACTTCCTTAGAATATAATATCTGTTTCTAATATTTTACCTCACCACGTATAAAAATCCGGTGACAGACAAAAAAATTGCGGTCATCAGCCATGAATCCCATCCCATAAAAAGAATTTTTCTCTTACGCATATGCATACCTAAAATAATGCTTCCCATAAGCACAACACTCGCCGACAAGGTGACTGCATGCACCGAAGAAACCGTCTGTAAAACACCCGCCGCGGGATAAACCACATCGCAAATCGCAAGGATAAAAAGATTAGTCATATTACTACCGAAAATATTGCCAATGGCTAAATCCAACGATCCTAACCGCATAGCCGACAACGACACGACCATCTCCGGCAAAGAAGTTACCATCGCCAGCAATGTACTGCCGACGAACGTCCGACCTAAACCGGATTTTTCCGCAATAACATCCGATGACTTGGCCAGCCATATCGCACCGATCACAACAACCAGCGCGCACAATACCAGGTTAATCCAAATCTTAATCAAATGATTTTTATGATCAACAGACAACGCCTTATCCACAACCCCGACCGGATTTTCCGTCGAATTCACCCCAGCTAAAAAGCGCATAAAAATAAAATACAATATTAAAATAACCCCACTGCCCGCACTAATCGGCCCTATCATAATTAAAGAATTACGGCTGCTGTAATAAATTTCAAAAATGACAATTAATGATAAAATCCCAGCAAAAAGCGCAGATAAATTATGACTGCGATTGGGAGCAATATCATTGGTAATAGCCCCCTTACGGTAAAACAGATCCATCATGACCAACAGCATAGGGTTAAAATTATTACTTCCGACGAGATTTCCAATAGCTAAATTATTCGCTTTTAAAGAAACAATGGAAACAATACAAGTAATCGCCTCAGGCAAGGAGGTAACAATCCCCAAAAGGACAATCCCGATCCAAACTTTTCCTAAAGACAACTGTTCGCACAATTTATCCGCGTAAACAGTTAAACGAATCCCGGCAAGAACAATCACCACAGCGCTGATAATAAACTCGATCCAATACATATTTTAAGTCGCCCGTCTCTGATGGGTACTAATCAATAAAGAAGTCACAATGTCACAGCAATAAGAATCTGAAGCTTTTGTCACAAAGTTACAAATATTTTATGATCTGGAAACTTTGTGACCTTGTAACTTGTTTACTGACCACTTAACACTGATCACTGACCACTATAATTACTTATTTAACGAATACAAGACCAATAACCCGCCCAGCGCCAAAGCTATACCAAGGAGTCCGCGAAATACACTTACAACATCAGGCCACCAAGCCAAAATCATACTGACTCCAAGAATAAGCAAAACTATCCCGAGTGGAAACATTGTCGTTTTTTTATTTTTCTTTGTTTTCTTCTGTTCACTCATCCTTCACTCACTTTTTTAATACCGCGTCCTGTTTAGGACGGCTTTTCCAACGGCGATGCATCCACCCCCACTCTTGCGGATACCGCCGCACATACTTTTCAATTAATTGCGTAATTCGAGCTGTATTTTCATAAATAAATTTATCTTCATCATCGCTCTGAATTAATTCCATTTCCTTTTCTATAATAATTCTATGCTTGTCGTGATTTTCCCTAACAATGAACATCGGCAAGATTGCCGCATTTGTCCGCCTGGCAAAAACAACAGGCCCCGTCGCGGTAGCTGCCTTCTGACCAAAAAATTCAACAAATACGCCGCTGCCGCTGCCAAAATTCTGATCTAATGGAATAAAAAGCAACTCATTATTTCTTAACGCTTTAATGGAAGTATTAACACATTGCTGACGCGGAACACTGTAAATCGTGTTTAACCCTAATTTGCTTCGCTGATTTAAAAAGTGCTTCTCAATGATTTGATCTCGAACCGGCCGGATAATCGCGTTGGTAGGATATCCTTCCTGAGCAAACCGCAGCAGCATCAAGGGAAAGCTGCCAAAATGAGCACTAATTCCTATAACCCCATTTCCCTTTTTAAACGCTTCATCCAGATGTTCTTTACCTTCAATAACCACCCGTTCATTAATCATAGCCGGATGTTCCATAAAATAAATCAATTCGATCATACCCCGGCCCAAATTATCAAAACATTTTCTAACAATCTCCCGCCGTTCAAACTCCGTTGTTTCTTGTCCCAGCGCAATTTCTAAACTCTCTTTAGCTATCTTTCGCTGCCGGCCGACCACGATAAACCCAAGAGCAATTACAACATTAGAAAAACCTTTAACAACGCTGTAAGGCAACTTATTAAACAACCAAGAACAAAAAAATAAAGCATGCCTGGCAACCGCCCGACGGAAACGTTTCACACTCTCATTTGTATTCATTCTGAATCAAACCCGCTCATTTCTTATATTATTTTTCTAAAAAGGTAGAAAACACAAAGGACAGACAATAAATATTAATAAAAACATTGCCTGTCCCCTCTATTCTATTACGTATTTATTTTCAATGTCTGTTCAATCGTCGCTAATAATTCTTTGGCGTTGACCGGTTTTGTTAAATGCGTAATCGCGCCGGCTTCCAATTCAGCTTTCTTATCATCAGCTGAATCTTTGGCTGTTAAAAATATTACCGGAATGTTTTTGGTCTCTTCGTCTTCTTTAAGATTCCGACAAACTTCACGGCCTTTCATTTTTGGCAAAATAACATCAAGTAAAACTAAATTTGGCTTTTGCTTCTTAGCAATTTCTATTCCGCTTTCCCCCGTCGAAGCGGTTAAAACCGCATACCCATTATCTAAAAGAATGGCTCGCACCGTTTTTTGCAGAGTCTCGTCATCATCAACAACCAAAACACTTTTCCATTGTTTGGGTGTTTCCGTTTTCTTAGAAAGAATATTTTCTACCGTCGAAATCAACGCCCTGGAAGCAACAGGTTTTGTTAGATGAGAAGTTCCGCCAACCTCCATCTCAGCGCGGATATCGTCATCGGTTCCCTTCGCCGTTAAGAAAACAACAGGAATATCCCGGGTTAACTCGTTTTCCTTTAACCTGCGGCAAACTTCCCGCCCTTTAATTCCCGGCAATATGACATCCAATAAAATTAAATCCGGCTTTTGTCGTTTAGCAATCGTAATCCCTTCTTCCCCTGTCTGCGCCGTTAATACGGAATACCCTTGTTGAATCAACGTCGGCCGAATCGTTTTAATCAGCATCTCTTCATCATCAATAATTAAAACGCTCTGCCACTTCTGCTTCTTTGGCGAAATAAAATGAATCCTCGTTTTACTTTGCGTAAAAAATAAAACAATAATCAAACTCATATAGATATAACTAATCGGTACAAAATCGCTAGACTGGCTATATAAACCGATTAAATAACCACCAACCAGAATATTGCCCACGATTAACAATATCCTTCCCCATTCTTTATATAAAGCTGTTGCGATTGATCCTAAAAACAATACCCCGAACAATATCGTCGGTACAATTGATTTTTCTTGTAGGCCAGGAACATTTGCGGTTTGCAAATAAGAAAGAAATGAGATCGCGTATAAAACTGCGAGGATAATACCAATAAATTTAACTTCTGAAAAATTTTTTCTCATATCAGGATAAATTACACGTTGGTTTTTAGAACATTTGCTAATATAACACTAATGACCGCTAAAATGCTTGGAACAAAATACCCCGTTACGACGAGTGAATTAGCTGCATTAAGTTTATATAAAAAACACGCGCTAAGAATAAAAACAGTAAACGCCGCAATGAAATGAAACAGCTTCCACTTTCTATTTCCCAACACTCCCAGCAGCCCGACAAATAAATACAAGCAGGCACATAATGATATAACCAGAATAAAACTATCTGAAACATCACTGGTTGAGAGACTTCCCACTGTCCATTTATGTAACAAAACCGGTAGAGTAAATAATAACACCCTCATGGACAGGATTACCTCTCCCCACCAAAAAATTTGAATACCAACAGCATTACTTCTCATCATATAACTCCTTTGCCTATTATAATTTATTGATCTTAAGTTAATAGCATAAAGTTAATTATTTCTTATTAAGACTTTGAATACAACTTTTAATAATATCCCCTAGTATACATACAAAACATAAATATGCAAAAAAATCTCCATATAAACTATAAACTGTCTTTTTTGCCACTAATAATACTTTTTGACTATCAAATCCCGAAACATATGTTTTTTTCCCTTGAACATTTTGCAGATACCGCACGACTTTCCCTTTTTCATTAATAAAACAACTGACCCCTGTATTCGCAGCCCTGATCAACCACCGCCGATTTTCCACTGTCCGAAATACCGCAGCTTGCAAATGTAAATACGGCGCTTTGGTATCGCCAAACCACGCGTCATTGGTGATATTAATTAACAATCGCGCGTCATTAAGCACAAACTTTCGCGCTAACCTGGCCAAAGTATCTTCGAAACAAATCAAAACGGAAAATGTATTTATTTTACTCCCATTCAATGAAAAAACAGTTTCTTCTTTCCCGGGTGAGAAATCCGCAATCGGCACAAACTCTGAAAGGAAAGGAATCTGTTTGCGAAAGGGGATATATTCTCCAAATGGCACAAGATGGATTTTATGATAATGATTTACTTCTTCGCCTTCCCTCGAGACCAAAACCGCATCATTAAAATATTCGTCATTCTCCACCACAATAGTGCCGAATAATAACGGAACCTGTAACTCCCGAATAAACTCTTTCAATTCTAAATACTGGTCTTTATCTTCCCATAAAAATCCAGGAAAGGATGTTTCCGGCCAGATGATTAAATCTGGCTTCTCGGCCGCAGCCTGCCGGGTAATGTCTTGATACTTTTTCATAATAGCCGGCCACAACCCCTCTTCCCATTTTAACTCCTGTTCAATATTGCCTTGAACAACCGCCAGCGTTACATGATCCTGCGAAAAATTTTCCCGCAACCGAATCATTCCATAGGTAAAGACAAACAACAAAACAATCCCGATAATGCTTAATATCCGTCGATTCATAGCACCATCAACAACTAACTTAAAAGCATAATTGGTCATCACCAATAAAAACGACACCCCAAAAACACCGGTAATATCGGCAATTTGAATGATCGGCAGAAATTTATATTGTGAATGTCCCAGGCTTACCCAATCAAATCCTGAAAACAAACGGGACCGCAAAAATTCAATCACTACCCATCCAGCCGGCAGCAAGATTAATTTTAAAACCGCGTTTCTTTTCTGAAAATATCGATACACCAAACCAAACAAACCGTAATATACCGCCAGCACAAGCATCATTAAAAACATGCCTACTTTCGTAACGTGCACAAACCAATAAAGGTTGCCCGTAAAAAAAATAAACCCGGATAAATAACTTAAACCAAAACTTTGGCGATAAGATTTTCCATCAAGAGCCAACATCAGAGGAACTAATCCAAACCAGGCAAGAAACCAACAATCAAATTGAGGAAAGGCAAAGATAAGAATAACAGCGGAAAGAATACTAAGCAAAATATCCCGCTTAAAGAAAATATTCTTTATTGCCCACAGCATTTTTTATATTTTCTCCCGCTGCCGCAAGGACAAGGATCATTCCGTCCGACTTTTGGACCGGAACTACGGACAGGAGATGTTGCCGGCGTCGTAGCGGATGGCGTTTGTGAGGCTGGCGCTGGTCCAGAAGCAGCTGCCTGTCGACGGGCATCAGCCATTCCTGAAACCTCATCATGAACTAATTTTTTTGGCAACGCGCTAAAGACCCCGCGTGGACGTGAAGAAGATCGATCTACCGGTTGAATCTTAAATATAATTTCAGCAACTTCTTGATTAATTGAACTGTACATCATCTGAAACATTTCAAAACCTTCTTTTTTATACTCAATCAATGGATTGCGCTGTCCGTAGGAACGCAGACCAACACCTTCCTTTAACTGATCCATCGCATATAAATGATCCTTCCACTTCGCGTCAATTGTATTTAAAAAAAGCATTTTTTCCAAATAACGCAAATGCTCTGCTCCTATTTCCGTTTCTCTTTGTTCATAATGTTTCATCATATGCTCGATTAAAAAAGTATTCACATCATCTTGAGACATATCTTTAAATTTGTCATGTAAATTAGCAATATCAAAATTGAATTTCGCCTTCAAATAAACATGAAGCCCTTCAAAATCCCATTTTTCTTCCTCCGTACCAACAAACAAATACTGCTGAACAGCCGCCCGTACAGTTTCATCAATCGCCTCTAAAACAAGATTTTTAATATTACTGCTTTCTAAAATATCTCGTCGCATATTGTAAATCACTTCACGCTGTTTATTCATAACATCATCAAACTCAAGCAAATGTTTACGAATTTCGAAATTGTGCCCTTCAACCCGTTTCTGGGCATTTTCCAAAGCCCGTGATAAAATCGGCGCTTCCAACACTTGATCTTCTTCCATGCCGAATCGATCCATCATTCCGATAATCCGATCCGACGCAAACAGCCTCATCAAATCATCTTCTAAGGAAACATAAAATCGTGAAGACCCTGGATCGCCCTGACGGCCTTGGCGACCACGCAACTGATTATCAATCCGTCGGGATTCATGCCGCTCTGTTCCAATGACATGCAATCCTCCTACTTCAAGGACTTGAGATTGCTCTTCTTTAACTTTTTGGCGAAATTGAGTAATAAATTTTTCTGTCAATTCATTACGCTCATTCTCGTCATCAGGGTTATTGATTTTCTCATCAACAATTGTCTTTGCCAAAAACTCTGCATTCCCCCCTAAAACAATATCCGTCCCTCTTCCCGCCATGTTAGTCGCGATGGTTACAGCTTTGTAGCGTCCAGCCTGGGCAATAATATGCGCCTCACGGTCATGATACTTCGCATTTAAAACCTGATGCTTAATCCCTTTTTGCGTGAGCATACGGGAAAGCAATTCTGATTTTTCAATAGAAATGGTTCCAACCAATACCGGACGCCCCTCCTTATGCAACTCTTCAATTTCAGCAACGATTGCTTTATATTTTCCATTCAACGATTTATAAATCGCGTCTGGATAATTAATCCGCTGCAGCTGTTTATTCGTCGGAATAACAATACAATTCAAATCATAAATCTGTTTAAATTCCGTTTCTTCCGTCACCGCGGTTCCAGTCATACCTGATAATTTGTCATATAAACGAAAATAATTCTGGAAAGTAATGGTGGCCAAGGTTTGATTTTCCCGTTCAATTTTAATTCCTTCTTTGGCTTCAACAGCCTGATGCAATCCGTCAGACCAACGCCGGCCAGGCATCATCCGTCCGGTAAATTCATCCACAATAATAACTTGCTTATCACGGATAACATAATCCACATCAATCACAAAAAATTCCTGAGCTTTCAACGCTTGCAAAATATGATGACGGTATTCAATCGTCTCCATTTCATGAAGATTATCAATCCCAAATAATTGGGCAGCCTTTTCTTCTCCGGTTTCTGTCAGCGATATCGATTTTGCTTTCTCATCAGCCAAATAGTCATAGCCTTCTGATAAATCAATTTCTTTATACTTGGCGTCAACTTCATCTTTTTCAGTAATCCGTCGGCCTTTCATTTTTTTAGAAATTTCATACGCTTTGTAATATTTATCCGTTGATTCCTCAGCAGGACCGGAAATAATAAGCGGAGTTCTTGCTTCGTCGACTAAAATACTGTCCACCTCATCAACAATGGAAAAATGATGCCCGCGCTGAACCATTTCTTCTTTAAAACTCACCATGTTGTCACGCAGATAATCAAATCCAAACTCATTATTAGTTCCATAAGTAATATCACAATTATACGCATCCTGACGCTGACGCGGATTCATATCGTGCTGAATAACGCCAACGCTTAATCCTAAAAATTCATACAACGGCCCCATCCACTCTTTATCACGCACAGCCAAATAATCGTTTACAGTAACGACGTGCACCCCTTCATTACTTAACGCATTTAAATACGCGGGCAAAGTAGCAACCAACGTTTTTCCTTCCCCTGTTGTCATCTCCGCAATATTTCCGTTATGCAAAACGATTCCGCCTATCATCTGCACGTCATAATGACGCATCTTAAGAATTCTTTTTCCTGCTTCACGAACCACCGCAAACGCCTCCGGCAAAATTTCATCTAAAACTTTTTTCTTAATTTTTTGCAACTCTTCATTGGCTTGCTCAATTTTAATATTGATATCTTCGCGTTCTTGATGATCTTGTGCATTGCGATACTGTTCTCGCAAACTGAAATAGCTTTCCTTTTCTTTTTTAATTTTTTCCTGAATAGTCGCCTGAAATTCTCCCGTCTTCGCTTGCAGCTGAGGATCGGTTAACTTCTCCATATCCGCTTCCATAGATTTAATCTTGGCAACTGTTGGACAAATCTTTTTTAGCGTCTGAATAGACGGTAAAGGCGTTTCGCTAGTGACATGCACATCAATCTTAGGCTCAAGTTTATCAATAAACTTCTGCACTTTTTTAATTGCCGCTTTTCTAATAAAAAAATCAAACATTTCTCTAATCCTTCAAGTAGTTTAGGAAACAGGTAAATAAGCCTGCCCTAATATTTATCCCTTTTTCGTTTTTAAATACGCCTCAATAAAATCATCAATTTCCCCGTCCATCACCTTAGCCACATTCCCAGTTTCAAAATCCGTACGATGATCTTTTACTAAAGAATACGGATGCATAACATAACTGCGGATCTGACTGCCCCACTCAATCTTTTGTTTTTCCCCGTACTCTTTTGACATTTTTTCATCTTGTTCTCTACGCTTTACTTCATACAACCGAGCTTTCAAAATTTTCATGGCCACCTGTTTATTCTGCAGTTGTGACCGTTCATTTTGACATTGCACAACAATTCCCGTTGGTAAATGCGTAATCCGTACAGCCGAATCGGTTGTATTAACGCTTTGCCCGCCTGGACCTGAGGATCTAAAAATATCCACCCGCAATTCATCTGGATTAATTTGAACTTCTATGTCATCTTCAATCTCTGGAATAACATCAACCGAGGCAAATGACGTATGTCGTCGTTTATTCGCGTCAAACGGAGAAATACGAACCAATCGATGCACACCCTTTTCCGCTTTCAAATATCCATAAATCATATCACCTTCTATGGATAAAGTAACATTTTTTATGCCAGCTTCATCTCCATGTAAAATGTCTAATGTTTTGATAGCGGCATGATGATGATCAGCCCAGCGGGTATACATGCGAAGCAGCATACTCGCCCAATCGCAAGACTCTGTTCCTCCAGCGCCTGCATTAATGCTCAAAATAGCGTTATTACGATCAAATGGCCCCGCGAGAATACTATTTAACTCTAAGACATTAATGTCCTTTTCCAAAGATTCCAACTCCTGATGAATCTGCCCCAGCATTTCCTGATCATCGAGAGAAATCTCTAGCATCTCTTTTAATTCTTTAACTTTTTCAAGTCCATTTTGAAATGGTTCAATACATGACTTAAGATATTTTAGTTCCCGCATAATCTTATTTGATTTCGCGGAATCATCCCAAAAGTCTTGTTGTGACATTTGTTGTTGAATAGATTCTATTGTCTGTTCTTTTTGGGAAAGGTCAAAGAAACCCCCTTAGATGCTGGAGTTTATCTTCGATATTGGTAATTTTATCTTTTATTTCGTCGATCATATAAAAAACTCACACAGTTACAGCGATACAAATCCAAAAAACTTGTCACAAAGTCGTCGTGTCAGTTATCCGATTCGTAGCCTTCAACTGTCACCCGTCAGATATCGGAAAGTCACAATGTCACAACAGCACAGATTTGAAACTCAAGTCACAGAACTGCAATATTAATTATCGATGACCTTGTGACTTGGCCACTTTGTGACTTGTTTCTAACTTATCACTTATCACTTATCACTTACCACTAAATAAACAAGGGGGTATTATAACATACCCCCTTTTAATTTCAACCGTCCAAACTTACTCAAATTTTATTTAAAACCTTTTAATTCTAAATTAAAATCGTCTTTACTTTCCGCGTATTTACGCGCCTCATGCTCATCAACAATGCCATTTTTTACCAAAGTAATCAACGACCTCTTAAATGATTGCATACCAAACAATTCTCCTTCATCAATATAATTCTGAATTTCTCTTACCCTTCCCTCTCTAATTAAACGCGCGATTGTTGGTGTAACAACCATTGTTTCATACGCTGGGATACGCCCATCACCGTTTTTTTTATTCAACAAACGTAAAGAAATCGTTCCTTTAAGTATCATTGATAATTGCATGCGTATTTCATCATGCAAATGCGGCGGAAAGAAATTCACGATACGAATAATGGTTTGAACGGCATTGATCGTATGAAAAGTTGTCATAACAAAGGCCCCAAGCTCTGTCGCGGTTATCGCCGCGCGCATCGTTTCTTCATCCCGAATGTTCCCGATGTATACAATATCCGGACTTTGTTGCGTCACATGCTTTAAAGCTTGCGGATAAGAAAAGACATCTAACCCTAATTCCCGCTGGTTAATTAAAGATTTTTTATCTTTAAATAAATATTCAATAGGGTCCTCAATAGTAATAATATGTTGTGAACTAATAGCATTAATATATTCGATCATTGCTGCGATCGTGGTTGATTTACCATTGCCTGCCGGGCCGGTTACCAAAAACAAACCTTTTTTCTCCTCGGCAAACAGCTTGCAAACCTCAACCGGCAATTTTAGTTCTTCAAAACTCTTAACCGCTGAATGAACATACCGGGCAACTAAGGCCGGCGTTTGCCGTTGAATAAAAATATTAATACGAAAACGGCCTATCCCCTCTTCTTCATGAATAAAATCAATATCTTGTTGATCACGAAATTGCCGGCGTTTAATCTCATCTCCCAAAAGAAAATTGGCAAATCCAATCATCTCCTGCTTTGAAATGACATACTCATGTAAAACTTCCACCTTTCCATTGATCCGCGCCCGTGGCTGCGTATTCGTTCTTAAAAACATGTCCGAACCTTCACGTTCGACCAGCAATTTAAACAGTGTACTTAAATCCATAAGCCATCCTTATAACATATTGAGATTATTATATTAATGCTATTCTACAATTATTTTGATTTAGAATAAACGAAAAAAGGAGAAATTTTTAAAAAATTCCTTAAGTTTTCACACCTCAACCAACCAGCACTTCAACAGTTCTTGATTAAGACTCACCTCTTATTTACATCACCTTCGCGGCCAATTATTTCAACAACATTCCCTTATGCCTTAACTTCCGATGGTAAGTTACAGCAAAACGGTGGGCTTCATCGCGAGTACGCTGAATTAATTTCAGCCCCAACGAGTTTAAAGGCAAGCGGATGGCGTCGCGCTTTTTGGGAAGAAAAAGTAGTTCCTCCCTTTTCGCCAGCGACACAATCGGAATATCAACATTTAACTTCCTCAACTCATGACAAGCTGCCATAAGCTGACCTTTCCCGCCGTCAATTACGATTAAATCAGGATAAGCTTTTCCCTCATTTTTTAACCGGCGGTAACGCCGCCGGACAATTTCTGCAATCATCTTAAAATCATCAATACCTTCCACTTCTTTGATTTTAAAACGGCGGTAATTCTGTTTATCCGGCTTACCGTTAAGAAAAGACACCATTGATCCGACAGCTTGATTGCCCATAATATTAGAAATATCAAAAGTCTCAATTCGTTCCGGCAAACGCGGCAGCTGCAGCGCCCGTTGCAGCTGTTCCGCTTCTTTATAATAATTGACATCCTTGGTTCCGGAATAAAGCGCGCCAATCGCCCGCAGCTGATCGCGCACCTTCGCCGCTTTCTCAAACTCACGACTACGGGAATATTCCTCCATCTCCTTCCGCAACCCACGATAAAGAACATCTTTCTTCCCTTCCAGAATCAAACGGACATGACGGATGTTCTTCTTATACTCTTTTTTAGATATTTGACCAATGCAGGGTGCGTCGCACAAACCGATGTGATAATCTAAGCATTCTTTTTTGGGAAACGGGTCGCATGTGCGAAAACGAAAAATCTTACGGATAATATTCAACGCTTCTCTGATAAGCCGCGGATTCACATAAGGCCCGTAATAGACAGAACTTTTTTTCTTTACTGACGGTCGTTGCACTGAAACCCTAGGAAAGTCTTCTCCATTAAATTCAATATACGGATAGCTTTTATCATCGCGTAATTCAACGTTAAACTTTGGATCATATTTCTTAATTAAACTGGCTTCAAGAATTAAAGCTTCGGCTTCGCTGTTAGTTTCAATATAATCAATTTCTTTAATCTGCGCGACCAATAGATCTGTCTTTGACTGAACAGACTTACTCCGACGGAAATAAGATTGAACACGCTTGCGCAAAGACACAGCTTTACCAACGTAAATCACTTGACCTGATGAATCTTTCATCAAATAAACACCGCTGACCAACGGAAGCGATTTAACCTTCGCTTTAATATCCATCAAAATCCTAACACCTTATTTTCATTTTTACGCTTTTTGACCTAACAGTTTCTTAAAACTGTCTGCGATTTTACGCGCCTGCTCTACATTTAACGCCAAACAAATCGTCTGATAAATCAAAATACCGCAAACCCCAACGACACACAATCGAACGACCTCGTTGATAAAAATCACATGCGTCCACGTCCAATATTCAATCACGCCGGTGATCGCCGCGGCCAGAGTAACTTTCGCAAAATATCCGAACAAACCGGAATTTAATCCGCCTAACCGTTTATCCATCATATAAAACAAAATAAGAAAGTCTACCGTACCGGCGATAGAACTAGCCAAAGCAATCCCGCCGACTTTAAGCGGTACCATTAAAATAAAATTCAAAGCCGCGTTAATTGTTAAACACAGCGCTGCCACTTTCACCGGCGTCTTTGTATCTTGCAGGGCATGAAATCCAGTTACCAGAATTTTGATTCCGCCAAAGCTAAACAAACCAATTGAATAATACGCTAAAACCATAGATGTAATGTCGGTCGAGTTCGCGTCAAACTGTCCACGTTGAAAAAGAATGCGAATAATCGGATTAGATAATAATAAAATGATGACAATTGTCGGACACATAATAAAGAAAATATTTTCCAATGAAAAAATCAACGTTTTCTTAATTGATTTAATATCTTTTTTATTGGCTAGTCCGGAAAGCGAGGGCAACACCGCGGAAGCCAGCGCTACGCTGAAAACCCCCATGGGAAATTGGATAATACGGTTGGCATAATAAATAGCTGAAATCCCTCCCGGCCCTACGATCGCCGCCAAAGACGCACAAAAGGTATCTACCAGAACAGTAATCTGATACACGCCACTGCCCAAAATTCGCGGAATGAGCAACCGCCCGATTTTCTTAGCTCCTTCATGCTCTAATGTTTTTGGAGGATAAAATTTAAACCCTATTTTAAAAAGCGGTTTAATCTGAAACAGTAATTGCAGAACACCTCCGATTAAAACACCAATCGCTAATCCAAAAACAGGTTCTTCCATCGTTCTGGAAGAAATATAAGCGCTGAGAATAACAGAAACATTTAACAAACAAGGGCTGAAAGCCGGCACCAAAAACGACCTAAAGGTAAATAAAATGCCCACAAAATACGCTGTCAATCCGATAAAAATCAAATACGGAAACATCAATCGCGTTAACTTTATTGTAAGAAGCAATTTATGATCGTCCGCCATAAATCCAGGCACCATCACCCGGACAATTATCGGCGCGAAAAGAACCCCTAAAATAGTAATAACACTTAATACAATAAACGCTAAAATTAAGATCACACTAACAAAACGCCAAAAAGCAATCGCCTTATGTTTTTCTTTATATTCCGCCAAGATAGGAACCACCGCCGCATTAGCAGCCCCCTCTCCCACCAAATCCCTAAATAAATTCGGGATTTTTAGAGCCACAAAGAAAGCATCTGCTCGAAATCCGGTTCCTAACAATTTTGCCAAAACAATATCCCGTAAAAACCCTAATATACGCGAAGATAATGTTCCTACCGAGAGTAGCGAAGTCCTTTTAATAATAGAATGATGTGAATCTGATGCGTCTTCCGGTTCTAGCTTCGGACTATCTTTTTTATTTGACATAAACAGGTCTTTTTGTTATATTGTCCCCTTGTTTAAGAAAGGAGCATTAAATTGCCACAAAGAAAATCTGGAGTTGACGAGTTACAAAAAAATTATCGAAATCGGATGCACAATCTGAATATCAAAACAGATCTAAGAAAAACAATCAAAAAATTTCTTGGTTCTGTTACAGCTAAAAATAAAACAGAAGCTGTTGCTGATTTAAGATTAGTCTACAAAAAGCTTGATAAAGCCGTTAAAAGCAACATTTTATCTAAGAACACTGTAGCCCGCCGTAAATCTCGATTCACAAAAATCTTAACCGGTATTGAAGCCTAAAACTGTCTTATTGTAGATTCGCAAGTTTTACAACTAAGATCTCTACGGCTTCTTCCGGATTGATTCGGCTTCTCTTAATATTTAAATCTGCCCGTTGCAATTCCAATAAACCCTGCTGGTATTGATCACCTGCAATCCGATTTTTATTCTTCCCCCAATACCAAACCAATCCACCCATAATCTGTAATGGATGCTGTCCATCTATATACAAATCATTCAAAATTTTTAATGCCTTAACCGGATCATTTGCTGACAATGCTTTGGTCATATCAAAAACATTTTGTTTAACACTTACTCCAAATTGAAAAACCTTAGCGTGACTTGTCACCTTTTTATAAAACGCGTTATTCGCCGGCTCAAATGTATCTAATATCAACTCCATATAATCCGGTTTCTGCTCAATAATCTCTATCAAAATTGTTTTATTTTGTTGGGTTAATTTTTCAAGCTGACGGATGAGGATAAGCCGTTTTTTGACAACCGCCGGAAGAGTAATAAGCGATTTTTTTAAATCAGCTGGTGTTAATTTATGTCCATGAAGCACTTCAAAATCAAATTGAAGAGCATCGTTACGGCCGGCAAATATTGTCTCCTTAATTTCCGCAATCTTTTCATCTTTAGCCAAACTATTATTACCCACCAGCAAATAAATCATAATAATTCCAAGAAGGACAGATAATCAGTTTTATAATACTCTTTCAGCTGCCCTTTTACCATTCGTTTAGATTTCATTAAAAATAATTTAAGGTCACAAAACCGCATACTGTATCGAGCAACCCAATATGCATCTTGTGACCTTAAATTACCAATTCTCAATTGTCCGTTCAACAACCCGCCGAGCTAAGTCTGTAATAGCTTCGGCAACAGCAGATTCTTCTGTTGTGGCTAAGGCGCCGGTTATAAAATATGTCGCCTCTCCAGTAAAAGAACTTTCTGTCCACATATATTCCTGGTTAACCGCATCCCATAGCTCAAGTTTTACAGTTATATACACGCGATACTCTTGGACATCATCATTGTCGGTATAGCGAAGAGCTGTCCGATCATAATTGATCAATTCCCCTTTTAAAACCAAATCCGCGTTTTGTGATTCGGAGACACGCAGATTTCCATCAAAAATATACCGTTCAATAATAGCGTTACGCGAATTTACTTCCAATAAAGGAAAATAAATATTCCGCCGCCCTTCGGATGCGAAATCAATACTGTTCTTAAAAGGTTCTACATATATAGTCTTTATGTGATTGGGCAACAACGACCTTGTTGAATAGCCGCACCCGGTTATACTTACCGCAAGAAAAACCATGATGAATGTTTTTAATATTTTCATATAATCCTTTTACTCAATTTTTTCGGTCATTTCCCGAATTTTAACCAGTGCTTTAGACGACCATTTTGAATTCGAATGTTCATCAACGACAGCCTGATAGTAAATCTTGGCCGCTTTATAATTTTGTTGCTTTTCGTAAAATTGCGCAATCATATACGCGTTCTTAGCTTCTTTATCGCGTAAGGTTTGAATATGTTTTTTAGCCTCTCTAGAAAGTTCAGCGTCAGGATAGATATCAACAAACTCCTTAAACTCTTCTACAGCTGACTGCGTAATCTTTTGATCATACTCCACATTGGTAGAACGGCGTGAATCTGAAATCGCAATTTGATATTTTGCCGCTTTTGACCATTCGTTGTCGGGATAATCATTAAGAACTTTTTCAAATTCATCCCGAGCTTCTTGAAACAGCCCTTTCTCTAATAAATATAATCCTATTTTATATTGAGCTGGTGGGGCAAGCTCACCATATGGAGCATTTTTTATCACTTTACGAAAAATATCAATAACATCATAATTCGTCCCCGCGATCGCTTCAATAAACTTACTGCGGTCTTTCCGCCCTTCCAACAACTTTTCCCCAATATCATACTGCCGTTTAACAATTTCCGCTGACCGCTCACTAAAAGGATACTTATCAATCACGACTTGATATTCTTTCACAGCCTCATAAAATTCATCCTGTTCTTCCAGACATAACCCGATATAATATTGAGCTTCCGGCGCTTCAACTGCCTTAGGATAATGCTTAATCAACTTATTAAACTCTTTAATCGCCTCTTTGTAATCCTTTTTCTTATAATAATCTCGTGCTAATTCAAGCTGTTCAATAGGGGTTTCTTTGACGGAATATTTAGGATTAACCCACTTATTGGTTTCCGGGGTCCAGATCCAAAAGGCAGAAGCGTTCGCGGCAGAAAAAAGAATGATCAGAATAGTAAGAAGGATATTTCTATTCATTGCAGGGGAATTTATCATAGACTATGAAATTTGTCAATTGAAACAAAAATGTCAATTTGAATAAATATAATTATTAATATAATAACGAAATTTTTGAATTTACGAAAGATTAAAGTTGCGAAAAATTTTTTTTACCCAAAACCTTAACAGAATAAATCCCTAAAATTAAGACAAAATAGAACCCCGCAACCATAAAACCGGATATAGGTTTAATTAAGAAATACGCCCCGGGCAGTTTATTGAATAGAAAAATAATTCCGATCATAACATTTAAAATCCCCTTCAGACAATACGCAAAACAAACCGCAAAAAATGGGACTATACCTCCCATAATCAAAAGCCCCAAACCAGCCGCAACCAACAACGTCATGAGCGGCACCACCAGGCCGTTGGCTAACACAGCGATCGGTGTCACAATCTGAAAATAATACATAATCAATCCCGCAGCACCTAGCCAAGCTGTTAAAGACACACTCATCCCCCCTATCACAATTTCGCACCATTTTTTATCCTTAATAACTGGCAGCAGCGTTATCAATCCCTGTTGAACCTGTTTTTGAAAAAGCACAATAAAAAGCACACAAACAAATGAAAGTTGAAACCCAATGTCAAACAAGTAAAACGGATTAATAATCAACAAAATAAACGCGGCCAAAGAAACCGTGCTTGGCCAATCCGGCTCTTTTTCCAATATTAAACTCGTTAACACAATAACAGCCATAACCACCGCGCGCACGACCGAAGGTCGTCCGCCGGTGAGAAACGCGTAAATAATAATCACCATGATTGTAACGCCGTACTGTAACCCCCGCGTTAACGGCAAAAGTTTGACCAGCACCAGCAGAATCCCCACAATAATCCCGATATGCAAACCGCTGATGGCTAAAACATGCGCCGTGCCAGTACGCTCAAATAAATCCCGGATATGATTCGGCAACTGTGAACGGTCGCCCAATAAAATTGCCTGTAGCAATCCAGCCTCGTTAACGGTCAGATATTGTTTTAAAATTTCTTTCAGATAGTTACGGTAATAAATCACATAAAATCGTACAGATTTATTGGCTTGCTGATTAAGAATCTCCGCCTGATTCCCGCGCTTTACACTTAAAATATATTGGATACCCTTTCGGGCAAGATATTTTCGATAAGAAAAATGTCCTTCTTTATCAAATTCAAATGGCCGGTGAAGCTTCCCTTCCAGCAACAACTCGTCCCCAAAACCGCACGGCAAATCACCATACAAATTCACCAACACCCGACCGTCTCTATCCTTCCACCCCCACGGACTTTTAACCTGTTTAATCTTAAAAGTAAAAACTTTCTTCTGCCGGTTAAAAAACCGCCGCTGTTCAACATCGGAAATAATTTGCCCTTTAACCATAAATGGCTTTTGATAATAATATCTAGCCACACGACTGATATCATTATCCGTATTAACCGTTCTTACCGTAGCATACAAAAATCCAAGCCCTGAAAAAGAAAACATCAACAACACCCAAGCCATTAGGATTCGATAAGAAAACAAACAAGCCGCGCCAAACATACCCAATGTTCCCAGCGCAGTCCAGCGAAAAGGGATATTCCAAATAGATTGCAACAGAATGCCCGCGCCAAAACATAAAACCAGACTCAACAACGGCCGGCGCGTAAATGGATTTGTAAAAACACCTTTTGCCATGAGAATTTACTTCACTGTCAGATACTTTGAAAACCGCTCAAAATTTTTTTGTTTAATTCCGCGAATCGTTTTTAATTCTTCTAGCGATTGCAAAGACCCATTATCCCGACGGTATCGCATAATTTGTTCAGCGGTGAACGCGCCAATGTAGGGAATATCCATCAACTCTTGCACGCTAGCCTGATTCACATTGATCTTACGATACAGCTGATCACTCTCGGTTAAATTGACATAATTTCTAATCTGCGGGAAACGAATGAAGGTGTAATGCAGACATGCGCCCCAAAAAAGGACGTGAAAAAGAAAAAAGACCACTGTCTTTTCCTGTTTAGTTAAATACATCATGTAAATGAATTAAAATACGGGGAGTCGCGGGGGATGCGATTTACAAATGTTAACAGCAAAACTTAAAAAAGTCAATGCTTAGACAGCATCAAACCATACCTACACGAGGCGTGACAGCAGATAAAGCGATAAGGTCGTTTTCGTTATACATTCTTAAATTCTTGAACTATTTTTGATCTTTTAACTCAATTTTTTTGACATTTTTATTGATAATTAGTAACTTCATTTGCGCAATCGCGATTGCGTTCAATTTTCTCAAATGCTCCGACCGCGCCCGTCTTTTCTATCCATTGTTTGGCCGTCAAGACAAAACTATTCAAGCCCGCTTGTTTTTTAAACCCATCGAATTCGATGGGTTTAAAATCTTGATTGTTTAACTGCTCCCAAATACCCAGAAATTCAATTGTATTGCGATTTCTCAACCAGTTCTGGATAATATAATCTGTCCGCGCAGAATCCTTATACCGCGCAATATCTGTCAGACAAATAAAATCTTCTTTTTGATTGAATGACAGAATTTCCACTCTTGTACCCTGAACATCAATTTGCGCCATTAACACCTCCTCACTCATTGAGCAATATAAAACTTTAATCGCCGTCACACCACCACGTTAGCCAATTTGCCTTTGATGTAGATAAATTTGCGGATAGGTTTGTTTTGAATAAACTTTTGAATGCTATCGTCGGCTAAGACGATTTCTTTTAAATCATCTTCACTAATTTCGGCGGGTACATCGAATTTTCCGCGCAATTTTCCATTAACCTGCACCACAATTTGAACCGTGTCCTGCTTTAACGCGGCTTCGTCGAATTCCGGCCAAAGGGCATGAACAATACTTTCCTGAGGCGAGCCAATATTCTGCCATAACTCTTCGCACACATGCGGCGTCATCGGTGACAGCAATTGAATCACCGTTCGAATCAAACGGTTAATAACAGATCCTTTCACCGGCGTTTGTTCCCCAGCGAGATATTTATCCACATTATTCATCAAAATCATTAAACTGCTAATAGCGGTATTAAATTTATAACTGATTAAATCTTCCGTCACTTTTTTAATAGTTGCCGCGCGCTCGCGTTCCATATCTTTATCTGCCGCCGACAAAGATGCTAAATCGACATCTTCTTTAAAATCCGGATTATACTGTTCGGTAAAATTCCAAATCCGATTCAAAAACCGCCATGATCCTTCAATAGCTTTATCATTCCACTCTAACTGATCTTTCGGCGGGGCGGCGAATAAAATAAAAAGGCGTAATGCGTCTGTTCCATACTTTTGAATCATTTCATCAGGATCAACCACATTCCCTTTTGACTTAGACATAACTTCACCGTCGAGCAAAACCATTCCTTGCGTTAACAATCGCTTAAATGGTTCAGAATAATTAATCATTCCGATACTTTTTAAAAATTTAGTAAAAAAACGGGAATATAAAAGATGCAAGATCGCGTGTTCAATTCCGCCGATATATTGATCAACCGGCATCCAATAATTGCAGACGTCTTTATCAAAAATCTGCTTCGTGTTTAAATCCGTATACCGCATATAATACCAGCTACTGTCAAAAAACGTATCCATCGTATCTGTTTCCCGGCGATATTTCTTTCCTGTATTTGGATCTGTATAAAATTTAAAGGATTCCGATGTTTCCAACGGATTCCCTCGACCGAATTCAATATCATCCGGCAAAATGACGGGTAATTGATCTTCCGCAATAGGCTGAGGATCATTGTTTTCATCATAATAAATCGGAATCGGAGTTCCCCAATACCGTTGACGGGAAATAAGCCAATCTTTTAGCCGATAGGTTGTTGTCCGACAGCCAAATCCTTTTTCTTCCATCCATTGCGCGATCGCGGCTATCGCCTTAGCGCTGTTGGTGCCGTCAAACTGCGCGGAATTGACTAACACGCCCTCTTCAACAAACGCCTCCTTTAACTCATCAGCCAACAATGAAGCTTTATCCGCTGACTTGATTACCACCGAAACCGGCAATTGATACTTTTTAGCAAACAGAAAATCACGTTGGTCATGCGCCGGCACAGCCATTACAGCGCCGGTGCCATAATCCATCAATACATAATCCGCCACCCAAATCGGCACCTTACGGCCGTTGACCGGGTTAACAGCGTAAACACCTAGAAATTTTCCATTTTTATCCTTGCCTTCGCCCAAACGCTCGACCAGAGATTGTTTCTCGACAGACTTAATAAAATCCGCCACTTCAGTTTCAAAAGCCTTGCCGTGAATCCATTTTTTACATTTAGGATGCTCTGCCGCTAAAACAACGTATTCAATACCAAACACTGTATCCGCCCGCGTGGTAAACGTCTCTAATTCATCAATCTTATTTCCATTTTCATCGACAACATCAAAACGGATAATTGTGCCTTCACTTTTACCTATCCAATTACGCTGCATGGTTTTGACTTGCTCCGGCCAATCATCCAACCCATCTAAATCATTCAATAAGTCTTCCACAAACGCGGTGATCTTGATAAACCACTGTTCAATCTCTTTTTTCTCCACCTCAGCACCGCTGCGCCATCCTTTACCGTCAATAACCTGTTCATTCGCTAAAACTGTTTGATCCACCGGGTCCCAATTCACCAATGATTTCTTTTTATATACCAATCCTTTTTTAAACATCTGGATAAAAATCCACTGATTCCATTTGTAATAATCAGGATCATGACTGAAAAGAAAACGCGACCAATCATAACTTAACCCCATCTGCTTCATCTGCGCGACCATATCATCCATGCGTTTATTCGTCCAATCCCGAGGACTGGAATTATTTTTAATCGCGGCATTTTCAGCAGGCAGACCAAAACTATCAAACCCCATCGGATACAACACATTGTATCCCTGCATTCGGCGAAAACGGGCGATTACATCGCCAATCGTATAATTTCGCACATGCCCCATATGCAGCTTCCCCGATGGATAAGGATACATTTCTAATACATAATATTTCTTTTTTGTAGAATTATTATCCGCGGCGAAGATTTTCTTCTCTGCCCAAAAGTTCTGCCACTTAATTTCGATACTTTTAATTTCTTCAATCGTGTAGGATTTTGACATATTTTTATTTTCTTTAAAATAGACACTAAACAGGAAAGGCCGGTTATCCGGCCCCTGCTGTTTCATATATTCATTCCTGAAATTTATTTTTGGGAAACAGTTACTTGCGGCGAGTTTTTATCGCTTTTATCCACCATAACCGTATGATAACTAGAATCCTCTTTAAAATAATCGCATCCGCGCTCAATATACTGTTCATCGATTTTTTGCGGAGAAAAGAAAGCGCGGCAAACTTCTTTAGCTTTTTCCCTATCAAAACAACGGCAACAATATATATCTATTGTAATAAAATTCTTTAACGATAATGTATGAATGACAATGGAGCTTTCAATCAAAGGTACCCAACCTGATAAACCAGCCTTATCCGGAAAACGCGTTTCATCACTACGAAAAATATTTGGAGGCGTCTGTTTTTCCATTCCTAAATCCGCGACCATATCATCTAAAAACTGATAACAGAGTCCCAAATCATCACAAACACCAGGTTTACAGTCATAGAGATCCAAAAGAAGTTGATACCCAAAAACTTGCTGATTCGTTGTAGATTGCTTTGTCATGTAATTAATTCTCTAAAGGTTATCAGGGAAATTTAACAATTCTTTATACTACATTTATTTTAAAAAAGCTACAAATTTAAGTTATTTCACAAAAAGCCACAAAAAACTAACCAAGACCAAAAATGTAACAATATACCAAATAATGCGTGGATTTGCGTAACGCATACGGCTTATAAAACCATTCCCTGCCCGGCTTAAACTCTCCCCGCAAAAATGACACAATAACGCGTCTTCATCATAAATAGTCTTTTTACAATGTGGGCACACAACTTCTTGCATAACACCGCCATTATGCCATCAAACTTTCGCAGAGTCAAAAAGGATTGTAAGGTTGTTTGGGGTGTTTGAGTTATTGAGTTATTGAGTTATTGGGTTATTGGGTTATTGGGTTATTGGGTTATTGGGTTATTGAATTATTGCATTAAACTCAACAACACAACAAACACAATAAACACGATAAACACAAAAACACAATAAACACAATAAACACAAAAACACAATAAACACAATAAACACAATAAACACAACAAACACAATAACCCCAACCCCACTTAACCATTTGCAATTTACCGGAAACTCATCTAGAATATTTTCCAACAAAACATCTAGGGATTTTATGAAAATAATATTAAACGGCCAAGAACAAAACTTAGCCGATCCACAAAATTTAAACCAATTAATTCAACAGCATATCAAAGATAAACGCCGTGTTGTGGCTGAGGTCAACGGCACCATTATTAAATCTACCCAATGGGAATCTCTGTCTATCCAAGAAGGTGACACTGTCGAATTGATCAGCTTTGTTGGAGGGGGTTAAAAAATACAATGCCAGCCATAGAACCAATCCAATCTAAAGTTATGACCGATACTCCATTAAAAATCGCAAATAAAACCTTTACCAGCCGTTTTTTATTGGGCACTGGAAAATTCCAAAATAAATCCGACTTAGCGACTAGCATCGAACTTTCCGGAGTCGAGATTGTTACGGTGGCTTTACGCCGTATTGATTTGGAACGCCATCAAGAAAACATCCTGGAATACATTCCGCCGGACATCACATTATTAACCAACACTTCCGGCGCTAGAAACGCGGCTGAGGCCGTGCGCATCGCTCGTTTAGCCAGAGAAACTGGTTGTGGCAACTGGGTTAAAATTGAAGTTATTAATGACAGTAAATATCTTTTGCCGGATAATGAAGAAACTGTCAAAGCAACTGAGATCTTAGCCAAGGAGGGTTTTGTGGTGCTGCCTTATATTAGCCCTGATCTTTACACTGCGCGCGCGTTAGTCAAAGCTGGCGCGGCAACTGTAATGCCCTTGGGTTCATTGATCGGCAGTAATCAAGGATTAAAAACCAAAGAATTAATCAAAGTATTAATCGCGGAAATTGATATTCCGATCATTGTTGATGCGGGTATTGGCGCGCCGTCGCAGGCCGCTGAAGCGATGGAACTAGGCGCTGACGCGGTACTTGTCAATACAGCCGTAGCTACCGCCGGAAACCCCACGCAAATGGCCAACGCCTTTGCCTTAGCCATACAGGCAGGCCGTTTAGCGTATCTAAGCAAATTACCTTCCTCTAAAAACCTGGCCGATGCTTCGTCGCCATTAACAGGATTTCTGTATGAGTCATAAGACTGATACCCCAAAACAAAAAATTATTCCACCAGAGATTTACACCAAAGATTATTATCTATCCGATAATGAAGGCTGCGATGAATATTCAAAAAATTTAGACACAAACATTCACGATAAATTCAAACGCTGTTTAGAATTAGCTCATATCCAACCCGGGGATATTACTTTAGATGTCGGCTGCGGCCGCGGCGAGCTAGTTTATTACGCGGTTAAACAAGGTGCGCAAAAAGCAATTGGCATCGACTATAGCAAAGACGCCGTGGAACTTTCTCAAGAAACTTTTCAACGCCTTCCTGAACATCTTAAAGAAAAAACTCAAGCTTATGTTGGAACTGCCGAAAATTTTCAATTTACAGATAAATTCAACGTCATTTTTATGCTAGAAACAGCTGAACATATGTTTGATTGGCAATTAGCACAAACTTTTCAAAAGTTTGAAGAAATATTGACTGACGACGGACGTATTATCATGATGACACCAAATTACCTTTATGAGCAATATTTGCAGCCATGGAAATTATTTTTGGATATTCCCTTTCGTTTAATTAAGTGGCCTTCGCGTATTCTCCGCGGAAAGTATAAACCAAAAAACTTCAAGGAACTCCTGCATAAAATTTTTCATATCCGCAAAGACCGCGGCGAACGCAACCGTCAAATGCATTGCAATATCACGACCCCTAATCGATTACAAAGACTTCTCAAAAACTTTGACGCTCAAATTTGGTGCGAAGACCCTTCTTGGGCTCCAATCAGCCTGCTTCTAAAAAAATGGATGGGCCGTGAAATCATTGTCGTCGCTAAAAAGAAACAATAATGCTCTCACTCAACCAAATTCAAAATATTTTTGTTAATAATGACCCTCAATTTATTGAAGATCTTGCCCAGAAAGCCCGACAATTAACACAACAATATTTCGGACGAACAATCGTCCTCTACGCGCCCCTTTATCTATCTAATTATTGCAGCAGTTATTGCACTTACTGCGGGTTTCACAGCCATAACCGAATCCAGCGCTTTAAACTCGACCAAAAACAAATGCGTCAGGAAATGAATTTTATCGCCGAGCAGAGCATCGAAAACATTCTCCTGCTCACAGGCGAATCTTACAAAGCCACACCGCTTTCTTATTTAATTGATGCGGTTGAATCTGCCAAAAATTATTTCCCCAATATCAGTTTAGAAGTTCACCCCATGGAAACATCCGCATATCAATCACTGCACACTCATGGCGTCGACGGAATTACGGTTTATCAAGAAACCTATGACCGCAAACGTTACAAAGAAGTTCACATTTCCGGAATCAAAGCCGATTACGACTTTCGCTATCATACTCCCCAACGGGCCGCGCAGGGAGGCATTAGAAACATTTCTATGGGCATTCTCCTCGGACTGTCCGCAGATCCTGCTCAAGATTTATTCAATCTTTACTCCCATCTTCAATATATGGAAAAAGAATTTCCCGGTGTGGAATACAGCTTATCCTTTCCTCGTTTGAAAACAATTAAAGGAAAAGATTTTGCTCGTAGCGACATCAATGATATTTTGTTCGTAAAGATTATCTGTCTTAGCCGTATCCTTTTCCCACGCGTTGGCATTAACCTTTCCACCAGGGAAGACGCCTGTTTACGCGACCGTATTTTAGAATTGGGTATAACAAAAATGTCGGCAGGCTCAAACACAGCTGTTGGCGGATACACACTAAAGAAAAAAGATGAACAAGACCCGCAGTTTGATATTGCTGATCATCGTTCCGTGGAAGATATTATAAAACTTCTTAAAAACCGCAATTTCGATCCGGTGCTGACCGACTGGCGCAGGATTGAGAACACCTTTTCCTAACTCTTTTTCAGCCCTCTCCTTTTAAGGAAACTCCCGATACCGGCAACAATAGTCAAAATCAGGATGCAGACAAAATAAATACCACTATAAAATAAAATTTGCGGCTGCTCTGATAACAAATTTTTTAAAACTTGTGGATCTTTTAAAAAACTCTCTCCGACGATCGACAAAATCGACTGCAGCCAAAAAATCCTTAAAATGGAAACACCGGCCACGGCTGTTAAATATTTTCTCTGGGGCACAGCTGTCAACCCATACCCTAAATCCAAAAACCTAAATGGAATTAAAGGGTTAATCCGTAACGCCATAATATTTAAAAAACTTGAGTTTTTATTAATCTGATCAATTTGTGTTAATTGAGCATCTTTTAATTTAAATTTTTCAACAATGTACCCCCGTCCTAACCGACGGCTTAAACTAAACAAAATGGTGGCATTAAACATTTCCGCAATAAAAATGTATACCGTACTCACATAAGGTCCAAACAAAATTGCTCCTGTAATGCGAAAGAAATCCTTCGGTCCCAGCCAAATAAAAAATGTAATAAAGATATATAGAAAAACAAAAACGACTCCGGAAAGAGCCATAGGAATGGATGATAAATACTTTCGGATAACCTCGAAATCAAGCTGAAGAAAACTTCCTGCAGACCACGTGACAAAGAAGAAAATAACAAGCGCGATAAATTTAAGGGTTTTGTTCATAAATAGTCGCTAATAAAAAAGGACAGGCAAATAAGTTTATTTAATCTCATTTACCTGTCCCCTTTTTTATACTTTTAACTTCGAAATTCAGCAAACAAATCTGTACTTAAATAACGCTCGCCTGTACTTGGAATAATGACAACGATAAGCTTTCCTTTATTTTCCGGCTTCTTCGCAATCTGCAATGCCGCGCAAACCGCCGCGCCTGACGAAATCCCGGCTAGAATCCCTTCTTCCCGCATCATCCGTTTGGCATATTCAAAGGCTTCATCGTTATCAACTTGAACAATTTCGTCAATAATCTTTGTGTTTAAAATCGCTGGTACAAACCCCGCGCCAATTCCTTGAATTTTATGAGGCCCTGGTTGCCCTCCAGAAAGAACCGGAGATCCCTTAGGTTCAACCGCAACAGTTTTAAAATCTGGCTTTTTCTTCTTCAAGACTTCTGAAACCCCGGTGATTGTTCCACCAGTACCAATACCTGAAATTAAAATATCCGCTTTGCCATCTGTATCATTCCAAATTTCTTCAGCCGTTGTATTACGATGAATTTCCGGATTAGCCGGGTTTTCAAACTGCTGTGGAATGTAATAATTACTGTCTGCTTCAGCTAATTCTTTGGCTTTATTAATCGCCCCCTTCATTCCTTCAGCCCCTGGAGTTAACACTAAGTTCGCACCCAAAGCCTTTAACAAAGCTCTTCGTTCTAAACTCATCGTTTCCGGCATAGTTAACGTGCACTTATACCCTTTCACCGCGCAAACAAACGCTAATGCAATCCCTGTATTTCCAGATGTAGGCTCAAGAACAATGGTTTTTTCTTTATTGATCTTTCCAGCCTTTTCCGCAGCTTCGATCATGGCAAAACCAATACGATCTTTAACTGAACCTAATGGATTAAAAAATTCTAACTTTAAAACAACGTCTGCCTGACAATCTTTGGTGAGTTTATTCAGCCGAACCAGCGGCGTTTTTCCGATTAATTCTGTAATGTTATTTGCAATTTTCATCTTTCCCTCCGTAGCGGTTGAACTCATAATCCACCTCCGTAAATAATATTAAATTAAGAACAAACAAAACCGATTGATACTATTGCTGTTATGAGAGAAGAATTATATCACCCCGCTCTAAAAAATGTCAAGATAAGAATAATTATGCCTCTACTTCTGGCTTCGCTCGTAATTTAGTTTGCGCAGATACACCATAAGGATGGAGATGGCGGCGGGGGTGACACCAGAAATGCGGTTGGCCTGACCCAAATTCACCGGAGCAAAACGTTTTAATTTTTGGCGGATTTCTATAGAAATGCTTGAGATTGCTTCATAGTCAATATCAGCAGGGATTCGGATATTTTCCAAATGCTTGAATTTCTCCACATCTTTGAGCTGACGGCTGATAAATCCTTCATATTTAATTTCATATTCCACCTGATCAATAACTTCTTTGGGAAAGTCTTTTAAATGACCATCAAAAGGCGCAATCATCGCGTACTTCACTTCCGGACGCTTAAGAATCGCGCTTAAAGCGGTCGGTTGTTTCAACGGCTGGCTGTTATGCTGAATCAAAACTTGATCTAACTCACCTCCCGGAGCAATTCGGGTTGTCCTTAAATGCTCAATCTCTTTATCAATCATTTGAT
This sequence comes from Candidatus Omnitrophota bacterium, assembly GCA_020632515.1. Classification (GTDB taxonomy): domain Bacteria; phylum Omnitrophota; class Gorgyraeia; order Zapsychrales; family Zapsychraceae; genus JACKFK01. The sequence continues at coordinate 185,385 of JACKFK010000005.1, read as the reverse complement.
ATTTACGGCAAATCAATTCGTATTCCTGGTCTGTAATTAATCCGAAGCGATTCCCATATTTGGCGAGACGTTTATCAGCATTATCTTCCCGAACAATTAAACGGTATTCGACCCGGGATGTAAACATCCGATACGGTTCTTCCGTACCTTTAGTTGTCAGATCGTCGATTAAAACACCAATATACGATTCATTCCGTCGTAAAATAAACGGTTCTTTATTTTTCGCTTTCAAAGCCGCGTTAATACCCGCAATTAATCCTTGCGCGCCAGCTTCTTCATACCCGGTTGTGCCGTTAATCTGTCCGGCGAGAAACAGCCCGGGAATTTTCTTTGTTTCTAAAGAAGGTGTTAGTTCTGTTGCCGGAATCACCCCATGTTCAATGGAATATCCTGGACGGTTCATTTTCACATGCTCTAAACCTTTAATGGTCTGCAGCCATTTTTCCTGAACATCCGCTGGTAATCCTGTCGATATCCCATTGGGATAATATTCATCCGTATCAAGCCCTTCAGGTTCTAAGAAAATTTGATGTGATTGTTTACTAGAAAACTTCTTCAACTTGTCCTCAATCGATGGACAATAGCGCACACCTGTTGCTTGAATCTGCCCCGAATACATCGGCGACAAATGCATGTTATCGATGATAATTGAATGTGTTGTTTCATTGGTATGTGTTATATGGCAGGGCAATAATTTCTGCGTTGCTGGAATACATTTGGTTTTGAATGAAAACGGAACCGGTGGATTATCTGAAAATTGCGGTTCCAATTGAGAAAAATCAATGGTTTTACCATCCAATCTCGGCGGTGTTCCGGTTTTAAACATCAAAACTTCAAATCCTAAATCTCTAATACTATCCGCCAACCGTGTTGAATTCGGTTCTCCTATGCGGCCTCCTTGCGTAATCTCTTTTCCTATATGAATACGTCCGTTTAAAAATGTTCCGGTAGTAATGACAACGGTGGCGCATAAAATTTCCAACCCGTTTTCCGTTTTTACACCTTTAATCTTCCCGTGCTCAACAAGTAGTTCAGCGGCTTTATCTTCCAGGACATCAAGATTCGACTGATTCAAAACAACACTCTGCATATAAAGTTTGTATTGTTTCCGATCAGACTGACACCGCGAAGAGCGCACAGCCTGACCTTTGGAAGCATTGAGTTGCCGAAATTGAATACCGGTACGATCCGCCGCCAACCCCATCTCACCGCCAAGGGCATCAATTTCTTTAACCAATTGCCCTTTGCCGACTCCGCCAATCGCTGGGTTACAGCTCATCTGTCCAATCGTATCCTTAAAAAAAGTCAACATGAGGGTTTTACAGCCCATACGGCTAGCCGATAAAGCTGCTTCCACGCCTGCATGTCCGGCGCCAATCACAATAACATCATAATACTTTTCCATAAAACCTCTCCAAAAAGAGCGATTGCTCTTTTATAACTCCACTAAAATGCTTATAAAATATCGTGAAATCGATGAATTGTCAATACTGATTCCACCTTACGTGGGTTATATCCAAAACAGACTAAATAGGGGTTATTGGCCTTTGGGAGTGGTGCAGGATTCGCGGATTACAAGCTCAGGTTTTAATAAAGTCTTAACCAACGACTTTGTTTTTCCTTGAATGATAGAATTAAGACTTTTCACGCCTTCATCCGCCATTTCAAAAAGCGGCTGGCGAATTGTTGTCAAGGCTACGGGGCCAAATAAACAGGCAGGATTATCGTCAAAACCAATGACAGAAATATCTTCCGGAACCCGCATTCCTTTTTCCAATATAACCGCGATAGTTTCTAACGCCATATCATCACTAGCTGCAAAAATAGCGGTAGGAAGAGGTTTTAATTCCAGAAATTTTTCCATAGCGACACGCGCTGACCGTCGAGAATAATCTCCTTGAAAAATGTAATCTTTAGGGATTTCAATATTCTTAGTCTTTAAAAAATCCTTAAACCCTTCAAATCGTTCCAACCCTGATTGAGTATTAAGGTTCCCTGTAATTACCGCAATATTCTTATGCCCAAAACTTGACAGATAATCTGCCGCGATCTGCCCTCCGGCCGTATTATCAACCGCAATATAATTTGTTTTCAGATCAGTTACTTTATTATTAATAATCATACACGGGGTTCCATTAGCAATGGCCGCTTCCACTTGTTTTCGATTTTCAATAATATCGGCAAATAAAACGCCGCCTACATTATTGGTATTAATCGGATTATATCCGTTAGTAATATGAAACAGCATATCTAACCGTAAAGATTCACAGGCATGACCAACCCCGCGAATTAATTCAATGGCGTAAAAAGAATGAAAAATTCCCGGGTATCCAGGCATGACAAGGCCAATTGAATTATTTGTTCCTCGGGCAAGGCGCTGGGCGCTGATATTTGGCTTAAACTTAAGAAATGCAATAGCTTCTTCAACTTTTGCACGGTTTTTATTGGAAACCGTTGAAACATTATTGATGACACGAGAAACCGTTGTAATCGAAACGTTGGCTCGTTTCGCGACATCTTCAATACTAACTTTTTTATCCGTCATGGTTATTTATACCGATCATTCACGTTCTAATTTAACATGCAGAATTGAAGGCGGGATTTAGTGAACAATATCACCAATTTTAACTTTTGACCACTGATCTTTAATATCCGCCGCACAAATATCTTTTCGCACCTGAATAACTTCCAGACGGGCTACATATTTTGAGTCACGATAAACACTTAATCGATCACCTAAATTTACTCCCTCATTTTCTCCAATATCCACGATAACAAAATTATTCTCTTCATTAAGGTTCACAATGCGTCCATCAAATCCAGGATGAGAAGCCCCATCATTAAAATTAACCGCCTGCCCTTCCGAATTCACCACAATTGGCGGAAGCTCAACTTCATTGCTGGATCCAGAATAACGATTAGTTTTAAATGTTTCATCAATGCTGTCTTTAATATCCCAAATCTCGTCTATCTTACTTTGAATAACCCCTTCTGTTCCGACAAGCTTTCGTTCAACATCTTCTTTTTCTTCTGTCAGACGAACAATATTTTTTTCCAAAGCACCTTTAGCAGAAACAAGCGTTTTAAGCTGTTTACGTAATTCGAGATTTTCACTCTTAATTTTTTCAGCTCGTTCAGTAACAAATTTTTTATCGTTCTTAGCTCGAGCTAAATCAATGGAAAGATTATTAATCAAATCAGTCTTGTATTTAATATCCCGCTCTACCTCTTCTTTTTCCAATCTAAGATTGTCAATATCAAGCTGAAAATCAGCGGTTTGTTGTTTAAGATTAACGATCTCAATTGATTTCTTTGAAAGTTCTTCTTTTAAATCTTCAATCTGAACTTCCAGCGCGGCTTTTTCTCGTAAAACCGTCGCCCAATATTCTTCATCAGTTATTTCGTTAGCAGGTATTGAAACAGCAGGAGGCGTATATTGATCCCTAATAATTTGTGGAGCTTTCACAGTAGGCTGCACAGAAGTTGAATTTGTATTATTCTGAGCTAATTGGTTTTCAAGATCAGCAATTTCTTCTTTTTGATCAGCTGATTGTTCAACCAATTCCTTAACGCGATTCATCAATTTATCTCGATCTTGAACAATTTCATCAACCCGTCGCTGCCATTTATCTTTCTCATCTGCAATTTCAGCCAATTCATCGCGGACTCGGGTTACTTCTTCATTCGCCTGCGAAACTTTGCCTTGTAGACTTTCATTCTCCGTTTCATAACCACGGACTTTGTCATTTAAAGTTTTATTCTGCGCAAAATAATCATTCGCTCTTTTTTCAGTTTCCGTTAATTGTTGTTTAAGTCTTATATTTTCGTCATCCGCTTTCTTTTTTTCAGTCAATATATAACCAGTAACTCCTAATAGAATTAAAATAACTAAAATTAAAATAAAAGCAATTTGCTTAGCTGCTTTTGACATTTATACTCCTGCTGCCTTGTTACTTAGTCTTAATAATTTTTTTGTTAATGATTTACAATGAAGATTATAGTTTTTTAAAAAGTCTAAATCATCCATTGCGCACCAAAACCTTTAAAATTAATATCATGTTCTACATTTACTAATTATATATAGATGGTCCCGACGGTGTAAACGCAATGAATTAACAAATAAGCGGCAGCAATATTTTCGTAAATACTTGGGCTTTTACAACATTATGAATATAACAAACTATTAATTTTAATACAAGGATATTTCATTTTTTTTTCTCAATAAATTTTCAAATAATTGCGTCTTGGCTCGCATTTATCGTGCATAAAAAAGGCTAAATCCGAATTCATTTTCTCTAATCGAATTTAGCCTTTTCCTAACAAAATAATTCTGCTGGATGTTATTCAAATCTTATTTCATCAAGATAAAACGCGCAACTTTCCGGATTCACATCAACATCAGTAGACCAGGAAAACCCGCCGCTTATATAAGATAAATCTTTTCCTCGCAAATCAATAGTATACTCCCGCCAGTCTTCGGTTAATATTACCGGGCCAATGACAACTTTATCCGTATCTGGATAATCTCCTTTAATTCCGCCAATCGTAAATTCCTGTATCATCTCTCCACCGACTTCCCCACGAGCCCAAAACGTCAATTTCTGAGCGCCAGCTAAATTATATCCGCCTTTACGATCACCCCAATTATTGGGCGGGTTTAGCCAATAAATACCTGCCCATTGTTGATCTTCACGAGCGCATTGAATATCAAAATCTATACGGATACAAGTCTTACCGTCTTGGCAACCATCTGTCCAACGATCATTGTATTTAATACATCCTACACTACCCATAAAACCAGAGGGATTAAAATGATTTTCCCGTCCCCCTTTATCCTTATAAATATAAAATGCCTTAAAAGGATTTTCTTTCACTTCACTTATTTGCGTTGCATTTTCATCCGGGGATTCGACTATTTTTTCTGAAGATACATTATTACATCCACTCAAAAATACTGAAAAAATACAAATGATTATTGGAAAGGATTTTTTGATAAGCATAATTGACCTCCAAGCTGCTTAGATTTCTTTGCATTATATATTGGATAAATTTATTTGGGAAGGAAAAAAAGAATTCCCTGCTTTTTATTTTCAAAATAAAGAGCAGGGAATTTCTTAAAAACAAATTACATACTTTCTAATTCTTCTAACGCTTGTTGTGCTGCTTCAGCAGGTTTCCAAAACCATCCATTAGGATCCCAGCATTGTGCGTAATAATATTGATCAACTAAAGTTTTATACGCCTTTTTGGCTTCTTTTTTCTTACCAGCTTTTTTATAGGCTTCACCTTCGATAAATAATGAAGTTCCTACATCATTAAGCGCCCAATAGGAAAAAATCTTTTCTTTTGATTCCCAAGGATATTCCGTTAATGATTCTTGCATTTCTTTCGCTTTTTTTGCGTATAACTCTTGAACTTTATTTACGTAAGGCAAAACTTCTTCAACATTTTCTCCGTTAAGAGCTTGCCATGCTTGAGTTGTCATAAAAGAAGAAGAATAATCTCCGAAATCTACATTGGAACCAGTTTTAATCATTTCTAATTTTTCTTTAGACGCATCAGCAGGTTTCCAAAACCATCCCTTTGTATCCCAAGCTTGTCCATAAGTAAATTCATTAACTACTCTTTGATATGCTTCTTTCGCTTCATCCATCATGTTTGCTTTACGATAAGCTTCACCTTGGATAAATAAACTTGTCGCCACATCATTAAGCGCCCAATAAGCGAAAACCTCGTCATTTGATCCTTCTGGATAATTATTCAAAGTTTTCTGCATTCCTTTAGCTTGTTCAGCATATAACTCTAAACATTTGTTCGTGTACGCTAAAACACCTTCAATATCCCCCTCTGCTAAAGATTGCCATGCCTTCGACGTCAACGTTTCAGAACGAAAATCTCCAAAATTGTACGCAGCGACGGCAGACGGATACGTTACCCCCAAACCTGAAATTAAAATTGTTAATGCTAAAACTACCCTCTTCATTGCTTCTCCTTTCTCCTACTTCACCTTTTCTTTTTAAATTATTTAAATTGTGTTTTATTTATATTGGAATAGATATTAATAAGTATACACCATTTCCTCATAGGTGACAAATTTTACTAAAACGTAACTATATGATAATAAATAGGTTATATCTCAAAAAAGTTTTTTCGCCTATTTCCAAATAATTCCGTCTTTAAATTCGTTTTTATTCCCAAAATAATATCTATTCGTTAAATTCCTTAAAACCCTTAATCACCTTATTTTTTTAAATGTGTTATTACTTTTGATTAGATCTACCGAGTTTAATTCCAAAGATCTTTATAGAGGTAATAACTTTTACGCGGCTGTCTTAGGAAGGGACTATTCTGACCATTTCCTTGACCAACAACACCAAACCACTCCTCAAAATAATATCCTCCGGGAAACGGACCAATCGCATCTGATTTGCGATCATGCAAATATGGTTCATAATTTTTCCACCACTCATCTAACCATTCAAAAACAATTCCGCCTAATGCATTACCAACACCTCGTGAATTACCCGCCACATTTTCTTCAATATCCAACCAATTTCCGCGATGATAATCCGCTTGAGCATCTTCAGCTTCATCTAAACTAAGATGCCGCGCGTAAGCTGGACACCCATATTCCGTAATAAACGCGGCCTTTCCGGACGCGGCCATAACCTGCTCCCAAAAAGATCCAAATCCGTAATCTCCACGATAAACATTTGCAGTAAATATATCAACATTAGGACTGTTTTGCGCAAAAATATCAAGAAACAATGTGTCTCCGTTATTAACCGCGACGGGATGATTAGGATCAACTGATTTTATCCATTGAGCCACTTCATCTACAAATTTAAAATACGCTTCCGGTTTTTTGTCTGCGTTAGACGCTACCCCATAATTATTTTCATTTCCTAAAACCCACAACAATATATAAGGTTCATCCTTAAACTCCATCACCATTTTTTTGACAGATTCTAACATATTCTTTTTGTGCTCAGGATTTTCATAATCTGTCCCTTCACTCCAAGAAGCTCCAGATCCAATCGCGTACTTTCCAAGAAAATCTCCCATCACTACATAAAAACCATACTCTTTATACATTTTTCGCAGCAATTCTTTATTAGGTTTATCAGGCTGATGATAGATTCTTAACGTATTTGCTCCCATTTCTTTCATCAACTGAAAATCTCCGACAACAGGCTCATTGGCGTCCTGAATATTATTCTTATTTGAATCAACCCATGAATCATAAGGACCGTCAATTCGTCCATTTTCATTAACATCTTCTTCCATCCAATTTGCTAAAGTTCCTTTGTCCGGACTTTGTCCGATTTTAGTTGGAGCGTATGTAATTCCTTTAATAACAAACGGCTTATTATCAACCAAAAGTTGCCAATGCTTATTTTCATATTGTTCCAATCTTACTTTACCGTTTCCTCTTTTATTAATTACTTTTCCTAAGTCAACTTTGTCACTAAAATCAAACTTTGATCTTAACCGATCAAAAAATGTAACTTCGATAATTTTTCCAGGGTATGTAACAAACAAATCATTCCCACCATCATTATCATATCCGTTCTTAACCTCAATACTCATCCATTTTGTATCTAAATTCAATTCTGGATGCGATCGTATTATATGTCGAATCTTTGCAATAGCCGCTTGACCCGGATACCAGGGTGTTTGCCAATACGTCCAAGCAACGGTTTTCGGATAATGAACAACCAATGAATGGTATGCTTTCAACGCCTCATAATACATTTTAGCTTTTTCAAAAATAATCCCAATATAAAATAAACGAACCCCCCAAGGTTCTGGTGCCGTCACCCATTTAAAATACGCAGCCTCAAGGTCATCGCTGTTGACATAATCCCAATGATTGCCTTCCAGCCGACCTTCCGCCTTAACTTCTTTATACCGGGGATTATTATAAATCGCGCCAGTGTTAGGATAAATACCTTCCCCGACAGCATCAGCTAATGCTTTCGCGTCATTAATTTTATAATGATAATTTTCCGTACCAACATTTTGAAATTCACCATACTTTGTATAATCAACGATTCTCTTTTTTCCTTTTGTATGCAAATAAGGCTTTGTACGAACAACCTTTTCTTCATTCTTTTGCAACTCTTCTTCTGTCTTTCCTGTTAAGACATCAATACTATCCTGACTTTTTTCTGCAACCGACCAATACCACCCTCGCGGATCCCAGGCTTGGGCATAAGGATATTGTTCAATAATAGTTTGAAACTGCGTAATCGCTTCTGCAACATTTCCTGTATTCATTAACGCTTCCGCCTTAATAAACAAACATGTTGCTACATCATTTAATGCTTGATATTGTGTTTCTTCACCCCGCGCCGGAAATGCGCTTAGCTTCTCGCCTAACGTCTTCGCTTCATCACCAAACCGTTCCAAACATTGATTCACAAGACTTTCCAAACCCTTTAAATCATTTTTACTGGAAGCTTCCCATGACTTAGTAACGAGTTCTTTTGATGAAAGAGGCTTTACTTGGGGTTCTGTTTCCAATTCCTTTTTCTCAGCTTCGCCATTCATTTCTTCAGCATCGTTTTCTATTTCATTTTCTAAAGAACCAACTTCATTCTCTTGATCATTCTCTATAATAGCGTTAGTTAACACATCTTCTTGCGTAAACCCCTTATCACAAAAAAATCCGCATATGATAAAACTACTGACAACAAATAAAAAAAATGTTTGATAATATTTTGTCATTATCCAACAACAGCTCCTGAAGATAGTCCCTTAATGATATGTTTTTGCATAAAAAGATAAATAATAATTATCGGAATGGCCGCTATCGTCAATCCTGCCATTAAAACAGGGTAATCTGCTAAATTCGGCCCTTGAAATTTAAATAAACCTGTCTGCAAAGTCATTAAAGAATCGTCGGTTAATAATAAATTTGCCAAAATAAATTCATTCCATACATTCAATGAATTAAAAATAACAACAACCGCAATCGCCGGTCTTGCCAATGGAAGCGCGACATTCCACCAAATTCGAATCTTCCCACAGCCGTCAATTCGGGCAGCGTCTTCTAAATCGGATGGCATTTTGTCGAAAAAAGTTTTCAACAATAATATACTCATAGAAAGCCCGACGTTAATCATACAAAGTATATATCCTAATCTCGTATTAACAAGCCCAATTTTATTCATCAAAACAACCAAAGGAACGAAACTTCCTGGAAGGGGAATCATCATTGCGGCCACAAACATATAAAAGAAGAAATCTTTACCGGGAAAACGAAGCCGGGAAAACGCGTACGCGGCCAACGAACTAATAATGACAATTCCGACAACAACGCTGAAAGTATAAAAAAGGCTATTCAAAAAATATGTACCAAAATTTCCGCCGATCCAGGCTTTAACAAAATTCCCCCATTGCAGCGCGCTGGGAAACAATGATTTGTCGATAAATATCGTTTCTTTTGTCATCAACGCTGAGCGTACCATCCAAAATAACGGAAAAATGCACGTTGCAGCAACCGACATAAGAAATATGTGAATAAACAGATATTTTGTGGACTGAAAAACTTGATATCGATTTATCGGAATTTTTGCCTTTGCCATTTTTCTCTTAAACCTTTCTCAAATAATTTAAACCTGTTTCATGCGCTCAGATATTTTCTTAAATGAAAACGAAATAAAAATCAGAATCGCGCCAAAAGTTACCCCCATTGCACAAGCATAACCATATTGCTTTGATGAAGTCATCGCCGCCAATATCCGAGTAACAGGTACTTCCGCCTCATATTCCAACCCTTGTCCCACCATAGATAAAATCAAAACAAAAACCTGCATAGATCCTAAAACCGTTAAAATCATAACCACCAAAATCACTGGAATCATCATTGGAACTGTGACATTTTTAAATGTTTCCCAACTATTGGCGCCATCCACCTTGGCCGCCTCATAAAGCTGCTTATCAATTGTCTGCAACCCTGCCAGCAACATGATAAATCCCCAACCAAACCCTTTCCAACTATGTACAATAGCAATACAAGTCAATGCGGTATCTGGATTCGACAACCAATCAGTGATCAAATGATTTAACCCTGATTTCATTAACGCGAAATTTAATAATCCATAAGGCTCCCCATTTTGCTCTCCGGCATTTAAAACCCATCGCCAAATAAACCCGACAACAACCTCTGATAAAACTGGTGGAAGAAAAAATACTACCCGGTAGAATTTCTTTAAACGAATTTCTCTATCACAAGCCAATGCTAATCCGAAGGCTAGCATATTCTGAAATGTAAGCGCAATCAATGTGATATAACAAGCGTGCCACATTGATGTCCACCAAATCTTATCCCTCATCAGTTCGATAAAATTCTCCAGGCCAATAAAGGACATAAAAGGGCTTAACCCATTCCACTCATAAAGTGAAAGTTTAAATATATAAAAAAATGGGAAAATATAAAAAATTGAAAAAATTGAAACTGCCGGAAAGATAAAAGCAAAGCTTTCTAAAGTATAACGTAATTTTGAAAAGTTAAATGTTTTTGCGGCGTTCGTTGACATGATGATTGCGAATCAAATTCCTTTTCTGCAAGAAAAATTATTTACGGCGCTGCTCTTTTTCCATCTCTTTTTCTTTAACTTCTTGGATTTCTTTAGCAACTTCTTCAGGAGATTTCTTGCCGATAATAATCGACTGCAAGCCTTTAGTATATTTTTCTGTAACAACCGGACTTTCATTAACTGGCCAAATCGTTGGATGCGTTGTATTATCCATGGACTGAGCAAACTCTTCTAAAACTTTTGATATTGAAGAAAGCGCCTTTTTATTCGATGGTAAATTTCTGGTTTGTTCCGCCAAATAGGCCTGTTGTTTTTGTGATGTTAGCCATCGAACAAACGCAATAGCCTTCTCTTTATTAGGAGAAGTATTGCTTATCACAAAATTCGATCCGGCGCCCCCCCAAATCCGCATCGGATATTTATTACTGATAGCCGGAGGAAGAATAACACCATATTCTAAATCAGGATTAATTTCTTTATAAACATTTACACTCCAAGAACCATTAAAAGCAAAGGCTGCTCGTTCTAAGGCAAAATCTTGCTCAGCTTCTTTATTTGGTTTAGTGACAACACCTTTAACAAGTACATCTCCGTCAACTAAGTCCTTAAAAATCTGAAAAACCCTAACCCAATCTTTATCGGTATAAGGAACTTCTCCCCGATATGTGGCCATAACCTTCTCTTCTCCCATAATATTAAATGCATAATTAGAAGCAAAGCAATCTGCCAGCCACAGTTCCCCCCAACCAGAAACCAAACCTGGAACTCCGATCCTTTTTAAAGCTTTAGCCATTTCCAAAAATTCGTCATAAGTCTCCGGTGGGGCATCATATCCGGCTTTTTTCAATAACTTTTTATTATAAAGCATTTGAATATTTGTAACATCTAAAGGTACACCATAAATTCCGGGGGGAACATCATATCCATTACCTGGTTCAAACCGGTTGGCATCAAGAGCTTTTGTAAAAAGTTCTTTTTCCCATTCCCCATCATTTTTCTTAAATTCCTGAGTTAAATCAGCAATATATCCATATTTAATAAAATTTGCGAAGGTTTCTTTTGTATCTAAAACACCGTATATATCAGGAAGTATTTTGGCCTGAGCCGAAGCAACGACTTTTTGGGTATAAGAATCAGAAGGAGCAAACAATTCGATTTGAACATCGATTCCAGTTAGCTCTTTATATTGTGCGGCAAGTTCCTTAAAAGTTTTATCTCGATCTGTCATCCAATGCCACAACGTAATGGTATTTGGATCTTTTTTAGGTCTCGAACAACTCACAAAACCAAAGCTAACCATAAATGATGTTAAAACCAGACAAAACGAAATGATTTTTTTCATTAAAGGATTCTCCATTATTTTCATGAAATATTTTAAGAAGTTTTAAACTAAAACAAAACCTTAATCATTTCAACGATATATGCAAGAAATAAAATATGAGTATACCACGCAGTCCCAACCTTGTCAAAATTAACTACTGAAGAATTTTTAGAGTTAAAAATGAACTTTTATTACTGATTCCCGTGGAGCGCTTTGAAGAATTTCTTTCTTTATTAATACTGCGTAATTAGAATAGGGCTCAAATGCAACAGTTTGTTCATTAAAAAAAACATCTTTGATCTTATATTCACCAAAGTCTAATAAAGAACTGTTAATGTAAATTACTGTTAATCTCTTTTGCGCAAAATAGCATTCTATTTTAACTTCACCTTGCTCATTAAAATCTTCTTTAACTAATTTGGGCGCTAATAATAAATTTCCGTACTGACCAGACACCCCAAATTTCTGTGTTAATTCTGTTAAAACTAACCAGCTCGCAGAACCTGTAAGATAGTGATACATCCCCCGGCCCTCAGAATCGATATACTCAGGTATGCCTGGATAAATTTTACTTTTTGCAGTATCCACGCACATGTTATAAATTGACCGAATCACCTTAGAACCTTCCCGAACAAATCCGCGTTTATATAACGCGTACGCATACATCACCGCCATATGACTAAAAAAGGCTCCGTTTTCCTTCGTTCCATAAGCAAAACCAAAAGCTCTCCCCATATCCAAATAATGATTTAACTGAAAATTCGTATTTAAACGATACCCCCCTAACTGTTCATCTTGTAGATATTCGTCAACCGCCTTAATAATCTGACGAACTTCATCCAGGTTAGCCAACCCGCTCATTATTGGAAAAACACTGCTTGCTAAAATCATCCGGATATGCCCGCGATCTTCACCTTCAACCTTTTTCCCTTGATTGTCGTAATATCCATTATACCAAGTATATTCCTGTCCCTGATCCTGGACGTTTATCTTTTCATTTGTTTTAATATATGAAAAGATCCATTCTCCTTTTTGTCGAAGATCTTTAACTAAATCAACTATTTTGATTCCACATTTTTTACCCGAGACAACGGGTTGAACTTTCTTAAGATAATTCTCAAATAATCGACTTCTTTTATCAACAGCGTTGCTATAATCCACAGGCTGATTAGATGCCACATCCAACAAAAGCAACAATTCTTCAGCAATCTCAAGTGTCGACAATTTCATTTTTTCCTCTAAAGCTTCTAAACATTCCGCCAGGGCAATTAAATTTCCACCGTAAAAACTCATAAACGCTACACTTTCTCCCCGCTCAAAGGCCATATCATAACCATCATTCCAGTCCGCGTTTTCTAAACGAATAATATTATGTTCCCCCACATTAAAAAACTGAACAAGATGTTGAACTAAAATATGCTCTAAAATGCTTCCTTTATAAACTTGCCCTTCTTTATCTTTCAACTGTTGACCATACTGCGGAGACCAGGCAATATCCTTTTCAAAATTGCGTGACAGCTGATGATCCTTAAAATAAACATTCTCCTCTAATAATAACTGAAAATCTCCGGTCTGATGAATATACAATAACACTGTCATTAACGGCCAAACACCATGATCCATCCATACCCGGGCAATCGCGTTGCGGTCAGCGACAAACTCCCCTGGGGCAGAACCGATAATTGTCGCGTTAGAGCCATCTATTCGCACTCCAGCAAAATTATTAATTAAAGAACCCCGAACATTCTCGGGTTCAATCAAAATCAATGACAACAAATCCTGCCAGATATCGCGCCAGCCTTTACCGCCTTTACCATAATCATGGTCCGGTAAGAATGAACATCCATAAATTCGCCGTAAAACAGGCTGCAAAGAAACCCACTGCAGCCACGCGTTATAATTGTCATCGCGTGTTGAAAATGTAATTGCGCTTGATTTGGCTTGCCAGTACTCCTTATTTTTATCAAAAGCTGCCTGAAATTTTTCAGGAGAATCAAACCGTTGGTAAACCTTCATAGCTTTGGCGTTATCATCTTCAATCCCCAACATGAAATAATAATCAACGGTGTCGCCTGGATTTAATTTATATTCTTTAAACCGTAACGCCCCCATAGCTTCTTTCCCTTGTAAAGCACTATCCGACAAAAATCCTGGTTGTTTATTTTGAAAAACCGCCTGCGGTTTAGCATACGTTCCTCCATCAGAAACAAAACTTTCAACTGTTGGAAATGTGCCTACAGGATTTTCCCCCATCCCTTGAAATCCAAATACATAATAAACTGTTTTATTAGGCAAATGCCCTTCTTCGTTAAATGACATCACCGGCTCAACCAAAACCCCTTGCTTTAATTGTTTAATACGATGCAACAATGCTGTCACATGTTCATGATCATGTTTATTGACTAATGCTCGACCGAAAATAGGAATCGAGCTCGTAGGCGTAAAAAAAATGGTTTTATCCGAAATATTAAGACACTGAACCCTCATCAGCTCAACATTTTCTCCGGTTACAGGCACAAAATTAAGAGCTTCAATTTCAAGACCTGATAATGAAAATGTCCGAATAACCTTATGCCACAACGGCCCGGCCTCTACATGAAAAACATCATCATCATTATCATCTGCTAAAGAAATTATTCCTTGATTCTTAATGTTAAAGAAAATATTGCGAAGATTTTGCCGCAAATCTTCTCGAGAGGAAGGTTTGGTTAAAAATCGTTCTTTATCAATTTTTATATCCCCGCTTAAAAAAGGCGTAATAGAAGACTTCAAATGTGCTGAATCAATACCACACAGAGGAAAATATAAAAGACGGGAATCAGCTGCTTTTTCTGATCTAAACGCTATTTGTTGATCCAAATATTTATATAAATCATTATTATCGTTCATTCTCTCTCCTAAAGAATTTCATTTTAAATAATACGCAGCATTTTTCATAGCTTCATTATGATGGTTAATCTGATAAGTTTAGAGATTTTCTCTTTAGGTAGGTTTGAAAAAGAAAGGATGTTCACTTACTATTTGACAGCCAAACTATACAATCTTGAAAGATGCATTAACCGTATTTTATGAAATTTTAATCCAATATCCCAAACCTTAGAATCCTGGTTCTTGGTCCAAACAACATGCCCTTTTAAAATCATTGGATCATGTCCATCCGGCAATTTAACCTCTAAAGTAAGACTATCATTATTAAAGACCTTTTCTGTCGAACGTATTCTTACGCCTTCGGCACTGGCCTCTCTTAAATGAAATCTTGCTCCAAATTCTTCTCTGGAATCTTTAATTCTGGCTGGATATCTAGAAGAAAAACGCTCAAAAAAACGCCGTTCATCCATACTCAAGAGCCCTCAGCTTGCTTGAAAAACTGATTAAGGCGGGTTTGGCATCCTTTTTCAACTGTTTCAAAATTCAACCCTATTCTAAAAAGCTCTGTACCTTTAATCGCTTTTGACCACTTAACTTTACCAATAACAAGGATAGAACTATCCTCGGAAAGATCAATTTCAATAGGAATCTTTTTATTAATGGGCATTTTCTTAGCCGATACAAAACCCAAACCTTTTTTACTGATATCAATGGTTTGCGTCAAATCAAGGCCTCCCCCGATTTTACTTTCCACGGGGACTAAACACTCTACCCTTTTATATTTTCTTTTATTAGACATAATAAATTAAATGCAGACTATCTATAGTCTTTCATTCCCTTAAAAACACAAAAAATACACAAATTTCCTATATTTAAATAGTTAGGAGATACCCGAAGAAAATTTGTTATATTATAAATTGTAGTATCTTAAACAATCTTAATAAGTTATGAAGAATGTTGCTTAAGCTATGAAAGCGCTTTCGCTATAGAAAATATAATACATAAAAATATAAAATGCAACTAATTAAAAAAATATTTAAAATTTGAAAAACCATCGCAACTTTTTCTATAACTTAATAAAACTAAAAGAACTAGGATTTTAAATCATTTAGTCAGTTTTGCCTGCTGATTAATATTTATAGAATAATTATGTTATATATCTTCTAATTAAACTATTCATTAATCCTGAGAATTCTTATTTTGCTATCTAATTTTTAAATATTTTACTTTATTGAATTCATAATTGTCAAATGATATACTTGATTAACATTTTTTTATCAAAACCGTTTTTTTACTAATATCCATGCTTGCAAATACAGATTACATCATCATTCTTTCCCTTGCCTATTTCTTTTTCGCCGGATGGCATAAAGGATTTTTCCGAACTATATTAGGGCCAATAGCTTTAGTCGCCTGCAGCATCGCTAGTTATATTTACTACATTAAGACCGGCAAAATTCTTATCAGTATTGGCATTGGATTGCTAGGCCCAATTATCTTTAATATCACCCTTTCACTGTTTTTAAAACTCGCAGCTGGTTCCCCGGAAAAAGAAAAAGTCTATTTTTCTCCTGGAAAATTATTAGGCGGTATTATTAATATGCTATGGGTTGGAATTATTATGGCGATTACTCTTATATTAATTACCGTAATTCCGCTAAATTTTTCCTGGTATATCACCATAAAGGAAGATATTAACAAATCCCGAAGCTATGCTTTTTTGTCCATGGTTTTAGCGGAAAAGATTTCCTTAGCTCAAAACTCTCTTCAAGAAATAACAAATTCTTTCGAAAATGAAGAAAAGCAAACAAAACTTCAAGAAACCGAAGAATTCAAGAATATTATTGAAGATGACACCTTTAAAGAATTATTGGCGGATGAAGAAACCATGCGCCAGCTGCAAGATAAAGACATATCAAAACTCGTGACCAATCCAAAAATCAAAGACCTGGCCTCAGATAAGGATCTTATTAAGAAAATCTTTGCCTTTCAAAAACAACTCATTGATCAAAACATGCTTAACAGCGCTCAGTTTGGCGGAGGTGAGTTCAAGAAAGAAAAAACCAGTGAACCTCAATGGTGGGATTTTGAAAAAAACATTGGTTCAGAAAATTTTGAAACTAAATGATTGATCAATATTTTATTTACCGATACAAAACTGCGAAAAAATCGTATCTAACAGATCGTTATCAATATTTCGTCCAGTAATGGCATCTAAAAAATTCACGCCCCGTTTAACATCTTCAGAAACAACTTCTAAAAAAGCATTACCATTCATTGATTCCTGCGCTCGTGTCAAAACAGTTAAACATTCTTTTAAAGCATTTATATGACGCACACTGCTGACAAGCAGCCGATCTGTATCGATTCTTTTCTGTGGTAAAATTTGTTCGACAACGGCTTGTTCCAAATCGGCCATTCCTTCTTTTTTGAGAACAGAAACACGCACAATTGGTTTATGCAAAAACTTTTCTTTTACTATCGCGTTTTCAATCATGCATTTCAAATCACATTTATTAAAAACCACAATCACATTCTGCTGTTCAAGCATATCCATGAGCGCGTAATCTTGATCCGACAATTCTTCCGACGAATCAATCACAAACAACACTAAATCAGCGGCCTTAATATGCTGATGACTTCTATGAACAGCCTCTTTTTCTATCAAATCGCGCGGTTCCAAAATGCCGGCAGTATCCACAAGCCGAAAAGGTATTCCGTTAATCTGAGCATCTTCTTCAATAGTATCGCGCGTGGTTCCGGCGATATCCGAAACAATCGCCCGCGGGGTTTTTAACAAAAGATTAAGCAATGATGATTTTCCAACATTCGGGCGTCCGCATAAAACAAGTTTAATACCATCTTTAAGAAGCCTCCCCTGCTCTGCCGATAACAATAAATTCTGCACGCGCCCGCCCGCGAGCTCAATAGCTTTTATAATATTTCCCTTACTCTGCGCGTCAATTTCATCTTCGGGGAAATTGATAATAGCCTCAATCTCTGTATAAATATCCATCAGAATCTCTCGAATAGATTCCAATTCTGTTGACAGCTCGCCTTTTAATTGATGCGTGCTGATTTTCAAAAACGCATCTGTTTTTGACTGGATAACATCTAACACAGCTTCGGCCTGAGTTAAATCAATCCTCCCGTTTAAAAAAGCCCTCTTTGTAAACTCTCCTGGCTCCGCTAAACGAGCACCCGATTCCAGCACAAAATTTAAAATTGATTTCAAAGCAACAGGTCCTCCATGACAATTAATTTCAAGAATATCTTCCGTCGTGTAGCTGCGCGGCGCCTTTATAACTGTCACCATAACCTCATCAACAATAGCAGCATCTTTTTGAATCCATCCATAATGAACCGTAAACGATTTCGCCTCAGCTAATAATTTATTATTCTTAGCTTTAAAAATTCGGTCACCTATTACAATTGCATCTTTCCCACTTAAACGAATAATACCTATCGCTCCATGTCCAACAGGTGTTGAAATAGCGACAATTGTGTCTTCTAATCCATGATATTGATACATAAACGCAATCCTAATTAATTATTAAACATTTTGAAAAATTGAGCGAAACTGTGCGACGACGAATAAAGAACCTGTCACCAGCACAATTTCATCGTCACTACATTTTTCTTTAATCAACTCTACAGCAGCGGAAACAGTGTCTGTAGAATGAATTTTCTTATTTTCAAAAACAACATTCATTTCTTCAACACTTAAAGATCTTGCTCGCGGATGATCTGCTTTGGTTAAAATAACTTGTCCAATAAGGCCCTTTAATTCCTTACACATCCCTAAGTAATCTTTGTCATTTGAAAACCCCAGCACAACGGTTATCTTTTGTGTTGGAAAAAATTCTTTGATTGTCTCCATAAGTACTTTCATCGAATGCTGTGTGTGCGCTCCATCAAGGATAACATATGGCTTTTTCTGAATAATTTCAAAACGCCCCGGCCAAACAACTTTTTTCAATCCATTAAAAATTGCTTGATCCGAAACCGTCCAACCTAAAACCTTCAATGCTTTAATAATCTTAATAGCCACGGCCGCGTTATAAACTTGATGCTCTCCTAATAACACTAATTGCAAATCTTTTAATTCTTCAAAATCAAAAACCTGCCGCGTCAAATCTTTTTGTTTAAATAAGATATCCTCTTCTCGAATAAAATCCGGCTTAATTCCCAGCGAAAAACAATGTCTCTGTACAACATCCTTAACCTCATTTTCTTGCGAACCAACAACAACATGTTCATTGCCGTTTTTCACTATCGAGATCTTCTCGCGGGCAATCGCAGCAAGAGTATCGCCCAACAAATGGGTATGCTCAAGCCCCACCGCTGTTAAAACACACACAAGAGCGTTGACAACGTTTGTCGCGTCTAAGCGTCCGCCTAATCCTGTTTCCAAAACAACAATATCCACTTGCTGTTGCTTAAAATATAAAAATGCCGCTGCTGTAAAAACTTCATAAAATGTAACCTGCCCTAATTCTTTTTCTTCGTGCAGCTGATCAACCGCTGGCTTAATCCGCGCAACAACGTAAGCTAAATCTTTTTCGTCAATACATCCAGGAAAGATATCTTTGGATAAAGTTTCCTTAGTATTATTTTGCAAAACACGAATTCGTTCCCGATAATTTTTAATGTGCGGCGACGTATAAAGCCCAACACGAAAGCCCGCTTCTTGTAAAATGTTTGCTGTTAACGCAGATGTTGACCCTTTTCCTTTTGTTCCTGCAATATGAATGCATTTCAATTGTAGATGCGGATTCCCTAATAAATCCAAAAGCTTTTTCATCCGATCTAATTTAAAATTTCTTGACGAGACAGTCTGTAATCGATTTTCAAAATTAATTAATGAGTCTAAATAACATTTGGTTTCTTGAAGGTTCATGGGAAGGGTTTCTTTTTGACAGACTAATGTTTGAAATGCCGAATTCCTGTAAGAACCATAGCAATTTTCGCTTTGTCAGCTTCTTTAATGACATCTTCATCAGCAATCGACCCTCCAGTTTGAATAATTGCTTTAATACCCGCCTTTGCGGCAAGCTTAACATTATCCGTCTTGGGAATAAACGCGTCTGAAATAAGTATTGAGTTCTTAGCTTCTTTACCCGCTTTATTAATCGCAATTTTAACACTATCCACCCGACTTGTCTGACCACAACCAATACCTATAGTTTTTGTTCCTTTGACTAACACAATCGCGTTGGACTTAACATTTCTAATAACTTTCCATCCGAATTTCATAGCGTCTTTTTGCAGTTTTGTCGGCTTTGTTTTTGTGACTACTTTTAAATCACTATCTTGTAGGTTTTTCTCATCACGTTCCTGAACAAGGACCCCCCCTTGAACATTTTTAATATCATATCCTCCAGAAACAAGATTATCGAAATTAATCTCGATCAACCGTAAATTCTTTTTCTGACCTAATAATTTCAACGCGTCCTGATCAAAACCAGGCGCGATAATACATTCCATAAAACCACTTTTTTGTATTAATCTGGCCGTTTTTAAATCTACTTTTTTATTTAATCCGATAATACCTCCGAATGCTGATATTGGATCACAATTTAACGCGTTTTGAAAAGCCTTACTTAAAACTTTGTCTTGCGCAACACCTGTTGGATTATTGTGTTTAATGACAACTGCCGTCGGCTGATTAAAATCCTTAATAAACTCCAACGCCGCGTTTAAATCCAAAATATTATTGAAAGAAAGACTCTTTCCATGTAACTGTGTCGCGCTGGCAAGTCCTTTTGATTCATTAGCATTCTTATAAAACCCTGCAGCTTGATGAGGATTTTCCCCGTAGCGAAGATCCTGCAGCTTTGAAAACTTTAAAATTAAATCATTCGGCATTTGTGAAAAGTCATTACTTGTATGTTGCGACTTTAAAAACTCCGAAATAATCCCATCGTATTTAGCTGTATGCGAAAAAGCTTCTGTAGCTAACCGAAACAACACCGTATCAGATAAGAGTCCATTGTTAGTATCCAATTCCTTTAAAATTTCCTGATAGTGATTCGGATCACAAATTACCGCCACACTTTTAAAATTTTTCGCCGCCGATCGAAGCATTGAAGGACCGCCAATATCAATATTTTCAATAGCCTCTTCAAAACTCACGTTTTTCTTTTGAATAACTTTTTCAAAAGGATACAGATTAACAACAACCATGTCGATTAACGGAATATTATGTTTGCGCAATTCCGCGACGTGATCAACTTTATCACGTAACGCCAACAATCCGGCATGAATCCGCGGATGAAGCGTTTTAACCCGGCCATCCATCATTTCAGGAAAACCCGTATAATCGGAAACGTCTACAACCGGAATCTTCGCATCGCGAAGCTGTTTGGCGGTTCCTCCCGTCGAAAGGATTTCAACGCCTAAAGCGCATAATCCTTTGGCAAAAAGAACAATCCCTTTTTTATCAGAAACACTAATAAGCGCACGTTTAACTTTAATCATAGAAAAAACCCTTAATTTTTAATGAGAAAATATCGCTCATATTTGTTACGAAATGGTGATTGCCGAATATATCCCAGCATCTGTTCGACAAATACTTTATTTTTTAAATACCCTCCATGCATAACCTGTATCCCATACATATCATAATCATGATTGCCTTCTATTAATACAGGCCCTTGTGGTGTAATCCCTACATCCCACCCAATTGAATTAACTTTGGGAAAGACTCGATGAGCTTGACATACGAGTTCTTTTAATTCATTCCAAAAAGGAATTTCAATACCTTCAAATGCAACTCCAGTATCAGGATGCTGTATGAATTCATTAAGATATCTATCTTTCCCTATACCTTTTAAACGACCAGAAATATGATCAATGGGAACAGATATCCCTCCCACACCTTCCGCCGCTGTAATATTATCTACCTTACGATCGCCACGACCTAAGCGAATATAAGCATTTAAATTTATAATATTTCCATCCAGACAACGAAGAGTATCTATCCGTATCGTATTAACTGCATGTGAATAAATAACCGCCATTTGCGGATGCTGTTTAAGCTGTCTCTCAATAAGTAGGCATTTATTATGATGCTGGCTTAAATATCCCCGCAATTCATTGAGAAGTATTGTGTGGTTATCTCCAAAATTAACTATTGCTGACTGCTGATCGGTAGAAAAAAATAGAATACCTCGGCCACAAGAAGTATCTCGCGAAGGTTTAATTACATAATACCCGTCTAGATTATTCAAAAATTCGGCTTCATCAATCGGCGAATCATCTAACCGAAAATATCCTTGCCCTCTAGAAAAGTAGCCAATAGGTTCTGCTGTTGGCAGGGCGTTTTCCATCAAGATTCTTTTAAATTGAACCTTATCATTACAAAAATCTTTGCAACTTTGATCATTCACACAATCCTCACGGATAAAATTCATAAGCCGCCCCGGCAGATAATACTGCAACTCCCGGACATCATATCCTTTAGTATACGCTTTATAACGAAAATAATTATGCGGCCAATATTTTTGTGTCTTCGCCAGCCATATCAATTCTCGCATCTGAAGCAAAAGAGGCTTACGGTTGGGATCCCGAAGCATTTTTCTCACATTTTCTTGATAAATTTTATTTAAACCATTAAGTCTGAAAGTTCGTAACAACATAAATTCTTTTTCAATACGTTGGCCGATTATTAAGAATCCTTAAACTTAGCAGTTATCTCAGTTGTTTTATAATCTCTACAACAAAAGCTGTTAAATCTTCCGGTTTCCGAGAAGTAATTAAGTTTCCGTCAACAACAACCTCTTCATCCACATAATTAGCTCCGGCTGCAATTAAATCATCTTTAATCGCAAAAAAGCTTGTTGCTTTTTTGTTTTTTAATATCCCAGCTGAAACCAGCATCCATCCGCCATGACAAATTGAAGCAACAACTTTTCCTTGGGCATTTATATCTCTTACAAAATTTACCATTTTGGGAAATCGCCGCATAATATCCGGAGCCCATCCGCCAGGGATAATGACCCCAGCAAAACCCTGCGGATTCGCCTTTTCAATAGAAACATCCGCCTTGACCGGATATCCTTCCTTACTCGCGTACAAATCTTTTGTGCCAGAACCAATGACCACCGCTTCTACGCCATTTTCTTTTAAGCGCAAAATCGGATACCAAACTTCTAAGACTTGATAAAGATCTTCTACTAAAATAGCTATTTTCTTGGATTTTCCCATAACTTATCTCACAAAATAAGAAAGGCTTTGAACCTACAGATTTCCTTTGAGTGTTTTGCGCCACTCAAATATTTCCGTATAGCTCAAAGCCATTTCAAATTACCTCTTTTTATTCTTATGTCTTTTCTTCTCAGATGGTTTGCAGTAATATTGACGATCCTTCAGTTCCATCATAAAACCATCTTTTTGGCAGGCTTTTTTAAAAATCTTCATTGCCTTTTCAAAGCCATTTGAATCATTAACTTTAACTTCAATCATGAATTATTCACCACCTTAACTATTATTTTTTAAATTAATGAAGTAATATTATATTAAATTAACCTTGAATGTAAATATATTTTTCCTTGTTTCAAATCGCGCTGGCGCCTTCCTCTCCTGTACGAATCTTAATAAGATTTTCCAACTGTAAAATAGCAATTTTTCCATCCCCTGTGGTTCCGGTTTTTGCCACAGATCGAATCATGTCAATCACCTTATCGACTTGAAATTCATCAACATAAATTTCAATCTTATATTTCTCCTTTAAGCCATTCCGATGGTGCCCAAACCCCTTAGCTTCAGTTACCGTAACTCCTCCAATACCAGACTTTTCCAAAACTTTTATAATATCTTCGAATTTTTCTTTTCGAACAATAGCTTCAATTTTTCTCATAATATTACTCCAAAATAAATATTTTCTAAATTTATCCCAACAGTTAAAAAGAGCCTAAATAGTAGCATAGAGTAGATTTTACGTCAATTAATTCTAATTTAAGCAAATAAACCGATATTGAGGAAATTATTGAGGGTCGTGATAGACAAATTGTTTCCCCGCATAATTGCGCAGAGTGTAAACGCCATTGTCCTGGGCAAGGATATAATTTGAGGAAAGAGGAATCTTCCCACCACCGCCTGGTCCGTCAATGACATAAGTCGGAACAGCGTAACCTGTTGTATGTCCTCTTAATTTTTCAATAATATTAAGACCTACCGAGACTGGTGTGCGGAAATGTTTAGATCCAAGAATCGGATCGCATTGATAAATATAATAAGGGCGAACCCTTATCTTGAGCAATTCATGCATTAATTTTTTCATAACAGCAGGTTTATCATTAATTCCCTTAAGCAAAACAGTCTGACTCCCCATCGGGATTCCGCTATCCGCCAAAAGATCACACGCAAATTTAACGCGTTTCGTGATTTCTTTAGGATGATTGAAATGAATGCTCATCCAAATCGGACTATACTTCTTGAGCATATTCACCAAATCAAAAGTAATCCGTTGAGGCAAAGTAACAGGTATTCGTGTTCCTATTCGAACAAATTCGACATGGGGGATTTCTTTTAATGTCTTGATAATATGTTCAAGCATGCGATCGCTCATTGTTAATGGATCTCCGCCGGAAATTAAAACATCCCGTATTTTTTTATTAGAACGGATGTAGTCAAATGCTGCATTATAAGTTTCTGTACTCAATGTTCTTTGCCCATCACCAACCATGCGAGAACGTGTGCAATACCGACAATACATGGCGCACATCTCATTAACAAGAAACAAAACCCGATCAGGGTAACGATGTACCAATCCATGCACAGGTGAATTTTTATCTTCCCCGCAAGGATCTCTCATTTCATTTTCAGAAACCTCCAATTCATGAACTTGCGGAACACTTTGTAAACGAATCGGACATTTTGGATCTTCAGGATCCATTAAACTGGCAAAATACGGAGGGATTGACATTGTCAATTTATTGCCACACCCTTGAATCCCTTTAATTTCATGTTTTGTTAGATTGATAAATTTGTTCAACACATCTAAAGAACGAACCCTATTACGAATTTGCCAGCGCCAATCTTCCCAATCTAACGGAGTCGCGTCTTTAAAAAAATTAATAACACGATTTTCCTTCGGTGAAAGTTTAACCGTTGGAAAAGAAGATGAAATCTCGTTTTGAATAGATTCTATCGGATTCATATTAGTTTCGTAATGCTGTCCTTATAGTTGCTGTTTCCGTCAGTCCATAACGAATTGCAGCAAAATTTATAATCTCATTTAATTTCTCAGCAAAATTTGTCCCTAATGCTTTAGGAAAAAGATCGAAAACATCACCTTTTTCTAAACTTGGCAGCGGATTTATTTCCAAGACATAGGGCTGTCCATTTTCGTCAACCCTGAAATCTACCCGTCCCAAATCACGACATTCAATACTTTTGTAAGCCTTAACCGCTAAATCCTGTAATTTCAAAGTTAATTCTTCAGAAATTTTCGCCGGACATATATATTGAACCGACATATCTATCAACCGTTGATTTGTATAAAACTCTTCTCCTAAATCCAGCTTTCCATTCATCGAATATTGGACAACCGGCATCGCCTGACAATTGTTATTGCCTAAAACAGCCACGGTAAATTCTGATCCATGAATAAACTCTTCAACTAATGCAGACTGATGATATTTGTTATGAATCCAGCGCACTTGCCGCACAAGAGCCGCAATATCCGTAACACGTGAATTTTCAT
This sequence comes from Candidatus Omnitrophota bacterium, assembly GCA_020632515.1. Classification (GTDB taxonomy): domain Bacteria; phylum Omnitrophota; class Gorgyraeia; order Zapsychrales; family Zapsychraceae; genus JACKFK01. Next base: position 159,944 of record JACKFK010000005.1, on the reverse strand, counting down.
TAATCCCTTTTGAAGAACCTTCATGGCGCGTTTTTACCATCAAAGGAAAACGCATATTATTCTTATTTAATAACGGGATTAATTCTTTTTCGGAAAGATTCTTATCTTCATCAACTACAAAAAATTTTGCTGTAGAAATATTATCTGCCATAAACATTTTTTTAGCAGCTACCTTATCTAAAGAAATACCCAAAGTCAGCGCGTCCGCGCCGACAAAGGGAATATTATACATTTCCAACAACATCGGCACTTGCATTTCCCGATTCCGACCACTAACGCCTTCGCACATGTTAAATACCAAATCCACATCCAGTTCCGCAATTTGTTCCAATAACTTTTCTACATTACCTATACGCAAAACACGATGACCGCCAGATTCTAAAGCTTCGACAACACGATCAACTGTCTGCGGCTTATCAAATTCCGCATTTGCGTCTTGTGGATCATTTTGCCGAAAATTCCAAGAATCTTTTAAATCGTATGTTAAACCAATCGTCATTCCCATGCTCATTATCCTTATTTAGACAATAAAAAATGGAACCTAAGAAAAAAAATCAGGTTCCATAATTATTTATAATCCGTTTTGTTCAATCTTACAGATCTCCCCCGTTGTTCCACATAACTTTAATAAAAAGCCCAAACCACATTAGGCGGAAGTTCAGAATATTTTAAATTTAATATTTTGTTAATAAACATAGCTAAATTTATTTAACATAACAAAACTATGAAGTCAAGAAATTCTATAAATTTTAGAAAAACCTATGCAAAAATTATAGTGGCAATTTTAAAATAAACTATTAAAGAAACAACATCCACAATACATGTAATAAAGGGACCTGACATTAATGCCGGATCTAGTTTAAATTTCTTAAATAAGATTGGTAAAAAAGCCCCTAAAGAAGTAGCCAATGTTACATTGAAAATCATTGCCATTCCGACGGTAAAACCAAGACGAGGATCTTTATCCAACCAGGAAGCCATAACAGAAGCAACCAATGCCATAAACGTACCAACGCAAATACCAACGCTCATCTCTTTCTTTATAACTTTAAACACATCTTCCATTTCAATTTCACCAACAGCCAATCCCCTAATAACAACCGTTGATGACTGCGTCCCAGCGTTACCTCCAGCTCCCAACAACAACGGCGTAAAGAAACTTAAGGCAACTACCGTCTCAAGTAAATATGTATTCTTTTGTAAAATAAACGCCGATACAGAACCAACAATAATTAAAAAAAGCAACCAAAAGGCTCGCTGTCTGGCCACATTAAAAGGATTGGCTTTCATATAATCAATATATTCCCCCGCAGCACCGTATTTATAAATATCTTCCGTTGTTTCCTCTATAACAACATCAACAACGTCATCAACTGTAACAATACCAACCAAACGCTCATCATTATCAACAATTGGAATCGCCAAAAAGTTATAATCTGATAATTTATTAGCTACTTCTTCCTTATCGTCATTAACATTGGCACTGATGACGTTTTTATGCATAATATCTTCAATTAACTTCTGCGATGGGGCAACCAAAATATCCCGCAAGGAAACAAATCCTAAAAGTTTACGATCGCTATCAATAACATAAATATAATAAATGGTTTCACGATTAAAGGCCTGCAGTTTGATTTTTTCAATGGCCTCTTTGACTGAAATATTAGGTGGAAGCGACGCATAATCTGTAGTTAATATCGACCCTGCCGTGCCTTCCTTATATTCAATTAATTTTTTAATATCAATCCGCTCAGCTCGAGCAACCAAAGGTAAAATCTCCTCCATCTTTTCGGGGGAAAGATTTTTAACAAAATCGGCCCGCTCATCATGCGACATTTCTTCCAAAATATCCGCCATCCATTCTCCGCTAAAACAGGAAAAAATTTCTTTTCGCCGATCATCATCAAACTGCTCAAACAGTTCAATCCCAGCAGGAACCCCCAGCGCTCGTATACACTCAGCGATTTGCGTATTGTCCAAATCTTCACATAAGACAAAGATGTCATACGGATGCATATCCGCGAACAGTTTCTTTATCCCCTCTTTTCTATTCGAGGAACTTAAAACAGCCTGGATTTCCGGATTAATAATTGAACCTCTTTTAATCATACGTGTTTTCCATTATTAACATTTAACGACTGATTGCCACATCATTGCGGTCACAATAACGCTTAACTGAACATTGGGAACATAAAGGCGAGATCGGTTTACAAACATTTTGCCCCCATGTCACTAGCAAGGCATTGTAATCCATCCAATGCACTTTAGGCAACTTCTTTCTCAAAGCCATCTCGGTTTCTTCCGGCGAGTCTGTTTTTACATAACCAAAACGATTAGAGATTCGATGGACATGAGTGTCCACACACATAGCGGGAATTTGAAATCCTTCGGTAAGAACAAGATTAGCTGTTTTGCGGCCAACGCCCTTCATTGTTAATAATATGTCCAAGTCATTTGGCACATTACCTCTAAACTTTTCCAAAATATCATGACAAATCCCATGAATGGTCTTGGCTTTTGTTTTATAGAATCCGACGGGATAAATCGCTTTTTCGATCTGCCTCGTTGTTAATTTCAACATATCCTGTGGATTATCCGCTAATTTAAACAGCCGCTCACTTGCTGGTAAGGTTGTTTCATCCTTCGTCCGTAAACTCATAATACAAGAAATCAAAACTAAAAACGGACTTTTCCACCGTTTTCCAACAAGCGTCACTGATGGATCCGGCAAATCTTTCATTTGCGTACGGATATTTTTAACAACTTGATCAATATTCTTATTAGTGACTGTCATATCATTTAATAGCTAACACTTTTTTTGGAATCCCGATATCTGCGACAACAATTCTTCCGACATGTTTCAAGCCTTGAGCTTTATAAAACCCTTTTTTCGCGAAGCTAAAAGTAACCGTCGTATGCGCTTTAATGCAAACACCGTGAATTTTTCCCGTTGTTCCATCAAGTCCTGACGGAATATCAACCGCCACAATTCGTTTCGCTTTCGTATTGAGTGTATTAATAATTTCGCGAAAAGGTTCTTCGATATCCCGATTAAGCCCGACTCCAAAAATAGCGTCGACAACGACATCAAATTTTTCTAATATAGATTTGATGTTGCCTGTTTTTACGTTTTCAACAATCTCAAACTTCAATCGCTTTAAAATCTGATAATTAACCGCAGCATCATGCTTTAGTTGATTTCCTTTTCCTACTAAAAATATTTTCGTTGAAACACCGCCCTGAATTAAATGCCGCGCCACAACAAATCCATCCCCCGCGTTATTGCCCAAGCCACAAACAATTCCAACCATAGGCTTAGGACGACTTTTTATCATTCGAAAGACTTCCTCCGCCACGGCCCGCCCGGCATTCTCCATCAACACCAACGAAGGAATTCCGTATCGATAAATTGCCAGATCATCGAGCTTTTGAATTTGTTTTACGGTAACAACTTTCATAACGTTCAATAAAGCAACTCACCGTTTATACGCCTTAAGAAAAATATCCTGACATAAATGCTGCCTTTATTAAGACTGACCATATCCTAACTCTTGCAATAAACTAATATTATCTCTCCAACGCTTTTGATATTTCACATGCAGCTCTAAAAACACTTTTGTTTCTAAAAGATCTTCCAATTCTTTTCTTGCTTCTGTTCCAACCTGTTTTAGAACTCTTCCCTGTTTTCCAATAACAATTTCTTTCTGCGTCTCTTTTTCGACCAAAATCAACCCCTTAATATGCATTGTTTTTTTCTTAACGGGCTGCATATGCTCAATAACAACCCCAACAGAATGAGGAATCTCTTGACGGAGAATCTTCAACAACTTTTCTCGAATAATATCTGCAATCGCCAGCTTTTGTGGAAAATCTGAAATAATATCTTCCGGATACAACGCTGGGCCCTCCGGCAGAAAATCGAACAAAATATCCACTAATTTTTCCACATTACGTTCCTTTTCGCCTGACAAAGCTATCATAGAAAAATTTTTCATCTGTTCGACTTTTTCTTCCTTTACTTTTTCCCAAAATTCAATATATTCACTCAAATACTTTCCCTTCAAATCCACTTTATTTAAACCAAAAATTATCGGTTTTTTAACTGTTTTTAAATTTTGCGCGATACTCTCTTCTTCTCTACCGATCTTGCGGCTGGTGTCCACCAGATAAATAAGACAATCCACTTCATCCACCGTAGCAGCCGAAGCTTTATTCATAAACTGATCAAGCTTATCTTTAGCCATATGCAACCCCGGAGTATCGATAAACACAATTTGCCCTCGCTTATCATTATAAATCCCCCGAATCTGCTGACGCGTAGTCTGCGGAACCGTCGAGACGATAGCAATCTTTTCCCCAACAATACTATTTAATAACGTCGATTTACCAACATTCGGCCGTCCAACAATCGAAACCATACCGCACTTAAACCCTTTTTTATCTGTCACCTAAATCTCCTTTTCTATACTTCACTGTAAAAAAAACTACCACAGAAAACATTGTTATATTAGCAATGTTAAAAATCTTCCAGACAATATCCTCTGTATTTAACCCCGACGGCAGCATAAACAAAAAACAAATCCAAACTCCTAATGCCCATGATAAACTAATATCCTTAGAAGAACGTCTTTGAACAATTTTTGTAATTAAAGGAATATTAAACAACGGCAAAATCACCGCAGCCACAACTCCGATTTTCTCTAAAATAGAATAAGTCATATACTATTCCTTGTTTAATGTGTTTTGCTGCTAAGATCTTATTTCCTAACAATATCTAACAGCTTTTAAACTCAATTCTTGACTTACCAGCAACGAGCAACTTAGCAACGAGTGACTAGATTGCTATAAACTTAACCAATTCCTTCATCCGTTCATTAACTTTTGCCATAGTTAACGGCGCGGTTTTCGCCATGCCAAACCCTTCAACATTAAATGATGCCAATGTGGTCGCATAAAGCACGGCTTTCCGTAAATTTTTATCATTAATCTTTTTTGTCTTTGTCAAATACCCCATCAACCCTCCGGCAAAAGTATCACCAGCACCCGTCGGATCTACCACATGATCAACTGGATACGCAGGAAAAGAAAACATGAAATTATCTGAGTAAAACAAAACACCATGCTCACCTTTTTTCACGACAATTAACTTAGGCCCCATTTTTCTTAACGCTTTGGCTGCTTTAACTAAATTTGATTCTTTTGTAATCGCGCAAGCCTCACCATCGTTGGCGACAAAAAGATCAACCTTCTTCATCAATTTAAATAACGATTGCCGTTTATGCTCAATCCATAAATTCATGCTATCCAGCCCGATTAATTTTGGCTTTCCCATAAGTTCCAGCAGTTTCATCTGCACATCAGGATCGATATTCGCCAAAAACACATTATCAAGATTGCGCTGATGATGCGCAATTTCCGGCGTATAGTTCAATAAAACTCCAAGCTCAGTCGCTAATGTAATCGCATTATTATAATCACCTTTTTTATATTCACCTGTCCACCGAAAAGACTTTTCATTACCCACTGTCAAAGACGTTAAATCAATTCCTTTTTTCCGTAAAAATTGAATATGCCGCTTAGGAAAATCTGCACCAATAATTCCAACGAGATGCACTATAGTAAAAAGCCGCGCGCTCATCGAAAAATGTGCGGCTGAGCCTCCCAGCAAATCTTTCTTCATTCCCGAGGAGGTTTTAATATTATCAAGCGCTACTGTTCCTAAAACGATTAGACTCATTTGCAACTCCTTTAAGTAAATATTTAACTATTCTTAGCTGACGGGCGAAAACTAATAGCTCAGAAATAACACCTTCCCGATACACCTCTTCACAACCCTTAAAAGCGGTTCATTATAAATCATTCCTCGCAAAGACACAAGCAGGGAACTTTTCATTTTTATTAAAACCGCTCATTCTCCAATAATCTTAACCAACACCCGCTTCTTACGGCGACCATCAAATTCACCATAAAATATTTGCTCCCATGGTCCAAAATCTAACCTTCCATTGGTAACAGCAACAACGGCCTCTCGTCCCATAATTTGACGTTTCAAATGCGCGTCCGCGTTGTCTTCGCCTGTGTCATTGTGCCGATATTGTTTTACCGGTTCATGCGGCGCTAATTTTTCCAACCATTTATCGTAATCACCAAGCAACCCTGGCTCATCGTCATTAATGTAAACACTCGCGGAAATGTGCATGGCGTTGACCAGACACAACCCTTCTTTGATGCCACTTTCATTGATCGCTGTCTGAACATTTGAAGAAATATTAATATAATCTCGTCGTGTTTTAGTATTAAACCACAATTCTTTTCGAAATGATTTCATAACACATCCTCCATTTTAAAAAATAAGGGACAAGCAACTGCCTGTCCCTTACTAGCGTTATAATAACATTGCACAACTAAGTTTATAAAAATGTTTTCATCAAGACCAGCAGAATAAATAATACAATTGACCCGATAATAATACTATCCCGAATACACTTAATACAAATTACCTGTCCCATAATTTTATTGAGATTCTCATCGGTAATAGACTGATATTTAACCCCGATCATGTAATGTTTAGAATTCTTCGGATCTAACGATTTATGCCAAACAATTTCTCCAACCGCTTTAACCGGAGCCGAGGCTATCGGCGCATGAATGCGCATGTCTAAATATATACCTTCCTTGCTTAAAAACCTGATGGTATTTTCGCTTAACTCATCTGTTTCAAGACATAAACCACCGCGGCTAACATTGCACGTCAATCCCTTCTCCCAATCCACGCCAGGCAGCTCACTATTAATCCGAACAATGGTAAAGTCAATTGGGATATGAGTTTCTAAACGTTTATATTTACGATTTTCAATAACGTTCGTTTTCTTGCCCATAATGTTCTTGTTCCCGTTAGAACGATTAGTCAAACTGCCGTTGTTTATGTTCTTTCTTTAAACCATCCAAATATTGTCGAAATTTATCATTCTTACGCAAATTATTTAAATCGTCATCATGTTCTAAATGATATAAATCATCATATCCTAGTGTAATCGCTCTCTGTAAATTATCAAAGGCCTGATCAACATCATTTAACAATGAATAACTGCAAGCCAGGTTATACAAAACCACCGGATCATTGGGTCTAATCCGAACAAGGCGTTTATCAATCTGCAGCCCTTTCTGATAATGCCCTTTTTTCGTATACAAATCCCCTAGCGCACAAAGCGCTTCAAAAAAATCCGGGGTTTTATTTAAAACACCTTCATAAAACTCTATTTCAAAATTAATATTACGATTTCGTGTTTTTTTTACCATAAGCCCTCCCTCTTCTCAAAAACCATCTGTCAGCACTACATTATAATAAAAGAATCCAATAAACTACTACCTTGAACTACTTAAATACTTCTTTATACGAACCACGGCTTCCTTTAAATTATCATAACTAGAAGCATACGATATTCGGATAAAATCATCCCAAGCTTTTCCAAAAGCAACTCCCGGTACGAGAGCAACTTTCTGAGACTTTAATAAACCCTTGGCAAAATCCATTGAAGGTACTTTCAGCTTTTTAATCGATGGAAATACATAAAAGGCACCTTGCGGCATATGACAATCCAATCCGATTTCATTCAATGATTCCACAATAAATCGTCGCCGACGCTTATATTCTTTTTTCATCTCTTGAACACTCTTCATTCCATTCTTTAACGCTTCCTGCGCAGCGATCTGCCCTGTAATTGACGCGCAGAGAATAGTGTATTGATGAATTTTTGTCATCGCTTGAATTACTTTTTCCGGCCCACACGCCCAGCCTATACGAAAACCTGTCATGGCATAGGCTTTCGAAAAACCATTTAAATAAATTACCCGCTCTTTCATGCCTGGAAGAGTGGCAAATGGCGTATGGTCAAAATCATATGTAAGCTCGTCATAAACTTCATCGCTGATAACAAGCAAATTATGTTTTTTGACAACTTTCGCAATCGCCTCAAGTTCTTGCTTGGTATAAGACGCTCCCGTTGGATTGCACGGATAATTAATCATCAGAGCACGAACGTCTTTGGTACAAAGCTTTTCAATATTCTCTGGTGTCATCTTGAATTCATTACTTTTATCCGTTTTTAACGAAACAGCCTTCCCTCCGGCCAATTCCACCACTGGCGCATAAGAAACATAAACCGGTTCTGGCACAATTACTTTATCTCCAGGATTTAATAACGCCCGCATAACTAAATCCAACCCCTCACTGACACCAACAGTAATAAGAATTTCATTGTCAAAATCATAATCCAGTTGATATCGCATTTTTACAAAATGCGCGATCTGTTTGCGCAATTCCGGCATACCTTTATTAGACGTATAAGAGGTATACCCTCGCTCCAAAGAGTAAATCGCTTTCTCACGAACAAGCCATGGAGAGGCAAAATCTGGCTCCCCAACCCCTAGAGAAATTACATCTTTCATTCCCAAAACCAAATCAAAAAATTCACGAATTCCCGAAGGTGCCAATTTCTCGACTTTTTTTGAAATTTCAATTTTCATATATTCCTGTCATTAATTTATAAAATGCTCTGTTTATTTTTCAATTTAATATGATATTTTTAAACGATTACCTTCTTCCGTTTTCTTCAATATTTGACCATCTTCCTTATATTTTTTTAATAAAAAGTGTGTAGTGGTTGAGCGAATTTGATCCAATGACGACAATTTCGATGCTACAAAATTGGAAACGGTTTGAATATTTTCTCCTTCCACAACCACCAGAAGATCATAACTCCCTGACACTAAATAACAACTGGTCACCTCTGGAAAACTATAAATCCGTTCAGCAATGGAATCAAACCCAACATCTTTTTGTGGCGTTACGCTAACCTCGATTAATGCCCGCACAAATGAATTCGCGTCACGTACTAAATCATGATTAATTAACGTTTTATATTTAACGATCACGCCGTTTTTTTCATATTTTTCGATAGTTTTTTTCACTGAATCCAAAGATTTTCCGGTTAATTTGGCGAGTTCTTCCGCCGTAATTCGCGCATCATTGGAAAGTATTTCTAAAATTTCATCCATACCTGATCCCCTCTTAAATAAAAATTAAAATTTTTAAGTTCCTATTTTATATTATTTTAAACAAAAAAGCCAATCCTAAAAGGATTGGGACTAGTCTTTGAGAAATCACTCATTTTAATGTGAAACGTTGAATTCAATTCATCTTTTCTTTAGTAAATCAGTCAGAGATACTTTCTAATAACTTATTCAATTTGTAATGCGATTAAAGAAACATCTTTCTACGTCAAAAATACTGATAGTTGTCAATTTTCTCTTTTAAATTCAAAATTTTATTTCTTAACGCCTGGTTTTCCTTATCAAGCTCGATCACATTCTGAATAATCTTTTTCTTCTCCACTTGACTAGACATAGATTTTTCTAATCGTTCCTGCAGTTGATCATATTCCGATTGCAGTTGATTGACGCTAACCAAAAGCTGTTCTTTAACTTTTTCCTTATCTGAAAAACCATATTCGCTGGATCGCAAAGCTAATTTCTTTTTATCCTTTTTTAAAGCTACTTCGCGCTCTTTAAAACTATTACGTATCTTGACTTTCTCAATCTGTTCTTGCAGTTTTTCGTTTTCCCGTTCTAAAACACTGATTTTCTGCGGAAGGAAGCTTATTTTATCTTGCATCGCTAAAACCTGCCCCTTAATCATTTCCTCTTTCTGAACAATTAAGTCTAATTCCTTTTTATATCCAGCTAATGATTTCTGCGTCTTAGTTTTTAAATAATTAGTTAGCTTAAACTCCATTTCCAAATCTTTTTTTGTATATTGTAAGTCAGCCAGCTTAAGCTTTAACAGCTTCAAAGTTGCCCCTTCACCCCCCACATCATTGTTTGAGCCAAATTCGTCGGTTTCAATCGTGAAATCGGAAAGACTTCCTTCTAAATCTTGATAAGAATCTTCCACTGACAAAAATTGCCGCTGACTTTCAATAACCCGTTGTTTATATTGATTTACTAAATTCTTCAAGGAATCTCTTTCTTGCCGAATAACAGAATATCGATCTTGTAATTTTTTATTTTCATCAAGAAGAATAGTAACCTCTTCCTTTAAACCGTCCAAAGAATTATACCGGGAAGCAATATGATTATCTTCAAGGTAGGATTGCATTTCTTGTCGGGAAACAAGTCCGTCAGTAAAACCAATTACGGGGTTAACAAAGAATGCGGCAAGAGATAATATGCTAATTTTCACAAATCGATCAGTCATATAAAAATTATATAGAATATAAATATAAGGGGCAATTAAAATATCAAAATATTACAGTAGGTTTTATCTTTTTGTAAGATAGAAAAATTTGGCGCGTTATCTCGCCCATCCTCCCGGAAGAAATACGCTTGTTTTCAATTTGCGTAACCGGCATAACGCCTAAAACAGAGCTGGTCAAAAAAATTTCATCGGCTGCTTTTAATTCTTTCAAGTAAATTCGTTTTTGCACATATTTTCTTTTTAATTTCTTTAAACAACCTAAAATTATATTCCGTGTAATCCCATCTAAACAGCCACTTGTTAACGACGGTGTGTAAACGGTGTCTGCTTTAACAAAGAAAATATTGGAACGGGTTCCTTCTACTATTTGTTTTTGAGAGTTTGTTAAAACAGCTTCGTCAAATCCTTGATTTCGCGCGGATTGATAAGCTTCTCGAAAAGCATGATAGTCTAGAGATTTTAAATAAGCTGGTTGCTTTTTTCGCTCTGGCATTTGTTCAACACTCACTTTAAATCCCTGTTGATATTTTTTCGCAGCAATTGTTTTTATCGGTAAAGCCGTTAAAGAAACATACTGAACATCTCGCTGCTCAAAAATCATTATCCGCACTCTCGCGAAACGTAATTCATTCATTTGTAAAATTTTTTTAATAATATTTTGAAATTCCTTTTGAACAGGGATTGCTTTCATTCGATAAAATAAACATCCCTTTTTAAGACGCTGATAATGTCGCGGCCATGCCAAAATACCGAGACTATCCACCTTCATAGTTTCAAAAACTCCCCGCCCCTCAATTTGTCCAGGAACAAGAAAATCCACAAACGATACCTTTACCTTAATAAATTTTCCGTTTAAAAAAATAATTGGCTTTCGCATAAAGAAAAAATTTAAATATGGATAGGTTTCCGCGTTATCGCGCGTGTCACGGCCGCCATCATCGCTTTAGCTTTAACTAAAGATTCCTGATATTCTATCTCTGGCCTTGAATCAGCAACAACACCGCTGCCAACGTGGAAAGTTAATTGATTAGGTGAAGCAAGTATTGTCCGAATTAAAATGTTAAAATCCGCGTCTCCATTAAAACTGATATACCCAAAACATCCTGTATACAAATCTCTAGCGGCGGGTTCCAATTCTTCAATAATTTCCATGGCTCTGATTTTAGGACATCCTGTTATCGATCCTCCAGGAAAGCATTGCTTGAGAACCTCAAAACAAGTTTGTTTTTCTTCTAAAATTCCTTCAACACAAGAAGTCGTTTGATAGACTGTTTTATATTCTTCCAGAACTCTTAAATCTTTCACTTTAACCGATCCATATCGACAAACACGCCCTAAATCATTACGCATTAAATCTGTAATCATCAAAAGCTCCGCCTTATCTTTTTCACTCGATATTAACTGCGTCTTTAAGTCTTGATCTTCTATTAACGACTTACCACGAGGGCGGGTTCCTTTCATCGGTCGAGCCTGGATTCGTTTCCCTTCGATCTTAAAAAAGCGTTCTGGTGAACTGCTAAGGACCTGGAAATCCCCCGCGTCCAAAAACCCTCCAAAACATCCTGGAGATAATTGTTGTAACAATTGATACAAATACACGATTTCCTTTTTATCCAACGATGCATCCAGAACAAACTTTTGGGCAAGATTAACTTGATAAACATCTCCTTCTTGAATATAACGGAGAATCTTGTTTACCGCGCTACAATACTCCTCCCGGTTAAAATTACTAATCGGCAAAGCCTCGCCAGTTTCAAAACCTTCCCTGACAATTGTCGAGGAAGAAAGATCATCAGCATAATTTTTTATATTCTTTAATTTATGTTCAACATAATTTATACGACTCCACGCCCTTTTCTCTCTCAGATCTTCTTTTTGTTCCGGGAAACCCGAAGAGTAGACATAAAGCTTCTTCAAGAAATGATCTATCTTCAACACACAATCATAAAAACCAAACCATGTATCCGGCACGGAATCCTTATCCCTGGCTGGAATGTTTTCTTGTTTTAACCCAAAGTTATACCCTAAATATCCAACAATACCCGGCAAAGATATGTTTTCACACATTTCGCAAAAGTCAGAAAACGGTTTAACCTCTTTTTCCAAAGTGATTAAAGCATTTTTTCCATTTTGAGAAAAAACATGAAAAGGATCAAACCCCAAATAACTATACCGCCCACGATCTTTGTCTAATAAACTGCTCTCCAACACAAAAAAATTTTTCTCATCATAAAAATTTTTTATCAATCGATAAAAATTGCCATTATAGGGATAACTTTTAAACCAATACATTTTCATAAATTAACCAAGCTCAACAATCTTATCTATTATAAAATTTCTTTCTTGCTCTCGCAGATGACAATGCCCCGATAAAACAGCCTGCCGCCCTTTTCCAATAATTTTCAAAGGAGAAACTTTCCTGAACATGGTGCCGCTGACACTGCCTGAATATAATAGGTGCAGGGTTTCCTTTTTTTCGATCGCGTTTTCGATCAACTTTAACTTCTCTCTTTTCTTTTGTCTTACAACACGTTTTTTACCAAACAAATTTAAAAACTTCTCTTCAACATGAAGATTTCGTTGACGGGCTTCTTCTAACAATTGAGAAAACACTTCATGTGTCATCTCTACATCAGACATAGCGCGATGACATTGACGGGCATTAACGCCTAAATGATTTGCCACTCTTTCTAACGAGAATTTCTTTAATTGCGGCATAAAACCTCTGGCCATTTTAATCGTATCAATTGTACAATCGTGTTCCACTTGTTCATACCCTGCTAAAGCATATTCATGATTTAAAAATTTTAAATCAAATTTTACGTTATGCCCTACCACATACGATTCCTGAAACCATTCGTATAAAGAAGGCAAAATTTCTTGTGACGTTGGTGCGTCTTTAAGCATATCGTCAGAAATCCCATGAACTAAATACGCACTATAAGACATTGGCCGTTGTGGATTAATTAATGTCTCAAACTTCCGCATAATTTTTCCATTCCTAAATTGAATCAAAGCAATTTCAACCATCCGGTCGCCTAATTGCGGAGCTAACCCTGTTGTTTCCACGTCAAAAACTAAAAATGTTTTATCTAAAATTGATTTCATAATCTATTTTCTCGAAACCGAATAAGACGGCATCATAATAATTGGTCGAAACGAATTTTTTGTCCATTGAATGTTTTCTAATTCGAAATCATCCATAACATTAATAAATTTATACGAAGCTAGTTGGGGGTCATTACACAGATGATGAAAAATCCCGACAGAAAGTCCTTTAACATTTAAATCCGTTACCTCAACTAATACACAGAAAGTATCGCGATTAATTTCCACACCAAAACTATACGCTGCAATTTTTCTATTAATCATAATGACGCGACCCACTAATCCTAATTGATCAGCAAATTGTAATATCAACCGATGAACATTACGGTTTTCTTTCAACATATGTTGATAAATATCATCGCTACACTTTTCCGTTCGTTCTTGCGCCCATTGATCAAACAACCTCAAACAATCTTCTTGATACTGCGGAGAGTATGACACAAAACTGTATTCATTATTCTTTTGAAAATTATTCAAAAGCCAGCGTTTGGACTTATAAACATTACCTGCTAAACCCGCCAAATCTTTACGGTAATACAAATATTCATAAGCCTTCTGAAAATATTTATAGTTAGTCTCAGGAAAATTATTTAATTGTTTTAGACTCACATTCTCTATTCGTGAAACACCACTTCCCTGGTTAACACGCTCCATATACGCAAAACTCTGCTCAACAGCCAACGGAGAAATGGTCTGCCCTAACGGCGGCAAATAGAGAAAACATCCTATTTGATCCCGGGCAAACACACACAGATTTCCATCTAAAACCTTAAATTCAAACGTAAAAAAATCTTTCCAGACAAAAATATTAGTAAAATTAAAAGCTGACAGGGTTTCATCATTTTCTTGCAGATATTCGTCGAATTCACTCTTTCTATCCAACAATTCAACAGCCATCTTGCTCACATTCCTTTTGAAGTTCAAATAAAATCTCTAGCTCATCACTAAAAACTGAATAATCTCCCATCGATGAGGCATTCGCACGCAAAAATGAATAAATATTATCATCAAAGAAATACCGACGAAGGTCTTCCTTATATTGTTCAAACTTTTTCGTGCCATGATGTTCTAAAATATATGGGCAACTTAAATGCACACAAACATAAATCCGCCGATTATGCTGATGTAAAATAACCGGATATATTTGACATTCAAACGGCCGATTAAAATAAATTTGGCAGGTATTATCTTTACAATTAAAAAAAGTACAGCGATGATATTGCTCATGGGCAATCGTTTTTAAATATCCGTCCTGCGTAAAACCTTCTTTACCTATCGTTTCTTGTTTATTTAGCTCTTTAATTTCAGTTGGAAAAACTTTTGGCCTCCATAAAGTCTTGTCGTCACTAAAACGGCAGCAACCATCACAGGAAAGACACACTTTCTGTTCAACAAACTGCGGTATATCAGCAAAAACCATTTATTATTCTCCTAAAAACTGAAGCACAATTTCTCGCTGCCGCGGGCGATTATCAAAATCAATAAAAATCACTTGCTGCCATGTTCCAAGAATTAATTTATTGTTCGCAAAAGGAATGGTTAACGACGGACCAACCAGAGATGATCTTAAGTGAGAATGACCGTTACCATCGCCCCACGCCTGATCATGGTGATAATTTCCGGCTGGAATTAATCTGTCAAAAATTTCCTTAATATCTTGCACAAGTCCTGGCTCAAATTCACAGGTCGTAATCGCGCCAGTTGATCCAATGACACTGACATTCACAATTCCATTCGAAAACTTTCCATTTTTTAGAGCTTTTTCAATTCTTTCCGTGATATCAAAAATATCGGCGTGTCCTTCTGTCGAAAGTTTTAAATATTCAGTTTTAACTTTCATCTTTTTGTTTCCTTTACTTAATCCGGGCGCCGATTTTAACCTCTCGATCCGGCTGCAAAATGGAAACACCGTCTTCATCCGAGGCCGCTAGGATCATCCCCTGAGATTCTTCTCCCCGGATTACGGCTGGCTGCAAATTTTTAACCATTACAATCCTTCGGCCAATCAAATTTTCCGGCGCGTATGACTTACGAATACCCGCCACCAATTGACGCTCCTCTCCACCAACATCAACTTTCAAAACCAATAATTTGTCCGCATTAGGATGTTCCTTTGCTTCTATAACCCGCGCGACTACAAATTCACATTTCATAAATTCTTCAATGGTAATCATATCCAGCTCCTGTTAAATTCTTTGTTAATCATCATTTCTTTGAACCAATATAATATCACATAGCACCTGAAATAGATAAAAAACTCACATCCTCTGCAATTATATTCTCTTTTAAGAAATATTATGTAAAGAGCTATTTCTAAGTTTGGATCTATGTTAGACTGTCACCATGTTCAAAAAAATCATTTACCTTTTACTTACCCTGGCCTGCGGGATTCTAATCCTTTCTCCCTTACTAGACTTTCAATATTTCCTCTCACCTGGAGACCACGGCCGAGAACTTTACGCATTTAAAAAAACAATGGATGGCGCAGCTGTCTATAAAGATTTCTCCTGGATGTACGGATTACTGATGCCTCACTATTACAGCACATTTTTTAAGATTTTCGGCGTTTCTATCAATACCGCTCTGTTGGGACAAAACATTTTAATCTTACTTTCTGGCATATTAATCTTCTTAATATGCAATGTATTTATAACAGCAGAATTAGCGCTCGTTTGCGCTTCGTGGTATTGGATTTTTCGCGGCTACGATTTCTTTTACAGCTATCATCATGCCGGCGGCATTGTGGTTTTGCTCGCTACTATTTATTTCCTTTTTTGCTATATTAAAAACCAAAAACAAAAATTTATAATTTTTGGATTTATAAGTCTTTTCCTTTTGCTGTTAGTCCGGCCAAACTTAGGAATAACTTCCCTTTTTTGCTTTATTTTCGGCCTTTTATTAACAGACTTTTTAAAAAAATCTCCTCGTCTGAAGACATCGTTCATCACAAGCATGCTTTTATCTTTATTCATTATTGCGACTTCATTCTTCGCGTATTGGCTGGCTGCCCATTCATTACCCAAATACGCGCTCAACCAAAGTTTTCCTTATTTAATTGTTCGTCATGCAGAAAGCACCTCCACGAGCATTTGGCCGATTCTAGCCCGTATCGGCGATGCCTTTGCTGAAAATTTTCTACGCACATGGAAAAGCAAACTGCTGGCAGGTATCCTCTGTATTACGGTCGTAAAACTTTTTTACTTACTAATAACAAAAAAAATTGATACAAATAAACGTACAGAATTAATCCTTATCTTCACATCGTTGTTAATGTTTTCCCTTTTTTCTCTCCACGAATTTCTCTTAAGTGGAATTACTTTTCGAATCAATTGGGGTAAACCGATCTTCATCATAATTATCTTCTTCCTCATTCATTACTTTATGGAGTTTAGCTCTGAAAAAATTTTCTCCCCCCTAATTAAAGGGTTATGCATAATCACGCTTTTTACTGTTTCTTTCTATCACACCTGCGCGCTAACCCGTTACATTAATGGCTTCAAACATCCCTCGACTATGCTTAACGTTGGAAAAAATCAAATCTACACATCCCAAGCCCCTGAGTGGTTTCAAACTGTTCATCAAACATGCGACTTTATTAATCAACATGTTCCTGCCAATGATAAAATCCTCGCGCTTCCCCACTCTTCCCTTTATTATTTTCTAACAAACCACGATGGAGCCACGCGCCAACTTGATTTTTTTGAACATTCCATGATCCCACCGGAACAAGAACAATCGATTATCACAGAGCTTGAACAAAACAATCTCCAATGGATTATCCTTTCTAATCGTTATCGTTCTCCAGAAACGGATATGGGATTCTTTGGTGAAACCCATTGCAAAATCTTATTCAAATATATTGAAGATCATTTTGAGACAGTCACACAATTTGGAGACTGGAACAATCCTAATCCTGGCTGGGCATGGAACCATGGTGTTAAAATTCTAAAAAGAAGATAACAACTAGCCCCAAAAGCCTCTTCTTTTTGAAAATCCTTTCCCAATAAAAAATAAAATTTCTTGCTATTTCAATTTTTTTTATGCTAATCTATCGTTAATTATCCCCTTAACCCTTTTTTACCAGGAGTTAAAGAAAAAACGTTAATTCCATCTTTACCTAAAGACTTCACCAAAGCTTATTTCACAACGTACTATAACTTCATCGCACTTTGTGCGAATTCCATAGGAATACTTTATCCATGAAAAAATCGATTTCTCTACTTTTTCGTAATGACGATATTTGCGCGTTAAGCGACCCAGTCAAAGAACGACAAATTTTAGAAATTTTTGAAAAATATCAAATCCCTCAAGTAATGTGTGTTATCCCAAATGTTACTGAAGATCCGCATAATCACCTTTGCAATCATTTTCATTTACTTGAATCCAATCCCAAAATTATGGCCTTAATGAAGGAATATTTATCCAAAGGGTTAATTGAAATTGCTCAGCATGGTTGGACCCATCAAACAAACGTATTTCATCCCAGCGAAGACACCCAAATTACCGAAACAAACTTCTTTCAAGGAATAGATCGTAAATGGTTAAAATACAGCCCAAAATCTGGTTGCTATAACGAATTTTCCGGACTAAGTGAAGCTGAAATGGTTGAAAAAATCTCTCAAGGCAAAAAATATCTAGAAAATCTCTTCCAGATACCAATTGATGTATTTGTTTTTCCATGGAACAGCTTAGATCGAAAAAGCCTGCAAGCTGTGGCGAAATGCGGGTTTACTAAAGTCCTTTGCGCAAGAAATTCTTATAATATTAAAGATTTAACCTCGATTAGCGATTTGAATGAATATAAGGGGGATATTTTAAAAGTTGTGCAACATATAAAAACTTTAACTAGTTTTTCAAAAAAAATGTTCACTCATTTTCATTATCATTCATGGATGCTTAGTGATGATGAAATTCAGCAACTTGATTTAACCTTCAACGCATTAACTTCGCTAAAAAAAATTTCTATAGTCAAAACATCTACCCTTCCAGGGAATATATCTTTACTAACAAATTTATCCCGTAAATTGCGCAACTTCTCTCACCAAAAAAATTTAAGAGATCCCCAGCCTCCCTGTTATGTGTTAAATCCTTTATATTACGTTTCAAAAATAACTTCACAGATTTCTAAAATCCGTAACAAATCTAAAATCAAATCATCTTCCGCAACAATCGTTTCCCAGAATTTAATAGATGAATCTTCTTATGAACGAAAAAATTTAGACAATCTCAATCAGGCGCAAAAGTATACCGAACTACAAAAACTAGCATGCAGCAAATACAATGACCTTCCGATTGTCTATCAATATTTTAAAGCCTATAAAGAACAGCCGCATCCCGATATTCAAGAACAATGTAAGTATTTACAATTGAACTGGTATCACAGTCGTGAAAAATGGCCAATCCTGAATAAATTAGGTGATTTATATGAAAACCAAGGAAAGCATTCACTAGCCTTCATGTGTTATAGCCAATCGTTATACTTTAACAACCAACAATCTGACATATTTCACAAAATGTCTTCCTTAGAACCTTTTGCTCATCATAAATTACCTCACCCTTTAAAAGAAAACCTCTGCACAGTCTCTGTCATTATGCCGACCTATAACCGCGCCGATGAAATTCAATCAAGCATCCAAAGCGTTCTTCAACAAACCTACACTGATTTCGAACTGATTATCGTTAACGACGGGGGCTCTGATGAATTAGATAAAGTTATTCGTCAAATTAATTCCGTAAAAATTAAGTATATTAAACTTCCTAAAAATCTTGGCGTTACTGCGGCTGTAAATCGTGGAATCCTAGAAGCTAGGGGAACCTATATTGCGTATTGCGATGACGATGACATCTTTTATCCCGACCACCTTCAAGTCATGGTTTCAAGCATACAGAAATTTAAAGTTGACTTCGTTTATTCTACAACCTTGGCTGTTAATGGTCTGATTGAAAATGGTAAATTTCAATATATTAGTGATTTATATATATGGGATGAAGATTTCGATAAAGACCGTATGGTTGGAGATCCTTTTATCACTACTGTAAGTATGCTCCACCGAAAATCCATTTTTGAAAAAGTAGGATTATTTAACGAAGATTTTACCATGTCACAAGATTGGGAATTTTGGCTGCGTGCCGCCAAATATTATAAATTTAAACATATCCATGAAATCACTGGTGAATACCGACACAAAAACAACAACTCTGTTGTTAGAGATCGGATTTCTGCCATTTTTTGCTGCAACTTGATTAATAATTTCTATGCCAATTTTGAAGGAAAATTAGCTTCTCTAAAATATCATATGGAGGCTGGGGAAATAAACCTTGCTAACCAATATTATAAGGAAATAAAAAAACAGTATCTTACCCATTACCGCGCTCATTTTCTTATTGAATCGCTTATCAACATCGCTGAATATTTTAATGATAGCACTTTCCTAAGGCAGCTTTGGAGTGATTACGCGGCTAGAGCACTTATAAAATGTCTTAAAAAAGCAAAAAGAAGAAACTCTTTAAAAATCTTCCTCTGGATTACGCTATCCCTCCCGCTAATGTCCCTTTTCGGATTATCCCGAAAATTACGCGTCCGTTACAAAGTCTGGGTAAATTCTCAAAAACTCAAACAAAAAAGAGGGTTTGGCTTCAAGCCTGACACCCTCCGTCCTACACATTGATTTCTTAGTTAATAAATATCCTACAAGAATTAACGGGTAAATAAAAATTCGAAAACGAATACCTTAAATATAAAAAGCCTCTCTAATAAGAGAGGCTTTTTATATTTACGGGCCCGACGAGATTTGAACTCGCGATCTTCTGATCGACAGTCAGATATGTTAACCAAACTACACCACGGGCCCTTAAAAATTTTTGAAAAGTTAGTGTAATATCGAAAGAACTTTTTGTAAAGAAGAAAATAAAATGGGCGATCAAGGAGTCGAACCCTGGACCTTCTGAATGTAAGTCAGATGCTCTAACCAGCTGAGCTAATCGCCCAAAAACTTAAAAATCAATCTCAAAGAAGCAATATTATAGTATGAGTTTTTTTATTGTGCAAGCAACTATTTTATCCGGCTAACATTCCGATTTTACCGAGTAAAAAGACCATCACAAAAAGCGCAACTGTTTCAATAATCCCTAAAACAATTAAATAATTGGTAAAACCTTTACCTGTTTCTGCTAACGCGTCGGCAGCACCTGCCCCAGCTCTCCCTTGCATTAAAGCAGAAGACCCCATAGCGATACCGCCTAGAATTCCCATTCCCCAAAAAAAACTACCATTAATTGCTGCCTCTGCAATCTTATTCATTAAAATCATTCCATAAATTGTCTGTGACAATGGGGCTCCGACGAAAACGATTAACATAAAAGGGGCTGCTTTACTTTGCGCATAACATTTTTTCCAAGCGCCGACGGAAGCCATACCAGCCGCCCCAGTTCCCATAGCTGAACCGATAGCCGCAAAAGATAATGCCGCGGCCAATCCCAAATCTTTAAACTGCATTAATGCACTTGCTTCCACCATATCATTCTCCTTTTATGTTTTTTAAAGTTGTCATACATTGAAACAAAATTCAACCTTCATTTTTTGTGACATATTCTCGATACACTTTACGAGATAAAAACAATAGAAAATGAACGGTTGATTATATTCCAATGCAGCAATTATGTTTCTTTAATTTTCTTAAACGGGTTGTATTTTATACCAGCCCATTCCATACCTAAATGTCCGGAAAACTCCAAGACATTCAGCCTTAATCCATGCACTAAAATCGCCATTGCAGCTAAAACAATATTTAAGGCATGTAAAGGCAACGCACCGAAAATACCCATTGAATTCGCCGCGTCCGCGACAGCAACGGTCGCCAACCCGACGGCATATAATCTTATATATGAAACCACATCCGTAAAAGTATTTATTATATTTAATAATAAATCTCCCAATCCCGGGCCAATAGCCTTTAAAGGATTTGTATTTGGTTTGGAAAACAAAACCACAAACGAAATGCCTGCCATCAGTAAATATTTTGCGATTGGTAATAAAGGATTGCCTAATACTAACATATTCGCTAAACAATACATCACCCAAACGAGCATCAGCCAGCCAACGTCGGATAAAATAGCCAAAGAAGGTAATTTATTTATCCCTCGCCAAATATGCGCAATACTTAAATGAATCGCGCCGATAAGAAAACATAACATCTGTAAATTCTTGATGTCCGCCAACCAAGGAAGCGCTGGTTGAATATTTTTTGGTAACCACTGTTGACCAAAATATACGCCTGTTAATATTCCCCACAAAACAGTGCAGCCACATAATAAATACACCAAATGAAAAATTGTAGAACTTTTAATCTTTTTAGCCATTTTAAAATGAACAATGGCCGCCCCAAAAGCAATTACCACACCATATCCTGCATCTCCGACTAACATACCTACAAACAAAGAAAAGAATAACAGAAAAAACAAACTGATATCAAATTCTTTATATCCCGGCATAACATTAATCATTGAAAAAACTGGTTTTATTGGATCAAGCCATTTAGGATTTTTTAACAACGTCGGGGGAACATCTTCCTCTGATAAATTTTCAATAAGAACACCCCACTGATTATCTTTTGTATAATTCTTGAGTTCTTCACATTGTTCCTTGGGACAAAAACCTTTTAAAACAACCAGTTGATTTTCTTTTCGTAGACCAGAAACAACTTCGCTAAAGTTCAATTTTTCTTGAGCGTCCATTAACGCGTTTTCAAAATGTTCAATATACCGTGAGTTTTCCCTTAATTTTTGTTCTAAGTTCATCAACTCTTCTTTTTCTTTATCCTGCAGAACAAACATTTCTTTTAACCTTACCGCCGGCGGTTTAAGAACTTCCCACGGAAGATCTATTTTTTCTCGCGAGATCAAAACACAAAGTTTAGACTTCTTTGTTTCACTAATCACATGCAAAACGGCCCCATTGACAATTTGATTTTTATCATTATGGGGGATTTCACATAAATAAATATAAACACCTTTTTCTTTTAAATATTCAATATCAGCTGGATCAAAATCTCCCCAAGAATCCCACTGCTTAATCAAGTTCGCTCGAGCAGCCATGGTCTCCTTTAATTCGTCTGATTTAGCCAACCGATCCAAAATCAAACTTGCGCGAGCCTCAAGATTCTCTGATTGTTTTTGCGCAGAGCTTCCTTTTGTTGATTTAAGAATATGAAGAACCCGATTATAAATGGTAATATCTTCTCTTAACTCAAAGATTTCTCGATTTTTTAATTCATCTTGATGATCAACATGAACAGCCCCAAACCGACGTAATTCTTCCATAGCCGAAAGTTCGTCTTTTTTTTGTATAATCACATGAATTTTTTTCATTGAAACAATCATATATTTCTTTCGTTTCTCAAAATTACACTAAGGCTGTTTCCAAATTTTTGGCATCTACCTTACGTTTCGCGACTTTACTCACGCCAACAGCATTTGCCTGTTGGTCGCCCAAATAAATACCAATTTTACGGATATTATCTAAACATTCAGGAATTTTTATTTTCTCAAAAAGATTAACTCTTTGCGTCGTTGTTCGTAATTCCTTTTGTAAAATTGAAATTTGTTTTTTGACAATTTCCACTTCGACTTTACTGGATATATACATTCGTAATATTTCAATCCCTTTATCTACCCAAAAAGGTGTTGAATAATAATCGTATTCAGCTAAATTAAAAATTACTTCCTTAAATACTGGAACATTCGCTCCGGCAATATTCATTTTGCCAGTAATGATCTCCTTTGGTTTGATCCACTCTTCAAAACCAACGCCTTGCTCTCCCATAACTCCGCACCATTGCTCAATACTTTGCGCGTTTTCATTCATAACCCGCTCACGGTCAGATAAAACCTTGCGAGCTTCTAATATCTTCATCTGTAATTGTTGTTTCTTTAACTGCAAGGTTGGAAGATACCGACGGAACTGCTTTAAAGCATCCCGCTGTTTCTTCATTTCCCCTTTTGTTAATTTAATTTTAGCCATTTTGCGTTGATCATCTCTCGGGCCCTGTAGCTCATGGTCAAAGAGACCCCAAGCAACATGACACGTTTTACATTATTATTTCACTGATTCTTTCGGCCAATACTCATCTAATAATGATTCTTTAATACCTGTCTCTGCAGGTTCAAAGCATTCAGCCAAAATCCGCCAACCTCTGTCTAAAGCTTCTTCTAATGGAATATTTACGGATAAATCCATTAGTTCACTTTCAAATTTTTGTCCATAGCTTAAAAGCTTGTCGTCCCACGAACTCATTTGAAATCCCATTGATCTCTTTTCTAAAGTTTCCCGATAGTCGGCAAATAACTGAATCATCCGATCCATAATAGTACGGTGATCTGAACGCGTCCTGCCGTTAACTTGCTGTTTAAGCCGGCTTAAACTACCAAACGGTTCAATTCGCCCGCCACGTAAATAAAACTGCCCTTCCGTAATATACCCTGTGTTATCCGGTACCGGATGAGTAACATCATCTCCTGGCATGGTCGTAACGGCAAGAATTGTAATTGACCCAGCGCCGTCAAAATCTACTGCTTTTTCATAACGCGCCGCCAACTGACTATAAAGATCTCCAGGATATCCTCGGTTTGATGGAATCTGTTCCATCGTAATAGCAATTTCTTTTAGAGCGTCAGAGAAATTTGTCATATCCGTCAATAGAACAAGAACTCTCTTACCCTGCAAAGCAAATTGTTCAGCTGTAGCCAGGCACATGTCAGGAACTAACAAACATTCCACTGTTGGGTCAGAAGCTGTATGAATAAAAAGCACGGATTTAGATAACGATCCTTGTTTTTCTAAAGTGTCCCGGAAAAAAATAAAATCATCATATTTTAATCCCATACCGCCCAGGATAATTAAATCAACCTCCGCCTGCATTGCAATCCGAGCTAATAATTCGTTATAAGGTTCACCCGCGATTGAAAAAATCGGTAATTTCTGAGATTCAACCAAAGAGTTAAAAATATCAATCATCGGAATCCCGGTACGAATCATATTTTTAGGAACAATTCGTTTCGAAGGATTAACAGACGGTCCGCCGATACTGATCATATTATCCGTTAAATGAGGCCCGTTATCTCTAGGATCACCACTTCCCGTAAAAATACGTCCCAACAAATTATCTGAAAAAGATACCTGAATCGGATGTTTTAAAAAACGGACTTTATCATCCGTTGACACCCCCCGGCTTCCGGCAAGAACCTGAAGAGATACTTTCTCTCCATCAAGCTGAATAACTTGAGCAAGCGATGTTCCTCGCTGCGTCTTAACTTCGGCCAATTCTTTGTACGTTATCCCTTTCGCCTCGACAGTAATAACATCTCCTGAAATTTGTAAAATTTGACTGTAAACTTTTTGCATTTTTCTAGTCCTTATAATTATGATGTAGGGATTATTTTGAATTTTCTCCGCATAAAACGCGATACTTTAAGCAGAGCAAACACTGGAAATCTTAGCGCGCAATTCATCTTCCCTTTTCTTAAAATCTTCCGAATCAAACGCTAGTGAATTCCAAGTGATAAAAGACTGCCGTAGTTCCTGAAAAAATCTTCTGGCCGCGTCTTTACTTTCAAAAGAAAAATCTTGTCGTAAAATTTCATCAATTAGACCAAACACATGTCTTTGCCGCTGCGCTGGTGTAGACTCATCGGTCTTATCAAAAGCATTTTGTTGAAGATAAACGGCATCGAAAAACTCTCCTTTTAAGAATGTAATAAACTCGTCCGTCGATGTACCTTCTTCGCCAACAACTTTCATCATCTGGCCCACACCATTACTTTTTCGTAAGGTGGCCACAGCATTTTTGATTTTGTCTGCATCAATAAAACTGGTGTATTTGCTCCAACTTTCTAAAGGATCAATCGATGGATATTTCCGCGCGTTGGCTCGAGCCGCCGACAATCCTAAAAAGCCACCAACAACTTTAAGGGTTGCCTGTGTCACTGGTTCCTCAAAATTCCCGCCAGCTGGACTAACCGCCCCGCCAATCGTGACTGATCCAATTTTTCCATCCCGTAGGCGAACCAACCCTGCCCTTTCATAAAATGAAGAAATTCGTGATTCCAAATATGCTGGAAAGGCTTCTTCTCCGGGAATTTCTTCAAGTCGACCAGACATTTCCCGCATCGCCTGCGCCCATCGTGACGTTGAATCTGCCAATAATAAAACATTTAATCCCATCTGCCGATAATACTCCGCCAATGTTACCGCCGTGTAAACGCTTGACTCCCGCGCCGCCACCGGCATGGAACTTGTATTACATATAATAATTGTCCGCTCCATCAAACTTCGATTTGTTTTCGGATCGATTAACTCAGGAAACTCTTCCAAAATTTCAACAACTTCACCAGCTCGCTCACCACAAGCTGCAACAATTACAACATCTACTTCAGCATGGCGACTTAATAAATGCTGTAAAACCGTTTTACCCGCCCCAAAAGGCCCTGGCGTACAAAATGTTCCTCCAATAGCAACTGGACATACTGTATCAATCAGTCGAATCTTTGTAACTAACGGTTCTGTCGGCTTAAGTTTTTCAACATAAGCTTTAATCGCAATTTTTACAGGCCAGGTCTGAACCATCTTCACATCGATACTTTTACCTAATGAATCTTTAACCGTCGCTAAAGACTGTTCAATATTATATTTTCCCGCTTTAACAATTTTTGTAACTTCTAATTCCCCTTGCGAGTCAAAAGGAATCATAATTTTATGTTCAAACATATTTTCAGGAACAGTACCAATAGGATCTCCTGCCCGCAATTTATCCCCTTCATTAACCGTCGGGGTAAAATCCCATTCTTTTGTCATATCTAAAGGTTGCAGGTATGCTCCTCGTTTTAAAAAGAATCCGTGCTGTTCTGCTAATTGAGGCAAAGGATTTTGCAGTCCGTCAAAAATCTGCCCCAAAAGCCCTGGCCCTAATTTTACACTTAAAAGCTCGTCTGTAAATTCAACGTCATGCCCTACTTCAATACCTGTTGTATCTTCAAAAACCTGTAAATCTGCGCGCTTCCCTTTAACCCGAATAACTTCCGCTTTTAATTTTTCTTCTCCGACAACAACATACGCCACTTCGTTCTGCATAACTTTTTCATTAAATTCAACAGCAACCATGTTGCCATTAACACCCCGAACTTTTCCTTCACGTAATTTCTCTTTCACTTTATGCTCCTTAATAATCCCTTTCTTAATTTGCTTTGAAAACATCTAGCAAAATCAATTTTCAGGGGAACTATATTTTCTTAAACTTCGATCTTAATTTTCTTAATTTCTTCAAAAACTTCTCTACCTTTATCGGATTTAAATGTCTCCAAACGTTCTAAAATTTTCAACTTAAATCCGTACGTCGTCAAAAATTCAATATCAAAATAATGCCCTACAGATAATTCATCGACAAATTCCCATCGAAACTTCTCGATCATCCGCTCAGCGTCTAAAGGATTAGAAATTTTATCTAATTGTTGGATTAATTCAAGTACCTTTGGATTAGAATCACGCTCTCCTCTTATATAAAAAGAAGGATCTTTGCCTGCGCGTTCTGCTCGAAACCAAGCAACTTCATTACGAAAACTTCGATTAAAACGAATACCTTTATCGTACACTTGGTTTCCTATTCGAACCTCTCCTTTATTTTCGACTAATAACTTTTGAAGAAAAACATAATCTAAAATTTTTTCAGATAATAATGTTCGCATAAATTTATAATCGACATCAGGCAGCAAACGTTGGCATTCTCCTAAATAATCTTCACAGGTCATTGGAGGTTTATCATCAAATTGAATATACGGCAGACTTGTCGCAAAATAATAATATGCTTTACCCATTAACTAATCTTTCTCTAGGAAACAGATTCTTTAACTAATTGCGAAATTTGTTCATTAAGATACAACCCTAAAAATTCAGCTAAACTTTCGTCGGTAAAATCAAAATTTGATTTTCCTTGATCAAAACTAATCAAAAATCCTTTACCTATGTCATCTGATGCTTGAAGTTTAAAGGTAGTCTTAATTTTCTTTTGCAATTTGGAAGTAAAATCTTTATCTAATTTATCTAAATCTTTTTTATTTAAGAAAACCCTGACATCATTAACATTTTTCTGATCTTCCAAAGATTTAATAATTACGGTTTCTAAAATTTGCGCTAATTGTTCCGCAGTTAAGGCGTCGTTTACTTCAGTTTGAACAATTTTCTGCATAACAGCCTCAATACTTTTTCTTAAAGACAATAATGCATCTCGTGAAGATTGCTTAAGAGCCATAAGCGTAGCTTCCTGCATTTTTTTAATCTCTTCTTTAGCGTCTACAATTAACTTCTCAGCCTGGCGATGAGCGTCTTTAATTATCTGTTGCGCTTTGTTATTGGCCTCTTTTTCAATTTCCTGAGCTTTTTGTTCAGCCTCTTGAATCCCTTCTGTTTTTATTTTATTGATCAACTCTTGAACTTGTTGAGACATGATTATCTCCTATTCACCTATTAAAAAAATTTTCCTTAAATTATTTAGTCAAAATAAAAAATGAAATTATAATCAAATTTATTGTATTTCTGCAAGAATTTTTTTCGCAGCCTTCAAAGGATCAGCCTCTTGGACGATCGGACGGCCAACAACTAAAAAGTCACTTCCGTTATTGATTGCCTCTTTAGGTGTCGTAATTCGTTTTTGATCTCCTGCACTGACTCCTGATGGACGGATACCCGGTGTGACAATAATAAAATCCTCTCCTAATTCCTTTCGAATGAGCGCCGCCTCTTGACTCGAGGCTACCACGCCATCTAACCCTGCTTGTTTAGCCATAACTGCCCTATTTACAACAGTTTGATGTATGTTATCCGTTTTCGCTTCGCTTGTCAAGACAGTAATACCAACAATTAAAGGCTTTATAACTCCAATATTTTGAGCCTGTTTCGTTGCTTCTTCAACAGAACTCTTTAACATTTCTTCTCCGCCGACCACATGAACTGTACACATAAAAACACACATTTCTTCTTTTTTTAAATGATGTGTTTTAGCGGCTGTGTCTATGACTGTCACACCTAATCCAACCGCACAGCGGACAGCGCTCGCTACGGTATTAGGAATATCATGAAACTTTAAATCCAAAAAAACTTTTCTTCCTTGAGCTAAAATATAACGAACCGCCATCGGACCACAGGAGGTAAACAACTGACTTCCCACTTTAAATATTTCAACATCTGAAGATAACTGATCTACAAGCTTTTTCGCTTCTTCAAATGTATCAACATCTAACGCGACAATAAGTTGAGCTTTGGTATTTTTTTTCATCTCCTATTTTAAACTCCCGATAATTTTTTTGATGTCTTTAATTTTATTCACTTTCATATAATCTTTAATACCAGTTAATACTTCTAACGTGGCTCGAGGATTCACAAAATTATATGTCCCAACAGCCACCATACTGGCCCCCGCAATCATAAATTGTAAAGCATCTTGCGCACAAGTAATCCCCCCCATAGCAACAATGGGTATTTTCACAGTTTGATAAACTTTATGCACCATATAAACAGCGATTGGTCGAATAGCTGGCCCGCTTAATCCACCTGTAAAATTCCCCAACACAGACTTTCTTTTTTCTATATCAATAACCATAGCTGTAAACGTATTCACAAGACTAACACCATCAGCCCCTGCATCTTCAGCTGCTTTGGCTATCAAGCTAATATCCGTAACATTTGGCGACAATTTTGCTAACACCGGAATTTTCAATTCCTTTTTTACTAATTTTACAATCCTGCTTGTTGCCTTGGGATCTTGCGCTACTAACGTTTTATGTTTCAAGTTAGGGCAGGAGAGATTAAGTTCAACCGCGCTAATCCCTTTAATTTTATTTATCCGTCGAGCAATTTCTTTAAACTCTTTGTCATTATGCCCTAAAATACTAATAATTAACGGTACGCCTATTTTCTTAAACGCGGGAAGCTTTGTTTCAATAAATTTATCAATCCCTGGATTTTCAATTCCGATCGCATTAAGCATGCCCGCCGGTGTTTCCGCAATCCTAACAGGTGGATTCCCCGCCTGAGCATTTAATGTAACAGTTTTTGGAACAATGGCTCCTATTTTTTTTACTTCTTCCAAATTATAATATTTCTCCGCATGTCCAAACGTCCCTGAAGCGACAGTAACGGGATTAAGAAATTTAACATTTCCAATTTTTACAGATAAATTCATTTTTATTAAACCTATTTAAAAAACACCATTTTAATTCCGATCAAAATCATAAAAACACCAAACATTTTCTTCAACTGAGAACTAGGAATATCCTGCACAAAGTGTGCGCCTAACAACGCGCCGAAAACAAATCCAAGAGCGACAATAACCGCCATTTGTACTTTTACATTTCCCTCAGTGTAATAACGCATCACAGCTAATAAAAATACTGGTGGCAGCATCACAGCTAATGCTGTGCCTTGCGCCTGATGTTGTGAAAGCCCAAAACCAAGAACAAACAAAGGCACCATAATGGTTCCGCCTCCGATACCAAACGCACCGCTGACCACTCCGCCGACTAAACCTACAAGTAAATATATAAAAATCTGCATACACCCTCCTAATTATCAGCAATATCTCATCGTGTATTTAAAAATAAACTTATTTTTATATTCCTATTAATGCCTGCCAATCAATGTGTGTTTTCAAAAATAATTTCATGTAAATTAAACACTGGTCCGTCATAACAAACAGTTTTATATCCGCTCGTCGTTTTAATGGAACATCCTAAACACGCTCCTAAAGCGCAAGCCATTACTTCTTCACACGCAGCCTGGCCGGAAAGATGATATCTTTTAGCAAACGCCTGCACCGCGGCCATCATTGGTGATGGGCCGCAGGTGTAAATAACTGTTGTCGACGGATCTGGAACGATCTTGGAAAACAAATTCGAAACCCGGCCCTTAACACCAACGCTGCCGTCATCTGTCGCCACAAAAACTTTACAGCCGTTTTGCTTAAATTCTTTCATTGGATAAACATGCCCTTTGGTCCGCCCACCATACAACAAAACTAATTCGAACCCCTGTTGCTTTAATCGGTCTGATAAGATTAAAAATGGTGCAACGCCTATCCCCCCCGCAATCATAACAATTTGTTTCGCCTTTTTTGACGGTAATGTAAAAGGGGTTCCCACAGGGCCTAAAACATCAACATCATCTCCTTTTTTCTTATTAGACAATGCTTTTGTTCCTGGTCCAACAACTTCATAAAACACATCCAAATATTTTTTCGCGCGATAGACGCTAAATGGTCGACGGAAGAAAGGCTGGAAGCTATCATTAACACGAATGTGAACAAATTGTCCCGGCTGAACTTTTTTCGCAACAGCTCCAGCATCAATGCTTAATTTATAAAAACGTGGACATAACCGTTCATTGGAGACTACTTTAAAAATATTTTGAAGAGCACTCATACAAAATTAATCCCGATAATAAAAATAAAATATTACAAAAAAAGCCCCGCCAAAAACACTGAGCATAATAATTGTATCCAAAACATTCGTCTGTCCATAAACATACATTTCTTGCAAACTTTCTAAAGCAACCGCCAATACCGGCCACCAAACCAATCCTCTTTTTTCTTTTGTGCTGAGGGCTTCTTCCTTAGAAAAATATTTTCTTAATTTTATTTTACTTACTTGTGTAATATCTGGAAAGATCCTCGGAACCTTTCGACAATATCGTTCATATTCCGATCCAAAACTCTTTAAAAGATATTCCTCCTCAATAACAACCTGCTTATTGAAACGCACGTAAAACAACCAAATAAAAATAGGCAAAACCCACCATGGCCAAATCATCAAAACATATCCCGCTCCAATTAAACACGTCCCTAAATACATTGGATTTCTGACCAATTGATATGGGCCTGTCGTCACTAAACTCGCACTTTTAGAAGAAAAAGCTTTTTTATGTCCCCGCGCCGACATTCGCAATAAAACACCTTTAAGAATCAAAAGAAATCCAAAGAAATCAAATATCGTGTCAACGGTTTCGCTACGAATATACAATCCGGGAAAATAATATAAAACAGCCGTCAAGGTGATAATAAAGGCAAGAATAGTTGTATCAATTTTAATTCTTTTTTTCATTTTTTTCTCTCATATTTTTTGACAATGGGTACAATAAAATGTACTTCTTCCTGCTTGCACAATTCGAACAATGGTTTTTCGACAACGAAAACACTGCTCATCTTGTCGTCCATATACTTTAATTCGATTCCAATATATTCCTTTCTCTCCATTGGTGTCACGATAATTACGCATAGATGTTCCTCGACATTCAATCGCCTCTTTTAAAATCTCTTGTGTGGCTGAATATAATAAAGAAACTTCCCTATTTGATAAACAGTTTGCTTTCTTTTGTGGATTAACACGCGCGGCAAATAATATTTCTGAAGCATAAATATTACCGATTCCAGCCACGAAATGCTGATTCATCATGATTGTCTTTATCGATGATTTTCTTTTCAATAACGCTTGCATTAACCATTTCGAACTAAACACATCCCCTAACGGTTCAGGCCCTATGTTATTTAAATAAGATATCTTGTTAAGATTATCAACTAAGTAAAGCCAGCCAAAGGTTCTGTGATCATTGTAGTTTAAAAATTTCCCATTGGAAAGCTTGAAGACCACTTTTGTTTCCGTAGTTTCATTGTGCTGACGCAAACATTTTCCATAAACTAAATGTCCGGTCATTTTTACCTGTACAAAAAGATGCCAATGATTATCGAATGTGATAATTAATGCTTTACCCCGCCTGATAATTCTCTCAATATTAGCACCAACTAAATACTTCTTATATACATTTATGTTTTTATTTTGAATAACTCTTTTATCAAAAACCTTAATGCCATCAATTCGTAAACCAACAATCTTTTGTTCTAAATCTCTTTTAATCGTTTCAACTTCTGGCAACTCTGGCATAAATAATTATCCGTTAAGATTACTAAGTATTTCATTAATTAAATTTGCAAGAACTCCTTCCAACTCCTTTAAATCATTAACCTTAATCATCCCTTCGCGATTCCAATTCCCAAAATCAATAATTGGTTTTTTATAAACCAAACCATACGATATTTCCGACGAGGTTCCATGACTCCCGGGTAAAGCAATAATCACATCTGCACTACAAGCCACCATGGCATTACGCGCAAACCCAATTGTTGTGGTTATAGGAATATTTACATAAGGATTGGCATCTGCCTTTTCTACTCCTGGAAGTAAGCCTATTATTAAACCTCCTGCTTCAGCAGCCCCTTTTGAAACAGCCTCCATCACTCCCGTTAAACCTCCACAAACCAATACAGCCTCCATTTTAGCTACAATTTTACCAATTTCATGGGCTATATAAACCACTTTATCCGTTGTTGCGTGTCCACCTATTACTGACACTATAATTTTTCGATTATTTTTCATAAAAACCTCTTAAATGGGCGCTTTATAACGTATTAAGCAAAAAAAATCTATTTATATGGGGCAAATAACCCACAAAAATGAAAATAAATATAGATTTGTGGGAATGTATGAAATTCGTCTTTTAAAACCCCTCCAAACTCATTGTAAAGAGAAAAAAACATCATTTCCCATTTTTCGGCATCTTTTTACTTATCCACATATTGTGCACATTCTGTGGATAAATACCAGATATAGTATTTATAATATTTATTTTGATTCAAAACATATTGAAAACACTAAAGATTTGACGCTACTCTTCGTAAACCACTTTTCCACCATAAATTGTGACCTTAACTCTTCCTTTTAATTTTCGTCCGAAAAACGGAGAATTCTTAGACTTTG
Organism: Candidatus Omnitrophota bacterium; assembly: GCA_020632515.1. Lineage (GTDB taxonomy): Bacteria > Omnitrophota > Gorgyraeia > Zapsychrales > Zapsychraceae > JACKFK01. The sequence goes on along the minus strand of JACKFK010000005.1, from coordinate 126,733 downwards.
AAACCGTATCTTCCTCAGTAACAATCCATTCTTCATTGGGGTTAATAATTGTTAAGTCTGCGTCCAAGCCTTCCTTTATTTCTCCTTTATTTTCTAAACCGATAATCTTTGCCGGCATAAATGCCATCTTCTCGACCATTTGCGGCCAGGATAAAACCCCACCATCCACCAATTCAGCAACCGTTAAACCAACCGATGTTTCAAGACCAATCATTCCAAACGGAGCATGATCAAAATCAACCTCTTTATCCTCTTGTGTATGCGGCGCGTGATCGGTCACAATACAATCAATAGTTCCATCTTTTAAAGCTTCTTTAATGGCAGCAATATCATCCTTTGTTCGTAGAGGAGGATTCACTTTTGTATTGGTATTAAAACTTTTAACCTCTTCATCCGTTAAAGTAAAATGATGTGGACAAGCCTCAGCTGTAACCTTTATCCCCTGACTCTTAGCAAAGCGAATCAGCTCCACTGAACGACGCAAACTCATATGCGCAAAATGAATTCTAGCGTCAAGATAATTCGCCAGCTCAATATCCCGGGCAACAATAATCGTTTCCGAAATTCCCGGATCCCCTTTTAACCCCAACAGCGTTGATGTTTCTCCTTCATTCATTACACCGCCGCTACTAATCAAAGGATCTTCACAATGTTCTATTAAAAGCAACCCTGTCATCTTGGAATACTGCATAGCCATTTTCATTAATTGGCTGTTAACAACCGACTTCCCATCGTCAGACAAAGCCAAACAACCGGCCTCTTTCAATTCAAACATATCAACAAGATCTTCATCCTTTTGCCCTTTTGTTATAGACCCTATTGGAATGACATTAAGCAACCCAACACGCTTCGCTTCTTTAATAACCGCTTCAATCACCATACAATTATCAAGAACCGGCTTCGTATTAGGCATACACATAATCGTCGTAAAACCTCCTTTAACCGCAGCCTTTGACCCCGTTTCAATCGTTTCTTTGTCTTCCCGTCCTGGCTCTCTTAAATGCACATGAATATCAATCAACCCTGGCAGAACATAATTATTTTTTGCATCGACAACTTTCGCTCCATCCTTTTTCAACGAATCGCCGATCGTAACAATTTTTCCTTTCTCAATTAATATGTCTTGCGCCTTTTTATAAATTTTATCGGCATTAATAATTACCGCGTTTTTAATTAATAAAGACATTTATCAACAACCTTTCCTTAAAGAATTACAAAATATTTATCCCGAAACAGGCGCTTGCTCTTTAGTTCCTAACAGCAAATATAAAACTGCCATACGAATGGCCAATCCGTTAGTTACCTGATCTAATATCACGGAATATTTTCCGTCGGCAATTTCGGCTGAAAGCTCAACCCCCCGATTGGTTGGCCCCGGATGCATAATGACCAAATCTTTTTTAGCGTCTTTTAACTTGGAACTGTTAATCCCAAAGCTTTTTGCGTATTCCCGAATTGACGGTAAAAACTTATCCTTTTGCCGTTCCATCTGTAGCCTTAAAAGCATAAGCACATCTGCCGTCTTTATGACGTCATTAACATTGTAACTCACATTAACACCCATCCGCTCAATACCCACCGGCATCAGCGTCGACGGCCCACAAACTGTAACATTAGCCCCCAACTTCTTTAACCCCCAAATATTTGATCGAGCCACCCGCGAATGCAAAATATCTCCAATAATAGCAACATTTAAACCTTCTATTTTTCCTAATTTTTCTTTAATTGTAAAAAGATCCAACAACGCCTGCGTAGGATGAGATCTACATCCGTCACCAGCGTTAATTATCGACGAACCAACATTTTCCGCTAATATATGAGGAACTCCGGCGCATGAATGCCTAACCACAAGCAAATCCACATTCATGGCCTCAATATTTTTGGCGGTATCAATAATGGTTTCGCCTTTATTTAAAGAACTATTACTTATTGCAATACTAATTGTATCAGCCGACAACCTTTTCGCTGCAAGCTCAAAAGACACCCTCGTCCTTGTAGAAGGCTCAAAAAAAAGCATTGCCACAGTTTTCCCTCGAAGCGCCGGCACTTTTTTGACATCACGAGCAGAGACTTCTTTAAATGATTTAGCTGTTTGCAGAACCATTTCGATTTCTTCTTTACTTAATTCCTTTAAGTCCAACAAATCATGTCTTGTCCATTCACTCATTGATAATCCTTTGCTTAATAACCACCTCATCTGTTTGATTATCGGATTCCTTCAGAATAACTTTAACGTTTTGGTCTAAAGAAGTCGGGATATTTTTCCCGACGTAATCCGCACGAATCGGAAGCTCACGATGCCCGCGATCAATTAAAACAGCTAATTGAATATTTGCCGGCCGGCCAAAATCGTTTAACGCATTGAGCGCAGCACGAATAGTACGCCCGGTAAATAAAACATCATCAACTAAAATGATTTTTTTGTCTGTAATGTCAAAGTTAATTAACGTTTCATGCACAACCGGCTGCGTAGCAATCAGGGTCAAATCATCACGATACAAAGTTATATCCAATATCCCAACAGGAATCTCAACCCCTTCAATATTTTTTATACACTCTTTAATTCGTTCCGCTAAAAGAGCCCCTCGAGTGCGAATTCCTACAATACAAAGATGCTCGACCCCTTTATTTTTCTCTAAAACTTCATGAGCTATTCTCATTAACGCCCGCGCAATGCTTTCTTTGTCCATAATTTTTGAACTGTTTGGCATATTAGTTTCCTTAAAATTAGTATTACCAATCTCTCTACTGGCTTATACTTGTCCTTTTATTACATAAAAAACCTTAATAAAAAAGCCCGCCCTTTTCATTTAAAGGCGAGCTGAAAATCTCTATACACCAAATATTTATATTTCACGTTAAAATCCTTGCCGATCTCGCAGGACCGAATTAAAGGTTAATTTATGAAAATATATCACCCCTATTCCGCCTTGTCAAGCGCAAATAATCACCCCAAAGCTTAAAAAGCAAACGCTTTCATAAATTTGGTTATTTTTTTGTATACCCTTTATGTATATGCTATACTTTCACCAAGATAAAAATTTGGTAGTTGTGTAAAAGGTAAACCATTCGTAAGAATGGGGCACAAAACTATAGGGCCCGTAAAAAGGGCAGCCAGTTGCCGCAAAAAGGACTTGTGCCTATTCTTCGATAAAGAGAATAGGCTTTTTTATTGTGATGAAAATACACTTTAGAAAATTTATATTTACGTCTTTTCTGTATACTGCTTTTCTATTTTCTCTAAATAATCCCCTTTGGGCTGACTCTACAAATTTATCCACCTTTTATCCAGCCCCCTATGGTGATTATGAAAGTTTGCTCTTATCGCCACAAAATTCCGTTTCCAATCCTTGCAAAATCGGAGCAATCACCGTTGAATCGCCAGATATCGTTCGCTATTGTTTAGATGATGGTTCTGGAAATGGAACAGGATCCTGGGGATATTTATCCAACATATGGACTGCAAATTCAGGCACAACATCACTTTATCCTAACCAAACAGCCACAAACTCTAATTTAAAAATTGGAATTGGAACTTCAGGACCCCAGGCAGAAATTCATATACATGATCAAAGCATGCCCTCAATCAATTGGGGATCGATTACAACAGCTTTGGGAGGATATCCTTTAAACGCGAATTTATTAATAACAAACCCTAACGCTGCTTTTAATTTTATTGGAGATGATACAAGCTCAGCACAAGCAGTCATTCAATTTTCAGAGCTAGCTTCTTCGGGTAACTATCAAAATCAATGGGCTTTTTGGCGAAACACTTCTTCTTTTTTTAATCTTTTAACACTTTCATATATACAGTCACCAAGCTCCACTACTGATTGTTTTATTACAAGCGCAGGATATTGGTTTGCCTGCTCTCACACAACAATCTTTGATCCTAGCGGCCAGATTGGTATTGGAACTTATAAAACAGCTACTGATATTATTCTTGAAGCTGAACTCCATTTAAATAATATAAAAGGTCCTGACACTTCTCTTCGCCTGGAAGAAACAACCGGGACCGATGCTATATGGGATTTCAAAGCCCTTGATAATGTCCCCGCATCACTTACAGATGGATTCGCTATATATGGAGGAGCCTCTGGCTCTCTGAATAACCGACTAACAATTAACTCCGCCGGTAACATGGGTATTGGTGTTACGGGAACAACACCTCTCTCGGCTCAACTCCAAATCAACAATGGAGGTATACAGCTTGAAAATACAAATACAAATTTAGAATTTGTTGATACCACTCTATTACAAAATGATTTCAATATTTTTAACTTAACTGGCAATCTACTTTTCGGAACCGATATCGATTTAGATGGATCTTATACTGATGATCTTTTAATGTCTATAGCTGGCTCCACCGGCAACATTATTTTCCAACCAACAGCTGACACCGATATACCCGCATACAATTTACATATTAAAGGAAGCAGCATTGGTATTGAAGGGCTCGCGGTTAACATGCAACCTGGTCTTCTCTTTCTAGACACTGACAGTTATGATTGGAAAGCTACAGCTGATTACGTTGGCGGAAAAATACAACTCATTTTCCAAGATTCCAACGGTGGAGCTTTTACAAACCGTCTAATCTTGCAAGATAACGGATCAGGTTCTCAAATCTATATGGGAATAGGGACAACCGGAACAGTTTCATACCCTCTTCACGTTCCTATTGGTGGCTCAGCCGCACGAATTGAAAGCGACGGAGACGTTTGTTCTTCTGCAAACACATGTTTAAATGATGATTACGGCCCTTCTGACTACAAGTTAAAAAAGGACATCACTCCTCTAAAAGGCGCCTTAAATAAACTTTTAAAATTAAAGGGTATTGAATTTTATTGGAAAACCCCTGAAGATCATTCAAATAAAAAAGACAAACAAATAGGATGGATTGCCCAGGATGTAGAGAAAATATTTCCTGAATGGATTTCTCACAATGGCCTTGAACACAAGATCGTTCACCCAAAAGGATTTGAAAGTTTAACCGTGAAAAGCATTCAGGAGATATATTCAACTTTAGAGAGTCGCAATACCAACTTAACCGAAAAACTATTAACGCTGGAAGAATCCATAAATGATCAAGAAAAAATATTTAAACAACAAAATAAATTATTAAATAAACAAGAAAAACTAATTCAATCGTTTAGGGATCTTGATGATGCAGCCAAATAAAATATTATATTTATTTCTTCTAAACCTGCTATTTTCCTCAACAGCACTGGCAGGACAGGTGTCTATGACCACATATTATTCTCCGCCAAAAAACTCTTACGATCAACTTCACCTTATTCCTCGAAGCGATTATTCAGGGTCTTGCGAAATTGGTAGCATCTATGTAAATTTATCTGGAAAAATAACTTATTGTTCATCTCCTGGCATTTGGGGCTCTTTAAATGGTTTGTGGACGCAGAAGAATACCCGCATTTTTCCAAACACAGACATTTCTACTTATAAAATTGGAATTGGCACATCCACACCTAATCAAGATTTTGAAATAAAAACCAGCAATCTAAATTCAGGAAATCCAATAAATTGGGCATCTCCCACTCGAGGACAAATGGATGGACACATCGTATTGCATGGAAACTATGCCACGATGGCTTTAATGAACACAAACCAGGCCAACAACAAATCCCTTATCAAATACACAGAGGTCTTTAAGGCCACGGATCCCGGAAATCCCGGCGATTTTATCAACATGTGGGGATGGGGTAGGGAATCAACTGCTGATGGAGGAGGATTCCTTTTTGGATTTAAAGATAACTCATCTGTTTATGAATATTATGATGACGCGGGATTATCTATGTATATTAATCCAAACGGAAATGTCGGCATGGGGCGCTTCAGCTCCCCCCAAGAATTACTCCATATTAAAAATAACGATGGTATAACATCTGTTCGTTTGCAAGAAAGAAATAATACCGATTCTATTTGGGAATTACGTGCACATAACTCCCCTGATAATTTTTCTATATGGGGAGGGGCCGGAGGAAGTTTATCAGAAAGACTGACAATCACCGAAAATGGCAATGTTGGCATTGCAACCACAACACCAACAGCCCAACTTCATGTAGGAGGAAACGGAACCATTTTGATGGTCAATTCAAATTCATATGTAACTTTTCAAGAAGAAAGCGTTGGAGAAATAAACCATACAATGTCTTGTTGCAATAACTGGGGAGGCTCTACTGTTTTCCGTTTTAAAAGCGATCCCGCGCTTGATAACACATGGAATATCGAACCCATGTTAATCAGCACAAACAATAACATCGGCTTAAATTTTCCAAAAAACTCAGGCTTAACTCCTTCATATCCTTTGCATATAAAAAACCAAAGCGTAGGAATAGAAAACACAGCTCCTTCTCTAGCTCTAAATTATAACCAAACTCCAGGCGTTGGAACCATGAATTGGAATTTAAATACATCCGGGGATAATTTCAGAATCCAAAGAAACGGCTATTTAGATGGAGGCTCCACCCGAACAATCATGACAGTAAAGAAAAACACACCTAATCCTGAAATCAGCCTTGGATCTGCCTCCTTAACCAATGTTTTAAATTTCGAAAGTGGCTCTTATTTTAAATCAGATGGGGATATCTGCTCCTCTCTACAATGCTTTAACGCATCTACTTACACATCAGATTTTCGTCTTAAGAAAAATATTTCTAACTACACGGAAAACTCTTTAAATAAATTTCTTAAACTAAACCCTGTTCATTTTTATTGGAAGGATCCTATTAAAATGAAATCCTCTCAACTTCAAACAGGCTTCATTGCCCAAGAAGTAAAAAGAATCTTTCCCGAATGGGTTATAGAACAAAATAATCAACCTAAAAAGTTACACTTGCATACTTTTAAAGCTCACACGATTAAAAGCTTTCAATTATTGGATCAAGAAATAAAAGAAAAAACCTCTGCACATCAAAAACAAATTATCGTTTTACAAAAGCAATTAGAAAAAATTAACAATGAAATTAAAATTAATAATGAAAAAATTAAAAATAACAACACTATAATAAATCATTATATAAAAACGGGGAAGCTCAAATGAAATCTTTAATACAAAAAGTTATCCTGATATTGCTGGTTACAGGGTTCTGCTCGATGTTTGCTTATGCTGACACCTATAATTTAAGCACTTATCATACTTCCTCCAAAGGAAACTATTCTTTATTACGACTTCCTCCTCTTGGAGCCTCTTTAAACAGCTCCTGTGATATTGGGGAATTTTACACAAACCCCAATGGCGAATTACAATATTGTGATGATGATGGCTCAGGAAATAATACTGGTATTTGGGGCCCCGTTCCTGGCATCTGGAGGCAATTAGGTGATAACATTTTTCTAACAGATTACACTAATTCCAGTATAAAAATTGGTATTGGAACAACAACTCCTCAAGCTCCTTTTCATATACGTTCGGACAAGAATATCGTAATGCCCTCTATATCCTATGGTGGCTCCGAAACTGCGGGAGATATCCTTCTAGTTGCCTCTGACCCGACATTAACTCTTGTAGGAGAAAATGACAGCGTTGGAGAATCACAAATTCTTTTTCCTGAAATTGACACCAGTGGAAACTTTACCAATCTTTGGGCCTTTGGAAGAACAACAACTATCGGAAGCTCTCGATTCTTTTTAAGCTTTATGCAAACCGGTGAATACACTGACAATCCAGCCAATCAAATGATAAACTGGGTTCCTGGAAAAATGGGAATCGGGCCTTTTGGTGGTTATCCAACACCTAAAACACCTCAAACCCAATTGCATCTACTTGATGATGATGGTTCAACAAATCTTCGCCTGGAAGAATCTTCTGGTGCTGTTGGTACACACTCTATCTGGGAATTCCAGGCTGTTGATCAGGAAAGCGGACCTACTCAAATTCACAATGCTTTAAAAATCTATGGAGGCAATGAAGGCTCTTTACAATATCGTATAATGATTCAAAAAGATGGAAATATTGGAGTCGCAAAAACATCCCCCATTAACTCTGCCCTTGATATTTCGGATAATGGCTCACTAAAACTGGAAAGTTCATCTCCTTCTCTGGAAATGAATTATCCAGTGACAACAGCAAGCGCAAAATTTATTTTAAACAACAATCTTTTTAAAATGCAAATGAAACCAAATTCCGGATCATCTTTTAGCGATCATTTAATTTTTAACTTAGCCAATCGATATGTAGGAATAGGAAACAACTTTACACCGACTTACCCTTTACATATCGCAGGAAACTCTGTGGATCAAATCTTAGCTTTAGAACATAGCCAACCCTACTTGGAATTACAAGATACTGATAATTTAGATTGGCAACTTACAACTGGTTTTGCTGGAGCAGGAGAAAACCGCTTAGCACTACGCAATAATTTTGGTGGCTCTTTTGGAAATGTGATCACGGTTCATGATGATGCAGGTATCACACGTGTTGGTATCGGCGTAGACTCTCCTGACAGCAATAAAGCCTTACAATTGTATACAGGCGCTTATATCCGCAGCGATACCGGGGATATTTGTTCCGGCAGTGGAAATTGTCTAGACGCTCACTTTGTTTCTGATATGCGCTTGAAACGAGATATCCAACCCCTTACCGGGGCTCTTGATAAAATTAACGCTTTACGTGTTGTCACTTTTGACTGGAAAGATCCCGAAAAATACGGCAAAAGTCAACAAATTGGTTTTATCGCTCAAGAAGTTGAAAAAATTTTCCCGCAATGGGTCATCACAAAAAAGGATGGCTATAAAGCTTTGGACATTTATGGTTTTGAAGGATTAGTGGTTGAAGGACTGCGAGAGCTGGACACAAAAATAACAGACAATTTTTCATCATTAAACACCCTTGCGGATCATTTACAGATCAAAATGAACGAAAACATTCAAACATTTGAAAAAGAAAATTTATTATTTGAAGAACTATCTTCTAAACTAAAGTAATTATAAAATTCTAATCATTTTCCTTTAAATTCATCACCAAAACAAACTCTCCCTTCGGAGACTTTGTTTCATAATCCGCAATCAATACACTTGTCTTTTTTTGCTGAACCTCTTCAAACTTTTTTGTAATTTCCCGGACGCAGACAATGACCGGATCATTTAAAACATCACGAATATCGATCAAACTTTTGATTAACCGATGCGGCGACTCATAAAAAATGATTGTTCTTTTTTCTTCTTTTAACTGTTCTAATAGTTTTTTCCGCGCGTGCTCTTTTACCGGTAAAAACCCTTCAAAAATAAATTTATCTGTCGGCAAGCCTGACAAATTTAAGGCCGCTATTAAAGCCGTCGCGCCTGGAACAACCGTAACAACAACATCGTTTTCTTTTGCCATACTTATAAGCCGATACCCTGGATCACTAATACCCGGCGTACCCGCATCGCTAACCAACGCAATATCTTTTCCTTCTTTAAGCAGTTTTATTAAATACTCCCCTTTTTTAATTTTATTATGTTCAAAATAACTTGTTAGAGGTGTTTCGATTTTATAATGCTGACAAAGAATTTTGGTATGACGAGTATCTTCCGCGGCGATAAGATCAACATTTTGCAGAGTTTCAACAGCACGAAATGAGATGTCTTTAAGATTTCCAATGGGTGTGGAGACGATATATAACATAAAAAGTCACAAAGCTCCAAAGCCACAAGGTCACATGTAATTTACTCAATTATTAAAGTTGCTTACTTTGCGACGTTGCGCTTGGTATTTTTTAAATTTATTCAACGGTTACAGATTTCGCTAAATTGCGCGGCTGATCGACATCACATCCGCGTTGAACAGAAATATAATAAGCAATAAGCTGTAGAGGAATAACGGCAAGTAACGGTGTTAATAATGGATGCGTTTTTGGAACAAAAACCACATGTTCCGCATGATCTTGGATAGTTTGATCTCCTTCGGTGGCGACAGCAATGACTTTACCTTTGCGTGAACGAATTTCTTGAATGTTAGAAACCATTTTATCATACGTTTCAGACTGAACCGCGACGCAAACAACCGCACGATATTCATCAATCAAAGCAATCGGTCCATGCTTCATTTCTCCGGCTGCGTAGCCTTCCGCCGGAATATAAGAAATTTCTTTAAGTTTTAAGGCGCCTTCCAGAGCTGTTGGATAATTGATATTCCTTCCCAAAAATAGAAAACATCCAAAATGTGAATTTGCCTTGGCCATCGTTGCGATATTTTCTTTATGATCTAAAATCTGTTTATACGCTTGTGGAATCTGTTTAAGTTTAGAAATAATCGCTTTAAGCTCTTTCTCCGAAACCTTTTTATAAATCGAGGCCAATTTAATCGCAAACAAATAAAGCATCATCACCTGCGCTGTGTAAGCTTTGGTAGAAGCCACTCCTATCTCAGGCCCAGCGTGTGTATATAAAACCCCGTCAGATTCTCGAGCCAAAGAGGAACCGATCACGTTACAAACAGAAACAACTTTTGCCCCCTTATTCTTGGCTTCACGAACTGCCGCAAGAGTATCTGCAGTTTCGCCCGACTGACTAATAGCAAGAAGCAAAGTATGCTTATCGACAATCGGATCACGGTAACGGAATTCACTGGAAACATCAATATTCACCGGACGCCCAGAAAGATGCTCTATAATATACTTTCCCACCATTCCAGCATGATATGCTGTTCCACAAGCCACAATAGTAATATTCTTAATCGACTGTAATTGCTTTTCAGTTAAGTTTAATCCTTCTAAAACAACCTCTCCTTTTTTCAATCTGAAACCTATCATTTTTTGCAACACATCCGGCTGCTCATGAACTTCCTTTAACATAAAATGATCAAACCCTTGTTTTTGAACAGCTTCGATTGAAAACGTCACTTCGTCTATTTTCGGTTTCACTGATTTACCTTCAAAGGTAAATATATCAACTTTGTCTTTATACAAACACGCTAATTCTCCATCCTTTAAATAAATTATTTTGCGTGTATGTTCTAATATCGCAGGAACATCGGAAGCAATAAAATTCTCATTTTTCCCGATTCCAATAATTAACGGCGATCCTATTCTCGCTGTAACTAATAATTCTGGATGATCTGCGCAAATCACCCCTAGGGCAAAAGCTCCTTTTAATTTTTTAATCGCTTTACGAACCGCATCCAATAAATCATTCTTATAATATTCGGAAATCAGATGAACAATAACCTCAGTATCTGTTTCAGATTCAAATTTATGCCCTTTGGATTGCAACTCTTTTTTAAGAATCTCGTAATTCTCTATAATCCCATTATGGACAAGCGTTATTTTGCCGGTATTATCACTATGCGGGTGAGCGTTTATTTTGTTAGGAGCTCCGTGCGTTGCCCAACGTGTATGAGAAATACCGATGGTGCTGCTAGGCACAGGATGCGTTTGAATCAAATCCTGTAGATTTTGGATCTTACCATTAGTCTTACGGACAATAATTTTTCCATTTATAATTCCAATACCACTGGAATCATATCCACGATATTCTAATTTCTTTAAGCCTCCTATCAATATAGGTACGGCTTGCTGTTGACCAATATATCCAATAATTCCACACATAATATTTTTTGTTATTCTTTTGTTTCGACAGGTTTAATATTGATATAGGTTGTCATTTTCTTATATCGATTTTTCTTTCTAGTAAAATAAACTTCTCCATCACAATGTGCTGTTAAATGCATTTCACCATCAACATTAATTCCAGGCTGCCATTTATGTCCTTGCCGTGTTAGTACTGTTCCGGCTTTAACAACTTGACCGCCACTCACCTTCATACCACGAGTTTCTTTATAATACTTACTAGTTAACCCTCCAACACGTACCATCTCACAACTCCTTCCATATGAATTAGTTATAAAAGCTTTATTTAAAACCTTTAAATTAAATGCACTTTTCCTGATTTAAGTATTTTAGAAGTATAAAATGATTTCCTCGAATTAGCAAATAAATTTTTTCCCCTTAGAATTCTTGTAATATCTTGAAAAAAAGCCCTTTGCGAAAATAAGCAAAGGGCTTTTTAACTTCTTTGTCTATTTATTTACCATTCAGAATTTTCTCAATTTCAGCCTTATATGCGGCAACATCCCTCGCAACAGTTTTTTGCCCATTAATATAAAAAGTAGGCGTTCCCCGCACTTCCACTTTTTGCCCTAAATTCATATCTTTCTGAATAATATCCTCCCACTTAGGAGTTTTTTCACTATAGTCCTTCATAAACTTATCGACATCTAATCCAAGGTTCTGGGCTAATTCTTTATATTTTGCCTCACCTAACGCTCGCCCATTCTTCAACAATTCATCAGCCATTTCAAAATATTTCCCTTGTTCTCCAGCTGCCAAAGCGGCCTTTGCTGCTGGCCGAGCATTAGGATGAAAAGATAAAGGAAAATTTTTAATAATATAATTAACTTTATTCGGATAAGCGTTTACTGCAGCTACCATAGGCTCATGAAACCGCGCGCAAAAAGGACATTCAAAATCAACAAATTCTACAATTGTAATTGGGGCCTTTGGATTACCGTATACATAAGAATGCGCAACATCAATCTGATGAACCTTTGTAAATTCATCCGATGGCTGAGTTGGCGCCTGCGCAGCTGCAGCCCGAGGCTGTACTGGGGCATTTTCTAATCTTTCTTCCAGCAAATCCAGCCTTTCTTCAACTTCATCCAATCGTTTCATAAGAAACAATGAGTTCCCTCCAACGGACCCTTCTGAACCTATTCGCTGTTCTATTCTTTTTTGAGATGAAAGAACTACTTGTTGTTGATTCAAAAGTTCCTTCATAATTGGATCTCCGTTTTCTTTCCCAACGATGCCGACGCCTAATAAAACTCCGGCGATAACAAAACAAAAAAGAAAGACCATCCTCTTATCCATAAATTAGTCCTTTCATTAGTATCTATAAATTTTCATAATTAGTACTGCTCATCATCGGCACTACAACAAACGCCATTATAGCACAGCTATAAAATAATTATAATGAAATCCCACCATACTTTGATACAACATGCTTAATATCATCCCATCGTTTAGTACATCCAAATACGGCGATAATTAAAGTACTATTCCCTTTAGGAATAGTACCTACAAAACAAGCCTGCGCAGCTCTTGTATAACCTGTTTTGCCATAAATCTTACGTTTCCAGTCTTTAAATAAAATCTTGTTATGTGATTTTAAAGCAATTTTCCGACCAGCTTTACTATAAATTGTCTTATATTTCATTTTTATAGTATCTCGAAAAAACTGATGTTTGAGAGCTTGTCGAAATATTAAATACATATCATAAGCCGTTGTATATTGTTTTGTTTTTCTTGTCGGAAGTCCGTTAGAATTAGCAAATTTTGTATGTTTAGCCCCCATCTTCTTCGCGCGTTGATTCATCATTTCAACAAACTTCCATTCTGATCCGGCGACAGCTTCAGCCAAAACAATACTGGCATCATTTGCCGATTTTAAAAGGATCGCGTATAAAAGATCTCGCACTTTATATTGCTCTCCCTGCTTAGCATTTATTTTTGAAGGCTGTGCCAAGGAAGCTTTATGGCTAACCGTAATATATTTATCTAACGGCAGTTTTTCCAAAACTAAAAGCGCTGTCATTACTTTAGTCGTACTGGCAGGTAAGACACGATTGTGAACACTCTTTCCATAAAGCCGTTTAACTTTCGTGCTGTCAGAAAAAATAACCGATTTACAAGAAACATTATATCCCGCGCTTTCAACATCTCCAACAACTCCGCACAGCGACAAGAAACTCAAAAAAGTAAAAACAATTACCAAAAATATTTGAAAAGATTTTCTAACCATCATGTTTGATTTTTCTTGTTATTTATTACTCGATTTTCCCTTGGCAAGATCTGCGACAATCTGAAGAGTTTTCATAATCCCAGGCGTCGGCAAAAAAACTTGATTATCAGCCTTACATAAACACCAATCCTCTTTTCGCTTTTTTAAAACTATGCGAAAAGGCTGTGTTAAATTTTGTTCTGCAACCAAAGTTTCTATTATACAAAGTTGTTTAAGCGGATCAAAAACTTTCTCCTTAAAAACAACTGTCACTTTTTCTTTTTTATCAGAAAAAATCATTTCTTCTGTGATGCTTGCTGGAAGTTTTAATAAATCAGGATTAAATTGTTTCAAAGTATAAGATTTCAACACAACATCCTTTGGCTCGGAGATATTAACATGATCTCGTTTAGTAAATTGAATTTCATAAAAAACTTCCTGGCCTTCGCCCCTCCATTTTTTTTCAAATTTAGTATTAAATCGAGGAGAAACTTCTTCAATATAAACATGAAAACCTGTATCCGTCCATTGTTCTTTCATCCATTCAACATACGGATAATAATCTGTAACAACTTTTAATTCTCCTGAATCAACTAACCGACTATTCAGCAATTTTAAAAATTCATTTGTGAACAACCTGTTTTTCGTATGCGATTTCTTAGGCCACGGGCAAGGAAACAAACTATAAATGTGTTTAATGCTTTTTTCCCTGAAAAGACGGATAAATGCTAATCGTGCATCCATCCGCAAAATCCGAATATTTTCCAATACCGTTTCCTGATTATATTCCGTAATGACTTTTAACGTTTTATAAATCCGTTCCCAATTTTGTTCCAGTCCAATATAATTGCAATCAGGATTTTCTAAAGCTGATTTTATTAAAACTTCTCCTAAACCAAACCCAATTTCAACATATAAAGCCCCTTGATTCGAAAACTCCGAGGACCATGCAATCGGATGCGGCTGCTGATAATAATCAAATAACGGTATTAAAGAACAAAACGCGGATCCCATAAATTAGTATTTTCTTTTAAAAATTTCGCTAAAGATTTTTAATCTTAAATAAAGCATCCCATCCCTTAGACTTGACTTTTCCATCTTCAAATACTATCGGGGTTAATTCTTCCTCAGCAATTAATCCATCTCCCCGTTTAATATGGGTATAATAATAATATACTGTATAATCTTTATCTTGCTTCGTAATAATTTCCTTGCGATGCGGATTCTCCAAATTAATCGGAACAAAACCTCCCTCGTGATCATTAATTCCGTTTTTATAGCCGACGGTTAGAGTATTCCCCATAACCTTTTCCACTTCATCCATTGTCATCCCCACATAAATCAAATCTATGTTAGTTAATTCTTTCTTTTTAGACAGCACGTCTGATTCATTGTCCTTATTTTTATCTACCCTTTCTCTTTCAGCCGCTTTATCTGCTGGGATTGACTCATTAGCCGAAACAGGCGTAAATAGAGACAAAAAAATTAACAAAAAAAAGATTTTTTTCATATAAACTCCTAAAATAATTATTTATATTTATTTTAAAGAAATTATTGTAACTTAAATTAAAAAGAGACTCAAGATTATAATATTTTCCAAAATTAAACAATTTAAACATTTTTCCCTAATATTTATATATTGCTTTTTCAACTAAACTTGTTACAATTTTTAGATTCCATAGTATACTGAACTTCTAAAGTAAAAAATGCATTTTTATAGCATCTCCGAAGTCAATTATTGTTAATCTATACAAAGATTTATTATTATGATTGAAAATATTATTTTAGGCATAATTCAGGGCATTGCCGAATGGCTTCCAGTCAGTTCTGAAGGCCTTATTGTTTTAACTAAAACCAATATTTTCCATTCACATCAAGACCTAGAATCGACAATAAAACTCGCATTATTTTTACATTTCGGAACATTTTTGGCCGCCCTTATTTATTTTTGGGGCGATGTCAAACAACTATTCAAAACCCTTTTTTCATATTCTTCGCAGCCGTCAGAATTAAAACAACTTATTAATTTCCTGACACTATCAACTTTAATCAGTGGTCTGCTAGGATTTTCTTTCATCAAACTTCTGGAAAGAGTCGATCTACAAACAGAACATTCCGGCAAAGTTTTAACATTTATTGTCGGACTTTTCTTATTAGGGACTGCGTTCTTAGAATTACGCGCAAAAAAAGGTGGTTATAAAAAAATCGTAAATCTAAAACTTGTTGATGGAATTATTCTCGGTATCGTCCAAGGATTTGCCGCCTTTCCAGGACTATCCCGTTCAGGCCTTACTGTTTCGGCTTTACTCTTAAGAAAATTTGATAAGGCTACTACGCTAAAACTAAGCTTCTTAATGAGTTTACCTATCGTACTAGCCGGGAATATTATTCTTAACCTTCACGACATGAACTGGTCTTTAACAAACCTCTACGGTTTATTCTTTTCATTCATCTTCGGGTTAGCCACAATTCATATTCTTTTAAAAATCGCAGAAAAAATCAATTTCGGATTATTTGTTCTTTTATTCGGCATATTAACAATCATTGCCGCGATTTTATAAAATTAAAAATAAAAACCCTGCTAATGAAAGAAAAAATCTTAATAATAGAAGACAAACTTTCAGATAAAGAAAAAATAGTCTCGGCTCTTTTAAAGGGAGGCTATGAAGATGTCTCAACAGCTATTGACGAGGAACATGCCCTTATGCTGGCAAAAAGCATTCAACCCGACATTGTTTTTATTGATGCTTTGCTTTTAGGCACTGACGCCTTTGATCTATGTAAAAAAATTAAAAGCCGAAGTGTATTTTTGCCAAAAATTGTTATTATGACGGACCATCTTGAAACAATTGACGCCCAAAGGATACGTTTATCAAAAGTAGACGAATTAATTGATACTTCTATAGGATTTGATCATATATGTAAAGCTTTAAGTAACATTCCCAAAAAATATACAGACGAATCCTCAAAATAATTTAAATTGATCTTCCTCTTTTTTCTTTTTCTTCTCTTTTATTTGAATTTTTTCATACTCCCGCAAATCTTTTTCAATATCTTCCACAAATCTAGAAATGCTATTCTGATAGGTTTGGCCGAACATCCTTCTTTTTTTCGCGCAAACCAAATACAACCGATGCTTTGCTCTAGTCATTCCGACATAAAACAACCTCCGCTCCTCCTGTAAATCAGCCTCCAAACCTGGTAAATTTAATGGCAAAATACGCTCTTCACATCCAATGATAAAAATCACAGGAAACTCCAATCCCTTTGCAGCATGCAACGTCATCAATGAAACTTTTTCTGAATTCAAATAAACATCTTCGTATCTCGTCGGACAAACATCCTCCTCATTTTCCTTATTCTTTTTCTGCGTTATTTGATAAGGAATCCCGCTTCGGTCAAAAGCCTTCTTAAGTTCTACACATTGAGAATTTAGCCGGAATAAAACTGCAATTTCCCCGAATCCATGCACAGCCCCATCTTCTGAATCAACCCTCCCTGAGTCTTGGGAGAACATACTTGTTCCACCAACAATTTTTTCAATTTGATGGACAACATATTCTGCCTCTCCTTTTTCTGTTGCTGTCTGATGAATAACAAGCCGGCCTTGCGAATAAATGTTGGCGGTAAGCGGGGTAAAAAATGAACTTTTATTTTTACTTATAATCTGTGTTGCTGCTGTCAATAAATTTTGAGCTGAACGATAATTATCTTCCAACGAAAGAACCTCTCCGAAAAGAAAGTCTTTTTTAAAGCTGTCAAAGAACCCAACGTCGCCTCCTCTAAATCCGTATATAGCCTGATTCGGATCACCAATGGCTGTCAAACTTCCTTGCTCCCCTATAATCAATTTAAGAAATTCATGCTGAATATGATTAATGTCTTGATATTCATCGACAAAAACAAATTTATAAACATTGCGGACCTCCTGAAGAATCATATGATCTTTTTTTAAAAGATTCACCGATTCCAAAATCAAATCATCAAAATCCAGCAACCCATTATCTCTTAACCAACGGTTATATTGTTGAACATCTCTGGAAACATTTGCTTGAATCATATTATTCTTCAACTTAGATATTTCTCCAATCTTTTGCATTCTTTCCTTCTTTTTTAATTTCGGCCATAATATTTCCGTCGATAACATAATCTCTTCTTCGACAGCTAAGCGAAATCCTTGAGGAATATCAGCTCTATCACCATAATGCTGTAACAACTCTAAGCAAAAGCTATGAAATGTTCCGATATATATTTTTTCTATAAATTGGCCAATTCTTATCCTTAACCGTTCCCGCATTTCTTGTGCCGCTTTATTGGTGAACGTAATGGCAAGTATTTTATTTTTACTATTTAAAGAATCACAAAGATGGGCTATACGATAAGTTATGGTGTGAGTTTTTCCAGTGCCAGGACCAGCAACGATGAGTAGATTTTGACTTTGATTTTTTACAACATTCCACTGGGAAGGATTTAAATCTTTAGGACGATCGTCCATATTAAAATCTTTTTTTAAACAACTTCACGTCTCATGTTTTCTAGAATAATACCAACTGTTCTTTAGAGGTTTTGCGTTCTTCATCCGTATAAATATTAATTTTACCAAATTCTCCGTCGTATCCTGGTGCTATTTGAGCGTTTCCGCTTCGCACTCTTCTAATCCCCTCAGCAATAAGGGTTCCCGCTTTTTTTTCAATCTCCTCTATCGAAGCATCCATAAGAATATAAAATTCATTTCCGATATTATTAAGCATATTTAAATAAATCTGATTTACCCCCTTAGAGGCTGAACCAACACCTTTGGCATCGGCAATTATTTCTGGCAATGGAATCATACTATAAAATGGCCGCCATCGTGGTGACTTCCGTCCTTCTTTATGGTCAGCTAATTCTTCAACCCTGGCCATAACCCCAACAGTGATGGCCTTGCCGCACTTGGGGCACTTTCCTTTTAAGGAAATAGTTTCTCGTGGATGCAAACGCATCTGACAATTACGGCATCCATCATAATGATATTTTCCTTCATCAGGAAAAAATTCAACAGTTCCAATTAACCCTTTATCATCCAAATTCTTCAAAGCTGAATAAATATGACGATACGTCATCTGTGTATCATAAATTGTTGCTTCCCGTCCTAATTTCGCAGGAGAATGCGCATCTCCATTAGAAACCAACGCATAAGGATCTAATTGACTTAATCTCCAGTTCATTGGGGGATCAGAAGAGAGCCCAGTCTCAATAGCAAAAATGTATTTTGTCAAATCCGCGAAACAATCTTCCATCCGGTCAAAGCCACTTTTAGAACCCATTGCTGAAAACCAAGGGGTCCAAATATGTGCGGGAATTAAATAACTCAACGGATCCGAGTTTAAAGTGATTTCTAACAAATCCCGCGAATCCAATCCTAAAATAGGTCTTCCATCTGAAGAAATATTGCCAATATCGCCTAATTGCCGCTGAATTTTCTCCGCAGCTGAAAAACTTGGAGCAAAAACAACATTATGCACTTTACGGACCTTATCTAAACGTTTATAGATATTAGATATTTCACAAGTTAACATAAACCGAACAGACCCCTGACATGCCTTTGGGGTTTCTGTCTGGGCTACGGTATCATATTTTTTCTTTAATTTAAAAAGACCTTCTTCCTCTGCCGGCTCTAATTTTTCTTTCAACTCTTTCATCCATCCAGGATGCGTAAAATCTCCTGTTCCAATGACCTGAATACCTTTTAGTTGAGCCCAAAGCGATAAATATTCTAAATTCAAATTCTTACTGGTTGCACGGGAATAATGGGAGTGTAAATGAAGATCCGTATAAAATTTCATAAAAACCCTTTTCTTTAGTGGATTATAAATCTAAAAGGCATACTAACAAAACCATCTTTTCATTTCAATGAATATATTACCCTCGCACTAAAATTATTAATAAATATCTTAAAATAATGTTATTTTGTTAATAATTCTTTTCTAGAAAAAAGAATCTATAGTATACTCTAATTAATCTTTAATTTTCCGTCATCCTTAAAATTTAAATTTTTAATTTATTATGGCAACATATATTAGTATTGGCTTTAGCGATAATCTAGACCCTTTAACAGCTTGCAAAGAAGCTTGCAATATGGCGACATCGCAGTTAAACCATGAGCGTGTTGACATTGCTCTCGTTTTTGTTACAGCCCATTATAATCCAAAACTAGTACTCCCTCCTCTTCAAAAAATTCTTAATCAATGCAATCTAATCGGGTGTTCAACGGCCGGCCTTATCCTTTCCGACAATATTAAAACATCTGGTTTATCCCTGCTTCTAATCACTTCAGATGATTTAAAAATAGGTGCAGGGGTTATTAATAATATTGATCAAAATGATATAATGGATTCGGGAAACAGATTTGCTCGCAATTGTCTTGAAAATTATGGTCAATATAATAGACATTTATTCTTATTTTTTATCGATGGATTATTAAAAAATACTTCAACCTTTTTAAAAGGCATGCAGGCGTCTTTAGGAAACGCGTTTCCTATTATAGGCGGGGGAAATTGTGATGATTTTCATTTTAAAAACACTTTCCTTTTTTATAAAGACCAAGTTCTTCGTCAAGCAGCTGCAGGAGTCGTTTTAGGGGGGCATTCTGTTACGGGTGTATGTTCTTATCACGGATGGAAACCTTTAGGAAAACCAAGAATAATCAATAAATCGACAGGGAATGTCATAAACATTATCGACAACAAGCCTGCTGCTCACTTATATACAGAATATTTTGGCGAAGAAGTAGAAAATTTTAGAAAACATAATTTAGGCATGATGGAAATCTTATATCCATTGGGTATTTATGTCGAAGGAAGCAATGAATATTTATTAAGAAACGCTGTTGATTTTCTTGATGACGGCAGTATAGTTTGTCAAGGGGATGTTCCTCAGGGCGCTGAAGCACATATTATGATTGGCAACAAAGATTTTTGTAGACAAGCTGCTATTCGAGCTGCTCAAGAAGTGCAAGACGCCTTAAATGGTCAAGACATCAAACTTGTTTTTATTATTGAATCTATGGCCCGATTAAAACTGTTAGGACGTATGGCTTACCAAGAAATTCTCGAAATCAGAAATATTTTTGGCGCTTCCGTTCCTATTTTTGGAATATATACCAATGGAGAAATCGCTCCATTTCAAACAGTAGAAAAAATCCGCAAGTCTTATTTACTTAATGAAAGCATCGTCATAACAGGAATCTGTTAAATGATAAATGTTCCTATCAGCCTTTTCTTTATAATCTCCACAAGCGCTGTAATAATATTATTTGTTTTAGCTTATTTTCTAATAGCTAAATCTGAACAAATCACATCACTTCAAAATTCTTTCATTAAACTAAGAAACTCCTTTAATGATTTAGACGAACAAGCAAAGCTCATTGTAAAAACAGATTTAGAACTTAATAAAGCGCAGGAAGAATCTGAAAAAAGATTGCATGACTTAGATAATCTTCAAAAAATCTCTCGGTTGATTAGCACAACCTTAGAAGAAAATGAACTGTTTCTTCGTCTCGAAAACACCTTAAAAACCAATGTGAATTATGAAAAAACCCTTATATTACTGACTCATGAAACCGGTGAACTAAATAAAAAAATTTCTTTAGGTTTTACACCCGATGAAGTTACTTTAATTCTAACAAATCTTCAAAAAGATTTGTCTCTTATGGATTCACTTAAAAACGGAAAAAGCATTACTTCTATTAACGCAGCTCGAATTAAAAAAACCGCGCTTAATGAATTGTTTCATGTAAACCACTTCATCATATCACCTATTCTTAGCCAAACAAGCGTGGTTGGACTATATTTTGTCGGCAATAAGTCAAACGCGTCTCCTATTACCGAAGGGGATGAAGAATTAATATCTGTTCTCGCGAATCAAATTGGTCAATCGTTAGAAAACGCTCGGCTGTTTGAACAAGTTTACCGCTCCAGCCAACAATTAGAAAAAAAAGTACAAGAACGAACTCAACAGCTTGAAAAGGCTCTTACGGAAGTTCAAAATATCAGCAAAACAAAGTCTGAGTTTATTTCTTCCGTTTCCCACGAGTTAAGAACTCCGCTGACATCGATAAAAGGATATGCGGCTATTCTCATGAGTGGTAAGCTGGGAGAAATCCCTTTATCAGTTAAAGAAAGACTTCAAAAGATCAATACCCATTCAGACAATCTCGTTAATCTGATTAATGATCTTTTAGATATTTCCCGGATTGAATCTGGCAAAGCAGAAATGAATATCGCAACATGTAACATTAAAAAAATCATCGATAATGTTGCCGATCTATTGACCCCTCAAATGAAAGATAAAAAAATCAATTGGGTCGCAAAAGTGTCTGCGGACATACCGGAAATGCATTTGGATTCAAGTCAAGTCGATAGAGTTTTTATAAACCTCATCAGCAACGCTATCAAGTTCACCCCGGAAAATGGAACAATAAGCGTGGAAGCTCTTTTGGAAGACAATCATGTAAATTTTTCTGTTTCAGATACTGGCATCGGTATTGAAAAAAATGATATTGACCGTTTATTCGATGAATTTTTTCGAGTAGAAAACAAAATAAACCAAAACGTTAAAGGAACAGGCCTCGGCTTGGCTTTAGTAAAAAAAATCGTTGAGGCCCATCGAGGAAAAATTTGGATCACAAGTGAAATTAACAAAGGCTCCACTTTTAACTTTACACTCCCTATAGAACATAACCCTGAGAAAGTGTGAAAACATGAAAAAAGAAAAAATACTTACAATTGACGATGACCCCGATATTTTAGACGTCTTAGACCTAACCCTTTCTGAATATTATGAAATTTCTCAAGCTGGCAATGGGAAAGAAGGCTTAGACGCTGTTCAACAAAAAATTCCAGATCTGATTGTCTGCGATTACATGATGCCTGTTATGAACGGACGCGAATTTTGTAAGGCATTAAAACAAGACATCCTCTTACGCCACATACCCGTCATTATGTTAACGGGTAAAGGAGAAGTTCAAGATCGAATTGGCGGAATAGAGGCTGGTGCTGATGATTATATTGTTAAACCTTTTGCTCCTGATGAGTTATTAGCAAGAATCAAAATGATCCTAAAGAGAACTATTCGCAGCCTAGATGCTAGCCCACTCACCCATTTGCCTGGGAACACTTCTATTACTGAGGAATTTCAACGACATATTGATGAAAAAAAACCTTTTGCGGTTGGATACGCCGACCTCGATAAATTCAAAGCCTACAATGATAAATATGGATTTGAAAAAGGTGATGACGTTATTAAAGAACTCGCGCGTATTTTGATTCAGGATACCCGTAAAATCGGCAATGCAGAAACATTTGTTGGTCATATAGGGGGAGATGATTTTGTTTTTATCGCCGATGATGCCATAATAGATAATATATGTGAAAATGTTGTTAAGGATTTCGACGATAAGGTCCCTTCCTTTTATAACGAGGAAGATTATGAACGTGGTTATATATTAGGAAAAGATCGTCAAGGAAATGAACAAAGATTCGGCCTCTTAGCTGTTTCTATCGGAATAGTAAGTAATGTCAATCAGTCAATTAAGCACGTAGCTCAAATTGGAGAAGTTGCGGCAGAATTAAAAAAATATGCGAAAAGCTTTGAAAAAAGTAATTACGTACGAGACAAAAGACAAAATGGTAGGTAGTTTAATTTACAAAAGAACCGCAAGAACCAAAATCTACACAACAAGTTTCTGGGGTTTCTCCAAAAGTAATAGTTCCATCGCCACATCTTGGCCCATCGCCTAAAACCCCCACAGAAGCTCTATTAAAATAAACTTGAGCAGCATTGTATGTTCTCGGCAGATATTTGTTAAAACCAACAAGGACAATGCTGACAACAACGGCTAATAATAATAAATATTCAATAGCCGATTGTGCCGATTTAGATTTTTTCTTATTTTGACAATTTTGAATTTTTATTAACATGTTTGCTCTTCCTTAATAACAAATATACCATGCGCCGAAATTAAAGACAATTCCTTATCTCATACTTTTAGATTTCTTAAATAAGAAACGACTTTTTTCTGATCTGTTGCTCCAAAGAAATAGCTAGCCGTTGCTAAAATATTCACTCCCGCTTTAACTGCTAAAGGCGCCGTATCTTCTTTTACACCCCCATCAATTGCGATATCCCCATCAAAGATTTTACGTAATTCCTGTACTTTCGATAATACCTCTGGCATAAATTTCTGTCGGGCAAAACCAGGATTTACTGACATGATTAAAACGCCATCAATATCTTTAATAAGAGAATCCAAACAAAGAGGGGTTCCAGGATTAATCACCATAAAGGCTTTCTTCCCCTTAGATTTAATTTTTAATACATCCTTTGTGGCAGCTTCAATATCAAAATGTTCTATTTCTTTTGGAAACTGTTCCGGCCGCTGACAATTTGTTTTTCGCTTACCATAACACTCCACATGAATCGAAACAATATCCGCTCCGGCATTAATAAAATTGTCTATTTGCATAGAAGGATTTTCAACCATCAAATGCGTATCAATTTGTAACTTTGTGATTGGACGAATCGCTTGAACAATTGTTTCGCCAATACTTGTAACCGGAACAAAATGACCGTCCATAATATCTACATGCAGCATATCTACTCCAGCGTCTTCACATTTCTTAATTTCATCCCCTAATTTTGTAAAATCAGCACATAGAATGCTAGCCGAAACCTTTATTTCTTTTTTCATTATACTTCCCCAAAGTTGTTTATATTAAATTTTTCTAATTATGCGCGGAAGAGGACTCGAACCTCCACGGCCTTGCGACCACTACCCCCTCAAAGTAGCGCGTCTACCAGTTCCGCCATCCGCGCGCAAAAATAAATAGACGACACTACCTTCATCGTCTTACACGTAACTCTTTAACTATTAATCCAATATTTTTATTTTTTTAAAGACGCCCTTCGTTCCAAGGCAGCCTCAATAAAATTTTTAAATAATGGATGTGCTTTGTCTGGCTTTGATTTAAATTCCGGATGGAATTGACACGCGACAAACCACGGATGATCTTTCAACTCAATGATCTCAACTAAATTTTGACTCGAATTAACACCTGTAAAAAGCATTCCCTTTTTAGAAAGAACGCTTTTGTATTTATTATTAAATTCATATCGATGGCGATGCCGTTCAGTAATGTTTTCTTTTTTATAGGCTTTAAAACTAAAAGAACTTTTTGTTAATTTACATGGATAAGACCCCAAACGCATTGTCGCTCCAAGATTTTTAACACTTTTTTGTTCTTCCAAAAGACTGATAATAGGATTTTTCGTTCCCTTATCAAACTCCGTAGAATTTGCTCCTTTTAATTTACAAACATTTCGAGCATACTCAATAGCTGCAATCTGCATCCCCAAACATATTCCAAAATAAGGAATATTATTTTCTCTGGCAAATTGAACCGCTTTGATTTTTCCTTCTACTCCCCGATCTCCAAAACCGCCAGGAATAAGAATCCCATCAGCATTTGTTAACTGATTTAAACTTTTTCCTTTTTCTAATGTTTCAGAATCAACTTTCTGAATAATAACCCGTGCATCATTCGCTATCCCGCCATGAACTAAAGCTTCATATATAGATTTATACGCGTCTGGTAAAGCGACATATTTTCCAACCACGAAAATTTTTACTTCTTTTTCTGGAGATCGCAGTCTTTTAACAACTAAATTTCTCCATTCCTTTAAATCTTTATCTTCCCTCTTTAAATTCAATTTTTTTAAAATTAAATCGTCCAACCCTTCCTTCTTAAATGATATTGGTACTTCATAAATGTGCTTTACATCAACCGCATCAATAACAGATTCCCGATCGACATTACAAAACAAGGCAATTTTATCCCGCTGATCTTTAGTCATATGTTTTTCCGTGCGGCATAACAATATATCTGGTGCAATACCGATTTCTCGAAGCCGTCCAACACTGTGCTGAGTTGGCTTTGTTTTCTGCTCTCCAGCCGCTCGAATAAAAGGAAGCAGTGTTACATGAATATTTAACGCATATGATTCGCCTAACTCCCATCTTAGTTGACGAATAGCCTCTAAAAACGGTAAACTTTCAATATCACCAACAGTTCCTCCGATTTCGACAATCGTAACATCCACATCCCTTTCCCTAGAAATCTTTTTTATATTCCTTTTGATTTCATCCGTAATATGAGGAATTATCTGCACAGTTTTACCTAAATAAGCACCTTTTCGCTCTTTAGTAATCACCGAATAATAAATTTTTCCCGTCGTAATATTACTATCCTTATTAATATGCGCATTTGTAAAACGTTCATAATGTCCTAAATCTAAGTCGGTTTCTGCCCCATCATCGGTCACATAAACTTCTCCATGCTGAAAAGGATTCATGGTTCCCGGATCAACATTAAGGTAAGGGTCGCATTTAATTATGCTTGTTTTTAACCCCCGGACTTCCAACAGTTTTCCTATGGAAGCACACGCAATACCTTTTCCTAAACTTGAAACAACCCCGCCGGTAACAAAAATAAATTTACTCATATTCTCTCTTATTTCCCTTTCGAAGTATATTTCGGGCTTCTCTGCTCCAACAAATATTTACTTTTATTTTTTGGAATTTCAACTGGATATTTCCCAGTAAAGCAAGCATGACAGAATTTTTTTGGATTCTTCATTACAGAAAGCATACCTTCCAAACTTAAATATTCAAGTGAATCCACTTTAATAAAATCTGCTATTTCCTTTACCGACTTACTCGCCCCTATTAACTCATTCTTGTTCGGAAAATCTATTCCATAAAAACACGGCGATTTAATTGGCGGACAACTAATTCTCATATGAATTTCTTTTACACCGGATTTTCTTAGCTCTTCCACACGGCTGCGTGAAGTTGTTCCTCGAACAATTGAATCCTCAACAATAACAATCTTCTTCCCTTTCAACACACTCCCAATAGGGTTCAATTTAACTCGAACTCTAAAATCTCTTAAAAACTGGGAAGGTTGGATAAACGTTCTGCCAATATAGTGATTTCGAATAATTCCGATCTCTAAAGGAAGTCCCAATTCTTGCGCAAACCCCAAAGCTGCGTAATTGCCTGAATCGGGTATAGACATAACAAAATCAATATCTTTAACAGGGCTTTCCTTCGCTAACTGAGCTCCAAGCCTCTTTCGAACATGATAAACATTATCTCCAAATATATCGCTATCTGGACGAGCAAAATAAATATTTTCAAATATGCATTGAGATGTTCCTGTTTTATTATTTTTAGGTAAATATGCCGATTCGATTTTTTCTCCTTTAATAAAAACAATTTCTCCGGGCTCAACTTCCCTAATAAATTTAGCTTTCATTAAATCAAACGCGCAACTTTCACTAGCCAAAATATACTTACCTTCTAATTTTCCTAAACATAACGGTCGAAACCCCTGAGGATCTCTTGCTCCAACAATCATATCTTCAACAAGAAATATTAATGAATACGCCCCTTTTAATTGAGAAAGCACGTTAACAAATGATTCTTTAATATGTCCATTTTTTGCCCGAGCTAAAAGATGAATAATAATCTCAGAATCCATTGTTGTTTGAAAAATAGATCCTTTTTCTTCTAATTTTTTATAAAGAACTTCGGTGTTGGTTAAATTTCCATTGTGCGCTACCGCGATAGGTTTTCCTTTATGACGAACAAGAAAGGGCTGAGTATTTTTAAAGTTACTCGACCCCGTAGTAGAATACCGACAGTGCCCAATCGCCGTCCCCCCTTTTAAACCATCTAAAATAGCTTCATCAAAAGTATCTGCTACAAGCCCTGGATCTTTTTTTATATAAATATCCTGTCCATCATAGGCTGCGATGCCAGCAGCTTCTTCTCCTCGGTGTTGTAACGCGTACAACCCTAAAAAAGCTAGTTTAGAAGCTTCCTGTTGATTTGAAACACCAACAATCCCACACATGAAAAGTCCTTTGTTAACAAATTTTGGATAAATTTAAAATTCTACGAACAAACTTTCTGATCTTGAGATTTAACTTTATTCTTCATTTGAAAATACTCCTGCAAAGACTTCACCTTAAATTCTTTATTCTGCATAAACTCTATCCCTTTAACAGCTGCATCCGCGCCTTGTAAAGTTGTAATGATTGGTACGTTATGTAAATTCGCACTAGCGCGCATAAGCGCCATATGTGACTGACTGCGTTCACCTGATGGGGTGTTAATTAACAAATCTATTTGGTCATTCTTTATCATTTCTAAAATTTGATTTAAATCTGTTTTTCCATCCGGTGTTAATTGAATCTGTTCAACTTCTATCTTCTCTTTTTTTAATAAACTCGCGGTTCCTAATGTTGCTACAATGGAAAACTTCATCGCATCTAATTTTTTGGCTATCCGCACCACGGCAGATTTATCTTCATCTCTGACACTTATTAACACTTTTCCTTTTTTAGGTAAGCTCGCCCCCGCAGCAATCTGCGATTTAGCAAAAGCTTCACCAAAATCATCCGCTATCCCCATAACTTCACCCGTCGATTTCATTTCTGGCCCAAGAACAACATCCACCCCGGAAAATTTTGAAAAAGGTAACACGCATTCTTTAACGGCAAAATGTTTTATTTTTTCGATGTGGTCATTCGAAAGATTATATTCCGCTAATTTTCGCCCCGTCATTACCTGTGCGGCAATTTTTGCCAAAGGATTTCCCGTTGCCTTACTCACATAAGGGGCTGTTCTGGACGCCCGGGGATTTACTTCTAAAACATAGATCTCATCATCTTTAATGGCATACTGGATATTTAACAAACCAATAACTTTTAAAGCTTGGGCAATCTTACACGTATGATCTTTTACCTGTTTAATCAAATGATCCGATATAGAATGTGGTGGCAAAGAACACGCAGAGTCTCCTGAATGGATTCCGGCATTCTCAATATGCTCCATAACGCCAGCGACAAAAGTTTCTTTTCCATCAGCAATCGCATCTACATCCAATTCAATTGCGTCATTTAAAAATTTATCTATTAATATGGGTTGACCTTCGGAAACTTCGGCAGCCTCTTCAATAAAAGAAAGCAAGGCCTTTTGATTATAAACAATTTTCATTGCACGCCCACCCAGAACATACGATGGTCTTGCTAAAACAGGATAACCTATTCTTTCCGCAATTGTTACCGCTTCTGCTGTCGAATACGCCGAACCATTAGCCGGTTGTTTCAATCCCAAACTATTTATAAGCTCTGAGAATTTCTCTCTATTTTCCGCTAAATCAATTGATTCTACACTGGTCCCAATTATTGGAACCCCCGCCTGATTTAATTTATGTGCTAAATTTAAGGGTGTTTGTCCGCCAAACTGAACAATAACGCCATCTGGTTTTTCTATATCAATAATATTCATGACATCTTCAAACGTCAATGGTTCAAAATATAATCGATCAGAAATATCATAATCCGTGGAAACTGTTTCAGGATTTGAATTAACCATAATCGCGTCATATCCCAATTCGTTTAAAGCAAAAGCAGCATGACAACAACAATAATCAAATTCAATACCTTGCCCAATTCGATTCGGCCCCCCGCCAAGAATCATAATACATTTTTTCTTTTTTCCATTCTCTGTTGCTGTTTTCGCTATTTGAATTACAGCCTCATCCTCTGTTTCATATGTTGAATAAAAATACGGGGTATAGGCTTCAAACTCTGCCGCACAAGTATCCACCAATTTAAACGTCGCTATAACGCCCCGCTCTTTTCTCACTTTCCTTATTTCAAGCTCAGACGATTTCATAAGTTTTGCTAGTTGAACATCGCTAAACCCATATTCTTTTGCTTTGCGCAATAACGATGTCGAAATGTTTTTTTCTTTTTCAAAGCTTTCTTTAATCGTATTTTCCAAATCTAGAATTTGTTTTATGTGGGCAATAAACCAGATGTCAATTCTGCTGACTTGGGCAACTTTTTCAACACCCCATCCCTTTTGTAACGCATATTTGATATAAAAAATCCTCGACGCATTAGGCTCTTCTAAACGATGTTGAACTTTTTCTTCAGAAATAGCAGAATAGTCTAACTTGTTATCCAATCCCACATGCCCTATTTCCAATCCGCGCAACCCTTTTTGTAAAGCTTCTTTAAACGTTCTCCCAATCGCCATGGTTTCGCCAACAGATTTCATCTGTACGCCTAAAATATCTTTCGCCTCAGGAAATTTCTCAAAAGTAAATCGCGGAATTTTGATAACACAATAATCGATAGTCGGCTCAAATGACGCCGGGGTTTCTTTTGTAATATCATTTTGAATTTCATCCAACGAATATCCAACCGCTAATTTAGCCGCAAACTTTGCAATGGGAAACCCTGTTGCCTTACTCGCTAACGCCGAACTACGCGAAACCCGAGGATTCATTTCAATAACAACCATTCTTCCATCTAACGGATTAATTGCAAACTGAACATTAGAGCCTCCTGTTTCCACACCAATTTCCCTTATAATCGCTAATGCGGCATCACGCATATTTTGATACTCTCGATCCGTCAATGTCTGTGCCGGCGCAACCGTAATACTATCCCCCGTATGTACGCCCATAGGATCTAGATTTTCAATAGAACAAACGATGACCACATTGTCTTTATGATCCCGCATGACCTCTAATTCATATTCTTTCCAACCTATAATCGACTCTTCGATTAAAATCTCGCCAATCATACTACTTTCAATACCCAAAGCCGCAACCTTCTCAAGATCCTCCATATTATACGCGAAACCACCTCCAGTCCCTCCGAGAGTGTAACTAGCCCGAACGATCACTGGAAAACCGATTTGCTCCGCGGCCTTACGGGCTTCGACGATATTATAAGCAAACGCGCTTCTAGGAACATCTAAACCTATTTTCTGAACAGCTTTTTTAAAACATTCCCTATCTTCCGCTTTTTTAATAACTTCATAATCTGCCCCCAACATTTTGACTTTATTTTTTTCCAACACACCATTCTCACAAAGCTTCATAGCAATATTTAATGCGGTTTGTCCTCCTAATGTCGGTAAAATCGCATCCGGCTTTTCTTTCTTAATAATATATTCGACAAATTCTGGTGTGAGAGGCTCCACATATGTATGATCTGCAAACTCAGGATCCGTCATAATGGTGGCAGGATTAGAATTTACTAATACAATTTCATACCCTTCCTCGCGAAGAGATTTACAGGCCTGCGTTCCTGAATAGTCAAATTCACACGCCTGGCCGATCACAATCGGCCCTGACCCAAGCAATAAAATCTTTTTTATATCTGTTCTTTTTGGCATTGTTAGCTACCCGCTTTTAATCGTCACCTGTCAACTTCCCAAAACTGCTGACGGACAAATAAAAGCTATGTATTACTTTTTGTATTCTTTCATCATTTCAATAAAATAATCAAACAAATACTGTGCATCATGAGGTCCCGGCGCTGCCTCTGGATGATGCTGAAAAGAAAGCACTGGGAATTTTTTATGTCTCATGCCTTCTAAAGTCTGATCATTGAGATTAATATCGATTAACTCAACATCATCCTTATTTAAACTATCTATGTCGACACAAAAGCCATGATTTTGTGACGTAATCCCGATTCTATTATCCAATAAATCTTTGACAGGATGATTAGCTCCATGATGCCCAAATTTTAGTTTAAATGTTTTTCCACCTAAAGCGAGACCTGTTATTTGATGTCCCAAACAAATTCCAAAAACCGGTTTCTTTCCGAGAAAAGCTCTAATGGTTTCCTTAACATGCCCCACAGCGGCTGGATCTCCTGGTCCGTTGGAAATAAAAATTCCGTCAGGATTAATTTTATTAATTTCTTCGACGGTAGCATTAGACGGAAAAACATGAACTTCACAATCTTTGTTTGTTAGAATCCTTAATATATTAAATTTGATTCCACAATCGATCGCGGCAACGATATACTTTTGTTTAGATTCTTTATCTTCACTATTTTTCCAAATATATTTTTCTTTCGTTGTTACTTCTTTAACCCAGTCGGCTCCCTCCATTGAAGGAACTTTTTTAATTTTTTGCGCCAGACTATTTAAATCAAAATCTTTTGTTGAAATAAGCCCTCTCATCGCCCCTTTAACTCGTAAATGCCGCGTAAGAGCCCTGGTATCAATACCCTCTACAGCCAAAATATTTTGCTCATTTAAATATTCAATTAAACTTTTTGTCGCCCGAAAATTGGAATGATGCCGGCAAAATTCTTTTACTATAAATCCTTTAACATGAACTTTTGAGGATTCACTGTCTTCATCGTTAACGCCATAATTTCCAATTAAAGGATACGTCATAACAACAATCTGCCCCGCATAGGAAGGATCTGTAAGAATTTCTTGGTAGCCGCTTAAAGATGTATTAAAAACAACTTCTCCTGCACTCTCCCCGACAAAAGACAGGGCTTCTCCAAAAAAATGAACTCCGTCTTCTAAATATAATATAGCTTTACTCATGAATATTGAATTTAAGTATCAGAATAGATGCGACAGACCAATATTTCATTTATAAATAATAATTAATACATTTAACTTTTTGAAGATTTTCGGTAGGACTACCTTTATTACAACATCTAAAAACTTCTGTAGCCTGAAACAATATATCATTTTGACTTACTTTGTCAAGCGATTTGTCCTTAAGAGCTCCTCGACAAAAAAGACTTTAACCCTAATTATTACAAGTGGTTAGAATATTGATCAAATATTTTTTTAATAGTTGCTTCGCACTGTTTGTTATTTTTTTCTAAATATCCCAAATTTAATCGGCGAAACAGAACATCTTCCAAATTTTGAGCCATTTCCACTTTAATTGAGTAAACCACTTGGGCTTTTATTTCCTGACAGCCAGGAATAAGAGGCTCTTTCAAATAAGAATCTCCAGCGGCAATCGCTAAAACATCCTTATATCGGATTCCATAAAAATCAATTAAATATTTTACGACTGCCTCCGTTACCTGAAATGTCTTCGCAATCTCTGGAATATTCACACTTACCTTACCGCTTCCATACACAGTATAAACATTTTCCTCCCACGATTTCTTTTCTTTTAATACCAAATTCAAACATTCTTGCGCAATCTTTCGAAATGTTGTAAATTTTCCGCCTATAACATAAAGGATGCCGGTATATGATCTTTCAATAAAATATTTTCTGGAGACCTGCGATGGAGATCCTTCCTGAGAAACAAGAGGCCGAAGCCCAGCAAACGAAGAAAGAATGTTTTCTTTACAAAAATCATGTTTCGAAAAAATTCTTTGAGCCTCTTCCAAAAGATACTCCACATCTTTTTCTTTCACCCCAACATTGTCCGGCGAACCTGTAAAATCTGTATCTGTTGTTCCAATTAAAGAATGATTTAACCAGGGGATAACAAACAATATTCGATTATCCCGATGAGAAGGAATTAAAAAAGCTCTTTCTGAAAATTTTTCTTTATAGACAATATGCACCCCTTTAGTGTTTCTCACTTTTGCTGGAAACTTTGTTATTTCCTTACGCATAAATTCATTCGTCCACGACCCAACTGCACAAATAATTTTGCTCGCTCGGATTTCTATGGATTCTCCGCTTTTTAAATCCCGCGCGATTACACCAACAGCTTTTCCATTTTCCTTTATGATAGACTTTACTTCCACGTAATTAGCAACACACGCTCCTTTTTCCTGTGCGCTTAAAACATTTTCTAAACAAAACCTAGCATCATTCATTTGAACATCCGAATAAATAACCCCACCAATTAAATCTTTACTAGCCAAAGAGGGTTCCTTGAGTAAAACCTCTTCCGCGGTTAAAATTTCATGTTTTTGTATTAAATGTTTTCCGCTTAAAAAATCATACAAAAACATTCCAATCTTTAACATCCAAAACGGGCGCTTATCCGTCTTATAAATCGGTATCAGAAACCTTAAATGCTTTGTCAAATGCGGAGAACTTTTAAAATGAATTGTTCTTTCTTTTAAAGACTCATGAACAAGTCCAAATTCAAAACTTTCTAAATAACGCAACCCCCCATGCAAAAGTTTGGTTGATTTACTCGATGTCCCGCTGGCAAAATCTCCTTTTTCTAATAAAGCCGTGCGCAACCCTGCGTCTGCCGCTAAATTCGCGATAGCGCTGCCGTTAATCCCCCCGCCTATAACAAGCAAATCAAAAGGGCCTTCTTTTAATTTTTGAATATCTCGAATCATCTCTTAGTGGATTGTGGCAGATTTTTTTAATTAGGCTCTGGCTTTATTAACAGCTTTTACCCAGCCAGAATATAATTCTGTCCGTCGTTTCGTAGTCATTTTTGGATAGAAAATACGTTCTGTTTTATTAATCTTGTCCAAATCTTTTTTCCCTTCCCATAAACCAACTGTTACGCCTGCTAATAACGCGGCACCTAATACTGTAGTATCAACATTTTTGGGACGTATTATTCTACAATTTAGAATATCCGCTTGAAACTGCATTAAAAAACCATTTGAGCTAGCTCCTCCGTCGACCTTTAAATCATTCAACTTTTTATTTAATTCTTTCTTCATAACATCAAAAACATCTTTGGTTTGATAAGCAATAGCTTCTAAAGAAGCGCGAATAATATGTTTTGCATTTGCTCCCCGCGTTAAACCGCTGATCACCCCCCTGGCTTTACTATCCCAATAAGGAGCTCCCAACCCAGAAAACGCCGGAACAAAATAAACCCCTTGTGTATCCGCAACATCTTTGATCAACAATTCAGTTTCCTTCGAAATCTTGATAACGCCTAATTCATCCCTTAACCATTGAACAACGGCTCCGGCAATAAAAACAGATCCTTCCAACGCATAAACAGGATTTCCTTTTTCATCGCTTGCCAGCGTCGTGAGCAATCCTTTTTTGGACAGCACCCTTTTTTGTCCTGTATTAAGAACCATAAAACATCCTGTTCCATAAGTATTTTTAATCGTGCCTGGCTGATGACATCCTTGACCATATAAAGCAGCCTGTTGATCTCCAAGAACAGACGATATCGCGACACCATCTAAAATTTTTAAATCACGATTTCGCGCATTTTTATTTGTATGCCCAAAAATTGATCCAGATTTCTGAACCTTCGGTAAAATTCTTTTTGGTATTTTTAATATTTTCAATAACTCTGCATCCCAGCTTTTAGTTTTTATATTAAAAATTAATGTTCTCGACGCATTTGTATAATCTGTAACATGCGCCTTGCCTCCGGTAAGATTCCAAATAATCCAACTATCGATCGTCCCAAAACAGAGACTTCCTTTCTCCGCCTTTGTTCGCAACCCTTTATACTGATCCAACAACCATTTGATCTTTGTTCCGGAAAAATAAGGATCCAAAACAAGCCCGGTTTTCCGACGAAAGATGTTTTCATATCTCTTTAATGATTGACATATTTGAGCCGTTCTTCGGCACTGCCAAACAATTGCTCTAGCCACTGGCTTAGATGTTTTTCTATCCCACAATACTGTAGTTTCTCGTTGATTCGTAATTCCAATGCCTGCGATTTGCGTGGAAGAAATATTCGCTTTTCGTATCGAGGCATTAATTACATCTTTGCAAGATTTCCATATCTCTTGGGCATCATGCTCAACCCATCCAGGATAAGGATAATATTGTTTAAATTCCTTATAGGCACTAGCAACCGTTATTCCTTTATTGTTGAAAATAAAGGCTCTTGTTCCTGTTGTCCCCTGATCTATTGCTAAAATATATTTTTTTTTCATTCTTTTAGACTATCGTCCTAATCGCCTCTTATTTTCTTCATACAATTTTCCACCTAAAATTTGTCTTGCTAAGGAATCTCTATCTTGTCCATTATCAAAATCATACTCAAGAACAGCGACCAACATTACAACCTTCTCAAATGGATTTTTCAGTAAACTAGGATTATTTATTGATAAGCTATCAATCATCCCAATATAATGATCCGCACTTTTATAAATATTAATCCCTTGTTCTTTATATAAATCTATCTGGCGTTGAATACTTAGTCTTTTAGGCTCTCGATCTATAATTTGCGGCCAGACTTCACTTGTAATTTCTAATTCTTCCCAAATTTTTTTCAAACCGACAATCTCTTCGGTTTCATCATAAATTTGATTAGTTAAAACTTTTGCTTGCTGAAATCTTTCTTCCTGAATTTTTCTCTCTATCGCTTTATTATAAATTTGTTGCTGTAAAACTTGTTGTTCCCCAACAGCCCGTGCCTGCGCCGCTGCCTGATAAGTTTTTTGCTGCACAGCCTGCGCGTAAGCCTGTTGATAAACTTGCTGCTGCTGAGCCTGCCTTTGTTTGATCATTTGTTCATAAACTTGTTGTTGGACCGCTTGATTATAAGATTGCAATTGCGCCTGCCGTTGTTGTTGAAGATATTGCTGTTGCACTGCCGATTGTTGTTGCTGCACAGCTTGCTGATACGCGGCTTGTTGTTGTTGAATTAGCGCTTGTTGGTAGGCCTGTTGTTGTCGTTGCACAGCTTGTTGCTGCACAGCAACTAAACCTCCTGCAAAAACCATAGAAGGAGAGGCTAAAATAGAAATAGTTAAAATAAAGGATGTTGCTCGACCAATCCAAAACATAATAAACACGACATTATAAATTTTTAACTAAAATTATGGAAAGAGTCTTATAAAATAAAAAAGACTAGCTTAATTTTCTTAAGTTAGTCTTTTTTATTATATACTAAAAAAATCTGGTTTACAGAGTAAATTAAGGAAAGATACCTTATTGATAACGCTTTTTAATATCTTCTGCGATGTTATCTATCATTTGTGCGTTCTCTTCATCAGACACATCTTGAGAAACCGACTCTGGAGGTGGAGCTTCTGTTAAACTTTTTAATAAAGCGACCGCAGCTTTAAAATGTTCTTCATCTCGTTGACTCATAAAAATATCCACACTGCGCTGAGCAATTTTAATGGCGTCTTCTCTTTTTCCTTGAAGTGCTTTACTCGTTGCCAAAAGATAATAGATTTCGCCGTTGTTTTGATCTACCCTTGTAGCAGCTGAAAGAGTGTCTACAGCCCGGTCAAAATTATTTAACCGCATATATACCTGGCCAAGAATAATATAATTATTGATGTTAGTAGGCTCATTTTTTATCGCCATATCAAAACTATAAATTGAGCGAGGAATATCTCCTCTTTTCAAATGCTCCATTCCTTCCGCAATAAAATCTTTTTTAGCTGTGACCCCTTGAAATTTCGTTTCTTCTTTCTTTTGACCACATCCGTTAATAATAAATAGTCCTAAAAATAGCCAGACAAAATGTTTTTTCATAATACACCTCCAAATGGATTGATCATCATTATCATAATTTTGAATTTAATAAAACCGTCCTATTTTTCAGTAGTTAGATATTGATGAACACCTCGAGCAGCAGCCCTACCTTCTTGAATAGCCCAAACAACCAATGATTGTCCTCGAGTCATATCCCCGGCAGTAAAAACACCTGGAATGCTGGTCATCTTATTGTTGTCCGCCTTAACATTTCCCCGCGCATCCAATTCAACACCCAATTCAGTTAACATTCCATTTTTAACAGGCCCTAAAAATCCCATGGCCAGCAAAACAACATCCACATCAATCTCAAATTCTGAACCGGGAATTTCTTTCATCGGGCTTCGTCCTGTTTCAGGATCTTTGAGCCCGAATTCTAAACGAACCCCGTGAAGCTTTTTTAACTTCCCATCTTCTCCGCTAAGCTTTTTAGTTAATACCGCAAATTCTCTCTCAACACCTTCTTCATGTGACGTTGAATTTCTTTCAATAAAAGCCCAATTAGGCCAAGGATTATCCGCTGCTCTTTCTTTTGGCGGTCTGGGTAATAATTCAAAATTTCTAACAGACGCGGCTTTTTGTCGATTAGACGTCCCAATACAATCAGAACCTGTATCGCCTCCGCCTAAAACAACAACATTTTTTCCTTCGACATTAATCCTATTTTTTGGATCAATCTTTTGCCCCAACAACACACGATTCTGCTGCGTTAAAAACTCCATCGCAAAATAGACGCCTTCTAATTCACGCCCAGGAACCTCTAAATCTCTCGGCTGTTCAGCCCCACCACATAAAACTACAGCATCGTATTCATCAACCAACTTCTTTACTGGAATATCAACACCGATATGTGTTTTTGTTTTAAACTTTACACCTTCTTTTTCCATTATTTTCAGTCGACGTTCAACAACCCATTTTTCCATCTTGAAATCTGGAATACCGAGTGTTAATAATCCCCCTGGAACTTCATTTTTTTCATACACAGTAACGGCATGTCCGGCTTTATTAAGCTGATCTGCGCAAGCTAATCCTGCAGGCCCTGAACCAACAACAGCTATTTTTTTTCCTGAGCGATTTTTAGGAGCTGTCGGTTTTATCCATCCTTCTTGATAAGCTTTCTCTATAATAGATACTTCAATGTTTTTAATTGTAACAGCAGGTTCATTAATCGAAAGAACACAAGAATTTTCACAAGGAGCAGGACAAACCCGGCCAGTAAATTCAGGAAAATTATTTGTTTTATGAAGCCGTTCTATCGCTTCTTTCCAATGATCGCGATAAATAAGATCGTTCCAATCAGGTATAATATTATTTATGGGACATCCGGATTGACAAAAAGGAACCCCACAATCCATGCACCGAGCTCCCTGAGTTCGAATGTCTTCGACAGACATTTCTTTATTAAATTCTTTCCAGTGTTTTAATCGTTCATCGACAGGTTGTTTTTCAAAATCTTTCCTGTCATACTTCATAAATCCTGTAATTTCACCCATAGTGTTATTAACCTCTTAATTCTGTTCTACTGCTTCTTCACGTTCGGCTTCGCTTATCTCTAATTGCGCTAATTTATTTTCTTCAATAACTCGACGATAATCAGTTGGATAAACTTTTACAAATTGTTTTATTGATTGATTCCAATTATCTAATATCTTCTTTGCAACCGTACTTTCCGTATAAGTATAATGGTTTTCTATCAACGCTTTTAATTCTTGAATATCGTCTTTATCTTCGACTGAAAACAATTCAACCATTCCCATATTACAATGATCTCGAAAATCTCCTTTTTGATCCCATACATAAGCAACCCCCCCGCTCATTCCTGCGGCAAAATTGCGTCCTGTCTCACCCAATATTACAACTCGCCCACCTGTCATATATTCACAACAATGATCTCCTACACCTTCAACAACGGTTAAAGCCCCGCTATTACGAACACAAAAACGCTCGCCCGCTAAACCTCTAAAATAAGCCTCTCCTTTTATCGCTCCATATAAAACAACATTCCCAACAATAATATTATCCTCGGGGACAAGTTTAGATTTCTTTGAAGGATGAACAATAATCCTGCCGCCAGACAATCCTTTTCCTACATAATCATTAGCGTCTCCTTCTAATGTAAAAGAAACCCCTTGTGATAAAAACGCCCCAAAACTTTGTCCGGCAGACCCTTGAAATTTTACTTTAATCGTATTTTCCGGAAGTCCTGTTAAGCCATATTTCTTCGCTATAACACTGCTTAACATTGTCCCAACAGTTCGATTTGTATTTTTAATTTTGCAATCAAAATGAACAGGCCTTTTATGCTCGATAGCTTCCTGACAGCTTTCAATTAAGCGATTATCCAAAGCTTTTTCTAAACCGTGATCTTGTTGTGCAACATGACGAATAGCAACTTGCTCGGGAACATCCGCCTTATGTAAAATATTAATTAAATCAAGTCCTTTGGCCTTCCAATGATTTACGACTTCTTGAGTTTCTAACATATCTACTCGCCCGATCATATCTTCAAATTTTCGAAATCCTAATTCTGCCATAATTTCCCGAACTTCTTGCGCAACGAAACTAAAAAAATTGACAACATAGTCTGCCTTGCCTGAAAACTTTTTCCTTAAATCTTTATCTTGCGTGGCAATCCCCACCGAACATGTATTTAAATGGCATTTTCTTAATAAAATACACCCCATGGTAACTAAAGCAATCGTTGAGAAACCAAATTCATCCGCACCCAACATCGCTGCAATGGCAACGTCTCTTCCAGTCTTTAACTGTCCGTCGGTCTGAACCCTTATACGGCCTCTTAAATCATTCATAACTAAAACCTGTTGCGTTTCGGCTATCCCCAATTCCATGGGAAGCCCGGCATTTTTAATTGAGGTTTGCGGCGATGCGCCTGTTCCGCCTTCATACCCACTAATTAAAAGGTGATCCGCTTTTCCCTTAGAAACCCCTGCAGCAATTGTTCCAACACCAATTTCAGAAACCAACTTAACACTCACATCTCCTTTTGGATTAGCATTTTTCAAATCGTGAATTAGCTGCGCGAGATCTTCGATGGAATATATATCATGGTGAGGCGGTGGAGAAATTAATCCTACACCAGGCGTCGTATATCGAGTTGCCGCAATTTCTTTACTAACCTTATGGCCTGGTAATTGACCACCTTCTCCCGGCTTTGCCCCTTGCGCCATTTTAATCTGCATCTGATCAGAATTAACTAAATATTCTATGGTAACACCAAAACGTCCTTGGGCTACCTGCTTAATACGACTCCGACGCCAATCTCCGTTAGCATCTTTTTTAAAACGATCTGGATCTTCCCCGCCTTCCCCTGTATTTGAAAAACCTCCTAATCGATTCATCGCAATCGCCAATGTTTCATGGGCTTCTTTTGAAATGGAACCATAACTCATGGCCCCGGTCGCGAATCGTTTAACAATTTCCGAAACAGGTTCGACCTCTTCAATAGGGATAGATTTTCCCTTTTTAAATTTTAATAACCCACGGATATTCGCCAAATTAGTTTGTTGTTCGTTGACAAGTTTCGCGTATTGCTTAAATATCCTATAATCTCCTGATCTAACAGAGTGCTGTAGCAACGCAATCGTCTTTGGATTCAGTTGATGATGCTCCCCTTCTTGTCTCCAATGATAATCTCCCCCGATATCAAGCATATTGTCATACGTATTTTCTTGAGGATATGCTGCTTTATGTCGTCGTATCATTTCTTCAGCCACTGTTTCAATACCAATCCCTCCTATTCGAGAAGGGGTGGCAGTAAAATACTTTTTAATAAAAGCAAGCTCTAATCCCACGGCTTCAAAAATTTGGGCCCCACAATAAGATTGAATCGTTGAAATTCCCATTTTTGAAATGATTTTAAACAATCCTTTGCGAGTTGATTTAATATAATTTTTTTGAGCTTCATAAAAAGTAATGTCGCTTGGATAAATTTTATTTTTGATTTCACTTTCAATAGTTTCAAAAGCCAAATAAGGATTAATCGCATTTGCTCCATAACCGATCAAGACAGCAAAATGATGCATCTCCCGAGCTTCTCCGGTTTCTAAAACAATACTAACCTTCGTCCGTGTTCCTTGACGAATCAAATGATGGTGCAGCCCCGAACAAGCAAGCAATGACGGCATCGGAACATTTTCTTTATTGACAGCTCGATCAGACAAAACAATTATATTTAAACCTTTTTGAATAGCTTCATCGACTTGATTAAATAATTCTTCTAAAGATTTTTCTAAACCTGCCTTGCCATCACTAGCATTAAAAACCATAGAGAATGTTTTTGATTTAAGCCCCGCCTGTTTAACAGCTCTAATTTTTTCTAATTCTTCATTTGTTAATATAGGTTTTTTCAATCGTATCCGACGGCAATGATATGGGGATTCCTCTAACAAATTCCCTTCAGCCCCTAACATAACATCTTCGGCCATAACAATTTCTTCTCGAATAGGGTCAATCGGAGGGTTAGTAACCTGCGCAAACAGTTGTTTAAAGTAAGTAAAAAGAAGCGTTGGTCGCGTAGATAAAACAGATAGCGGCGTGTCTGCCCCCATTGAACCTGTGGCTTCAATCCCTGTCATAGCCATAGGCTGTAAAATAATTTTCAAATCTTCTAAAGTGTATCCAAAGGCCTTTTGCCGCTCAATTAAAGTTTTTTCATTTAATCCTTGAACCTTCTTAGGCAACGGCAAATCTTCCAGATCAAGAATATTTTCTTTTAACCATTGTTCATACGGATTTTGTGTCGCTATTTCTTTCTTTAATTCCTCGTCGTCGATTATGCGACCTTCTTTAGTGTCTACCAAAAACATTTTTCCTGGTTGTAATCGTCCTTTTTTTAAAATATTTTCCTCAGGAATATCTAACACCCCTGTTTCAGAAGCCATGATAATCTTATCATCCGTAGTCAACCAATAACGTGACGGTCGCAAACCATTCCGATCTAAAACTGCGCCGATATATCGTCCGTCAGTAAAACCTATTGATGCCGGGCCATCCCATGGTTCCATTAAACATGAATGATATTCATAAAAACTTTTTTTGTTTTTATCCATATTTTCGTGGCCATTCCAAGCCTCGGGGATCATCATCATTGCCACATGAGGCAATGACCTCCCAGCTAATACCAACATCTCAAAAACATTATCAAACGTTGCAGAATCACTTCCATGAGGAACAATAACAGATAATGTTTTTTTCAAATCTTTTTCGCCGAATACATCAGAAATAAATTGCTTTTCCCGAGCATACATCCAATTCTTATTTCCACGTAACGTGTTAATTTCTCCATTATGCGCGATCATACGGTAAGGATGGGCTAAAGCCCAGGTAGGAAATGTGTTTGTACTATAGCGTGAATGAACCATGGCCAAAGCAGAAACCATATCCGGATCATTTAAATCCAAGAAAAATTTATCCAACTGCTCCGCCATCAATTGTCCTTTATAGACAATTGTTTTACTGGAAAGACTACAGAAATAATAAAAACTTTTTTGATTTAATATCGACTCTTGAACTGTATTAAACAATCGCTTACGAATAACATATAATTTTCGTTCAAAATCTTCAGGAGAGGTATCTTTTCCCCGGCCAACAAAAACTTGCTTAAATTCAGGCTCTACGGATCTTGCAACTTTTCCTATTTTTGTGCTGTCGTGAGGAACGCTCCGCCATCCCAAAAAGATTTGTTCCTCTTCATGGATGATATGCTCAAACCATTGCTCAATTTTATTTCGCTCCTCTAAATTTTGCGGCAAGAAAACAATCCCCGCCCCATAGTCTCCTTCTGCTGGCAGTTCAATATTCAGCTTACTACACTCTTTTCTAAAAAAAGCATCTGGAATTTGTAGAAGTATTCCTGCGCCATCTCCGGTTTCAGGGTCACAACCACAAGCCCCGCGATGGGTCAAATTTTCAAGGATTTGAACACCATTGCGGACAATTTCGTGTGATTTTTTCCCTTTTATATTAACAACAAAACCAACTCCACAACTTTCATGTTCAAATGAAGGATCATATAAGGCTTGCTTTTTGGGTAAGAAAAATCCGTTGTTTATCATAGTTATTTTAATATTATTTTAATAGGTTACACAAAATTTTAGCAATTATAGGCTACGATTCAATTTTATCCATTTTACACATTTTTCTTGATAATGCAACCACTAAATGCCTTTTTAACCTCAAACCCGATAAATCTCTAATAGTTACAGCTTTATCAAAATTCTTTATATTTATTTGTAATTGGCAAACGCCAATCTTTTCCAAAGGCCCTTGGCGTTATTTTTATTCCCGGAGGGGCTTGACGGCGTTTATATTCATTTAAATCAACCTTTTTAATAATATCCATAACAACATCCTTTGAAAATTTTTTACCCATAACTTTTAAAGATTTATGTTCTTCAACATATTGGGTAAGAATCTGATCCAAAAGATCATATGAAGGCAAAGAATCCTGATCTTTTTGATTTTCTCGTAATTCTGCGGTTGGCGGACGTTCAATAACACTTTTAGGAATTGCTTCGCTTTCTTGTCGGCTATTAATATATTCTGCCAATTCATATACACGTGTTTTAGGAACATCTTTAATCACAGCAAATCCCCCAGACATATCTCCATACAAAGTACAGTACCCAACAGCGTATTCACTTTTATTTCCTGTTGTTAAAACTAACCAACCAAATTTATTTGATAAAGCCATCAATATATTTCCTCGAATGCGGGCTTGAATGTTTTCTTCCGCGATATTTGATGCTAACCCCTCGAATTCCCCGGCCAATACGTCTGTATATGTCTTAAAAATTCCTTCGATATGAATTTCCTTAAATTCTATTCCCATATTTTCCGCTATTTTCTTCGCATCTGTTTTTGTGCCCTGGGAACTAAACCTAGTCGGCATAGATACCCCCACAACATTTTCTTTCCCCAAAGAGGCAACAGCAACTGCCGCAACAACTGCAGAATCAATCCCCCCGCTTAATCCAATGACAACTTTTTTAAATCCATTTTTTTGAATATAATCCCGAACGCCTAAAACTAATGCTTTATAAATTCTCTCAAGCCTCTGCCCTCGCTTATTTATACGTAAAGGTAAGGAACATTTTTTTTGTTTTTCTTTACTTTCTAAAGGAATATCT
Organism: Candidatus Omnitrophota bacterium; assembly: GCA_020632515.1. Taxonomy (GTDB): domain Bacteria; phylum Omnitrophota; class Gorgyraeia; order Zapsychrales; family Zapsychraceae; genus JACKFK01. The sequence goes on along the minus strand of JACKFK010000005.1, from coordinate 82,525 downwards.
ACCACTAACAAATCTTCTTCAAATTCTTTTCCTCTGGCAAATATTTTTCCATCTTTATCAACAACAAGACTCCCTCCATCAAATACTAGTTCATCCTGTCCTCCGACCATATTTACATAAACAATCATTCTTTTTGTTTGTTGCGCACGTTTTGTAATAAGACTTTCTCTGGAAAGTAATTTCCCCACGTTATACGGAGACGAAGAAATATTAAAAAGAATTTTTGCGCCTTTCTTAACTTGCTCTTGAAAAATCCCCTTATCTATCCAAATATCTTCACAAATATTAATACCAACGATATTTCCGTTTATAGAAAAACACTTTCCATTTTTTCCCTCACAAAAATATCTCTTTTCATCAAAAACTCCATAATTAGGCAATTGATGTTTATGATATACGCCCTTAATTTTTTTATTTTCGATAACTGCGGCTGCGTTAAACAATCTTTTTCTTTTATCATAATCAACAAATCCAATAATTGCCGTAAGTCCTACAACTTTTTTTGCTAAACTTTTTAAGACTTTAATATTATCTTTCACAAAATGTTCTTTTAACAACAAATCTTCCGGCGGATATCCGCACAGACACAATTCAGGAAAAACAACAACATCTGAATCAAACTTCTTTGCTTTACTAATAAAATCCGCAATTTTTTGTGCGTTTCCTTTTAAATCTCCTACGACAGGATTGATTTGAGCTATCGCTATCCGCATTGACAAACCTTTTCAAAAAAGTTATGACAAAAATTTTCTGAAATCTGAGTAAACATTTTTTTCCGACGCTGGTATTCTTTTAGTAAAGATGCTTTCATTTCTGCTTTCATTGTAGGATTTTCGATATATTTGTCAGTCCATTCACAAATACTCCCATCTGTAATCTCAACATGAAACTGCAGACCATATGCATTTTTTCCTATTTTAAATGCTTGATTAGGGCATCCTTTAGATTCCGCCAACAGCACACCATTTTTCGGAATAATGAACATATCTTCGTGCCAGTGAAAAACGTTTATCTTATCAGGTAATCCATTAAACAAACAATCTTTTCCCCCTCCATGAACAACCTTGATATCATAAAAACCTATTTCCTTTGATGGAGATTTAACAACTTCCGCTCCAGCAGCTTTCGCCAAAAGTTGAGATCCCAAACAAATCCCTAAAAACGGAATTTCTCTTTTTAAAATTTCTTTAATAAACAAATCTTCTTGTATTAAAAAAGGATATTTATCCTCTTCATAAACATTCATCGGCCCACCTAGACTTATCACAGCTTCATAACTTTCGACATCTCGTGGCAGAGAATCTTCTAAGCTCATATCAACTACTTTAAATTTTATGTTATTTTTCTTTAAATAAAATCCTATCGTACCAGGACCTTCAACATCAATATGTTTAATTAAAAGAATCATAAAGCTAAAAAACGTAAGGGGCAGGTTATAAACCTACCCCCCCAAACTGCGCATTCTAATATTATTTTTTTAAAACAATTCAATGCTTATGAAATAAACAGCATTTCTGCATATGAAGGTAATGGCCAAATTTCTGCTGGAACCAAACCCTCAAGAGCGTCAACAGCCTCACGTAAATCAGCCATTATTTTTCGAATTTTATCCGTCGAAGCCCCCTTCAATGCTGTTTCTAACTTAGTTGTTTCATCAGCTGCTTTTTCCATATTACTAGCAACATCTTTAAGAATATTTCTGACAGCTGTTGCTTTTGTTTTATTAATACTTTCTATTGATTTAATTGTTTCCGCTAAATTGGCAGTGTATTCCAATGCTGCTGGAACAATTAATGTCTTTACCATATCGGCGGCTAATGCCCCCTCATATCTAACAATGGTTTCATATGTTTCCGTATAAACACCATATCGAGAATCTAATTCTTTCTTCGAAAGAACTTTATGCCTTTCAAAAAGCTCGGCAATTCTCTTATCCTTCATTACCTCTAAGGCTTCCGGCGTGGTTTTCATATTTGGTAATCCACGCTTCTTTGCTTCTTTAACCCAATCTTCGGTATAATTATCACCGTTAAATATGATCCTTTTATGTTTTTTAATAATTTCCTGTACAATTTTTTGCGCAGTTTTATTAATATCTTTTTTTCCTTTTTTAGCATCCTCTAATTCTTCACAAATGTCTGAAATAGCATCTGCTACTATCGTATTAATAATGATATTTGGACCTGCTAAACTATGAGCTGATCCAACAGCTCGAAATTCAAACTTTGACCCAGTAAAAGCAAATGGCGAAGTTCTATTTCGATCTGAAGCATGACGAGGCAAAGGAGGTAATGAATCAACACCAACTTCAAGCGTCCCGCCTTGTTTCGAACTTTTTGTTGCCGAACCTTTTTCTATTTGTTCAAAAATATCAGTTAATTGTTCTCCTAAATATATTGAAACAATTGCTGGTGGAGCTTCATGAGAACCTAATCGATGATCATTTCCTGCCGAGGCAATACCTGCTCTTAACAAATCAGAATAATTATCAACAGCTTTAATAATTGCGGCAACCATAACCAAAAAACGTTCATTTTCATGAGGATTTTCACCTGGGGATAACCAATTTTTTCCATCAGGCCCCGTCACAGACCAATTATTATGTTTTCCCGATCCATTGACACCTTTAAACGGTTTCTCATGAAGTAAACAGGCCAGACCATGTTTTTCCGCGACTTTTTGCATAACTTCCATGCACAACATATTATGATCGACTCCTAAATTTTGATTTTCAAATATTGGAGCTATTTCAAACTGCCCTGGAGAAACTTCATTGTGTCGTGTTTTGATCGGAGCCCCTAATTTCCACATTTCACGATCCAAATCTTCCATAAAAGCGATAACACGTGATTTAATGGCGCCAAAATAATGGTCTGCCATTTGTTGATGTTTTGCTGGTTCTTTTCCAAATAAAGTTCTTCCTGTTTGAACAAGATCAATCCGCTGATAATAAAAATCTCTATCAATTAGAAAATATTCCTGCTCCCCACCTAATGTTGCATAGGCGTTTTGCTTTGCTTTAATGCCTAACAAATCAGCTAAACGTCCAACTTGCTTAGATAAAGCTTTCATCGAACGAAGCAAAGGAGTTTTCTTATCTAACGCTTCTCCTTTCCATCCGACGAAATAAGTAGGAATACACAAAGTAGCTCCTTGAGGTCCTTCTTTAATAAAAGCAGGACTTGTTGGATCCCATCCAGTATACCCTCGAGCTTCAAAAGTTGGCCGCAACCCCCCTGACGGAAAACTCGACGCATCTGGTTCTCCTTGGATTAATTCTTCACCGGAAAATGTCAATAAAACACCACCTTCTCCGTCGGGCTGAATAAAGGAATCGTGTTTTTCTGCCGTTGTTCCTGTTAACGGCTGAAACCAATGAGTATAATGTGTCGCCCCTTTTGAAACAGCCCAGGTTTTCATCGCATCCGCAACCTCATCAGCAATGGTAGGATCTAATTTTCCGTTATTCTTAATAGTTTCACTTAATGATTTATAGGCCTTCGCAGAAAGATAATTGCGCATAGTTTTTAAATTAAAAACATTCTCGCCAAAATATTCTGGAACGGTCCTGATCTGTGTTAATTCCGCCATGTCTAACTCTCCTTTATTAACTATTTCTTTTAATCTAGATCTTGAAGCCATCTTTCCCCTCCTATTAAATTTGATAATATTTCTTCACAAAGATATGAAAAGAAAAGTCCTTCTTAAAAATTGTCTAACTTTTAAGAAGGACTTCGTTGCCCTAATATTTTGAGTCACACATTATAGTGCTTTCTTATTTTTTAATTCAGCCCTTCTTTAAAATAAATATATTAAAGAAGATTCATAAATATACAATTTAGATTTGTTTTTGTCAAGTTTTTTTCTTAACCCCAAAGTCATTACACTGTCATAAGTTACACATTTAATAACCTTGTTATACCCTTCTTCAAAGCCTACCCAATAGCTTCTGATCCTTCCTCCTCTGTGCGGATACGAATACATCTCGGCAAATCAAGCACAAATATTTTCCCATCACCAATTCGCCCTGTCTTTGCTCCCTTTACAATTGCTTTGATCGTAGGTTCTTCAAAAGCGTCATTGACCGCGATTTCAATTCGAATCTTTTTTAACAAATTGATTTCTTGCTTTACCCCGCGATAGGTTTCACTATAACCTCCTTGCTGTCCACAACCCAATACGTTTGTAACAGTCATTTTAGTAATTCCTGCATCAAAAAGCGCTTTTTTTGTCGCTGGCAATTGATGCGGCTTTATCATAGCTATTATTAATTTCATGTATATCCTCCTAAATTTAATTTAAAATTACTTTAAAAATTTCTATTCCGTTGTAAATATTTGGAATCCTGCATAAGCCTCCATACCATGTTCGTCGATATCCAAACCTCTTATCTCTTCTCTTTCCGTTACACGTACGCCCATAAAAGATTTTATAACTGAAAAGATACCATAGGCGGCAATAAAAGAAACGCTTCCATAGGCTAAAACACCTATTAATTGCGTCATAAAGCTATGCTCAGGATTTGTACTGAAGATCCCTACCGCAAGGGTTCCCCAAATACCGCAAACCAAATGAACAGATAAGGCCCCAACAGGATCATCTATTTTTAATTTCGAATCGATAAATATTACCGAGACCACAACCAAAGCCCCTGCGATTAATCCTATTATAATCGAGGAAAGTACACTAACAGTATCTGCTCCTGCTGTTATCCCAACCAAACCAGCCAAAGACCCGTTTAACACCATCGACAAATCCGGTTTTTTCAAAAGTAATTCTGAAGTAAACATCGCTCCTATAACACCCGCAGCTGCAGCTAATGTAGTTGTAACAAAGACAAAAGAAACTAATTCTGGATCAGCGGAAAGAACAGACCCGCCATTAAAACCAAACCACCCTAACCATAAAAGAAAAACTCCAATAGTGGCTAAAGGCATGCTGTGTCCAGGAATAGCCTTGGCAGAACCATTATATTTTCCATAACGTGGCCCCAAGATTAAAACACAAGCCAATGCTGCCCAACCTCCAACAGAATGAACTAATGTAGACCCAGCAAAATCATAAAAACCCATGTTATCTAACCAACCGCCGCCCCATTTCCAGCTTCCTAAAAATGGATAAACAAAGGCTACATAAATTGTCGAGAAAAGTAAAAAACTGTGCAGCTTAATCCGTTCGGCAACCGCTCCGGAAACAATTGTCGCACAAGTTGCCGCAAACATAGCCTGAAAAATAAAATCAGTCCAGTAAGTATACCCTCCATCTGCATATTGTCCGGAAATATAATCGGCTGGTAGTCCAATACCAAAAGCTAATTTCGGAAGCCATAATCCAGCAGCCCATTCACTGGGATACATTAGATTGAATCCTACGACTGCGTAAGTCAACAACCCAATTGAAAGGATTGCCACATTTTTAAAAAGAATATTTACTGTATTCTTAGCTCTGGTTAAACCGGATTCTAATGTTGCAAAACCTAAATGCATCACAAATACCAAAAAAGTAGCCACCAACATCCAAGTGTTATTAACCGTGAACATCTCTTGACTAACACCTTCTTGAGCGAACGCTGATCCAGATAAAAACAGCATTCCTCCCAAGCCCATTGTCACCTTCATGATTCCTTTTCTCCATAACCGTTTGATCATTTTTCTCTCCTTCTCCTTCAATATGAAAATTATCTTATTGCCAATAAAAAAGGCCCTCTCTCAACCAGCTTTGGTTGAATAAGAGGACCTCTGTGTCCTTAATCTATTTAACCTCCTTGGCCAAATAGATATAAATAAAAAATCTCCTTTCAAATAAACCTTTAAAAGGAGACATCATTGTCTCAAAAAAATAAGCCCGGCCAATTTCACTATTGGATCCGGACTTCTTTGTCCTGCAAATCAATTTAAGACATCTTTGTCTTAATGCTCGAAGTATACAACCCCTTGTTTATTTTGTCAAGGGGGGGGATAAAAATTATTTTCCTTTTTGAAATTCATCCATCAATATAATGGATTCCGCAATTTCTTTCATCGATTTACACGAATCCATAGCTTTTTTATGAATAAGCCGATGCGCTGCCGCTTCATTCAAATTATTCATTTCCATCAAAATACCTTTAGCCCGCTCAATAACTTTCCTCGCCTCTAGAGCCTCTTTCGATTTAATAGCCTCTTCCATTAACTTCGTATTCTCGACGGCAACAGCAGCTTGGTTAGCAACAATTTGCAAAACATTAATTTCTTCTTCAGAAAAAATATGATGCTCTTTTGTATAAACATTGATAACACCAATAGCTTTATCCTTAAGCACCATTGGAATCGCAACCATGGAAGTCAAATTCTCTTTAATAGCCAAATCTTTAAAACGATATTTTTTATCTTCCCGCACATCGTAAATAGCAATCGGCTTCTTTATTTTGATAACCTCGCCGCTTAAACTTTCATCAACTTTTAAATTTGGTTTCTTTTTATACTCTGTGCTTAAACTTTGCGTCGCACAGATTTCCAATTCTTTTCCTTTTTTATCTAATAACATAATTGAACAAATTTTTGAATTTAACATTTCCGCGGTAACCACAACTATTAGATTTAAAATTTCATCTAAATAAGCTTTGGACGTTATTGATTCGCTTACTTTTTGCAGGCTGTCAAACTGTAAAGCTTTTTTCTTTGTTTCCTCATATAAACGCGCGTGCTCAATAACACCGCTGATTTGCTTAGCAATCGTTGACATTAAACTAATCGTGCTCTCCGCATGTTCATGTGACTTTTTATGCTGAACATTAATAACGCCGATAGCCTTATTTTTATGAACAATCGGCACAGATAAAAAGGCTTCATATCTATCTTCTGGCAGAACATCGAAATTTTTAAAACGTTTATCCGCATACGCGTTTTCAGAAATAGCAACAGGTCTGTTTTCGCGCGCAACCCATCCAGTAATCCCTTCTCCAGATTTTAAAATAATACTGCCTAATTCTTTTTTATGCGGTGTTTTTGAAGCCATTAAAACCAAATGTCTTTTTTTCTCGTCGAATAAATAAATAAAAACTGAATCCGCTTTTGTCATTTCAGTAACAATCTTTACAACTTCGCTTAATATAAAAGATAGATCAAGTTCTGAATTCGTTATATCAACAACCTTACGTAAAACGCTTAATTCCTGACTTTGATTAACATTTAATTTTTTACTTTGTGTTACTTTTTTAGGCATTGACTTCTCCCATATTCCTTTTTCTAAACGTTACTTCGCCAGATCCGAAATGATCAAATATTACACTTTTACAAAGTTTCTTGTGTTATTAAAACGATTCTTCTATAATGTTCCTATGAATTTTTTAATCACCCTTCTTATTTTTGGAATTTGTTTTGCTGCTATGGCCATTGGCCTAATTTTTGCGAAGAAGACCTTAAAAAAAGGCTGTTCTGTAGATCCTCACTCTTGTGCCTGCCGGGCCGAAGGCAAAAACCCTTTAGATTGTGATAAATAAAAAAGGGACACATTTTTGTGTCCCTTTTTATATCTTAACCGAAGGAATCAAAGGCGATCATCTCCGGCGGTACGCCCAGTGAGTCGAGCATTTTTTGTACCGCATCAATCATCATCGGAGGTCCACACAAATAATATTCAATCTCTTCGGGCTCTTCATGATTTTTTAAATACTGCTCATAAACAACGTTATGAATGAACCCCGTATACCCCTTCCAATTATCCTCGGGTAAAGGTTCTGACAACGCCACATTATATTGAAAATTTGAAAAATTCTTTTCAATATCCCGAAAATCTTCCGTGTAAAACATTTCACGCACCGACCTCGCTCCATACCAAAAACTAACTTTACGGTCTCTCGTCTTAAGGGTGTGAAACAAATGAAACAGATGACTTCTCATTGGAGCCATCCCCGCGCCACCTCCAATGTAAATCATCTCACGTTTTGTATCCTTAATAAAAAATTCGCCATATGGTCCGCTGATGGTGACTTTATCACCTGGCGTTAAATTAAAAATATAGGAGGAGGCTTTTCCTGGTGGTAAGGACATATCTCGGGGCGGAGGAGTCGCGATCCGCACATTTAACATAACAATGCCCTCTTCAGCTGGATGACAGGCCATAGAATACGCGCGGAAAATTTCCTCATCGTTAGATGCCTTTAAATCCCAAAGATTATATTTATCCCAATCTGGATGATATTTTTTCTCAATTTGAAAATCTTTAAAATTTACATTATATGGCGGGATATCAATCTGAATATATCCGCCAGCCTGAAAATCTAACTTTTTATCCTTAGGCAATTGAATTACTAATTCTTTAATAAAGGTCGCAACATTATTATTAGACTTAACTGTACAATCAAACTTTTGAATGTTGAAAACCTCTTCCGGTATACGTATCTTCATATCCTGCCTAATTTTCACCTGACAAGACAATCGGTAATGTTCTTTTTGTTCCCGCCGAGGAATCAACCCTGTTTCTGTAGGAAGTATATCACCACCGCCCTCAACAACCTGACATTTACACATGGCACAAGTTCCACCACCTCCGCAAGCCGAAGGAAGAAATATTTTTTGATTTGATAATGACGTTAATAGCGTTCCTCCGCTTGGGACAACGATCGGCTCTTTTTCATCATTAATAAATATTTTACAATCTCCACCGCTGGCAATCTTTGCTTTAACAATTGATAGAATAATAATTAAAAGCAAAATAATGCCCGACATTACTGTAGTGCTAATTAAAACATATTGATATAAAGGCACGTTTTATTCCTTCCGCTTCCCGTTATTACTTATAAAATCATTTTTGATCTTCGATTTCTTAATAAGAACGGGCTACGTTTTTCTTATCTCTATAACTGAATTCCTGCAAAACACATAAATCCCATAGCCATAAGACCTGTAATAATCATGGTAATTCCTAGGCCTTTTAAAGAATTTGGTATATGGGAATATTGTAATTTTGCCCGAATAGCGGCCATCGCCACAATCGCTAAAAACCAGCCAGCTCCAGACCCAAATCCAAAAACCACAGATTCAGGAAAATTGTATCCACGTTCAGCCATAAAAAGAGACCCTCCTAAAATCGCACAGTTGACCGCAATTAAAGGAAGAAAAATTCCTAAGGCTGAATATAATTTAGGACTAAATCGATCTAAAACCATCTCGACAATTTGCACCATCGCGGCAATAACAGCTATAAAGGCTATAAAACTTAAAAAACTTAAATCAATTTCTGGTAACCCCGCCCACGCCAAAGCTCCTTTGTCTAAAAGATAATGATTAATCGCCCAGTTGGCCGGACAGGTAACTGTTAAAACAAATGTGACCGCGATCCCCAAACCTATCGCTGTTTCAATTTTTTTTGAACAAGCTAAAAAAGAACACATCCCTAAAAAATAGGCTAACAAAATATTTTCAATGAAAATACTTTTAACAGCTAAACTTAAATAATGTTCCATCTTTATATCCTTTTTTTCGAATCACTAATTCGATTCGGTGTATCCGCTTATCGCTCTCTGCACCCAAATAATTATTCCTAAAAGAAAAAAAGCTCCTGGCGCCAGAACCATCATTCCACAATTGACATATCCAATATCATAAAGAAATTGCGGAACCACTGGAAAGCCTAATAATGTTCCAGAACCTAAAATTTCTCTGGCTGTCGCAACTAAAATTAATACTGAACTATAGCCCAAACCATTTCCGAGACCATCAATAAATGATTTCCACGGAGGATTGGCCATAGCATAAGCCTCTGCACGGCCCATAACAATACAATTAGTAATAATTAACCCAACGAAAACACTTAATTGCTTACTTACATCATACATATACGCTTTTAAAAACTGATCCGCCAATATAACTAACGATGAAATAACCGACAACTGCACAATAATTCGTATCTTAGAGGGTATCTTATTTCGTAATATCGAAATCACAACATTCGACATCGAGACGACAAATGTTAATGAAATAGCCATTACTAAAGCTGTTTTTAATTGAACTGTTACCGCTAATGCGGAACAAATTCCTAAAATTTGAAATGTAACAGGATTATTATCCCACAAAGCATCTTTTATTTGTTTACGCTCTTTTTTGGATAGGATTGTTGTTGCCATATTCCATCTCCTCTATTTTCTTATCTTCTGAAAAAACGGTTCATATTTGTTCAACTCGCGTGCAATCATTTCAGTAACACCTTTAGAAGTCATTGTTGCTCCGCTAATACCATCGACGTAAAACTGCGCATTTTCGCCGCTATACTTATCGGCAACTTTTCCTTTAACAACAGCAACCGGATGCAATTTGTTTTCTTTTAAATCCCAAATTTTTTTCCCTTTAAAATTATTTTGAAACCAATCTTTTTCAATTTCGGCTCCCAATCCAGGAGTTTCGCCGTGGTCATAATAAGTAATACCTCTTACAGTCATCGCATCCGGCTCTAAAGCCAAATATCCATAAAGAGTCGACCACAGACCTTTCCCAACAATAGGAAAACAATAGGCTTTCTTTTGGGATCCTTCTTTATAAACATAAACAGGATACAAAGATTCTCCTTCAACAATATCTTTCGGTGACTTTCCTTCAACAATATTGCCTGACGGATCAATAACAAGTTCTTCTATTTTGTTTTCATAGGCCGCCTCAATTTCTGTGGCTGAAGCTTTCAGAGCTAAATGCTCTTCTAAATTCACGGCTTTTAAAATATTTTTCTTAATATCTAACGCGATATTAGTTTCTTTTTTTGCTTTTAATCCTTGCGAAACCAAGGCCAAAGAAAAACTGCAAACAACGCAAATAATCATGGCAAAGGTAAATATGTATGAACTTGATTCTTTATTAAAATCTTTTCCCACGGAATAATTCCTTAAAAAGTTTGTTTAACTTTCTTTTACAGCTTTCACTCTTTTTAATCGTTTATTAACGTTGGCCTGAACAACAAAATGATCAATCGTCGGCGCAAAAATATTCATAAACAAAATGGCCAACATCACGCCTTCTGGATAAGCAGGATTAACCATGCGAATTAAAACCACCAACCCTCCGATCAAAAATCCATAAATCCATCTACCCACATTTGTGGCACTGGAAGAAACCGGATCCGTTGCCATGAATATCGCTCCAAAAGCAAAGCCTCCCATCACCATATGCCAGTAAGGTGGTAATGAAAAAAAGGCTAATGATTCCGGACCTTTAAATAACAGAAACAAAGAACTCATTGAAAACATCCCAACAACACAGCCGGCAATAATTCTCCAGCTGGCTACGCGCGTTATAAGTAAAAAGATCAACCCTGCTAAACATGCGGCTGTAGAAGTTTCCCCTATGGAACCTGGAATAAAACCAAGAAACACTTGCTTTAAAGAATACCCTGCATCAGCTAAGGCCGCCACAGCGCTTGCGCCTTTAGGAGAAGCGGCAACAACAGCTAAGGGGGTGGCTTGAGAAAAACCATCAACAGCAGCCCAAACAGCATCTCCCGACATTTGTGCCGGATACGCAAAAAATATGAACGCGCGAGCTGTTAAAGCAGGATTCAAAAAATTATATCCCGTTCCACCAAAAATTTCTTTCCCAAAGACAACTCCAAATGAAATCCCCACAGCAACCTGCCATAAAGGTATTGATGGAGGAAGTGTTAGCGCGAAGAGAATTCCTGTTACTAAAAACCCTTCATTGATTTCATGCTTGCGGATGATGGCAAAAATCCCCTCCCATAAGCCTCCCACCATGTAGGTTACTATAATAATAGGGAGAACCTTGACGGATCCTTTTAACATTATTTCAGGTAGAGAGCCTACACTTCCCTGAGCTTTTAAAATTTGAAAACCAACATTATAAATCCCCAGCATAATGCATGGCAGCAACGCAACAACAACAAAAATCATAACACGCTTAATATCAACCGAATCACGAACATGAGGCGCTTTTCTTGTAATTTTTCCTGGTGTTAGTAAAAAAGTATCTAAAGCATCAAAGAGTGGATAAAGTTTTTCTAAAGGCTTTCCTTTAGAAAAAAACTTTTCTTCAATTTCCTTTGATTTTTCTTTTAAAAATGACATAAATTAACTTTCCTTTTCAATTAAATCTAATCCTTTTCGAATGATTGCTCCAACATCAACTTTAGAAGGACAAGCAAACGTACATAAGGAAAAATCCTCTTCATCACATTCCAATATTCCTAGTTTTTCCGCTTCCTCAATATCACCTGCTATAATAGCTTTTAATAAAAAATAAGTAACAATATCTAAACTCACGTATTCATCATAGAGATGATTTAGAACAATCGCTCGATGTCCGCCATTTTCATCTGTATCTAAGGAAACTTCTTTCTCTGGTAAAAAAGCCGATGCATACGTGTGCGAAAAAGTATATTTACCAAAGCCGGGAACCAACCATCCTAAAAACTCTCTTCGACCACCTTCGGGAATAACAGTAACTTGGGCGTCATAAAACCCTAGAAATCCATTTTTCCCAACATTCTTGCCGGATAAAATACTTCCAGAAATACATCGTGTATTTTGTAAGGCTGTTCCTTGTAATAAAGCTGATACCGGGGTCCCTATTATTGTTTGCGCATAAACACGATTTTTTACTATATCTCCTGTGATCGCAACTACACGTTCCGCTGGATACTCGCCATTTGTAAAGAATCGTCCTAACCGAACAACATCTTGGGCTTCCACATACCAAACAATATCCCCTTTATTTATTGGATCCAATAAATGGATATGTGTACTAACATTCCCTGTTGGATGAGGGCCGGAAAATTGGTGGGTTTCTATATTCTTTGTTGTAGCAGAAAACTTTATCTGTGTATCTTTTTTCGTACAAACAAAAACTTTTCCTTCTGTTAAATGAGTCAACGCTTCTACGCCTAACTGAAAATCCTTTTCTTTGCCTTGCAAAATAAAATCAACATCTGGGCCTAAAGGATCTGTATTAAGAGCACGAACAAAAATAGACTTCGGATTATCTTCCGGATTAGCCACTTTTGAGAATGGTCGTTGGCGAATGATTGGCCACAAACCGCTGTTGAGCATCAATTCCGTGACTTTTTTCTTCGTCAACGTTTTTAATTTTTGCTCACCAACTGTTTCAAATTTTTCAGCATCCTGCTTCCCATCCGTTTCAATAACAACTTCCAATAAAAGCCTTTTTTCTCCGCGATTAATCGCACAAACCTTTCCGCTGGCTGAAGAAACAAATTTAATTTCTGGGTGTTTTTTGTCGACGATCAGTGGGGTACCGACCTTAACAACATCGCCAATCTTGACTAGCAACCGGGGTTTTAGACCGCGAAAGTCGGTTGGTTGAATGGCAATCTGTTTCGGTAAGGGCAACTTGACAAACTCCTTTGCCGCTTTGCCCTTTAAATTAATATCTCTACCTTTTCTTAAATTATATGTTGCCATAATATTTAAAAAAGAACTGACTTCAATCAATAAGTCAGTTTAATTTTGTAATAATCCCATAAGTGGTGTTAAGAATAAATTGGCATAATACCATTGTTATGTCAAGAACTCAATAAAAAATAAAAAATATTTTATTGTTACTAAAGATTAAAAAAACTAATCGAATGCTTTTAAAATTTTATCAACATCAACATGTTTTTCTACTAATCTCGTCGCCTCTTGAATTTTATCCTTATCTGTTTTTTGAATTTTACAAATCAAATGTTCAACTTTAGCGGCAACAGTATAGGTATCTTCTTCCGTAATAAGGACAGGAATCTGACTGCTTTTAAGTAATTCCACTATTTTTGGATTCGGCATCAATCCCCCTGTTAAAATGATTCCGGAAACTTGAAAACTCCTGCCGTCACGAACTAAATGAGAGCTTACTGCAACTAAAATATTATCGACACGGTCTCCCGACGTTAAAACCAATGTGCCATCTTTAAGATAATGAATCATATTATGAGGTTCCATTGCGGCGACAATTGTATGTTTAATACGCCTATTCGTGCTATTCTCTCCACACAAAATTTGCAAATTCAATCGTTGTTTAACTTGTTCAATTGTCGGAGCGCTTAACAAAGGCTGAACAGGTATAACACCTAACAATGAAATTCCTTTATTTTTTAATCCTTGGCCAATAACTCTTTTGATCTTATCGTATTTTTCCGGCAAAACTTTATTTACAATAACCCCGATAATTTCTACACCTTTTAGATCAAATAGAGCCTTATTTAAAACAATTTCATCAATGCTTCGGCCTATCCCCCCACCGCTAATAATAATCGTTTTGGATCCCAACAAAGCAGCGACATCAGCATTCGAATAATCTATGACGGCGCCGACCCCGGCATGCCCTGTGCCTTCAACGATTATAGCGTCTTTACTTTTTGTTAGGCTTTTAAAAGATTTAACTATAGTCGCGCTTAATTTATCTTTATGCGGATTAAATATATATTTTTCTGTATATCCTCGTCCAATTGTTATAGGACTCATTTCTTTTATTGTTTTCCCTTTTTGAAAAACCTGTCCTATTAAATATGAATCTTTATCTATTGTGAGATTGTTAACATTAACAAACTGTTGTCCTATTGGTTTCATAAACGACGTTCTCAACCGTCGATCCTTTAAAGCTTTAAACAAACCTAAAGACATTGTCGTTTTTCCAGCATCTTGATGAATAGACGACAAAAAAATATTTTTTAATTCTTTTTTCTTTTTCATTTTATTTTTAAAAATTATGTTATGTAGGGAAATAGGACGAACGTCGTTTACAATTTATTTTTAAAAATCGCTGGTATTTCATCTGGAATATCAACAACCTGCACGCCGGAAGATTTAAGAATCTCTCGTTTGGCCTCTGCCGTGCTATCTCCGGATGAAATGATAGCCCCGGCATGCCCCATTCGTTTTCCTGGTGGAGCAGTTCTTCCAGCAATAAATCCCACAATAGGTTTAGTAACTTCTTTTTTAATATATTCCGCTGCACGCTGTTCATCTTCTCCGCCAATTTCTCCAACCATCACTATCCCTTTAGTTTCATCATCTTTCATAAACATTTCCAAAACGTCTATAAACCGCGTTCCAATGATAGGATCGCCGCCTAATCCAACACAACTAGACTGGCCGATATTATTTAAGGTAAGATTATAAACAACTTCATAGGTAAGTGTACCACTGCGGGAAACAACGCCAATAGGTCCTGGCTTATGAATATGTCCTGGCATGATTCCGACCTTGCATTTCCCGGGGGAAATGACCCCTGGACAATTTGGCCCAACAATTCGAATGTTCTTTCCTTTCATCACCGATTGGACATCAACCATATCAATAACCGGCACACCTTCAGTAATGCAAATGATCAGTTCTATTCCTGCGTCAATATCTTCTAAAATTGCGGCTTTAGCAAATTTGGCAGGCACATAAATAACTGCGACATTCGCCTGTGTTTGCTTTTTTGCCTCTGCGACAGAATTATAAACAGGAACACCATGAACTTCTTGTCCGCCTTTTCCCGGTGTAACGCCTCCAACAACCTTGGTCCCATACTCTACCATCTGTTTAGTATGAAAAGATCCGTCCCGGCCGGTTATGCCTTGAACAATGACTTTTGAATTTTCATTAAGAATAATACTCATAAATTACTATAACTTTCTTTTATTTCGCTAATTCAACAACTTTATTAACAGCGTCGCGCATTGTTGAAAATGTTGTAATCCCTTTTTTCGCCAAGATTTCTTTAGCTTCTTTTTCGTTTGTTCCCGTCAGACGAACAACCAAAGGAACCGGCAATTCAATTTGTTCTTTAGCTTTTATAATTCCGTTAGCAATATCATCACACCGTGTAATGCCGCCAAAAATATTAATCAATATCGCTTTTACATCTTTATTCCGTAAAATGATTTTTAAAGCATTTAAAACTTTCTCTGGATTTGAGCTGCCTCCAACATCAAGAAAGTTTGCCGGCTTACCGCCGCAAAGGTTAACAATATCCATCGTTGCCATTGCTAGGCCAGCTCCATTAACGATACAACCAACGTTCCCTTCTAATTTTACAAAACTTAAATTTTTTTCTTTGGCTTCCAATTCATCTGGATCTTCATACTTTAAATCCCTTAATTTTTCGAATTCCTCGTGTCTAAACAAAGCATTATCATCTAAATTAATCTTAGCATCTGCCGCATAAACTTTTTCCTGTCCGTCAACAACAAATGGATTGATTTCCGCTAAAGAACAATCATTTTGAAAAAACACTTCTAGCAATTTTTCAAAAATCTTTGTTCCTTCTTCTCTTAAATCTTCCGAAGGAAAAACTTCATTAATAAAACCTGCCCATCTGGATTGGTCTAATTGTCGACTACCCTTTAAATAATATTTTTTAATCGCGCTTGGATTAGTCTTTGCTACTTCCTCTATTTCTACGCCGCCTTCCGCGCTGGCAATCAAAACAACATCGTTATTCGCTCCGTCTATCGTCACAGCCAAATAATATTCTTTCTTAATATCTAACGCGCCAACGACAAATATTTTCTCAACAGGATACCCTTTAATAACAAGCTTTCTCAGTTCTCCAAAAACTTTTTCCAACTCTGCTTTATTTTTTACAACTTTAATTCCTCCGGCTTTACCGCGGCCGCCGACAAGCACTTGCGACTTCAAAACAACAGGAAATCCAATCTCTTCGGCAATTAAAACAGCTTCATAAACTTCAGTAGCTACCCGACCTTTAGGCACAGGCATCCCTGCCTTTTTAAACATTTCACAAGCTTGATATTCGTGTATTTTCATTTATGCAAATATTCCATTTTAAAATAGTTAAGTAATTTTAAAATCATAACACACCTGCTTTTCACTTTCGAGATAAATTCTTTTTTTTTAATACAAAAATAAAGTTACTTCTGGAACAAATCTCTAGTAGAAATTGTGTGCGGTTTTCCTGGAAGAAGCTGATAGGTCTCTTTTCTAACCTCAATAGGAATTTTTGTTGTTGGAAGAAGAGATATTTCTTTTAATGGTTCCGCTGTAATCGTTACAGCATCTTTAAAAACTACAACATAAAACCAAATATTTTTATAACGGACACTAAATTTTATTTTTTTCCAATGCTTCGGCAATTTAGGATCCAGGCAGATACGATCTTCTAATATATTCAACCCCCCGTAATTGCGCAAAAATAAATCAATCGTCCCCCCCATTACGCCTGCATGAATTCCTTCTTGAGTTGTTCCTCCTTGAGAATCATAAATGTCGCTTTTCAATGATTCAATAAAATATTCATATGAATTTTCTTTTATATCCAATAAATCCGCCACGTAAGCATGTACAACCATACTTAAAGTTGATCCGTGTGACGTTCTATCGAAATAATAACGAAAATTCTTTCGCATGATTTCCTTAGAAAAAGGATACCCCAATCGTTTAAAAATATCTTTTAATTCGTGTATATTAAGAACATAAAACAACATCAACACATCGGCTTGTTTAGATACCTTATAACTGTCCGGGGATAACCCTTCCGCTTTTAAAATACGATCGATTCGATGAATATTATCATATTTATTTCGATACTCCTCCCAGTCCAACTCTTCTAAATCCATATATCCTTCAAACTGATGAATCAACCCTTGCTTGTCCATTGGAATGGCCATTTTCAAAATCATTTCTCGCCAGCGAGCAACCTCTTCCTGTGAAACCTCGACCTTCAATAAAAGAGCATTCCGTTCTTCTTCTGTTAATATTTTATCAATGATATATAAAGCTTTTTCTAAGATCCATACCACCATGATATTTGTGTAGGCGTTATTTTTCAAACCACCTTTATTCGCCCCAGGATATTTTTCATGAAATTCATCCGGCCCCATAACACCTTCAATTTCAAATTTCCCACTTTTTTTATTAAACGTCGCCGAGCTTGACCAAAAATGAGCAATTTCTAAAATCATTTCTGCCCCGCAACGATCTAAAAAATCTCGATCTCCCGTCGTGTAATGATAATTCCAAACATTATACGCAATGGCTATTGAAACATGCCTCTGCAAAGAACTATAATCCGGCCCCCAAACGCCGGACAAAGGGTTAAGATGGATTATTTGTGTAACTTCTTCTCCCGTTGAGGCTGTCTGCCATGGATACATCGCACCTTTAAATCCTTGTTGCTTCGCATTTTCTTTAGCGGCACCTAGCCGTCGATAGCGATACATTAACAAAGCTCGCGTTATCTCGGGCGAATGTAAATTATAAAAAGGAAAGACATATAATTCGTCCCAAAAAATATGCCCTCGGTAAGCCTCGCCATGAAGCCCTCTAACTGGCATTCCAGCGTCAATATCATCGTTATACGTAGATGCCGACTGAAGCAAATGAAATATATGCAAACGTAAAGCTAATTGAACAAAAGAATCCCCCTCGACTTCAACATCATATCTCTTCCATAAAGCTTTCCATCGGGCTTGATGAGCTTTAAATAATATTTCGAAATTTTCGATTTTATTTACCGTATCTTGGGCAATGGCACAATTATCTGCCACGCCATGATCCCTCGATGTGTAAAGGCTAACTAATTTCTCAATCGAAAACTTTTCCCCCTTTTTGACATTAACTTGAGTTTCGTGCATAATCCGTTGTTTTCCATGAGAAATAATCTTCAATTCTGGATGAATGGCTTCATTATTTAAATAAAACAAATTACGTAACGCTTCCGTGATTTGAATATTAGACTGATTTGTCTGCATTTGTAAAAATATTCCTTGCTCACCAAACGCTCCTAATAAATAAGGCTCCAAATGCTTGGATCTTAGCTGCTTATACCGGTCAACACCTGCATTAATAATTAACCCGTCGATCCCGCTGCGAACCGTAATAGTTCCGCTATAGTTTTCCGGTGTAATAGTTATCCGCAATCCCCCGCAATGCGGATGAGCCATACTAACCAGGCAATGACTCTCTACCAAAGTTCTTCTTCCTTTATCATCTTGCCAACGGATTCTTCGAGAAAGAATACCTTTACGCATATTAAGTTCGACTTTCCAAGAAAGGATCTTAACTTTTTGCCTATTAATCCACGGACCGTTGTCAATACGATAAGTTAACATCAACCAATTAGGACAATTTACAAAATCTTCATTGGCAATTAACCGATTGGCAATTTCCGTAGTTAAAGTATTATAAACACCTGCGATATACGTTCCGGGATAGTGGACTTTATTCGCTGAAGATTCGGGAATTGCTCCTCGAGTTCCAAAATAACCATTTCCTAACGTGCACAAGGATTCTCTCAAGCTCTCCTCTTCGGGAATAAATTTATTGTAAGTAAGTTTCCATTTTTTCATTATTTACTCAATTTTCTATTAAAAAATCTAACGCTTTTTTAACCTCTTCTGTATCGTTAATTCGATATTCGGCTTTTGTTTCTCTCGCATTTTCGGAGACTAATATTCCAAAACCTTTATCTTTTAGAACTTTAAAAGCATCTTCGTCCGTCGTATCATCCCCGATATAAATAGCTATTTGTTTTTTCGCATCAAATTTTAGCGCCCCTAAAATCCATTCAACAGCCTTCCCCTTGTCCCAATCAATATCAGGTCTAATTTCAAAAACCTTTTTTCCTTTTGTTTTTCGCAAATTTGGGTATCTTTTAATAATGTCATTTACCGCTATTTCAACTTTAGAAAAATCTTTTTCCTCAACCAGACGATAATGAACAGAAATAGTATACTTAACATGCTCGACTAATGAGCCAGAGACTTCTTTTAATTTTTCTAAAAGTTCTTTATAAACACTATCGATGTCATTTTTAATATTTTTAGCTTGCTGATTAATTTTAACATCACCGTGCGGAGTCACAATCTCGAATCCATGACTGCCGGCATAAAAAATACCGTCGATTTTTACCTTATCTTTAACATCATCCGTAGCTCGGCCGCTAACAATGGCCACATTTCTTTTCTGTGAAAGTATTTTTATCTTGTCGTGCATTTCTTTAGAAAGGATCGCTAAATCCGGAGTAGCGACAATCGGGGTAAGAGTTCCATCATAATCCAGAAACACAAAAATCTCTTTTAAGGATAATCTTTTTTTTATTTCATCTAAGTTTTTAAAAAAATCTAAAGTTTGTTCTTTTTTTTGAACCATTGCTCCAACGTTTCAATAGTGATTCCTTCAAAATTTTTCTTAACAATATCTGCGCCGTTTCTTAAAAGATCTTCTTCGTTATTTTCCCTCGCCATTCCAATGACTAATCCAAAGCCTCCGTTTTTTCCAGCCTGAACACCCGAAACAGCGTCCTCAATGACAATAGCCTTATCGGGAGAAACTCCCATATTTTCTGCGGCTTTAACAAAGATATCTCCTTCGGGCTTTCCTTTTAATCCTAATTTAGCTGAAACAATTCCATCAACTCTTGTTTCAAAAAATTGATCTAATTCTGTTGTTTGCAAAACCAATTCGCAATTCTTACTCGAAGAAGCTACACCAATATGAATTCCTTTTTCCTTTAATTCTTTGATTAACTTCACCATGGGGATATATATATCCACCCCTTCCTTTTCAATAGTTTCCACAAATTTTTCATTTTTTCGATTCCCCAAACCACAGATGGTTTCTTTTTTTGATAAATCTGTCGGATTTCCAAAAGGAATGCTGATATTACGTGACTTTAAAAAACTTTCGACACCTTTATATCGGGGTTTACCGTCCACATATGTTAAGTAATCTTGCTCATAAGAAAACTCTCTAAAAGCCTCTTTGCCTTGCTTTGCCCGTTCTTGCAAATATTCGTCAAACATCGCTTTCCATGCAGCAGCGTGAACCTTCGCTGTTTTTGTAATAACTCCGTCTAGATCAAAGATGACAGCTTCAAAAGAATTCATTTTATCTCTTTCGTGATACTACATTAAAATTGAATTTTATTATACGGGTTATAGCTCGAAATTGCAACCGGCTTATCCCTAAGGAGGGGAAGCTTGTGTTGTGGAGCTTTCCAATTGAAGATATGTGGACAATTGTAGCAATGTTTTAAAACCAATTTTACCGTCCGGCTTTAATCCGTGAGCTTTTTGAAAAGAAATAATGGCCTCTTGCGTTTTTCCTCCTAACTTTCCATCTATTTTCCCTGGTTGATAGCCATTATAATGCAAAATTGTTTGAATAAGATTAATGTTTAATTCATCATTAAGAACTAATCCTACATCTTTGAAATATTTTAACTTTTCCCACGTTAATTGATCAACAAATCTGGTAGGCTCTAAATCATAGTCCTTCTGAAATCTTTCAATCGCATTGCGTGTTTTCAAACCCAAAACCCCGTCAATTTTTCCGGGGTTATAACCATAAAGTTTTAATAATTTCTGTATTTCTTCAACTGTTGGATTTTTTTCAAACGGAATAAGTTCACCAACAAGCTCTTTTTCTTCCGCCCCTTTTTTATCTAAAACCCCGTAAATAACATCACATCCCGAAAAACTCAACAAAACAAAAAAAAGAAAAATAGTTTTTCTTAATTTATTTTCCATATTCACTTTAAGATGTTCCTCGACGGGTGATAACTTCTTTTTGAACCTTCTCCATAATTACTTTATAGTGAACCATCCCTACAAATTCTTTGGTTTCCTCATCTTTAACAACCGGCAAATATTCAATTCCTGTTCGTTGAAATATTTCAATGGCTGATCTTAACATCTTTTGACCTAAAATAACCCGACTTGGAGGAACGGCAATATCTTTCGCTAATATTAATGTATCTAACTCTAATTCCTGTTCTCTTAGAACCTCCCTCAAATCACCAATGGATATAATCCCTAATAAGCTTCCTTTTTCATTAAGAACACAAAATTCGGCTGATTCACTTTTCTTTACTAAATCGACCATTTCATCTAAATGAACACTTTCTTTTATCAAAGGGATATCTTCATCAAGGACATCTGAAACTTTTAATGAATCAATAACATCATCTTCATTAACATCTCTTCCAGCTTCCTTTGCTTTAAAAATGGCAAAACGGACGCATATGGGCCCAATTAGCTGAACAATAAATGTTGTTCCGACAATAACATTAATAATCAACAAACCAATCTGACTTGCTTCAGCCCCCATGTGTGATAAATTTTGATGAATAGATATAGCCATTCCAATCGCAACACCTGCTTGCGAAAAAAGACACAGCCCTAAATATTTTGTTACAGATTCATGTGCCCCTCCAATAAAACCTCCCAAAATAGATCCTGACATTTTTCCAAAACTTCTACTCAAAACATAAACAAAGGCAATAACGGAAATCCCTGAAGCAAACATTAAACGAACATCCAACCTGGCACCGACCAAAACAAAAAATAAAACATAAATAGGGGTACTAAACCTTTTAATTGCCTCAAAGACACCTTTACTCTCGCTGGGAGACAAGTTAGTTAAAATAAATCCCATTATCATAGACGATAGAATCAAATCAATTTTCCATTGGGTTGCTAATCCAACAATTAAACATAAAATACCTAAAGAAAAGGGAAGTATTCTTTCCCTGTCTTTTATAATTTGCATGACCCAATAAAGAAGATAGGCTCCCGCAACACCTAACCCAATTGAAGATCCTATTTCTATAAGAGGCATTTCTAATGCGTGCAAAAACGAAACATGCTCTTGGGTAATCATTGTTTTCGCAAAAACACTTGCAAAGCCGTATAAAAGTAAAGCGAGAACGTCGTCCAACGCGACAATAGCTAAAATCGTTGTTGTTAATGGCCCCCTTGCTTTATTTTCCCATAAAACATCTACCGTAGCTGCAGGCGCTGTTGCTGAAGCAAGGGCCCCAAATAACACTCCTAAATAAACTTTTTTAGTAATTAAAATAATAAAAAATGACACCACAGCAAAGGTAACAAAAACTTCACAAAATAAAATGCTATATATACTCCGGCCTCTGTTCTTAAAAATTTCCATCTTTAATTCGGCCCCTATCATAAATCCAATAATCCCCAAGGCGAGATTTACAAAAGGTGTAAAAGCTTCTATTTTTTCGGCACTCCATAATTGCAAAAAACTATTTCCCATTATAAGACCAATAAAAACATAACTAATAACCTGAGGGATATTAAACCGGCTAAATATTTTAGAAAATAGTGTCCCCAAAAACATTGAACTTCCGATAAGCAATAAAATTTCTAAATCCACAATCTTTGTTTCCTTTCTCTAATTTCCCTACTTATAACACAAAATCAGTTTTTTGGGCGTTAATTATTGTTTAATGTTTCTTTTCCATAGTATTATTATAAATAATATTATAAACTTATTACTATAAATATGGGTGCTTCTCTTTTTTCCAAATCTCCAAAATTTTCTTTCTTAATCAGTTCTCTGTGCATTATTCTTTTCTTTACTTATGCCCCTACCCTAAAAGGAGATTTTCTCAATTGGGATGACGAAGCCCACTTGGCAAACAATCCTCATATTCAAGAATTTTCCTGGGCAAACACAGTCAACATCTTCCGTAGCACTGTTATTTCTACTTATATTCCATTAACTATTTTTTCTTTCAATTTAGAACATTCTCTTTTTGGAATGAACCCTTTCTTTTTTCATTTAAACAACATCCTTCTACATATCGGATGTTGTCTCTTAATATTTTTTTTAATTCTCAAATTAAGATTTTCTCCTTTTTGCGCTTTTTTCACAGCTCTTATTTTCGGCATCCATCCTATTCACGTCGAATCTGTCGCCTGGATTACAGAACGAAAAGATGTGTTATATGGCTTTTTCTATCTTCTTTCTATCTTATGTTATTTAAATTACCTTGAAAAAAAAGAAATAAAGTTCTATCTTCTTTCTCTTTTTTTTGCAATCGTAAGCATTTTGTCAAAAGCCATGGCCTTAAGTCTTCCGTTGATTCTCCTTCTAATAGATTGGTTTACACCCAGAACATTGTCAAAGAAAACTTTTCTCGAGAAAATTCCTTTTCTTTTGTTTATCGGCCCTATTGTTTGGATAACCTATTCAAGAAATCTGCATATTTTGGTAATATCCCCGTCTTTTTTAGAAACTTTTCTTATTTGGATATGGTCCTTTTCTTTCTATATACAAAAATTCTTTATCCCTCTAAATTTTTCTCTGGTCTACACATTGCCCAAACCTGTATCCTTCTTTAATCCATCCTACTTCTTTTCACTTTTTCTTTCTATGGCTCTTCCCTTTTTTCTATTTTTCTTTAGAAAATACCGTCTTTTTCTTTTTTCTTGGGCCTTTTATTTTTTTTCCATTTTCTTTCTTTTACGAACCTCTGATTTATCTGAACTTGATATTGTCGCTGATCGTTTTATGTATCTTCCTTCTTTAGGATTTTGCCTGTTAATCAGTCACCTTTTTGAAAAAGCGATAAAATCAAACTCCTTATTTTTAAAAAAACTTACCCTTATCTTTTTTCCTTTAATCGTTCTTTTTCTCGGAATTAAAACTTTTCATCAAACGTTCGTTTGGAAAGATACTATTTCCCTTTGGTCAAATGTTCTTAAGTATGCACCACAAACCTTCGAAGCTTACAATTACCGTGGATACGCTTACAGTGAAAGAAATCTGCCTCTTTTAGCATTAAAAGATTTAAACAAATCTATCGAACTCAACCCTTCCTTTTATAAAGCTTATAATAATCGTGGCACCGTATATCTAAAAATGAAGGATCTTCCTTCGGCTTTTAAAAACTTTAACACAGCTGTTACCCTTTATCCAAAATATGAAAAAGCCCATTACAATCTCGGAAGAATTTTTTTTAACTTGCACAAATACTCAATAGCTTTAAGAAAATTTCAAACAGTAAAATTTTTAAATCCTAAATTTCCAAATATAAATATGGCTATTGGAGATTGTTTTGTTATGACCAAACAATTTTCCGAAGCTATCGAGAGCTATTCTTCAAATATTTTACAAAATCCAAAAAATTCAATAACTTATAATAATCGCGCTCTTGTGTATAATACCCTTGGATCTTATGATTCCGCTATACAAGATTTAAATATCTCTATCGCTCTAAACCCTAACTCCTTTAAGGCCTATAACAACAGGGGACTTGCTTTTCTGCATAAAAAAATATTTCAAAACGCTTTAAATGATTTTACTCACGCAATTTATTTATTTCCAAATAACGCCAATGCTTTTTATTACAGAGCAAAGACGTATTTTGAAATGAAAATTTTTGATAAAGCTTCGCAAGATGCTTTAACAGCTTTTAATTTGGGAGTGATTGAATCTGAAGAGTTGCTTGCTGAAATACAAAATCATCGACAATAAAACGAGATTACTTCACAGGAAGATTACCATAAATGTTCTTGAATCCACTTGTCGGCCTCTTTCGCGTCTTCCCAATCTTTTTGAAAACCCTGGGCTGCTCCTTTGGCAGTTTCACATCCATGTAAAAAGATTGTTAGAATAATTACAATAGCGAAAAGCCATTTTGGATTCATTTAAATTCCTCCTGAATTTATTCTAGGATATCTTCAGTAAAAAATCGATTTCTTTTAAAAGTTTTTTTCGAGGCGTTCCAATGTTTTTTGCTTGCCCAAAACTTCTATTGCTTCAAAAAGGCCCGGGCCTACAGCCCGACCCGTAACGGCTACCCGCAAAGGATGTACCAAATCCGACGATTGCAAATTTAAAAACGCAACAACTTCTTTAAATGCTGTTTCAATATTTACAGCATTAAAGACATCTACTTTTTTAAATTTTTGCCCCAACTCCTTCAACGAACCTTTTCGATCTTCCGATAGATATTTCTCTTTAAGCTCAGCATCAATATCTATTTGATCCTTAAAAATATAGTCTGTCCATTCCAAGAAGTCTAAAAGCGTTGACAACCGACCTTTGAATAAGTGTACAACATTTTTTAAATAGTTCCTATCAAAATTCTCTTTTATATATCCCTTCGCCCGCAAAAAAGGGATCAACAAATCAATCAAGGTTTCCTCATCGGCTTGTTTTATATATTGACCATTAATCCACTTTAATTTATTCATTGAAAAAATTGCCGCGGCTTTATTAACTTTTTTAATAGAAAAATTCTTTACCGCCGTGGAAAAAGAAACGATTTCTTTATTGTTCCCGGGAGACCATCCCAACAACATTAAATAATTAATCAAGGCTTCCGGTAAAAATCCTTGTTGTCGATAATCACTAACAGCTACAGCTCCATTTCGTTTTGAAAGACGTGTTCCATCTTCTCCCATAATTAACGGCAAGTGGGCATATTTAGGCGGTTTTAGTCCCAACGCTTGATATATCATAATCTGTTTCGGCGTATTAGAAATATGATCTTCTCCACGGATAACGCAGCTAATTTCCATAGCGGCATCGTCCACAACACACGCAAAACTATAAGTTGGAGATCCGTCAGATTTCATTAACACTTGGTCTTTAATCGTTTCCGTATCGAATTGAATTTCTCCGCGGATGAGGTCAAAGATTTTAACTTGTTGCGGCAACATTTTTAAAATAATCGCCTCGCCGTCTTTATAGGCCTTTCCTTCTTCTAATAGCTTTTGTGCGTATTCACGATAAATATCAAATCGTTCGCTTTGATAATAAAGCTCATCCCAATCAAGACCCAACCATTTCATACTATCCAAAATCTCATCAACATACTCTTTTTTAGATCGTTGAAGATCTGTATCTTCCACACGAAGAACAAAGATTCCCTTTTGCGCCTTCGCATACATTAAATTAAATAACGCTGTCCGCGCCCCTCCAATATGCAAAAACCCCGTTGGACTTGGCGCAAATCTTACTTTTACCATATGAACTCCGTTTGCATTCTATTCTTTATGAATTTACTCTCTCCGGAAAACCGTATAATTAAAATAATCTTAAAAAGAAGATAGTATAGTTTTTTAAATCGAAGATTTTAATGAGGATTTCCTATTTCCGCTTTATTTTTTACAAGACGGGTAATAATATCTTCCAACCTATTCAGCTCTTTTTTATCAATATCAACAAATTCAATGCCAATATCATAAAATAATGGTTTTTTTCTCTCATTTATTTTTCTCTGAACATTCCAAACAACCTTCCCATTACACTTTATGTGATCACTTAAATCCAACAAATCTACTTCTAGTTCTACCGGCGTGAACATTTTTAAATTCTTTTTTAATGTAACACAAATGCCTCCCATCCCAACATTTTCCGTGTGGGTGAGAAGAACCTCTTTTTCCATCGAATCATTGTTTCGCAACACTACTAAACAAGGATAATTTACTCTAGGAAATTTTCTTCTATCTAAACCATCCCATTTTCCCATGCATGCCTCCTTTTAATTTACCTTTGATGCCTTCATTTCTGCAACGATTATAATATATGGGTTTACCCCTCACAAGGCAAATTGTATAAAACTACTTCTAAATTAATCTTTTTGTTTTTTATTTTCTACCCACTCTTTTCGCAATCGGGATATCGTTAAAGCCTTTCCCGTTTTTTCATCAATTTTTACAATAATCCCATTTACACTAATTTCTCCCACCGCAACACTAAATTTTTTAGGCATACTTGTTAAAAAACGTGCAATAATATTTTCTTTATTTTGACCTATCACCGAATCATATGGCCCTGTCATTCCTACATCTGTTATATACGCTGTCCCCTCAGACAAAATTCTTTCATCTGCCGTTGGAATATGCGTATGGGTACCGAAAACAGCAGAGACTTTTCCATTAGCAAAATACCCTAAGGCGACCTTTTCACTCGTTGTTTCAGCATGAAAATCAACAACAATAACGGACGTCTCTTTTCTTATTTGATCCACAATTTTCTGCAATTCTCGAAACGGACAATTAACATGATACCGCATAAATACGCGGCCTAACAAATTAATAACACCTACTTTCAAACCTCCTGAACATTGATAAATACCCCATCCTTTTCCAGGAGCCCCTTCAGGAAAATTAGCAGGTCTTATAACACGATCTGTTTTATCTAAAAACCCCTCTAATTCTTTTTGATCCCAGACATGATCACCCAAAGTGATAACATCGCATCCCATTTTCCATAGAAACCTGGACATTCTAGAAGTTAAACCTGATCCTCCGGCGGAATTTTCTCCATTGGCAATAACGAAATCGATATCATATTCTTTTCTGATATTTCCTAATACCCCTTCTATGGCCTGACGACCCGGCTTACCAACGATATCTCCTATACACAAAATATTCATTATTATTTTGCATACTCCACAGCTCTTTTTTCCCTCAAAACAATAACTTTTATCTGTCCGGGATATTCCATTTCTTCTTCTATTTTCTTTCTTATATCTCGTGCCAAAACAACCGCTTCGTCATCGTTAATTTTGTCCGGATCAACGATAATCCTAATTTCTCGTCCGGCTTGTAACGCATAAGACTTTGTAATTCCCTTAAAAGAACTGGCTATGCGTTCTAAGTTTTCTAATCGTTTGACATATGTTTCCAATGTTTCTGCTCTGGCCCCTGGCCTGGCAGCACTGATAGCATCCGCAGCACAAACTAACGCGCCATAAAGAGAAGCTTTTTCAACTTCTTCGTGATGAGACTCAACGGCGTTCGCAACGTCTTCTGATTCTCCATACTTTCGCGCTAAATTCCCGCCGACAATAGCATGGGTTCCCTCTTCAACGTCCTGACTAACAACCTTTCCAATATCATGAAGAAGACCCGCTCTCATCGCAACTTTTGGATCCAATCCTAACTGCGAGGCCATAGACCCGATAAGCATCGCAACTTCCTTCGTATGCTGAAGCCCGTTTTGTCCATAACTTGTCCGAAATTTTAATTTCCCAACTAATTTCAAAAGTTCCGGATGCATTCCATGAATAGCCAAATCAAAGGCAACCTTTTCTCCTTCTTCTTTAATAATCACTTCCATTTCTTTTTTAGCCTTTTCAACAACTTCTTCAATCCGTCCAGGATGAATTCTTCCATCTTCAATTAACTTCTGTAACGCTATTTTTGCAATTTCTCTACGATAAATATCAAAACCTGAAATTGTTACAGCCTCAGGAGTATCATCAATAATAATATCAACTCCTGCAGCCGCCTCCAAAGCTCTAATGTTTCGACCTTCTCTCCCAATAATACGCCCTTTCATTTCATCATTAGGGAGCATAACAACCGTCACAGTTGTAGCTGCCGTATGTTCCGATGAACATCGTTGAATCGCGGCACTAATTATATTTCTAGACTTCTTCTCCGCAGTATCTTTTATTTCCTCTTCCATGGTTCTAATCCGAATAGCCTTTTCATGAACCAATTCATCATCTAATCTTTTTAACAATAAATTTTTGGCTTCTTCCTGAGTTAATGAAGAAATTTTTTGTAACCGAATTTTTTCTTCATCTATCAACTTCTTCAATTCTTCAGAAGCATCGACAATTTTTTTCTCATTTTCTTGCAACGCGGTTAGCCTGCTATTAATGTCTTTTTCTTTTTTTTCTAATAAATCAACCCTCTTATCTAAATTTTCTTCTTTTTGAACCAATCTTTTTTCAATAGCAGAGACTTCTTCTCTGCGTTCTTTAGTCTCCTTTTCAAAATCTTGCCGCATTTTAATAACAAGTTCTTTTCCATATAATTCGACTTCTTTTTTCCTTGTTTCTGCCTCTGAACTCGCATCTTTGAGTAGCTTTTTAGCATGCTCCTCGGCTTCGCGCAGTTTTTTACCTGCAAAAAACCATCTTAAAAGATATCCCGCCAAAACTAATAAAATAGCAAAAAAAGAAAAAATAATGCTTTGAACATATATATCCATACCTTCATTCATGGATGTACTCCTCTCTAAAAAATTAAACTATTCCTATAATTAATTGTCTAAAAATTTTTCTGAATACATTTTTTAAAAATGCATTCCAATTTAAATTAGATGATAGGAACAACGAAAAGAAAAACTTACTTGGTAAGAAAAAAACGATTAGTCTGTGATTACCGCTGAAACAGGTTTATCATGTTTTTGAATACTAGGAAGGTTTTCCATTAGTTGAAAATCAAAAGCCAAGCCAAAAGTGGGAATATTAGAAGGCAATTCATTTAAAAAACGGTCATAATAACCTCCGCCACGCCCTAAGCGGTTATTTTTTTTATCAAAGGCCACCCCAGGAACAACAACTAACGAAAGCTCATGATGTTCAAGGGGTTCCCCTTGATCTTTCGTAGGCTGTTTAATGCCATAAGAGCCTTTTGACAGTTTTTCTATGGATTGCTCTAACAATGTGGGTATAATTCTTTTATTTTTCTGATCAATTCGTGGAACCCCAATTTTTTTCCCCATTTCTTGTGCTAACTTAATCATCTCTAATGTATTAACCTCTCCATCAAAAGAAACATAAAATAAAATCACTTTTGCTTTTTGAAACTCAAGCATATTAAAAAGCTTAGATTGAATTATCAAGCTTTTGGCTAATCGCTCTTCCTCCTTTTGCTTTCTAAGTAAATTATAAACCTTTTGTCTTAATTCTTCTTTCGCGTTATTATCCACTAATTTATTAACCACAAATTATTAATTGCATTTTCTCTAATATTGTAAACGGAGATATATTACCATCTTTAGCTAAATTATACAACTCCAAAATTGTTTCTGAAAAAAAATCATATCTTTAATAATATCATTGTGTTATGTATTTATTCCCCTTTATTTTGTCTTTTTTCCATCAGCTCTTTTAACCGTTTTTCTACGCCCTGCGAGGAAGGGATATAATATTTTGCTTTAATTGGCAAATATTCTTGATCAACGTAATGATTTTCATAATTATGTGCGTATTTATATTCTTTTCCTCTATTCAATTGTTTTGCACCTTTATAGGAGGCGTCTTTTAAATGCCCCGGAACAGCCTGTACGCGTTTTTCTTTTACGTCCTTTAGTGCTTTTTCAATCCCTAAATAAACAGCATTTGACTTTTCGCAACTCGCTATATAAACAGCCGCCTGAGCTAATGGTATTCTTGCCTCTGGAAAACCAACAAATTCTGCTACTTGTAAAGCTGCATTGGCCAACAACAACGCCTGCGGATCAGCATTGCCAACATCTTCTGCCGCGCAAATACAAATTCTACGCGCGATAAAACGAGGATCTTCCCCCGCATAAATCATTTTGGCAAGCCAATATAAAGAAGCATCTGGATCAGAACCTCGCATTGATTTAATAAAAGCAGAAATTGTATCGTAATGTTGGTC
The DNA here is from genome assembly GCA_020632515.1 of Candidatus Omnitrophota bacterium. Classification (GTDB taxonomy): domain Bacteria; phylum Omnitrophota; class Gorgyraeia; order Zapsychrales; family Zapsychraceae; genus JACKFK01. The sequence continues at coordinate 51,418 of JACKFK010000005.1, read as the reverse complement.
GCCATCAGAGTCATAAACAACCTGTCGTTTCTGAATAGATTCTTGAGCAACTGTTAAATCAAAAATAATTTCACCTTGAGCGTTTTTAGGAGTTGTCAAACATCCTATTTCTAAAGCATTTAACGCCCGTCGGGCGTCGCCATCCGAAATTTCAGCCAAAAAATATAAGGCATCTTCCTGTGCATTAATTGAAAGGCCCCCTAAACCTCTTTCTTTATCATTAACAGCCTTCTTTAAAATACAAAAAATATCTTCTTTCAATAAAGGTTTTAATTCAAAAATGAGCGATCTTGAAATCAATGGGCTAATTAGAGAAAAAAACGGATTTAAAACAGTCGCGCCTATTAATACAATGTTCCCATTTTCAATATCCGGCATCAAAACATCTTGCTGCGCCTTGTTAAAACGGTGAATTTCATCAATAAATAAAATCGTTTTCTTTTGTGACATCTCCCGTCGATTTTTCGCTGTTAAAAGAATTTTTCTTAACTGCTCCACATTAGAAGAAACCGCATTGACTTGTTCGAAAACCGCCTTCGTTTTTTTACTAATACAATTTGCTAACGTTGTTTTTCCGATGCCCGGGGGGCCATATAAAATTAATGAACTTAATCGATCAGCCTCAACCGCCCGCTTTAGCAGCAACCCTTCTCCTAATATATGAGATTGACCAACATATTCTTCAAATGATTGCGGACGCATTCGCGCGCTTAATGGTGTATTTTTATAATCTATATCTTTATTGACGGCTGTAAAAAGGGTGTTCTGATCTGCGGATGAGTCTATTTTCATTATCACATTCTTGCGGATAATTAATGGAGTTTAATATTTTTATAATATCCCCGCATATGCCGTCGAGAGAACTTAAAGGTGAACCGCTCCACAACGTGGGTACCACTTCTAATCATCCTCAGACAATTAGAAAGTATAGCGTCCCTTTAATAAGTCTAGGTTCTTTTAAATAACTCTCTAACAAACACCGCAGGGATATTAAAACTATCTACGGATAACAGCTAATTTCTGTATCAACTCTTGGACAATCTTTTCATGAACATCATTAATTTCTTCTTCTTTCAGAGTTCTTTCCTCTGACTGATATATTAATGAAAAGACTAATCCTCGATAACCAAATTCAATTTTATCTCCCAGGTACTCTTCTGTAAATCTAACGTCTGAAAGAAGACTTCCGCAATTTTCATAAATAATATTTTTGATATCCTGAAAAGAAACATCCTGCTTAACGGCTAAACTAACATCTCGTACAATGGAAGGATACCCGATGATTGGTTGAAATTTTTTTATATTTTTTTCAATTCGATAAATAACTTCTAAATCCATTTGAGCAAAGTAGCATTGTCTTTCCTTGATATTCCATTTAGCAAGAACATTTTCTTTTAACAACCCCAAACTACCAATTTTCGTTTTATTTTGATATATAAAACATGACTGGCCTTTTTCAAAAAAAGGCTCTTCTTTGGCTTGAAATACTAAATTCGTGATCCCCAACGACGAATAAAGATTCTCCACAGATCCCTTTAGGTCATAAAATTCCGCTATTTTTCTGTCTTTCGAACGCCAATCAAAAAGAGTTTCTCCGCAAAGAAAAAGGCTTAAAACATCCTGTTCTTTATTCTCTGTATAAATTTTTCCAAATTCATAAAATTTTAATTTTTTTTCTCCCCGATTTAAATTTGTTTGTACAACAGACAATGTGCTCGGCAATAAAGAAGATCGCATAACCTCTTGATCCAAAGATAAAGGATTTTTTATTTTTATCCCGCTTGTTGCATTAATCTCTGACATCTCCAACTTATTTTGATCTGTCATAGAAAAGGTAATGATTTCCGAAAATCCTTGGGCCAAGAGGGCTTTTTCTGTTTCTTTTCGACGCTGTCGTTGTTTATTTGGTTCAATGTTAACTCTTTGTATTTTTGGTAGACTTAAAGGCAGCTTATCGTATCCAATAACTCTTGAAACTTCTTCTATAATATCTACTTTGCTTACAATATCTGGCCTGAAAGATGGGGGGGAAACTTTTAATGTCTCCTTATTTTCAACACTAATCCCAAAATCTAATCTTTTTAAAATTTTCTTAATCTGCGCAAAGCTTATTTCTGCCCCCAAATAGGAGTTAATATCATTTTTAGAAACCATGACTTTTATTTTTTTCTTTTTATAACTCCCCGTTGAAACTTTTCGATATTTTGTAATAACTCCACCAGCGCACGTAAGGATTAACGCCAATGCCCGATGAGCCCCTATAGAAATTCTTTCATAATCAACTCTTCTTTCAAATCGATAAGAAGAATCTGTAGTAATACCAAGCTTTCTAGACGTTCTTCGTATTAAAACCGGATCAAAGTACGCGCTTTCTAAAAGAACATTTTTCGTTTGAGCTGTTACTTGAGAATCTACGCCCCCCATGATCCCAGCAATTGCTAAAGGCTTCTGGTCATCGGCGATAACTAATATGGAAGAATCTAATACTCTTTCTATATTATCTAATGTAACAATTTTTTCTCCATCTTTAGCTTTCCTGACAACAATTTTTCCACCAGCAACTTTGTCGTAATCAAAGGCGTGCAACGGTTGGCCTAATTCCATTAAACAAAAATTTGTCACATCAACCACGTTATTAATACTCTTTAAACCCAAAGATTCTAATCTTTTTCTAATCCATAAAGGGGCCTCATCAATTTTTATATCCTCTATGACTGTTCCGATATAACACCCGCAACCGGTTTTATCTTGTATTTTTATATCACTCCTTTTGACTGGAAAATTAAACTTTCTAATTTTAGGACTATCAAAATTTTTATCTAAGATCGCGGAAAGCTCTCTTGCTATCCCCGTCATACTAAGACAATCAGCTCGATTAGGGGTAATCTCTAATTCTAAAATCTTGTCATTGAGATAAGAAGAAATTTTCTCTACCTCCAGCCCTGCCATTGTTAATTTATGGCCGATCTTTTCTGCAGAATTCCCACATGACACATAATCTTTTAACCAATTTAAACTTATTTTCATTTCTTTAAATTAAAATTGTTTTAAAAACCGATTATCGTTTTCATAAAACGTCCGGATATCGGAAACGCCGTGTTTTAGCATGGCAATACGTTCTACCCCGAGCCCAAAGGCAAGACCTGTATAAGCGCCTTTTTTATAGCCAACAAACTCGAACACTTTAGGATGAACCATCCCACACCCCATTATTTCAAGCCATTCTTTTTTCCCATCTTTCCATGAAATATCTACTTCTGCCGAAGGTTCTGTAAAAGGAAAATAATGCGGACGAAACCTCATATTAATATTTTTACCAAAAAATTTCTGACAAAAATCTGTTAACAAACCCTTTAAATCTGAAAATTTAATATCTTTATCAACTAAAAGCCCCTCTATCTGATGAAACATAAATGAATGGCTAGCATCAACCGCATCAGGCCGATAAACCCGTCCTGGAATAACCACGGCCAACGGAGGTTTGTGTTCTTTCATAATTCTGATTTGGCCCGGAGAGGTATGACTGCGCAATAGCAAATTTTTATTTTTTTCATAAGGGTCCTCAGCCTCTAAATAAAAAGTATCAAAACCATCTCTTGAAGGATGATCTTCGGGAATATTTAATCCCTCAAAATTGTGAGCCTCTGTTTCGATTTCTGGTCCTTCTTGAATAACAAATCCTAACGTCTCAAATAACGAACAAATTTCATCTATGGTTTGAGTAATTAAATGTTTATGCCCTAAAGAAACGGCAACTCCCGGAAGGGTGACGTCAAGATTTAAAAAATCTTTTGTCTTTTCTATGAAAGATTGCTTTTTGGTTTCAATGGCTTTTGTAATATTGTTTCTCAAGGAGTTTGCCTTTTGCCCAAATAAAGGCTTATCCTCTTTAGGTACTTTTCCTAGGTAAGAAAAAATTTCCTGAACGACCCCTTTTCTACCTAAATATTTTATCCGGAAAACTTCCAACTCTTTTTCGTCAACGGCATTTTTGATTTCAATAAGAGCCTTTTTTTCCGTTTCTTCTAAATTCCAGTCCATAAAATTACCCTAAATTAATTTCAATATTGTTTCGAATTATAACATCCCTCTTTTATCCATAAAAGATTATTTTTTCCATGTCGCAGGAACAAATAAAATTAAGATCGAATAAAGTTCTAGACGTCCGGCTAACATAAGAAAAATGAGCAGCCATTTCCCGGGAATGGAAATCCAAGCGAAATTCTTTGTAGCCCCAATCTCTCCTAACCCTGGTCCAATGTTACTAATCGCGGATACAGAAGCTGTGAAAGCCGTTATTAAATCACAATTTTCTGTTATGGAAAACAAAATCCCTCCCAAAAAAATTAAATGTAAAAAAATCATAAAAAAAGCCAAAACAGAAAAAATTAATTTTTCGGGCAAGGGCTTAGCATTAAATTTTATAGGAATTACCGCATTTGGATAAACCGCCTGGACAATAGATCTTAAGGCAATCTTAATTGTTAAAAAGAATCTAATAAACTTCATTCCACCACCTGTTGATCCTCCACAACCACCAATAAACATCAACATAACAAGAACAAACTTAAGCGTATTCGGCCATACTTCGTAGTCTGCTGTTACATATCCTGTTGTTGTTATCAAAGAAATTATTTGAAAAGCTGCATCTCTAATTGGATGAAATGACAAATGATTAATTTCTAAAGTTCCCGCAAATAAAATAATGAGAACAATAACAATTATAAAGTAGGCTCTAAATTCCTCATCTCGAAAATAAGCCTTAGGTTTTCCTATAATAGCCAAATAATGCAGAATAAAATTCGATCCCGCCAGCAGCATAAACACAATGATAATCCATTGAATATACGAATCGTAAGCGGCAATGCTCGCGTTTTTTGTGGAAAAACCTCCTGTCGCGACGGTACCAAAAGTATGGCATAACGCATCAAAAAAAGACATACCTCCGCCCATCAAAAAAATAGTTTGAAGAAATGATAATATAAAATAAACGGTCCATAAATCTTTGGCTGTTTCTTTAATCCTTGGCTCTATTCGCTCCACTGTTATCCCCGGGGCTTCCGCTTTGTACAGTTTGGAAGCGTTTGTTCCTAGCGCAGGTAAAAGGGCTATAAATAAAACAATGATTCCCATCCCCCCGAGCCAATGAGTTAAGCTTCTCCAAAATAAAATTCCTCGAGGTAAAATTTCTATATCATTAAAAATAGTTGCTCCCGTTGTCGTAAAACCACTAACGATCTCAAAATACGCGTCCGTAAAATTATGCGCAACTCCGCTAAGATATAAAGGCAAAGCTCCTATGGCTGAAAGAATAATCCACGAAAGACCAACAATGGCTAAACCATCTTTTGCATTAACTTTTTTTGTTTCATCTTTCTTAATTTTAAAAATGGTTAAGAGGGTGTTGGAAACAATCATTCCAAGAAAGATTGTAAACATAAAGGCTTTGCTTTCTTGGCTATGAATGTCGTCATAGACCGCCCAGCCAAGAGGCAGCAGCATAAAAAAACACACTGTTAGAACTATCCGTGAAATAATATTTAAAACAAATTTTTTATGCATCGTATTCTAGACGGGTCTTATAAAAAATTAATGAGTAACTAGTTCTTGGAATTTTTTAACGGCTGAAGAATGACAAAAAACAATAACTTTTTGTCCCTCTTGGATATGGGTATCTCCATTGGCAAGTTCAACGTTTTCGCCATTATGCACTGCGCCAATAATAGAATCTTTAGGAAATTTTAATTTTTTTAATGGCGCTTTTGTAATAGAAGCTCCTGCTTCGGGAATAAATTCTAAAACTTCCATGTCAGATTCAAGAAGCTTTGTTACAGAGCTAATGCCTTTCCCTCTTACAAGATGTAATATTTGTTTAACCGCTAAATAATGAGGATTAATAATAGCATCAATTCCTAATTGATCGACAATTGATAAATAATCAGGCTGCTGGGTCATAATCAACGTTATTTTTGCCCCCATTTTTTTAGCCAAGACAGAACTTATCAAATTAGAGTGGTCATTATTCGACGTTGCAATAAACGCGTCCGCGGCTTCAATGCCACACTCACTTAAAATATCTTGTTCCGACGCGGACCCATTTATGATTCGCGTTCCCTTTAACTCACCCGCAACATTTTGGGCAGCTGTTTCATCTTCTTCAATAAGCATAATATCTTTGATTTTTTCCGATAATTTTTCCGCGACATGTCGTCCTGTTCGCGTGGCGCCATAAATAACTACTTTTTTGGGCATTTTGATACTCGGATTAACATATGTTAGAAACTCCGCTAATGATTGAACCGGCAGCAATACATAAATATGATCTTTCGAACAAAGCTCTGTTTCTCCTTGCGGAATAATAACTTCATCTTTTCTTATTATTGAAACAATTAAAAATGGCCAAGGGAAATCTTCATCCTTGAAATCAGAAACCTTTGCGCCACACAAAGGAGAATTTTCAGGGATATCGAATCCTCTTAATAAAATTTTACCGTCGGCAAAATCTGCAACCTCACTAGCCCCGGGTGTTTGAACTGTTTTAACGATTTCTTGTGCCGCAACCAATTCCGGGTTAATAATATTATCGATTTTAAAATGAGTATATCCAAAGTTTGCTAAAGTATCGCTTAGCGAGGTATTTCTCACCCGCGCGATTTTTCTTTTCGCCCCAAACGAATGCGCAAGAGAACATACAACAAGATTTGTTTCATCTGAAGTTGTCACAGCTAAAACTAAATCGGCTTTTCCAACCTGGGCTTTTAACAATGTTTCTGGATCCGCCCCATTGCCAATTATAAGTTTAGCATCAACCTTCTCGGCAATCTTTCGCCCTTTTTCTTCATTTCTTTCGATGAGATACACTTCATTATTTTCAAGCGCCAAAGATTTTGAAAGATTAGTACCTATTCTCCCTGCGCCAACAATAATTATATTCATCGTGCTCCTCACATAAACAAGGCCCTATAATAAGGGCCTTGTTTATAACTTTTCAATTTAGAATTTACTCATAAATACACTTTATAGCGAATTACATAAAAAGTGTAATTTTTAATTATTTTTCTTATTCGCTTCATTAGCAACTTTTACGAGATGTCGAAAAGCTTCCGGCGAACTAACCGCTAATTCCGCAATTACTTTTCGATTTACAACAACTTCGGCATTTGACAAACCGCTAATAAACCGGCTGTATGTAATGCCTTCTTCTTGGCATGCAGCATTAATACGAATAATCCACAAACTACGAAAATCTCTTTTCATAAGTCGTCGATCTCGATATTGATATTGAAGCCCTTTTATAACAGATTTTTTAGCCTGTTTATATCGCTTACTGCGATGACCAAAGTGCCCTTTGGCCTGTTTTAAAACTCTTTTTTTTCTTTTATGCGCTGTAACACAGCTTTTAATCCTAACCATACGGCAACAACCTCCTTATTTTTTTAGCATCAGCCTCTGATAAATATCCACCTTGACGGAGCTTACGTTTAGTTTTTCTCGACATTTTTCCTAATATATGTCCTCTATTTGCGCTTCTCTTTTTTAACTTTCCTGTTTTTGTTGTTTTCAATCGTTTCGCTACCGATCGATTTGTTTTTAATTTTGGCATTTCAATTTTTTCCTTTCTTAAAAAGCATTCCCATACTCTGCTGTTATACGCGCTAACGCTTTTATGCTTTTTTTGTTTTTTCAGATGTCGGAGCTAAAACTATATACATTACACGGCCCTCCATAGAAGGGGCTTTTTCAGGTTGTCCATATGGAGCTGCTTCCGCTATAATTTTTTCCAAAATTTCTCGTCCCATTTCTTTATGCATCATTTCCCGTCCACGGAAAAACATATTTACTTTTACTTTATCTTTTTTCTCTAAAAACCCTATCGCTTGTCTTAATTTGATTTTAAAATCGTTATCATCGATGTGCGGCTTTAAACGGATTTGTTTTAAATGCGTGACCTTTTGATTTTTCCGAATAAGACGCTCTTTTTTTTCTTGATCATACTTAAACTTACTGTAGTCCATTATCCGGCAAACAGGAGGTTTTGCCGTCGGGGCAATTTCCACAAGATCTAATTCACTTTCCTTGGCTAACTCTAAAGCTCTCTTTATATTAACGACCCCCAATTGCTCTGATTCCGGACCAATAACCCTAACTTCCGAAGCTTTTATCCTCTCATTAACGCGAATAAATTTTTGAATAGTAACACCTCCTGTTAAAATATCTTAAGATTTTCGTTCATTTTCTAAAATTATACGATTAATGAACGCCTGAACATCTTCCGAGCCCTGATCGCCGACACCGTATTTTCGAACGGATACTGTTTTGTTTTCCATCTCTTTATTCCCAATGATCAACAAATAAGGAACTTTCTTAACCGTAGCCTCGCGGATACGTTTGTTTAGGCTCTCATTTCTGGCATCAATTATAGCTCTAAATCCATTATTTTGTAAATCCTCTTTTACTTTCATTGTAAATTCACTTTGATCGGAATTTATTGGAATAAGAACAACCTGTGTTGGTGCTAACCAAACAGGAAAAGCCCCAGCATAATGTTCGATTAGAGTTCCGATAAACCGTTCGATACTTCCTAAAATTGCCCGATGAATCATAATCGGACGCGTTTCGGTTCCTTCTTCATTAATATATTTCAGCTGAAATCTTTCGGGCAGAGAAAAGTCACATTGAATAGTCGCACACTGCCACTCTCGTTTTAATGCATCTTTTAATTTTATATCGATTTTCGGGCCATAAAAAGCACCGTCGCCTTCATTAATTTGATAATCTAATTTTTTATCTTTTAAAGAACTTTCTAAAGCCTTCGTTGCCGTATCCCAGGCGTCTAAGCTCCCAATATAGTTTTCCGGTCTGGTACTCAATTCAATATTCATATTTTCAAAACCAAAATCTTTCATAACCTCAAATACAAAATCAATAACACCCATAACTTCATCTTGTATTTGATCTTCTCGGCAGAAAATATGCGCATCATCTTGCGTAAACCCCCGAACCCTCAACAAGCCATGCAAAACCCCTGCCTTTTCTTGTCGATATACTGTTCCTAGCTCAAAAAATCGAACAGGCATATCACGATAAGATCGTATTTTAGACTTATAAATCAACATGTGTCCGGGACAATTCATTGGTTTAACCGCATATTCTTCTTCATCCACATTAAAATAATACATATTTTCCCGATAATGTTCAGCATGTCCGCTCTGTTCCCAGAGCTTTCCCTTGAGGATATGTGGAGTCATTACTAATTCGTATCCATGTTGCAAATGTTTTTCCCGAACATAATCTTCAATAATTTTTCTTAACATCGCCCCGGGAGGATGATAAAAAACTAGCCCCGCTCCAGCCGCCTCATGATAAAAATTAAAAAAGTCGAGTTGTACACCAAGCTTCCGATGATCTCTCTTTTGGGCTTCTTCTAATATTTTTAAATATTCTTGTAATTCTTCCTTTGAAAAAAAACATGTTCCATATATTCTTTGCAGCTTAGCGTTTTTCTCATCCCCACGCCAATAGGAACCAGCCACGGATAAAAGCTTAAAAGCTTTGATCTGGCCTGCATTTTCTACATGGGGACCTTTACATAAATCTAAAAAGTCTTCCCCTGTTTTATAAATAGAAACTTCTTCCTCGCCGATAGATTCAATTAATTCGACTTTATAATCTTCCTTCATGTCCTTAAAAAGTTTTATAGCTTCATCCCTTTTCATCGTGCTGTGTGTAAAATTGGGATTTTTGTTAATAATTTTCTGCATTCTCTTTTCAATCTTTTTTAGATCTTCATCAGAAAAAGGTTCTTCCTTATCAAAGTCGTAATAAAATCCGTCGTCTATCGCAGGGCCTATCGTCACTTTCGCCTCCGGCCAAATCTCTTTTACAGCTTGCGCCATTACATGAGAGCAACTATGACGAAGTTTATCTAAATCTGTTTTGTATTGCATAAAAATTACCAATTAAACTGGTGGACCCGACAAGATTCGAACTTGTGACCTTTTCCATGTCAAGGAAACACTCTAACCAACTGAGCTACGGGTCCTTTTTTATTCTATAAATCACGTTTAAAAAAGAAATGGCCCCGTGGAAATGTTTTACGGGGGCCGAAAATTCTTTTGTTCTAATAACCCAATCTAAAAGTTAAAAGCTTCACCTTTAAATGTAAACATGGGCAAGGTGGGAGTCGAACCCACACGGCCTTACGGCCACAGGATTTTAAGTCCTGCGTGTATGCCATTCCACCACTTGCCCAAAAAATTTTAATTTCCGGTCTCTTATCAAAAGATACAACGCCTAAAAAGGCGTGGAGCGGAATCGAACCGCTGAATAAAGGTTTTGCAGACCTCTGCCTTACCACTTGGCTACCACGCCAAAAATCTCATTAACCTTAAATCACTTTTATTAGTCTTAAAAATATTTTTTAAGCCTATTGTGTTTATGTTAATTATATTTAATAGCCTTTAAAACAGCGTTTATAATATCTTCTTCTGCCGCTATATGTCCTTGCCCCACAACCCCACACGCTAATTTTCCGCTCACAGGTGTAATAAACATCATCCCTGCCTTTTTTAATTTCTCACAATTTTCCTGTACAATTTTATTATTATACATTTCTGTATTCATGGCTGGGGCAATCAAAATAGGAGCTTTCGTTCCTAAAGCAATACACGTTAGCAAATCGTCTGCTAATCCACACGCCATTTTTCCAATAATATTCGCTGTTGCTGGAGCAATTACCACCGCACTTGTCTCTTGCGCTAGATCAATGTGCGGCATTATTGAGTTTTCTTGATTTTTTCCAAACAGCGAATTATACGTCTTTTCCCCCGACAATCCTGCCATCGTCAGAGGAGTGATAAACTTCTCCGCGCATTTAGTCATTACAACAGAAACGCGAATATCTTTTTCCTTTAATCGTCGACAAAGTTCTGCGGCTTTATAAGCAGCAATACTTCCTGTCACACCTAAAATAACCCGTAAAGATTTGTTCACAAATAAACGTTCCTACTTTTTGGGCGATGCCCCATTTTTTCTTTTATATTCTATTTTTCCTTGAAAAATTTCTTCCAAAGCCATAGATGTCGCTTTATCTGATGAAGGGTTTTCTACCAAACATTTTCTTCCTTCCGATATCTCCAACGCTCTTTTGGCCGCCATTCTCACTAATCGATATATACTAAAATCCGATTTTTCTAATAGTTCTTCAATTGGTAAATCTGACATGATCTTTAATCTCCTTTTTTCGTAGCCTTATAATAAAAAACTCCCATATTATGGTTCTAATAATAGGGAGTATATATATCATATCGTCTTATTTTTGTCAAAAAAAATAACGATTTTCCCTTATTTGGTAATTTTTGATAAATTTTCTCAACTTAAGAAATTCCTACGCGTTACAACTCTCATCCTCAAAAGATATCTCCTCCTTTATAATCTGTGTCAATTCAGAAAAGGCCTTATTTAAATTGCTATTAATAATAATATGATCATACATGGATTGTTCCTTTAATTCATCTTTCGCTATTTTTAGGCGTAACCGCATGCTTCGTTCATCATCGGAGCCTCTAGCCTGCAATCTTTTTTTGAGCTCTTCCCAATTTTCTGTTTTAATAAAAACCTTTACTGCCGATTTAAATTGTTGTGCAACAACTTTTGCCCCTTTTACATCAATACAAAGAAGAACGTTTTTGCCTCTTTTTAGCAAATCTCTTACATTCTTCTTTGGAGTTCCGTAAAAATTATCAAATACCGGCTGTGACTCTAAAAAATGCCCGGCTTTTTTTTTATAAAAGAACATCTTTTTACTGACAAAAAAATAATCTCTTCCTTCAATCTCTCCTTTTCGCTTCTCCCGCGTAGTCACTGAAACAGATTTTACTAATTTCTTTTTAAACTTTAAACTTTTAAGTAATTTTTTATATAAAGTTGTTTTTCCGGAACCCGACGGGCCTGAAATAATAATTATTTTTCCGCGTTTCATACAATAGTCATTTTTAAATTAAAAAGGCGGTTGCTATTCAATATTTTGAGATTGCTCGCGAATTTTTTCAATTTTACTTTTTAAAGCAATAACGCTGTTTGAAACAATTTTATCTTGGAGCTTTGATCCTATCGTGTTTGTTTCTCTTTGCATTTCCTGAGCAATAAAATCCATTTTTTTTCCTATAGAAACAGCACTTTTAAGTAAAGAACTCATTTCGCCAATATAGTGTTTTAACCGCGATACTTCTTCGCTTACATCCATTCCCTTTAAAAAAGATTTTAGCTCGTCGTCTGTTAATTCCTTTTTTTTACCTTTTATGATCATTTCCGAACGCTTCTCAATTTTCTTTACATGAGATAACATTTTCAATAAAAGATTTTTGACATCTGCGGCCAAACTGCGCCCTTCTCTCTGTCTCATTTTCGTCAGTCCAAGCATAGCCTTTTCGATATTTTTTTCAATGTCCGACCACAAAGCTTCTACGTTAATATTTTTTTCTTTGGATTCTACAACGCCAGGTAATTTTATTAACTCAAAAGTAGACAAACCATCACTAATACCAAATTCTTTTTTTAACTGTCTTGCCGCGCTTAAATATTGTTTAACAACATCTTTATTAATTTGATAATTTTGCGAGGTAAACTGCATCATTTTTATCGATAAGGTTACTTTCCCTCTCGTGATACTCTTTTGAATCATTTGCCGAATTTTGTTCTCTAAGGAACCAAACCCCGGGGGTAAGTAAGAGCTTAAATCAAAATATCTGTGATTAACGCTTTTTATTTCCACAGATATTTTTAATTTCCCCGTATTAATTTGTGCACTGCCAAATCCTGTCATGCCATTAATCATGCCCACACCTTTTCTTTATGTTCGGCAATTGTCGCCCATTTTGTGGCGTACAGATTTTTAACAATATCTTCTGGCTTAAACCATATTTTTATTTCTCTTTTTGCTTCTGAAGGGTCTGACGAGACATGAACCACATTTTCAAAAGTTCCTTTGGTTGTAATACGCCCATAAGATCCTCGTATACTTTTCGGATCCGCCTCTTCAGGGTTAGTCGCTCCAGCAATTTTTCGGCACTTTTTAATGGCATTTTCACCATAATAAATAATTACCAGCAAATTATTAATCCCATGATACTTTCCAGTAAAATAGGACATTACGTCCTCAAAAAAGGGCTGGTCCTTAATGTGCTGATAGTGTTGTTCAGCGAGCTCTCGCGAAGATTTCGCAATTTTTAATGCTATGATTTCTAGATTCGCTTGAGAAAATTTTAACAAAATGTTCCCAATTACACCTTTGTGAAAACCATCTGGTTTTATTATTATTAATGCGGCTTCTTTCTGTTTCATATCGATTTAGTCCTATAAAAATAATCCCCTTTTAATTTTTTCCCATTAATTTTAAAATTCGATCTAAGTCATCAATTGAATAATATTCTATGACAATTTTGCCTCGTTTTTTTGCTGTGAGCAAACGAACCTTTGTCCCTAATTTTTTTTGTAATTCTTCTTCCAAAGCAATTAATTCGTGGTCCTTGGCCGGGCTTAGTTTTTCTCGACGAGCTCCGCCTCCGGTTTCTTTTTTTACTAAATTTTCAACCTCCCTAACCGACAAACCTTTTTTTAAAATTAAATCGTACATTTTTGTCTGCTCATCTAAAGAACCTAAACTTAACAAACTTCTCGCATGTCCCATAGAAATCTTTTCTTCAGCCAGCCCTTTTTTTATTATCAAGGGTAAATTTAACAAGCGCAATAAATTAGAAATAGTAGAACGCTCTTTACTGACCGATCTCGCGACCTCTTCATGTGTATATTGAAACTCTTCTATTAACCGTTTATACGCTTCCGCTTCTTCAACAGCATTTAATTCATCTCTTTGTATATTTTCAATAAGAGCCAGAACAAGAGCCTCTTTATCACTGACGTCTTTAATAATTGCGGGAATTTCGGGCAAACCCAACGATGTTGCGGCCCTTAATCTTCTTTCACCGGCTATAACTTCAAAGCCTTCTGCTTTTTTTCTTATTAAGATGGGCTGGAGGATACCCTTTTCTTGAATGGATTTTTTTAAATCAAGCAACTTCGCTTCATCATAATCCTTTCTCGGTTGCACACTGCTAACAGAAACCATTTCTGTTTTTACATAGGAAACCCCCGATTCTGGGATTTCAACTTCTTTTTCAGGAATTAAAGCAGACAACCCTTTACCTAAAGCTCTTTTTTCCATGACCACCTCCAAATTTGAAACAAAAAAACGTTCATTTTTTGAACTTATTTATTTTCTAATTAAATTTTGTCTGATTGGACAATATTTTCTTTTTGGACATTTTCAAAATTATCATTTCCCTTCTTATTAATGTCCAAAACATTTGGATTCCTAACCAACAACTCTTCCGCTAATTCTTTATACTTCTTCGCGCCAATCGAGCAAGGATCGTACAAATTAATCGGCTTCCCAAAACTAGGAGCTTCGCTCAATTTTATATTGCGAGGAATAACAGCCTTAAAAACTTTATCTTTAAAGTATTTTGTAATTTCAGAAATAACTTCTGAAGTTAAATTTGTTCGGTAATCCGCCATTGTCATTAAAACACCTTCAACAACTAATCCTGTATTTAAACTTTCCTTTACCAAATTAAGGGTATTTAAAAGCTGAGAGACTCCTTCCAAGGCATAAAACTCACATTGAATTGGTATAATGATGGAACCGCTTGCAACCAAAGAATTTAGAGTAAGGAGACCTAAGGAGGGGGGAGAGTCAATAAAAATAAAATGATACTCTTGCCTTATCATTTCTAGAGCTTTCTTTAATCGAGATTCCCTAGATAAAGCTCCAACCAACTCAATCTCGGCGCCCGTAAGGCTAATATTACAAGGAATAATATCTACACCTTTAACAACGCTCTTAATTAAAACATCCTTAATTTCCGCCCTATTTAATAGTAAATCATAAACGGAATACTCGAGCTCGCTTTTATTTACTCCGACGCCGCTTGTAGCATTTCCTTGTGGATCCAAATCAACAATAGCTACACGAGCCCCTAATTCTGCCAAGGCTGCGGCTAAATTAACTGTTGTGGTGGTTTTTCCTGTTCCACCTTTCTGATTACAAATGCTGATTATTTTTCCCATACACATCCCTAAAGTTTCACGTGAAACTCAATATCCTAAACAAAAAATTACTTTTCCTTCAACGTCACTTTAATTTTGGCAGGCTTCGCCCCCTCCATACCAAAAAGCCCTTTTTTTTCTTCGCAAACAACTTTTACATTTATTTCATCTCGAGACAAATTTAACATCTCCATTGCCTTCTGAATAGCTTCCTCAACAGTGCTACCCTCAACCTCAATCCCTTTTACTTTCTTATTCACCATTCTATCACCTCATTTTGGATTATACTACAATTGCATCAGGAAACAACCACATTCTGCTCTTTCGACATTTTCCACTGTGTAAACGTCGAAAAACTATAATAAATAGTAAAATAGAGCGCCATTGCACTAGCAAATCTGTAAAAAAACAAAATAATCATCGCTGGAAACATTATTCTCATCATCTTCATTTGCAAGGCCTGGTTAGGATCAGAGACATTAACATTTTTTCCTGAAAATTTTTGCTGAAAAATAGCCAAAACAAAAACAATAATGGGTAAAATATTAATTTCATTACCCAAAACAGGCAGGTTTACTGACAAAATAAACAACCGATCAGGTTCTGATAAGTCCTTAATCCACAAAAACGATTCTCCTCTAAACCCCACATACCGCCAAAGAAGCTGGATTACACCATAAAAGAGAGGCATTTGAAAAAACATTGGTAAACAACCTCCCAATGGATTGATTTTATGCTTTTTATAAAATTCCATCATCTCCTGATTCATTTTTTGTGGATTATTTTTATGCTTCTCCTTTATTTTAGCCATTTCTGGCTGAAAGGCTTGAACCTTTTTCATAGATCTCATGCTCTTCAATGTGAGTGGATACGTAATGCCACAAATGAAAAGGGCGACAATAATTATCGAAAAGCCCCAACTATGAATAAGATTTTTAATAATTTTAAGTAAAATTAAAATACCTTTTGCCGCAGGATCCCCTAACCCTAGCGCAAAAATGTCAAAAAATCCACCAATTTTATAACTGACAATATCCCTAAAAGAACCAAATTTTTTCAAAACATCGACTTCTTGTGGCCCAATAAATATTTCAGTACCAAATCTAAGTTCGGCGCCGGGATCAATAGAGGGGTTGTCATTTAAAAAATACAAATCAAGCATCTTTTCGCTATTAACGCTTGTCTGGTAGCCTTTTACAGGATCCAAAGGCTTAACTATGGAACAAAAATGTCTATCCCGAAAGGCAATCCATTCAACATTTTCCAGCATTTCGCTTTTATTATGTTTATCCTTAAATACGTTTGCATTGTTCTTTCGAATGATCTTATTACCTATTTTTATAGCATATTCATTTAACATACCATTACGAGAAGCGTTTGCGTTATCGAAATATCCCTTTTTCTTTAATGTTTCATGTGAAACATCTATTCTAAAGGCTTTTACGTTTCCTCCAAAAGAAATTCGTTTATCAGAATTATTAGTAACCTGGATGGCGCTTTTAATCACATATTGCCCCTCTACGGAAAAGGTTTTAATAATTTCGATATTGTCCAATCTGGCAACAAAAACAATTTCATTTGCTGTTTGTCGTTTCAAAGAGAACGGGATTAACGTAAATTTATCGAACGAAGAAAAGTCAACCAAAGGGGGGTGGACATTTTCTGCTTTAATAAAAAGAGATTCCAGTTTTGCGCCGATATTTGTAAAAGTTGCTACAAAATACCCATTATCTAACTCATATTTAATATTATTAGTATTATTATTAATATTAATTATATTATTTGTTTCAACAATTTCATTTTGAACTTCACTCGGCTCGCTCACACTGTTTTTGTGTATTTGAGACAACTCTTTACTCTCGGGGGCACCATTCCTTTTAGGGGGATTAAAAGTTGACCAAAGCGTTAGTACAAAAAAAGATAAAAAAAGGGCCAGCAGCATTCGTTTTTCCATTAAGTATCCCTTGCTATAAGTTATGCTTGCTTGTGGTATGATCCAATATCAAATTGTGATTATGGGATTCTACTTGATCTTTTAGAGAGATTATATCAAGAAGGGCAAGCAAAGGTTAAACTGTAAGTTTTTTTCGCCCTTTTGATCGTCTTCGTTGAAGTACTTTCTGCCCGTCGGCAGTACTCATACGCTTTCGAAAACCATGGGAGCGTTTACCTTTTAGTGTTGTCGCTGTTTTTAAATTCTTTTTCATAATTTGTAAATTATAACATAAGCCTTTTGTTAGTCAAGCGATTTCCATGAAATTACAGACAAAATTTATTGTATCTCAAGAGGTTATATTTTTAATTCCTTTTTTAAATTCCGTCGAACAATCTTTCGCCAATATATCACCTAAAAGGGCTCTAGATAAAAATATAAATTGAAATCAGTTTTTTATTTGATATAATAGGAAAAATTTTAAATCTAGCAATACACTAAAAGCTTCAACCTTTTCACGCCAATCAATGAACCTTTTATAATTTTTACTAAAAAATGAACATTTTTAAATATGTATGTATTGGTTTTATCAGGCTAAGTTTTCCAAGCCTGTGGAAAACTTGTTTAAAAATTTTTAAAAAGACTTTATATTATTAATTCACAAACAGTTACAACCCGTCACTAATTAACTATAAAATATCCTCTTTTATGTCCACACAATTATTAGAAATTTGGCAAAAAGCTCAAGAGCCGATTCGCGAACAAATAGGAACAACATCCTATGAAACATGGTTCTCTGCAATTCAAATAAAAGAAAAAGACCATCAAACAATTCTTATAGAAACACCAGATGCTTTTTTTAAAAATTGGATTGTTGATCATTATGAGGAAAAATTAAAAGATATTTTGAATTCTTTTTCTACTACTTCTATAAACATAGAGTTCTCCGTGAATTCAACAATATTTTCATCTTCGCCTCAACAAATGCCAAATTTATTTGAAGAGTCTAAGAAGGAAACAATTCAAACACCCTCAAACCTCAATACCCGCTTTACTTTTGAAAACTTTGTTATCGGGCCATCGAATCGCTTTGCCTGTGCCGCCGGATTAGCTGTGGCTGAATCGCCTGCGCGTGCTTATAATCCTCTTTTTATTTATGGACAGGTGGGATTAGGAAAAACCCACTTAATACAGGCCATCACACATAAAATTCATGAAATAAATCCCCAACTTAAATTAAGTTACATGTCGTCGGAAAAATTTACCAACGAATTAATTGATGCTATCCGCCATCGCTCGACAGTTGATTTTAGAAAAAAATATCGGGAAATAGATGTTTTATTAATCGACGATATACAATTTATCGCTGGTAAAGAATCTACTCAAGAAGAATTTTTTCACACTTTTAACAATCTTCACAATAATAAAAAACAAATTATTATAACTTCTGATAGGCCGCCTAAAGAAATTGCAAATTTAGAAGAACGGTTGCGCTCACGCTTTGCTTGGGGCTTGATTACTGATATTCAACCACCTGACTATGAAACCCGTTTGGCTATATTAAGAAAAAAAGTTGAATTAGAAACTGTAAAAGTTCCCGATGATATTATTTCTTTTATAGCTGAAGAAATTAAGTCAAATATTCGAGAGCTTGAAGGCGCCCTTATCCGTGTCACAGCTTATGCAATGTTAGAAGATAGCCCCTTAACATTGGAAATGGCAAAAATAATTTTAAAAGATATGGTTAAAGAATCTATTAAAACGATAAGTATTGAAATGATCCAAAAAGCCGTGGCTAATTTTTATCAAATGCCATTATCTGATTTACGGGCCAAACGCCGCAATAAAAACATTGTTTTAGCAAGACAGGTTGCTATGTATTTAGCCAGACAAATGTCAAATATGTCTTATCCTGAGATTGGGCACGCGTTTGGAGGAAAGGATCATACAACCGTTTTACACTCATGTAAAAAAATTGAACAAGAAATATTAACCAATAGGGAATTAAAAAATACATTAGATCAGATATCCAGGTCTTTAAAGCAATAATCACTTTTTTTCCAAAGTTTATTAACACCCTTTTTTTTCTGTAACTTGTTTATTTCTAAAATATTATGTCTTTGTGCGACTTATTAACAGGCCCTACTTATACGATTACTATTCTTAAACTTTAATTATATATTAGGAGGTAATGATTTATGAAATTTAAAGTCTCAAAAGAAGATCTTTTATCCGGTATACATAAAGTTCAAAATGTTGTTTCTAATAAAGTAACCCTTCCTATACTCTCTAATATATTAGTTGAAACAAAAAACAATTTTTTAAGATTAAGTGCGACAGATTTAGATATCGGTATTACTTGTGAAATACCTGTGGAAATAACTGAAGAAGGTTCAATAACTATTCCTGCAAAAAGATTTAGTGATATCGTTAAAGAATTACCAGATGGGGAAGTTACTGTTCACGCTAAAAAAAATAATCAAATCGATATATTAGGAAAAAATTGCCGATTTAAGTTAATAGGTTTACCAAAAGATGAATATCCTAATTTTCCGGAATTCAAAGACTCTGAGATTATTCAAATAGAGCAAAATATTCTAAAAGAAATGTTAAGAATGACTCAATTTGCTGTTTCTCATGAAGAATCTAGATATGTGCTAAACGGACTACTTATTGAAATTAATAGCGAAAGTATAAAAATAGTCGCGACCGATGGGAGGCGTTTAGCAAAAAGCGAGAAAAAATTAGAAAAACCTATTCAAAAGGAAATATCTGTTATCATACCAATAAAAGCCATCCAAGAAATATATCGTAATTTAAAGGAGGAAGGAAAAGTTTCGATTTTATTGGGGATGAATCAAGTTTTATTTGATATTGACGGAACCTTAATTGCTACGCGCATCATCGAAGGGGAATTTCCAAATTATAACCAGGTTATCCCTAAACCTGTTAAAAAAAGAATTACTATGAATACGAAAGAACTTCTCTCTTCCATTCGCCGAGCGAATTTATTAGCCACTCCAGATTTTCAAGCTGTTAAATTTGAAGTTTTTTCCGATAAAATGGTTGTATCAAAAACAACACCAGATATAGGCGAATCTCGTGAGGAGATTATTGTAGAGTATGGGGGAGAAGAAATGGTTGTTGGTTTTAATCCTCAATTTCTAATTGATTTTTTAAAGAATATAAATGATGAAAGCATTGCTATTGAATTGATGGGGGCGGATAAACCCGCTGTTATGCGAATGGATGATTATTTGTATCTAGCATTACCTATGAGAATTTAATTATTTTAAATAGATGAAAAATAAAAAAATATTGGATATTCTTTCGTTCCCGTGGATAATATTAAAGATATTATAAAATCTGTAATTGAGGATATTTCTTATAAAAAAGGAGATGGAACCAATCCTATAGAAGTAGCGTGGAAAGAAGTCTTAAACGGGAAAGAAGTAGAGCATACAAAGATTATCGGTGAAAAAGATAAGTTTTTATCAATCTACGTAGACACCCCCGCCTGGCTATATCAAATGAAAATAAAAAAAAATACTATTTTAAAAAAACTACAAGAAAAAGGTTTTAGTTTTAGAGGAATATATTTTAAGTTAGGAAAAGTGAAATGACAAAAAAAGAAGCTACAAAAAAAGAAAAAAAAGATAACGAAGATTTAGAAGGTGGTCATAAATATGACGCGACAAATATACAAATATTAGAAGGTGTTGAAGCTGTTCGGAAACGTCCTGCAATGTATATCGGAGATACTTTTGCGCGAGGTCTGCATCATCTTGTCTATGAAGTTGTTGATAATTCAGTTGATGAGGCGATGGCTGGATATTGTACAAAAATTGATGTTATTATTAATGAAGGAGATTTTATTACAGTTGTAGATAATGGACGAGGTATCCCTGTCGATATTCATAAAACGGAAAAAAAGCCAGCTGTTGAAGTTGTATTAACAACGCTTCATGCAGGGGGGAAATTTGATCATAATTCATATAAAGTTTCGGGTGGTCTTCATGGTGTTGGGGTGAGTTGTGTGAATGCCCTTTCAGATTGGTTAGAAGTTGAAATACGTCGAGATGGGAAAATTTACCATCAACGTTATGAAAAAGGTAAAACAAAAACAAACCTAACAGAACGAGGAAAAACAAAAGAAACAGGAACAACAATTACCTTTAAACCAGACAAAACCATATTTCAACAAACGACAAAATATTCATACGATACGTTAGCGAAAAGGTTGAGAGAATTAGCGTTTTTAAACAAAGGATTGATAATTACACTAAAGGATCTTCGTGGCTCAAAGGAAAAAGAAGCCATTTTTGAATTTAAAGGAGGTATTGTTTCTTTTATTGAAAGTTTAAATGAAAACAAAAATCCGTTACATAAAAAAATAGTTCATTTTAACAAAGAAAAAGAAGGTATCACCTTAGAGGTTGCTTTACAGTACGAAGATGGATATTCCGAAAATGTTTTTACATACGCGAACAATATTAATACTCACGAGGGCGGAACGCACTTAAGTGGATTTCGATCCGCGCTTACGAGGGCAGTTAATACTTACGCAAAGAGCAAAAAAGCTCTTAAAAATGATGCCGCAATCACAGGTGACGACACCAGGGAAGGGTTAACCGCGGTAATCAGTGTTAGAATCCCTGATCCCCAGTTTGAAGGGCAAACAAAAACAAAATTAGGAAACTCCGAAGTTGATGGGCTAGTTGCCTCAGCAACGTTTGAGGCTTTAAATAGTTTTTTTGAAGAAAATCCACCTGTTGCAAATAAGATATTAGAAAAAGTTATTACAGCTTCACGAGCTAGAGAAGCAGCCAGAAAAGCAAGAGAACTTACTCGTCGGAAAGGTGCTTTAGATGGTGCCGGCCTTCCGGGAAAACTTGCCGACTGTTCTGAAAAAGACCCTTCTTTAAGTGAGTTATATTTAGTTGAGGGGGATTCTGCTGGAGGATCAGCGAAACAAGGACGAGATCGAACTTTTCAGGCGATATTGCCTTTGAAGGGAAAAATTTTAAATGTTGAAAAATCGAGAATGGATAAAATATTAAGCAATGAAGAAATTCGAACGATCATCACAGCTCTGGGAACAGGTGTTGGGAGTGATTTTAATGTGGAAAAATTAAGATATCATAAAGTAATTATCATGTGTGATGCCGACGTTGATGGTTCACACATTCGAACTTTATTGTTAACGCTTCTTTATCGGCAAATGAGACCGTTAGTAGAAGGAGGGTTTGTTTATATAGCCCAGCCGCCTTTATATAAAATAAAAAGAGGAAAGCGCGAAGAGTATATTGAAACAGAAGAAGAAATGAGTTCTTTGGTTGTAGATATGGGGATGGATGGATTAAAGCTGAAAAAAATTAAAGGCAAGAAAGATTTTTCAAGCAATCAATTTAGAGATATTTTAAATATCACAGCCGACATAGAGCGAATAGAAGAAGTTTTTAAGAGGAAAGGGATTGATTTTTTAGAATATATCCAAAAAATAAACCAGAAAACCGGAAAAATGCCTCTTTTTAAAGTGAAAGTGGAGAGCGGAACCGAATATGTTTATACAGACGAAGAATTGGCTAAATTAATAAAAAACAATGAAAGCGCACAATATATCGAAATTTTTGAACACGAAGAACTAGATCTTATTCAAGAACGTTTAGGAAAATTAGATTTAAGTATTTTAGAATATAATAAACCTGATTTAGATGAACCTATTGAAGTTAATAAGAAAACAACAAAAAAGGAAGCAACGAAAAAAGAACCAGTTTTAAAATCTGTTTTTGCTATTGAAGAAGAAAAAGACAAACATGAATTTTTTTCTTTAGAAGAGGTTTTGTCTTTTGTTCGTTCGCAAGCCCAAAAAGGTGTTCAAATTCAGCGCTATAAAGGTTTGGGGGAGATGAATCCACAACAATTATGGGAAACAACTATGGATCCTGCCCGACGGACAATTTTAAGAATAGCTTTGGAAGATGCTGTGGAGGTTGATAAAACTTTTTCCATGTTAATGGGAGATGAAGTTGCTCCGCGAAGAGAGTTTATTCAAACAAACGCGCACGAAGTTAGAAATTTGGATGTATAGATATTAAAGGAACGTTAATAAACTGTGAACAAAAAGGAAAGTTAATTATAAAGCCATATTTTTAGATTAAAAGTTCATTAAAAATAGCGGCTATTAGTGTATAGAAAGGTTTTAATATGCGAGATTTATCAACACAAGAGAAAATTATTCCTGTTTATATAGAAGAGGAAATGAAAAGCTCTTATCTTTCCTATTCAATGAGCGTTATTGTCGGCAGAGCCTTGCCAGACGTTAGAGATGGTTTGAAACCCGTGCATCGACGCATTCTTTATGCGATGAAGGAATTAAGCCTTGATCACAGTAAGTCATATAAAAAATGTGCGAGAATTGTCGGAGAAGTATTAGGAAAGTATCACCCGCACGGTGATGTTGCTGTTTACGACACTTTAGTCCGCATGGTTCAGGATTTTTCATTGCGTTATCCTTTAATTGAAGGCCAGGGAAATTTTGGATCGATTGATGGCGATGCAGCAGCGGCAATGCGATATACCGAAGCTAAAATGGCAGCTATTACTAGTGAAATGTTGGCGGACATTGATAAAGATACAGTTGATTTTGCTCCAAATTTTGACTCAACATTATCCGAACCTGTAATTCTTCCTGCAGCTATTCCAAATCTTTTAATCAATGGATCGAGTGGGATTGCCGTCGGTATGGCAACGAATATGCCACCGCACAATCTGTCAGAGGTTATCGACGCAACAGTCCATTTGATCGATAATCCCGATACCGAAATCAAACAATTGAGCAAGTTTGTTAAAGGGCCGGACTTTCCAACAGGGGGAATTATTTGTGGAAGAGAAGGGATTTATGACGCGCAAAAAACGGGACGAGGCAAGGTTACCGTTCGCGCTAAAGCAAGCATTGAACGACAAAAAGGGAATAAAGACAGCATTATTATTACGGAAATCCCGTATCAAGTTAATAAATCAAATTTAATTACAGCTATCGCGGCGTTAATTCAAAGTAAAAAGGTAGACGGTGTTACAGATATTCGAGATGAATCTGATAAAGATGGCATTCGAATTGTTATTGAATTGCGAAGAGATGTTGAGGCCCAAATAGTTTTAAATTATTTGTATAAACACACCCAGCTTGAAACCACGTTTGGAATTATTAATTTGGCGCTTGTGAATAATCGGCCAAGAATTTTAAACCTGAAAGAAATTCTTTTTCATTTTGTGGACCACCGCCGAATTATAATCCGCAGACGCACGCAATTCGATTTAGACAAAGCATTACGTAGAGCCCACATTCTCGAAGGTCTTAGGATAGCGTTAGAGTTTATTAATCAAATTATAAAAACAATTAGAGAATCCAAAAGCACACCGGTCGCAAAACTTAATTTGATGAAGAATTTTAAATTGTCTGAAATTCAAGCCCAGGCAATTTTGGAAATGCAACTCCAGCGGCTAACCGCGTTAGAACGAGATAAAATAGAGTCTGAATACAAACAATTGCTGAAGGATATTGATAACTATCGGGCCATTTTAGCTTCGGAAAAAATGATTGAAGGAATTATTAAAGACGAATTGCTTGTTATAAAAAAGAAATATGGTGACGAGCGACGTACGGAAATCGCAGGGAAAGCCGAAGAAATCGAAGTGGAAGATTTGATTGCGGAAGAAGATATGGCTATTACCATCAGCAATGCTGGGTATGTCAAAAGGCTTGCGGTCTCTGCGTATAAAAAACAGAAACGTGGGGGCAAGGGCGTTTCGGGTATGACGATGCGCGAAGAAGATTTTGTTAAACAGCTTTTTGTTGCGTCATCCAAAGATTATTTATTAATTTTTTCTAATTTAGGAATTGTGCGCTGGCTAAAAGTTTATGAGATCCCTGTAGCTTCTCGGGGAGCAAAAGGAAAAAATATTGTTAACTTATTGAGTTTCAAAAAAGATGAAAGCATAAGCTCGATCGTGGCTGTTAAAGAATTTTCAGAAGATATGTCTTTGGTGATGGCAACGTCTAAGGGAAATGTCAAGAAAACAGCATTGTCAAATTTTAGTAATCCGCGCAAGGGAGGCATCGTTGGTATTGGATTAGAAAAAGATGACAGGCTTATAGGAACATCCTTAAGCAATGGGAAAAATGAAATTATTTTGGCGACCAGACTAGGCAAAGCATTGCGTTTTTCTGAAAAACAAATTCGCGATATGGGACGATCCGCTAAAGGGGTTAGAGGAATTAATTTAGCTAAAGACGATGAGGTTGTTAGCTTAATTGTTTTCCCTCCTGATATGGGCAAGACAGGGGCGACATTGTTAACGGTTACAACAAAGGGTTTTGCGAAGCGGTCTGATTTTAATGATTATCGTATACAGTCCCGAGGAGGAAAAGGAATTATTAATGTGAAGATGACCGACCGCAATGGGCAAGTTGTTGGAGTTTTAGGTGTTATGCCGGATGACGAGCTAATGACAGTTACGAAAAAAGGGATGATTGTTCGGTGCCCACCTAATGATATCCGACAAACGGGAAGAAGCGCTGTGGGGGTACGCCTAATATCGCTTAAAGAGGACGATGCTGTTACCTCCATTGCGAATGTGATTGCAAAAGAGGAGTAATTACAAACGAATACGCAGGGAATTATTTCGCTTGACGCCGAAAAGATCTTAAATATAATAAGTTTTTATAAAAAAGCTTCTTGCCTTGATATTATTTAAGATTTTTAAAAACTTAGACCCCATCGTCTAGCCCGGTTAGGACACAAGATTTTCATTCTTGTAGCGCGGGTTCAAATCCCGCTGGGGTCGTTAAATTAAAAGGGATGTCTTCTCAAAAAGACATCCCTTTTTGTTTTACAAATTTTTTTTCGAGGCCTATAATTGATAAACTGATAGGTGAAAATATTATGGATGTAAAATTCTACGAAGTTTTTGAACACGAAGAAAAGGCGATAAGAAAATATTTGCCTCCTGAGATCTCTGCCGCATTTACGTGGGAGTCGATACAAGAGAGCGCGGATAAAAAGCCTCTGGCAAAAGTTCTTTGTATCCGAACACAATCAAAAATACCTACTGAATGGAATGACAAAATTGAGGGTATTTTAACGCGGAGCCAAGGGTATGACCATCTTGAGGAGTATTTACGTGCGGTAAAGATTCCAATCGCGTGTGCGTATTTGCCAGAATACTGTGCTCGGGCAGTGGCGGAACATGCGATTATGGCAATGTTTGTTTTGTTAAAAAAGACGAAACAACAGATTAAAAATTTTGATACGTTCAATCGGGAAAATATTACTGGACAACAATGTGAAAATCGAAACCTTTTGGTGGTCGGTGTTGGGAATATTGGTCGGGAAATTGTGCGCTTAGGACACGGCTTGCAAATGCACGTGCGCGGCGTGGACTTAGAGCCGCGGATCGAAAAATTGGAATATGTTTCTTTAGAGCAGGGGATAATATGGGCTGATGTGGTTGTTTGCGCGCTGCCCCTAACCGAAAAGACGAAAGATTTGTTGAATTATGAAAAGTTGAAAGGATTAAAAAAGGGCAGCGTATTTATTAATATTTCTCGAGGGGAAATCTCACCTATTAAAGATATTAAACGATTATTGGATGAAGGCTTTTTGGCAGGTGTTAGCTTAGATGTGTATCCAAATGAAAAAGATTTGGCAAGAAATTTACGCGCAGGCACGAGCAATTTTGAGGAAGATCATAAAGTAATCATGGAATTAAAAGACAATAACACCGTTCTTTTTACACCGCATAACGCGTTTAATACAGAAGAATCTGTTGAGAAAAAGGCCGAGCTTACGGCACGCGAAATTGTAAGTTTTGTAAATAGCGGAAAATTTATTAATACAATTACAATATGAGGGAGAATATATGTTAAAGATTTACGGAGCTGATTTATCAACACCTGCGATTAAGGTTCGGTTGGCAGCCAACTATATGAATTTAGATTATGAATATGTTCGTGTTAGTATTCGTGATGGAGAAAACAAAAAAGAAGATTTTTTGAAATTACATCCAGCCGGCAAAATCCCGGTGATAGACGATGAAGGATTTGTCTTGTTTGAAAGTAACGCGATTGTAAAATATTTGGCAACTAAACATGAGGCGGACTGTTATTCGAAACAACTGCGGGAGCAGGCGATTATTGATCAATGGATTGACTTTATTTCGCTTCATATTAACATGGCGATGAATCGGGTTGTTTTTAATCAACTATTTGCACCTTTAGCGAAAAAAGTTGTCGACGAAAGGTCTTTGCAGGACGGGCTAAATTTTTTGGACAAGTTTTTACCTATTATGGAGCAACAACTGCAAGAAAATGAATTTGTTTGCGGCAGTACATTTTCAATAGCAGACATTGTGCTTTTGGCGGCATTGGATCCATGCGAAGCCGCACGAGTTGATTTGAAAGACTATAAAAGTATTGTAAAATGGCGGGAGATATTACGAAAAAAAGATTTTTATCAGCGATGTCATAAAGAATATGGCGAATCATTGAAAAAAATTTTAAATAAGACAGCGTAAAGGATCGGGAAATGAGTAAAATCACGATCTATCAAAAACCAACCTGTACCACCTGTAGACAGGTGTATAATATGTTAAAAGAAGAAGGCGTAGATTTCAATACAGTGAATTATTACATAGAACCCTTGACGAAAGAAAAATTAAAAGAACTGTTGCGTAAAATGAAAATACCGGCACAAGAACTTTTACGCGTTAAAGAGAATATTTATAGAGAGCTGAATATCAAAAACAAAAATTTTTCTGACGACCAAATTGTGGATTTAATGGCGAAGCATCCGGATTTAATTCAGCGCCCCATAGTAGAAAAGGGAGAAAAAGCTGTTTTAGCTCGTCCAGCAGAAAGAATTAAAGAAATCTTATAATAACTGTTTTGAATTCGGCAAGCAGATTTGCGGCAGCCCGACGAATATAAATAATTTTAAATAAAGAGCAAAGATTATGAAAACGGCAGTTATTCAGCTAAAAGCAAATCACGAGAAACAAAAAAATATTATAAAGGCCGTAGACCTGGTGCGAAAAGCGATTCAAAAGAAATCCCAGTTTATTTTATTGCCGGAGGTTTTTTCTTATCGTGGAAATATTGAATCAAGAAAGCAGTTGCAAACGGTTGCGGAAAAAATACCAGGGCCATCAACAACCCCGATCATTGATTTGGCACGTAAACATAAAGTTTTCATTTTAGCCGGATCAGTGTATGAAAAAGCCCCTGCCCAACAGAAAGTTTTTAACACATCTATTTTGATAAACCCTTCTGGAAAAATTGTGGGCAAATATCGAAAAATGAACTTATTTAATGCTGTTATAGGACGAAAAAAAATACGAGAAGCCAACAATTTTTTGTCTGGAAGAAAGACTGTCAAAACAAAGGTCGGAAATTTCAATGTAGGATTGAGTATTTGTTACGATCTGCGGTTTTCGGAATTATACAAAAAATACGCGAGTGAGGGGGTAGATGTTTTATGTGTCCCAGCAGCCTTTACCCAAGAAACAGGAAAGGCCCATTGGAAAATTTTATTACAAGCCAGGGCCATAGAAAATTTTTGTTATGTATTAGCCCCGAATCAGACGGGAACAGATAATAGAGGGGTGGCTAATTATGGGCATAGTATGATTATTGATCCGTGGGGAACTGTACTTGCGGAAGCGTCAGGAACAAAGGAAGAAATTATTTACGCTGATTTAGATTTTGAGAATATAAAAATTATTAGAAAAAGATTTCCGTCTTTTCGGAAACGATAAAATAGTCAGAAGTTAATGAAAGGAGTTTATCATGGCCAATAAATCTGTAAAAGTGGCTATAACAGGAGCTGCAGGACAGATCGGATACGCATTATTATTTCGTATTGCCTCTGGGCAAATGTTTGGGGCTGGGACGGACGTTCACTTAAGTTTATTAGAACTAGAGCCAGCTTTGCCCGCCTTAAAAGGGGTTGTGATGGAGCTGGAGGATTGTGCTTTTCCTCTGCTTAAAAAGATAAGTTTATCCGCCGATCCAAACGTTGCTTTTAAAGATGTTGATTGGGCTCTGCTTGTTGGAAGTGTCCCGCGAAAAGAAGGTATGGAGCGAGGGGACTTGTTGAAAATTAACGGAGGAGTTTTTACTGTTCAAGGGAAGGCCCTCTCGGAAAACGCGAAACCGACATGTAAAGTTTTAGTCGTCGGTAATCCATGTAATACAAATGCTTATATAGCAAAAGCAATGGCTAAAAATATCCCTGCTAAGAATTTTTTTGCCATGACGATGCTGGATCAAAACAGAGCTGTAGCGCAGTTGGCCCAAAAAGCGGGTACGGATATTACAGATGTGAAAAACTTGGCCATATGGGGAAATCATTCGGCCACACAATATCCAGATTTTTATAATGCAAAAATTAAAGGGGGAGATATTTCCGTCGCTATTAAAGAGGAAGAATGGCTTAAAACGACATTTATTGAGACTGTACAAAAAAGAGGGGCCTCGATTATTAAAGCCCGAGGGTTATCTTCGGCCGCATCCGCAGCCAATGCTGTTATCGATACTGTTCGGAATTTAACGAATCCAACCCCTGCTGGAGAGTGTTTTTCGGTGGCGGTATCTTCCGATGGAAGTTACGGCGTTGAAGAAGGAATAATGTTTAGTTATCCAATACGATCTAATGGCGAAGATTGGGAAATTATTCAAAACATTCAGCATAATGATTTTTCCAAACAAAAAATAGATGTGACCTTGAAAGAATTATTGGGCGAACGAGACGCCGTACAAGAATTGCTCTAAAAACCGAAAAAAGGTAAAAGAAATATAATAGAAACATAAAAATAAATTTAAATAATCTTGAGTTTTTATATATTAAAAGTTATACTTGAATAGATATTGTAACTTAATGAATAAAAAGGAGTTGTAACGTGAACAAGAGAATTAATCTTTTTCTGGCAATCTTTTTTTGCGGAAGTTTAGTTTTAACGGCCGCTGGGTGTGATGTTCTTAAAGAAAAATTTTCAAAAGAAAAAAATGGGGATAGCAGCACTGCGCAAAAGCAAGGGAAAAGCGATAAAAACGCGGGGCCCATATCAGGAAATACATTAGCAAAAATAGGCAATTGGTCTATTTCGGTGGACGAGTTTAATGAGCGTTTAAAAATTTTGAAAGAGGTTTTGCCTGAGTACGATATCAATAATGAGCAGTCCCGAGCCCTTGTCTTGGAGGAAATTGTTCGTCAGCAGCTTTTTGTTATGGAAGCGGAAAATACAGGCATGGCAGAGGAAAAAGAAATTGTGCAAGCGGTGGAAGATTTCCGCAGAAATTTAATTGTAAGAAAATTAGCATCTGAATTAGTTAAGGATGTAACAATTACGGATGAAGAAGTGGCGGAGTTTTATGAAAAAAATAAAAACAATTTAGTTGAGCCTCCTGGATTTCATCTAAGAGAGATTGTGGTTGAAACACAAGCAGAAGCCAACGAGCTGCTTACAGAGCTTTTAGGCGGCGCTGATTTTGCGGAAGTTGCGAAAGAAAAATCGATCAGTTCCAGTTCCGCAAACGGCGGAGACATTGGGTTTATCCGGCAAATACCTTTTCCCGAAATGGCAGAAATTGTGGCGGCTTTAAGCGAGGGAGAGGTAAGCGAGGTTGTTAAAGGTCCTGATGGTTTTTATATCGTGAAACTCGAAGAGAAATCAAAAGAAAGGTCTTTGCCCTTAGAAGAGATTAAGGAAGACTTGAAGGCGAACATCCTTTTATCCAAACAACAAGAAACTATAATTGAGCATATAAATAAATTAAAAGATCAGTTTACCGTTGAGGTTAACGAAAAGCTTTTAAAATAAAGATAATATCTAAAAACGTCGGCTTAAAAAAGATATAAAATGGCCGGCAGCGAGGGAGGTATTCAATGGCCTTAAATTTGAATTTAGAAAATAAAAAGCAGGTAGCGGTTATTGTTTCCGCTATTGCTTTAGGAATTCTGGTTTCCATTTTAACAGGAAATTATATTAGCGGAGAAATTCAGAAACAAACTCAAGACATCGCGAGACAGTACGAAAAGAAAAATAGTGGGATGGCGAATGAGTTAGGGATAATCAAAAATGAATTAAAAAAAGCTATTGAGGCGCAACAAGCTTTGGCTAGAAAGACTGAACAATTGGAAAAAAGGCCAGTTGTCGTCGCTAGTTCAAAAGGAGCCTCAGGGACAGGTGCCGGAGAGGATAAAAACGCGGGAGTTAGCACGGCAGTCTTTTCTGAAGTTACTCCCCCAGGAAAACGAGCTGTAACGCTTGAAATTGATTCCCTATCAGCGGTCGGCGGGTTGATTAATCCTGGCGATTTTGTCGATGTTTTGGGCAATTTGAATATTCCAAGCCCTGATGACGATGAGGGGAATAAAGAGGTAACAAGTGTGTTGTTTCAAAATATACAGGTGTTGGCGGTCAATTCCAATTTTAGCCCTATGGGAAACTCCATGATTTATGATGCTCAAAATAAGGCGAAAAAATTAAATATAACTTTAGCTGTTGCGCCCGAAGAAGTAGGCCTTTTAACATTTGCCCAAGCGAATGGAAAACTTCAATTATCATTACGATCTCCTGTTGAACAGGGGCGGCAGTTAATGCAAGTGGCTTCATGGGAATCTTTGGCTGATTATGTACTAGAAACACAAGGAACAAAAATTACAATCCCAAGAGCTAAAACAAAAATTTCCGAAAGCTCTTCAGGTGATGATAATGATGAAGTAAAACCGTTTATTCAAATTTTCCGAGCAGGAGAAGAACTTTAATAAATGAGTCGAAGTAATTTTGATACTAAAAAAGGTCGAAAGACTTTCTTCGCAGGCGTATTTTTATTTTTCTGCGCTTTTTTTACTACCCACCCTGGCTTTGCTGAAAAAGCATTGGTTGATTCTTTAGAAACTTCAGAAATTC
Organism: Candidatus Omnitrophota bacterium; assembly: GCA_020632515.1. Classification (GTDB taxonomy): domain Bacteria; phylum Omnitrophota; class Gorgyraeia; order Zapsychrales; family Zapsychraceae; genus JACKFK01. Next base: position 19,410 of record JACKFK010000005.1, on the reverse strand, counting down.
ATATGCTTAAAGGAGAAGTCGTTAATATTAGAGTATATTCCTTAAGCCGCATTTCAGTTTCTGATCCTGAAATTGCGGATATTCATGACGCCGATGATCAAGAATTAACAGTTGTTGCGCATAATCAAGGACAAACACCTCTTTTTATTTGGGATGAACATGGTAAAAGAACGATAATGATTTACGTTTTGCAAAAAAAATTAGATCTAACGGAAATTAGAATTAAAAATCTTTTGAAGGCTGCAAACATTCATGAATTAATTGTTGAGCAAAATGAAAAAGAAGGAAAAATTGTTTTAGTAGGCGAAATCCCGCCGCACAAAAAAGATCAGTTTGATTTAATAGTCAATCAATTCGACGAAGATTTAGTGAATTTGGTAAAAGATTTACAAGTCGACGATTTGATTGAAATAGATATGCAGGTAACAGAGTTAAGCACGACGTTGACTAAAAGTCTGGGGATTAACTGGTCTGCTGCGCAAAACGCTAACGATTCATCAGGAAGTTCAAGCGAGAGCGAAGGTGGTGGCGGCGGATTTTTAAATCCGCGGTTTGATGAAGATTTGCCAACTTCCGACGGTTCTTTTACAGATTTATTTAAAGTAGGGGATTTTCGTAGAACATCCATTCTCTTAGCAACTGTTAATGCTTTATTGGAAGAAGGGAAGGCCCGGATTCTTTCGAAACCAAAATTAGTAACGAAAAGCGGAGAAGAAGCCAAATTTTTAGTTGGCGGGGAAGTTCCTGTTCGGCAGACAACTGTTGCCGACAATGGAACAACTATTCAAAACACAACATACAAAGAGTATGGAATTTCAATGACGATTACCCCAACAATAGTCAAAGAAAAAATTGATATAGATTTGAATATGTCCATTAGCGATCTTGATCCATCCAATGCTGTTGGCCAAGACGTAGCTTTTCTCACTCGCAGCGCGCAGACAAAACTTTATTTAGACGACGGACAAACAATAGTTTTAGCCGGACTAATTCGAGAATTGGAAAGCGAAACGGTTAAAAGAGTTCCTTTTCTCGGAAATATTCCTATCGTAGGGTTGATGTTTAGAAGTAGAGAAACCCCGGTCCCCAATACGGATTCGGAAGTTGTTATTTCCTTAACCCCGAGGGTTCTTGTTAAAAATAGGGAATTTTATGCGAGGGATACGAAATTATCTATGGAAGAAGGAAAATCGCCTGGCGAAAGCGCTGTTGCGGAAAAGAAAAAAACTTCAACCGCACGCCCGTATTATTCCGGGATCCCAAGAGAAATGCGAGAGTATGTAGAAAATGTTCAGCGTGTAATTTCATCTTCTATCGTTTATCCCCGAGAAGCACGAGAGTATGGATGGGAAGGAACCGTAAAAGTAGGGCTTTTGATCTTGCGCGATGGTACTTTGGCGTATGCTTTAATTAAAGAATCTTCTGGATATGAGATTTTCGATGAATACGCTTTAAATACGGCAAAAAATACTGCGCCGTTTTCAACTTTTCCTTCAAATGCAGACCTTCAAGAAATAAATGTAACGATTCCCATTGTTTATAGTATGAGAAAAAATTAGCAAAATTCTTTAAAAAATATATAATGATTGTTAAAGAATTTCTCAAAAGAATTTTTTTAGGGTTATAATTATGGCTGCAAAAATAATAACGTTATTTAGCAATAAAGGCGGCGTCGGAAAAACGTTTACATCCGTAAATCTTGCAGCGTCTTTAGCCTTGGTTCGCCAAAGAGTTCTTCTTATTGATTTAGACTTTCAAGCGGGGCAAGACATGGCCCGTATGTTGAATTTATCGCCAAAAGTATCAATTGTCGATTTACTCAGTCAGTTGGAGGCTTCGGGAAAACCCGAAATTATTAGAGAGTATTCTGTTAAGCACCGTTGCGGATTGGATTTTCTTCCCGCCGTCAAACACCCCAAACAAGTGGGGCATGTTTCTCCTGAAAACATAAAACCTTTTTTTGAAAAAGCCGCCCAAACATACGATTTTATAATCGTCGACGCTGGCAAAGCTTTTAGCGAGACTTTGATTACCGTTTTGGGCATGTCAAATTTGATTCTTTTGGTTGCGACGCCAGATATTTTAGCAGTTTATCAAATTAAGTGGTGTTTGGAACTTCTTCAAAGTCTGCAATTTCCTTTAAACATGGTGAAACTAATATTAAATCGTTCTGAGAGCCGCGGAAGCGTTGCCTGGCAGGAAGTCCGTTCAGCTTTGACGTGCGAGATTTTTGAACATATCCCGTCTGATGGAAGGCTGGTGGGGATGGCCTTGAACAGAGGGATTCCCTGTGTAATTGATAATCCCAAAAGCAAGGTCTCTGAAGCTTTTCAGAAAATGGCAAAGAACCTTCTTAATAATGATATTTATGTGGACAGCAGTTTTGTCGAAAAAGTACGATCCACACAGGGAATGGGAAAAACCGGCGAGTTTTGGGAGAAATTTGGAATAGGACAAACCATTGTTCCAACAGGAAATTTTACTGAAAAAGAATATTCCGCCGAAGATGATGAAATTAACGCGCTAAAAAAGAGGGTTCATCATAAATTAATTGAGCGATTAAATTTAGATGGAATTACGCCGGAAACTTTCAGCGATGCAGAATCAGTCGCTCGAGTGAAAAAATCTGCCCAAGAAGTTGTGGGGAATCTTCTTATGGAAGAGGGCGCTGGGAAAGTTGCTACCGTCGAAGAACGCAATCGTTTGGCAAAAGATATTGTTAACGAAGCGCTAGGATTGGGCCCCTTGGAAGATTTTTTAGCCGATCCAGACGTAACGGATATTATGGTTAACAAACGGAATCAGATATATATTGAAAAAAACGGCAAGTTGATATTAACAAATAAAAGTTTTATTTCTAACGACAAAATGCGCGCCATTATTGACCGTATTATTGCTCCTCTAGGCCGACGTATTGATGAATCAACGCCTATGGTTGACGCCCGCTTGCCTGACGGATCGAGAATCAACGCGATTATACCGCCTCTTTCTTTAGGCGGCCCCATGATCACTATCCGTAAATTTGGGCACGAGCGGTTAAGTTTAGAAGATATGTTAAACCGGTTTCATAGTCTGACGAAAGACATGTCGGATTTTTTACAGGCGTGTGTTATCGGAAGAAAAAATATTATTGTTTCCGGCGGGACAGGGGCCGGAAAAACAACGCTATTAAATGTTATTTCCGAATTTATACCAGATACGGAGAGGATCATTACGATAGAAGACGCTGCCGAATTAAGGCTGAAAAAAACACATTGGGGCCGTTTAGAGTCGAGACCACATAACGTTGAAGGGAAAGGGGAGATAACAATCCGGGATTTGTTTGTCAATAGCTTGCGTATGCGACCGGATCGAATTGTTATTGGCGAGTGTCGAGGTTCTGAAGTTTTAGACATGTTACAGGCCATGAATACAGGGCATGACGGCTCAATGACGACGCTGCACGCGAATTCAACGCGTGACGCCTTAACACGGTTACATGCGTTAATTTTGCTTTCAGGTATTGAGCTGCCTGTAAGAGCTATTAATGAAATGATCGGTTCTGCCATAGATATTATTGTGCAAATTAATCGATTTTCAGATGGAACAAGAAAAATCACAGGTGTTTCAGAAATTACAGGAACAAATAAAGATAACGAGCTTGAATTGAGAGATGTGTTTGTCTATAAACAAAAAGGGTTAGATTCCGACGGCGCTGTTGTTGGTGAATATACGGCTACAGGATATGTTCCTGCCTGCTATGAGGAATTTGTTACCCGCGGGCTTTCTATAGATAAGAAAATGTTTACAGGTTAACAGGCGAAAAAATAAAATCTCACCGAAAACGCGCTTTAAATAAATCCAACCTAACATTGCTATGAAAATCGTTAATCAATCCAGAAATACAATTGTTGCGAGTGAAGCCACAAAGGCCGATACCTTTTTATCTCGGATGATAGGGCTTTTGAATAGAAAAGACTTATCCGCGCAGGAAGCTCTTATAATTACAAAATGTAATTCCATTCATATGCTTTTTATGAAATTTTCCATTGATGTAATCTTTATTACGAAAGAAAATATCGTTGTGGGGCTTATTAAAGGAATCCAGCCTTTTCGTTTAAGTCCTGTTTTTTGGAAGGCCTCTTGCGCTATTGAATTAGCTGTAGGAGGGATTGAAAGATCTAATACGTCTTTGGGTGACCGTCTTTCCATTCTTTAATCTTAAAAGATTTGCCGGACATCATTTTCCCCTAATAGTTTTTTTCCGTTGACCCGTGTTTTTGCTGTGATATACTGAACCAAAGAGTTAACTGTTTAAAGGCCAATGGGTTGGCGAATGTCCAATCTGTCCGGTTTTTATCCAAAATAATGCGAATCAAAAAAGGACATTAAAGCAACATGGGGGTTGTTTATAAATTAAGGCAGGAAGTCATTGATTTTATCATCGCTCAGAAAAAAGACAATCCACGTATCAGCTGTCGGCAGCTCGCCAAAAACGTAGAAGATTCTTACCAAGTTAAAGTTTCAAAATCATCTGTAAATAGTGTTCTCAAAGAAGCAAATCTCAGCAGTTCGGTTGGTCGGCGGACGGTTGTCGATCAGGGGAAAAAGTTTGAAATTCCCGAGGAACGGAAAAAACAAATATTTTCCACAATAAATCCAAAAATAATTGAAAAGTTTGAAAGCCCGGCGCCGAAAAAAAAGCCTAATTTAGAAGAAGAGCTGGGCAAATTATTAGCAAGTGAAAATAATCAAGAAAAACCTCTTCCCGATATAAAAAAGTCAAAAGAAACCTCAGAGGAAATAAAAAAAGAAGATTCTAAAAAGCCAACGGCTGGCGAAAAAAAAGATGAACAAATCAACCAGAACTTATCGACGGGAAGTCAGCAAAATAATATAATTAAAGAGAAAATAGAAGATACCGAAAATCCTTTTATAGATCAGGAAGCTCGAGATGAAATTGAAGCCTATAAAAAGGAACGGAGCTCAAAGCAACAACAATATCCTTTTATGGGAATTGTTTTCTTTAAAGCGATTGAGTGGTTTCTAGAAAGTCCAAGATTTTGGGGGAATTTATTTGCGCGCGCCTTCCCCGGAAAAACACCGGAAAATGTTGACGAAATATGCCAAAAATATATTTTAGCAAAAATTTTATTAAAGACGGCTAACGTAAAACCAGAAGACCTTAATAATTATTGGATTCGCGGCGAGGAGATTCCCGCCATTAATAAAGGAGTAGCGGAGTTGCCCTTTAATTCTTCACTAGGGATTCATTATGAAAATGATGCTCGGCAACTGTTTACCTTTGTCTATGCATATAGAATTGTCCTGGCTGACGATACCGAGATTGTTTTAGATGCGAGCCAGTTTGCCTTAAATAAAGTTTCCACAAAAGGAGAATCTTTGTCCAAAGCGATGAGGGTTTTGTCAGAAAGTTTGATTAGTAATCGACGGGGAAATGTTTTCTATCAAATACCCGGAGAAAAGGAAATTGATGAGGAGTTTTATCATTTAGTGGCGGCTTTAGAGGACGTGGATGAAAAGGCGATTGTCTCCATAAATGTATTGGGAGAAAATAATAGGGAAATTGCCAATTTTTCGATCATTCCGCGGAAACGGCGTTCATATGCCTTTGGAATGTCCCCACGGTTAAAAGAGTTTTCCGAATTAATAAAAAACACAAAATGGGCCGAACGAAAACATTTTTTTCATAAAATGACCCGAAAAAGTTATTATTATACCGAAACAGCATCAAGATATCTTTATCAACAAATGGAGACCTTTTTGAAAATAAAAATGCCTCCGGAGGCCGTTATGCGGATATTGACCTTGTGGGAGACCCGCGGAGGAGATCCTGTAGGAATTATTTTGACAGGATTACAAGATGCTGCGACCAAAGAGGTTATAAATGAATATCTGGATACATTTAAAAATATTAATGAGAATAATTTGGTGCGAAATAATGGAAATAATGGTAAAAATAGCTGTTTTTTTGCAAATAATTATGAAAATATATATAAAATATTAGATAACTATATTTTAAATATTCAAGAACAAATAAAGAGGATAAGCATAGCTGAAAATGAATATAAAATAAGCGAAAGTTATTTAATAGAAGGGATTTACAAATTATCAGGCAAAATTTTTAGCGAAAAGAAGTTTACTAATTACACACTGCTTTTGGATGAAAGACTTAAAGAAAAGGATTTTTTGAGAAAGGGTATTAGCTATTTAAATTCTATCAATATCGTTGACAATAAAGAGGTTAGAGTTTTTTTAGATTTTGCTCCCATCTGAGAAAAAAATACTTCTCGCAAACTTGACACTCATTGAGTATATGTTATACTTTAACCACAAATAACACTTTTAAATGATAAATATAAAAAATTTTAAATTGGGCTAAAGGATTTTATTGTGAAAAATTATAAACAAATTTTAATAGAATATGCCCTTTCTTGTAAATGTATGCCTTTTAACGTATTAAGAATATTAGTCTCCTTATTTGATAAGGAGACTTTTTTATTGGAAAAAGTAAGAATTACCAAGGATTTCACACCGCAAGGTGTTTATTCCAGCGGACATTAGTATTAGTTAGTGTTCTTTATGGAAGGAAACAATTAAAACTGTTTCCATAAAAAGCCCTAAAAATTCCTGCTTCACAAAGAAGCTGGGGCAAGGTCATCTGAAGGAATCACATAGGTGGGCGCGATGAGGCATTTATTAATGAAGAAAATACGAAACAAAAAAGGCCAAAACATAATTGAATATGCCATGGTCGCCGCCGTTGTTTCTGCTGCTGTTGTAGCAATGAGTACTTATGTGTTTCGGTCTGTTCAGGCCACTCAACAGATGATAGCTGAGGAATTTAGGAAACAATAAATATCTTAATGAGATATTTAATGTATAAGCAATTTTTAAGGAGGAAAATCAATGTTTAAAAGGAATATAATCAGTAAACCTGGAGAGAAAAAAGCAGGACAAAGTACTGTTGAGTACATTATCCTTGTGGCGGCTATTTTAGCGGCATTAATTGTCTTTTTAAAACCAGGTGGTATTTTTCAAACAAGATTCAATAACGCAATTGTAACAGGTGCTAATGACATGGTGGGGATGGCCAATCGCTTATCCACATCCCGTTAAGCTCCTTAATTTTAGTGATCGATAATTATTTTAGGAGGAAATATCAATGTTTAAAAGATTGATTAAAAACAAGAAAGCACAAAATACAGCTGAATATGCGATTTTAATTTCGCTTGTTGTAGCTGGTATTATTGCGATGCAAACATACGCGCAACGGGCATTACAAGCTCGCGTTCGTGACGCATCCATTTATTTAACAAACCAAACAGGTTTCTTAGGAAACACGGCGCAATATGAACCTTATTATGCGCAATCTAACTTTGTGGTTGCTACACAAGATTCAAAATCACAAATATTACAAGGTGACGCTGTTTCTCATTTTGGAAATTCAAGTAGTACGCGAGAAGCCCTTGGTACGCAAGTAACAACGTATGACACATCCCAAGCAGGTATTGTTGGAGGTCTTTAATACAAGAATGGAAAATTCTTATTTAAGTATTTAAATTAGGAGGAAAAATCAATGTTTACGTATTTTAATAATAGAAGAAAAAAAGGGCAAAGTACGTTAGAGTACGTTATCCTGGTGATTATTATCATCGGAGCTCTTTTATCTATTCAAGTTTATATTAAACGGGGTGTTCAGGGACGATTAAAAGGGGCAACCGATGACATCGGTGACCAGTTTGACCCGGGTAACACCAATTATAACATGACAACAACAACATCAGGACGTACGCGGCAAGAGCAATCACAAGCTCTTGGTCAAGCACAGACATTTCTTACTGATGAAGTTACTACAGATCTGTTGAATTCGACGATTATTAATTCCCAACAAACTTTCTGGGGCAATTAATATTGTCGGTTGTTTAGTTTTAAAAATTTCAAGGCTTACTTGGGGAGACTCGGGTAAGCCTTGATTTTTGACAACAAAATTGACAACATAAAATGTTAAAAAGATTAAAAAATAAAAAAGCACAGACTATTATGAGTGAGTATGTGCTTCTTTTTTTTCTGGTGGTCGGCGCTATTACGGTTATGTCTATTTATGTTCGGCGAGGAGTTCAGGCCAGAATTAGGGATACACGCAAACAAATGTTTAATATCGTAAAAGAACGTACAGGTTTACAGTTTTTTGGAAATTTAGAATATGAATACGAACCATATTATATAAATGCGACAACGGTTGTGACAACAGATATTAATGAAAGAAAAGGATTGTTTCAGGGCGGCGCTTTTAGAAAAAATTTCGACGATACAACGCTTGCCGAAACGCAGTCAATTACAGCTCCTCCTGGGGAGGCAAATTAATAAAATGCTAAAACGCGAACGCCAAAAATTTACCAAAAAAGACGCCCAAACGATTGTGGAGTATTCTATAATGATAGGACTCGTTGTTTTGATTATGTTCGCGATGAACCCGACGATCAAAAGGGTTACCCAAACAATGATTCGAACGGTGTCTGATCAGATCGGAAGTCAGCAAAACGCGGAACAACTATTTAACGCGGGCGGTTTTACGATGGGAACAAACATTGCCACGAGCGCGATACAAGATAAAACTATCAGAGAGTTTTTGGGCACAACTAATTATATTTATTCTGATGCAGTTTTTACAGGCCAATCAGTATTGAGTAACTTAGGGTTTCAGGAAGATCAATAAAGGGCTTTATTGAAATGAAAAGAAATAACGGACAATCAACTCTCGAATACACAATTTTTATCATTATATTAATGGGGGCTTTTTTAGCTATGCAGATCTATATAAAGCGAGGCGTTCAAGGACGATGGAAAGCGGCTGTTGATGATTTAGGAGATCAATATGATCCCCGATTCGCGGATACGAACAAACGGCATGTAATAATTTCAAATATCGAAACAAGTATTCGGGTGGAAGATGGTATTGGGGGGCAGTTTACGTTTCGTGAAGATATAACAAATACACAAGATCGGACCACAGGGTTCCAAGGAGTGGTTGGATTTTAAGGCTATGACAAAAAAAAAATCAAAAAAAGAATATATAATGGCGCAGGCGGCAACCGAGTTAGCCATTTTTGGAGCAATATTAATTTTTATTGTTGGTACAATTATTCGAACATCTTTTAGTTCAGGACAACAACAAAATCTAGCCTATAAAGCTATGCGTATGGCTATGAAAACTTCTTATGAGTATAGTATGGGAATTAAAGGTCTCGGAGGGGGGGATGGTAGTGCCTCACGGAATTCAGCGAGTATTCTTTTAGTGGAAGATCGGTTATCGCCAGGATCTGCCAAATATGGAGAAACCGATAGGACCCCTTACGTATTACAATCAGCAGCCATGCATACCCGAAATTTATTCTTACCTGTGGATCCGGGAGAAACATATAATCTTCCTGTTTTTGATTTATTTGTGAATGATAAGCATTTTCCTCTTATGACACAAAATTTTAAAGTAGTTCCAATTACTGAAGCCGTGGATTTTTATCAGAAAATCCCTAATAAAGCAGGTTTTGAATACGATCCCAATTGTGCTGAATGTTTTGATTTAGATTTAAATGGAACCGTTGATGGGGATGAACCAACAAGTCAAGCTGAGAGGGATCTTTTTTCCTGGCAATGGAAAAAAATTCCAATAATTCGATTAGAAACAACGGATTTTTTTGGAACAGTTGTTGTTACTCATGAATTAGCAGACGGTTTTTCTTTGGCTCGTGGAGATGATGTTGATGTTGATGGGGATTTAGAGGAGGAAAGCTTTATGGAGTTCACAAAAGGCTCAGTTACCATACAAACTGATTTGATTGATGTTCAGGATCCCTTTAGTGGCGAAATGGTTAAGGAAGCTGTTTTTAGGAAAATTGAAAATATTGTAAGTGTATTAGTAATTGATGGAAATGAGGGGGATGTTGATTTTGGCGTGTCTTCCACTGAAATAGCTAATGGGGCTGTTCAACCAGGTTTTACACGAGATATATCTATGTACACCAGGACTAAAGACGGAACGTATTTGCTTATTCAAGAAGGAGATTTATATAGTTTAGATAAACAGTATGTTCGGACGACGCAAAAAAAAGATTCTGTCGACGTCATTTCTCGCCTGTTTCAACTGACAAACAATACCGGGAGATTTTGCACAACAGATCCAACGCCTCTCCGACAACTTGAAGTGGATGGGGAGCCGAACCCTGTTGAAGTTTGTTGTCGAAGTGTGGTCGATTCGGACACGGGGTTAGACAGCGCGTGCTGTTTTCAATTGGCTAATGTTGATAAGACTTGTTTGGACACGGGGCCTGCGAATCCAAGATTGTTTATCCGCAGCCGGATCGAAGATCGTCATGGCCGCAAGTGGGTTACAGATCAAAGCGGAGATGATTATATTGACTTTAAGAGATAAGCAGATGCGAAAAAAAATAAGAATAATAAATAATCAAAAAGGCCAGGCCATTATTGAATTCCTTTTTGCGATGATTATTATCATGTTAATGATTTACGCTATGGGAAAAATTTTTCACTGGACAGGAGCCGATTTGGCGGCGCGCAGGGTCAAACACGAAGAGGTTTTGATGTCTGGGAGCAATCCCCAACAACAGATTGTAACTTATTTTGATGCGCCTTTAGAAATGAATGCTATTTGGGTAGAAAAATGAAAAATAATATGATCAGCCATTTTAAAAATGAAAAGAAAAGACAATCGCAAAAAGGGCAGGTAGCGGTTGTCTTAATTTTATTAACAGCTTTTGCTCTAATTTTTTACGCAGTTTCTTTAAATATGGGACGTATGAGCGCGGCTAAAACAGTGACAACAACAGCTTCAAATATTGGTGCAGCACAGTTAGGGTCGCAAATGGCAAGCTACGGTTGGCGATTGGCAAGGGAAAATTTAAAAGGAAAAAGAAAGCTGTGTAGCACATCCAGTTTTTTAACAGGATTGATTCTTTCAGCTATTTTTTCGTTAGGGTTTACTTTAATCTTTTTTCTTGTTTATCAAATTTCGCCAGAAGCGGCGAAGGCGCTATCAATTTATTATATGTTTTCGCCTATGATAATAGGATCGTTAATCTTTTACAATACGGTACGTATGGACGAAAAAATTAATAAGATGTGGAACAAGCAGCAAAATAATTTACCATTGAAAGATCGTTTCCTTGAAGGGGCTATACAGGCGGGCCTTCGTAACGCTGTTACAGAACAAGTGAATGTTCCGGATGTTTTAGATTTTAATAATAATTCCATTTATGGGTTTGATGGGTTAGGAGAGCCAAAAGATACTATTAGTCGATTCTCGGTGTATTATGATGCGAGATTGTCGGGTATTAAAGCTGTTGAAACAACAGAAGTAAAAAATTTTATGGAGAAATTAACAGACTTTTTACGTGTAGGAGGAGCTGATCCTTGGGGGCTTTACGACCCCTGGCCGGTAGAAGACTCTACTCATGAGTGTTTTTTTGCTCCGGGTAAAGCTGTTCCTTCGGAATGTAACCCGTGTTGTTTACCAGAGACTATTCCAAATGTGTTAGACCTAAGTGAAACTATTGAAATACGACCGGAATGCTGCGACGATAATTCTTGCGGGACTGTGGCAACCTGTTCCGCGATGAGCCCTTATGGGATCCCAGATAATATTACAGGACAGAATTATCCGTGGGTTTTTGATTTTATCTATGAAAATAGAGAAAACAACGCGAATCCTTTGGATCCTGATTTTCCTTCAAACGCGGGGTTATCTTTTCGAGAATTGTTGGGGAGGGATGACGAGCATCCATATTATTTCAAAAATATTTTAGATATTAATTCTATCCGACAATTTCCTCACGCTTTGGGAGCGGAAGGATATCAGGTGGATGACGCCACCGGTTTTGTCCAGCCAAAATTTGTCGACCCGGAATTGTTAGCGACAACGCCCTTTTTTAGCGATGCAAAGTCAGGGATATTTCCTTTTCTTTATAAGTTTTTAGATTGGGGAATGGATTTAGGACGGTTAGATATAGTAGGGAAAACAGAACAATGCCATTGGTGTTATTATAATTCCTTGAATCCTGGGGCAGGGGTTACTCAATGCCCAGCAGATCAACCTTTTGAAATCCCCCAACTGCAGCTTCCTAATGACCCTAATGATCCGGCAACACCACTTCTTTATAATCGATCTTTTTGTGTAGACGGTATTGATGTAAATAATCCTGTCGATCCTTTTGTTTATATATATCCTATATTACCAGCGGATAAGATTGACATTCAGAAAGATTTATTAACAGGGTTTTTGAATGTCGAAGCTGAAAGCAATGTATGCGCAGAGTTGTCCGGATATCTTTCCGGCGGCACAGGGTTTGACAAAAGTGTTGGTTTTTGGAAACGCGGATCCGAACAGTTTTGCTCAACAAATTGGCCTTATAGTAGCGGGTGCCCAGGGCATGGAATTTGTGAAGATAATATTGATTGTGAGTGTTTACAGCCAGGAGCTGGATCCCCAGATAATTTTCGTAGTGATTTATTGGATGATTTAATTTATGGATTAAATGAGTTTATTAGTTTCTCAGAAACGCTTATTAAACAAAGTGAAGAAAATCTCACAGGTCTTGTCACTAATTTTAATGAATGGTATGAAGAAATTGCGATATGGATAGAACCAGAGCCTGGTCGTACAGATCCTTTGACGGGAACAGCCGCAGACTGTTATTTATGTAATGCTGATCCGGGAGCTTTGTGGATTTGGCTTGATGAATTAAAAGAAATTCGCAGTCGTTTTGTCGGTTTTCGAGACCGCTCTTACGCCGGAACTGCGTGTACGGAAGTGTGGTGTGTTCCTCCGCAAGAGGATCCGGCTAATCCTGCTCCAATAGGCTTTCCGCCTAATCCTTGTCCAGGAATCCCCGCGGATGAATTAGCAACTTTTAATGCTAATGGAGATGGGGTTTGGGGGGATATTGAAGATGTAATCGCTTGTTTGGAACATAATGCTCGAGCTGGCGAGGACCTAACGGCAGATCCTCCAATAGCAGGTGGAAATGCTGTTCGGTTTCAACGTTGTTATGATGCTTGTGTTTCAGGCTCCTTGGCTGATCAGATAGCGAGTTGCTCTGATTTGCCGCGATCAATTTTACCTCTGACGGATTTTGATCCTCAACTGGATTTTAATCCTGTTATTGGCTGTACGCCCAATGTTTTGCCAACCCCGCCGGATCCAGATAAAGTGCGTTTTCGTGATAATGTTTTACAAAGCTCGATTGAGGCAGAAAATCAGGTCGAGAAATTTAAAAAAAGAGCGGATTTTCTTGCGAATCGGTTACGAGAATATGATAATTTTATTAATGTTTTCGACACGGCTATTACTAAATTTGAAGAATTTTTATGGGGGCCAGCACAAGACCTTGTTAATTATCGAAAAAATGAAAATATAAGTATTCCTTTAGGATTGCCTTACCAGGCAATTTATGGATGGAAAGATTCGGAAATCTCTCCCGGAAAAAATGATGGATTGTGGCATATCGTAAAGGTGGAGGCTAGAACACCAGGCCGCTGCGATAAGGCGTGTCATGTGGACCAAAAGCAAGCAAGTGTTGAACGAGGCTTTCCATGGATTAGAACATATAAGAAAAAATGGGGAATTACAAGATGTTTTGAGTTAGAACGAGAGAATGGAACGGTAAAATTTAGAGTCACACGTTTTGATGAAAATAAAATAAATAACAATATTTTAAGATTTCCTAATAAACAAAAAATATGGAATTTTAGATTTTTTAATCCCAATAGAGCCAGTAAAGAATCAATCGAGTCAACAAAAGTTGATTTGGGTGATACTTGTGCAGATTTGGTGCTTCCCGACCCTCCTGGAATTTTAATACCTGTACAGCATCAAAATTTATACCGCGGAGCTTTTATGATGAATGATCCGATTTTGCCCGGCGAAGATGGATATAATTGCTGGCAGAGAGTTCATAAATTGTTATCGAGCGGAGTCTCTTCGGAAACATGCGCACAATATGATTGGATCAACGGAACGATGAGTTTCTTTTTTAAACCATGCGAACCGTTTTAAATGATTCAAAGAATATGCTAAATTTAAAAAAAATAATTTATTATAAAAAAGCCCAATCAACGTTGGAATATATTACTTTTATTGTCTTTATTTTGGGCGCGCTATTGGTTTTTCAAAAATATATTGCTAGGAGCCTTGTGGGGCGATGGAAAACCGCGGGAGACGGATTAGGTTCGGAACGTATTTATGATCCACAGAAATCCATAGAATGCGCATTTGATTTTGTGCAACATGATCCGGGCATTTGGTATGATACCGCTTGTTATAAGGCTGCTTGTGTGGATCTTTGTTTGACTAATATTCCGGATATTAAAGAAGTTTACCCTCCTTGCCGGGATTGTATCAATAGCTGCCGAACCAGTTTTTGTGAAGGTAATGAACGAAGCGAATAAAAAATTAAAAAAACTTAAATTATCTTTCCTGAAGCGATATAATAGAAACAAAAAATATTTTTAAATATTCGTAATTACGCAGTTGCGTCCGTTAATTCGCCAAACAGTAATTACAGTTTTTATTATGATAATCGTTATCATCTTCCTGATTTTTTCTACAGTAGCCATTATTAGCTATCTGGTTATTCCTCTAATTTATGACCGTTATGCTATTATGAGTCTGCGCCGTCAACATCAATTGACTAATAGTATGGAACAATTGATGGCTCGTGATGAAGCGCAAAAGCGCAGCCGGATGTTTATTTTTGCCCCGTTTATTTTGGCTGGACTTGGGTATTATTTTTCACCGGAAGGCTTAGGATCCTATGGTGCAATATTTGGTTTTACAGCAGGGCTGATTTTACCAAGTATTTATATTAATGTTTTAACAAAAAAAACGCGTGATAAATTTAGTGATCAGTTGATAGACGCTTTGATGATTATGTCTAGTTCTTTTCGTGGGGGGTTAAGCCTTGTTCAAGCAATAGAAGCTGTCGTCGAGGAAATGCCAAATCCTATTCGGAAAGAGTTTGGAACCGTTTTGGGGGAAAATAAAATGGGGGTATCGATGGACGAGGCGTTGTTTCATTTATATAATCGTTTACCCTCCTCAGCTGTTCAGCAGATGATCACAGCAATCCTCCTTGCCAGGGAAACCGGAGGGAATCTTCCTGTTATTTTTAATCGGATTGTTACTAATATCCGAGAAGCAAAAAAAATCCAACAGAATTTAGATACATTAACGATTCAGGGAAAAATTCAAGGAGCGGTAATGAGCATGCTCCCAATAGCGTTTGCCTTTATTGTGTATAATGCGAATAGAAGAATTTTTAATCACATGCTTGAATCCGACTTGGGACGCTCCATGTTGATTTATGCTGTTATTTCAGAAACTATTGGAGCCTATTTGGTTTGGAAAATTAGTACGAATAAAGAGTATTAAAAGTTGCATTAACAGATATCCAAAAGGTTTGTCACAAAGATACAATGTCACAAAGGTATCGTCCAAGAAGAAAGTTTTTAATTTATCAGATTAAATTTTACGAGGGGTATGATAATGGGGAAACGCATTTGATTAACCGAAATAAACTTGGTGACTTTGTGACCAGATCATCGAATATGTCTTAATGTGACTTTATAATTTATTATGCTTGCCACAATTCTTTTATTAGCTTACTTAAGTGCCTTTGCCTTTGTTATGGGCTTGGTGCCAATGGAATGGGAAAACCGCCCAACTCTTGAGGCTTTGGGATTAAGTTCGACGACAAAGTCGAAGAAGAAAATAAATATCCTTTCCTATTTAAGAAAAGTTTCTATTGTTAATAAACCTCTTTGTTCAGGAGCTCTTCGACGGAGAATTGCGAAAGATTTAATAACAGCCCATGTGGATATCACACCAGAAGAATTTATTTTAGCGAAGGAAATTTTAATCGGAGTATTTTTGTTTTTATTTATGCCACGGGCGAAACCAGATCAAATTTTCGCTTTTGCTTCTTTTTCTCTCGCCGGGGGGTATATGCTTCCTGAATTTTGGCTTAAAGGGAAAATTAAAAAAGTTAAAGATACTATTGTCAAAGAGCTTCCCGACGCGATTGATTTGCTTGGGTTATGTGTGAACGCCGGATTGGATTTTATGTTATCCCTTAAGTGGGTTGTTGAAAAATCGCCTCCTTCCGTAATGATTGATGAGTTGAATATTGTCTTACAGGAAATTAATGTGGGAAAAACTCGGCGAGATGCGATTAAAGACTTAGCTGGACGGTATGAGTTGCCCGATCTATCCACTTTTGCTCGAACTTTGATTCAGGCGGATAAAATGGGAACTTCTGTAACAGATGCCCTGAATATTTTATCAGAAGATATGCGATTAGCCAGGTATCGTAGAGGCGAGCAGTTGGCGCTAAAAGCCCCCTTAAAAATGTTAGTCCCTCTCCTTATCTTCATCTTCCCTGTGGTTGCTATTTTGGTTGCAGGGCCCATTCTTTTAGATTTTATCGAAAATAACCCTTTTAGTAGTATGGGGCATTAATAAAAGACGATGCTTTCCATAATCCAAGAATTCTCCCTGTAGTCTCCTCCTAGTCGTTTAGGATTGCATCAGGTTTCCATAAGCTCGTTATCTGTTCAACAGAGCCTTATATTCTCTTCGGGGCCATAAGGAGGGCTCCCCCTTGATCGGAGCGTAGTTTTCTGGTGCTAGGTGTCAGGTGGTAGGAGGAGACTTCGTTAAAACCTCAAACAAACCTCGGAGGTTTGTATACGGTTATTAGTTTGGACATTTTCAGTTTGGACAAATAGAAGCAAAACAAATGCTTTCATTCGAATGCTTAGGGTGAGGATTGTAAAAGATAGCATAGAAGGAGAGAAATAAAAAGTTCACTTTTTTAGAAAATGACTGAATCATTTTCGAAAACGCTTTCATAAAAAGGGATAAATAATCGGTGTTTCTCGACGCAAAAAAGAGGGGGAAAATTGCAAAATATTTTAAAAAAATATATAAAATTTTCATAACTATATGAAAATAAACAAGATTTTATTCTGTTTTTTTTCCTGCAAAACTTGCCGCATATAATATATGTGTTATACTCTCAACGTACAAGAAAACCCTTTAAAATAAACACTTTAGGGAGCCTAACAGTGAAAAAAAAGGCAAAAATGAGGAAAAAATCAGAAAATCTGGGGTTTTTCCATCCATCCATATGTATAGGACTATCGCTAAAAACGATAGTCATTTTTTTTGTAAACAGTTGTAAATTAATGATTAACGAAACTCTCAACAGGGCAAAAATCTTTAAATTACCCTTCCAGACAAATCCAAAAACAGCCTATAAGACAGATCTTTTTGGTGACAAAAAAGAGGGTGTTGTTAAGTTAAGTTATTTATTTACAATATTTTATGATTCTAAATTTATAAAAAGAATAATATTCTTTTTTTATTATATTAAGACTATAACTATTAATAAATCGTCGCCTAAAACGCATTTGACGAAGGTTTTTTTCTGTCTCAAACAATCAAAATTAAAGAGATTCTTAGAAAACGAAAAAAAATTAATGATTTTTATGTCACAACGCATTGAAAATGAAAGATTTATGGAAAAAATAATGGCGAGAAATGGCATGTTTTTTAAACCTTTTGCCAGGAAATTCGCCTTTTAAAGATATGGTCGATCAAAACGACAATTTGGATGAATCAAAAACGCCAGATCCGGAAGAAAATATTCTCCCGGAATCGCAATTGCCAGGGGATGAAAACCTTCCTCAGGATCAAGGAGAAGGTGCGAAAGAAGATCTTTCTGTGGATAGCGAATCTGGTGCCATAGATTCTGATGCGGCGGGTGAGGGTGTCCAATCTGGGGAGGCAAATAACCCTTGGGTGGAAAAGGCAGGCGCCAAGCCTAATCGCCTTTATGATGTGGAATCCCTAAAGAGTTTTGTCCAATCTGAGAAGGTCTCTCAAGGAAATGACAATAATTTTGAAGATTTTGTCCAATCTGATCAGGGTGAGCCTGAATTTCGCAGCCGCTTTGGAACATGGTTTCGAACAATTGCCCTGGCGGTTGTTTTAATTTTTGTCCCAGAACAATTTAGCTGGGCCTTTAACTATAATCCGCTTGTGCTGTGGGGGAACGAATCTGGGATAACGGAAACCCAATTAACACAGCAGACAAATGGTTCTGAAAAAGGACAGGTTCTTTCGGACGCGCAAATTTCCGCTAGAATTGCGGGAAGTGTGCAGAAGCTTTTAAAGCAGGTTGCGTATAAAGATAAAAGTCAAATTAATTTACAGTTGCCAAATCGCAATTCATTTAATGAACAAGTTGGCGTTAAAAATCTTCTCATAAATTCGGATGTCGTTTTTACAGAACAAAAAATTAATGATGTTACAAAATGGCTGAGTGATCCGGATATCCATCCGCTCAACTGCGGAGTATGGGCCTTAAAGGATGTTCTTGATAGTGCGGGAGTGAATGCTTCCTTGGATGAACTGTCGGTTTCAACATTATTAATTGATTTGATGAGCGACATTGTTCAGCCGGGAGAGGCGAAGCTTAAGACCTCTCTTTTTGCCATCAATAAAGTAACAGATGCGTATGGTCTTAATTTTCGGCCAGCTAAGATTGATCCTAAAGAAGTTCCTAAATTACAAACCCCGTTCATTGCTAACTTTGATGCCGAACACTTTGTAACAGTAACGTCGGTCAAAAGCGGCCAAGTTTATTACAACGATATTGGCCAGCCGCAAACAGCCTCTCTCGAAGAATTTATTCCGCAGCTTAGTGGATATGTTTTAGCCTCTGATTTAGAATCCAAAAAAGACCAAATCGCGTTTGAATCTGTTCCCGAGGAAATGACCGCCTATGTGTGGGGGAATAAATGGGTGGACCGTTCCGACGATTTACCGGGTTTGACAACAGCTGGTGAAATCGCATTAGCTGTGGGGATGGAATTAGTTCAGTTAATTATTTTGGCAGTTTTTTGTGCTGCGGTTATTGTTGGGACTTTAGGAGGTGGAACCGGAGCCTGTGTTGCCGCCGCTATAGTTTATTTTGGGGCAAAATTGGGACAGCAATTGGCGTTGCTTTGTTACAACGAAGGGGCGTGTAGTGAGGAACAGGCTTTTATCATTTCAACCGCGGTAACAGCCGCGGCGGCTGCGGTATCTGTGGTAGCTGGTAATCCAGGCGCTGCAACGCCAGCTCTGGCGACTAATGCCGCTACTGCAGCAATTGGAGCTGTTGCGGCCGCTTATGCCGCTCGTGAGGCAGCTGAGGCTGTTGACGAAGCGTTGGGAGATGATACCGATCCTGTTTTACGTCAGGCTCTTGTTGGATTAACAGCGATGGTAACTTCTGCGGTTGCTGGCTCAGCGGTTAGAGGAGGTCTTTTAGCATCCTTCGAGGCCGCGGG
>JACKFK010000004.1 GCA_020632515.1 Candidatus Omnitrophota bacterium | reverse complement strand
CCCCGCCCATCACCGGCATCTCACAGTCGAGTACAATCACATCCGGCTTTTGCGACTGCGCTAAATCCATAGCTTGCTGACCGTTTTCCGCTTTGATCACCGCGTACCCTTCTTTTTCCAGGGTTTTCTCAATCAAAGTCCGATCAACTTCATTATCGTCTGCAATCAAGATGCGGATACCTTTGCTTTCTTTTTTCTGTCCGAATAACATGAGGGTTATTGTACTTAAAAGTAGGAAATTATGCAAGAATCTTGTAGAAAACCTAGCCCAACTTCGGAAGTTGGATTGGTTGACACCTATAAATCTTTTCTGATGCGGGCCCCTCCATAAATAATATAAGAATCTTTAGAATTTCCTGCTGAAATCCTCTGATAATATTCTAGATTCATAAATACCCACTGATATTCTGTTCTTCAGGCATAATATAATGGAGAAATTGCCAATTTAATTTACAATTTCCCCTATTATATTATAGACTTCGTTCACCTTTTGGTTTCAGGAATACTTCATACAAAGCTGAACCAGGTTCTTTCGTTTTAAAAAAAATAAAAACAAAATAATTTTGTTACAAGAACCATTGTTGAACAGAAATTTACAGCAAACATAAAAGAGCGAAAATAAGGAACCCCAAAAAGATATAGAAAATAATAAATAAACCGAGAAAAAAAATGGATTTGACATGCTGTAACGGTAGCCGTTGTACTGATACCATTGAAATGAAGAATAAAAACCAAAGGCATAAAAATAATCAAATTCTCAATTGCATTAAGATGGGCCCGTTGCGCGCGTTGGGCCCGTGCAGAAGACAGAGTATTGATCGGTATAGAAGTTGTTAAAATTGTTTTTACTCCTTGCTCCTTTGAACGGATAACAGCATAAGGGAAAGCCATAAACGCTGTAATAAGGACAGTTAAAAACAACCAAAATAATTCCATTGAATGCATATATTTTCCTTCCTTCAATATGAAGATTAAAAAAAATTGTCGCTAAATCTTTGTCCATTTTAGAACAATAAATTAATATAACTCAGTATTTTTTTAGAATTATATTCTACATTTCTAAATCCGCTTCAAAATTCTTACCAATCCTTTGAATAAAATTAGCCGCAGCCACAACAAAAGCAATTTCGACTATCTGATTTAAATTAAAACTTTTTTTCAACACATTTAGAACTTCATCGCTTGCCTTAACATTGCGTGTCGTTTCTAAAGCAAACTTAATAACAGCCCGTTCGGCTTCTGAGAAATTCTCAGAGGTAATACCGTTATCACCAAGTAAAGATATTTCTTCATCGCTTAACCCTGCCTGTTTCGCATACATCGTATGATGCCCCTGACAATATTGACATTGATTTTCACGGGCAACGGTTAAGTAAGCAATTTCCTTTACCCGTGGATCGAGTTTTAATTTTTTAAAATAAATCCCGATCACCGTGCCAAGTCCTTGCGTGGCCGCTCCGGAATGTCCTACCAATTTGATAATATTAGGAATCATTTTAAAATCAACCGCGATACTTTCATAAATCGCTGATGCCTCTGGCGCTTCTTGCCCTTTTTCTGCGTATTCAATTCTTGCCATAATTATTTCCTTTCTTTTAAAAATTAAGTATGAATTTAAGACATCTGGACTAAACTTATGGATATTCTCCAATGGAGAAATGATTTTCCGGAACAATCATTCAGAAAAAAATCAAAAAAAACTATTTGATTACCTCTAGCAAAGACACAACTTGCTCTTTTAAATGTTTCTTATCAACCACATTTGAAACCGTAACCAGGCCGCTGGTATAAGTTGTTAATAATTTCGCGTATTTTTTTATATCGACCTCCTTTTTTAATTCCCCTAATTTCTTGGCCCTCTTTAACGCGTTCAAAAAGGCATCTTCAAATTCAGATAAAAATCTTTGCAAAAGTTTATGAATATCATCATCGTCCACAGGATTATGCGTATGCATAGCCCGGTAAATCATACATCCAAAACCTTTATTCTTAATCTCCCCTGTAACTGGAATAATATGATTTAACAATGTTTCAATCGACTGAATACCTTCCTTCGAATGATTCAACATGGCAAATAAAGGAACAGCCTTTTGCTGATAATAAACCTCTAAAGCTTCAAGGTAAATATGGCGTTTACTCTTAAAATCACTGTAAATGGAAAAGCGGTTAATTCCCATCTGATCTACAAGATCCTGCATGGAAGTTTCTTTATAGCCCTTTTTCCAAAAAGTATTCATGGCTTTTAAAAGAACTTCCGTACGGACATATTCTTTCATTCTTGACATCTTAACCCCCTAAAAAGACAAGCTATATTCTAAACGATCATTTAGAAATATCAATCAAAAATATAAATTCGAATCCTCTCCTTGATTATAATGGAGAAATTGTCAATTTAATTTACAACTTGTCCATCTTAAGAAAAACTAACTTAAACCTCAAAATTAGATTTAAGAAGATTCTAATAACTCTTCCAATAAATAGAGTGTTTTTTGTGGAAAACGCTCTAAAGGATAATAATCCGTGATAATCTGACAAGCCTGTTTATAACTTGTAATATTTAAATTTCTCAATAAATACCGAATATCTTCGATATCATGAAACTCTTCCCCTATCCGGGCCGCTAAACATTTCATGGCCAAAAGATATTCCGCCTTGGCAGAAAAAATACGTAAATGGCTTAATTCTAAAAACGGCTGAAAAATGCCCTTTGGGCTTAAAAATCTTTTCACCCCATCATTAAGCCAATCCCCTTTAACTCCAGCTTTATTGCCGACTTTTGCGGCTGCTTCACGGAGTCTTTTGCTTGGTTTAAACAACGCGTCTACATCCATAGTTGACTCCCGGGCCTGAAAGACCAGACACATCACAGCGCCCCCGACTAGATACACCTCACCTTTGATCGATTGCGTCCTTAACTCGTCGTTAAGTTTTTCAAATAATCGATGAATGTCTTTCGCGGTTAACGAACTCATTTTAAACACGGTCTCCAATCGTGGCATCAATAAAAATATTCCGCCGACGGAATACAACCGGAGAGCTCAATAAAAGATGTAATCGTAAACTCTGCAGCGGGGATCCAAAATACGCTTTTGTTAAAGGTTCAATTTCGTTAACCCACAGTGGCGGCGGCAGTTCCTTTTGTGCGGCCGCGTATTCCACCATCGCTGCTAAATAATTAGCGGTATACGCAGATAACTTCGCGTTCACGGGATTTTCTAAAGCAATACTAAACTCTTCTTTAGATAAAGACACCAAAAAATCATTCATCCTGGCCCACACATAACTTTGATTTTGCGATGTCCGCGCGAGCTCTTTCACCAAAGATTGAAAAAAAGAGGCTTGATCCGGCAACACCTTCCTTAAGACCCATTCTGATATACTCGTATTCTCCTGTTGAGAGGCCTGCCGGATTAACCGTTTCTGCTTTGGAGAAACTCGAATTTGTAAATACAACGTCTTTCCTTTTTCCCTCATAATGCAAGTATATACGCAAAATATAAAATGTCAATACATACGTATTGCTATCTAGTTCAACTTCGGGAGCTGGATTGGTTGCCCTGCTATTGACTTTTCTGAATAAATAGGTTATATTAGTCAATACAATGATTAAACGATTTATTTTCAATACCTTACAAAAGGAAATTTACCAACCAGAAATTAATATTTTACTGGGCCCACGCCAGGTTGGCAAAACAACCCTTTTAAAACAGCTCCAAACTTATGCTAAAGAATCAGGCCTTACATCCTCTTTCTTTGATCTTGAGCAACCACAAATTCTTGCCCAATTTAATAATTCAGAAACAGAAATTATTAAAATCTTAAAGAATTCCGGTAATATCGTTTTTATTGACGAATTTCAATACATTCAAAATGCCTCAAAAATCTTTAAAGCCATTTATGATGCTGACAAAAAAATTAAAATTATTTGCTCAGGATCATCTTCAATTGAAATCCATAAACATCTTAAAGAAAGCCTGGCTGGGCGAAAATTCATTTTTCGTATTTATCCGCTGTCATTTGAAGAAATGAAAAAAATACCCTGCCACCTCTCAGACTATTTAATTTATGGAGGACTCCCAGGACTTACAAACACTAAAGAACCTAAACGAAAAAGACTTATATTAGACGAACTCTTGAGCAGTTATATCCTCAAAGATATTAAGTCTCTTATTAAAGAAGAAAATATCCGCGCCTTTAACCATTTGCTTTATTTACTCGCTCAAAATCAGGGATCTGTTGTTTCCATGTCTAATCTGGCTAACCAAATTAATTTAAGCGCGAAAGCAATTAGCCGCTATATGGATATTCTTGAAGAAACATATGTGAATTTTCGGGTACATAGTTATTCCACCAATCTCGGCAACGAATTAAAAAAATCTTGTAAAAATTACCTCTATGATCTTGGTATCCGTAATGCTTTACTTAAAGATTTCTCATCCATAAAAACCCGTCCAGATAAAGGAGTTTTATATGAAAGCTTTGTTTACCTTGCACTGCTTCCGTACTTAGAACCTAATATGGAAATAAAATTCTGGCGGACAAAAGACGGAGATGAAGTTGATTTTATACTTTTGCATAATCGTATGCCAACCCCAATAGAAGTAAAAAGCACAGTAAGCGCCCCCGAAATACCAAAAGGAATCACCAGATTCCTGCTGCGCTACCCTAACACAAAGCACGCTTACATCATCAATGAAAACCTAACTAAGAAAGTGATGTATAAATCTTGTGAAATCAATTTCATCACTTTTGAGAATATACATTCTGTAACACAAAATCTCTAGAAACCTACCTAGTTCAACTTCGGGCACCCTCACCGCTGAAGAAGCCGTTACCTATGGACCTGAAAACAATGGACGGCAACAAAAAAAACTAAAAAATGAAACTGATTATTGACGCCAATATTATTATGGCTGCTTTACTTTTGTTCCATACAAATTTAACGTAGGCCGGTTGCAGTGTTTATTTTATATGTTATAATTTCAACATGCCAATAATCTCCCGTTTTTATGGAATATCGATAATGATGTTTTTTAAAGATCATAATCCTCCTCATTTTCATGCCAAGTATCAAGGACGCATTGCTGTCTTTCAAATTAAATCTGGCAGAATAATGGGTGGCGACTTACCACCTTTAGCAAAACGCCTCATTAGAGACTGGGCTAGGAAACATCAAAAAGAATTATTAGATAATTGGGATAGAGCGCAAAAAGACGGAAAATTAAAAACTATTAAACCTTTGGAGTAATGTAATTATGGAAATACATGAAGTAAAAAAAGCTAAACTAATTAAAGATTATATGGTCGAATTTATATTTGATAATAAGAAAAAAGGCCGCGTGGATCTTAGAAAATATTTAGGCCGAGGAGTATTTGCTCAACTGCTTAATAAGAAAAATTTTAACAAATTCTATGTCAATGAAGAATTAGGAACTATTTGCTGGCCAAATGGAGCAGATATCGCTCCCGACACTCTATATCGAGAGATTATTCAAAGAAAGACCTAGTTCAACTTCGGAAGTTGGATCGGTTTAGAGAGGATCATCATGCCGTTTATACCAGCTGCATTTCCCGCTTTTTCCGATTAAGCACGGCATTATACACATCAACCGTTTTTTCCGCGATATGATCCCAATCATAATTCTGACGAATCATTTCAATCTGAGCCTTAGATTCGCTTTCGGAAAATTCAACACTCATGTATTTTTTAATCTTTGCCGCTAAAGCTTCAATATCCCCGGCTTTAAAATGCCGGTCCTCTGATAAGCCGACATTGCGGTTGGCCGGGATATCGGAAACAATACAGGAAAGGCCGAAACTCATCGCCTCCAGCAGAACGATTGGTAAGCCTTCATGGTAAGATGGTAAAACAAAAAGACCGGCATGCGAAAAAACCTCTCGCAAAGCCTGCCCCTTTAACGTTCCTGTTAATATAACATTTGGATTTTGCTTCGCTTTATCCTTCAACTCCAAACTATATTTCCCTTCATGATCAGCGTCGCCCACAACAACCAGCTTCCAGGAATTCAATTGATCTTGCCCGTTCGTTATTCGATTAAAGGCGTCGATTAAATCATGAAACCCTTTTTCCGGCACCAACCGTCCGACACACAAAATATATTTATGATCAGTGAGATGATGTTTTTTCAAAAACTCTTTACTTTCCACACGGTCTTCAATAATAACGCCATTAGGAATAACATTAACGTTCCGTTTATATTTCTTTTCAATACTTTCTGCTATAGGATTGGAAATACAAATCACTTCATTGGCCATTTTACTGCCGAAAAACTCTCCCAACTTTAAAATTATCTTGGCAAATAAATTCCATTTCGACCGGACATAATCCGGACCATGATTAGTAACCACAACTTTTAATCCCATCAGTTTAGCTACCAGAGTCATAATCGACGGGCCAATCGCGTGAATATGCAAAATATCGGCGTTTAATTTTTTAGCTTCAAAAACTCCGGAAAACGTGTGAGAAATAGCTTCCAGATATTTATTGGTTGTGCATTCTTTATGCACAATCTTCACTTTCTTATATTCCGTCACCTGCGGCGATAAATATGGTTTGCGACCAATCACTGTAACATCGCCACCATGCAACACAATATTTGGGTATAAATGTTCACAATGGCTTTCGACACCACCTTGAACATTAGGAAACCCTCTGGTACCAATGACAACGATTTTCAATTTAATTCTCCTTCTTGCCAGACCTTATTTTTATCAAAAATGACATAACCGTGAGCAGGAACCTTTCCCAACTCTTCACCGAGTTCAAATTTCTGCTCACTAAAATTTACATACACATTCACATCGTTGCTAAATTGAGATCTCTGCACACTGCGATCCGGTGTTACAAACTCATGCGCGACCATTTCTTCAAATCCAACTTTTTCAAAGACCGGCCCGACATGATAATAACTTTCAATCAACACATCTTTCTGTTCTGTCCAATGTTTCCAATCACGCAATGTCCACATCGGCATATTCCCGTATAAAATATTAAATAAATTCCTGCGGTTCAAATATTCCGGAATCTTATTCGAAGAATCTCCCCAATACCAAGTTGAAACAATACAATCATGATAAACCAATTCCCATAACGGAATCCGGTATTGATACCCTATTTGATACTTCAGAAAATCTTCAGTCGGCGCAACATACTTTACCTGACGGACACCCCGTCCGGAATCCGGCAGCCTTCCGATAATAATACTCATCATCCCTTCAAAATAATCAGCATAAGGAACGGCTGCATCCACGCCGTCTTCACTTCCGGTAATCAAACCCATTTCATACGATACAACATTTAATAAATCCATTTTATACTCAGCGTCTTCCCGCTTAGTTGTTGGATGTTGCGGATGATAACATTCTCTCCACGGAGAAGCCGTAACCGTATCAATGAACCGCCCTGTATACGGATAATTTTTCAAATCTTCTGCGATCCGCTTTCTCGCCATATCCAGTCCCTTTATAGAACAAATTACACCCCCTGGATATTCTTGTCCTTTTCGTTTTATTGTCCATCCTTTAATCGGTTTTTGCTTCACATCCACGACCAAATCCTCTGGCCAGCCTTGCGTTCTAGGGGCGACACCCGATAAATCCGGCGGCCAAACGTCCTGATATATATCATATTTTGACGTTAAATAGTTAAAATTATTCACCTCTTCCAAATTCCATTTTATATTGGAAAAAAATACCTTGGGCACATTTCGTTTTTGCAATTCCCGGGCAAGTTTAATGTGCCCCTTTCCCCAATACCATAAATTCACAGCACCAATTAACTTTGTAATATTAGCGTTATCTTGCGCTTTACTCCGTAAAGTTTTCAGTTTTCCTTGCTGACGTGCGTAAGCCCGATATATCTTGGCCATTTTCACATACCCGCCCTGATCCACAAAAACATACTTCATTTTCCGTGGATAACTAAACCTTTCTTTTTCAGCCACCCATTGATTCTCTAACACCAAATTCCCTTCTTTATCTTTTGCTTTTACTATCCGAAAATCATACGGCGTTTCCACTATAGCCATCCAGCCAGCGTTTCCATCTGTCCCGCCGATAAACGGCATTGACCACTGCCGGCTGTAATATAAACTTTTAGGAAAGTCCTTAAACGGAAACGTCTTATCAATCAGCATCCCCTCCTGCATCGGAACAACCAGCTCCACCGATGCGTTAAAATCAAACAATTGGGGGAAATTCAAATATTCAAAAACCCTATCTTCCGGCATTAAGATTTCATACGAAATTTCGGGGGAATCCGGTTTGATAGTAATGATCGCTGTTCCTTCCTGAAAATTCCGATAACTTACAAACATAACTTTTAAAGAATCCTGATTAATCTTTTCAATTTTCCTGACAAACACCCGCTGTAACGAATCTTTATCCTGCCATAATTTTTGATTCCTTTGATCAATAACCTGTATAATTTCCTTCTTCCAATCCAACGTATATTTCACAAGTTTGTTTGACAAACTATAATCTGGCAGCAATTCTTTGCGATCCTCTTGCAAATTACGCTCAAATTTAATATTCATTCTATCGAACCAAACTTTTCCCGTATCTTT
The DNA here is from genome assembly GCA_020632515.1 of Candidatus Omnitrophota bacterium. Taxonomy (GTDB): domain Bacteria; phylum Omnitrophota; class Gorgyraeia; order Zapsychrales; family Zapsychraceae; genus JACKFK01. The sequence continues at coordinate 247,483 of JACKFK010000004.1, read as the reverse complement.
ACCAGTTACACGAAATTTAATCATAGCGGTTTTAGCCGGAACAATAAACTTCCCTTCAAAACTCTGCCATTCTTTATCAGCGTTTAATTCCTGACGAAGATAATGCCAATCCAACACCTTTTTCTCGCTGTCAAAAAGCACAACTCCAAATGATGCTTGCGCTGCTCCGTCTTTTATCTTCCCGGAAAAAGAATATTCAAAAACATCCCCCTGAACAACATGAACGAATTTATTCAATTCAAAGGCCCAGTCTTCCCGGCCTTGATTTTCAATGAGCAAACACCCGTTTTGCTTCTCACACGACTTCTGAACCTCATAAGTAACCGCATCTGTATCCCGCATCCATAAATTGAATTCTTTTTCCACGGCAGCTTTACTTAAGAACTCTTCATTAAACTCAAAATCTTTCTGCGCGGCATAACTGTGATCTACCAAATTCAAACGAAACGGCAGCCACTGACTGAAGCTATAATCTTTTAAAATATCAATACCGATCATGGACTTTACTAAATAAATCCCCAAACATAATGCCGCCACTAAAAATGGATTGATCCGCTTAAACATTGACAACCGTATTCTTTGTTAACAGGTCATCATATATCTTCTTCAATCCTTGATAGTGCGCTTCTTCGTTTAATTCCTCTTCCACAAACTTTCGCCCCTGCCGGCCCATCTCAACCAGTTTAGCTTCATCACTCATCATCAAATCTAACTTTGCTCTTAACGCATCCACATTGCCGGATGGATACAAATACCCTGTTTGACCTTCGATAACTAATTCCGGAATCCCGCCAATATCAGCCGCCACAGCCGGTTTGCCAAGAGCAAATCCTTCAATAATATTACGAGGATTATTTTCATACCATTCTGAAGGCAGCACCACAAACATTGATTTCTTGATTTCGTTATACAGATCATCGCCTGATTTATAACCACTGAAAATCACATTAGTGATTTTCTCATTGGCCACTAACTTTTCTAATTCCGGCCGCAACGGGCCTTCCCCAATAATTTTTAATTGAAGTCCGTTTATTCCCTTAAAAGCCCGTATCAGGGTGGCCACACCTTTTTCATGCGACAAGCGCCCAAAAAACACAGCTGTCCGCTGCGACCAATGAAACTCCGGATTAAACTCATCCAAATTTACAAAATTAAAAAGATGCTTTATCTCTTTCTTAAACCCCATTTCGTTCACTTTGCTCTTTAAAAAACGGCTGGGAGAAATAAACATATCCACATCATCATAAATATTCAGCATCTTATGATGCAGATACATTTCTGATGTATTAAGCAAACTTTTCATAAGCGATCCCTTAACACACTTTTTAGAAAACGCATGATAATACCGTCCATCCTTACAAGCCTCACAAACCACCCCCTGATGCACCATGGAATACGACGCGCAGACAAGCTTATAATCCCGCAAGGACATCACCATAGGCACCCGATACTTTTTCAAACTATGGATAATTGATGGAGAAATCTGATGATAAATATTATTCAAATGCGCGATATCAGGCTTTTCCTGCGCGATCAATTCTTCCAGACCGCGGCGCGCTTCCCAAGAGTACAACATCCGGCCGGAACATTTCAAAATATTAGGCAAACTATGATTATCATAATCCACATGACTGATAAAATAGCGGCTATACGGTGATTCAAAATTTCGGGGAGATTCCATCGCAAAGAACACAACCTCATGCCCTTTTTTTTCCAGCAGCTTAGCCATTTGAAAAAAGGAATTCTCTGCCCCGCCTTTGATGTAAAAATATTTGTTAATGAGTAGAATTTTCATTGCACTAATTGAAGATAATATTTTTCTAAATTCCGTATTGTGGTTTTGATATCAAAATTACATTCAACATTCTTTTTGCCTTCTTGCGAAAAAGTTCTTAAGCGCCCTTCTTCAGCAAATATGTCAATAACTGTTTGAGCTAACTTCTGCGGATTTCGTTCTTTAAGAAGAACACCACCTCCGCCATGATCAAAGATCTCTCCCATTCCATCCACATAATACCCGACAACAGGAACTTCTGCTGCCAAAGCCTCAAGGACAGTTAAACCAAAAGGTTCCCATTTGGATGTCATCATAAAAAGATCAAATATTTGCAATAAATCCTGAACGTCTTCTCTATTTCCAAGAAACATCACACTTAAACTCATTTCTTTTGATTTCGCTTCAAGTTCGCTTCTTAAAGGCCCGTCTCCGATAATTAAAAATTGATAGTTCTGATCTAACAACTGAATTTCATTGGCGACTGACAAGAAATCATCCCATCCTTTTTGCTCAACCATTCTTCCCACAGCTCCAATGATTTTCTTTTTTTGGTCCAACCCTAATTTTGCATAAAAACCTTCATTCCGTTCTTTTTTTCTATATTTATCAACATCAATCCCTAAATATAACACATTAACCTTATCTTCATCTGGAATCTTTAAAGCCTGAATCTTTTGTTTCACTAAATTAGAATTTGTAAGGATCATGCGATATTGCCATGAAAAAAGCTTATAAAATAACCGCGTAACCTTAGAACCCTGACTTAAAAGATTCCCTCCATGTTCATAATAAATTTTTACTTTATTATAAAAAAAAAAGGACAGATAAAGATTGGATAAAAGATTTCTTTGATGATTCATAATGATTTGCGGTTGAAAATCATTGATAATCTTAAATAAATTCAAACTTTTAAAAAAAGACCCACCGGATTTCATCAAACAATATTTCACCTCAGTGGCATTCTTCTGAATTTGATCAGCAACCCACCCACCTTGAGCAAGAAAACACACCTGATGCTCAAAACGAGAACGATCCGCAAACCTGGTGATATCATAAACAAATTTCTCCATCCCCCCTGAATGCCCTGTCCATAGAAGATGGAGGATTTTAATTTTTGGACGATCTTTCATATTCATTGCTTATATTCTTGACTCCAACCTAATACCTGTTTTTTTATAAATTTCATCAAAAAGATTTTTCATGGAATCAGACATCTCAAACTTGCGCACATATTCCAGAGCTTTTCTACTATGTTTCTCATAATCAGATAACATCCAATTTATTTTATTTGTCCATACATTTACATTATATAAATCATTTATGACATAATCTGCCGAAGAGACTGTTTCTGGCAATCCTCCTTTGGCAGATACAATAACAGGTATTCCCAAGGCCTGTGCCTCTACAGCAACTCTACCAAAAGGTTCTTCCCATATGGATGGAACAAGCACCAATTTAACCATTTTGTATATTTCCATTGGATCTGCTTGGAAAGGATAATAGGTAATATTGTCCTTTTTTAATTCTCTATATTTCTTTCCCACCAATAAAAATTCATGTTTCTGCATTTTAGCCGCTATCTCTTTAAAGATTTCTATACCTTTTACGACATCATCCCCAACCATCATAATATATTTTCGTTCTTTCAAAGCTGGAAGCTTTAGAGTGTTTAGTTTTTTTATATCAATAGGAGGATAATGAACAACTGAATCTTTATTAAATTTTAATTTAACCTTTTTCGCCATAAATGTGGAATTCACAACAAGCAATTTTGCCTTTTTAACAGCTCGTCTGTTTTGAACACAAAAAAAAAGAAAGAATGGCCACTCTAAAGAAAATTTAATCAAAAAACTAATTGAACGAAAAAAACCTTTTTTATGTGTCCGATAAATATTGAGATCATTTTCTGAACGAAAGAAATACACTGAAGGCCCTTTAAAATAATTTATAGCCAACGCAGCAGGAAGCTGCGCCAACAATAAATCCCCTGATATTTCTTTAAATACTTTCTTAATTCTTAGTGAATTGATAAAAAAATTTATGAAACGAAAATAATAATTATAAAAAAATTCTACATTGATCATGCTCGGGTAAGAAAACTTAGAAACCTTATCTTCTAAATGTTCTAATCGTCCTGATATGACAATAAGCTCACTATTTTTAATCGAATTTAAAATTGTATTCGCACTGTATTCCGCCCCTCCGTATTTATACGCGCTATAACTTCCAAAAAATAAAAGTTTCACCATATTTACTCATTTAGGTTAAAGGTTAATTATTCTTCTTCAATAAGATCAACATCAATACTTCTATTATTTAATTTATTATATAATCCATTCATTAAAGCTAATAATGTTATAAATATCGTCATTAATCGCTCTCTCCCAATTTGGGGGCTGGTCACAACACAAAATAACCATACCGTCATGGAAAACATCAAATACAGTGAAAATTTATATATCAAATTCTTCCTTCGATTTGAATAAATCTTTAAACCTGTAATAAAAAATTGAAAAATCAATAGCATAAAACCCAGAAAACCAAGAATACCAATAGAATATAAAATCTGAAGATAGGAACTTTCAAAATGTGTACTCTTTCGTGAGGCTATATTTTCCTTAAATTCAGGAATAAAAAATGCCTGTACCTTTAACCCTGCGTCATAGAGATTTTCACCGCCAAAACCAACCCCCAAAGGATTTTCATAAAAAATTGGCAAGCTGTATTTCCATAGTTTCATTCTATAATCTGAACTATCGTTCAATTTATGTATATTGAATCTTTCTGTTATCTGCACAGGTAAAAAACCTTGATAAAAACTAGCCCCAAAACAAATTAAAAACAAAGATATCAGACTCATAGTTACATATTTTTTAAAATTCAAAGTCACAAAATGCATGATAACAAACAAGAAAACAAATGTCAGAATCGCCAAACGACTCCCAGAAAAAGCTAATCCCAGAATCCCAATTAAAAGAATAAAATATAAAAACTTCTTTTGTTTATAAAAACAGATAATTGTGCCTAAACAAACAAAGAAAATCGATGCATAATAAAGAGCTGCCGCTTGCGCATCTCCAAACATTCCCGGAATACGATTAAAAGAACCATCCAAACTCACATTACGGTTATAATTTCCAAGAAAAATCTTAATACTATTAACCCCAAAAGTAACCTGCAGTATTGAAATGATTCCCGCGAAAATATAAATTGCAAAAATATATTTTATGACTAATCGATAATTCGATTCTTTATCAATAAAAACAACCAGCGTCCAATATACAAGTAATAAAGAAATATATAAAAGAATATAATCAAAGCCCGCGCCTGGATATTTTGCTAAAAAAATACTAATGACAGTGCCCAAAACTATCAGAATAAATGGATATTTATATAAATAAATATTATTTTTGAATGCTTGTTGTATCTCTTTGTAGTATAGCAAAAATAAAATAACTCCAAATAGGGTTACAAGACTTACCCCATTTAATAAGGTATTCAAAAATGGAAAAGCAAGCAGATAACAATGCATAAATAACCTGCGATTACGCTGCATTGCTAATGTCGTAAGTATGATTAATAAGACAGCCCTTATGACAATGCTTGCGACCGGATTCTTTGATCCGGCAAAAGCTTTATCCACTACCATTATGACAGCAAAACCGATAATTGCGGCTAGTACCAATGTACCTATAAATCGAAAAAAATCTTTTTTATCAACCATACTCTTAAACCTTTCATACTATTTTATTCATCACTCTGACTATGAGAAAAGAATTCTTTTTGCTACCTGTGACCATGTAAACTCATTGATAGCCCGAATTCTCCCATTTTTTCCTAATTTTCGTGCAATGTGTTCGTTTAAAAGCAAATATTCTATTTTTTCCGCGATTTCATCAATATTGTCCGGATCCACCAGCAATCCATTAACATTATTAATGACAGCAGAAGGTACTCCACCAGTATTACCCGCAATCACTGGCACTTCACAACAGTTAGCCTCTAAAAAAACAATGCCAAAACCTTCGACATCTCCATCTTTTAATTCCCTGCAAGGTAATATAAATAAACTGGCGAGATTATAAATCTCATTCTTTTTTTTATCTTCAACTTCCCCTAAGAAAAACACTTTTCTTTCTAGCTTTAAATCATTAGCAATCTTCTTTAATTTTACCAATTCCGGCCCAACACCTCCTATCAGATAAACCACATTTTGATCATTTGTTTTATCTAAATATTTTTTAAATGCATAAATAGCACGATCAACCCCTTTACGTTCAACCAACCGAGACAGAGTTAATATAACTTTCTTTCCTTCAATACATAATTGTTTTTTAAAGGCTTCGTTTACTTCCTTTTTAAAAAATTCCCTTTCGTTTACACCACAATACGTAACATAAATTTGGGGGGGCTTTTTAACTTTTCTGAATATTCTTTCTTTATTAAATTCACTATTCACTATAATTGCATCAGCATTACGAATTAAAATATTTTGAATAAAACCCGAAAAAGTATAATTTTCTTGGATGTCTTTTCCATGAAACATTAAATAATATGGAACCCCAATCTTTTTTTTTAACATATATGCGGCCCATCCAAATTTATCCCAGAAAAAACAACATATATAATCAATCTTATGAACTTGTATTATACTTTCCATTTCTTTAGATAATTTTCTTAAACCAACAACTAACTTTAAGAATTCTTTAAATTTAAATATAAAATTAAAATATGAAAATGCTAATATCACTTTAAATTTAATCTCTATCCGATAAATATCTAGATTTTTCTCTTTATCGTCAAATTCATCACTCCCATTTACCTTTGGGGCCATAAAATAAACCTGATGTCCATTATCTACTAAACTCTGAGAAACTTGATAACAATACTCTGAAATACCACCAATTTGAGGTTTAAAATCAATTGAACATGCAAAAATTCTCATTTTTTAATCAATTCCTTAATCTAATCACACGAATATATATTGAAAAATCTAAATTTCAAAATATATAGCATTTATTAAGTATTAAAAACACCTTTTTAAAGCTTCTTTAATAAACTAGCTACTCGCTCTCCCCATTTATCCCAATTTAATTCCTCTTCAAACTTATTTCTTGAGTTCCTACAAAACTCTTGATATTCATTTTTATTTTTCCATAACTCTTCAATCTTATCGGCATAACTTACCCCATCGTAATCTAAAGGTAACAAATATCCATTTTTTTCATGTCCAACATAGGTTGCCACACCGCCTGTATTTGCCGCTAAGATTGGCAAAGCAAATGCAGCAGCTTCACAGAAAACAACTCCTGCACATTCACTACGGGTCGGAAGAATAAAAAAAGAAGCTTCTTTATAAAGTTCACATAATCGAGAAAACTCTTTTTTGTTATTCTTATTTAAATACCCTTCAATTCTAACTTTTTCAGAAATAAATTTCGCTGGGGGAGTAACTCCACAAATAATCAACTCTGTTTCAATTCCTCTTCGATTTAATTCTACCATGGTTTGATAAGCAATTTCTCCTCCTTTACGCTCCCAATCCACACCAATAAATAGGAGCTTACAAACCTGTGGTGTTACTTTTCTTATCTCTAGAACATCTTTTCTCTTAGGAGCTTCTTCAATATTAGCTCCCAAAGGAATTACATGTATTTTGGATTTATCAATTCCATATTCATTTATTGCTGAGTTCGCCGCCCAATCAGAGCAATAAATAGTTAAAATCGATCGTTGCAATGCCTTTTTATCAGTATGAATACATCTTTTTTTAGATACGCTAAATAAATTTTTATATCCTTCATAATAATCAAATAATAAACTACAGGTGGCATCCATTAAGGATACCATAGGTATATTTGTTTCTAGATAAGCTGACAAAGCACCTCCGGCTGGAAAGAATAATATATCTAATTTTTCTTCAGAAATTTTCTTTTTTAAAACTCTTGCATATTCTTTTGAAACTAATTTTGTATGATTTATATTAAAACTTTTTCGAAAAAAATTAGATGATATTCGATTTAGTATCTTCAATAAATAAAGGTATCTATTATTCAATGGACCAAATGGCACAATAACGCCTGAATACTTTTCTAATGCTTTATATATATAGTAATGCGTTCCAGACCAAGATGACCTATCTAGCACATCTTTCTTGATACAGTATCCTATACGCATTCCACCTCCTTACTGCAAAAATCAATAAATTCCATCACCTATGATATGAATTCGATTTCGATTCTTAAACGGATTACATTTAATAAAACTTCTTTTTAACTTTCTATTAACTCTTTGAATTAATGTTATTTTTTTAGTTTCTCTCTTCATATTAATTTTTTTCCCAACAATATCTTTTAAACCATCAGTTGGGGTTAAGTTTAATTTACTAAACAATTTACATACATATTCATAACTATTTAAATCTTCTAAATTAACCGAAAAAAAAGGAATATTAGGAAAACTTTTTTTAAAATATAATGCCCTAGCCTCTATTTCTGAAACATACCAATCACATAATTGATAATCTGATAAATTAGATTTAGCTGATAACAAATTCGTTGGATAATCTGTACGAAGATACCAATTATTTCCTAATACTGTCTTATTTGGAATAGCTTTTAACCGTATAAGACTTTTAATGATTTCTTCTTTATTCCTTTTCAACCAAATAACCATAATATTCTCTAAATCTTTAACCGCCGCATAATACCAAGATTTTATAAAAATATGGCTTGTATCCGCATAAACAGTTTTTTTAATATCTAAATTCTTAAGATAATTTATTTTTATTCGCTGAAGATCTAACGTTGCTTCATTGCCTAAAATATTCACTTTTCTTATCATATCACTGGCAAAATTTGGATAAGCTTCATGACAAGATTCACACTCATTTGTAGCTGCCAACAATGTTGATAAATATTCTGAACCTGCTCGTCCTGTGTTGATTGAAAAAATATATCTTCTTTCTTTATTCATATTTAAATTTTCTCTCGTTAAATGATTACTTCCAATTAATTTAAAATTCTATACCAAATACTTTTTATGAAATAATTGTTGAAGCCATATCTCTAATGTAATATAAAGACCAATCTTATCTATAGATATTTTTCTATATCTTTGTGAATCAAAAAGAATTTCTGAATCCTCCGATTTGATGTAATCTCGATATATGGCTTTAGGATTTTGTAAAATCTCATCTACTAATTGTTTTGCTGGATCAATTTTCAACCAATTTAAATAATCTGTATATAGTTGTGATGATGCTATATGAATATTTATTTTTTTTAGAATCCGATCTCGCATAGTAAATGGCAATCTATATATTTTTCCTTTATATCTATTCCATGAAATAGGAACGCGAGTTTTACACCAAGCAATTTCTTTAAAAAATTCCGGAAACTTACTTAATAGCATCCTATTATATATATAAGAATCTTGCCTTAAATGCTCCGGTATAGATAAAACAAAATCCATTAAATCTTTGTCAAAGAATGGAAAACGTTGAAATAAATATATTCCTCTTATTTTTTGTCCCAGCAAGATAAAACGTCTACCTCTATTCTCAAATTTCTCAAAAATCGTAAAGTTTTTATCATTAAAATAAGACCCTCCCAATATAGCATCTCCCAAGAAACCATCTAAAGTAATATCCATTAATTCCTTATTCCGAGCAATTTCAGTTATTCCATGCATATGTATAATATTTTTTTGCCCATCAGACCACCAAACACCGGATATCCGATTGGCTAACCAATTATTAGCATTAATATCAAAAATATGATGTTTAGAATTTGATCTCTTTTTAATAACTTGTTTGGCAATTTTTATATCCAAACACCCCTTTCTTCCAAAAGTTACAACAGGTAACGGAGAATCAATTAAAGGAATTGCTGCAAAAATAGCTCTTGAATCTAAACCACCACTTAGAGTAACCCCAATCCTCTCTGAAACTCTAAATCTTTTTTTTACAGATTGTAAGAACAACCTACCCAACTCATCAATAATTGCATTTTCATCGATATTCTTATTTATTGAAATATTTCTTAAATCCCAATACTTCTTTTCTTTTAACTCCTGTGTACGAATATTAAAACATAAAACTGTTGCTGAAGATAACAGTCTAACATCCTTAAACCAAGTTTTATCATTTAGAAAAAAACCAAACCTTAAATATTCTTTAATTGCTTGACGATCTAAATTAATCTTAAACTCAGGGAACCCTAAGAGCGCTTTTAACTCTGAGAACCATATAAAAGATTTATTTATTACTGTCCAATAAAATGGTTGCAAACCAAACCGATCATTAAATAAATAAAGCATACCTCGATTAGAATCAAACAACACAGCTGTGAAAATTCCATCAATCGTAATTAAAAAATCTAAATTATTACTTATCGAATATAGATCGACCAATAATTCAAGATCAGTCTCAGATTTGACCCCATAATGTTCTTTTAATTCTTCTTGATTGTATAATTCACCCTCTAGCCATATATAACAACCATTATTTTTAAACGGCTGGCTTTCCTTTTGGATAATCCCTTTGTGACAACGCGTTGCAAAAACGGCATCATTATTAAACAAATTATCAGTTTTATAAAAATCACAATGCATTATAAGACCACGCATTTGTGTCAATGCTTTTAACCCTATTTCTTTTGATAAATTCTTAGTTGTAAAACCAATTAGACCAGACATTATACTTTCTTGATTTTAAACAAATGAATTAATAAATAATTGATAAATTCCTTCTCAAAAACATACAATAATAAAACATATCCACCTGCTATTGTTGCTAAAAATAATGAAAGGGTAGATAAATTTATTGCCTGATTGATAAAATTCTGCAGAACACTATACAACATAACCCCTAGAACCAAATTTAATAAAATTGGAACTTTGATAAAACTTAAAAAAACATTAAGCCTGAGATTAATAAGGTAATAAATAATGAATTGAATTATAAAAAAATATAAAAAACTTAAAATATTCCACGCATATGCCATTTGCACAATCCCAATCCTTACAGCAATAGAAAAGACAATAAAATTCATGGATAACACAAACAAATTCCATTTAAAACCAATGTCTGGTCGACCTTTAGCTAGAATAATACTCCCAGAAGGATTTCCTAAAGCTTTAAAAATTCCAACTGGTAATAATATTTGAATTATGATGATTGATACTTCCCAATTTGGCCCATAAATCAAAGGAACAATGATTGGTGAAAGAATCGAAATACAAATCACTATTGGAAAAACTATGATAGCGAGCAACTTTATTATTTTTAAATATCCATTCTGTAATACTTTATTATCCTTTTGATTTCTCGAAAATACTGGAAAAGCTACCTGAGTCAAAATCGGATTAATTGTTAAAAAAGGTTTAACAATTAATTGATAAGCTAAGGTATAAAATCCCAATATTTTTGGTCCTAAATATCGTCCAACTAACAAATAATCGATATTAGCTGAAACAAAAATTAAACTTCTTTCACCCAATTGCCAAAAACCAAAACGTAAATATTTTTTAATTTCTGATAGGGAAAAGTGAAAATTTAAATCGATTTCTTTCCACGAAATGAATAAAATAATCATTGTATCAGTACAAACTTTTGCTAAAGCTCCCAAAATTAATGAAAAAGGCCCATAATGTAAAAAAGCAGAAACAATACAAACACATAATCCCACAAAAGCTGCAATAAATTCAATCTTAGAAAGAACTTTAAATTTCAATTCCTTCTTTAGTAACGTTCGAAATTGTTGCCCAAAAGGTATTATCAAGAATGCAAAACTAGCAATTCTAATCAAAGGTTTTATATCTTCTTCATTATAAAAATAGGCAATTCCCGGAACAATTATTTGGATCAATAAAAAAATAAATATACCACAAAATATATTCATCCAATAAAGACTGGAAAGTTCCCTTTTAGTAACATTTTGAAAATGAATAAGAGCTGTAGATATCCCAACATCGGTATAAGCCAAAGCAAATCCTATAACAACACTTACCATACTCACTAATCCAAAATCTTTTGGATCAAGTAAACGAGCTAGAATTGCATATTTTAAAAATTCAATAATAATTGACGATCCTGATAATAGACCAGACCATCTTATAGAAGAAAAAATTCTACTTTTATATGTCATAAAATTTATTTTTTAATATTAAATCAATCTAAATTTCCTTTACCTTCATTACAACTGATACATTGGATCCTCAATCCATTTTCCATCTTGAAAAAAGCACCACTTATTATTACGTTTAGAATAATATCTATTATTTAAGTGTTCTTTAACAATTAATCGAGTTGGTTGGGAAACTGCACAAGTATTATCGTTCAAATTTTGATAGACCACACAATTTGCCCCAATTCTACAATTATTTCCAATTTTTATATTACCAATTATTTTTGCTCCGGCTCCTATATAACAATTATCCCCTATTGTAGGAAATCCTTTTGTTTTTGAATCGTATAATGTATTCGAACCAATAGTAACATGTTGAAATATAACACAATTCTTACCTATTACAACTCCCCCTGAAATAAAAATTCCACATATACCATGCGGAAAACATGGTGTATTAGAAAATTTTGTCTCATATCCAATCCAACTCCCCCTTTTTCCCAAATGTTTTTCAAAAATGCAAATCAATAATCTTTTTTTATAACTAGCAGACAAACAATTAATCTTATCTTTTAGCACCCATATATCTCGATAAAAAAGAATTCCTATATTTACAAATAATCTAAATATTAATAATTGTAATTTATTCATGTATGTCTCATATTTTAGAAAGTCATCTACTTTATTTTTTATTATTAAAAGCTTCCCACAAAAAATAAATATTTAAGAATAATCATTATTTATACTAAAAACTACTATACTGATATATACAATGATTAATTTAATTCCTCTCATCAATAACTCTGATACCAATCAATTGATTTCTTTATGCCTTCTTTTAAATTCACCGTCGGCTGCCAACCTAGCACTTTCTTAGCTTCACGGATATCAGCCCAAGTGGCTTTCATGTCGGTTTTTACAAAAGGATGTTGTTTAATTTTTGCTTTCTTCCCTAAATTCTGTTCAATTAATTGAATTAGAAACTTCAACGTGTACGGTTTATTGCCTCCGCCTAAGTTAATAATTTTAAATCCCACTTTTTTTAACGCTTTGATCGTTCCCCGGGCAATGTCATCTACATAGGTAAAATCCCGCGCCTGGGTACCGTCGCCATAAAGCTGAATAGGTTTTCCCTGATCGATCCATTTAATAAAACGATCCACACTCATATCCGGCCGTCCGCCCGGGCCATAGACGGTGAAATACCGCAAGACCGTAACATCAATGCCATAAAGATAATGATACGTATACGCTGTTACCTCAGCCGCTTTTTTACTGGCCGCGTAACTGGAAATGGGCGTATTCACGGCCAGATTTTCTTTAAACGGCATTTTCTGTCCGGCATAAAGTGATGACGTCGACGCCAAAACAAATTTCTTTACTTTAAAATCCTTACACAGCTCCAGCAGGTTTAATGTGCCATTGGCGTTTGTCGTAAAATATACAAACGGATTAACCATGCTGTAGCGAACCCCGGCGCGTGCCGCCAGATTAATGACCGCAGTAAACCGGTATTGTTTAAACAGTTTTTTTAGCGCGTTTAAATTTTCAATGTCCAGCTTATAAAAAGTGAAATTTTTATTCGCTTTTAATTGTTTAAGCCGGGATTTCTTAAGATTCACATCGTAATAGTCATTAAGGTTATCAATGCCGATTACTTTGTATTCTTTCTGACAAAGAAATTCCGCGGTTTTATGTCCGATAAATCCGGCAGCGCCGGTGAGTAAGATTGTTTTCATAACAAGTCACAAGGTCACAATGTTGCAAAGTCACCGTGTCTGTCTCTAATTTCTTATCCTCATCAATTTAATCTACAAATTGGTTTAACTTAATTTGAATTAACTCTTTTTACTTTTATTTATCTCAAACTGTTAACTCTAATTAATTCTTATTGTGTTAAACTACCTTTAAATAATTTCTATTAGTTGTCATAAAGTCACAATGTCGCAACGTCACTATGTCAGTTGTCCGGTGCGTCAAAAAGTCACAAGATCACAAGGTCACCGTATTGTCAGTCGCCAGTCTCAAGTCTCCAGTGACCAGTACTGGCCCCCCTTTTGTTTCTCGACGATAAATAATATCATAATTACTTTAAAGATCAATATATCTAACCCAGACTGTCCGGGTTTGTCCAGGCAACCAATTACCCTATCAAACCTTACATTAAGAGATGGTTAAAAAAGGATTAAAAGTCACTGTGTCAGTTATCCGGCGTGTAGCTTTCAGCTTTCAGTCGTCAGCTTTCAGAAAGTCACAATGTCGCCGCATCAGTTGCCCGGCTCTTAGCTTTCAGTCTTCAGATTTCAGCGATCAGATTTTTTTCTTCTGATGGCTGATGACTGAACGCTGATGGCTGATAGTCACAAAGCCACCGTATTGTCAGTTGTGATCTTTTTTCTCTTTTAGATATTTCTCTAACTGTGCTAAAAACAGCTCTTTATTCCACAGCTCCACAGATTTAACTTCTAACGGTTTAATAAATTTAAGCACATCTTTAATCGCATTATCCCAATCCAGATTTTTGATTTTTTCCGTCAACGCTTCTACAACCCAATTCTGATCAACCGTTAATTTCTGTCCCTGCCATGGCCCCTGCTGATCTAAAGCACTGGACAGATATTTAAGATTGATGAAATCTTTATTACGGAGATACCACAGAAAATCATACCAATCACGTCCTTTAACATAAATCCGTGAAAGCAGCGCATGGATCTTACCGGCAAATAAACTACTTCGATCCAATGCCGTAAGTGAAAAAATAAAAGGGAAATCAACCATTTTACTTTCGTATCCGGCATGATCCGGCGGATTAGTATCAATCTCTAGTTTAATCTTGATCTTCTTTTCCGAGCGGTCACTTTTTAAATGTTTTAATTTTAATACTTTCCCGATTGAATTATCCTTTAGAAATACTTTTTTTACGGGAAGTTCTGCTTCTGAACGATCGATCACCTCCAACTCAAAACCAAAAGCTTTAAATTCAACAGCTAAATTACTAATATATGATTCAACTTGAAAACCGTTGTCAGGCTGCTTTAGCGTAAAATCTAGATCTTCTGAAAACCGGTTAAGCCCGTAAAGAATCCGCAAACAGGTTCCTCCATGAAACGCTGCATACTTAAAAAAATCCGTTCGCGCGAGCGCAGCCAATGCTACTTCCTGGGTTATTTCCCGTAAAGCTTGAGCTTCTTCCTGCACGGAAGCGCATTGATAAAGATTTAAACGTTCTTGAATAATTTTGACGCTCAAACGTTCCCTTCCAGCATCTTAATAAACCGTTTAACTCTGCGGC
This sequence comes from Candidatus Omnitrophota bacterium, assembly GCA_020632515.1. Lineage (GTDB taxonomy): Bacteria > Omnitrophota > Gorgyraeia > Zapsychrales > Zapsychraceae > JACKFK01. Next base: position 232,287 of record JACKFK010000004.1, on the reverse strand, counting down.
TTTTAAAATTTTCCTTAAAACCTTGCAATGCTTCTTTTTTAATTTCATTAAAATTTTCCGGTTCAATTCTCAAGTCTTGCGCAATAGCCTTTAAATCCGGCCAATCTTTTTTATAAACATAAATATAGTCAACCAAAGCTCTAATCGGTGAAGCCATAAAAAAAATATCCTCTGCTTCATTTTGAATCCGATTAACCTCATAGAAAAAATCTGCGCAAGGAATCCGCTTATAATCAAAAATCCCTAACGGGGTTGTGTATCTTATTGCTTTACGAATACTGGCACTCGCCGTAAGATAAACAGCCTCCGGAATCCAGCCATGATACGATAAAGCCGATTCAAAACTAATATATGACGGTCCATAGATTCTCTGGGCTAAAGCAAACAAATTCATTGGCCCACGCTGATACTTCTTTGCTAAATAGTACAGGCCTCTTCGAATTTGGATAATCTCCTCTGCCGCCAAAGCCCGCTTAACCAGACCGTAACGTCGATCCGAAGACCCTTTAGACAAAGTGACCACATCTGCAGTGGTTAGAATATCACTTTTATAATTATCTAAAATTAGCTCTGTCAAAACTTTCATATTTTTTCATAAAACTGTCATATTTTGACAGTATACTGAAATTATACACTATTAACGCTCATTAGACAAGGGTAAAGTCAGTTATCCGACTCCTAGCTTTCAACAAGTCACAAAGTCACATCAATCCAAATCTAATCCTCTAGTCACAAAGTCACCGTGAAAAAGTCACAATGTCACCATGTCACTTATCCAGCTCTTAGCTTTCAGTCGTCAGCTTTCAGATTTCAGCGATCAGATTTTTTTCTTCTGATAGCTGATAGCTGAACGCTGATGGCTGATAGTCACAAAGCCACCGTATTTGAAATCTGGAAACTTTGTGACCTTGTGACCTTGTGACCTTGTGACCTTGTGACTTTGCGACTTTGCGACTTGATCTCTCCTGGCGACCGAAGACTGAAATACTAACCAAAAAACCGATGACTGGGAACCGCCCAAATATCCGGCTCTTCGATTTTCCTAATTTCATCTCCATTATAAAGAACAATCCCGGCTTTCCACTTTGCTCCCAATTTCTTCGCGATAGCTTTAAGCCCGGTGGTGTCTTTCGCGGCTAATCGATCCCGGCTTTTAATTTCCACACCTATAACACCCTTGGCGGTCTGAAGCAAAACATCCACTTCCATCCCGGCCCGGGTCCGGTAAAAATAAATTTCACATTCCCGCTGCGCTGTTTTAATCCATTTAACAATCTCTGCGACCACCATTGTTTCATATAAACCACCTTCACGACCTTCTTTATTACCGCTTAACTGTCTTAACAAACCAATATCCAGCCAATATAATTTCGGTGTCTTAACCACAGAACTGGTTAAATTTGAATGATACGGCTGCAGCAAAATAACCTGATATGACAACCTCAAATATTCCAAATACCGTCGGGCTGTGTCCACGCTGATCCCGGCGTCTCTGGCAATCTCCGCGTAACTTAACAATTGCGCTGAACGCAACGCGGAAAGTTTTTGAAATTTACGAAACGGTTCTAAATCATCCAATCGGGCTAAATCGCCAAGATCCCGCTCCAGATAGGTATATTCATAATCTTTTAACCATTTAAAACGCTCTTGCGGCGGCAGATGCAGCAATGCGGGCATGCCTCCCCAGCAAAAAAGATGTTCCTGCGCTTCCCGGCGTTTTAAATTTTCTGTCTCAAGCAAGACAGCTGGAATATTTGCCAATACATCATTCACATCCGCGGCCGAAAGCAGCTGGTCGCACAAAGGGTTTTGATAATCGTTCTGCCCTGTAGCGAATAACTCCGACAGCATTAGCGGCCAGATTTCATAAATACTGATCCGACCAGCCAAAGATTCCCGGATTTTCTTGATCAATAAAATCTGACTTGACCCTAATAGAACACTGGTTGAAATCCCTTGAGCATCAAAAGCATATTTTATTTTTTCAAAGATTTCAGGCTCTTTTTGCGCTTCATCAATAACCGCAGGACCAATATCCCGGCTCCAATTCGCTGACGCTACCGCCTTAAGCACTTCCCGATTTTCCGGCGCGTCCAAATTAATATAGCGTAACCCCTTATAATGCTTCTTAGCCAAGGTTGTTTTTCCAGTCTGCCGCGCTCCTGTTAATAAAATCAGTCCCTTACGCTTAAGATCAGGTAAAAACGCTGTCAAACTCCTATATTTATGTAAATTATCGCTCATCATCGTAAAATATACATTATTTTATACGACATGTCAACTAAGCGCAAACCTAGTTCAACTTACGAAGTTGAATCGGTTACTCTTACAACTCTCGAACAACGCTTTCAATCCCAGTCTTAAGGTCAATAGTGCTGCGCCAGCCGAGTTTGTTAATGCGGGAAACGTCGCTGATTTTACGCGGGGTGCCGTCAGGTTTGGATGTATCCCAGGTGATTTCCCCGGAAAACCCAACAATGTCTTTAACCATGACGGCTATTTCTTTGATGGTATGCTCTTGACCGCTGCCAACATTGACAAATTCCCCAATATCTTTAGCATCGCAGTTGAGCAGCAAAAATAAACACGCCTGGGCTAAATCATCGGCATGAAGAAATTCCCGGTAGGGTGAACCTGTCCCCCATAATGTGACGGAATCCGCGCGAATCCCAAAACTTGCAAGTGCCGGCACAACCTCCTTTTTCGACAACTCTGTCTGACCTTCCTTAATTAATGACCCTCGTTTTTTAAAATCGTTGGCAATGGCAGTGAAATCATTCTCTGCCAATTTTTTGGCTAAATAAAATTTACGGATCATGGCCGGCAATACATGTGACGCAAACAGATCATAATTATCATTAGGCCCATAAAGATTCGTCGGCATCGCGGAAATAAAATTGGTGCCATGCTGTTCATTATAATGCCGACACAAGCGGATCGCGCTGATCTTGGCCACGGCATACGCATCGTTGGTCGGTTCTAACGGACCGGTCAGCAGAGATTCTTCTTTTAACGGCTGCGGCGCCAGCTTAGGATAAATGCACGTCGAGCCAAGATTTAAAAGTTTTTTTACACCGAACTTACGTGAGGCTTCAATGATATTGGCCGCGATCATGATGTTCTGATAAATAAAGTCCGCCTTATACGTGCTGTTGGCCATAATCCCGCCCACACGGGCGGCCGCAATAAAAACATACTCCGGCTTTTCCCGCGCGAAGAAATCTTCAGTCTCTTGCTGGCGCGTTAAATCCAATTCTTTATGCGTGCGCTTAAGCAGATTCGTATAGCCTTCGGCTTCTAATTTGCGTGTGATCGCTGAGCCCACCATCCCGCGATGGCCGGCAATGTAAATGCGTGCGTTTTTATTCATATAGTAAGTCAGTTATTCGGTTCTTAACCACAAACAAACCTCGGAGGTTTGTTTGTGGTTTTCTGATCGCTGAAGACTGATAGCTGAAAGCTGACACGGTGACTTTGCGACTTTTATTCATTAAACTCCAACACCGAATAGCCTTTTCCTTTCAGATGCGCTTCTTTTTCGGCCTCGGCCAAATCCGCGGCCACCATTTCTTTAGCTAATTCCTGCATGGTGTATTTCGGTTTCCACTTTAATTTTCGGCGCGCCTTGGACGCATCCCCTAAAAGGATATCCACCTCCGTCGGACGAAAATACTTTTTATCCACTTCAATCAAACTCTTGCCGCTTTCTTGATCAATGCCTTTTTCATGAATGCCTTTACCCTTCCACTTAATACTGATGCCAAGCTCCGTGAAAACAAATTCCACAAACTCCCGCACCGACTGGGTTTTGCCGGTCGCCAATACATAATCATCCGGCTGCTTTTGCTGCAAGACACGCCACATGCCTTCCACATAATCCTTAGCATGACCCCAATCGCGTTTGGCATCAAGATTTCCTAAATATAGTTTTTGCTGCAAGCCGCATTTGATCCGGCTGGCCGCGCGGGTGATTTTACGCGTAACAAAGGTTTCTCCACGGATCGGTGATTCGTGGTTGAACAAAATTCCGTTGCAAGCAAACATACCGTATGCCTCGCGATAATTGACCGTGATCCAATACGCGTAGAGTTTGGCCACACCATAGGGACTGCGCGGATAAAACGGTGTGGTTTCCCGCTGAGGAATCTCTTGCACCTTGCCGTAAAGCTCCGACGTGGACGCTTGATAAATTTTAGTTTTCTTTTCCAGTTTCAGAATACGAATCGCCTCTAAAACACGCAAGGTGCCCAGCGCGTCGGCATTGGCGGTGTATTCCGGGGTTTCGAACGAAACTTGAACATGCGATTGCGCGGCTAAATTATAAATCTCATCCGGCTGAACTTCCTGAATAATGCGGATCAAATTGGTGGAATCCGTCATATCGCCGTAATGAAGTTTAAACTTTACCCCGCGTTCGTGTAAATCTCTATAAAGATGATCAATCCGGTGCGTGTTAAATAATGAACTGCGGCGTTTGATGCCGTGCACCTCATAGCCTTTATCTAATAATAATTCTGCTAAATAAGCCCCATCTTGTCCGGTCACGCCGGTTATAAGCGCTTTTTTTGTCATAAAAATCCTTTCATGTTTCGTACAAAAGTCACAATGTCACTGTGTCAGTTATCCGGTGCGTAGCTGTCAAAAAGTCACAACAGCTCAAATCTGAAACTTGTGTCACCAAGTCACCGTGTAAAAGTCACAACGTCAAAACAACTCAAATCTGAAACTCTTGTCACAATGTCACCGTGTCAGTTATCCGGTTCTTAGCTTTCAGCTGTCAGATTTCAGAAAGTCACAAGTAAACCTAGTTCAACTTACGAAGTTGAATCGGTTGTTTCTTACTGATCACTGTCTCCTGGCGACAGGAGACTTATTTATCACTTAAAAATCCAAACAAAAATAACGGACGGCGCAATTCATCAAATGTTACCGCGTCGGCAGCGATGATTTTCTGGTCAGGCACAATCCCTTTAAACTGCTGTCGGCCTTTTCCTTTTCCCCCGACTTCAACAACAACATTCTTCTGTTGATGTGTTAACAAATAATCCGGTGTTTTTTGGCCGCGGGTTGATTTCAAATAATAAATTTCTTTCCCCAAAGAACGCATCATTTCCACAAGAAAATCTTCTCTTAATCCTCCTAAAGCCCTTTGAAAATCCGTGTAAAGCAAGCGATAGGGAACAGCCATTAAAATCTTCGGCTCTTTCAGCACATTTGTTCCTTTAGGAAAAATCTGATGAATAATAAACGCTTTTTCTAACAACTCGACATATTGCTGCGCTTTATATTTAGTAATGCCGCAGTTCTGTGAGATCGATGAATAATTAATTCCATCAATCCCGGATGTTCCGATAAACTGAAGCACTTTTTCGATAATTTCAATTTCCGATACACTGATATCAGTGACGCGGGGAATATCTTTACGAATAACTTTAGCAGCCACATTCTTAAGCAAATCCAAAACAAACGGTTCTTCAATGGCAAAAGGGAAAATACCTCCTTGCAGATAATCACTAAAATTCTGACTGTAGGAAAAGAATTTTGAATCTACTTCCTTTTGAATAATCTGATCAAATGTCAGCGAAGGAAATTCCACGTCATATTTAAAATAAAGATATTCACGAAATGAAAACGGATATAACTTCTTTAACAAAACCCTTCGTGAAAGATCATATTGCGATTCAATTAACGCTAAGGCAATAGAGCTGGTAAAAATTACTTGAATATCCAAAAAATCATAAATTTTCTTCAGATTTTCCTGGAATCGCGGATGAAAGTGCACCTCATCCAGCAACAGCGATTGAATCTTAAACTCTTCTTTGGCTTTCTTAGCCAGTTCAAAAAGATCAACATCAACCGCATCCAGAGAAACATAAAGTGACTGCGGCTGTTCACAAGCCAGCTGTTTTAATAAAATTGTTTTACCTACTCCGCGGGCACCCAGAATACCAGTGAAATGTTTTCCCTGCGTTTGCACGATTTCATTATAAAAAAATCGTCGTTTCTGATATTTCTTTCCTTCTTCTTTGGCTAAACGGTCATATTCAAAGATGGCCTTAAAATCAATCATTTCTGCCCCTTATCCTCAATAAATAATATCATTTTATAAAGTAATTATACAGTATGATAGTCATTTTGTCAAATAACAATCTGAAATGTCGAATTGTCAGTTATCCGGTTCTTAACCACAAACAAACCTCGGAGGTTTGTTTACGGTTTTAATCAATTCAGATGTCAGCTGTCAACAAGTCACAAGGTCACAACAGCTCAAATCTGAAACTCTTGTCACAATGGCACCGTGTCAGTTATCCGGTTCTTAGCTATCGACAAGTCACAATGTCACAACAACCCAAATCTGAAACTTGTGTCACAAAGTCACCGTGTAAAAGCCACAGCGTCAAAACAACTCAAATCTGAAACTTTTGTCACAATGGCACCGTGTCAGTTGTCCGACTCTTAGCTTTCACTTTCAGTCGTCAACTTTCAGAAAGTCACAAGGTCACTTTGCGATCTTTTCTAGCAACTTAACAATAATACCCCGGTGCAAACAAAATCTGCGTTCCATTTTCTTCGAGCATCCCCCAGAAGTTCTTTGTCCAAACAATGGCCTTCTCCGGCTTAAACTGCTCAATAAAACTACGAAATCCTTTAGAAATCTGCTCTTGTTTAAAAACTTTATATTTAACTTCCATTGGAATAATGGCGTGGTTATTCCATGTGATAAAATCAATTTCTGAGCCCATTTTAGTCCGGTAAAAATTTAATTTATCAGCCTGTATAAAGTTTTTTAAAAGCTGTACATATACCGTATTTTCCACCATGTTCCCGGCATCGGGCCTTTTTTCCAGATCATTGATATCGTCGATAAGCGCGTTGCGAAACCCCATATCCAAGAAAAATATTTTAGGATTCCGCGACAGCTCTTTCTGTTTATTTCTGAAAAACGGCGTTACACTTTTAATAATAAATGTTTCTTCTAAAATCGATAAATGCTTTTTTAAAGTCCGGTACTCAAGCCCTGAGGCCTGAGATAAATTCTGATAAACCGTAATCTGTCCTACCTGTGTCGCGATATATTGCGAAAGTTTATAAAGCTCTTTTTCTGTGGCCAACTCTAATGATGTTTTAATGTCTTTTAAAAGATAATTGTTATAAAGATCATTTAAAACTTTCTTTCTTTGTTCAATATCTTCTGTAAGGACAATTTGCGGGTACCCGCCCCAAACACAGTAATCTTCAAAGGCTTTTGTCATTTCCTCGTGTAACAAATCATCACCTTTTTTCAAATCCAGGGGTTGATTTTCAAAGAGCCAATTTTTAATTTGTTTGTTTTGCCGTGCGTAAGCGCGTTCTAAACGAGAAGACCTCGTTTTTAAGATTTCATGAAAATTAAACGGATAAATATAAAAACTCAATATCCGTCCTACCATATATTTTCCCACCTGCGCCCGCAGATCCAGAGATGATGATCCTGTAATCAATAGCTTAAGATTGGTAAAGGTGTCATAAATCAGTTTTAACTTTTGTCCACCTTCGCTGGCGTATTGAAACTCATCAATCATAAAGTAAAACGTTTGCTTGGCAGCCCCCGGCCAATAAGATCTAACAAATTCACAAGGATCTTTTTCAAATTGAAACAACAGTTTCCGGTCTTCAAAACTGATCCTCTTTACCAATTCCTTATCAACATTTTTTTCTTTATATAAATAGTCTGTAATTAGCTGTAAAAGAGTAGTTTTTCCTGTCTGCCGCGGGCCGATAAGGGCTAAACATTCCCTGCGCTCTAAAAAAGGTTTAATTTTGTGTATAATATCACGTTGAATAATCATGTTTACCATAATTTCATATATATCATTTGCAGTATAACTATAATACCATATATCCACATTGTCAAGGTTGTGTCGGTTGACAGCTTTCAGAAAGTCACAATGTCACCGTGTATCAGTCTCCAGTCGCTGGTGACCAGAAAAAAAGAAAACGGAAGCTTTATGACTTTGTGACATTGTGACTTGGTATCTTTGCGACTTTGTGACTTTGCGACTTTGCGACTTTGCGACTTTGCGACTTTGTGACCTTGTGACCTTGTGACATTTGATGGCTGATCGCTACAACAGCACTTATCTCATCACCAAAAATGACGGATTAAGCAAGTCTTCCTTATTATATTTCAATGTACCGCCGTTTGTATGATCCACAACATCAAAACCTGCTTCCTGGCAAATGGCCTGGCCGGCTGCGGTGTCCCATTCACAAGTCGGGCCAAAACGCGGGTAACAATCAGCTTTTCCCTCGGCCACTAAACAAAACTTCAGCGAACTGCCGGCGCTGATTAATTCCAAGTCTTCTGTCTTTTTTTTCAATTCATCAATAAACTCTTCCGTTGCCTGATTCATGTGGGATTTACTCGCCACCACCGTGTACGGACGATTGTTTTCACAATTTGGTAATGTTTGTGAAACTGAAAAAAGCTGATCCAGGCTTTCCATCTCATTTAACTGATCTAAATGATCGCATTTATAAACGCCAATCCCTTTGCCGGCAAAATAAAGTATTTTTTTCGCCGGGACATAGATAACCCCAAGAATCGGTTTCTGTCCGTCGATAAAAGCGATGTTGACAGTAAATTCATCGCGCTTATTCACAAATTCTTTGGTCCCGTCCAGCGGATCAACACACCAGAAACAATCCCACTGCCGGCGCTCATCATAGGTAATACTGCGGCCTTCTTCACTTAAAATCGGCGCAGCCAGATCCAGACTTTGCAATCCAGCGACAATAATTTCATGCGATTTTTTATCGGCCAGCGTCAGCGGTGATTGGTCGTCTTTGTACTCAACAGCAAAATCTGTTGTGTAGATTTCCATTGTCGCCGCACCCGCCTTGACCGCGGTTTTAATAACTTTTAAAAGTTCGTTCATAAGTCCGTTATCCGGTTCTTAGCTATCGACAAGTCACAATGTCACAACAACCCAAATCTGAAACTTGTGTCACAAAGTCACCGTGTAAAAGTCACAACGTCACATCAGCGCATATCTGAAACTCTTGTCACAATGTCACCGTGTCAGTTGTTGGTATCAGTCGCTAGTCTCAAGTTTCCAGCAACCAGTACTGGTCACTGTCTCCTGGCGACAGGAGACTATACTTTCTGATAGCTAGTATGAATAATTGTGTCAATAGTTCGAAAAAAATGTTTAAAGAACGCAAAGTCACTACAAAAAAATGTGAATAAGCTAGTATTGGAGTCGTCAAAAAGACACTCAAAATAAAATTGATCACCAAGTACCGCGAAACTGAGAGAGACCTCGATTGCAAAAGCAAACAGGCGGCAGCTATCAGGCGGCTACAGGTGATTCAGCCCGATAAGGGCGTTGATCTTTTAAAACATGATAAACAGCATAAGATAATTTACGGGCACAGGCAATGATGGCGGAGCCAGATCCGCTGGATTTTTTAACTTTCTTGTAATAACTTTTAAGACCTTTGTCTAAACGAATAGCGGCTAAAGTTGATTCAATAAAAGCGGTTCTTAAATGCATATTAGCATTTTTAACTAATCGGCCGTGACGTTGTTTTGAACCTGAAGAATGTTCACGTGGAACTAAGCCGGCGTAATGAGCAAAGCCGTTCGCTTTACGAAAACGATGAATGTCATCGGTTTCTAATAAGACAATATAGGCGTTAACACGGCTTGTTTTAAAGCCGGGCGTTGTTCGTAAATATTCTAAGCCTTTAAGTTCAGCTGTTTGTTGATTAACGTAATCTTCGATTTGAAGAATGCGCCGACTTAAGTCTTCAAAAGATTCTAATGCTTGATCGAGAATGAATCGTTCTCTTTCATGTAATGTAATGCTTTTTAACCATTGAATGCCTTTTTTACAAAAGATATCTTTGAACGCTTTGGGACGATCACACGGCCAGAGATTACGATCAATTAACGTTTGAACTTGTTGACGAATCGCGCGGCGTTGCTTAACAAGAAAATGACGATAGCGTAAAAGGCTTCGTAATTGGCGATTGTCTAAATGACTTACATGAGCCTTAGGTAAAAACTTACTGTAAGTTAGTTTGGCAATCATTTGAGCGTCATGCTTGTCGTTCTTTGTTTCAGAGTCTGTTATGGCTTTCATTTTCTTAGGATGTCCTAATTGAAAATCGTCAACTAAATCTTTGATACATTCGAAAAATATTCCCCAATTACGAGTGGCTTCCATAGCGACTTGTTTTGGGCCTTGAAAACTTTGAATAAATTTACGGATATTTTCTTCATTATTTTTTAGTTTACAACGTTTAAGAAATTTTCCGTTTTCATCTAAAACATGGTAACTTGATGTTTGCTTGTGAAAATCAACGCCGATTGTTATCATAACTTGTGTCCTCCTTTTTTGGGTTATTATTCTTTCTCATCCTAGGTTAACTCCTAGGATGGGAGGACACAATTATTCATTTTAACTGAATGCTGATGACTGATAGCTAATAGTCACCAAGTCATCGTGTAAAAGTCACAACGTCAAAACAACTCAAATCTGAAACTTGTGTCACCAAGCCACCGTGTATCAGTCTCCAGTCTCCAGTCGCTGGTGACCAGAAAAAAAGAAAACGGAAGCTTTATGACCTTGTGACTTTGTGACTTTGTGACCTTGTGACTTTTTCTAGCAACGAGCAACTTAACAACCAATATTTAAAACACCTCTCATGAGTTGGCAATAACCTTGTAACTTTTCGTAAATAATCTTCGCCACAGCTTCTTTATAAGTATGGACCGTGTCATTACGCCGGTCAGTCATCTCTAATAATGCGACAGCCTGTTCTTCTGTAACGAATTGGATTGCCAGCAACTCGCGAAACACTGCTTTAGGAGAAGCCGCCATAATCCCTTCTTTGATTTTTAAATATTCTTTAAAATATTTCCAAAAAGCTTCAAAGGTATATTCAAAGCGTTGAATACTAGCATCACGGATAATAACGGAATAAGGTTCTCCCAAAATCTCGGTAAACGTAGACAAAGCCTTTACCGCATCTTGATGTTTTAATCTTAATCTTTCCATATCACCGCGTCTTTCATCGCATCATTAACAAACTCTTCACTTGTTTCCCTAAAATTAACAAGTTCAACTTTGTAAGGAATATTTAAATGTTCAATTTTTTCTTTAAGAATTGTTATTATATTTTCATTCACCGACTCTTTGGGTAATAATCCAATATCAATATCCGAACCATTTTCATAATCTTCTCGGGCGCTGGATCCAAACAGAAAAACTTTTATCGACTCATCTTTTAAATTCAATAAAATTAAATCCTTTAATTGTTTTAAACTTTCCAAACGTATTGACATTATTAATTTCTTTATTTTATCAAAGCAAACCTAGTTCAACTTACGAAGTTGAATCGGTTGCTGCTCAACAGCACTGACTCCTGGCGGCCGGAGAGTATATTTTTTTCTGATCGCTGAAAGCTGATAGCTGACACGATGACCTTGTGACCTTGTGACTTTGCGACTTTGTGACTTGTTTCAGACTTACCACTTACCACTTACCACTTATCACTTAGCACTTCAAGCACCCTTTTTCTTCCAAATACTGAACGATCTTTGCAACGCTTTCGTCCAGGGTCATTGCATCGGATTCGATGACAATTTCCGGATTTTGCGGTTCTTCGTAAGGCGCGCTGATTCCGGTAAAATTCTTAATCTCACCGGCACGGGCTTTTTTGTAAAGACCTTTGACATCACGACGCTCGCAAACATCCACGGAACATTTCATATAAACTTCCACAAATTCACTCTTCTCCACCAACGAACGCACCATGGCCCGGTCTTCACGGTAAGGAGAAATAAACGCCGTCATCATAATGATGCCGCAGTCCATAAAAAGCTTGGTCATCTCGCCGATACGACGGATATTTTCTTTGCGGTCTTCCGGGGCAAACCCTAAATCTTTATTCATGCCCTTACGGACATTATCGCCGTCAAGAACATACGTGCGTACACCGCGTTCATACAAAGCTGCTTCTAACTTATGCGATAAGGTGGATTTTCCGGATCCGGATAACCCGGTAAACCAAAGGATAACAGATTTATGCTGATTCAGTCTCCAGCGGTCTTGTTTTTTAATAATTGCTTCATGAGGGATAATGTTTTCGTTCATGAAAACCTTTCGTTATCAGTTTAAAAGTCACAACAGCTCAAATCTGAAACTTTTGTCACAATGTCACCGTGTTAGCTGTCCGATTCATAACCGTAAACAAACCTCCGAGGTTTGTTTATGGTTTAACCAATGTTGCAATGTCACCGTGTAAAAGTCACAATGTCACACCAGCGCATATCTGAAACTCTTGTCACAATGTCACCGTGTCAGTTGTTGGTATCAGTCGCTAGTCTCAAGTCTTCAGCAACCAGTACTGGTCACTGTATCCTGGCGACAGGAGACTATACTTTCTGATAGCTAGTATGAATAATTGTGTCAATAGTTCGAAAAAAATGTTTAAAGAACGCAAAGTCACTACAAAAAAATGTGAATAAGCTAGTATTGGAGTCGTCAAAAAGACACTCAAAATAAAATTGATCACCAAGTACCGCGAAACTGAGAGAGACCTCGATTGCAAAAGCAAACAGGCGGCAGCTATCAGGCGGCTACAGGTGATTCAGCCCGATAAGGGCGTTGATCTTTTAAAACATGATAAACAGCATAAGATAATTTACGGGCACAGGCAATGATGGCGGAGCCAGATCCGCTGGATTTTTTAACTTTCTTGTAATAACTTTTAAGACCTTTGTCTAAACGAATAGCGGCTAAAGTTGATTCAATAAAAGCGGTTCTTAAATGCATATTAGCATTTTTAACTAATCGGCCGTGACGTTGTTTTGAACCTGAAGAATGTTCACGTGGAACTAAGCCGGCGTAATGAGCAAAGCCGTTCGCTTTACGAAAACGATGAATGTCATCGGTTTCTAATAAGACAATATAGGCGTTAACACGGCTTGTTTTAAAGCCGGGCGTTGTTCGTAAATATTCTAAGCCTTTAAGTTCAGCTGTTTGTTGATTAACGTAATCTTCGATTTGAAGAATGCGCCGACTTAAGTCTTCAAAAGATTCTAATGCTTGATCGAGAATGAATCGTTCTCTTTCATGTAATGTAATGCTTTTTAACCATTGAATGCCTTTTTTACAAAAGATATCTTTGAACGCTTTGGGACGATCACACGGCCAGAGATTACGATCAATTAACGTTTGAACTTGTTGACGAATCGCGCGGCGTTGCTTAACAAGAAAATGACGATAGCGTAAAAGGCTTCGTAATTGGCGATTGTCTAAATGACTTACATGAGCCTTAGGTAAAAACTTACTGTAAGTTAGTTTGGCAATCATTTGAGCGTCATGCTTGTCGTTCTTTGTTTCAGAGTCTGTTATGGCTTTCATTTTCTTAGGATGTCCTAATTGAAAATCGTCAACTAAATCTTTGATACATTCGAAAAATATTCCCCAATTACGAGTGGCTTCCATAGCGACTTGTTTTGGGCCTTGAAAACTTTGAATAAATTTACGGATATTTTCTTCATTATTTTTTAGTTTACAACGTTTAAGAAATTTTCCGTTTTCATCTAAAACATGGTAACTTGATGTTTGCTTGTGAAAATCAACGCCGATTGTTATCATAACTTGTGTCCTCCTTTTTTGGGTTATTATTCTTTCTCATCCTAGGTTAACTCCTAGGATGGGAGGACACAATTATTCATTTTAACTGAAGGCTGATGACTGATAGCTAATAGTCACCAAGTCACCGTGTAAAAGTCACAACGTCACACCAGCGCATATCTGAAACTTTTGTCACAAAGCCACCGTGTATCAGTCTCCGGTCTCCAGTCGCTGGTGACCAGAAAAAAAGAAAACGGAAGCTTTATGACCTTGTGACTTAGCCTCTTTGTGACATTGTGACATTGTGACATTGTGACCTTATGACTTGTTTCTGACTTATCACTTACCACTAGCTTTCAATACTTTGACAATCCGCTGGGCAGCGCAGCCGTCCCAATATTTCGGAATCCGTCCTTTAACCAAACGGTTCTTTAAAATATTATTAACTTCTCGGAATAATTTCATTTTATTTCGCCCAACAAGGATATTGGTGCCGACGGTCATTGTTACAGGACGCTCTGTATTTTCCCGCATTGTTAAACACGGAACTTTTAAAACTGTACTTTCCTCCTGAATCCCGCCGGAATCAGTTAAGACAAAACGCGCGTTTTTTACTAAGAAAAGAAAATCCACATACCCCAACGGCTCCACCATAATAAGATTTTTTAGATTCTCAAACTTTTTCAATAACCCGTGCTTTTCCATCATTTTTCTCGTGCGTGGATGAATAGGATAAATAATCGGCAATTTTGCACTTATATATTTGATAATTTCAAATATTTCCATCATTGTCGCTTTATGATCGACATTGCTGGGCCGATGCAATGTCAACATTGAATACGCCCGCCAATGAATCGGCGTTGTTGACGCGTTCTGCCGAATAGAGAATTTTTGAGAATTGAGTTTATGCAAAATCCTCGACGCATCAATCTTATCCATATTATAAAGTAATGTATCGATCATGGTATTACCGACAAAATGAATTTTCTTGCGCGATACTCCTTCGTTCTTAAGATTCTCTATGCCACTCTCCTCGGTTACAAACAAATAATCGGATATCGAATCCGTTAACACGCGGTTAATTTCTTCCGGCATTTTTCGATCAAAACTGCGCAACCCTGCCTCCACATGAATCACCTTCACATGCAGTTTACTGGCCACCATGGAACAAGCAATAGTAGAATTGACATCACCCACAACAAGGACCATGTCCGGCTTTTCTTTTAAGACAACCTTTTCAAACTCAACCATAATCTTCGCGGTTTGCTCGGCGTGCGAGCCAGAACCAACCCCTAAATAAATATCCGGTTTCGGAATGTTTAATTCCTTAAAAAATACATCGGACATTTTGACATCGTAATGCTGGCCGGTGTGCAAAAGCTTCGCGTTAAAATATTTTTTTTGTTTTTTAAATTCACGCATCAACGGCGCGATTTTCATAAAATTAGGCCGGGCTCCGGCGACAAGAATAATTTTAGTTCGTTTCATTTGTTCCTTTCAACTAATTAAAGCAGTTCTTATTTCAATTTTAAAAACATCTTACATTTTCATATTTTTATCAATAATCCGGCGGAATGGTTTTCTTTGATGATTACAAAAAGCATTAACTATATTAAAAAAATTAATAACACAGTCCAGGTCCACGGTATTTGCGTCTGTTGATACTTTCGGTCTACGTTTAATAAGCTCGCGAAAATCCGACCGTAAACTGTCCGCCGCAGCCAGTCTAAGCATTTCTTTTTTTTCAGAATCTTTAAGCATTCTGGTATCTCTTTTTTAACATATTAAAATCATCCGTTAGTTCAAAAAGCTGAAAATATTCTTCTAGTTTTTTCCAATTAACGCTGTAATTCTCAAGCGTTAATAAACTCTCAATGTCTAACATTTCTTGTTTTTGCCGCTGTGGATCATTTATCATCGCTTGAACTTTTAAACCGATTATATCTTCTGGCAATAAGACTTTACATGTTAACTCTCCATCAAACAATTTCTTTTCACAAGCATCCTTAAGCATTCTTACTGACCGTCAACTCACTCTCAATTATTTTCTTCAGATTGAAACTGACACTTCCTGCATCAGGGCGTCGGCGAAGAATTTAGCAGCCCAATTCGGACAGAAAAAGCTCATATAATCACCCCATACCGGCACAGATCCTTTTATACCGCCTTTAATTCCCGGATTTGAGGAAACAATGTCCTGCGCGGCCATATTATAACGGTTTAACTTCTTAGCCGCGGTGAGATATTCTTGTTTGTTTCTTAATTTATAAAACTTAAACAGACAAACAGCCAATTGCGAATTCCCGGTTAAACAACTGTACCGAGCTGAAGATTCCCATTTTTCATTAAATTCACCACAAAGATATTTCTTTTGTTCGAAGGAATCCATTAACGGCTTAAGAACTTTTTCCGCCGAGGCAATGTAGTGTTCTTCGTTAAGAATCATGCCGGATTCAAAAATCCCCCGAGTGGTATAAACAATATTATGCGTAAATGGGTTCGTTGTTTTAAAAAAACTGTTTTGATGGTACCAGCCGTTAGAATCCTGCAGTGTTAAAATCCATTCACAATTTCGAATCGCCGCGGTTTTATAAGATTCCTTTTTTGTGATTTTATACAACTCAAGAAGCGGCCAGGCGACCCGCGCGTGATACGCGTGCGCGAAATCATTATATGTGTACCGGCTCCACGCGCCGTTGGCGTCTTGCACATTTACAAGCCAATCACCAGCCCGCTGCGCAGCCTCTAAAAATTTTTCATCATGGGTTTCCAAAGCCGTTTTCAACAAGCCAAAGATAATCTGTCCGGTATTAAAGACCACAGGGCCTTTTTTATCGGAAATAGTAAAACCTTGATACGCGCCGTTTTCCATTTGAACCTTTAATAACCATTGCGCCATTTTTAGCGCGCGGGCGCGGTATTGATCGTCTCCAGTTAGCTGCGCGTACTCGTAAAAAGTTTCAATAATGTAACCAGTTGTTTCCGGGTAGGACGCTCCCCATCCTTGACGAAATCCATACCCGACCGCCACCCCGCCATCCTGATTCGCATCTTGTCCGCGGCAAAGCCAATTTATGGTTTCATCAAGATGAATCCGTCGCTGCTGGATACTATCAGCCACAATTTTCGGATAATACGTCTTAGGTGAAAAAAAGAGATCTTTTTGCAACGTTTTACAATGCCCGTTATAAAAAGGGCGATGTTTTAAAGATTTCACGAACACACCGATGGATTTGCCCACCGGCGATTGTTTAAAATTTTTCATCATAGATTTCTCTGTTGTCATATTGTCCTCTTTAATAAATTATGTATTTCTAAAAGTCACAATGTTACAGTAAAACAAATCCGAGGCTTTAGCCACAATGTCACAACGTCAGTTATCCGGTTCTTAGATTTCAGCTGTCAGCGTTCAGCGATCAGAAAATTACAAGGTCACAGCAAAACAAATCTAACGCTCTAGTCACAAAGTTGTAATGCTAATTTTCCGCTCGGACACGGTGACCTTGTGACCTGGTAACAATGTGACTTTTAATTCTTTTTCCCCGTTACCAATGCTTTTAAAACCATCCAGGCAAAAACAGTATTCGTTGTTAAATATCTTTTCCACATCCGTCCCGGCTCGCTGATCATCCGGTAAAACCATTCCAATCCAAAATCTTGCATCCACTTCGGCGCCCGTTTGACCTTACCTGCTACTACATCAAAACTACCACCCACCCCCATAACAAACGGAACTTGCATTTGCTGGATATATTTATTCAGAAAGATTTCCTTTTTCGGACTAGGCAACGCCACAAATAAAATCTCAGCACAAGAGTCTTTAATTTTTTCCACAACCGTCAGCTCTTCCTCTTTTTTAAAATATCCATCCTGACAACCTACAATCTGAATCCCCGGATACTGCTGTTGAAATTTATGTTCAACTCTCAGACAAATCTCTTTCGTCGCGCCTAAAAGAAAAATTCTGAATTTTTTTTCCGCGGCTAATTTCACCAGATTCAGCATTAGATCAATTCCAGCCACCCGCTCGGGTATTTTAAATCCTAACAACCGTGCAGCCCACAAAATCCCGGCGCCGTCACAGTTAATTAACCGGCACGAATTCACAGCCTCCCGCAGATTCCCATCTTTCTGCATCATCACCAATTTCGCCACGTTTATGACCACATGCTGGGTCATAATCCGGCGGCGGATGATTTCTTCGACACAATTTAAGGTTTCCTCCATGGTAAGAGGATCAATATACCCGCCGAAGAAACGAATTCTCTGTTTGTTAGTTGGAATAATCATAATAATAAAAGTTACAAAGTTGCCAGGTCACCGTGTTAGTTATCCGATTCTTAGCTGTCAGCTGTCAGCTTTCAGAAAGTCGCAAGATCACATCAATACAAATCTAATACTCTAGCCACAAAGTCACCATATCAGTTATTGGCTTCGCAGCTGTCAGTCATCAGCTGTTACGACTTCTTTCTGATAGCTGATATCTGAAAGCTAAGCCTGTCTCTTTTCTCGCACCGCCAGCGCTTTAAACATCCACGCCTGGCTCCAGCGCATATAAGGAATTTTGTTTTTTAAATACTTACCTTGCTGATAATAAAAATATCCCTGCTCATTAAAAAATTCATCTTCCACATATTGTTGTAAATTCTTTAGCAATTCCTTAGATTGAGAGATATTCTGCTGGGTAAAAATATTTTCTCCATCACGATTGTTATATTTTTTTGACAATACTTGTGTTAACAAAATAATCGCTTCAGCGATGGTGTGAATATCCACCGGAAATAATTTATTATGATAATATTTAGGCCGGCTATCTTCTAAAAAAAGTTCCCAAATGTAATAATGATAGACTTGTTCAATCGTATTATCATAATCTGTTAATTTTAAAGAATCTTTTATTTGCAGTAATGCCTGCAGATTAAAAGCTGTATGAAAATTATCCATCCACCGATGATGATCCATGGTGCCATACGGCCAATACCCATCATCGTCAATATCTTCCGTCGAAAATTCTACCGCTTTAATTATAAGAGCCTTTAAATCAAGCGGGATACTCTTTTTAATATCTGAAAAAGTCAACACCCGCGCTAAAAAAGCAGCCGTCATTAGATTCGCGTTATGGACTTCTGTTTTTTTCTGCGGTATATAGGCAAAACATAACTGGCTCTCTGTTTGCCAAATGATCATTTCATTATAGATAAAATTAACCACACCCAAAATGATATTTTTAATTTCCTCACGTTGCTTTTGATCCGCCCATTTCCAATAATCCAGCAATGCCTGCCCCACAAAAACTGTTGTCACCACATTAGCCGTGCCTTCGGGCACAAAAAAAGCCTTTGCCTGCCAATCAAAATTATACCCCCAGCCAATACCTGTTTTCGTGTTAAGCTGCAAACGTATCAATTGTTGAAATAGCTCTTGCGCGTCTGTTAAATAGTGTTGTTCAGCCGTGGCTTCATGCAAATTTACTAATCCGGAAAGAAATAACGCTGCCCCTTTAGGATTTAAACTTTTCGGCACCTTCAAGGCAGAACGTAAATTCAAAGGAGACTGTTTAAAAAGTTGAATCCAGCACAAACGCAAAAATTCACTTTTATAAAAAAAGCTTTCCTTAAAATAAACGCTGTTTAAACCGTCAAAAGGATCCCAGCCGGAAAAATTTTCCTGTTTCACATACTGATAAAGTTGTTGTAATGTTTTATTCATATTTAAAAGTTATAAAGTCACAATGTTGCAAAGTCACCGTGTCATAAAGTTGCTAGATTACAAAATATCTGCGACTTTGTGGCTTTGTAACTTTTTCACTGGTCACTGTATCCTGGCGACAGGAGACTATACTTTCTGATAGCTGAACGCTGATGACTGATAGCTGACTTTGTGACTTTGTGACTTGTTCTAGCAACTTATTGACTTATTCAATCTCCGAAACAACCCAACGATGTTTACGTTGAGAAGAGCCAAAAATATCTTTTTGAATCTTAATTTCGATATTCATTGCACTACCGACATATGTCTTTAAATTTTTTATTAATTCAGCAGAATTAAAACCTTCTTCATCATTGACTAATTTCACTTTAATAATCAAATGTTCTAAATCTTCCTGAATAATTTGTGATTCTTGAACATTTTTCAGACCATGAAAAGCCGACATGATTCCGTTACCCGGGATAATCCGTCCATCCGATGTCTTAATGGAATCAGACTCCCGCCCCATTAACCGTTCAATAATAGGTGTATTAAATCCGGTTGAGGCCGCCTCTTGAACAACTGCCAAATCATTGGTCTCATAACGAAGCAACGGCATTGCGTAATTATTCAATCCTGTTCCCACAATAGAACCTGAAGCTCCTTCTATCTGCGGTTTATTTTGATGAATCAATTCTAATACACCATATTCCATGTTTACTTCCAAATTTCTATTTTGCGGTGTTTCCGTGGCCACACAAACCCGTTCTGACTGCCCATAAAGATCATAAACTTTTGTTGCAAAAGTTTCTTCAATCTCCTTGCGATGAATTTCATACAAATTCTCAGACGAAGTAAATACTGCCTTTAACGGATATGTCTGATTTCTTGCTTTTAAAAACTTCGCTAAAATCAAAATACTCGATGGAAAACCTTCGATATATTGCGGTTTAAACCGTTCAATTTCTTTCATAAACAGCGGCAGCGTCAGTACGCTCATATGATAATAACTTATCAACAACTGCCGGTCTGCCAAGTTATAACGCCAAAAAGGCGGACGCTTAAGATTAGTCGGGACTATTTGATCGTCCCAAATAGTTCCCCACACCGCGATGCAACGATCCGTAATATCAACACCAACCTTGCGGCGATGACGCCATTTCATGGCATTTTCAAAAATAATTGAATGATTATCTCTTAACGCGTTGATTGGATTTCCGGTCGTGCCGGTGGTCCATCCATCTCGCAAATGACGCCGATTCACATTGGTGGCAATAAAATCCTGATAGTTTTGCCTTAAAACATTCTTATCCATCAAAGGGAGTTTTAATAAATCCTCTTTGGTTTTGATATCACTAGGGGTCAGTTTTAACTCTTGAAAAACCCGGCGGTAGTAAGGAACAAATTCATAGCAATGCGTTACCAGACGCCGCAGTTTTTCATTCTGCAAATTTTGCAGCTCCGCAAAAGAATACTTATCTGTTTTTTCTAATTCGTTTAAAAGGTTATAAAATTTCTTGCAATATTTAATTGAATTAACAGCTGCACCCTTTAAGGAAAGATAACTATTCTGCGCTAAAAAAGACACATAACTTGAAACCCTGTCCAACATCTCTCATCTCTCTCATTCTAATAATAATTTTATCCTTCATATGATTTAAAATATTTTGCGCAAATACATTGGAGCGATTTTTTTTAGTAGAAATTTTGGGACAACCCCTTGATTAAAAGCGTTAACCGCCATCCGGTACAACCGATATTTTAAATGCCGTTTATTAACTTTAATTTTCATTTTATTAAATAAATCCAACGCTTCTCCTTCAGCGATCCACGTTAAGGTTTGATTTTCTTTGCGGGCGATTTCGATTAACCGAAAAATTTTCTTTTTATTTTTCAATCTGATAACATCTTCGATAACATCTTCAGAAACCCCTGTCACTTCCATTTTATTGCCCATAACCCCGCCGCAATTCGCGCAAAAATAAGGGATACACAAAACTCCCCTTTTCGTCAGAATTTCTTCGGCTTTAACCGTAATCGGATTATTGGCGCCCGGAGTAATAATGGAGGCCTTAATCGCGTGGGCATTATTTTCATTAATCGTGTACTGTTTCGCGCACTGCGCCAGAATATCTACATCCAAAGTTAGCACTTCTTCCTGTTGAATTTTACGCGCACCTTCATAAAAATCGACTAATTTACTACCTTTAGTTTTTAAGAGATCCCGCAATTTCTCAACATCCAAACCATTTTCATCATAAATTGCGCCAGCCGACGTTGAAATCGCCACAATTTTTGCTTTTTTCCGCCGGGTTAACAGCAGCGCCAATGAACTACCGACAGCTCCGAATCCTTCAATGGCTACTTTTAATCCATTCCAAGACATTTTTTTATATTCTACACAGGCTTCAGCCGCGACCATCACACTAAGAGCCGTATAAAACCCTGATTTTTGTCCGCTATCACGACGCATCTTTGGAATCTTCATATCAATATGCTTAAGCATATCGAGAATATCTTTTTGTTCAGTACCCATGTCTGGTCCGGTAATGTAATACCCGCTTTTAAGTAATGGTTCAATTAATTCAGCGAATCGACGTAAAAAACGTTGTTTGGTTTCTTGCGGGGCATCCATATTAAGGACAATTCCTGCTTTGGCGCCGCCTTGATCCATTCTGCAAAATCCATATTTTAATGTCATTCCCCTGGCTAACGCCTTTAATTCATCAATGGATAGGTCTTTATGAATGCGCAACCCACCGCAGGCATGACCATTAATCGTCCGGTCTACCACAACATATCCTAATAATCCTAAGGCCTCGTCGCGAACAGTCATCACACCTTGAGGAACAATTTTATCCGTTTCTGCCATAGCAAATACTTCCTTTAATTTCTTTTATTTATCGCGGCTTGAATCAATGCACCGGCTCTTTGCGCGATATGATCCCAGGTGTGCTCCTGTGCTACCTTGATCCGGGCATTTGTTTTCTCAGTGGATTTTTCATGCAAAGCCGTTTTTAAACACGTTTCAAATTCTTCCTTATTTTTGGCGATATAAACACAATCTTTAAAATAATGAATTTCTGGAAAATCAACGCAAACAAAAGGTTTTCCCGTGGCTAAATATTCCAATGTTTTTTTAGGATTACAACTTTGGATCCAGATATTGTTGGTTAAATAATACATACAGCAAACATCCATGTACTGTAAGTATGCTGGAAGTTCTTCATACGGTTTCTTACCAAGAAAATAAATATTAGGCATTTTTTCTAATTTCTCTATATCTTTCTGAATTCCTCCAACAAAAACAAAAGACCAGGAAGGGTTTCTCTGCGCTAAGTACTCAATTAAATCCGCATCCACCGAACGACTTATAACACCGGTATAACCTAAAATAGGTTGAGGGATATTCTTTAAATCTTCTGGCATTGGAAACTTTTCTGTTCTGACTTTTTCAAAATGTTCATAATCACTGCCATGGCTAAGAAAATGCGTATTAGGGTTAACACCTTTTTTTTCTTCTAATAAATTATGATTCACAAAAAAGGCCACATCCGCCGCCTTATGAATCGCGGTTTCCTGCTCATGAATAGTTTCATTCCGTTGGCCGGAGAAAAATGAAATATTATCTGTGCAGTAATACACTAAACTCTTGGCAATTTTCCGACGAAGACTTAACACCACATCTTTAACCGTGGGTAAGCTGACCCAGATAATTGGATTTTTAAATCCTAAAAAAAACATAATCACCCGCAGCTGTGTCAGTAATAAAACTTTATTCACAGCAAAAATGACTTTTTCAAAGCGCGCGATAATCGGTAAGGCAATTGGTGTAAAAACCCAAAGCGACGTATCAACTTTTCTTAAATATTTAAGCATACTGCGTAATTTACGGGCAATGCGCTGCCCAAGATGCGAATCGGTTTTAGCGCTGGGCATACGAATTCCGATGGAATTAATAAATAGCACTTTGTTATGTTTGGCCATCGACTTCATGATATGCAGATTGGAATGTGGATTGTGGTACCACCAATCTTCGCCGGCAAAACATAAAATACTTTCGTCCTTGAAAATCTTTATATTTTCACCACTACTCATCACTTTTCAAATCCTGATTAGATTTATCAACCACTAACAAGAATTTTCCTGCTTTTGTTCTTGGAATTGATTTAACTTTTTCAATAAATACCCGAATTTCTTTAGAAAGATATTTGTTAATATTATTCTTCAATTTCAATTCATCTTTATCCGAAAAATCTTTTGTACATACTATACGGAGAATTACTTCCCCTAATTGTTTTTGTACAAATTGTGATTCAATGATATTATCAACCCCTTTGGGAATCATACTAAGCGCCGCTGCTCCAAATTTACGTCCATCCGGTGTTTTTAGGTGAGTATCAAATCGCCCCATTACTTGTTTCACAGAACGAAAAGAAACATATTTATCATCATATTCCTTGGAATTCATTTCAACAATATCGCCTGTACGATATCGAATCAGCGGCATCAAATAATTATTAAGAGTTGTTCCTATAACTTCATAACGTCCATCTTCAATTGGCAGTAATTCAACTATAGAATAATCTTCAATAATATTATAATCCCCAAATTCATTATGAATTATCATAGCAACACGTTCAGCCTGCCCGTAAATATCACAAACTTTTCCATTAAATGCCTTTTCTATTGTTTCTTTCTGTTGAGGCATGAGGGTTTCAGAAGAAGTAAAAATAATTTCAAAATTTATATTTTTATTCATTCTTAAACAATATTCAGCTAAAAGATATGCACTTGCTGGATAGGCATGCAAATCATATGGTCTATATTTATTTATCTCATCCACATAAGCAGACATATTTGTATCATTAAGATGAAAAGACGACATAATTAATTCTTTTGAAAAACGATTTACCCTCCAGAAAGGCGGCTCTTTTTGATCAATCGAACATGGTAATTCTCCACGTAATGTTACCCTCCGACTGTTTACTTTTTTTCCAACTTTCTGATAAAGACGCCATAAAACTGCATTTTCAAAATTAATTGAACGAATGTCACGAAGATACACCCCTGACCTTCCAGTTGTTCCACTCGATAAGCCCTTAAATATTGGTCCTTTATGTTGAGTATTTCTAAATTCTTGGAAATTCTCTCGAACAATAGTTTTGTCAATTAAAGGTAATCTTTTCAAATCATCAACGTTTTTTATATCTTGAAAAGTTAAATTTCTACTTTTCATCACTTGTTGATAATACGGTATATTAGTAAATGCTATTTTCATAATTTTCTGTAACTTTTCATTATGAAAATTTCGCATTTCCTGCTTTGAAAAATTCTCTGATAATTGTAATTCCTTTAGCAAAGATTTAAAAAGCTTTCCTGTTCGTAATTTATTCTTAAAATAATCCTTTAACATACTCATAGTTTAATCGTCTTCCTCATCGTCGTCCTCTGTTGAATCAAGACGGGCGCGACGAAGCTCCAGAATCTTTTGTTCACGTTCTAAGGCTTGAGCAGAAATCAATACCGCCATCATCCCCCACAAATACCAATGAATCACGATGTAACTGGCCATATTTTCCACATAGCTGACAATAAGAAACGAAGGAATATAACAAATAAAGAAAATGGAAACTTTCCGGGTAAGGTTGGAGTAACGCTCATGTTGATATTTAAAAGCGGAAAAAAGCAAATAGAAAAAACAGGAAAAATAACTGAGCACGCCAAAAACTCCAGACTCGATGAAAAATTTGAGATAATCGTTATGCGCGGCATGTTCTTCCTCAGAAAGACGAATATCTGCGTATAATCCATACCCCGTTAGCGGTCTTTTCAACGCCTTAGCATATAAATCCTTCCATTGTTCCAAACGCCAGCCTAAAGAGCTTTCTTCATCCACTGTTGTAGATTCTCCATACGAACCAATGGTATCTAAAACCCGCTGCTGCACAAATGGCGTTAACCCAACGATACAAAAAATTATTAATGAAGGTAATATCCAGCTGCGATTATAAAAAACAGCGTAAATAACCGCAAAAAGCAATATCGCCCCCCAGGCACTGCGGGTTTGCGTCAGCACCAATGGCACGATTAAAAAAATGATATAAATAATCCGGCCAATGGAAAATTTCTTAAAACGATTTGGCTGATCCAGCTGAACAATCAAACAGCCTAAAATTAAAACAACAAAGGAAGCTAGAATATTAGGGTGATCAAAACTGCCTTGAAATCTCGCGGCGCCATCAATCGCCAAATTAACATAGCCGATAAGAACCGGGATAATAGCGGAATAAATAAAAGCGCGTAAGATCAAATACGCGTCTTTTTCCCGGCGGATGTTTAAAATAATCAAAACCATTACCGACATAATTGAAAAATATTTTAATAACGCTTTAACCCCTGATGAAGGATCCGGTGAATTAAAAAAGGTGAAAACTTCAATAAGGACAAAAATCAGATACAAATAAATCACTGGATGATGCAGGCGTTTAATGTAACGCGGATTAAATAAAAACGTAAAAATAACACTGGTACAAAGGAATAAAGAAAGAATCCCTCCCATCCCTAAATCCATTCCCCCTAAAGCAATCCGGATAGATACCAAAAATTCATCAATAGCTGGACGAAACAAAAATAACCCAAACAGAAAATAAAGGGAATTTCCGGCAAAAATAAAAATAATTAAAAGCCCCAGGAGAAAACCAAAGGCATACTGCAGCGGCAATCCGGACGATAATAATACCGCGAATATGACACTGGCTAAAATTCCAGCTAAGACGTTTAACCAAAGATTCCCTTTCATTTGACCTTCTCCAAAGAAGCAATATTACGTTTATAAACAGAGCCGCTGTAAAGTAAAACGTACAACGTGTTTTCTTTCGGATTTACCGCCATAGCCGCCGGCCCTTGCGAACGGGGCAGCCCGTGGGAAATATCCTGCCAAGTTTTTCCCCCGTCATCAGTAAAATAAATGTGTCCATCGCTGTTTTCATTCCAGCTGACAGTTCCCACAAAAATACGTTCTTCATTATTCGGATCGATTGTTACAGCTTCACAAGCGCTACCGCTGTCAAATTTATTTAATAAACGCCAATTCTTTCCCTTATTATTGGTAACATATATTTGCGATCCGGCTGTCGCCGCGTAAACATCTCCCCGAGAAGAAACTGCTAAGTCAAAAATCATTGTGCTGTCATTAAAAACATTTTTCCAGGTTACTCCGTAATCATCACTCTGATAAATACCACCGTTTTCACCAAACGCGGCCCAATAAATAATTTTTGGCTTCATGGGATCAATAACTAAACCGTTGTAAATCCGTAAAGAACCTGGCTGGCCAACAGACTTTGACCAAGTAGTACCGCCGTCTTCTGATTTAAACAAACCACCGCCATCATCTCCGTCAATCCCTAAATAAATTCGTTCCCGATTTTTTGGATCAATCGCTAACGCGCGCGGATACCCTTTGGTCCACATGGTATTTTCCTGCGGGTATTGTGGAGGAAGCCCTGCGGTAATAATCCGGCAAGAAACTTCCTTATATTGACAGATCATGACTTCACTACGATCTTTGCTCCATGGCGATACGGTTGTTAGAATATTCTGCGATTCATCGTCGAGAATAATCCGCCAAAAATGTCCGGCAATACCATTGAATAACTTCGCATTGGGTACAAACGCTTCATAAAACAGACCGCCATCCGAAGATTTTAATATTCCCTGATCCATTGTCGCAACATAAATAATGCCGTCTTTGGATATCTTGATATCCGATCCCGACGCGTTAGGTGCGCCGTTAATTTTTTCATACCAGGACTGGCCATTATCATTGGACCGCCACACTCCCCACGTATCAGTAAAATATAATATGTCTGGATTAAATGGGTCCCAGACTAAATCGTTCGGGCGGGAAAATCCTTTCATCCAAGTCCGGCTTGGATTACCGACTTCATCATGGTGAAGATTATGTTCCACATTCTGCCAGCTGCTACCATTATCTTCACTTAAAAGAACTCCGCCTTCCCAACCATTACGCCAGGCCGCAGAAATTTTAATTTGACCGTCAACTGAACGATTCACATCGATATGGGTAATTTCCCCCTTGGGAATCGTATTTGAATAGGTCCATGTCGCGCCGTAATCGTTGCTGATTCCAATTTTATTCTCGGCCACAATGTAAAGCGTCTGCGTATTTTGCACCAGTTTCATATCTTGCACTTTAACAGGTGTTTTAAAAATATTTTCCCAGCTACCTTCGCTCACATCAAAACGTTTTAGCCCGATACTCGAGGAAACAAAAAGTTTTGTACCGTCCTGATTAAGTTGCAAACTTGTTATCGGAATATTTTGGCCAAATGGATAAAAATCTCGCCCCATGCTTTGCCATTCAAATCCGCCGTTACGGGTAAAAAATATCTGGCCGGTTTTTGTTCCAACATAAACTTTCTTCGGATCGACTTCATCAACCCATATCGCGTGATTATTTTGTTCCTTGCTAAAGGTAATCTTACCCGCGGTAACATCTAATAAACGCCAGCTTCGTCCAGCGTTATCAGAACGCATTAATCCAGTCACGGATCCAGCGTAAAGCACATTAGAATCTGAAGGGGCTACGGCTAATAACGGGATATTGAGGTTGGAAAGCCCGGCATTAATAAAATACCAATTCTCTCCTCTATTATCGCTGCGCCAGATCCCGGCAACGTCTGACGAAAGATAAAGTCGACCTTCCACGCTTGGATCAGGCACGATTGCCGGATAAGCTCCTCCACCCATCCAACCGGCAAAGCGCCATTCATTATGCGAAACTTGCGCGTGTCCAGTTTGAATGGCGGCAAATAAAAAAACGACACTTAATAGGCATTTAATTTTTTTCATTTTATCTATTCCTTACTTTATGGTTAATTCTTTATATAAATTTTGAATCCGATTTACTACTTTTTTAATATCACATGTTTGTTCCGCTAATAATCGCCCCTTCTTGGAAATTTCTTTACTTAAGAAATCATCCTCGAATAATTCACGGATCACCACAGACCATTGTTGCGGTTGATACGGATCTAACAAAAAAGCATTTTGTCGATGAGTAAACCATTCATCATGACAGCCAACATGCTGCGAAACCAACACCGGCTTTTCCATGCTTAAAGCTTCAATCACTGTAATCGAATGAAGTTCCATCAGCGATGGATGAATCACAATATCACTAATATTAAGCAATTCCTTTACAGGCGTATAAAAACCAATAAATAAAATATGCTTTTCTAAATCTTTTTGCTTGCTCTCAATTTTAAGCTTTTCCATTAAAGGGCCGTCACCGGCGACAAGAAACAAAATTTCCGGATAATCATCCTTTAATTGAGCAGCCAGCTCAAAAATCATTTCCAGATTTTTTCCTTCGGCCAAGCGCGCGGCCATAAAAACAATCTTCCGCTCCCGCAGCTGTGGATAGCGAACAAAAATATCTTCAGCCTTACGGATTCCATTTTGTGATAGCGGAATGCCATTTAACAACCGTTCAACTTTGTTCATCGCGCATAGATGCTTTTCTCGCATGTAATCTTCATTTGTTTTCGTCAGCACAAGAACCTTGTCAGAAAAACGGTTTAACTGTTTGGCTAATTTAAATTGATCCGGATTCGCGCCCCGGCTGCGCAGAAAAACAGGATCCGCGTAACGCCCGTCGTGGACGTGTTCCAAAACTTTAGCTCCAGTTAATTTTCCAGCCAGCGCGCCCCAAGCTTGGGTACTGAATGAATGCGTATGAATCACATCAATTTTATTTTGACGAATATAGTTAGCGATCGTTAGTATTGTCAGCAATGACCGCAAACTTTTCACTTTATGCGCTCTTTGAACAAACTGAAAAAGAGCAATAGGACAATGTTCAAAGCGGGCTTGTAATGGTCCTGTTTCAGCGAACCCGACATGAACGTCAAATTGATCTAAGTCACTCGCCTCGATGATATTTATTAAATTTACCTCTGCCCCGCCGAGTTTCAGTGAATTTATCAAATGTAATACTTTAATTTTCTCCGCCATAATAAACCTTTTTATCCGTTATAACCCGCCTTTTAATAATACTGCTAGGCGATGAACTTGATTGCGGATACTGTACTGATCCGGAACCGTTAACGGTTCTTGCATTTTTCCCTGTCGATATAAATTAATCGCATCACGTAATCTAACAGCAATATCTTTAGGATCATTGATACGGGCGTAAAATCCATAATCATGGGCTTTAATAATCTTACCCGCTTCAGAAACCTCAGGGCCAACACAAAAAATAGGTCGCCGCGCTAATAGATAATCAAATAGTTTCGCCGGGATCATTGATCCATGACCACTGCCGACAATCAGCAGATTCATTGATGATTTACATAACATTTTCAAAGAATCAAAATACGGAATAAAACTATGTTCTTTAACAAAGGCTGTTAGATTGAGCTGCTGTAAAAGACGTTTATCTTTTCCTAAAAGCGGACCATAAGAGAGAATTTCAAAGTTGTCAGGATGAATAATTTTTTCTTCATGCAGTTGATGCATGGCTTGAATCAATGTTTCCAAGGAGCGAGATTCAAAAAATGAGCCGGTATGAATCAAACGGCACATCCCTTGACCGGTATGATCGCCGCGGTCAACAGATGCTTTTTCTAAACGCTCTGCCGTCTGCGGATCATACCCATTGGTAACAACAAAAATTTTACCTTCCAGATTATGCCGAAAATGTTTTAAGAATAATTCTTTTACCGCTTCCGTATTGACAATGATCTTATCGACATATCTGACCAAACGCTGTTCATACCAATGACTGATTTTCTTAATAAAACTCGAAGGGAAAAAGATATTTTCATCAGCTGTCCAAGGATCACGATAATCGAGAATAATCGGAATGTTACATTTTCGCGCGATAGCCCTTCCAATAATAAAATCAGACCACGGTCTTCCTGTGGCCAAAACGTAATCAAATTTTTCTTCTTTGTGCAAACGAATTCCTTTTGCAACCGCAAAAGGACGCCACCCGATATATTCATCCGGAAAAAGGATTTGACTGCACAAACGCTTTAATAAGTAAGCAGCCCGACGCGTGAAGCCGACTGCAAAAGATTCATTCATCACGCGCTTGGTGACTTTTACCGGCCCAAAACTGGGAGTCCGAAAAACCTTTTCTCCGTGATAATCTAAGCTTTCATCAAGCTCCGCGTACCGTGTGAAATCAACTGTTAAGATTGTAACATCGATTTCTTCATCTTTAAGAAATTTTCTTAAATTATATATCCGGCGCGCGCCTACTTCCGTTGAAGGATAATAAAGATACGAAACGACAAGAACTTTTTTCATGACGATCTTGCTGCTGCACCACTAAACCGTTTACGACTGACTAAACCAAATGATAAAAGCCGAATGGTCTTCATCCCTGCCTTCTTTAAAAAAAGCAAAATATTAGCAGGTGAAACATCAGCCGCAAGCGCACGAAAATAAGATTGGTAACATTTTTTAATTTCTTTCATAAGAAAATAGTCATTAGCAATTTCATAATACATCCAGGCAATTTCTTTCTGGATAACAGGTTTGTAATGATGTTTTCTTACATATTCGTGCTTCAGCAGTTCCTCTAAAACCCCCTTATGCTCCGTATTCATGCGAATATTGTTTGCACACGCATTACCGCCATGCGTGCGTTTGAAAAAAAGAACTTCATCATTGATGATAAATTGCGTTTCCATGGCACAATGCGTCCAAAAATGATAATCGTAACAAATCCGCAAATTAGTTTGAAACGAACCTACTTTTTCAAGAACTTCCCGGCGGATCATTGCGGCGGTAAATGTTCCGACAAAATCCTGTTGCAATAATGTTTTCATATTATCTAACCGCAAAGGTTCTTGAAAATTTAACTGATCGAAATAACGCAGACGCTGTAAACTTTTCTGCATCCGTGATTGCGGCCCGTGGAACCTGGCCACAAAATTTGCAACCGAGATCCCAGCCTGGGGATATCGCTGTAAGGCCTTAAATTGCTTACTTAGATAATTCTTAAACCAAATATCATCATGATCTAAAAAACAAATAAGATCTCCTGTGGAGAGTTTAAACCCTGTGTTCATGGCATTAGCGCCGCCGCCATTAGGAATTTTGTAAACAAAGATTTTCTTGTTATTCAATCCCTTGACAATTTCCGCAGTAGTATCTTTGGAACCATCATCAACCACAATAATTTCGTCAGCTGGATGCGTTTGCGCCAAGACACTATTAATCGTCTTTAAAATAAAGCTCTCAGCGTTGTACGCTGGTATAATTACACTAATTCGTTGTTTCATACAGATATCCTTATTCTCTCCTAAATTGTATTATCCTCTACAGAAACCTTCCCCTTTTTAAATTTATTTTGGATAAACTGCTGCATAAAGCCTCGTTCTGTCGGATCTAAAATAAATTTATATGAACCCACAATGTAAATAACCGCGGCGACAGTTAAAATCGCGAATAATAATAATGAAAAATGATTCCCCGATTGAATCTGATGAATCAGAAAGAAACTGCCAAAAATAATTGTGGCAGCCCAGGAAAATGGAATAAGGAAGGTTTGAACCCAGTACTCACGCAAAGAAAGTTTAGTGATTTTACACGCGTACCATGGAACAATGATCCCTGCCTGAAGAAAAATAATTAACGCGGCTGAGTACGCGAATCCAAATAATCCTAAGCTGAAAAATTTCACCAGAAAAACCGCAAGAAGTAGATTTATCACCGCGGCTATCAGCCTGAAGTAACTGGGAAATTTAACCTTGCCGTAGGCTAAAAATACGCAATTGGTTACTGCCATTGGAATATGAAAAATCAACGGAATCATATGCCATATAAGTAACTTGCTCGACATTTCAAACTGCTCTCCTACCCATATTGATATTAGTGGATAAGCCAGCATGATAAATAAAAAGCCGATCGGAATTGTAATCAACGACATTGCTTTCGTGTAAACAAACAATAATTGTTTTACTTTTAATTTATCATTTCGCGCCGCGTAATCGGTAAATGTCGGGGTCAGTGTCCAGGTGGCTTGAACAAATAAGTTCCTGATCATGTTCGGAAATTTCATACTGATGTCGTAGATGGTATTGTATTGCGGTCCCCAGAAAATGTTGATTAATATCGTCGCGGTTTGATTATATAAAAGCCCGCTGATGTTACTAATGGAGGCGTGAATCCCAAATGAGGCAATCTCTTTTATCCGGCTCATTTTGAATTTACGATAAACAATCTTAATTCCTTCAAGCATGGAAAAATGCCAACGGTAAACCAAAATGTTCTGTATGAGTTTCATTAATAAATAAAAAACACCATACATGACTAGATTTACATGATCATCCGGTAAGATTGAAAATAAAATAAACACACATCCAGCCCTCGTCATAATTCCGGCAGTGGCTGCTTTGTTGATTAGATCAAAGCGCTGTTTCGCGTAAAGGATTGACCAGTAAAGAATGTTGGGCACGGAAATAAAAAATCCGATGATAATCAAAAAGAAAAGAATTTTACTTTCAGATACCAAATGATCCGGCACTTGAAAAATATTGGAAAAATTATAACTGATGATCGACCCAATAATAAGAATCAACCCACCGGCGCAGTTAAGCATAAACCGACCTGCTGATAAATACTCCATGAAATCATCATACTTTTCTTGCGACATTGAAAACGTAACATACCGGGACAAGGCGATACGAATATTGACCGTGACAATTTCAAAGAACCCGATGGTGGATTCTGCCAAGACAATCAATCCGTAAGCGTTTTGGCCTAATTTCTTAATCAAAAATGGAACAATGATAAAACCAAGCGCTAATTGGATGAAATTAACTAAATAATTACTGAATATATTACGTAAAATTTGTTTAGACATAAATTATGACGTACACCGCCAACTCCTTTGGTCGCTGATAAATTATCCTCACCCCGTCCAATTTCTTTGTACTTTACGGGGTTAATTCGTATTTCTATAATAGTTCTTACTCAAATTAAAAATTATTTCTGAACATTTTCTTGGAAAAAGAACTATTTATACTGGTTGAATGAAATTCAATAATTCTATGATCAGATAATTTCATTCAGAATCAGTATAATTTACGCTCCCTTTGGTCGCTGATAAATTATCCTCACCCCGTCCAATTTCTTTGTACTTTACGGGGTTAATTCGTATTTCTATAATAGTTCTTACTCAAATTAAAAATTATTTCTGAACATTTTCTTGGAAAAAGAACTATTTATACTGGTTGAATGAAATTCAATAATTCTATGATCAGATAATTTCATTCAGAATCAGTATAATTTACGCTCCCTTTGGTCGCTGATAAATTATCCTCACCCCGTCCAATTTCTTTGTACTTTACGGGGTTAATTCGTATTTCTATAATAGTTCTTACTCAAATTAAAAATTATTTCTGAACATTTTCTTGGAAAAAGAACTATTTATACTGGTTGAATGAAATTCAATAATTCTATGATCAGATAATTTCATTCAGAATCAGT
Source organism: Candidatus Omnitrophota bacterium (assembly GCA_020632515.1). Taxonomy (GTDB): domain Bacteria; phylum Omnitrophota; class Gorgyraeia; order Zapsychrales; family Zapsychraceae; genus JACKFK01. The sequence goes on along the minus strand of JACKFK010000004.1, from coordinate 198,439 downwards.
ATAATTTACGCTCCCTTTGGTCGCGTAAATTAAATACTCATTAATAAAAACCCATGGCTGAACCTAGCCGGCCATGGGGCAATTCATATGTTGTTACACTATTTTAAAAGATTTCTTCACTTACCCTTATGTTAATGCCAAATGATTATTGGAATAAATTTTTAATCAGCAGGCATCAAATCACATTTCACAAAACGCTATCATCGCTCTGTTGTAAGAGGCTCCTTTCTCTGATATTCGTCTTCCATCTTTTTTCTAAGTTGTAGCGCAATATTGTCTTCACAAAAATCAACCATATCATAAGTGATCGGTGTATCTTGATCGACATCTTGTTTTAAAACCGCAAATTCACTAAGCCCCATCGGTAATAAATTTTCCCGCCGGCTAACATCGGCCCGGTCAATAACGCCATAGGCCATGTATCCGCCTATTCCGTCAATTTTTTCTCCCTTTTTTAAATCTCGTTTCGCGCAGGTGATAACATCAGAATTAAATTCAATGGGAGCCATCGATGCTAAGTTAAATTGGCCAGCCTCAGCAATGGAAATAGGCGCTTCCAAATAACATAGGTGATCATCACGAAAGAATAAATAATATGGCCCGTCACCTTTCTTCAAATATTGTAAATCTTCGGCAATAATTTCGCCTTCCCGTTTACAGACAACAAAAACACCAGCGCCTTGATCTACACCATCAATACCTAACACATAATCAACCGCTCCAGGATTCTTTATCAATTTAGAAAAAATCTCAGTTAATGTGGGTTTTGTCACCCGGGGGCCATGCATCCCCCGTTTATCAGGAAAAAGTCCGGCCGCATTGGAAACCACGGCCAATTCCATGGATTGCTTAGTTCCATCGGTAAAAGAAGTAATCATCTTGGGGTTATGCCCTTGCCGAACCCATGGCGCAATATCTTGAGGATTTTTATGCGGATCAATAAATCCTTTACAGCTACCGGCGACAACAATTTCAAAACCCATAGACGTTATCTTCTCCAGCATACGGTAAATTACCCCTGGCTGATCGCCGTCACTATTAGAGAAGATAAGATTCTTTTCCTGAAAAAGTTTATTAATTTGATAGCCTAAAGTGGAATCCATTTCAGAATTAACCGTTACAAAATGGATGCCTTGATTCAAAGCTGATAAAGCAATCTTTGCACTGACTAAAATATCACCTGTTGCTTCAAAAATAACATCAATCCCTTGCAGATCATTAACAAGGTCATAATTATCAGTCGCGATGTATTGACTCTTCTTAAATGCCTGGGCAAGATCTTTGGCTGATTTAACCACAGTCAAGGCAGATTTATCCACTCCACCCGCGTTAAAGGCCAGCGCGATATTCTTAATATTCTTGCTGATGACAACTTTTGGCGTCATCCCCGGCCAATGACACAATTCTTGGATCAATCCCCGGCCGTACCAGCCAGCACCGATAATTGCGACATTAATCGGTTTATTCTCTACTTCGCGTTTCTTTAACAATACATTAATATTATACATAACCGTCGCCTCATTTCCTTACTAAGCAGAATTATCCTGCACTAAATTCGATCGTAAATAAACTTCGGAATAACATATGTCCGATTGTTTAAAATAACACCAACCAAATTCGCTTTTTTCTTTTCTAACGGTGCAATCGCTGTTTTAACAACTTCATACCGTGATTTACCTTCTTCAACAATTAAAATAGTTCCGTCTGTTGCCGGAGAAATTAAAACAGCATCTTTAAATTTACGCAGATGCGCGCAATCAATAAGGACCACGCCATAATTCTCTTTTGTTTTTTTAATTAACTCTGTCATCTTTGGTGAGTCTAAAAGAGAAATAGGATCCATGCTTGACTTTCCCGCAGGAAGAACCGAAAGGTTCGTATCAACTTCCTGAACCACATCTTCTAAGGCAGCTTCCCCACCGACAATATCAGCTAATCCATTCTTAGCTGAATATTTGAAGATATGCTGCATGGCGCTGTTGCGCATATTAGCGTCGATAATCAAAACAGGTTTGTGCAATTTATGCGCCAGAAATTTACCAAGATTGGCGATAATTACAGAAGCACCTTCCATTGATAATGCGGAAGTAAACAGAAATGATTTAATACCTTTATCCCGGACTAATAAATACATTTGATCCGAAAGAGTTAAATAAGCCTTGGTGTAATTACTGTTTTTCTTCACGTTTTTAACTAAAGAACGATCCATAAATTTCTTTTTAGGAACTGATCCTAAGCAAGGTAAACCAAGAACTTTTTCAATGTCCTTAGGACCTTTAAATGTTTGATCCATAAATTCAAAAACAAAGGCTAGCATAATCCCTAAAAACCCGCTCATAACTACTGCTAAAATTAAGGCAACGGATTTGGATGAACCTGTTGGTTTTAATGGAACCATGGCTTGACCGATAATCTTCACACTCGCAGGACCAATCGCTTCAAGATCAGTCAATTGCTGACCGTTAAGATTCGTGCTCATGATAAAAATCGTGTCTTTTAAAAGATTCACTGTTGGATGTTTGCGACCGTATTTAAGTGTAAGTTCGGCTAATTGTTGTTCAAGATCAAAAATAATATAGGAGCGGCTTAAAACATTCGCCTTTTTGGCCGCCTCAACTGGATCAAAATCTGTTACTTTAATCAAAAACAGATTTGTATCACGCAACGGTTCAACTTCAACACTGAGCCTCATCCCTTCAACAGCCCGACGGAAAAGGAACTCTTCACGCTGTTGGGGCATCATTTTCTCAAGCATGGTATCAAATTTTGCTTTATCCATGTCAATGAGCATAGCCTTTAACGGTGTGCTGTACGCCTTTTCATAATCGTAAGGGCGCTTATCTAACTTTAATGATTTAACAGCCCGTTCAAGCACCGGATTAGAACGTACGATTTCGCTTTGCGTTAACACAAGCTCAGCTTTTTGCGTTCCCTTTAAATCCTTTAATAAGGTTGATTCCACCTGCTTTTCAGCGGCTAATAACATTTTAACCGAGGACTCATAAACCGGTGTGCGTAACTGGAGCCCGACAAAAACTGTACCGGAAACTGTTAAGAATGTTGTAATGACGAGGATTTTATGCTTAAAAACAATACGTAAATAATCACGTAAAGTATTATCCCCTGTATTTGTTAATTGTTCATCCATTTCTAACCTCTCTCTTTCGTATACTTTTTTCCCATTATGATCTAATTTTTATCATACAGTGAAAATAAAATATTAGTATACATTTATGAAAATTTTGCGATCATTTTGTATCTAAAGGGTAAATTAAAATACCCCTTCGGAGACGATCACAATGTCTCCAGAAGTTAATTCTACGTCGGCATCTGCGTCGCCGTTCATAACATCCTTGATATTAATTTTAAGAATATCGTAACCCTTTTCTCCCTGTTTTGGGCGAAGAATTTTAACGCGGCTTGAAGATCCGAATTTAGTAAAACCACCTGCCATGGAAATTGCTTTTAGAACAGTAGCATTTTCTCCAATCGCATATTCTCCGGGTCTTTGCACTTCTCCGTAAACAAGATAATTACGGCTGCGCGATTCTTGCAGTGTAACTAATACAACTGGATATTTTAAATATCCATTGGCTAATTCATTCTGAATAAAATCTTGAATAGTGGATAATGTTAGACCTGTAACATGGACTCGTCCGATGTAAGGAAAAGAAATCGATCCGTCCGGCGCGACAGTAACAACTTTTGATAATTCGTCTGGTTGGATAATGCTAATTTCCAAGACGTCATTAATCCCAACCGTGTATTCTAATTTCTGTAGTTTCTGCGCGTCATCATAAAGAGAATCAACATAATCCTTACGGTCAGGATCTTGCGCTTCCAAAATCAATGATTTATCATACTCCGGATCAGCGCCGAATGTTTGCGCCTGCGCGATCATGGCACTACTTAATACTCCTATCAATGCTAATATTGCAGCTTTTTTCATTTTAAAATAACCTCCAAAAAGAATTTTATTTATTTTTTAAACTTACTTAGCCCCATGGCCAAATAAGACAACAGGAATGGTGAAAAGAATTAATTTCAGATCTAATGAGAGTTTCCAATTGTCGATGTACTCTAAATCTAATTTCATCCATTCATCAAAACTTGTAATTTTATTTCGTCCTCCAACCTGCCAAATACACGTCAACCCTGGACGCATACTTAATCTTCGACGCTGCCAATGGTCGTACTTTTCAACTTCTTTTACAATCGGCGGACGAGGCCCGACTAAGCTCATGTCACCGATCAAAACGTTCCACAACTGTGGCAATTCATCAATGCTGAATTTACGTAAAAATTTCCCAACAGGCGTGATCCGCGGGTCATTGGTCATTTTAAACACAGGGCCTTCCATTTCATTGTGCGCCATCAATTTTTCTTTTAATTGTTCAGCATCCTGAACCATTGTGCGGAATTTGTACAAATTAAAAATACGGCCGTTTAATCCAGTCCGTTCTTGGGTAAAAAATACAGGGCCTTTTGACGTCCATTTAATCAAAAGTGCTGTCATTAAAAATAACGGCGCCAACACAATCAACGACAAAAAGGCAATCCCAATGTCAATCAAACGCTTGGCCAAAAGTTGCCACAGTTTGTCCGGTGTGCTGTCAAATGTTAATAAAGGAAAACCGTGCAGATCGCTCTGCTTAGCGCGGGAGAATTTCAAATCAAAATAATCCACCGCAATACTGACACGAACTCCAACCGTTTCACAATAAAGGATTGGCTCTTCACAACGGCCAAGCCAGGAATGCGGAACAATAAAAATTACCTGATCAATGACATTGGAACGTAAAATCTCTGGCAAATCTTTCAACACACCAATAACCTGATGCCCGCACACTTGTTGATTCAATTTTTCCGGATCGTCGTCAATAAGACCAATAATCTTTAAACCAAATTCCCGATGCTGATCAATACGGGTAATAAATTTTTGCGCCCGGCGGCCGCTTCCCACAATAATGATATTACGAAAATTAAAACCGCTTTTACGTAAGTGGCGAAAATATTGAATTAATATAATTTTCTCAACTGCCAATAAAATCATGCCGAAAAAGAAAATAAGAAAAATCAACAATCGGCTGATGTACATAACTTTAAAAAGATAATTAAAGCTGGTAAGGGTAATAAATCCTAATAAGGCAGAGCGTCCGATAATAATCAAAATCTCGGTTTTACGCTTTAATCGAAAAGAAGAATACATTCCGGAGAAATAAAGCAAACCACCCCAAGTGAGCAGATAAACCGGCAACATCCACAAATAGGCATTCAATGAATAAGCCAATTCAAGAAAACTGCGGACAAAGTAGCCCAGAAAAAAAGCCCCAGTCAACAGACAAATATCCGTGAAAATTAATAACCTTCGAAAAACTGTCGCGTGTTCTTTAAGCATTTGTGTTTAAACTTCCCTTTATTTCACCATTAAATTTTAGACTAAGGGGCCGAAAAATACTTTTCGACCCCTTCTCTAATTTACTCAATATCCTTAAAAATCAAACGTTAACCCTAATGTTACAAGATTTTTCTTGTAATCCCGAGTGACAACGTTGGAATCTTTATCATATAACGAATATGAACAGAAAACCTTTAGATCTTCCGTCAAATCATACCCTAACCAGGCGCTGGCACCGGCAGTATCATCGCCGATATTAAGCGTTTGAAATTCCGCTTCTCCATAAAAGAGCGATAACGCTGCATTCAAACGCTCAGAAAGCTGTCTGCGTAAATTTGCATTAATTCTCCAAGATTCAAATACGTCTTCTGTATAACTATTAGTTGCTGTTTCATTAAGATAAGTTAACGTGAACTGCGTTAAATCATCAATAATGTTACTAAAAGTTACCTGATAATGCGGCTCATTAGAATCTGCACCCGTAAATGAATCAACTTTTGAATTACCTGCTCGTCCTTCAATATACATTGTATCTTTCAAATAATAACGAATTCCACCAAACATCTTTTGAACATTAGCATCCGCACCTGGATCAAATTCAATTTCTGAGTATTCATACCCAGCTAAAAAAATAGTTTTTGAAGAGTGCTTATATTGCAATTCTAATCCGTATTTTTGTAAAAGTGAATCATCGCGAGTGCTATCATCCGTCTCATAAACTTCATTTCCATAATGTAAGATGGATGAAAACTTCGGCGTGAATTCTCTTGTGTAAAAGGCATCAACATTATTACGAATCGCACTGAAACGTCCTGATTGACGGCCAAAAGCATCTTCGAAATCTTCAATCGATTCTGAATTCCGAAACCGGTCGGTCACTTGAATCCGATCTTTATCAGAAAATTGCTTATTTAAATTCAAATTCACTTCCTGCGAGTTATTATTAAATTGATCATTTTCCGCGAAAATTTCCTGCGTAATACTTGCGCCTAATTCCAAAGAATAGGTTTTTCCCTCATTATTTAATCCTAAACCAATATTGGCACGGGTAATAAAATCGTCAATTTCATTGGAATTAACTTCTGTAATATTATCATCATATTGTTCCATAAGTGACCCTTGAATATCAAAATCCCAATTTGACTCTGCAAAACTAAGAGTGCTCATCATACACACTAAAAATATTGCACCCGTTGTCCCAATCAAACCTCGATTTCTTCCCATTTTCTCCCCCATTCTTTCTGAATTGATTCTAGATTAAAACCTATCTTTATTGATATAAACAACTTATGAAAATCTATCTACGAATTGCAAGTATACCATTTTGTCTTTTTTTTATCAATGAGACAAACTAGGACATAATCGTACATTCTAGGACAAGAACCCATATTTGTCAATTTATAACTTCTTACCCCCTAGCAGGATAAAAAATTCGATGAAAAAAGATTCCTTTTTGAGATATTTTTTTTGGAGAATGTGATATTTTAAGACAACTCCTGATACTTGTCAATATCAATATTTGACTGAGAAATACTAAATATTTAAATATATATATAATTAACCTGCATTAACGGGGGAAAAGAAACTACGGAGAAAATCTCGAGGAAAAGCTTCGATTGTATACACACTCTGGCCATAAAATTTTCTAAGACCTGATAAATACGCTAAATTAAATTCATAACCCAATTTCCTTAAATCTGGATGATTATAAAAAGCCCGTTGAATAGCTACCCTTTCCTTGGCTGATAATAAGTCTTTCCATTCTTGAATATCTTTAGCCAGTGGATTTTGGTGATACATTTCCGTATTATAATATGCCGCATTGCTGCCGACCATCATGCTTTGCTCAGCCAAATTATTCCTTTTATTAAAATCAATCATTTCCGAAGACCAATCCAACGCTAAAAACTGACAAATCTTTTTTGTTTCTCCTGTCAAATCCGTTAATAATTGTTCATATAAAATTGTCAATACTCTATCCGGAAATTTTCGAGCGGCATCGAATCCAGCATCTAAACATTTTCTCGTCGTCCGTATTGATTCACTAATCGTTTTTGTAAAATATGGTACAGGAAGATTTTTCTTTAACGCCCTCTTTCGCACCATAATCATGGAATTAATCACTGCCCGCGGATCTCGCACGACATGAATAAATCGAGCTTTAGGATAAAGCTCCATTAACTCTTCAAACACAAGAACATTCCACGGGGTTTTTTCACTTAAATATTTCACATGATGTTTCATAATGATGGGCGTAAAAAAACTATCGATTAAAGATCGGATATAACAATCAACATCCGTATCAGAACAAATCGCATCAATCATTTGATTATCAACAGAACGGCGCATTCGATTACGTAGCTGGATAATGTGATGGGTATACTTAAATTCCGGTATGCCGCAGATTTGTGGATGACAATCAAGAATCTTCTGAACAAGAGTCGTTCCTGAGCGAGGAACACCTCCTACAAAGATATACCGCTCCCCTAAACTCTTTTGACATTTTTTACCAAGTCTCATCTCTTTTTTTATCCTAAACCACCTATAAAATTCAAGGCATTTGACTGGCTATATATTCGGCCATAAACCGATAGCCATCAGGGTTAGGATGCCCATCCCAATCCAACGGATACAATTGAAACCCTGCGTTGGTTTGTAAACGCAAAACCGGTAATAAGTCCACATAAGGGATCTGATTCTGCGTCAGATAAGCTTTAACCTCCTGCCAGAAACGTTCTTCCAGGCTGAATAAGTATAACATGGAATCTGTTGTTTGGTTAGCCTGCAAGGCTTTTTCTTTAAACACTAATTCCTTTGTTGGGATCAACACGACTTGAAAGGCAATCCCTGCCTGATTCAGCCGGGTTTGCATCTGCTTCAACGCCAAAAGAGACCCTTGAAGCCCTTCCTGAACACGGGGATCATCTAAATTGAGGGGTGCCAGACGATAGTCTGGCGTGAGCAAAGTTTTAACCTGATCATCATAAACTGGCACCAACCGTTTTTGCGGACGATCAATGGCTTCCTGCCTAATCAAGTCCCAATTCGCGCGATTAGCCAAATCTTTCTGCTGATTTTTATAATGCTTCACGGCCCGTTTGGCAGCCCGAATCACCCCATAAATCTTGGAATACCCGGCAATCATCTCACGCAAAAATCCATGTGGCGAGACATAAACTTCTTCTTCCTCCACCGGCACTTCGCCTGTCTCATCCAGATGCGGAGCCAACAAATCAACTTCATTCTTAAAAGCCTTTTGCTCTTCCCGCGCCTCAACCATCTTCACAACCTTTGAATCTTTATTTTTAAACTCCGGAAATTGGTGATATTTATAAAGCCCCTGAAAGGTGTCATAGAGATCGTTTCCGGCATAAAATGCTTCCAGCACAACGCGGGGTTTCAATTCAATGGCTTTTTCCAACCAAATCAAACTATGCGTCGGACCATACCCCGGATACCCCATATTATAAACTTCTTTGTTTAATACTCGCGCTAATTGCGCCGGCCAGGTTTCTTGTGATGCAACGCCTGTTCCATAGGTTTGAGAATCTCCCAACGTCAATATATCAATACGCGCTGGAATTCTCTTATTACGAAAACCAAGCTGATCATGTTCCGGATAATTTGGATTTGGACGATGCCCTAAAAGATCATCATCAATTTGCGCGGGAATTTCATTGGATTGCGGTTGCCGTGATAATATATTGCCAACTTGCGGAATACTCACTGCTAAAATCCATAAAACACCTTCCAGCAGGAGAATTGTCACAATACAGGTAAGAAGGAAAAAAATAATTTTCTTCATCACAAAAACGCAGACCTCCTTTTATTAAAACGCAGAGGCTAATAATTTTGTCAGATGGCGAAGGTTATCTAAATTCTCACGTATTGTATCGCCGGATGTTTTTGTGTGTAAATTCAAAACGCCAAAAACTTTATCTTTTGATGTCAACGGCATAACCAACGCGTTACGAATTTCCGGTCGGGATAAATGCGGACTTAAATCATCGTGAATCGGTGTGCCGTTAATAATAAATTCTTTATTCTCGCGAAAAGCGATCCCAGCCACACTCTCCCCGATCTTGACCCGGGAAGAACTGATAACAGTACTATCCAACCCGCGCGCAGCTTTAATCGACATTTCCGCGGAAACCTCGTCAATCACCATAATTGATCCGCATTCTGTATTAGTCATAGACAAGGCTATATCCAAAAGTGTAATTAACAACTCGTCTAAGCGTACCGTTGAATAAATGTCTTTGGCAAAATCCTTAAACTCTTGAACAAAAGGATCGTTTTTTTCGCCTTTCATTTTATCTAAATCCTGTATCTTACTATTCAATTCAATATTATCTTTAATGATTTCACTTAACAATTCCAGAATTGAATTCATCATAAGGTGCGACACCGTCCGAATTTCATAAATACATTCCAACAGAACATCGGCATCAACTCCAACGTTAGCTGCCATATCGCGGTATTGTTCATTAGTCATTTTCTTAGCAACAGCAACAGGCCCGACCATCATATAAGCGACTAACTGATCTTGTTGGATAATAACAGGGATAGCAAAAACATGAAGATCAAAACGGTCAACATATTCGTAAAAATTACCATGCTTTGTAAAATGCGCGATTGGATCGTCAACATTATGCAAAAGTTTCGCGCCCAAAGTTCTTTCTGTATAAAATCGGCCGCCAAATTTCGTTTCATCCGGGGGAAGAATGACATAACCATACTTATCCACAATAAAAATATTCATCCGAAGGACATAAATAAATTTAGATAAAACATCCCACCATTTTTCTTTATTAAAAATCTGCCAGGCTATTTTTTTAATCGAATAATCGTGCATAGGTTATTGTGGTTCGTTATCGAAAATATCGTATTTCTTCATTTTATTGTACAACGTTGTCCGATTGATACCTAACACCAACGCGGCTTTATTACGGTTCCAATTGCACTGCTGCAATACAGATAAAATATGTTCTTTCTCAGGCTGCTCCACAACCTTCTTTAAAGGCTGCTCCGAAGAATTCACATTCTTTGCTGTGTGTTTATTTGCCAAGAATCGATCCGCATTAGGAAAATCATCTTTCTCAATAACCACGCCTTTAGACATAATGACCGCGCCTTCAATGGCATTTTCAAGTTCACGGATATTCCCAGGCCAGCTGTATTGCAAAAACAAATCTTTTACTCCATTAGAGATACCGGTAATGTTCTTATTATTGGCCGCAGCATATTTCTTTACAAAATATTCTGTAATCATTTCAATATCGTCTTTACGTTCGCGTAACGACGGCATGCGAATAGAAATAACATTGATCCGATAGTATAAATCTTCTCGGAAATCGCCACTTTCCACTAACTCCGTTAGAATTTGATTCGTGGCCACAATAATCCTCGCCTTTGTTTTTCGACTGACATTATCCCCCACACGTTCATAAACACCGTCTTGTAAAACACGCAACAATTTCACCTGTAAGTTCGGAGAGAAGGCGTCAATCTCATCAAGAAAAACAGTTCCGTTACCGGCTGCCTCAAACCGACCTTCCTTATCTTTAATTGCTCCGGTAAACGCACCCTTCACGTGTCCAAAAAGTTCACTTTCCAAAAGCGTTTCCGAAAGTGCGCCACAACTAACTTCTATAAAAGGATTTCCACAACGATTTTTATCACTCTGATGAATCGCCTTGGCTACCATCGACTTTCCTGTACCACTTTCACCACTAATCAAAATCGTCGCGTTGCTACTGGCGACGGAATCTATGACCCTATAAACATCCTGCATCGATGGACTAGCGCCGATTAAATCACAAAAAGACTGCCGTTGTTCCTTGGCAATGATGGCTTTGAGATCTTTATTCTCTTTTATGATGGATCTCTTTTCGAGAATTTTTGTCATGATAATCTTAATTTCACCATCATTAATAGGTTTAGTTATATAATCGTATGCCCCCTCTTTCATCGCTTCAACAGCCGATTCAATGGAACCATACCCTGTAATAAGAATTAATTCCGTGTCCCATTTATACTCCTTTACTTTACGTAAAAGATCCAATCCACTCATCTTGGGCAGTTTTAAATCTGTAAGGATAATATCAAAATTATCTTCTTTCAATTTTTCCAACGCCGATTCGCCTGTCGACGCCATTTGAACACGGTAACCTTCAATCCGTAATATTTCATACAAAGATTCGCGGATTAACGGCTCATCATCCACAACAAGAATCTGATAATTTTTATTAGTTTCCATACTTTTTCTTCTATTGGATTGGAAGATTAATAGAGAAAGTCGTTCCTTTGCGCGGCTCACTCATGACTGAAATCTTTCCACGATAACTTTTCACAATTTCACTTACTACGGTTAACCCCAAACCACACCCCTTATCAATATCTTTAGTAGTATAAAAGGGTTCAAAAATCTTTTCAATATCCTCACTGGCCATACCTTCACCTGTATCTGTAACATCTAAATATAAGTGTTGCCCGTCGCTTTGCGCATTGATCACAATTTCACCGCCATTTTTCATCGCATCAATAGCATTACGTAAAAGATTACTTAAGATTCTTGCGATACCTAAATCCTGAATTAACGGTATGTTATTCTGAATCTCTTGTCGGATACTAATATTTTTTAAATTGATTTCTGACCGGGTTACATACACAACATGCTCAACAATATCTTTGACTGAAACTTTTTCTGTCATATTGTGAGTCTCATTACGGGAGCAGGCAAGTAAATTTTTCACAATATTGGCCATTCGATTTAATCCTTGCTTGATTTCCAACAAATATCCTCGAACTACATCGTCTTCTTTCGTATGTTCTAAACATAAATTAGTATAACGCATTACGCCATCTAAGGGATTATTAAATTCATGCGCAATTCCACCGGCAAGTTTTCCAATGGACGCGAGTTTTTCCTGATTAATAATTTGCTTCTTTAATTTACTTGTTTCCTGATGTGTCTGCCCTAGCTTATCCTTTAAATCCATTGTTTCTTGAACCATCATCTTAAATTTATTATATAACCCAATCCGACGATAATTGAGCGCGATTTGACTAGTCAAAAAATCCAACATCTGCAATTCTTCAATTCGAAAACGCGTATTATTAGTCTTGTCCGTAATATTAATTACGCCAAGCAGCGTATCTTTAAAAAGCAGCGGCGCGCAGATAAATGAAGGTGTTTTGTAACTGCCGCGCGCCTTAAAATTATTAAACCTTTGATCCTGGCTGATATCATCGACCACAAACGGTTCTTTCTTTTGCGCCACTTGTCCAACAATTCCCTGGCCCATACGCTTTGTAATTCGGTTTTGTTCATCCACTTTCATTCCTTGTGACGATACTAAAATTAAGTTTTCACCCTTTTCATCCAATAAAAAAATAGATCCGCGGCTGGCATGGTAAAGACTCATGATTTCCTTAAGGGAAAATTCCAACAGCTCTTTTTCATCTAAGGCTTGGTTAACACCTGCGCAAATTTCATTGACCCGCTCAAACAATTCTCCCTGTGAAAATTCAGTAATAGATTTTTTCTGTTCTTCATTCATAATTATTCTATATCTTTCGTTTCTTCCTTAAGAAACTCAAAACTTTTCATCATTTCAAAAAAAGTTTCATTAAAAGGGTGTTTGGGATGCCTTTCGATAAACCGCAAAAAAATCATCTTTGCTGGATCATATTTCTTAAGTTTAGTTATAGATATTGTGGTAATCATTTTAATAATTTTATCCGATTCGTAAACAGTTAAATATTTTGGATAAGGATATTTAATTAATAATTCACCATAAGAATCCACCACTTTTTCCCAATTCTCCAAAACCAACGAGCTTTGTCCTAAATACTTTAAAGCCTGGTACTCAATCAAAGAATCTGGATTCTGCTTAATAATCTCCTCATAATGATCGGCCGCATTCTGATAACTTTGCTGGGTTTTCGTTTCATCGTTCTGTCTTTGATAAAATTCGGCTCTCAATAACGGCACCTTTAATCCTAATTCCGTTAAAGGATATTTTGCTAAGATTCTTTCATAGGTGTTCACAATTGCCGGACCATTATCTTCTTTTAAATAAGTTCGCCCGATTTCCGCTAAGGCCTGAATATTAGCCGCGGTTTCTTTTGGATATTCCTCTAATATTGTTTCAAATTCCTGCCTGGCTTGTTCGAATTTTCTTTGCAGCATATAAACACGCCCGGAAATAAGATGCGCGTAGGGACGCATTCTGGAGTTAGGATGCTTTATCATAAATTGATCATAATCATCCATAATCTCTTTAAACACATTTTTCGGCATATTATTGGGATCTTTACTAGCCTGCTTTAATTTTAAATTAATCCCCCATAAATCTCGCTGGGCGGCATATTCCCCATTACGACTGAGAAAACTTAACACCACAAAAGTAAATAATAAAATGATCAACGATAATATAATTGATTTCTTCATTGTTTTTCTCTTAACATTAAATAAAAAAGCGTTAACGCTGTATAAACAACCGCATCAATAAACAATAAAACACATATACTCAAAACGAGAATCCAAACGCTTATTTCAGGAAAAGCGCCATCAATGCTCACGGTTGTGCGCAATATTAAAATGGGTATAATAAAAAGCGATGGAATCAATACAACAAAAAAAGTAAAGAAAAACGACCCTTTTAATAACTTTAAATTTTCCCAAATCGCATGAAATACTTTTTTGCGTTCAATCGCAATCATTGGAAACACATAAGCAAACAAGGTGGTAATCAAAACACTAAAAAACAGATAAAAATAAGGTGCCCCTTCTAAAATTAACCGTTTTAAAATAAAAAATTTACCTGACTGAGAACGAATTTCCATGGCCCGCGCAATAACCATATCAAAAAAATACATTAAACAGATATACAAACAAAAGGATAATAAAGCTGATACAACAATATGGACGTACATTGAAAATGTTTGTTTAAATAAAGGTTTTAGATGAATTGATTTGTCTTCATTAATATTTTTAATAATGACAATAGACACACTCACCAAATAGCTGCTCAGCAAAATAAAAACAGGATATTGAAGGTATTGAAATAGTTTTGGCAGCAAAATCAAATTTAATGGATAATGAAGATATTCAGGAGACCATATTTTGCTGATGATCGGCCCAAAAAAAACATTCAACGGTTCTCGCGGAGAAAAATAAAGTATTTCCAAAATAAAAAACTGAATGAATGCGGTTAATAAAAAAGGGAAAAATATGACCGGATGCCAAAAAATGGTATTAACCGCGGTAATTAATAGAGGAAATAATCGTTTTTCCGCATTATGTTTAGACATAGCCAATATTATACTGATTTCCTACCTGCAGGGGAACCGGTTTTTTCTAAAAAATTCCAATATGACACTATTTCCATAATCAATCGCGAACTTTTTCAAAATATAGAATTATTGATAAACACTTAGAATAGATTATAAAAATGAGTTGGACCGTATTAAATGGATTTAATTCTTATTTAATGGCTTCAATCAATTCCCGTGTTTTGAACACTTCCTGCATATTCACTGTCGCCATAGGCCGAGAAAGATAATACCCCTGCACCGCGTCAACCCCTAATTCCTTGACCATCTGCAAATCTTGTTTAGTTTCCAAACCTTCCGCAATTGAAAAAATGTTATTTTCCTTACAAAAAGAAATAATAAAACGAACCACACTTTGCTTATATTCATCTTCATGAATGCCTTCAATAATATGCCTATCGATTTTTAAAACCTCCGGTTTTGTTTTAACAATTGATTCCAGACTGGCAAAACCACCACCGACATCATCAACAGCAAATTTGAAACCGGCTTGGCGATATCGTTTTAATTGTTCGTAAAATAAATCTACATGTGACATAGCCGAACGTTCAGTAATTTCTAAAATAATATTGTCAATATTGACGTTTTGTTCAACGAATAAATTTCGAATCTCTGTGAACTTCGGACTTTCTACAAAATAAGGATTACAGTTTAAAAACAACTTATGGCCATTAAGGTATTGTTGCGAGTTAATTAATGCGGATTTCCAAGATAACATTTCCAATTCCTGATAAACACCAAACTGTATCGCGGCTTTAAACAAAATCTCAGGATTCATCAGAATGCTTTTGCTATCTGGCCGACAAAGCGCTTCAAAACCATATAATTGAAACGGTTCGATTTGAAAAATCGGCTGATAAAAAGGAACAACCTTTCCATCATTTATAATCTGCCGTAACTCCACAATCACATCACTTTCACCACTATTCATAAAGCTCCCATTTTGATACCCTTTGCTGCGGCGCGTTACCGCCTCGATCCTGGCGATTAATTCTTCATAGTCAAATGGTTTGCCTAAATAATCATCTGCGCCTAAATAAAGAGCGTCAACCACCGCCTGCGGCAACATCTTGGCGCT
The DNA here is from genome assembly GCA_020632515.1 of Candidatus Omnitrophota bacterium. Taxonomy (GTDB): domain Bacteria; phylum Omnitrophota; class Gorgyraeia; order Zapsychrales; family Zapsychraceae; genus JACKFK01. The sequence goes on along the minus strand of JACKFK010000004.1, from coordinate 182,624 downwards.
TAAAATAATAATTGGGATATGACAAATGGATTCATTATCTTTAAATTTTCGGCAAATATCTAAGCCATCAAAATCGGGTAGGGTTAAATCAAGTAAAATAATATCCACACCATTTGTGATCTTATCCAAAGCTTCTTGACCTGTCGCAACCGCTTTGACGTTATACCCCCTGGTTTCAAGCAGCATTGCTAACATCTGAACGACTGAATCATCATCCTCAATGAGCAGGATATTCTTTTTGGGACTAGGTTTGGCTAACATACACTTCCAATTTCCTTACTATCTACTATTATTAAAGATATATATAAAGATCATCCACGCATTCATGCGATTTTACCGATTTCTCTAAGTATATAAGATTTCTCGCTCCAATACGATTCCGCTGGCTGATTATTTTAGAAATTGGTCAAATGCTCACAATTATACAACTACCATAATATCAACAAGTTCTAACAAAAAAAAATCTCCAATGAAAGCGCTTCCCATTTTGAAGAAAAAAATGAATGTAAAATGTCCAGGTTTGTCCTATTTAGGGAGGGTTAGGTTGTCCGTTTATACTGGCTAAATTGGTAGGATAGAGCCCCTTCTTGAAGTTTAGAAGAAGTTTCTATCAATTGAAATTCCTGCTGAAAATCAGGAAAAAATGTGTCGCATTGAAAATCCCCTTCAATATGCGTGCAGTAAAGATGTTGACATTGAGGCCGTTTCATAGCTTCCTCAAAGATCTGCTGCCCACCAATAACAAAGAAAGAATCTATATCTCCAAAAAGGCGGGTGTCACCCTTTAGGGAGGAAAAGGCTTGATCCAAAGATCCTGCTCTAAAAACACCTTCCGGCAAAGGGTAATTGGAATCTCGAGTTAACACCACATTCACGCGATCAGGCAATGGCCGGAATCTTTCCGGTAACGACTCCCAAGTCTTACGCCCCATAATCACCACATTGCGTTGTTGTGGATCTGCGGTTTTAGTCGTGATGGTTTTGAAATGCTGAAGATCGGCTTTTAAATGCCAAGGCAACCCTCCATCTTTTCCGATCCCCTTTTGTTCATCTAAAGCAACAATAATGCTAAAGTCTGACATATAAATAGCTCTCCACTATCTCCTCGTCCATTTCCAAAAAACTATCTAAGCACTGAAAACTTGCGCCAAATTAAACTGCGATCGGAAATTTGATAAAAGCTTCGTGTTCGTAGCCGATAAGTTCAATATCCTCAAAAGCCATTTCTAAAACCGGTTTATTTTTCAGACGCAATTGCGGCAGAGATTTTGGCGCCCGCTGCAACTGCAGATTTAATCCTTCGACGTGATTTAAATAAATATGTGCGTCTCCTAAAGTATGAACAAAGATGCCCGGCGTTAGTCCACATTCCTGCGCCATCATACTCAACAACAAGGCATAACTGGCAATATTAAAAGGAACCCCCAAAGCAATGTCTGCAGAACGTTGATAAAGCTGGCAATCCAGCCGACCATTCACCACATAAAACTGAAAAAACGCGTGACACGGCGGCAACGCCATCCGGTCGATGTCAGCCACATTCCAGGCGCTGACAATAATCCGTCGGGAATCTGGTTTGTTTTTAATCAATTCCAACGCATTTTGAATCTGATCCACATACTCCTTACGATATTTCCCTTCCTCAGCCAAAGGAACAAAACGTTCCCACTGCCGCCATTGATATCCGTAAATCGGACCTAACTCTCCCTGCTCATCAGCCCAGGCATTCCAAATTGGTGTATGCTCCTTAAGGTCATCATTGATATTTGTTGAACCTTTAAGAAACCATAACAGCTCCCATACTACGGCGCTAAAAAGAACTTTTTTAGTCGTTAACAATGGAAAACCATCGCGTAAGTCGTATTTAGTTTGATACCCAAATACTGATATCGTTCCGGTACCGGTTCGATCTTCCTTTTTTTCACCATGCTCAAGCACATGAGCTACTAAGTCTAAATACTGTTTCATAAAATAATTACTCCGATTCAATAAAAATTACACGGATTTGTGAAATTATTTCCATAGATTCTCATGATATTCTCGAACGGCCCGGGAGGTGTTAAAATATGCGGCCTGCGCCACGCAATGAATCATCTTATCTATCCAAGTACTTTTAAAATTAATTTGGCCTTTGTGATTCATCAGATAATACAATTCTGCCGCTTCCCCTAAAGTAGTATAAAGTTTATCCGAATCATCATCCAGGCGTAATTCTTGTTCAGATCCAATCTTACGTCCTTTATGCTGATATCCGAACACCCAGCCGATATCTACGGCCTTTCCCGGCTTACCTTTTAAATCCGCTTTTACCGCCTCGACGATCCATCCATCATATGTTGTCAATTGTAAAACGCCATTAAGAACAGCCTTCATTCCGCTGGTGCCGGAGGCTTCAAAAGGTGGCAACGGATTATTAAGCCAGATATCTACAGAATTAGTCAATAACTTACCAAAATAAGTATCGTAATTTTCTAAAATTAAAACTTTAATTAATTTATTATGTTTTTGTAACTGCTCAATATGTTTAAAAATTTCGTGAATATGCGCCGCGCCAATATTGTCATTCGGATGGGCTTTACCAGCTAAAATAATCTGTAAAGGACCAATATTGTATGCCAATCTACTCAATTTTTCAACATTATGAAAAATAAGTTCCGGTCTTTTATATCCAGTCATCCTGCGCGCCCAGGCAATAGTTAATACATCTTTATTTAATGGCCAAGGAGAAAGGACATTAAGTAAATTATTTTTATTAATTTGATGCGCGTTAAATATTCCTTCACGGAAATCCGCATCTTGAATTAATGTGGTTACCTTTATCAAATTTTCCGGAGATTTTTGCCAATCGCCTAAAACCTCACTATATCGATTAAATAAATCGCGGAAACTGCCGGACAACCATGTCGGGATATGAACCCCATTGGTTATCGCTTCCACTTTCTCGGCAAAATCAGGAAATTGTAACTGCATAATTTCCCGATGTTTTTTTGCTACCGCATTGACATGCTTACAATTCTTCAAACACATGTATGTCAAATTAAGACAACCTTTATACTCTTGATCTTTTCCCAGTTTTTTTGCCGCTTTTAAATACTGTTCATCAAAAATTTTCGCCACTTCTTTAACGGCAAAGCGATCATGTCCGGCGGCAACAGGCGTATGACAGGTATAAGCGAATTTTCTCGAAAGTTTTCTTCGATCAGGTTCCTGCAGATAGGAATCTAGTAACGCAAACGCGGCATGACCTTCATTTAAATGATACCGCTCAATATTGTAATGACAACTTTTTAAAGCCTTCATTCCCCCAACCCCAAGAATAATTCTTTGAAAAGCCCTCCACCAGTCATGATCACTGCGATACAATTGATTAGTTAATTCTTGCAGATGCGGCAAATTCTGCGGCAGATGGGAATCAAGTAAAATGATTGGACAGGCAAACCGTTTATCATAACTATAGAGATAATATTTCCAAAGCCTTAAAAACAACAAACCTTCTTTGGTATGAAATTGAATATACTTTCGCATCGGAATCAAACCTGGATAAGATTTCGGTTCCCACGAAAGTTCTTTAGGAATTTGCCCTTGTTTATACCAAAATTTTTGCCGAAAATAACCTTTATTCCATAAAATCCCCACGCCAACAACACTTAACCCTTCATCAGCACAACTTTTTATAATATCGCCGGCCAGAACTCCTAAACCTCCACCGTAAATCGGAATATCCAGCATTTTATCAATTTGGATTTTATGCTTATCATCGATTTGAGGATAATTTGAAATAACCGCATGTTTAAAAAACTTATTATGATGATCAATAGGGTGGGTAAGTTTAAACGGATGATAAATGCTCGGCGCGATACCGTACTCCATCGATAAATATCCAACTGATGCTGTCTGCTTTGACTTTAACCGTGCTTCCGCATCAAGAATCGGTTGCAGAGGAAAACCAAAATAACTTTCCTCATTTACATCCTTTTGATATTGCGTTTGATAACCTTCAATTGAATCAAAAAAATCTTTGGCTGTCATATTTTGTTTCCTTAAGTTTGTTTATCAGTCACCCGTCTCAAATTCAATTATCCGATGTATAGCTAAGGTTCTTTTGCCGGATTCGACACTTTGCGACCTTATGACTTGGTCTCTTTGTGACTTCTTTCTGACTTACACTTCCATTAATCATTTACCACTAGAAACCTGATATTTCGAATAATCCCGGCTAAACAATTTCACATCGCCATGTGTTTCATCATACGTAATAATTAAACTTGCGTAATCTTTTCCAAGTTGATCAATAATTCCAGTTCCTTTTGGATGCCCCAAAACGCACATCGCTGTTGAAAGCGCATCCGCAGCCATGGCTGTTGGCGCAATCACGGTCGCACTGACCACATATTGTTGCGGATAACCTGTAACAGGATTAATAATATGCGACAGTTTATTTTTATTTAACTCAAAATATTGCGCGTAATTTCCTGATGTTGTAACGGCCATGTTTGTGATTTCAATCACATCAATCAATTTATTGATATCTAAAGGATGCCGGATTCCAATCCGCCACGGTTTTTTTTGACAATTTACCCCACCAGCATAAATATCTCCGCCAGCATCAATAAACATATTATCAATGTTAAATTCTTTGAAAATACGGGCGGCTTCATCAATGGCGTATCCTTTAGCAATTCCGCCTAAATCAATCTTTGTCTGTGTATTTAAACGCTCAATTTGATTGTTTTCTAGTAATCGAATATTTTTACTCCCCACAGATTTTTTCACCCGTTGTACTTGTGTTTCTTCTGGAACATGCGCTGTCCGGGCCATTTCCTTCCAAAATTGCAATAAAGGAAGAATCGTAATATCAAATGCTCCGCCGGTAAGTTTTGTATAATATAATGATTGATTAATGACATAGTAAGTATCTGCTCCAACAGTTACAGGCGCATCGAAACTATTATTAAGCGCGCTAGGATCACTACGCTCATCAAAAATGTTCATCCGCCAGGAAATGTCCTCAAGGCGTTCCCAAGCCTTAGCAAATGCCGCAGCGATATTTTCTTCACTTTCTGTTTTATCTACACAAATATCCAGCTGAACATGCGTACCCATCAAATATTTACGTTCACTTTTCTTAATTAAAATTTCAACTGGATGCGGCCGACAAGAGGCAAAGAAAAAAACAAACGTACAACTAAATATAATTAAACACAACTTCTGTTGTTTCTTAAAATTCAACATTAAATCACCTCGCCTGACTTTGCATATACTTAGCCAAAATAGCCAAAGACTCTTTTATATCATAAACATAAAGTTTTCCTAATTTATTATCCTGATTCTTTTGTAAAAATGCCAATGATGTACGCAAATTCACATTATGCTCTAAAACAAACCGCTCTAACATAGCAGGACTAAAGTGTTCATAAACTCTTTTCGGTGGTACATTTGTTAAAATAAAATTTAGCGGCTCTTGTAAAGGCTGAGAAAAACGGGCGCCATCTTTTGTGTATGAAACATAAGCCTGCGGATCAATAACAATATAGCGATAACCTCGTTGAAAGAACATGACTAAATGATTTATTTGGTGTGGCATGGCAGCTACTGTATTTCGCGGCATGGCAAAAAATTGTTGAACCTTAAACTGTGTCGATAACACAGTTGGTAAAGAATCATCCTTTTTTAAATCCATCATCGCGTTTTCATAATCTGATTGAAAGTGCATTATATGATAAGATTTCAAAAACTGCTGCCCGACCATTAAACACACCACAATAAGCAAAATATTTTTCCAACGGACAGTTGGTAATTTTTGCCAACTGTATCCGATCAAACCCGCCACGGCCATGACCATAAACGGCATCACCACGCATAAAAACCGCACGGATTTTTCCAACGCAAATGAAAAAATCACCATATGACAACACGCCAAAGCAAACGGCAAAAGTTTTTTCCATTCTTTTCTGGAGATCAGATAAATATTTCCAAAAAAGAACAATCCAAATAAAATTGTTTCAAATCGAAAAATAAAATACGGATAGGCGAAATGATTAAAAAGCTCTGCCTCTACTTTCCCCTGAGTCGCAGCCAAATGCTTTTGATAAAACATCCAGGCAAAGGTAATCTTTGTATTAGCCCCATGATCAATATTCCCGATGAGAAAAACAACCGCTAAAAATGTAAGGGTATTATAAACATACTTACGCCAATCAACTCCACGCTTTTGTGCAAAAGCTCCAAAAATCTCTACAAAAAATACCAAAGCCGGAATCACAATCATCCGATAATTAGAGAAAAAAACACAAGCAAAAAAAACACCAGAAAGGATTGTTCTTAATTGAAATTTCTTAGGAAAAATATACCAATACATCCCTAACAAAAAACAAAACGTACTTAAAGCTTCCTGAATTCCTAAGCGAGAATAATACACATGACTCGGAAATACCGCTAACAATCCTAGCGCGAGCAAACCTATCCAGGCTGAGTGAAAATAACGCTGGGCAAAACGATAAGTTAGAAAAAGAGTTAATGTGCCGAAAATTGCCGAGACTAAACGGGTAAAAAACCATGCATTCACATCAAAAATAAAACTTCGTAGATTTGCGATAAAAAACCACAAAGCTTTGCCGTCGGATAACGCCACATGCATGCAAACTTCTAAATATTTGATAAACTGTTTAAACCCTGCAGGTGGATGCATCTGCATATAATCCAAAAATCCGATATTATGCGTCAAATACATCCCTTCATCGTAATAAAAAAAAATATTCGCATTGATCTGATAAAAACGCATGCTAATACCAGCCAAAATAAGCAGCGAGCATCCTACGATAAAACTTTTCTTAAGTGATTCAATCGCCAGTTTCATTTACGATGAAAATCTCCGTTTTTACCGCCGCTTTTTTCAAGCAACATGACATTGGAAATGACCATCCCCTTATCGGCCCATTTCATCATGTCATAGATTGTCAAAGCCGCGGCAGAAACAGCGGTTAACGCTTCCATTTCAACGCCTGTTTTTCCTTGATATCCAACTTCAGCTGTAATCAGCACCTCACATTCACTTTCGTTAATCTGAAAATCCATTCGCGCTTTTCCTAATTCTAGAGGATGACAAAAAGGGATAATCGCCGGTGTATTCTTTGCCGCCATAATACCAGCCACGCGGGCGGTTTCAATAACATTCCCTTTTGGAGATTCATTATTGATGAATGCTTGAAATGCCTCAAGATTAAATTTAATGGTGGCTGCTGCTTTTGCTACTCGATGGGTTGAATCTTTGGTCGTAATATCGACCATACCTTTAGCCTGTTTGTTATGTTTTGTGGTCAAGAAAACCTCCTTTAAAAGTCACCAAGTCACAATGTCACAAAGTGGCAATGTCAGTTATCTGATGCGTAACTGTCAGTCGTCAGTCTCCAGTCGCTATAGGGGGATAAGCAAATTTTAGCTATCAGCCTTCAGATATCAACTATCAAAAAAAAGCAGTAAGAACTGATTACTGAAAGCTGAAATCTGATAGCTGACACGGCGACTTTGTGGCTTTGTGACTTTTAACATCATTCCAAATTATCTAATTTAATTTTCCGTCGTTGTTCTTTTTTTTGCGATTGCTGACGTTTTTGCTTTAAAATTTCCTCTTTTAAAAATTGCGGCCGTTTACGATTTTGCCGTTTTTTTTTCTCCAATTTTTGCGTTCGTTCTAGCTTTTCTTTTTCAATATTTTCTAAAATCCGTTCAATCAACAACCAACGGGCCTGAATCCTATTAGCGCCTTGAGTCCGTCCTTCCTGGCATTTAATCCGTATACCTGTTGGAATATGTTCAAGCATTACACAGGTCGCAACTTTATTAATATTCTGCCCACCTGGACCTGAAGAACGGACAAATTGTTCAACAATATCCTTTTCATAAATCTTTAACTGCCGCATTTTTGTGGCTAATTCATTACTTTTATCAAGATTCATTTTCTAAAATCACATTCAAATTAAAACTGACAACTGATAGTTGATCAACCTTATACTCTCCTAAATAATAACGCGCTCCACCCTTTTCCCTTTTTAATTTTAATACATCGCAATGGTAAGGTAGAAAATTCTTTTCTAAATTTATCTATATTATCCACTGAAATTCCTGACACAGCTAAATATCCTTTAAGTTTAACCTTAGCAACAATCTTATTTTTAAATTGAATAAGATCCTGCGTGATCAAGTTAGCCGCGACAAAATCATAAGTTTTCTCATGTTTGAATTTGTTGAAATCAACCGCATGCGTTTTTACGGTATCAAAACCGTTATTCTTAAAATTCTCCTGGGCAATCCGAATCGCATCTCGGCTGATATCAAGAGCAAACACATCTTTGGCCTGACAGCATAAAGCCACCAACGTTAAAATACCTGTTCCTGTTCCGATATCAAGAAATGATTTAAAGTGTTTTCGCGATTGTTCAATAAATTTGGCCATATATTGCGTTGTTGGATGAAGCCCTGTTCCAAACGCGACAGTTGTATCAATATAAATTAATGATTTATTGGGCATTGAAAATTTATTTTTTAACCAAGCTGGAACAACCCAAATATTTTTAGTTAGAGCAAAAGGTTTAAACTCATCATGCCACTTTGTCAGCCAATCTGTTTTAGTTAACACCCGGCAGGTTACTGTGAGATTTTTCAAATTAAACTGTTCTATTTGAGCAAGCAATTGTTTAGCTTTTGCTTCACGTGAACAGTAAACTTTAACCTGAAGTTTAGATGGCGTGTATTCCTCTACAATATCTTCACGCGCGATGGCTAAGCCTTCAAACAAGCACGCGAGAATTTCTTCTTGTCCTTGATGATTTCGATCTACACTCAATGAAACTTCATAATTTTTCGTTGGGATACGCGTCATAATAATTACAAATAAATTAAAATAAAGAAGTGTTTAGGTTTCTAGAAAAAAAGCCGCCGGGATATACTCCCAGCGGCTCAAAATTTAATATGAATTAACCATCGTCTTACAAAAAAAGCTCTATTATTGTTACGGCTCTATACTACGGTTGTTGATGTGAAATAGATTTAAATCCTGCTATGCCATTTAAATGTTCATAAAACTCATTTTCCGTAGATAACATTAGTGTTGTCTGTTGATTAATCGTCTTACGATAAGATTCTAATGTTTTAACAAAAGTATAAAACTCAGGATCTTTATTATATGCGTCGGCATAAATTTTAATAGCCTCTGCATCAGCTTTTCCTTTAATTTCTTCGGCTTTACGATACGCTTCCGCGTTAATCTCAATTAATTCTTTTTCCCGCAACCCTTCAATTTCCGCTTTTTTCCCCTGCCCTTCAGAACGATATTTCTCAGCGGCTCGTTTTCGTTCAGAAATCATCCGTTCATAGACTTTGGCCTGAACTTCATTAACATAATTTAACCGCTTAATCCTGACATCCACTAATTCAATCCCGTAATCAGCGATTGACTCGCGAGCGCGCTGAAGAATTTTAATCGCTAATTCTTCGCGGCCAACTTTAATAGGTTCTAAAACTGTTTTACCAAATTCCGTCATGACGCTGCTGTCTAATATTTCTTTTTTATTTTCTTCTAATAACCGATTACTGCTGCGGATTAATTCCACAAGGCGGTGACTTGAAACAATATCACGAGTAGACGCATCAATAATATCATCCAAGCGCGTTTGCGCGTTTAATTCTGTTCCAACCTTCTGCATAAATTTGAGCGGATCAACAATCTGCCAACGAGCTGTTGTATCCACCCATATAAAACGTTTTTCCCTCGTTGGAATTTGATTAGCATCACCATCCCATTGTAAAATCCTTTTATCAAAATAATTCGCTTTCTGAATAAAAGGCAATTTGAAATAAAGCCCCGCTTTTGTAATGGGCTTATCAACTAAACGTCCAAATTGCGTAACTACTACCTGCTCTTTTTCATCAATAGTATAAAAAGCTCCACTTGCAACTAACAAAATCCCCATAAAAACAAAAACTATTAATAGATTAAAGCCTTTATTCATTATTTACCCCCCTCACTTAAATTTAATAATGGTAAAATCGCGTTAGCTCCTGGCTCAAAAACATAAATTTTTCCAGCCCGAGGGATAATATCTTCTAATGTTTCCAAATAAAGACGCCGCCGTGTTACATCTTTGGCTTCTTTATAAGCCGTCCAAGTTTCAATAAATTTATTGGCGTCTCCCCGCGCTTTTTCAATCCGGGCGCCGGCGTATCCTTCCGCCTCTCGAATTGTTTTCTCTGCTTGCCCGCGCGCTTTCGGGATTACTTTATTATACGCTTCCCAAGATTCATTAATGACCTTTTCCCGTTCCTGTTCCGCTTCATTAACTTCATTAAATGATTTTGTGACTGGTTTAGGAGGAAGAACTTCTTGCAGTTCTAACTTCACAATTTGAACACCACTTTTATAACTATCTAACGCTTCTTGTAGTTTTTCTTTAGCCTGTTGACTAATTTCATTTTTCTGCGTTGTTAAGGCCTCTGTCACGGAATGATCACCAATCACCTGGCGCATCGTGGATTCTGATAAATCACGAACCGTTTCTCCTGGATTACGCACACTAAATAATAAGTGAACCGGATCTTTTACCACAAACTGAACAATCCAAGAAACATCAAGCACGTTTAAATCACCGGTGAGCATTAATGCTTCGTCATCATAGGATTTCCCTGAATATTTCGTCTGAATTCCAGGCTGTAGAGTTCTAAATCCAAATTCTTGTTTATGAACAAATTTAACTTTCACTTTATTAAGTTTGTCGATATTAAAGGGAAGCTTCCAATGCAGACCTGGCTGAGTTGTTTGATAATATTTACCAAACCGGCGGATCACACCAACCTCATCCTGTTCTACTGAATAAAAACTGGTTACCGCGATAAAGCCAAGGATCAAAAAGAAAAAAAGTGTCGGCACCCATTTATTCATATTAGGAATTTTTCCGCCTTGACGGAATAATTCTTCCGGCGTATCAGGGATTTTAAATTTCATTATAAACTCCTTTTTGTTTTGCTTTCCTATTTTAGATTACCAGAGTGGCAAAACAGGAAGATAATTTAATTGAGAACAACCATCATATCACATCTCACCCATGATGCAACCGAACAATCAAAACTGAACTCTTGTGACTTTGTGACTTTGTGTCTACTTTGCCTTCCCCTGATTGGCAACCGCGTTCATAGCTTGTTCAATCTTACTTTGATCACCCAAATAGTAATGCTTGATTGCCTTTAAGTTTTCATCTAATTCATAAACTAAAGGAATTCCTGTCGGAATATTTAATTTCAGAATATCTTCTTCTGACATATTATCCAAATGCTTGACCAAAGCACGCAAACTATTACCATGAGCAGCAATGACAACTTTTTTTCCGGCCTTTACGTCTTTTGCTATGACATCATTCCAATAAGGCACAAAACGTTTTACCGTTGAATCTAAACTTTCTGTTACTGGCAATTCTGCTTCACTCACATCTTTATACCGCGGATCTTTTCCGGGATAGCGTTCATCATCTTTTGTTAATTCCGGCGGAGGCGTGGCATAACTGCGCCGCCAAATTAAAACCTGCTCTTCTCCATACTGTTTAGCGGTTTCCGCCTTGTTTAATCCTTGTAAAGCACCGTAATGACGCTCATTCAATTTCCAAGAACGAATCACAGGAATCCACATTAAATCTAACTGATCCAATGTAATCCATAATGTACGTATCGCCCGTTTTAAAACTGAGGTATACGCCACATCAAATGTATACCCGGCTTCTTTTAAAACACGTCCAGCTTCGGTTGCTTCTTGCAGACCTTTTTCCGAAAGATCCACATCTTTCCATCCGGTAAACCGGTTTTCTTTATTCCAAATACTTTCTCCATGACGTAATAAAACTAATTTAATCATCGTGAATTACTCCTTCGCTTTAAAATAAATGAATTAACAATTTCCTGCTAACTTGCTTAAAATAACTTTTACATTCTACACAAATTTAAAAAAATGTGAAGGATAATTAAAACGATAAAGTCACAAAGGCTCTCTTGTTCGATATATCACTTTCAGCCTTCAAATATCAGCTCTCAATATTTAGAAAAAAGCGAAATCCCTTTTTAGCAATAACTTTAATTTTTTTTAACTCTTTTTTGAATGGTCAGTCTTGGAGGAAGACTTGTCTTTTTTTGTTGATGATTCCGTGGTAGTTGCTGCAGATTTCTTTGGCATATGATATTCCAGCCAGGCTTTGGAAAAACGCTCCAGCCAATCAGCGGCCGCGTTATCAAACCCGATATCATGCCCGGCTTTTTCACTTTCAATCCACAAATGGCGGTTGATTTCTTCAACAACCTTGCGATCTTTTAATAATTTTTTCTTTAAATTATTTTCCATATTCTAAATATTCATGAATTATACAAATACTTGTCAATTAATGTTTTATTGTAACATTCTTACTTTACTCTTGTCAATTCTTTATTACACACTTTCTTACATTTTAAAATAGAAAAAAACATCCAAAATTATTTATAAAAAAAAGTCTCATCCGTCATAAGATTGCCAATTGTAATCTTTAAGAATTTCGCGGATGGCTGATACACTGCCTTCAAGAAAAGTTTGCCCGTCACGGACTTCATCATCATAACCATCTCCATAAAATTCATTAAGCCGATCTAGAAGATTATCCCGCTCATTTTCGGTCACAGCTAATTTCTCAAAATCACCATATGAATTTGTTTCAGCACTAATCAGAACCTTTTGGACTAATAAGGAAGCTTCAAGAATTTCTTTTGATGCCTCCTTACGACGGTTAGACCAATCTTCCTGGTTTTTATTAAATTCTGCCGCGCCAAAGGTGTCCATTTGCCCTTCCGTCTGAGCGTTGTAAAGATTCGTTAAATATTTTTTTTCTTCATTATTAATTACAGTTTTTACATTGCAGGCCTGCGTAAATAAATCAATGGCTTTAAGAATTAATCCATTTTCCTGATTTTTAAAATTCTTAAGCAAATTTCGGGCAATCCGCAAATTCAAATTATCTTTAGCATTATTGCCAATCAAAATTTTAACATGAATCGGATCATGCAGCTCATTAAACCCCATGGAAACCGCTTTTTCCTCTCTCTCCACGATTGTTTTTAAATATGATAATGCAATGATATAATTTTTAACAAATTCATATTTGTTAACATCTGGATTATATTTTTTGAAGTTTTTATAATCGTAAGGCGCATCAGCCGCTATTGCTCCGCTTGTAGAAATACAGAGAAAAAAAATGGAAAGAAAAACTATATAAAATCTACTATTCATATCAAATTTTATTTTATAGAAAATTCTTAGGAATTCCAGCAATCAATAATATTTTTTAAATTATCTTTTACCTCCCAAACATCTTATCAAAATCATCAATTTCAACTGCTGGATAGGTGGTAAAAGAAATCCCTGTTAGAACATTAAGGCCTAAAGACACCTTCATGGCCGTCTTCATATCAGGCAGATCCACTTTTAGAAAAAGATCCCGATCCCCTAAAAGAGCATACATTGAACGAACTTCCCCTCCAAGTTCCTTAATTAAATGAATCGCTTTGGATGTACGATCCGGGCTCATTCCACTGGTTGCCTCAAATGAATACCGGCCAATCATAATAAATGTAGACATCTTGATTCTCCTTTCCTAAAGGTGTATATAAGGTTTAGAAATGATTTTCAATAATAACTTCTTCTGACGACAGCTGCCCCGGCCGCGGCCAGGCAGCCTTAACAGCTTTTCCAATTACAACAAACATTGAAATCACATAATCGTCGGGTAATTTAATAAGCTTAGCCACTTGTTCGGCATCATATCCAACCATAGGACAAGAATCATACCCTAATGATTTTGCCGCCAGCATTAATGTCTGCGCTGCGATTCCGCAAGAACGCATGGCTTCATCACGCTGCAACTGCTCTTTTTCTTTATAAAATTCTTCAATCATCGGCACTAAAAAATCCTGTACCGGCTGGGGCGCATTCACCCAATATCTCTGCGGATTAGCCCAAGACTTCAAATGCGCACATAAGATAACCAGTAACGAGGCATCTGTCACCTGCGCCTGATCCCAAGCCGCTACTCGAATTTTTTGCCGGAGATCCTTATCTTTTACAACCACAAAACGCCAATTCTGAATATTAAACGAAGTAGGCGATAACATTGCCAATGACATCAATTCTTGAATTTCTTCATTCGACATCTCATGCTGTGAATCATAATGTTTAATAGCCCGACGTTGTTTAATAGCATCAATTGTATTCATTTGATCTCCTTCTAAACAGCCGGCTTCTTAGCCGTTCTAATTATTCTCACTAAATTTTATACTTTCCTTAATCCGATAGATCAAATCTTCATAATCCTTCCATCGTTCTTTCGGATCCACCGAGAATAGAAAACTATAAAGCTGCAAATCATGAATTAAATAATAATCATTAAACCCAGAACTTAAGAGTTCCTTTGATACGCCCATAATTTGAATTGCTTCTTCGCCAGCCAATAAGACCACCTGCGTTTTAAACCCATCTTGATACTGGCCTAACTCTTGTAAAACAGAATTTGTTAATTGTTTTAGAAAAATTACTGGTGATTCAGATTTAGCAATCGTAAAAGTAACATATGGTTGATCAGAAATAATCATTAATAGCGTATCATTCTCGGTTTTAAGTTCCCAATCAGGATAGCATAAGAATTCTACTTTCATTTTTTCATCACGACATGTATGTAGATTAACTATCTCAACCGCTGGCTGAACATCCGCTTCCTCCCGCGCGAAAGCAAAGAAAGAAAAAATAACGCCCCATATTTGAAAAATTAAGAAAGTAATAAAGATTTTATCGCGAAAGGAATTTTTATTCATATATCAAAATTATATCAGATTTATTCATTAGTAGAAACGCTAAATAAAGATTGCGGCAATTCATATTGCTGAATCACTTTCGTATTGATTGGATTTCTTTTTAATAAAATAATCGTATACCAATCAACATACACCGGCGCCCAAGCAGGATCCGTAATCCGGCGGATCAAAAAGGGTTGTGCCCAAGGCGTAATATCATGACGATAGAAATAAATACAATTAAATTGATATTGACGATCCATAGCTTGCCATACCTTCTCATTACTCTGCATCGGAATATACGTTTTCTGAAAAAAATCCACACTGTAACTTTCCGGCCGATTATCCACAAACAACTTTTCCGTTGGATACAGATGATAAATGAGATATCCACCGATATCATAATTGTTAAAAATCGGACCTTCTAAATGATTTTGTTTAAAAAACTCCGCTGATTGATTTACCCTCGGTAACAATCCGGGCAAGATTCTAAAATTTTTTAATGCGACGCCGCTCCATAGTCTAGCCTGCTCAATATCTTCAATAATAAACGGAAGATTTAATTTTTGATAAGGGCTGTAATAATGTTTTTTCCCAATCAGCCCAGCTAAAACTAAACCAAAACATGAAACCATAACAATCCCTGCCATAATATTTTTTCGTTTAAAAGGTAGTTGATCAAGCAGTTGAAAACTCAGCAACGCACCACAAGGTATAAATAAAAACCCGAAAAAAGAAATCGCACGAATACTTTTAAAAGCTAAAACTGAAAACATCCCAAGTAAAATAAACGCAATAAAAATACTCTTCCATTTTTTCATCCATAGATTCAAAACTGTAATGAAAAAAATCACGCCTATCATCAGTTCATAATGAATATATAAAGGATTTTTAGGAAAACGCTTCTGCATAAAAAAAACCGATTGATTCTCCGCCAGCATGTACCCATATTCCTTTAAAATAAAAAACGGCGTTAACACCCCTTTTATCCCAAAAGGATTAATAAAACAAACCAGCGCTGTCGCAAAGAATAAAAACACCCATAACTTTTGACTTACTCTTTCCTCCTGCCATTGATTATCCAGTAGAAAGAGTAAAATGAGAAATGGGCCGAAAATAAAAAAGATATGCAAATTTGTCCATAGCAATTGCAGAAACGGTAAAACCCATAACACCTTAAATGAAATTTTCTTTAACTTAACAGAATATAAGAGGAAAAAATATACCCCTAACAAAAGAGCGCTAAAACCTTCCGGACGGATTTCCACTCGGCTGGTGATCAATGGCAAACTCAGAACCGCAAAAATAAAGGCATACGAAAAACTGCTTAACCTTTGCGCCAGCCAAAAAAATATTAAAAATGTTGCCAGTAAAATGGCTGTATAAAAAAGCGAGACCCCATAAAATCCAAAAGATTTCCAAATATGATAAAAGATTACGCCCGTCCCCCAGTGATGGGTAACTGTGGGAAATTCAGGTTCCGTATAAGAATAAAAATTTGTATGTAAGATCTGCTTCTGTTCAACAAACAACCGACCGTTTTGAATATGTCGGCCTAAGTCTGCTGTGGTGAGATTAACACGCTGGTAAAAGAAAAAAGTAAGGAGTATGAGAAGACAAAATAAAGAAATAAAATGAAGGCAATATTTAAAAAGGAAATTTATCATGTCACTCGCTTATGGATCAAAAATAGAAAGGACAGGCAAACGCCTGTCCTTTATTCTAGCAACTTAGTGACTTTTCAACGAGTAACTTTTTCATTAAAAATTACTTAAGCAATCGTTACTTCTTTAGAAAGATAAACATCTTGAATAGCGTTTAAAAGATTTACCCCTTCTTTCATCGGGCGTTGAAACGCTTTTCTTCCAGAAATTAACCCGCTGCCGCCAGCTCTTTTATTAATTACGGCTGTTTTAACAGCTTCAGCAAAATCGTTATCTCCGGAAGCTCCACCGGAATTAATCAAACCGATCTTACCCATATAACAATTCGCGACTTGATACCGGCAAAGATCAATTGGGTTATCTGATGATAACTTTTCGTAAACAAAAGGATGTGTTTTCGCAAACTTAATCGCGTTAAAACCACCGTTATTCTCCGGCAACTTTTGTTTGATGACATCCGCTTCAATAGTGACCCCTAAATGATTCGCCTGCCCTGTTAAATCAGCAGCCACATGATAATCTTTATCTTTTTGTTTAAAAGCGTTGTTACGCGTATAACACCAGAGAATAGTAAACAATCCTAATTCATGCGCCCGCTTAAAAGCCAATGAAATTTCTTCAATCTGACGTGAAGATTCTTCAGAACCAAAATAAATCGTCGCGCCAATACCGACAGCACCCATATCGTAGGCTTGTTCTACATCTGCAAAAAGACGCTGATCAAATTTATTCGGATAAGTTAATAATTCATTATGATTAATCTTTACAATGAAAGGAATTCTATGCGCATATTTGCGGGAAACTAACCCTAAAACACCTAAAGTTGAAGCAACTCCATTACATCCGCCTTCAACCGCTAATTTCACAATATTTTCTGGATCAAAATATTCTGGATTAGGAGCAAATGAAGCCCCGGCAGTATGTTCAATACCTTGATCAACAGGAAGAATCGACATGTATCCAGTTCCCCCTAAACGGCCATGCTGATAAAGCCAATTCAATCCGCGCAAAACATTATTGTTACGATCGGAAGGAATAAAGTTACGGTCAACAAAATCCCCGCTTGGTAAACTAAGCGTTTCTTTCGGGATTGTTTTACATTTATGCTCTAATAAGCTTTTGTCTTCTTTCGCCAAATAGTCTAAAACATTACTCATAACATCTTCTCCTTCAAATAGGTTAGCGATTATTTTTCATTTCGCCAATTTTTATAACATAATTTATAAATTAGATCTAAGACATTCTATTGAAATCGCTTCTAAAATCAAGATTTTTTTTACCATCCCAGACTTTACCCTAACGGCCGAACCTAAGAAAGTAAAGCCCCGTGTAGACTTTTGGTTCAATTAAGCACCCTCGTTCTTCCTGCGTTTTCAGCCAGTGATCAACTTTATCAAGATCGACTTCATGAATCGTAATGTCTTCATCTTCATTTCCGCCACCAGGATGAATTTTTTTTAACCCAAGCGCACGGACAATAGTAACTAAATCCGCGCTGGACCCGCCTGAGACTGGGCCATGCATAATTTTTTCAATACCCTGCGCCTCAAATCCAGTTTCTTCATACAGCTCCCTTTTTGCGGCATCTAAGAAAGTTTCATTCTCATATTCAACTTGATCATTGACCAAACCAGCAGGAAATTCAATCACATTCTGTCCAACAGGCGGTCGAAACTGCTCCACAAATATAACTTTTTTCTCATCTGTCATGGCAACAATAATCACAATTCCAGTACAATTGCAGCGTTTTATATATTCCCACGGCCCTTTTTGCAAAAAATGAATATACTGCCCTTTTTTTAAAATCCGCACATCCTCTGACATCAAAACCTCTTTTTAAAAATATCGAATAGCTTTATCCGATTAAATTAATTGCTCATTTCAATGGAAGAGACTTCCATAGAACATTCCAAAACGCCTAATGTTCTACGGGTAGAAGGCACAACATCGACCGACACGGGACTCCAAACACCTTTTACCAGAGAACCTTTAAAACTGTAATCTGCTGTGGTCAATGAATTTCGCCATTGTTGGTAAGAAATACTTGCATTAGGATTCCATTCTTCACCCCACGATAATCGTATTTTAAAATCCCGGTAATCCGCAATATTTGGATTTCCCACACTCAAATGCAGCCGATATCCGCCGTCAATTTCTTCTGTTTTCTGCACGGCGATCAAAAAAACACCGGCATTGGTATCAATACGTTGAAACGCGGTTGAAGTAGGATTAAGGAGCACTTTTCGAAAACTGCTATATTGGACTTGTTGTTGAATACTATTTTGAATATCAGCATTCATTGAATTCATGCTATCTTGCAAAGTCATCGAAAAATTCTGTAAAATATCCGGAATATTCTGCAAATACTCTTCCACAGACTGCAGCCTTTGATCTAAATTTTCATACGAAGATTGCGCTGATACAAATGCGTTTATTGGAACACAAGTCCAAATCAGCAGACTGAAAGCTGTAATTCGTATCCATTTATTCACTTAATTATCCTCATTCTTTATTGGAAAGAAAGCCGGCATTCAATAACACTAGAGGTTTGATAGGCTTTGAAGATTTCCAACAACGATTTATTGACTAACAGGAGTTGCGGCCGTTACGTCTTCAACAGGCGGTTGATCGACTGGTAAAGGTTTGATAACTGGAGGATTATCTTTAAGAGGATCAAATGTTTCTGTTTTCTTTAAAACATCTCCTTCAAGTATCGCACCCTTATCTAAATCTTTACCTCGCCAACTTTTTAAAACCACAAGATTTTCAAATGTTAATTTAATATCTCCGTAGTAATAAACGGAAAGCTGGCCATCCATATCCGTTGGCATTGATTCCGTCGGATCCCCATAATCTTTCATTATCTTATCAAAAGTAATATTTTTTCCGATCAATTCTTCACTTTCCAAATCAAACCGTAAATCATCAATGTCATCAGTATACGCAGGATCTTTAAATGTATCATAATCCCAAGTTTTCCAAATTTTCTTTTTATCAAATTCAATCTTTAAGTCGCCATAATCCATCACGAGCTTTTTCTCATTATCCGTAATTGACGGTGCAATGCCATAAATATTGCGAATATCGCTTAAGCGTGTTGTTCCAACTTGAATTTTTCCGGTCAAAATATCTTTCTTTAATAACTGAATATCATCAGGTGTTGATATACGGCCATCAAGTGCCAAGCTTAATGAACTCATAGTCAGACAAATGAAGAAACATAGAAAAATAGATTTTGAATGTCTCATAAATTAACCCCTTTATTTTAAAATAAATATGAAAAGTCCTTTAAATTTGACCTCATTATAACATAATAAAAAATTTCCTTAGGAAAATTTTGGAATATTTTTGATTATTTTTACTTATAAATCGTAAACTTTTAAACATGCACAATAAGATGCACTCTTCACGAGAATAATGAGACTTTTAATCTATTCATACATCGCACTTAATTCTTTTTCTACCGCCTCCATTAATGGGGCAATCGTCTTTTCTGAAAAATCAAACCGAATGCCCGCTGTTTCAAATAAAACAGGCAAAGGTTTAGAACCGCCCAAGGCCAAAGCATCACGATACTTCTTAACCCCTTCTTTCCAATTTTTCTTTGCGTTAAACCAAACGCCTAAAGCGCCTAACTGCGCGATCCCATATTCAATATAATAAAATGGAACCTCAAAAATATGCAGTTGCCGATGCCAAAGATAACTATGCTCCTGCGTTAGCCCTTCCCAACTGACTAAATCACTGTCAAAACGTTTACGCACATCCAACCACGCGCGCACACGCTGTTCAGCTGTATGCTCAGGATTTTCATAAATCCAATGCTGAAACGCATCAATCGTGGCCACCCAAATAAGGATATACACAATATCTTCCAGATGAGATTGAATCGCGCGTTTTTGTTCATCGTCATTATAAAATGCAGACAAATAATGTCCACCTAACAATTCCATCGCCATTGACGCAACCTCGCAAAATTCCATTGGGGCGTGTCGATAATCCACTAATGGGTCATGCGCGCAAGCCAAAGCATGAAAGGCGTGTCCGCCTTCATGCAACAACGTGCTGACATCTCCATGAACACCCACCGCATTCATAAAAATAAATGGTTTTCTTGCTTCATTAAGCGTTGACTGATACCCTCCTGGCGCCTTACCTTTCCGGCTGGCTAAATCAAGCACACCTAAATCCATCATATGCTGAAATGCCTGCCCCAATTCAGGATCAACATGCGTAAAAATCTCTCGACAGCCACTAATTAACTGCGCCACTTGATCAAAAGGTTTAAGCGGCGGCCGGCCTAAAGGATCAACAGCTGAATCCCAAGGCTTTAAAGTATCAAGTTTCATCTGCTCTTTCCGCCGTTTTAAAATCTTTGTCCAAATCGGCAAAACAATCTTTTCAATCGTCTGGTGATATGTTTTGCAATCCCCAGGCGTATAATCAAACCGATGCATGGATTTAAATTTATACTCACAAAAATTGGCACATTTGGCATTAATAGCTGTTTGATGCCGTAGCTTTACCATCTTGTCAAAAATATCATCCAATTTAGCTTGATCCTCTAACCTCCGTTTTGATGTCGCCCGCCAAGCTTCTTCCCGTAAAGCACGGTCTGGCTCTAACAGAAATTTTGACATCTGCGGCAACGTCTTTTCTTCACCTTGAAATTGAACCGTCATGGCCGCGCATATAGTTTGATATTCTTGTGAAAGTAAACTAACCTTAGTCTGCAGCTCGACATTTTCCTGAACAAAAAGCTTCACATCATTTTCCACACCGCGCAGATAAACATGATACCGGTCCTGATCTAAAGAAAACCGTTTAGATTCTTCCAACAACTTACGATTGATTTTGTCTTCAATAGGTTTAATCGCAGGCACAATCTTTTCGATAAAATTTTTATACGCTTCAGCTCGGGCTTTATCATCAGTCTGGCACGTCATGCGGATATATAAAATAGCCCCATGCTGATCAATCGCAGCTTCTAATTCAGAACGATTCTCTAACCAGAGTTGAAAATCTTTTGGTGTGTTAATTTCATAGGTAAGGATTTGTTGAAACAACTTTACAACATCCTCTAGGTGATCAAAATTTGTCCCGGTTGGAATAAATTTTCGTGCCTTATACGGTTTCAAATTACTGAAATCTAACTGTGGTGTACTAGCAGTAGTCATACCCCTCCTCTTTTCCTTTAAATAATTAATATTCTCTCATTGAGAATATAAACTTGACAAAACATTTATTTTCATTATACTTTTATTTCAGTTTCAATTTCTCAATATTAAAAAAATTATTCATGTAGGTGATTGTTATGTCAAAAATTTGCAGTGTTTGCCAAAAAGGATCCATTCCCGGAATTAAATATAAACGACGCGGTCAAATCAAAAGAACTGGCGGGGCGGGTTCTAAAATTATTGGAAAAACCCTTCGCCGTTTCTATCCTAACATTAAACGTGTTAAAGTGAACCTTCAGGGAACCATCCGGCGTGTACGCGTTTGTACCAGTTGTATTCAAGCTGGAAAAATTGTTAAAGCTTAATCGCGTCATTCTTGTCTCATTCTTCCAATAATAATTATTAAATTTTTTATTCAGCATCTTCGCTTACTCTAATATCTTTTAATAGTAACTGCGGAACAGGCGCTTTGTTCCAATCATCAATAGCAATCTGAAAAACCAAGTCAAGCCGTGTTCCAGGTTTAATCAGCGGCTTGAATTTTGCCATCCCAAAACCAACAACCGAGACAGCCGCATTGCCGTCCGTTACCCAGAATTTTAAAGTCTCCCGCCCCAATGCCTGCCCATAACTTTTCGCGATCACCCCATAGGTGCAAAATAACGGCAATGGATTACCTTCTCCAAAAGGCTCTAATGTATCAATAATATTAGCTAAATCTAAGGAAATATCCGATAAGCTAATTTCACAATCAATTGTTATTACAGGCGAGAGTTTTTTTCGTTCTAGAATATTAACGGCTGTTTTATTAATCAAGTCTTTAAAAAGATCAATGTTTTCCTGACGGATCGTTAACCCAGCCGCGGCTTCATGCCCACCAAAAGTCTCTAAACACTGTGAACAATCCTGCAAGGCTTCATGCAGATGAAATCCATTAATTGACCGGGCCGAGGCTGTGCCTACGCCGTTTTCCAGTGATATAACGATTGACGGCCGATAATATTTATCTGCCATCTTAGAAGCCACAATGCCTAAAACGCCTTTATGCCAACCTTCTTTACTGACCACAATCACCTTCTCAGTTTTAAAATTTATCTCTTGTTCTACTAAGGCCATGGCTTCATCCGTAATTTGCTTCTGCATTTTCTGTCGATCCACATTATGCTGTTCCAGCATAAAAGCTAATTGATAAGCTTTTTGCGAATCTTCAGCTAATAATAACTCTAAAGATGTGTGGGCCGAATCCATCCGTCCGGTCGCGTTAATTCGTGGTCCTAAAATAAACCCAACATGAAACGGACTAATTTTCTTACCCTTAATCTTGGACACCTCTAACAAGGCTTGCAATCCTTTATTGTCTGTCTTATTCACAAGCGGCAATCCAGCTTTAACAAAAATCCGATTTTCGCCTCTTAACGGAACAATATCCGCAATGGTTCCGATCGCTACTAAATCTAAACAATCGACTGGAACTTGACCGCGTAACGCCTGCAAAACCTTCGCCGTTAGCCCAACAGAGGCTAATTCCTTAAAAGGATACGGACATTCTTTCTGTTTTGGATTAATAATGGCCAAAGCCTCTGGCGCGCCAGCTTCACCAGGTTCATGATGATCAATGATAATCACATCCAATCCCTTGCTCGTTAACGTCTTAACCTCCTCAACAGCAGTAATACCGCAATCAACCGTAATTAACAGACTGACCCCTTCATTAACAGCAGTATCGGCAATCTCATGATTTAACCCATAACCATCGTGCATCCGATGAGGAATATGATTAATAACATTTAACCCCATACGGGATAACTCCGAATACAATAATGCGGATGAAGTTACCCCATCCACATCATAATCTCCAAACACTAAAATCTTTTCTTTACGCTCACACGCCAAACGAATTCGCGCGACAGCTTCTGTCATTCCTTTTAATTGAAAAGGATCATGCAGCAAATTTAAATCCGCACTTAAAAATATCTTAGCTTCATCAATATCTGTAATATTGCGATTAATAAGTAATCGCGCAATAATTGGATGAATCTTAAGCTCTTGACTAAGAGCGTCACTCTGCTGCGGATCTGGTTGTTTTATATTCCATGATTTCTGCATTATGGTTGAATTCAATGTTAGAGCTCCATATATAACGATTACCCTTAAATCATTTATTGATTGAATAGGGTTTTACATTTTTTCCGGCGTGCTGACTCCCAACAGTTTTAGTCCATTGGCCAAAACAATCCGGGCCGCGTTAACCAACGCCAACCGTTGCGAAGCTAAATCTTTATCATCAACAATAACCCGGTGGGCATCGTAAAACCGATGAAAACAAGCGGCAGATTCCTGAAGATAGTTGACAAGTGGAAATGGATCTAGCTGCTGATAACAATGGGCTAAAGCCAGAGGAAATTCTCCTAACTTTTTAATCAACTGAATTTCTTCCTCTTCCTTTAACAAAGTAAAATCCGCGCTCGCCGCGCTCACTTGAGCTTCTCTGGCATTATTGTTGATGCTGTAAACACGCGCATGCGCATATTGAATATAATAGACTGGATTCTCGGGTGTCTGCTTTTTAGCCAGTTCCAAATCAAAATCCAAATGAGCGTTGATATGCCGCATTAAAAAGAAAAAGCGGGCGGCATCAGTACCAACTTCATCAATAACTTCACGTAAAGAAATATATTGTCCTCGTCGCGTCGACATAGAAACCGCTTTGCCCTGCTTATAAATCGTTGCCAGCTGAACAATCAAAACCTCAAGAGCCCCAGCCTCATATCCTAACGCTTCCACTGAAGCTTTCAAACGGGGAATATATCCATGATGGTCAGGTCCCCAAATATTAATCAACTTCTGATAACCTCGTTCCAATTTATTTTTATGATAAACAATGTCTGGCGTCAGATACGTGTAACTACCGTCACTTTTTTTTACAACACGATCTTTATCATCTCCAAAATCCGTTGACTTAAACCATAATGCGCCTTCTTTTTTATAAACTAAAAGCTTTCTCTGTAAATAGTCCAATAATTCTTCAATACGATTATATGTGGCAATCTTAGATTCATATGCCCAATGTTTAAAAATTACACCAAAATCTTCTAAATCTTTATTAATAATATCCAGCAGTTCTGTTGTTCCATACGAACGAAATGCGTCTAAATCAAAAGAATTTAAAGTTGTAATATCTTTAATATTGTTTTTTCGAATAAAATCTTGGGCCATATCCCGGATATATTCCCCTTGATACCCATCCTCAGGAAAATCAACTGACTGACCTAAAATCTCTTGAGCCCGGTAACGGATCGATTGTCCCAAAATATTAATTTGATTTCCACCGTCATTCACATAATATTCCCCTTCAGCCTGACATCCAACAAAATTCAAAATATTAACCAATGCATCACCCACCGCAGCCTGTCGCGCATGAGCAATACTTAAGGGGCCCGTAGGGTTCGCGCTGACAAATTCCAACAAAACTTTCGTCTGCTTTCCCAAATCGCTTTGTCCAAATTGATCTTTCCGTTCAATGATCTCTTTAAGAATACTTTCAAAAAACTTCTGACTAAAATGAAAATTGATAAATCCCGGATTTTTAACCTCTATACTTTGAATATAATCTTTTAACGTAGATGATTGCATTTGCCGCCAAAAAGCATCTTTCATTTCCTGCGCGATCAGCATCGGCGCTTTTTTCATAATCTTTGCAGATTTTAACGCGATATTGCACGCCAGATCGCCATGTTGCTTATCTGAAGGGATTTCTAATTCTATGGGAGGTATAGAACTGCCGGCCGGAAAGAACTCTTTAATAAGCTGCTGCAGACTTTGCTGAAGATTTTCCTTAATTTGATTAAACACAATAACGATAATCTCTTATAAAGTACCGTGTCTCGCTGCTTGACTTACCTACGTTTTAAAGTACTTAAGACAAGAAACGAGACACGTTTATTATATTCTTTTGGATAATAAATTTACGATTATGTGGAAGCTTTTCTTTTAGCAGCATTGACTGATTTCTTATCAGGCCAAGTTACATGTTTGGCATCCTGCCATAAATATTCCAAACGATAAAACTCACGCATCTGTTTTTGAAAAATATGCGTAATTACATCACCGGCATCAAAGACAATCCAATCGCTCTTCTTTAATCCTTCTTTAAAGCGCATTTTCATTCCTAAATCGGATAATTCCGTGTCAATAAAATCAGCAATAGCGCGGACTTGTCGATCGGAACTTCCGGAACAAATAACAAAATATTCACAAAAATTGACAAGATTTCTCATGTCAAGAATAATGATATCTTCCGCTTTTTTTTCTGAGGCTAAATCTGCGATCTTTTTGGCTAATTGTCTTGAGGAAAAGGCAGCTGTAGCTATTGTGAAACACCTTTCAATCGATGATTAATACTTAAACACAATACAGTGATACTTTTAAATTACTAAGTCCAAAATCATACGGACTGACCTTGTATTGCCTTATACTATTACTTTTTTAATTTATTTGCTTGATCTTTGCTAAGAACTCTCCAGCATTCATGGGTTCCTTTTGGAGATTTAGCAACAGCAAAAAATCGACCGCTTTTTTCTTTGACACTATATTCGGTAGTGGTAAACTTTGACTTGGTTTTAACATCGTAGAATGAAAGTTCATCCATAAAACTCCCCCTTTACTAATAGGACATGAGGTTAAACTGAAGCGTGGCTGAATTACCTATGCTTCGATTGTGTAAATTTCAATTTAAAGATCTAAAAAATATTTAAGCCCTAAATATTAAATAGAGTCTAGCTGATATTAAATAACTTGTCAAACCAAAAAAGGAAATCTCATCACATTGCTGATGATCTATTTGCCCTTTTAAATAGTCGATTAATTTCTGTCTGATGCGCAGCTGTTAATGGACCAACAACCGCCAGATTGAATTTCTTTTCATCAAGAACTTCATTGGCAATGCGCTGTATATCTGATATCTGAATCTTGCGAAATTTTTCTACCACTTCCTTAAGGGTGACCGTTTTCCCTTTGGACATAACAGATTCTCCCAGCCAGAGCATATGATCCATGGTATCTTCCAATCCTAACAAAAGTTGTCCGATAATATAATCTTTAGCTCTTTTAAATTCGCTTACAGAGACTCCGTTTTTTTTAATTTTACGAAATTCCGTTAAAATTAATCGTAAAGCAGCGACCAATTTTCCACTTTCCACCCCGCCGCGAACAAAAAACGCGCCAGTATCTTCCAATGACTTCGTACTACTGTAAATCGAATATGCTAAACCTCTTTTCTCACGTAATTCCACAAATAACCGGCTAGACATATTACCGCCTAAAATAGTGCTTAACAAAGTTAAAATGTATCGTTCTTTCTGTTTTTGATTATATCCATGCATCCCAATGGCGATATGCATTTGTTCAATATTCTTTACCGCATATTTGATATTCGGAGCGTTTTGCTCATGTTTGGCTTTAATGTATGCAGCTTTTGGAAAATGTTTTAATCCACTAAATTTACGTTTAGTTAAACGGACTAATTGATCATGGTTAATCTTCCCGCAGGCAGAAACAATAATATTCTCGGGAGAATAATATCTTTGATGAAAACTCTTCAAATCTTTATTCTTAATACCGGAAACACTCTCAGCGGTTCCTGTTAATCCTTTTCCTAAAGGATGCTGCGGCCAAAGCAGTGAATCTAACAAATCCAAAACATAATATTGCGGCAAATCATGATACATTTTAATCTCTTCAATAATAACAGTCCGTTCCTTAGCCACATCCTTCGTGTCAATCTTTGGATGAACAACCATATCCGATAATACGTCAAAGGTACCAGCCACATGTTGAGCTGGTATTTTCGCGTAATAACATGTTTGCTCTTCTGTGGTGAACGCGTTAAGATTTCCGCCGATTCCCTCAATTTTTTCTTTGATCTGTTCGCAAGAATATTTCCGGCTTCCTTTGAATACGATATGTTCTAAAAAATGCGCGGCGCCTTTAATTGCATCTTCCTCATAACGACCGCCAACACCAATCCAAAAACCGAGAGAAACACTTTCCCGGTCTTTAATTTCATGTGAAACAACTTTAATCCCATTATCTAACCGCGTTAACTTATACATAATTAATTTCCCAGTAAATTGTCAAAATTATATATTCTTCCTGCCGTAAAGCCTTAGCTCACCTTTACAGTACTTTTGTTAATCTCCGAACAAATTGTGCTGTATTCTTTACCAGATCTTTCTTTCCCTTCTGCTGAAGAATCTGATTAATAATCGCGCTGCCAACAATAACACCATCCGCGGATTGAGCAATTTTCTGGACTTGCTGCGGCGTTGATACTCCAAACCCCACACAAATAGGTTTTTTTGTCAATCGTTGCGCTTTTTTAACATGACTCATAAAATCAACTGGTGCTTGTGTCCGCGCGCCAGTAACACCGGTAACCGAAACAAAATAAATAAACCCGCTGGCGGATTGAATTATCCGTTTTGTTCTGGCTAAAGTTGTTGTGGGTGATAAAAATTGCACCATTGCCAGCTGATAAGCAGCGGTGAGTTTAATTAAATTCTTTCCTTCTTCCGGAGGTAAATCTGGAATAATAACCCCATCCACTCCGGCTTGCGCGGCTTTTTTGACAAATACAGCCTCTCCCATAGCAAAAACTGGATTATAATAAGTCATCAACGCAATTGGGATTTCAGAATACCGCCGAATATCTTTGACTAACTGAATAATTTTCTCTAAAGTCACATGCTGTTGCAAGGCTCTCTGCGAGGAAGATTGAATTGTGGGGCCATCTGCCAAAGGATCAGAAAACGGCACGCCCAATTCCACAATATCGACACCAGCCTTTTCAAAAGCTAACACCAATTCTTTTGTTGTTTTTAAATTTGGGTCACCCGCTGTAATAAAAGCAATAAACGCCTTTTTTTTTGCCTTACGCAATGCTTTAAATTTTATATCAATCCGATTCATAATCTTCATATCAAATCTTTAATGGAAGCCACATCTTTGTCGCCACGACCAGATAAACACACAATGACCGTGCTTTTCTTTTTAACCTTCTTAGCTAATTTTTCTAAATAAGCAATGGCATGCGCTGTTTCCAGCGCTGGAATAATTCCTTCGGTTTGTGAAAGCAGTTTTAACCCCTTAATCGCTTCATGATCATTAACAGCTACGTATTCTGCCCGGCCACTTTGTTGATAATATGCGTGTTCCGGCCCGACACCAGGATAGTCTAACCCAGCCGCAATTGAATGCGCAATCTGGATTTGTCCATCGGGAGTCTGCATCAACAAACTTTTACTGCCGTGAAGAACCCCGATTTTTCCCTTGGCTAACGGGGCGGCATGCTGCTGCGTGTTTAACCCGCAGCCCGCTGCTTCCACTCCGATCATCTTTACTTTTTTATCCGTATAGAACGCATGAAATAACCCCATCGCGTTGCTGCCGCCGCCGATACAAGCTAATAAATAATCCGGTAATTTCTTCTCTTTTATCAAAAATTGTTTTCGTGCTTCCCGGCCAATGACGGCTTGAAAATCCCGCACCATCACCGGATACGGATGCATCCCAGCGACAGAACCGATAATATAAAAAGTGTTTTGAACATTCGTGACCCAGTCACGAATAGCTTCATTCATTGCATCTTTTAATGTTTTTGATCCACTTTCCACCGGAATAACCTTCGCTCCCATTAATTTCATGCGAAATACATTAAGAGCCTGACGTTCCACATCTTCAGCGCCCATATAAATTTCACACTGCAATCCCATCAACGCGCAGGCTGTAGCCGTCGCTACCCCATGCTGACCAGCTCCGGTTTCAGCAATGATGCGCGTCTTACCCATTTTTTTAGCAACAAGCACTTGCCCAAGGGTGTTATTAATCTTATGTGCGCCGGTATGGAGTAAATCTTCTCGCTTAAGATAAACCTTTAAGGTTTTTAAATGCGCGCTTAAACGTTGAGCGGAATATAAATTCGTAGGACGGCCGGCATACTCTTTGAGATAATGCTGAAACTCTTTTTGGAAGGCTTTATCAGACTTTAAAGAATGGAAAATCCGTTCAAGATCTTCCAGCAACGCCATCAGCGTTTCTGGGGCGTAACGCCCACCAAATTCACCAAAATGTCCAGTTTTATCAGGAAGTGACATAAAATTCTTTATTCATCTGTCGAAATTAGTTTATATAATGAAGACCTATTCAAGCACATTTTCCTGGAGAAGTCAAAGGGAACAATCAATAGTAGGGGACAGGCAGCATTGCCTGTCCCCTACTCACCAAGAATTCTAAATTAAAAAAAGATAAACAAGTAAATACCCAAAATGATAGACAGCACACTAAAAATGACTTTTGTATGATAGACATAACACAACGATGTTTTGCCATCAACATTCATTTCTTTAATTTCAATATAAGGAATCGGTGCCCGTCGGTACCACCCAATAATTTCCGCCTCCTTATTTTGATACTGCGCCGCTCGTAATAAGCCAAAAAAGAAATTCACAAAAGCAAAAGGCTGTTGATAATCAAGAAAAATAATTCCCGTGTCATCTTGTAAAACAAAATCTTCTGAATAAATCAAACCCGGAATGCCGCGTCCAATGATCTTACCTTTAATTTTACAAGGCACAGGTGAAACCGCTGAAACTTTAATCTTTTTTAAAAGAGCCTTAATATTCATTAAAGGAAACTGCACATTCGGATAAGAATACCAAACCTTAAATAATGATACAATTCCTAAAGCGATAAATATTAATGAAAAAAATGTCCAATTAATATTTATTGTCGGTGAATTAAAAGTGAAATGATTAATTCCATGCATAATTGACGATATCCCGCCGATCAATCCGACAATAAAAATAATTGTGGGTAACAGGTGCACAAACAAATCAATAAAAAAATCATCCCAATATGTTTCCGGCTGACGGTCATTAAGATCTGCAAAAGGCGGCTGACCTAATGATTTAGCTAAATTACCTAATAATTGAATACGTTTGGCAATTAACGGATGAGTGGAATGTAGTTCGTAATACTTAGCCCATGGATTCCATAAATCCCACTTAGCAATATCTTTCACCGCCTCCTTATCAATTTCTTCTCCAACTTTAGCTGAATTGCTCCCCCGACTAATTGCCAACGCGCTGGCTTGCCGCGTGTTAAAAATTCCTAAGGGTTCTAAACCTCTTGCTAAATCAGAACGCTTCTTTTCTCCCTGTGTTTTTTTTGAATCTTCACCAGCTAAACCATAGCCGATTTTTACTAACGCGGACGCCAATTTATTAGGTTTCTTTGTAATCTGCCCGGCAAAACGATCCGCGTAATATTCTCGTATCCGGGAAAACCACAACACAACATATTCACTGACAATATAAAGTATATAAGCGCCAATCGCGATCACGTAACGAAAACCTGACGATTTATCTTTCCCTGTTGATCCAAGATTTATTAATGCACGATAAATATAATACAAGACCAAAGGAACAAGCTGCGCGAACGTCATCACCAGCATATCCCAGTGCATTATATGTCCGAATTCATGCGCGATAACAGCTTCTACTTCTTCTTCATCTAATAAATCAAGCAACCCTTGCGAGATAACAATACGCGCCGTACTCGGGGTATGTCCGTAAGTAAAGGCTTGGGGTGCTCCGTCGGGTATCAACCCTATACGCGGCTGTTTAATCTTTTGCTGTGAACAAGTTTCAACAATAAATTCTTGTAAATATCCCGGCATATCCAAACTTTTTAGCCATTGCACTTTATATAAAAATTTAAGTGTAAAATCCATCAGAAACGGAGCCAAAGCAAAATGAATAATACTCATCACAGCTCCGATCATCAACGCAAGCGAAGGATCCAAAAAGAAAAATTCCACACTGAAAACTAAAAGGAAAGTAAGAATTCCGTACATTCCAACTAAAACAGATCCAGAACTAAAAGCTAAATTCGGCAAGGGTGTCAGCTCGACATGCGCGGTATTCTGGCCAGACATCTTCCTAACAGCAATCCATTTCGCCTCCTCCTTAATCCCTTCATCAATCTCCAACAGAAATTTATCTTTAGGAAAATTCTCAAATTCGTTTTTATCAATCCATATGCCATGCGAATTTGGGCAATAATGAATATGCGCGTCTCCATCAAATATCGGAACCTCCATCATCGGTTCACCATTGATAGGCGATTTTCGAGAAGACATAAACCTCTTCTCTAAACCTTCTTTTAATTTCTGACGGATAAATACTGGTCGGCGGGTAAAATGATAAATTTCATCTCGGTCTAACCAAACTCCATCGCAGCGCAAACAAATATCCACTTCCACGCCTTGTTTAGTTAAAACCGGAGAAAGTTCTGGAGATTCGTCACAAACAGGACATTTTTTCATATGTTCCTCTGTTTTTTCTAGGGGGCACTCAGTATTGCTTGTCCTCTATCTCTATATTTACTCATCACCAATGAAGCGTTTAATGAACCCAACGCTCCTTCAATTCGTAAAGGAATTTTTTGCGCCCCTTGGTCGAACCATATTTTATATTGTTTTGGAACACTTTCCAAATAATAAGCATGAAATTTTTGATCAGCAACTTTAAGCGCTATCTTTTCTTTAAAAGTAACCGTGACCTCGGTAGTCGGCAAATTAAGCTGATATCCTTGTTTCGACGAAAAATCTTTTCCCGCACGAATCTTATAAAGGAATCCGTAAATATTATCTAACCGCTGTTTTTTCTCAATCATTTGCGTTGATGTTTCTCCTTTGGATTTCTTAACAATCCTAACCAAACCATTGTCTTGAGAATAAAACTCGCTGATTTGCTCTTGCTTACCAAAAATATCCAAATCACGATCTACCCGAATAGGTTTAAAAGTTAACGGATCTAAATATATTTTTTCCTGGTCAAGAAACTTAGGCGCTGTCGCTGTGAAATAAATTAACAAAGCCTCTTGACCATCTAATTTTATTTCACCATGATATTTTAAAGAAGCTGATCCAACTTTCATTCGAAATTTAATGATATCGTATTCAATCTCCTCGCCTGAACGAAAAGGATAAATTTCCTGCGCTGACAATGGTTGAGTAAACACAAATAAACTTAATAAAAAAACTGTAAACGATTGAATCATAAATATTCTTTCTTTTGAAAAAAGTTATACAGCGTATCCGCAATAACCTTATAGCCACTCTTTGTGCAATGCCCATCAAATTGCCAATACAAAGATTCTTGAGTCGTTTGAGCAGTTTGCCCCATCGGTATAGTTACATCAATAAAAAAAACATTATTAGTATCACAAAATCCAGCCAAACGTTTACGTGGATAAGAATTTTTAATTGTCCATTCATTATCCTGAGGAATATAAACAAATCCAATCTTCGCATTAATCGAATCTGCTAAGTCAATCATCTTTATAAATTCTTTCTCTATCTTTTCCCAAGATGGTGCATAAAACGCGCTAAAATCCATTACATCATAAATTTTTAATTTATATTTAGAGTCCTGAATATATTCTACATATTTATGTAAGAATATCCTAGCGACATGAGAATGAATGTAAAGAAAGCTTCCTAATCGTCCAAGCGTCTGCGCTTCTTTTGTTTTTAAATGCCCTTGCTTATCTAAAGACATGTAGTCAATACCTAAATGTGTTCCCATAATATCATTTGCTAAAAATCCAACAAGAATAAAATCCGGTTTAAATTCAACGCCATAATGCTCCAATAACATCCTTTCTGGTTCTGGGAAATACCCTGGAATACCAGCCTTAATAATTTCCACTTGACGAGAATAATCCTCATTATTCAACTTTACTTCTAATTGACGTAAAAACGTATCTTCAAAATTAGCTCCGATTCCATAAGTAAAACTGTCACCTATTCCCAAGATGCGGTAAACACCCGGTTTCTTTTCCAACGAATACTCTTGATCACGAAAACCATACTGATTATACTGATAGTGATAATCGAATAAATCAAGTTTTGTCCGGCCTTCAACAACACTAAATGGCTGCGGTTTATACGGTAAATACGGATCCTGAATGAAAAAACTATACTGTGAATTCAATAGCGGCGCTAAATGCATTAAACGCGCAAAACCTTCACAAAATATCAATGTTATTAACGTCACAAAGATTAAATAGAGTAACCAATATCTAAGATTCTTTTTCATAAAAACAAGCTTAATCGTTATAAAATTTATAGTTAAAATGATTATCCAATTTAATAATTTTCAATTAAAACTAATATTATTTAAATTTTCACCTTATCATAAATCTTCAGACTACTACAGTTAAAAAATTCTAATTCGCACGCGTTATTTCTTGGTTGACATGTCCTTTTCTTACCTTAAAATAAGACCATCATGTCAAAACAAAATCCGTTTGAACACATTTTTGAAATTATATTATGGAAATCAAGGTTGATCACTTTCTTAGCTGTGATTTTTTCTTTATTTTCTGCTCTCTCACTTTTTGTCGCCGGTAGTATCCAAATATTTATGGCGATCAAAGACTTTTTCAGCACCATCACCAACAAAGCCGATTATACCTCTTTAGTTATACATATCATCGGTGCGGTTGATTTATATTTAATTGGAATTGTTCTATTGATTTTCAGCTTTGGCGTGTATGAATTATTTATTTCCAAGATTGATCCTGCCAGGCAAGATACTGAGATTAACATCTTAGAAATTACCACCCTCGATGGATTAAAGAATAAACTTCTAAAAGTTATTGTAATGGTCTTAATCGTGTATTTCTTTAAAACCATCCTCTCATCACACTTTAGCGCGCCATTGGAAATGCTCTATCTAGGCGCGGCCATCCTGATGATTTCAAGCTGCACATATTTTATCCGTAAGATGGAAGATTGATTCAAAACATTATATTGGAATTCGTATTATGATCATACGCCGTCCAACAAATTAAAAACACTTAATTTTTGAGCGTATCGTTTATCATCATGGATCCTTCTTCTTTAAAGAAAATATATCGTTAATCTTCTTATCGACAAATGAAAAAGCCCTTTGACAGATCTCTGCCAAAGGGCTTTTTGTATATTTTAATTTAACGACTTATTTTTTTCTATTTTTGTAATAAGCTAATGCGGCCATACCACTACCCATAAGCAATAAACTAGCTGGCTCAGGGTTATTGATGCTGGCAAGATCGCCGGCTGACCCTAAAACGCCAGGTCCACCAGAACCGTCTCCGCCTCCGAAAGAAGCAAATAAACCGCCTAGTCCTGAAGTAGAACCACCTCCGCCACCATTACAACCTGTTAGCAATGGAACGAGTGCGATAAGCATCGCATTATATGCGTAATCTTTAATTTTCTTAACCATTCGACTCAACCTCCTTTCGGAATTGAATAACCTTCTATTCAATATCTTAACGTGCGCCTTCACCTGTAACAACAACGCGAAATGTTCTTAAGAAAATCCCTAAATCTGCCCAAATTCCAAATTTCTTAATATAAAGCAGATCATACTTTAATTTCTTCTTTACATCTTCAATCGTTTCATCATAGCTGTGCCATACTTGCGCTAACCCTGTAATTCCAGGCTTAACCATTAAACGCTTTTCATAACTTGGAATTGTAGCTTTAAATTTATCCACAAAAACAGGCCGCTCTGGTCTAGGCCCAACAATACTCATTTCCCCTTTAAGGACATTAAATAATTGTGGAATCTCATCCAAATGTGTTTTTCGCAAAAACTTTCCGATTGAAGTCAGCCGATTATCATTTTCCGCCGCCCAAACTGGTCCGGTTTCTTTTTCCGCGTCCACCTTCATAGTACGAAATTTAAAGATGCGAAATAGACTGCCATCTTTTCCTACCCTTATTTGAGAATAAAGAATCGGCCCTTTGGAAGTTAACTTTACTAATAACGTTACAGCCGCAAAAAGAGGCAATAAAATAATAAAGCCAATTAAACTCGCTACAAAATCAAACAGCCTTTTAATAATCGCATAAGTTTTACGAATAAAACTCATGATCATGCCAATAAATCCCCCCCCAAAAAGTGCTAAAGACGTTGGTTCTGGCGCGAAAGCCTTGGTTTCCATTGATACATTCATCGGAATATCTGACTTCTTTCCAATTTCCACTTGATGGGTAACATCTTGAGGCTTCACAAAGGTTACTGTTGCCCACGCGGACGCCACACAAAGCGTATAAAACCCTACAATAAAAGAACTTAGGATAATTTTTGCTGATTTCTGATTTTTTAAACTCGGTTTTAACATATATAGACTCTTAGAGCAAAATTCGTGCCAAATCTTGAAAACCACTCTATTATCTTTCTTTTTAATTTTTTCGTAATTCTTTTATTATCAAATACTTAAAAATATTTTTCTTTTACAAAAAAAGCATATCCTTCTCTGCTCTATTTCCGGAATCATAATGTTGATAAAATTAAACATTATGATGGATAAAATGAACATTCTTTCCGCCCATTCCACCACATCAAAACGCAGAGCCATCTGATGAAAATAAGGAGCTTTATCCTAATTAATCATTTGGATACATTTACAATGCTTATGTCGTATTTGTTAACGCTTTAAGGGAGGTATTTAAAAAGCAAAGGAATCATGATTTGAATGAAATCCTTCATATCTTGCTCCGCATTAGCCGTTGCACTGTCTTTAACAGACGCCGACACTCTAATCAAGGCACTACTCGCTGGTTTTCCTAACAGCGTTTTAAGGGCAATTAGTCCCTGTTGCTTCCAATAATTCGCTGTAAATGAATGACCAACTTTAAACCAATAATAAGCTACTTGACGTAAATCGCCCTTTTCAAGTAGTAATTTATTGGTTTTTAATAAACTATATTCTTTCGGCCCATCAAGCCGTTCCATTTCACTTTTGATAATGCTAACCCCATTGCCAAGATAGCAAACCTCAGGCGGGTGCGAAACCTTGCGATTATGCTGGGAATACACGATAAAAATATAAACTTCCTTACCATCTTGGGTAAAATATCGTCTGGTGAAAGCATTTCGGGTTTCTAAAAGAGCATATTCATCTTCTGTGATCGGCAATTCCTCGGATTCCCATACTCCAAATGTCTTCGGGAATTGGTGAATATTGACCGTATCCTCCTGAAGATAAATCTTAAAATATAGATTCCAGGAAATTATACATGAAACAATTAAAATAGCAATAATAAAAAAATATCTGATATTCTCTTTTTTCATTCAATTAACTTTCCTACAACAAACAATAAAATAAACGCTAAGGCAAATACCATAAATCCGGAAAGATCGTGAATAAATCCGGTCGCGTATTTCGGCCCCCAAATTTCACTGATACAGCATAACAATATTACCCGGCAAACATTAGTAATAATAGCGATAGGTATTGTGGATAAAAACAGCAATATTCGTTTATAAGCTTTATCTTTCATCCAATAGGCAAAGACACTGCCTAATGCCGTTAACGCGATTAATGACCGCAACCCACTGCAGACATCGTCGACAATCACATACGCGTCGCGCATACGAATCACGCTACCTTCACGCAACGCGGGAATCCGCATATTATTTAAAACAACAGTTGCGATTTCAGCGGCAAGAATTTTAAGTTTAAAACTAATTGTGGCAATGGCTACTAGAGGAATAGGAATCATAAAGAGCAAGAATAATACAGGAAAAATAATTCTCTTCAGAAATTCTCCACCGAAGAAAAATAAAATCAACCCCATCAGCACGAGAATCATTGAGAACCCCGAAGAAAAATAAACCCTGAAAAGAGAACTGAATAAATGGACCCCTAAACCGATAACAATTAATCTGATCGCCCAGGCCGATTCTTTGCGTTTAATTTTGGCTAAATCATCCTTCAATTGCCAAACCAAAAATCCGCTAACAATTGGCACCAAAATACCATGCGTATAATAGGAATCCTTTGACCACCAACGATCCCACATCCAGATAAGTGTAGGGAAATACGCGGCAAGCATAATTAAAAACGCAGCGATTTCCTTTTTAAAATCTTTTATTTTCGTGATAAATGCCATTGTTATTCTCGTCTTATTTTGAAATCATCAATCCAAAATTCATCATGTTCCGTCGCGTTACCATTGGTAAAATATTGAAACCCAGTCAATGATTTTAATTGCGGCAAGACACTACGCACAGCAAGTCTAACATCAAAATTCGCTTCGTGCCACTGACCATCATCGATCAGCTTAAATTCCTCTTTTGCTTGAGTACGCCCGCATTGATACCGGGAAGTCCCGCCGATACAAATACTATCGCCAAATTGGGTGATGACCAGCATCCCTACCGGTGTTTCCGATGGAATTTTATAAGCAAAATTGATTCGGGAGAAATCGTCCATATTCCAATTTTCCAGAAGAAAACCAGCAGACAGAGTGGATTTCTGAAATTTACTTTTAATGTGAAAAGAATTCCCGTTTAAATAGACATCGTCCTTATCAAGGTCAAGCGCTGCGTCGCCCATTCCCTTAAACTTCCCTAAAGAATATTCAAAACCTTCAAAGAATAACACATTCTCAATCGTTCTCTCCTCGTCCTGCTCAGCTAATGGTTTTAAAACTTGAAGCTGTTCCAGACCATCCGCAACATACGCCAGATAATGCCCGCTGTTACGGAAATTCTGATTAAAATGTTTTCGTTTGGCAACAAATCCATCTTTTACCCCGCGGTTAAAAACCTTCTGTCCGACTTTTATATACTCTTCATTTTGATAACCGCTAAGACGATACGCGTATCCCAATCCATGAACAACGAGAAGATTTACATCCGGATCACCGTCAGTATTAAGATATTTATCCGCGGTCATATATTTAAAAGAATCCCCATCCGCCACCAAGCCCTCATTAATCAGCCAATCCACCACTCGAAAGATTGAATCAGCTGCTTTTTCACTTTTTGTAATTTTATGATATTTAATGATCGACTCTAATAACAATCCCGTCATAAATGGAGAACCTCCATACTCATCTTTGCGCGCGCCTTCTTCTGGATCATGCGCGTAAAGGTTATGAATAAATCCACCGCGTTCCGGATACTGCATCTGCATCTTGTAGAGGTTTTCCATATACTCGTCGGCTAATTTTAAATATTCTTTATCCTGCGTCAATTCATAGTAAGTTATAATACCTAAAAATGGAAATGCCGCGGTTCGTTCGGTCCAAAAATACTCAGCGCCTTTGGGATAAAAAGCTTTTTCCGGCGGAAAATAATTCTTTAAGTATTCAGCCATGTATCTGGCCACCTCCAATGATTTAGGATCTCCCGTTAATAAATAATCATCCATCATAGCCTGAACATAAACATACCGCCCTTTAGGCCCTTGTGTGCTACGACCACGGTTTTCTCCATCCAAAATGAGTTGCGTATCCCGATAATGAAGCAGCTCTTTTCTCGCCGCAAGGAAATAATTTAATTCACCTGAGCGGGCGTATAACTGATAAAACACATGTGGGGTCGAATAAAAGCCGTCAACAGTTAACTTCCCAGTCCATGGTTTATTTTTTACTTTTTCAAAATTATTTAATATTTTCTTATCATATTTATCATAAAAATAGCCAATCCCTAACGGAACTTGTTCCCCTGTCACTTCCGACGAACACAGCCATTCCGCCGGCATCACGACAACGCCCTCGGGATATTGCCAACGCGGCTCCACAATGTCTAAATCTTTTGTCGTTCTTGCCACTCCCCAGCGAAATAAAACATATTCGTAAATTGCCTCAATCGGATATTGAAACTGCACCAAGACAGAACGAATTGATTGATCTTGCGGCCAGCGAGCCAAAACCTTCGCAGCGATAGGAATCTCTTGACCATTCGTATCGGTTATGACAAAGTCGTTAATAGCTTTCAACTGTCCGCGCGCAAATGGGATTCCAGAAGATATAAAAACAACCTTTTCTTTTTCATCCTTTAATTTAGCCAAGGCTACTTTTAATTCGCCTTGTGTGAGAACAGGTTTTGATGGCAGGTCAACAGCTTTTCGCAGTGGCAATGGTTGCGCTGAGGCTTGTGTTTGAACAGTATCTTTATTCTTTAATTTCGTTTCAATATTCTGAATTAATCCTGATTTCTCCAGACGAAGATTATCAAAATACAATGTAAGACGCTTACGTGGATCATTAAGATAAAAAACAACAAAACGGATTTTTTCCGCGTTGATTTTAGCCGCGATCTGAGATTTGGCTATTTTAATGACATTGGCGCCAGGCTCAAGCCGATAAGGAATGTTGACACGTTTTTTTGATAAATCGTCCAAGCGAATACGAAAATCAATGGACTCATCCTGTGGATTAAAAACGTCCAATAACAAATATTCATAATCTCCCCAATTTTGCTCCAACTTCTTTGTATTGATACTAGGATAATCTTTTTGCGGAAATTTCACCTCTAATGAATACTTTCCCTGTGTGCTATGTTTTTTCGTTACCCGGATTGAAAACCCGTGTTCCGGTGAAATACCCCACACTTTTGGATCTTCAAAATTGCTCAGAACAACAACTTCTTCGCTTATTTTCTTAGCTTGTTTTGATTTTAGAGAAGATTCATTTTTATTTAAAAACATAAAACCAATAATGATCACCGCTGCCAATATCAAATATTGCTGTAATTTCGTCATAAATACCTTTCCACACAAAACACCGATAACTGATGATCTATGTCAATAATTCTTTAATGGTTCTGCCAATATACCGCGTATCATCAAGGGAATTCACGGTTGTACTTGGCAGACATAACCCTCGATGATAAATTTTATACGCGTTATCAAAAGCACCTTCCTTTTGATGATTCTTATACGGTGGAAATTCCACAATCGGCACAAAAAAACGTTTTGTTGGAATTCCTTTTTTCATCAGCGCCTCCTGGATATCTGTAAGCTGGAGATTTGCCCGATCAACTGTAATACACGTCAACCACCAGGAACTGACAGCCTTATCATAA
Source organism: Candidatus Omnitrophota bacterium (assembly GCA_020632515.1). Taxonomy (GTDB): domain Bacteria; phylum Omnitrophota; class Gorgyraeia; order Zapsychrales; family Zapsychraceae; genus JACKFK01. The sequence goes on along the minus strand of JACKFK010000004.1, from coordinate 142,004 downwards.
AGTTTTTGAAACTTGACACCGGCAACGTCGCTTAACTCTTCTTTATAAATTTCACTAAATTCTTTTTTCTTATCCAAAAATTCTTGCAGCCGGCTGAATTGTGCCAAACCTAATGCGGCTTCCAAATTAGACATCCCATATTTAAAACCTACTTCTGAATGAAAATATCCTCCTGTCGCGTCTTTCGCTTGATTAATCAAATATTTAATATGTTCCATCTGCTTATGATTGTTGCCAACCACCATGCCGCCGTCTCCGGAAGTGATCGTTTTATTGCCGCTGAAGCTAAAACACCCCATATCCCCAAAAGTACCAGTAAACCGGCCGTCAATATGCGCGCCTAAACTTTCTGTAGCGTCTTCAATCACGAATAAATTATGTTTTTTTGCGATCTTCATAATCGCGTTCATGTCACAAGGATTCCCATAAAGATGCACTGGAATAATCGCCTTGGTTTTCGCTGTAATAGCTTGCTCAATTTGATCCGGCAACATATTCCACGTTTCTTCATCAACATCCACAAAAACCGGCTTTGCGCCGACATAAAGCAATGGATTAATTGAAGCGATAAATGTTGTAACCGGCACAATCACCTCATCCCCCGGGCCGATTCCTAATTCATAAAGAGAAATATGCAAAGCCGCGGTTCCGCTTTGCGTGGCTGCTGATTTTTTACATTTTAAATAACGCGTAAATTTCTCTTCAAATTCATTTAAATGTGGTCCGATTGTTGAAACAAACCGGCTATCCAATGCCTTTAAAATATACTCTTTTTCAACATTTGATATATTTGGCACATCAAAATCAATTTTTCTGTCCATATAGTTAATTTATCCTTTGTTCTCTAAATATTTTTTTCTAATATATAATCCCGATATTCCCCGGGCAGGCCTTGTTCTCCGGCTTCAGCAGCTTTAATAATATTAAACATCTCACGCGCGCTGACATAATGAAGAGCAAAATTCATGCCGTCATTATATTTTTCTTCCAAATAAGAAAACATTTCATCCATAGGATTTCCTAATAAGGTATGCGCGTTCTTCTCCGGAGCACCATGCGTGTACACTTTGACAAATATCCAATCAGGTTTTCCTTTTACACTAATATACTGTTTGATCCATAAATCAACACGATCTTTAGTGGGGGGATTAGCCCCGGTGATATCGCCATTTTCAATCCTGGGAAAAATTCCTTTTTTACGTTTTGTCCAATTAAATGTTAGCGGCCCCTGCACCATAAGCAAATGCGCTTTAGTATGCCGGCCCGTTTTTACGTCAACACCATAATTATGCGTTTTTGCTTTCAAAGGATGCGACCGCGTGTAATAAATCCGATTAATAATCTTCGGCTGTGTTTCACTCGGCGCTGAAGGATAAGTAAAATCCGCGTAGCATCCGCAATCCGCTAAAATACGCGCTTCGTCATTAACACCACACCAACAGCCGTCTTTACGAGAATTATTAAGCGCCCAATTTCCATGAATAAATCCAAAGCGAATCTGTCCTGATAGTTTCCGCCGACTTAACAATCCATGCTGACTAAAATCTTTCTTTGCTTTCTCTAATTTTATTCTTAATGTTTCTTCCGTATCATTATCATGATGCAAATGAACTTCTACTTCCGCAAAACCTTGTTTACAAATCTTGGCCAATAAATCTAAATGCACAGAATTATAAACTTCCGCAGGATAAAAGAAAGTATGCCGTGGATGACATCCATCCGCATCTTTATGCTTTTTTGCTAATGCAGGATATTTTTCAACCCAACGCTGTACACGTTCCAGCTGCGTTTTCTCATCAGCGTCATGCCAGTCGGGCTCATAATGATCCACACACGAAAACATAACATGAACTTTTTTGTGATGTCGCTTTGTATTAAAAACTTTCTTTAATTCCTGCTTAAGATAACTGCCAATCCATCGATTTATATTCTTCGCCATTTTATCGTTCCGTTCTATTCCATGTCGCGGCTTGTTCACCAGAAATAAACCGAACAAATCCTAATAATAACGCCAAATTCATTGATACAAAGTAATAGCATAAATTAAAAAACTTTACTTTGATACCCGCCCAGCTAAGCAGTTGTCCAAAAAACGCTGACAAATAAAAAAGACATTGTCCTAGAAAAATAAAAATGTAAATAGGATCTTTTAATAAAAGGATATTTGTCAAAAATATCGTAATCAAAAAGAATGGCGCCAACCATCGTAAAACCTTATGTGACCAAAAAGCCAAAGCCGAGAACCCTAAAACAGGATTAAGCATATGCGACAACCTGGTTAAGGCTTGAAAATCTCCGGCACCAATACGAATACGTCGTTGTTTTTCCTGAACAATTTTATGTGCAGATTCTTCTTTTGCGCTAGCACTTGGGTCGTAAATAACTTTAAATCCCTTTTCTAAGATTTTCATCGGGATCATAAAATCATCGATAATGGTATCTTCTAGACACGGCTCATAAAGTGTTTTTCGAATAGCGTAAATTCCGCCATTAGCACCTAGCAATGATCCCCGTCGACCTTCGATATTTTTCATAAATGTCTCATATCGCCAATAAAACCCTTCTAAATCCGCAGTATGACTCCCATCCGCATTGATAAAATGCAATCCACCGCAAACACACCCAATTCTTTTATCGGCAAAATGCCTTACCAGATTTTTAACCGCGTCATGATGAAAAAGCGTGTTAGCATCACTAAAGACCACAATCTCGCTTTGAATATTTGGAATCGTTTGATTCAGCACATTAATTTTTCCTTGACGCTGAGGATAATCCATCAGGATCACATTTTTACTTTGATGTTTTCGCACAATTTCATTAGTCTTGTCATCTGATCCATCTGAGGCGATCACAATTTGTAAAAATTCCATCGGATAATCTAACGCTAAACAATTTTTAATTTTATTCGCAATAACTTTTTCTTCATTATGGGCAGCTACCAGAATAGCAACTGATAAAGCTTCATCGCTTTGTTGAAAATCTTTCTTGGGCGCCAGGTTATCAATAACAATTAATAAAAATGGATATAAAATATACGCGTAGCCTACGAAAAAAAACGCTAACCAAAATACAAATTTTATAAAGTTTTCTATAGGCATATTCATTTATTTCTTTTCAATAATCCTTGCCGGCACTCCAACTGCAGTGCTATTATCAGGAACGTTTTGCAAGACAACCGCGTTGGCGCCGATATTAACATGGTTACCGATAGAAATACCCCCGAGAATCTTAGCCCCGCTGCCGATGAAAATATTATTCTTTAAATACGGCGCTTCCACTGGCAGACCATTACGCGCAGCTCCAATCACCACACCGCTTTCAATTACAATATTCTTTCCGCCTTTAACTTCACTATTTATGATCACGCCATGCGGATGCATCAGCACAAAACCTGTATCAAATTCCGCTTTACCGCCGATAACACAGCCATTAAGATATTTATTCAGCAGTTGAAAAAAATACCCGACAAATCCCAACCGATATTTAAAAAGAAATTGTGTGATTCGATATAAAACAATGGCTAAGCTTCCATCGCTGAAAAGCACGCGCAAAATACTAATAAAACTGCTTTTACCATAAAACATCTGACTTTTAAATTTTAGATCATGATAAATTCTCATAATATCGGCTTTCTCCTTACTTATTACTCATACCCTTCATCATCAAATATTTTTATAGATATTCAAAACTTTTTCAGCATTATGCCTCCAAAGAAAATTCTGTTCAATATGCTGACGCGCCTTCATACCCAGCTCTTGCCGCCTTTGTTTATTTTCGATTAATTCTTCCAGTTTATTTTTTAAATCCTCTGCTTCTTCCCCGTTAAATAACAGTCCATATTCATTTTCACCCACAACAGATTCAATAGCTTGAAAACGCGGCGCTACAGTGGGCTTAGCCATGGCCATATATTCGAATAATTTAATTGGCGAGCGATACTCATTCGACGCTGGAATCACACAAATATCCATCGCTTGAATATATGCCGGGATTGATTGATATTTTATAGCTCCAGAAAAAATCAATTTATCAAGCATCCCTTTTTCTTTTGCTACTTGAGCTAACGACTCTTTTAAATCTCCATCACCAACTAACATCAGCCTGATATCTCTTGTTGATGCTAATTGCGCAAATACATCAATCAAACGGTCTAACTGATGCCACTGTACGAACCAACCGATAAATCCGATAACCACCATGTCTTCACTTATATTATATTTTTCACGAACTGACTTTGCGTTAATTTGCGGATTAAATAACTGCTCATCTACCCCGTTGGGAATTACATGAATTTTATCTGACGGTATTCCCAATTCAATAATCTTCTTCTTCAGAAATTCCGAAACAACAATAATCGCGTCAGCTTTTGAAAAGACATATTTCTCGATTCGTTTTGCCAAGCCAACACAAATCTGCTTTCTTACTCTTTTCTCCCCTGCCACTTCATTAACTTCCACAATAAAAGGCACATTACACTTTTTAGCCTTTAACGCACCGACAAAACAAAAAAAAGCCTGACGTTCATAAATCAATTGATATGATTCTTTTTTCAATTGATGCCATAATTTAAAAAAGAGAACAAAGTTATATCCTATCTCCATCCATTCAAAAAAAATCTGCGGCAATTTACGGCTTAGCAGTAAAAATCGGTTTTTTTTATGTTTACCGTCGGCTGCAAACGGATTGTTCCCCGCAGTCAGAGTCGGATCAATATTGTTCGGTGAAATCACATCAACCTTATGACCTAAATCGCGAAGACCTTTTATTATATACGCAATGTGTACGCCTTCAGCCCCTGTTCCATGTGTGCGATGGTGATATAAAATATTCAATTTAATAATCCTTAAAACCAAAACCTTTCAAATATTAATCTGACTCCAAATCTCATCCATAATTTCCATCGACTCAACACCTTCCTCACCACTAACCGGCATTGGCCCACCGTCTTCTAATCGTCGATAAAATTCCTTAATTAAAATTTCTGTACCATCAAAGTAGGTAAAAGTCTTTGTTAAAACTTTAAATACATTGCGCAGTGTCGATGTAATTAAGACCCACCCTGCGACAATACTCATCAGTGCTCGGGAAATTGCTTTGGGAATGCCTTTAGGTGTCGCGTGTTTAATCATGGTTTTATTGAGAAAATCAACATACAAACACATATTCGTTCCATAAATATTCAATAATTGATACCGCGGATTAACAGCTAATGATACTGTTAAATTGCCGACAGTATGGTCAGACTTTAACATAACTTTTAACTCATCACTTTTCATGCACTTGACCACATTAGCAGAAACCGTCTGAGCATAAATCTCTTGCGGACGTCCCATACAGTCACTCAACACGGATAATGGATGTGAAATTAAATTCTGATACAATTGGCCTGGCAATTGCATCGACCAATGGTTCTCCGCGCCTGGCACCATATAGCGTGAAGTTAAATTCGCGCCAAGGTTAAATCCATACCAGCTTTCAACCGAAAGAATTTTTCCAACTTCTCCATCAATTATTAGCTGACGAGCTTTAATCATTGGAGGATCAAATAAATGATTATGACCAACGCAAAGCTTAACATTAAATTCGTTCGCCGCGGCCAAAATAGCCTTCGCATCATGACTATCCATCGCCATGGGTTTTTCTAAAAAAAGATGACACCCTTTTTGCGCGCATTTCTGCGCGATTTCTTTACGGGATTGTGGTGGCGTTAAAATATGCACCACATCAATCTTTTCATTATTCAAAAGATCATCCAATGACGCATACGCTTTCCCCCTCCCGAATTCCTTCACTAATGCTTCCGCAGCCTGAATGTTCTGATCAAATAAACCAACCACGTTAACACCGTCAATACGGTTTAAAATCTGTAAATGCGTTTTCGCGATAACTCCACAACCAATCAATGCGACATTCTGCGGTTTCTTTAAAAGAACTGTTTTTCGGGCCAACTTAGGATCAACAATCCGATGATGTGTCTGTTGATCCTTAAACCACTTCATCGTTGTTAGCATTGCGGATTGGCTATTCTGTGATGGTTTCCATCCCAGTTTATTTTTAGCCTTCCGATTTGAATACGTTAGCTGTTGCCGGCATTGATAAAGATAAACTTTGCGTAACGGTGACGGCCGTTTAAGAAGTTTTAATAAAACCCCAACACATTGACTAAATGTTAACCAAACACCATACGGTATCTTGCAAACTTTAAGCGATGGATTGACATGGGTCTTAACCATATTCAAATATTCCAACTGCGCGATGTCTTGATCGTCAACAATGTTGAATGTTTCACCATGACTCGATGGATTTTCTATCGTTAGTCGAATGGCTTCCACTAAATTCTCAACGTAAACAAACGGAATCCGATTAAGCCCACTGCCGATCGTTAAATATTTATTTTTCCCCGAGGCGAACCCAAGCCGTGGAGGAAAAAGGGCTCCGCCAGGACCATAAATAACCCCGCATCTTAAAATTACACCCGCCAACCCGTCATGAATAAAAGATTGAACCTGAGCTTCGGCTTGAATTTTTGATTTTTCATACATCGATAAATTATTGTCATTAATTTTAGAACCCTCTGTCAAAACCCCGTTATCAGCAGAAAAAACATCATAAACCGCGATAGAACTAATAAAGGTAAAACCTTGAATTCCTTTTTCTTTGGTGATTTCAAGCAAACGTCGTGTACCGTTAACAGTAGATTCTTCATATTCTTCCCATGGTCCTTTCATGGTCGTCGCTAAATGAACGACATGATCCACTTTATCGAATAAAGGATATAAACTTTCCTTGACGCGTAAATCCGCTTTTATATACCGAATCCCCATTTGCTCAAGAAAAGCTACGTCCGTATTCTCTCTTACCATAGCTACAATATCATAATCCCGACTCTGAAGATGTTTAAGCAAATGCCGACCAACAAAACCAGCAGCCCCTGTAACTAATATCGTTTTTTTACTCATTTTCAATCCTTCTTCGCAGAAGAAATGGCTAAATCACATTCCTTCTGTAATTTCTCAACCACATTATCCCAGCTAAAGTTTTTTACACGGTTAAGCAAATAATCTTGATTCCATTTTTTAATCAATCCTTTTTCAATCGCATCAGCTAAAGAACGTTCATCTTTGGCTGGTACCAAAATTCCTAATTCATCATTGTTAATTAACTCAGGGATTCCCCCAACATTTGAGGCGACAACTGGCAACCCACAGGCCAGACTTTCAATCACTACATTCGGACAGCCTTCGTGCAAGCTCGGCAGACAAAGTAAATCACTTGCATTCATCCAAACACGTAACTGATTATGCGCAATATCTCCGATTATACGAATCGAAATAAATTTAAGTTCCCGCGCTATCTTTTGTAGTTTATCAGCTAAAGGCCCTGATCCTAAGAAAATAAAGCTTAAATTTTGCTGCGAAGGCTGATCCAAAACCCGTATCGCTTCAATAAAATATTCAATCCCTTTAATTGCTATAAAATTACCGACAAATAAAACTAATTTATGATCTAAAGGTAAATCCAAATTTTGTCGACACTTATTCTTATCCATAACAAAGAAGTCTTTCGCATTAATCCCGTTAAGAATGGAACAAATCTTATGCTGATTAATACCTAACCGTAAAACACGCTCTTTCAAATGATTGCTTACAGGAATGATCTTGTATGCTTTCTTTAACGGCCTCTTTAATAAGAATCTTAATACCGGATTATCTGCATAAACATTGATATCTGATCCCCGTGGTCGTAAAATCACCGGTACTTGAAATTTTTTCGCAATCTTTACAGCCGCATATCCATCAGGATAGGTCCAATAGGCGATAATTAAGACAAAGGGAAATTCTTTATAAATTAATTCAACAATTTTTTCTATCGCACGATAATACGAATAACCGTTAAAAAATACACCAATTTTTGGTAATGAAACATACTGCGGCTCAAAAATCTCGATACCTTCAAAAACTTTTACACTAGCCTTAGAATTATCTTTCTTTTTATTTCCCCCTGATGGCTTTGCCATCATAATTTTTATGTCGTACACCGCCCGTAAACGCTGCACTTGTTCATAAACATAAAATCCAACATTTGGATTTTCCGCCGAAGGAAAAATATTAGTAAAAATTAAAACTTTTGGCTTATCCTTTTTCTGATTTGATTTCGTCATAAATCTCTCGATAAACGCTTACCATATGTTCCAACTGAGAATTTTCTTGAACCCTTAAGCGTCCAGCCTCTCCTAAACTTCGTCCTAACCGAGGATCAGCCATAATCCGTTTGACAGCTGATTCAATTCTTTCCGGATAACCTAACGGAACCAAAAAACCTGTTTTACCTTCACTAATAATTTCTGGATTCCCACCAACTTTCGTTGCCACCACCGGCAAACCAGCAGCCATGGCCTCTAATACCGTTAAAGAAATCCCTTCCATAATGGACGATAAAACAAAAACATCCATAATCTGTAACATCTGCGCGATATCTTCACGAAATCCAGCAAACTTTACACTTCCTTGAATATCAAGTTCCTTTGCTAGCTTAAGTAAATTGGATTTTAACGGTCCATCGCCCACAATTAACAATTCAACATTCTTAGTCCGCTGCGATATCTTACGAAACGCTTTTAATAAAGTCGCTTGATCTTTTTCCCGCACCAATCGTCCTATATTTCCGATTACAAAGCTATCCGCCTTTATTCCGAGCGATTGTCGCAACTGTGCTTTTTCATTAGGTTGCAAATCTGCCCGCATCGACTGTATATCAATTCCGTTATAGACCACCTTCACTTTTTCAGATTTAATCCTGTTATTTTTCAAAAGTTGTTCTTTAGCATCATTAGATACTGCAGCAATTTTTTTATTTAACGCCCAAAATATCCAGGGAGCTTTTTTATCAGCCCTTCCATGGCGCGTATTCATACAAGGAACCCCTGCTAATTTTGCAGCTGTACTTGCATAAATCAATGGCGCGAAATTATGAGTATGAACGATATCCGCTTCTTCTCGTTGGAAATACTTCTTTAAATTCCATATCAAGTCCATGTCAAATCCATCTTTTTTCGAGAAAACATCCACTTGAATATTTTTTCTTAACGCCTCATTAACCAAACCACCTTCTTTTTCAAGACAGACAATACTGCACTCAGAACCAGTTTGATTTAAACGTTCCGTTAATTGAATCACCATTTTTTCCAATCCACCAAAATCTAAAGAACTAACCACTTGTATAATTTTCATTTTTTACCCTCTCTGAATCTTTGATACAGTCACACGAAATTTTCCGGTCTGCGTTAAAGGCAACTGATTGACAAACTGATAATCAACCTGCATTGAAGGACCTACCATACGACCTATTGTTTCTTTAATTTCATGAAACTGCTTATTATCAAAATAAGAATTCTTAATCATCTCCACAATCAATTCTTCCTCTTTTTCCTGAATCACCCGAAACTTATCTATACCGCGCTTATCCCTCATAACTCGAATAAAGAATTCTCCTGGAATTTCCTTTCCCTCTTTCGTCGTTATCATATCCAGTGAACGCCCTACCACGTCAGCAATTTTTAATAGTCCACGACCAGATTTTGCTGGAGTCTGTTCCATAGCCAACGCCATATCACCGATACGGTACCGGATAAATGGCATACCATAATTATGAAGATCCGTAATAATTAAATGCCCTTTCTCGCCAGGCTGCGCTGGTTGACCATTATCTTTAATAATCTCCACATAAAGGTTTTCCATACTTAAATACATTCCATCATGTTCCTTATCTTCCGCTGCAATAAGCATAAACTCCCGGCATCCATAAGTATCAAAGACATCGCAATTAAAAACAGATTTAATCTTTTCCCGTTGAATAGGATGAAGTTTTTCTGCCGCTGAGATTACGGCTTTAGGTTGATAATTTAAGCGACCCTCTTCGCTGATAAATTTGGCTAATGCGTATAAAGGATTTGTATAGCCAACAATAATTTCAGGTTTATACGCATTAAGCGTTTTTAAACAGCGTTGTTTGGCCTTATGGTCAAATTCATAACAATTAAAATAACGTTGACGATGAATCCGATAATAAATATTTTCTTTCAACCTCTTAATGGCTGATTGTTTTTTCAAAGGAACTCCCCACAAATAAAACTGTTTCATTCCATCTTCACACCCCGTCCAGGCATAACCGCGTTTGGAGATTGCGACCCGCCAGTCATAACTTTCTGGGGTATAATCTAACTCCATGGGTTCTCCTGTGGAACCTCCGGTATGCTTACTCCAGGTTTTTCCTATATAATTTCGCGCGAGCATCCGTTCTTTATGCTTTCGGATATCATCCTTTGTTGTAATCGGTAATTTTAAAAAATCCTCATAGGATTTGATATCGGTCCAGGAAATATTCAACTGGTCAAATTTTTCCTTCCAATACGGAACATTATAATGACAATGATGCAATAATTTCGTAAGTTCATTCCATTGGTATTCCAAGAGTTTTTCTCTAGGCCACCATTGACTTTCTTCTAAAAAGGCCTTGTATTTGAGCATCTGTCGTTTCTTTAGAATATTTTCAAAGAAAGGATTTAGCAATTTTTGATAAAACAGCTTATACACGCGCGCATCCTCCCATTCCATATAAAATCAAAGCAATTGCAGTTTTATTAAAAACACACAATGGATTTTCACCAATAGCCTTGCGCATAAATTTTCTAACTTCCTGACGATTCTGCGCTTGTTTATATGCCCTTGCAGCTGAAAAGTAACGGTAACTTAAAATTTTTCGTTTTAATAAAGGATTTACCGGAATAACACCATTATGAAAATTTTTATTAAGCATCTTTAATTCATTTTCCAGCATTCTCGCCGCATGCGCAGGGGAACTCATACTATTTTCCAAAACCCGTATCTTGACTAATTCCTCCTCGACAAAATCCACATCCCAGACAGCACTTACGCGTAACCACATATCCCAATCTTCCGCGGAACGTAAAGTTTCATCAAACCCACCGACCTTATCAAAACAATCTTTTAAAATAATCGCGCCTGAACCGCCAGTTCCAACAGCGTTTTTTAAATATAACTCACTTAGAAATTCTCTCTTGGAACGATATGTTTTTTTCTTAGCTCCACCTGTCAAAACACCATATTCATCTACGTAACTTCGCCCGCACCCAACAAGACCAATATTCTGATTACTCAACATTTTCTGAACTTGCTGGTCTAATTTTTGCGGATACCACATATCATCCGCATCAAGGATGGCAATAATTTTCCCTTTAGCGTGTTGCAATCCAGTATTACGCGCCGCAGATAACCCCTGATTGGCTTTATGAATATTAATAATCGTGTTTCTGTATTTCTTCAATTGTTGTTGCGTATTGTCGGTTGATCCATCATCAACAACAATAATTTCCATAGGGTTATAGGTCTGCGCTAACACGCTATCAACCGCGTCACAAATAAATCGCCCATGATTATAAGTCGGAATAATAATACTGACTAATGGCAACTTAGCCTTCATGGAAACGGCACTCCTTTATGGCTTGACGATAATGCTCCGCTGAACGCTGTGCCATTAACGGCGTATTAAATTCTTTTTCTGCATGAACCTTGGCTAACCGTCCTAAATTCTGCCGTAAATCTTCATGCGCAATTAATAATTCCACTGCCCGATATAAATCTTCGACACTTTCTGGTTGAACAAGAATTCCCGTTTCCCCGTCTTTAATTACCTCAGGAATGCCTCCAGCCTTTGTTCCGATAACGGCTTTCCCTTTCATCATAGCTTCAACATAAATCAGTCCAAACGATTCATAAAGCGATGGAACAACAAAAATATCAGCCTGGGTATAATATTGTTCTAACTCCTCATTGGATACATATCCCAAAAAAAGGACCTTTCCCTTACAATGCGCATAGGTCTGCTCAAAATATTCTTTATGATACCGTCCATCCGGCGCGTGCGGCCGGTCTTTTCCAATAATAACAAAGTCAATATTCGCATGTTTAGCCAACAATTCAGGAATACATTGTAATAAAACCATTGTTCCTTTACGATGTTCTAATCGACTTACATATAAAATTTTAATGATTTTTTCTGATTTGTCTTCTATTCTTCCAACATTTTTTGAATTTGTTCCAATTCCTAACGGTAAGATAGTTACCTTTTTCTCGTCTAAATGATACTGTTCCTTCATCATTGTTTTATGACATTCTGTGGAAGAAACCAACCGATCGCTCTTAAGACATGATTGCTTCTCCAACCAACAAATAAATCTATCCGATAATTTCATCCTATGATTGCCTTGATCAATGGCTAAAGTCTCAAAATATGGTGTGTGCAAACGAATCACAACAGGTTTACGATTTTTCTTATTGACATAACAATACCCAACACCTTCCCAATTAGGAAATTCAATAACATCAAAATGATATTTCTGATTTAACTCGTCAATTTGTCGGGCAACAAACCGGCTCCAAGCTAAACCAGGAATTAATTTTTCTAATTGAGGATAGTAACGACTTTTAAATCGATAGACTGTTACAGCGCCAATCTGATCAACCGTATCTTCTTCTTTTGTTTGTGTAATAACAATCACTTTATGCCCTTGGGCTGAAAGCCCCTGAGCAAGATTGTAACTATAAGTTCCAATTCCTCCACCGTCATGCGGGTAAAATCCGGTTGATATCAGACAAATTGTTAAACTCTGTTTATCCATTCTTATTTTTCCTAAAACAATTAGCCAGAAGTTGTATACAGCGCCCACGATACGTATTGATCTTACATTTCGTAAAAAAGACTTTCTTGTGATCATATTTAATGTAATGTTTTATAAGTGTTCCATAAAGAACCACTAATCTTTTTAAACAATACAAAAAATATCTTCCATAGGATGTTCCAATTTTATCCGAAAGAATAGCAGCTCTTCCCCAATAGTAGGACTGACGAATTAATTTTGCTTCTTCTAGCCGCTCTAACGCGAAATGATGAAACACTTTAATGGATGGAACATATATTCGTTTAACGCCTGTTTTAGCAATCCGCAGCGAGAATTCCGTGTCTTCACTGGCTTTATAAGTGATTGAGGAACTAAATCCTCCAAACTTATCAAACAGTTCTCGACGAAAACTGGCATTCGCCGTGACTAAATCTTCTTTATCAAAAACAATAACTTTCTCTCCATAGTCCACATGAGCCAATCGTTGCTGGATAAATTCTTCTGGATACCAGATTTCACGGGGTATCGGCGTTGCTAGTATTACTTTCCCCTGAATAGCATCAGCATTATATTTTTTATAGGCTAAAATAATTTCACTAATCCAATGATCTTCTACTACGCAATCACTATCAGTAAAAGCAATTATTTCTCCTGCAGATTCCTTTACTCCACGATTGCGCGCAAAAGAAATCCCCTGATTTTCTTCAAAAACCATTTTAAGTTTTCCCGAAAATCGAGGAATAAATGATTCCACAACCTCGACTGTTTGATCTTTCGAATTGTTGTTAATTACAATAATTTCATAGTTGAGATCATCTACACCCTTTTGTTCTATCAGACTTTCTAAAAGATAGCGTAATTCCTCACAATTATTAAACGTCGGAATCACAATACTCATGTCGATGTTTCGACTATTCATCGTCTTTATCTCTAACTTTTTTCGGCTGACAACGATATTGATAAATGCGCCCTTTTGTCATCCAATATTTAATCATTAGATTAAACGCTTCACTTTCATTCTTTGCCAAGATTGCTTTCCAGCGCAGCACTAAAAACTCCAACAGTAAGCGGTACATGTACCGCGGAGCCCCGAAAAACATTGCAGTATGCGGATGGATTTCGTGAAAAGTGTCTGCTCTGCCGTAACGAAATGCCCGTTGATAAAGCCACTGCTGACTCATTTGTTCCGGTCGAATTTGATGATGCACTAACGCCTTAGGTAAATACACCGACTTAAATCCGTCATTTTCCAAACGCTTGGTTAACTCTGTTTCCGATCCCATAATGTAATTATTACCGCTCGGCCCCACTTTTTCGTTAAAACAATAATCTTGATCAAATATTTTCTTACGGATCGCCATATTCGGACCCCAGACTTTTCCCGCTTCATAAGGACCTTCTTTAAAACTCCAATCAGCAATTGAATAAGCGGATTGAAAAAAGGATTTATTAATATTGGGAAATGGTTTCATTCCGTCAGGCCATAAGGGAAGAATCCGACCGCCAAACACAGAAAACTGCGGCCAACGCTTCACTCCCTCTTGATATTCTTTGAGCCAATTGGAATCCACAATCACATCATCATCTGTAAAAATAAATAAATCCCCTTGGGCTTTAGTGATCGCTTGATTTAGAGACGAGTTTTTACCTTTTCTATTTTCTACAAGATAATGAATAGGGAGACTACTCTTAAACTCCTCCACAAGCGTTTTGGTCTTAGCATCATTGGCATTATCAATTAGTAAAATTTCCCATTGAATCCCCCGAGAATTTACTTTTTTCAAACTTTCTAATGTTTTGCGTAAAATATCTTGTCGTTTAAAACTGGCCATTAATACTGAAATTTCCATATCTTCTTCCTGCCTTTAAAAAATAAATTTTTTATTATGAAATTTCTTAATAACTTTTTGAAACGGTCTGGAAAGAATCATCCGCGCGATTAGACGTTCCATTTTATTACTGCGCAAATAAGTTCCCTTAAACCAACTTGTTAATTTATATTTTTCATCAATTAATCCGTATTTAAACGCGTTAATCAAATTAAAAGCAGGCGCGAATTTAACAGAGTAAACTTCTGCCTGATCACTTTTAAAAGGATAATCGCCTATGGCTTTGGCCTCGCTTTTTGTAGGAAAACCCATCAATTGATTAAATAGTTTTGTAATCATTTCTTGATGCCAATTAAAATTACGCTCTTTTAAATCTTGTTTTATTTCCGTTGGTAGATATGTCACAAAATTATGAATCCCCATTCTTAATTCCTTTAGTCCCCAATCTAAAGCATCCCGATTTACTTGTTCTTTTAATAACGGACACCAAAACCCTAATTTATTTTTAAAATATGAAATAGTTAATCCATGATCGCCTGAGGTGAATATTTCCAAAATTCTCATTCCTGTCCAACGAACAGGACAGTTCTTTGTTTCTCCAGTAGGGGAAAAATAAAAACCATTCTTTAAATGAATATTCGAATTATATTTGGCCTCTTCAGCGATCCCGAAATAAAACCCTTGAATTTGGCCGGAATGATTGGGGTTTTTTAATTTTACAATTGTCACTATGGCGTCTTGTATCGTTCCCTTCCATCCTAAATCAACAACGCCTAACGGTAAGTTATCAAACACGCCCTCTTGCTCTAAATAACCCGTAATTAACTCACGTTCTTTTTTCGCATTAGCTAATATCTGATCAACAAATAAAGTTTCTTTTAACACCTTTTTTAAGGCCTGAATTTCTACTTCACTTAAGATGGTATCCGCATGAATACTTCTTCGACATAGTTGATTTATTTCTTTAAGAAGAGCTTCTTCAGAAAGACTTAGCCGAGAAGCCACATTGCGAATAGATAAATAAGGGGTCTTTAATAAAATCCATTTAAACGCATCATTGTTGACCTGTGTGGTCATAGCCAACAAGCATGACTGCCGGGACGCGTATATATATCGCAATTCTATATCGATCCCCATATCACGAATCATACTCTTGGCAAGATCATAAATAATCTGTCCATCCCGGGCGATAAAATACAATCGTTTTAAATGCAAACTTTGCGCTTTAGTAAGCAACCAAGCCACATAACTAGTCAGCATCGGACCAGCAACATTGGCTCCTAATTCATACATCTGTCTTTCTTTTCGCGTTAAAAAGGGATTATTCAGTCTAGCCAAACGGGCTGCTTGCGACCAAAATTGAGAGTCGCTTGAATTCTCCGTATTATTAGTGATTTCATGAAGAATGATTTCTTCATAACGTGATGCCACAGATTCATTAAAGTATATACAGTCAATACCCATTTTCTGCGCGCTGACAATATCCGCTTGAAGGTTGTCGCCGACATGCGTTAAGTATTGAGCTTGACAATCTTCGCTCTTAAGGACATATCGAAACAACTGTCCTGATTTCTTAGTCATTCCATGTTCATTGGAAACATAGATATTATCCCGCTCATTATAGACTCCAACTTTTTCTAACATCCGTTGAATAATCGCGCTGGAGAGATACATATCAGATATGTAAATAATTCTGGCTTGTTTTTTATGTAAATCCTTAATGAGTTCCACCACGGTTGTAATCGGACGAACAGCGTCTAATTCCGTATCAATTTCTAATTTCATCAAATAATCAACAGCTTCGATAGATAATTGATGTTTTTTCTTAATGAATAAATAAATATCTTTAAGCGTACAGACCTTTCTAAACTCATTCTCAGCGTCCTTTTCCGCAGAAGAACGAATCATTTTAAAGTTATTAATAAATTCTTCCGACACATTAATGGCTCCTGATTTCAATTGTTGTTGCATCAGCACAAAAACACCCTGAGGAGTAGCTGTTTTACGTGTGATGATTGTGTCAAAAACATCAAAACTATAAACAAATGATTCAAGCTTATACAACCGTTTCATGTTTTGTTGTAAACTTATCCGTGCGGTATATTGAAGATGTTGAAATTTCTGCCACTTCCTAACGAGTGAAACACCTTTTTTCCTCGACAACTTAGCTCCTGCTGTATTTTGATCAATCTTATTCTTCATCTTATTTCGCCACCTTACCTTTAGCGTGATGCCGCTCAATAGCATGTTGATACGCTTGTCGAATTTGTTTTGCCACAACATCCCATGTATAATTTTCCAATACTTGTTTCCGTCCATCTTCTCCCATACCCCGACGAAGATTCTCATCTCTTAATAATCGTAAAATTGCCGCGGCTAATTCTTTTGAATTGCCATACTCTACTAACAATCCATTTTGACCATTCGTAATATACGATCCTGGTGCTGTATTTTTACAAGCAATGACTGGTTTACCACAACACCATGCTTCTAAATAAACTAAACCGAAAGAATCTACTTGCGATGCCATGACAAATACATCCATGTCCGCATAAATATCTCCACGTTCATGACTTGGAAATTGATCTAAGTCTAAAATCTTTTGCTGATCTTCTCTCTTCAATCCCTTAATCTTTTCAGCAAAGACTTCGACATATTCATCGCGCTTATACCCAGCCAAAACCAACCGAACATCTTTTAATTCCTGCCACACTATGTTCATCGCATCAATAAGAGTTGCCGATCCTTTTCCTCTTGTCTTTCTCCCCAAAAAAGTCACTGTCGGCATTTTCTTTAATTGATATTTTTCGCGAAATCTAGATCCATTAACATGCTCAAACTCCTCGGGAATAATCGCGTTTCCCACAACCGATACAATTTCTTCCTTTATCCCTTTACTCAATAAAATATTTTTTTCATGTTCAGTGAAAGCAATAATACCATCCGCTTCCTTCAGAATTCTATCGACCATTACATCATCCTGCCAACCAGGCTCCATTCGTAGACTCGGAATAACCACAAAAGGAAAATTACCCCATTTGCGAGCCAAATAGCACATATAACTATGGGTGTTATACACATTAGGACAGACAACAATATCAGCTCGTGCTGATAAAATTCCTCCGACCAGCCCTGGAATAAACGGCCCCCGATGAATATTTTCTAAAGCATCGCCAAATAACTTTTCAGTAATCCGGTATCCTCCGCGCATTTTACGAATTTTTTTAAATACTCTCTCATAAAGTTTATAGCGAACAGGAAATCTTCTTACTTTGACACCATTAATAATTTCTTTTTTGAGAATTTTATTTCTTTTAGAATCTTCATTAAAAAATTGGGGGACATCCAAAGCCATGGATGTATACAACAACACCTCATCGTTAAACTCCACCAGTTTCTCAGAGAGTTGTTTCATATATATAGGCAAACCACCCACAGAGGGGTGGTATAGATGATTAAGATGCAGAATTCTCATTTTATTTTTTTTTCTGATGCGACCAGATTGAATCCACTCTTAAAACAGCATTTGCTTTATCAATTGTTTTAATGGTATCGATGGTAAAAACTCCTTTCTTGGCGATCGCGTAAGGATGAATCATATCCCGGTCCATAATATACGTTTTTACATAATATACATTTGGGCCCAGTTTCGGTGCCTTGATTCGGATTTCCATTCGCCCCTCACCTTCAATACTTTCAATAGCATAATTATCGTCAAGAGTGTTACAAGCAAAGCAAATAACCCCATCGGAACGAACAACATTGATAATAAATATCGGGTTGATAATTTTTTCCCAGGCCTGATAATCAATACAGATTCTTAAAGATTCAGTAGATTTAAAATTCTCTTTCACAATACCGCTTTCATCCGATACTGTGACATCGGGAATTCTAATTAGTATTCTATCTTTAACTTCAAGGCGAGGATCTTCATCATCTAAAGAACGTTTTAATTCACCTTCACGAATAGCATTAACTAAGTTTTCATAATAAGGAATGACTTCATCCGGATCCCCTTGCTTTAAGATTTCACCTTTATTCAGCAATATAACGCGTTCACACAAACTTTGAACTAACGGAATATTATGGGATATAAAAATAATAGTTACACCGGAATTAAGAAGCTCCCTCATTTTAGCTGTACATTTAGCCTGAAATGTCATATCCCCGACTGACAAAACTTCATCAACAAGCAAGACATCCGGATTAACATGCGCGGCTATAGCAAATCCAAGCCTAGCGGACATTCCAGAAGAATATCTCTTAACAGGCGTATCGATAAAATCACCTACACCTGAAAATTCAACAATTTCATTAAAGCGTGCGTCAATTTCTTTACGGCTCATCCCTAAGACAGAACCATTAAAATAAATATTTTCTCGACCGGTAAACTCCGGATGAAACCCTGCGGTTACTTCAATTAGAGCGGATAAACGTCCTTGAATTTTAAAAGTTCCTTTGGTTGGTTTCATAATACGAGATAAAAGTTTTAAAATGGTACTTTTACCCGCACCATTAGGGCCAATGATGCCTAAAACTTCACCCTTCTTAACTCTAAAATCCACATTCTTAACAGCCCAAAATTCTTCTTCACTTAATTCGCGGCTCTCCTTATTTCCACTAAACATATTTTTAAAAAACATGGGAATACCATCGCGCAAAGAATGTGCTTTTTCACCTTTTTGAAATTTTTTCCATACATTGTTAAATTCTATTGCATACATATGTCCACCTCATTTAAAAGTCACAAAGTTATAACGTCACAAATTCACAGCAAAACATATTTGAATCTTTTGTCACAATGTCACAAAAACATCACTGTAATTTTGCAATCTTGTGATTTTGTGATTTTTATATTTTATCCGCGAAACTAGGTTCCGCTTTATGAAAAATAAACCACCCTGCAAAAAATAACCCAAAGCCCCATACTCCGCTATATGTAAGCCAGAAAAAATTAGGCGCTTGATGCAAAACAACTACCGCGTTAATATTCTCAAGCAACGCGCCAATCGGGTTTAATAATAACAATGATTCCCATCGGCCAAATGTTGCCGCGTCATAAAATACCGGCGTGAAGAAAATTGCGAAAGTTAATACAACATCCACAATATATTTCACATCCCGATAAAAAAGATTACCGCAGGAAAGGATTAAACCACAGCCCGCTGTAAATAAGATCAGAAATATTACTAAAACTGGCAGCCACAACAAATGGATACTGCCGCCAATATGCGCCAAGGCCAAAATAATACTAAAAGCAACACCCGCAATAATAAAATCAAATAACTGACCAAGGATATACGATAAAGGAAAGATAACCCGAGGAAAATAAATCTTCTTTAAGATATTCATATTGCTGACTAAACTACCAACAGAAAACTTTAACGCTCCAATAAAAAATGCCCACGGCAATGACTTCACTGATACGGAAGCTATTTCCGCAAAATTAACCGTCTTTCCTGATAACATCGCCATCGCGTTACGAACAATAATCCCGGAAATCACAATCATAATCGGCATAAAGATCGCCCACATAAACCCCATAACCGTCTGTTTATATTTAATCTTGATATTTCGTTGAATAAAAGCTAATAACAGCCCCCGATAATTAATCAATTCACTTAATGTATTCATAATAATTTACTCCTCTTAAATCCCGACCTTAATCGTTCCATAAGTAAACACTAAAATTGCCAGTGCGATTTTAATCACATTCTTTGTGTCTATTTTAGTAAATTCAAATTTTAATTGAGTGTTACGCGCATAAGCGATATGCATCAATGAACCTGCTAACGCGAAAAGTAAATAGGGTAAAATAACGTACGTCCGCGATAAGAAAAATGCAGCCGCACTAAACCCAATTAATCCCGATTGTAATCCTAACGCGTACTGCTTTAATTCCTCATCATTATCCTGAATAATTGACAAACCTTTATATGAACAATAAATCAACGCGACCCAAAAAAAGTAACCAAACAGACCTAATTCTGCCGCTGCTAAAATATATGAATTATGCGCGGTCTGCGGTAAATCTTCCATAAAACGATCATGTCCAACCCCAAACAATGGATTAGACTTAATCATCAAGATTCCTTCATACCATAACTGAATTCTTCCCTGTGCTGAAGCTTCAGAAGTGCTAATTAACCCTAATCGCGACGGGCCTAAGGCAAATATCAATACAGCCAAACTGCCACCGATGATAGCACCTAACGTAAACTTGCGCGTTTTTTTAATGAAATAAAAAATAATAGTCGCCATTAAGGCTAAAAATCCTCCCCGGGAATTTGTTAAATAGATTCCATAAAACAAATACCCTATCATCGGGATAATTGCTAAACGTATAAAATAGTTTGTTTTTCCAAACAAGAACGCAATCAATATCCCAATAGCGATAATAAAGGCTAAAGCTAAATCATTTGGATCACTGAAAATACCGATCCAATTAATTCGAAAATCTTCAGCTGCGGCTCTGGTGAGTCCTTGCCCTGCCCAACCATAACCATTTTCCATTTGAAATATCCCTTGAAAAACCAGAATAAAAATTAATCCGACAATAAACCAAATACTGAATTTAAATTTCAACTTTGTATTAATCCCGTTAAGTATTAGAAAATAAAGAATAAAGATAACCATGAATTCACTAACGGAAGCAATCAATCCACCTAAATAAGTATGCGCCACATGCGACATCACGATGGCAAAAATGAATCCCAGCATCAATTTATTTTGTGGAACATTAACAAAATTAAATTTTCGACCGACAGCCCTCTCAACAATGATAAAAAACATTGTGGCTAAGGCTAACCCATTAATTAAGCGCATGCCGAATAACGCTGGAACCCAATCTTGCGGCCGGATAAACGTGCATGTCAGATATAAAAGTAAAAGTATAAAACTCATATTAGTTAAAGCAGATAAAATAAAACTGCTTCTGAAATGATATTGATTTTCTCTTACCTCCGAAGCAGTTTTATTGATATTCTAAATATAATTTACTCATTCGCCTTTAAGCGTTATAGACTCCTTTGAAATACTCTACAGTTCTTTTTAAACCTTCATCAAAATCGACTAAAGCTTTGAAATTCAATTTACTCTCAATCTTTGAAATATCCGCTAATGTTCTAAATACATCTCCCGCACGAATCGGCAACAACTTCGGTTCGATGTTTTTTCCTATAATCTTATTTAATTTCTGAACTAATTCTAAGACAGAATGATCATGCCCATTAGCCACATTAAAAATTTCATGTTTAATGCCAGGAGTTGTTGCTGATAAAAAATTTGCTGAAACAACATTATCAATATAAGTAAAATCCCGTGACTGCTTTCCATTACCGAATATCGGCGGTTGCTGATCATGCAAAATACAATGAATAAATTTTGGAATGACTACCGCATACTCATCATCTAAAGACTGCCGGGGCCCGAAAATGTTAAAATACCGTAAACACACGGTCTCAACATTAAAAAACTCAGAAAAAATACGGCAATAATATTCACCTGTTAACTTTGATAAAGCATAAGGTGAAATCAAAAGCGGCAGATGCGATTCTAACTGCGGGAATTGATCCGTATCGCCATAAATAGAACTGGAAGAAGCAAAAACCAATCTCTTAACTTTATTCTTTGATGCAGCCTGCAGCATATTAAGAGTTCCACCAATATTAACTTCATTATAACTTTCTGGGTCTTCCATAGATTTTGGCACAGATCTTAATGCAGCCTGCAATGAGATATAGTCAACGCCTTCGCAAGCCTTATTACAAATTTCTTTATCGCGGATATCTCCACGGATTAATTGAAATTTGTCTTTGCCGAGACCTTTAGAAAATTCAAGATTCGCTTCCGTTCCTGAACAAAAGTTATCTAAGACCCGGACAAAATGCCCTTCTTTAACTAGAAATTCCGCTAAACTTGATCCAATAAATCCGGCTCCCCCGGCCACTAAAAAATTACTCATTACAGCTGTCCTTTCCTTAAAACTATTAAATTTAAATTCTTTTCGTTTGTTTAGTTTCTGCAGATGAAATTTTTACCTTCAACTTTTTACTATCTTTATCAAAATTCTTCACTAAATCATTTACAAATTTTTCATTCATATTCGAAATTTCTTGTACAAATAATCGAGCTTCTTTCCACACTTCTGTTTTATTTGATTTCATCATATTACACTCTCCATTAATTAAAGATATCGATAAATATATTCTGGTAAATGATATTCAATATTTGTTAATACATGTCCAATGACTTTTGATTGAGACTGATGAATTAATTCCTCTGCTCTTTGGACTATTCCCCGTTGAGTTCTGCCTGCTTGAATAACCATTAAAACGCCTTCAACTTGAGAACCGATAATACCAGCGTCCGTCACCGGAATCATTGGAGGCGTATCAATAATAACATAATCAAATTTTGTTTTTACCTCTTTTAATAAATCACTCATATTATCTGACGATAATAGTTCTGCTGGATTTTCCGGAACTTCACCCGATAAGACAAATGTAAGATTATCATCGTCTAAATTAAACATTACATCTTCCAAACCACACTGTCCAGATAAGACTTCAGATAAACCAACACGCTGCTCCACACCTAAATATCTGCGTAACTGTCCTCGACGCATATCTGAATCAATTAGCAAAACTTTAGGTTTACGGATAGCATGCGACATAACCATCGCTAAATTTATAGATGTAACCGTCTTTCCCTCAGAATGAAGTGAACTGGTTATAGCAAAAATTCGCGGCGGTCGCCCTTTATTTAATGACATAATATTTGTTCTTAACATTTTATACTGTTCTGTGATCAAAGCTTTTGGATCAAAATATGTAATTATGCTGGGATCAACTTTTGATTTACCCATTTTACGGACAACTAATTGATCACGTTCTTTAATTTTCGTTATTTTTTCAATACGATGAATTCGCTCTTCCGCTGCTTTTTTCAATGCATTCGTTATTTTTCCCATGATTCTATTTCCTTCCTTCTTCGTTGGAATTTTCTTGCGATCCAAAAACTTTTTGTTTTAGCAAAATATACTTGTCCAATAAAAGACGATCTGTACTCTTTAAATCTTCAAAAGACATCTTTAGAATTTCATGTCCGGCAATGGCTTTCTCAATGACCTTCTCAGTTAATCCGGTATGATTAATTAAATTCCTTAATTCATTAGTAATTTTCTCATTGCTTTGCTGCAGATCCACCTTTAACTGTTGAATATCTTTTTCTAAATTCGATTTTTCCGTAAAATATCCTTGAATCAAGTTGGTTGATGCTGCGCGTTCCTGACGGATATCTTGCATTGTTTTTAAGCTTATCACCAATGACCCCGCTGACATGAATGCTATCAGCACAACTAGAATCACGATAGGCGTAGGCCCTTGATTCGTGGAGATATTAATAGCTTTTTTTATTTTTAGGCTAACATCTTTTTCATCTGTTTCCGCAGAAAGTTCCTTCTGATGAACCTCATCTTGTTTTTGTTGTTTGGCTTTATTTAGTGAATTTAATATTTTACTCATTTTCAATCCTTTCGACTCATACTTTCTAAACGGTTATCTAAATCCTTTATTCTTTATCCATCACCTTGGCTAATTGAGTCATTGGCGACTCTCCAATAACTTCTTCCACAATATTTGTATCAATTTTTTTGGCCTCCGCGATATATCCTGTCAAAAATGCACTATCACAAATCTGGTTAATTAAACGCGGCACCCCTTTTGAAAATTCATAAATGAGATCAATCGCTTCTGCTGTTAGATACTCTCTATTACTATTGCTGGCGATCTTCAATCGATGCGATATATAATTCTTTGTTTCTTCATATGTCAGTGGAGTTAAATGATAATAGACTGCAATGCGTTGTCGTAATTGTTCTAAACTAGGCAAAGCTAATTTCTTTTTTAATTCCGGCTGGCCAAGAAAGATAATTTGGATTAACTTTTCATTCTCTGTTTCCAAATTAGATAACAATCTCACTTCTTCTAAAACCGCGGGTGAAAGATTTTGAGCTTCATCGATAATTAAAACCACATTATTATTTTCACGTAATTGAGCAATTAGAAAATCATTGAGTTGCGAATGTAATTTTGACTTTGACCCTGGCTGATATTCCACTTCAAAATCATCTAAAATCGACATCAATAAATCTTTTCCACTCATTCTGGTATTTGTTATCAACGCTGTATGTGTTTTATTATCTAATTGATTAATCAGCGCGCGACAAACCGTTGTTTTTCCTGAACCAATATCTCCGGTAATCACCACAAACCCTTTGCGGTGATCAATCGCATATTTTAATATACTCAACACTTCCACATGCTTTACACTTGAATAAAAGAAACGTGAGTTAGGCGTTAAGTTAAATGGGGCTTCACTAAAATTATAAAAATTATGATACATTAATATCCTCTTAATTCATGAAATTGGCAATGGCTTTTGTCAGTATAACTATCACAATTCCTGCGATAAAAATCAAACTGTATAACCAAATACTTTTTTCACGTTTCCTTTTTATGTTTTGTTCTGTATTAATCACTGAAATAGCGCCTAAAAGCGGCTGTCCTAAAAATTTCTTCGCTTCTTCGACATCTATAAAAGATTTATCAAGAAATTCGAACGACACAACTAAACCAAACCCAATCACCGCTCCCGCAATTAAACCAATCATCGCCACCATAAAAATATCAGGCTTAACTGGCTCATAAGGCAGACGAGGCGGATCAACAATAGTATATCTTGTTCCTTCTTTAGAAGCTTGCAACCGTTGGGTGATTTTTGCTGTTTCTAACCGTTGTAATAACATGTTATAAATCGCATCATTAACTTTTACGTCGCGGGCCATTACATTATCTAGCTTCTCAAGTAACATAATTTTATAATATTCTTTTGGCGTCGCGTTATTACTCGCAACTGGCGGATTATCCACAGCACCTATTCCATCCAAAGCATCTTTAATTTCTCGAATGATCGGATTAGTGGTGCTTGCATCTAAAACAACATCTTCATAATATTCTAAATTTTCTGTTTTCAATTCTTTTTCTTTCGCCTCAATCTGATCTTTAAATTGTTTAACTTGCGGATGTTCTTCCGTAGAATCTAAGAGCAACGCATTTAATTGATCTTTGAGTTGAGCAATCTCTGCAGATTTAATTTTACTGCGATATACTCTTAATTGCTCCTCAATAAAACTAATAGCGTCTGATGTTTCCTGATTTTGTATCTCAACATTTCTCTCAATAAATATCTCTGTAATACTCTTAACAACGGCCTGAGTTGTTTCCGGAACCTCGCCAAAATAGGACAAGTCAATTACATTATTACCTCGAAGTTTGATGACAATATTGTTGCGAATTTTTTCAATTAAGCCTTCTAATTCGCGCGGGGTACGAATATTCTTATCAAACTCCAACCGATTAACCAGCTTTACTAAATTATTCCATCCTAACATTGATTCCCGAATAGCAGCCATCCGCTGACGAACACTGGTTGATACCGCGATATGTTCCAAAAGTGGATTATCGCTTTTTCCTTCTTCAACCATAATAATCGTCGATGACATGTATTGTTTCGGTAAAATTATCCCGGTACATATTCCTAATATAAGCCCGATAAACATTGGGATAATCAGCCATTCTTTCCGTCGAAAAAATATTTTCAGATAATTAAGCGGCGTTAATTCTGTATTGGTTGAATCTGTCATGATTTATAAACCCTTTCTCAAATCAAAATATAGATAATATTAAAATCCAGTTGTTACTGTCCGTGCGGCGCCGGCACCACTTGAAATCGGAGCAGCCACAGGTTGAATTACACGCATTGCTTTTGCCATAACCGTTGGCGGTATATACAAAGTATCTCCCGGTTTCATCACTAAATTTTCTCTTAGATCACCCTCATAAAGTAATTTATGGACATTAACTTTTTTCTTTTTTACTTTTCCAGACGCTGATGGTGTAAATAATACGCTTTTAGTTGATTTCGCACTTAATAAAGGCAATCCTGCCTGCACTAAAGCTTCTCTTACAGTAATCGTATCTCCACGCATAAAAATCTTTCCTGAGTTACCCACTTCACCGATCACATAAACCACTTTGCTGTTATATCCTAAAATCTTAACCGTCACTTCAGGCGAAATTATATACTTCTCTAACAACATTGTTACCCGATCCGCAACTTCCTGCTTAGTCAGTCCAGCAACGATTACATCGCCAACAAATTCATACTGAATCTTACCCTCTGCGTTAATAACAAATTGGCCGCTAACCTCTGGATGCCGCATAACACTTACTTCAATAACATCATTAGCTCCTAATGTATATTTACTACTTGACTGGTATTGAATGTTCAAATCTTCTGGAGCAAATCCTTCATTACTGCTGCCCACTAATTCTGGACTCGGGACTACAAAAGCCTCTTCCAACACATTCTCATTTTCCACAGCCGGATCTACTATAGTTGCTGGTGAATGCCCTGCAAAATTTTGCGCCCATAGAGAATCCACATACATCAGCACAGTCATCGTACTGATCAAACACACAATATATAATTTTATCCTTTGAAACCTCATAACCTTTACCCTTCCCCTCAGAAAAATTTGATTAATACCATTAAAACGATTTTAACCTTCGGAAATTGTTTCACGGAATTGTCGGATACTATCTAAATCATGCTCATCATAAATACGCCACCCGCGCCAATCACGTTTAGCCTTTCTAACTTTACCGACTTTTTCCCAGCGGACAATTGTTTTTGGGCTAATTCCTACTATTTCGGCTACTTCTGTAATTGTCATTCTTTTGTTCACTTTAATCCCTCCCTTTTCTAAAATACTAAAAACTGTTGATAATCTGTTTCGTTGCTTACTAAGGGAGCAATTCGCGTGCCAGAACTAAAAGAAAATTATAAAAATTTTATAAAATATTTAATATCAATAGCTTACAGAATATGATTTATTAAAAGACGTTTTCTCATGACACATCCTATTTATCCAGATGTTTAAAAGAATGAACACCTTTGTCCTAGACAGACCCGGACATACTCGGAAAGCCTTATTATAACAATAGGTTAGGGTAATGTCTAATTTTATCAACACTTTTTGTTGTGCGACATAACTAAAACCCCTTTATATTTCAACAAGTTACAAAACTTGTCCTTCACTATAAATATAATTGTTGTATATTTTAAATTATGGTATACTTGCTAATATGAAAATTAAACTCAATCCCAGCCAAATCCAAAAGACGGTCTTAGCGCCTCATATGCAACAATCTATTGAAGTCCTTCTTTTACCTATAGAAGAACTCAATACTGCTATTGAGCTGGAATTACAGAATAATCCGCTTCTAGAAATTGATGAAAAAAGCAGCACCAATGATCATGATCAATTTGAAGAAATTCTTCAATCTAAATTAAAGAACCAGGAGGATAATTCCCTGCTTACCCCCTCATATTTCCAGAATGAGGAGGAGTATGAAGAAAAGCCCATCGCAGAATTTACCCCTCTTGAAGACTATCTACTTCAGCAGCTTCACTTAGAGGTTACCAATCCTTTAGAGATTAAAATAGGCGAATTAATTATTGGCAATTTAAATGAAGACGGCTACTTTCATTGCAGCTGCAAAGAAATTGCCGCCTTAGCAGGAACAGATAATGTTAAATTAGTAGAAGAAATACTCTTAACCATACAAAATTTCGAACCATTAGGCATTGCCTCACGAGATTTAACGGAATGTTTACTCATACAAATTCACTATAAAATCTATCAAGATACAGAATTACTGCGGGAAATCATAACAAATCATTTCAATGAATTAGGCCGTAAAAAATACGCTGATATTGCCAAAGCTTTAAAAATATCGCAGGAAAAAATTCAACATCTCGCGCACGTTATAGCAACTTTAGAACCAAAACCTGCCAGAAGTTATCGACCAGTAAACGAAAATATTTACATTAAACCCGATGTCTATATTGTTAAAGATAATAATGATCAATACCAAGTCGTTATCAATCAAGACACTATCCCTTGTTTACGTATCAGTCATTTTTATCAAACAATGCTTAAACAAAACAATCGTTCCGCCGAAGAAAAGGAATTTATCAAAGAGAAAATTAAAAACGCGCTGACTTTTATTAAAAGCATTGATCAACGCAATCAAACGATTTACCAAATTGCCCAATATATTGTGAAATATCAAAAAGACTTCTTTGATCAAGGATCTGCAGCCTTAAAACCTATGATTCTTAAAGATATCGCTCAAGTGATTTCCCGTAATGAATCCACAGTTTGTCGGGCCATTAATAACAAATATATGGAAACCCCACAAGGACTCTTGCCAATGAAATTCTTTTTTACCCAGGGGATTAATCAAGAAGGCGAGGAATCAATTTCATCTCATAGCATTAAAGAAGAAATTCGTTCAATTATCGCGGAAGAGGATAAATCTCACCCTCTTTCTGATCAAGATATTCAAAATCTTTTTGAAAGAAAAGGATTTAAAGTTGCTCGACGCACTGTTAGTAAATACCGTCAAGCATTACATATCCTGCCGTCAAATTTAAGGAAAGAATAATAAAAGTAGCATTAAAGGAAAGATAATAAATAATAAATTTTTACTTAAACAATTCTATTGCCCACGATCATAATCATCCTGTATCCGTTCAATATCATCTTCGGATAGATGCTCTCCGCAAGCAACTTCAATAAACACCAATCGTTCTTGGCCTGTATTCGCAATCCGATGAACCGCACCTAAAGGCACATCAATAACAGACCCTGCTTTTACCGGGATCTCTTTATCGTCAAGGGTTACAACGCCTTCTCCTGTTACAATATTCCACTTTTCAGAACGATGAGAATGTTTTTGTAAACTCAATCTAGCACCAGGTTTTACTTCAACTCGCTTTACCCAAACCCCTGATTCTTGCAAAAATTTAATATAATAGCCCCATGGGCGCTCTGATACATTAATTTGAATATCCATAAATTACACCTTTCCAATAGTTAGAAGTAATTATTCTAAAATTAGGTATAAGTATAACATATAAATATTAAATTTCTGTAAGGTTTTTATGAAAGAAAATTAAATGAAGGTATTACTTAATAATTTGTAGGGATTTGTGATCTTGTAAAAATTAATCTGAAAGACTTATATATTAACTGCATAATTTACATAATCAGGATCCATCTTATAAGTTCGATTTAACGAAAATTTCTTTGTTCTTTCATCTATAAATACCAATCCTTCCCGAATTAACCACCCTAAACTCATTTTAATGAGATCCTTAGGTTCATCTAACCTGATCACAAGCTCATCTAAAGTAATCACACCTCCTTTACTTTCAAGGACAGTGATAATCTCGCCTGCAACTATGCCAATTTGTGTCATCATTTTTTATCCCTCCTTTCTTTAAAAATTTACTTATCAAAAATAAACTGACACAAAGGTCATATCAACCATTTGTGGATTAACCAACCGTTTATAATCATGAAATCTCATTTGAATCAACTCACGATGGTTTCCGGCATTAAAGGTGATCATTTCTTGTTCTTCCAAACGATTTGCCACAAATACCGGTATTCCATATAAATTGCCAAATGGTGGCATAGCCCCGATTTCACAGTCAGGAAACCAATCTATAAATTCATCTTCTGTGGCTAATTCAATTTTTTCAGCATTAAGTGATTGTTTTAAAAGATCAAAATCAATCCGAAAAGATACTGGCAAGACAACCATGGCTAATTCATTATCAACCTTAAGAATAACAGCCTTAACTAATTCCTTACCGGAAATATGCGCAGCTTCTGCAATTTCTTGTCCTGTGTAAGCTGTAGAATGACTAAAAGACACATATTTAATTTTATGCTCATCTAAGTATTTCTTTAATTTTTTAATAGGCATGTCACACACTCCTTTCTTCTAGGATAGTATTATTATAGGATTAATAAAAATAGTGTATATGCGCAGAAGTACCCACATAAGTGCGTAGAACTACGGAGAAAAAATAAATTATGTATTTTTCTTTAAGATAATACGAATAAAAGCGATAAGCGCTGCAGAACCTGCGTTATTTTGAATTTTTTTAAAAGTCCGACGAAGATTATCAATCCTATCAACATCTTCTTGTTTGGCTAAAGCAGCATAACTTAAATGCAATTTTTTAAATTTCTGAATTGTGGCCGCATAAACCCATTCACTGCTCCATTTAATTCCGGAAAACAATCTTAAATCAAAAACGCGTAATCCGAGCAAATAATATCCACCGTCGTGAGCTGGGCCAATCACACAGTCATTACGCTCTAATTTACGAAAAGCATTTTGAAGATCAAACGTACTAATAGTTAAACAATCGGTTCCAATGATTACAACCTTTTGATAACCTTGTTGCTGAACATGTTTAAAAGCCCGATACATCCGTTGCCCCAAATCAGCCCCGGTCTGCCGTCTTAGAATAAAATCACTGGTAAATTGTCGAAGAAAAGGAAGCGATCGTCCATGACCAACATAAAAAATAAATTTCTGATCACAGGTTACTTTCTTCGCTATAGCAAAAATATGTTTTAAAAACAGCTGATATAATTTTAACGTATCTTCTTTTCCAATATCTTTGGCTAGACGGGTTTTTACTTTCCCCAGCTTAGGTTCCCGGGCAAAAATGATAAGCGCTGTTGTCTTGTGTTCAATTGACATGTGCGTTTATTTAAAAAATTTTATTCCTGTCCATAATTGAATATATGCTAATGAATATAAAAAAAATGTTTTAATAAAACCCTGTTTATACCATTTGCGGCTGGAGACTTGAATATCCTCTGTTAATACATGCAGCTTCATTGAAGAAGATCTTTTAATTTTCTGACCAAAGGCCACATCATCCATAATCGGCAATTTATCAAAGCCCCCTAGTTGTTCAAAAGCCTCACGCTTAATAAACAATCCTAAATCTCCGTCAAAAACACCTAATGCGCCCGCCCGCCAATTGACAACCCTTTCATATAAACGAAAGATTAGTTTCCGGTCTTCGATCTTCATAGAAAAACATCCAACACTGTTCCCTTTAGCCAAAAAAGCCTGAGCCTGCTTTAACGCATGTTCTGTGATATACGAATCAACATGAAGAAAACATAAATATTCAGACTTAGATTCGTACGCACCTCGATTTTTTTGGACAGCCCGGCCTTTATTAGATAACACAATATCACCATACTTTCTGGCAATTGCTACAGTCCGATCGCTACTACCGCCATCCACAAAATAAATACGCGCCCATTGTTTTAAAGAATTATAATAAACTCTTTTTTCTTGGAGGATTTCTTCTTCATTAAAGACAGGAATGATAATATCGATGGGCATGAAAATTGAAATGTATGCCGCTGAGACTCTTCATTCGTAATAAGAAATCATGAAATTCGAGTCCCAACCGATGAAATACGTTTTAACAGCATCCTCCCATTGGTTTATCTTCGGCTTTCTGAATAGGTGATTCACCGCAACCAGCAAACAATCCATAATGAGTACTAAGATCACCTTTGATAGCAAAATGCTGAGAAAGCCGGGTATCCTGAAGCATTGATGCTGTATTAGAACAAACAGTTAAAGGTTTATTTTTCTCTAACAAATGATGATTATCAAGCATGTAATGATGCGGACTCTCTTTAATTGTACCTTTATAATAGGCCACTTGACCGTAATCTTCACAAGCGTCTTCTAATTCTTTTAACTTAAATAACCGATATGTAATTGAATTAAAATTCGCGAAACCGATTTTATCAATCGTTTCTTGATCAAGCAGATCAATTTTTGAACAGGCAAAAATACGCGGATCATTAAATCCAATGCATTTTGCCATGCGTTCAAAATCTTTCCAATAGAATGATCCTCCCAAACACTCCCCTAAAAGAATCGGATCCTTTTTGGCCCACTCCGGTAACCGTCGATCGGCATACACATCCGAAAAGAAAAATTCTCCACCTTCTTTAAGAACTCGATAAACTTCATTAAGAACAGCTTCTTTATCAGGAGAAAGATTAACCACACAATTAGAAATAACAATATCAAAATAATTATCCGGAATTTTAATAGAACTTAAATCCTCAATATACCCTTTCACAAAACGGACATTTGGGCTTGAAAAACCAAATTTCTTCATCTGAATAGGTAAATAACGGTTGGCTACTTCAAGCTGTTCTTCCGTCATATCCACCCCAACAACTTCCCCTTGCTCTCCCACAAAATAAGACAAGACAAAACAATCTCGGCCTGTTCCGCAACCAAGATCCAAAATCTTCATTCCGTCCAACACTAAGGGGATAGGGGACCCGCATCCATAAAATTTAGTTTGTATTTCATCTTCAATGAGCTTTAACGGTTCTTTCACATATGCAGGTAATTTATCAAGCGTGCAACACGCGCTCGTCTTTAAATCTTTTTTTGTTTGCAAAACTTTTCCGTAATATTCTGAAACTTTCTGATGAGTTAATGACGACATACCTTCTCCTTTATTGCTTATTTAAACCCCAATCATATTTAGTCACCTTCAACATAATTTCATGCGAGGAAATATAATCTCGATCTTCCTTATTAATATACCGTTTAATATAACTTAGGATATCTGATTCAACAACTAAGAAATCCTCTTCAAACCAATCTAAAATAGCAGAGTAAAAAAGGGTGTTGGTTGCACGGTCTAATTTAATTTTCTCAGGATCATTGATAAATCGGACTGCCTCCCGATCCAACTGCTCATCTAACGTTTCTGGATAAAAAGGTTTATTAAGTAGTCTCGGACAACCAATTGATGCACAGTTAATAGCAAAATGAATGCGTGGATCACCTAACAGTCGTAAAATCTTATGTTCAATGTCACTTAAACTCTTTTTTCCTCCAGCTACATTTCTCCCCACATTCCATACCAACCCAAAATTAATTGTCCTAATTCCTTTAACCGGATAGTTATCCACAATAACCTTCATGGTGATTGCATTATACGCGTTAATCCAAAAAGCCTTTTGCTCTTGCGGCGTAAAGGTTGAAATATTCACCTTTTCTACCTGAGCAATAAACTGATCAAACTTATGCCGATCCTTTAATAGCCCTTCATAATCTACTCGTCCTTGTTCATTAACATACGTTTTAAGAACATTGTCCCAAAGTGAATAATTAATCTCTTCACGACTGGAGGCATCATTTTGTGTCTGCGCATCTTCTCCGGAACAAGCTAAAACAATCAAGCAAAGACACAGGCAATAAATTATTTTCCTCATTAAATCCTCTTTCTTATAAATATCAACACAGTCTCAATAGCTATTTGTCGATATATCTACCGTTTCCTTACATATTTTTCTTCATATCTAAAACAAATGAGGGGCGGAAAATATTCTCTATAAAAAAATAAAGAAAGAATGGCGTATAAATAATCCAGGTCGTAAGAGAAATATCCAAAAACCTTGCACCAACAATACTATAATCGGATTGAAAATTAATATAGGAAAACGCTAATAAACCGGAAAGCAGTAACCACGACTTATATGGAAAGATACAGAGAAAAGGAATAACCCAACAAAAATACCAAGGATCCCCCACTGGATTGATAATAAATAGTACCGCCACAGCTAAAAAGCATCGATGCATAATGATTAATTGTTGATTCTTGTTTAGAACAAATTTATTATTAATTCGCGTTGCTTGCGGCGCTTTCCATACGACTAGAATTATAAGAAAAAATAAGTAAATCCCTCCCACGATCATTTTTGCCGGCCACAAAGTTTCAGTAAAATTCGGCGCGTATTGTTTTAACAAAACATATATCCCAGCAAAGATACTGGAATTATACGACCATTGCTCGTTATATGTCCGTAACCCTTCAAAAACACCCGCAATTCCCGCGTCATTCCAAATAAAAAATGGCACATACAAAAGAAGAATGGTAAAACTAAAAATAACTAAATGAATTAAAGACCAATATCGGCCTAAAATTGGCAGCAAGACTCCAGAAAAGAATTTACTCAATACCGCCAACGCCAGCATCAAACTGCTACGTTTATGATTTGTTTTAAGAAATAAATAAAGACAAAACATGGTAAAGAAAATAACAATCGGATCATAATGTCCTGAATTAGCAAATTCTTTCAAAACCAAAGGAGACCAACCATAAATTAATGAAAGACAAGGATTTTTATTAAGGCACTTCAAAATGCCAATAATAAGAACAAGCACCCCCAAATCAAATAAAATAAATATTCCTTTCAAAAAAATAAGATGATCTACTTTAAGCTTGGCGGCTAATAAAAAAACAAGCTGTGCCATGGGCGGATAAATTGTTGGAACCTGCCAATGACCGATGCGCTCATAATTGGTTTGATTTTGATCTCTCAATTTGAGAAGCGTATCTAAACGCTCCTGATCACGGTATTCAAATTCTTTGGCTTTTAGCGTAACTTCATGAAAACCGTCGTAGAAATCATCTTTATATTTATTTTCATACATAAATAAATCCGATGGAGAATATTTGTATGGATTAATTTCACTCTTAAAAACTTTTCCATCCCACATATAACGATAAATATCGTTTTCATGAATCGGCACACTGAACAATAAAATAACCCTAAAAACAAGCGAAAAGAAAACCACTAACAATAATGATCCTGTTTGCGCTTCTCTCTTTTGTATTGCGATGATCAAATAAAAAACCATTGCGAAAATGATATAAAATAAAGTCAAAAAGGCAGCTGTTGGCATCACATTGTTTCTGGTATCGTAATGAAATCCATTGACCATTTGCTGAATCTGTTTGGATACAGTATGCCCTGTATAATTATCAAGCATATCCACCCACGCCTGAGGAAATCCTTTAGTCATTAAAGAAATATATCCCCAAAGAAGTGCGCATAAAATACCAATGATAAAAAGTCTTTTATTCATTATTTTTATCTCATTTTAAATTTTTGTTAAAAAATTTATATTTAAAGATTGTTCTTAAGATTTTCTCACCAGCTAAAATAGTTCCCTTAATCGTTCCCGAGATTTTTGATTTTCCGATCCGGCAGCGATAATCAACCGGAACTTCTGTAATGCGAAGTCCGCATTGAACTGCTTTAATCTGCATTTCAATAGTCCAGCCAAAATCTCTATCCTGCATATTTAAACGTTGTAACGCAGGATAAGTAATAGCCCTAAAAGGGCCTAAATCCGTATAATCGACATTCCAAAACAATTTCATTAAGAAACATGCCAATTTATTGCCATAATACGCCTGTGGAGTCATTGCCTTATGTTCTCTTCTTCCCGCAATCCGGGATCCTATTACAAAATCAAATTTATCGTCTAGAATCGGCTGAATCAAAATAGGTAATTGCTCTGGATGATCACTGTAATCTCCATCAATAAAAACAACTATTTCAGTCTTTGCGGAAAGTGCAGCGATGCCGCTTAAACAAGCCTGTCCATATCCTTTAATTGATTCGGAAACTACTCGACAACCCAGTTGTTTGGCAATACTCGCTGTTTGATCAGTGCTGTTATTATCCACTACAATAATATCATTAATTAATACTTTGGGAAGATCTTTGACAACATTTGGCAAGGATTTTTCTTCGTTAAAGGCAGGGATTATTACAGTAATATTTCTTTTAGAAACAACATCTGACATAAATAAATTCTTATCTGTTTTTTTTCAACATTGCATTTCAATAGTTCTTATTTTAACAAAGATAAATTTTTATTTATTCAGATTCAATCATATCATTCCTCCTCTGGGCTTTTCATTACTTAGACACAGAAGGAGGAATAATAATCAATCTTTTAATTACAGCTTGCTTTCAATTTCTGAAATAATGTGCGCAGATCGCTCTTCATCACCTAAAACACCAACACGGACTGTTAATTTTGAAGAACGTTCTGTTAAAGCTTTTACGGTAATTAAAATAGACTTCCCATCAAAATCTTCTGCTTTAATTTTCGCATCATGAACATCCAAATCATCATCTACAATAAATAAATCAAGCTTTTCCATTGCGGCTAACGACGCTTTATGCACCTGCTTAACCGAAGAATCCAAATTCTTCTCAAGATTTCCTTTAATAAAGACAACACCGCCAGCACCAGCTGCCGCGCCTAAAACTAACGGAATACACCCAGTCGTCACTATAGGAACAATCCCGATTAAAACGGCTATTGCTATTTTTCTTAATTCATTATTCATATCGTATTCCTTTCTTGGTTTACTAACTCTTACGAAATTTCTAAACTTTATTATTAAAAAATTTCTTTAACGCATCTGCCAATTGATTTAAATCATTTTTTGAATGCGCGCTGCTGACAAAAAAAGCCTCTAAATCTGCTGGCGGCCAGTATATTCCCATTTTCAACAAATAATGAAATAGCCGGCTATAGACTTCGCCGCCTGCAGCCGCTAGCGCATCGTCATAATTATCTACTAATTCCGAACGAAATCGTATACTCATCATCGATTTATAATGTGATAGATGCGCGCTGATTCCTTTCTCTGTGAAATAAGCATTCATATGCTGAGCAAACTGTTCACAGCGTTCATTTAACACCCGATAAAAATCTTTATTCAAAAGTTTTAATGCTGCTAGCCCTGTCTTCATAACAACAGGATTACCCGAAAAAGTCCCTGCCTGATACACTCCACCTAAAGGGGCTAAACAATTCATAATTTCTTCACGCCCACCATAAGCACCAATAGGAAATCCTCCACCGATAATCTTACCTAAGCAAGTCATATCAGAAATAATCTTATAATCAGATTGTACACATCCCGCGTTAGTGCGAAAACCCGTCATAATCTCATCAAAAATAAGAACAATATTAAACCGTTTTGTTAAATCACGCAGCAACTGCAAAAACTCGGTTCTAGCCGGAATAACCCCCATATTTCCCGCCACAGGTTCAATAATCACGCAAGCAATTTCTTTTTGAAATTTTTTTAAAGTCTTTTCTAAAACTTCACTATCATTGTAAGGAAGACTGATCGTATTATTAACATGCGCTTTAGGAATTCCTAAACTAGAGGATTCCTTTAATTGCGAAACTCCAGACCCGGCTTTAGTCAACAGATCATCAAAGTGCCCATGGTAGCATCCGTCAAATTTCACTAAAAGTTCGCGTTGCGTAAAACCTCGAGCAAGACGAATAGCACTCATTGTGGCTTCTGTACCAGAATTAACAAACCGGATTCGTTCAATAGATGGAACAGCCTTGACAATATGCGCAGCCATATCAATTTCTTCACGGGTAGTTGTTCCAAAACTGGTCCCTTTTTCCACAGTTTTCTTAGCAGCTAAAATTGTATTTCGATGTGCGTGCCCAAGAATCAGCGCTCCCCATGATAAACAATAATCTGTATAGGCATTATTATCGTAATCAAATAGCTGCGCCCGTAATCCTCGTTTCATAACAAGGGCTTGCCCGCCAACACCTTTAAACGAACGAACAGGGCTGTTGACTCCGCCAACTAAATTCTTCTTTGCTTCTTTAAAATATTTCTCGCTATTAATCGTTCGCATTATTATTCCTAAATAAATGATAACTGTTGATTTTCATAACCCACTTCTTTTAAATACTGGCTAGTGACGGGCCCCTTAGACCAAACTTTCCATTCTCGAGGAATAGACTTATAATCGTCTAAAAAGTTCTTCACGGTCGAAGGGCTCGTAAATACGATATTATCAATAGCAACTTTTGGCAAGTCTCTTTTTTCGATCTTTTCATTTTTATAAACCGCCAATAATTCAACCTGCGCCCCTTTTTTCTCTAGCTCTTCCTTTAGAAAAGGGTTGGGTAAAGATGATCGTGGAAATAAAATACGCATCCCTGACAATGAAAATTGTCTATCCAACTCTTTTAGAAAACCTTCGCTGTATTCTTCTTTGGCCGTACACTCAGGAGTTATAGAAAATTTCCGCAGCGTTAAAGCTGTTTCCCGACCGATACAAGCAAATTTTAAAGGTTTTAAAATATTCAAATCATTTCCAATAAGGTTCATGAAATATTTTACTGCAAATCGACTTGTTAAAAGAATCAGCTGAAAATGATGCAATGTTTTTATCCACTTCTGCTGTTCTTCTTCACTAAATTGAATTCCTTGAATCTGAATCATAGGAAAATGAATCACTTTTCCGAGATATTGATATTGTTCCGGATTCGTTCCTGTATATAAAATTGCAGGTACTTGATAACGCGATTGATTAAAAAAAGATATTGTTTGACCAACGATAATTAATGCTGGCGGTGGGAGAGCTTGCTTATCTAACTGTGCAACAATTGTCTGGAGAGTCCCTGTCACAATTTGTTGATCTTCCGTAGTTCCTCTGGAAATAACCATCACAGGCGTCGAATCCGGCCATGCTTGCGTTTTCAGTGCCTGAACAATTTCTTTTATCTTTGTAAGCCCCATCAAAAAAACTAATGTATCCGCTTGGGGCAATAATAGTTTTTTGGCCGCTGCTGGATCCTCCTCTTTTTGATGCGCACTAATAAATGCGACTGAAGAGGCCAGATTACGATCTGTTAGCGGAACGCCTAACGCAGTTGGAATCGCGGTCGCGGAACTAACCCCGGGAATAACCTGGACATCAATCATAAAAGAACGCAAATACTCTATCTCCTCGGCACCTCTGCCAAAAATCAAAGGATCACCGCCTTTTAGGCGAATTACATTTTTTCCATCCAATACTTTATTTTTTAATTGTCTATTTAATTCCGATTGCGCTAAAGAATGAAGCCCTTTACGTTTACCGACGTAAATCTTTTCTGCCTGCGGCGCATAATTCAATAAATCATTATGCGCAAGAAAATCATAAAAAACACAATCAGCTTGCTTAAGAACATTAATCCCCTTTTGTGTAATTAAATCCGGATCGCCTGGCCCTGCACCCACAAGAAAAATTTTTCCATATTTTTGCCGAGCATCAATACTCTTAAACAAATTCTTTAAGTGCAAATCTCCACACCGTCCAACTATGGCTAACTGCCCCTGCATTGGCGAAGCCTCCCATGGCATGATACTCTGAATCTTATCCGCTAATCCAAGCCGTTTCAGCGCGCATGTCGCGACAATAATGCCATCACAGATACCTTGTTCAATAAGGTTTATTCGCTCTTCAATAGTCCCGCGGATATCAACAAGCTGAAGATTAGGATTTAATTTCTTAATGGATTCTTGACGAATAAGACTGCTGGTTCCAATTCTCGCGCCTGGTTTTAATTGTTCAAATGGCATCAGCCCCACAAACGCGTCAGTGGCATCAAAGGTCTTTGTCAAAGCGAAAACGTCCAGATCTTTATGCAAAATCTTAGGAAGATCCTTAGCACTATGAACAACAATATCCACTTCGCAATTGATCAAAGCCTGGTCAAGAGCATCTGTAAAGAAATTATCAGGAAGATTTTCCGTCAAAGAAATCTTCTTATCTAGATCTCCTTGCGTTTGATAAGTACTCCGCTCAAATTCTAAAGACACTCCCTTTTCTTTAAGCTGAGCATGGATCTCATTGACTTGAAGACAAGCTAATTGGCTGGAGCGAGAAGCAACGCGGATGGTATTTAATAGCAAACTCATCAATTGCTCTTATTCTCGATATGTCGTCACACTTTGAACTTCATCGTTAAGATCATATTCAATAGTGACCACATTCTTACTTTGAATAAATTCTTCCAATGGGGTTCCAATTAACTCCCATAAACCGATTGTACCCGCATCCAGAAAAGTATATAGAACAGCCCTCGTATAGCGCCAGGCTGGATATCCTCTTTGCAGATAAAAAATATCTTCTCGAATGCCGCCATCATAATTAACTGTTTGCGGCTCTCCCAGCATCTGGATCACTTGACTGCGCGTTTGCCCTGTCCGAACCTGATTTAATAATGGCTTTGGCTTACCAGAGGCAGCCATGCGCACGGAACAGCCCGACATCGTTAAAGTTATTAAAATTATGAAAGAAAAAAAGCTTATTTGCTGACTTAACTTCATATCTTAGCCCCTTTTTAAATTTTAATGTTAATCTTGGTAAGGGATATATATTATCAATTTTTTGACGTGGTGTCCATTTATACTTTTCTCCCAAAAATGCCGCGCTTAACTTTTTCAGTGATCCTAAGAAAAAAACTTCTAAATATAAATCTTGTGGTATCATATCGTTCATAGTTAATTTATTGTTGAGGATTTATCTATACAAACTAAAAAAGATTAAAGGCTTTTTTACAGAAATCATGAGTCTTTCAAATAATACGAAGCGTTCCTTAGCCTATCTTCATCACAAACTTCCACTTTCCTGGCGAAAATCCAACAAAATCCCATTATTTTTACATTCGGTTAAAACTACCAAAAAAATCTATTTACCTGTAACAATCTATGAAGGTCAACTTGCTGGAAATGACCTTGACTTTTGTTTCGCTTATGCTGGACACGAAACGCCCCGCCGGGCTTATTGGCTAAAAAAGATTTTCCGGTCGGGATACTCCCAAAAACCGATTGGTCAACATTTTTATTGGCAGATTCCCCAAACTGTAACCAAACAATACCCTCAATGCGCTTTACTGAATCTTGAATTAAACACATTCAGCCATTCTTTTTTTAAATCATTACCCGGCTTCACTATTCCCTTTTGGATGTACATGAGTATTGATATCACCCCGCCCATGTCGGAATTACATCGAAGAAGTAAAAGTGGCTTTAGCGATATAGCCCGACTTATCCGAAAAAACCACCTTCATCATGAATTTTGCCGCTGTTGGAATCAATTTCAACAATTTTATGAAACCATGCACAAGCCTTTTATCTTAAACCGTCATAATCAAGCTGCCGTCTTTATTGGAGACTTGCAACTCAAAGATATTTTTCATCGATCAGATTTTTTCCTGGTAAAAAATAATGGCACCAATCTCGGAGGAGGTATGATCGAATATGACGGCCAGAATGCTCAATTAAGAGTTGTAGGGATTAAAGATGGCGACTCCAAATATCTTAAACAGGGAGTTTTAGGTTCTTTGTATTATTTCCCCATTGTAGAACTTAAAAAGAAGGGGTTTCATAATGTCAACCTTGGAGGAACGCCTCCCTTTTTCCGTGAAGGGCTCACCCGTTTTAAAATGCGCTTATTAGCAGAAATCATACCGCGTCCGCAAAAACTTCCAAAAGAATATTTTCGCCTTATCCCGTTAAAAGATACTTTAGCCTTAAGGACATTTCTTAGCGACAATCCATTTTTATTTTATCCTGACGAGAAAGCACCGAAACAAGCAGTTTTTCTTAATAAAGAAACCTGCCAGAGCCCAGATGATTTATATCAGAATATTAAATATGCGAAATGCAAAGGATTGATTGAAACCGAAGTTTATATTCCGGAAGATTTACCGCAGGTTATCACATGGTTGAATCAACTCAATCTGCCCACTCTTATCCCTAAACCTTTCAAATCTGTTTTTTGGAACGGTTAAACTACTTCTTAACTGAGAACTCCTTAAATGCTTGGTACCCATCAGAACTTTGGCCTCCGGCAAATATCTCCCAGGAACCAACTGCGTTAGCATCGACAAATAAAGGTGGAAGATTAAATAATTCAAGCGAATAATAATTACTTCCGGGAAATATTTTTACTGCCAGCATACTATCAAAAACTTGCTCATCATCGTGTACAATTTTAATTTTTAAAACAACCGGAATAGCTGCCGGACGATGACTAAAGACATTTAACTTTCCTTCTAATTTCTCCCCAATCTTAAAAACATCTTTTTCTAATTGGATTTCAATATCAGAAATTGCAGATACTGTATCAGCACGGACCAAGGACGAAATAAACACCATATTAAATACAAAAAACAGAAATACAAAATTTTGCGTGATTTTAATTTTCATGATTTTTATATTATGCCTTTCTCTCTAAAGGATCAAGAATAAAGATTATAAGCGAATTTTAAATTTTCTTGACTAATATTAAAAAATTCATAGAATTTGAATATTGATTTCTTAATACCAACCCCTCGATGATGAGGAAGCATCCAAAAGAAAGGCACAGTATGGCTAAGAAAAAAGAATCAAAAGAAATGTTGTTAGTTGGTTCAAAAACAAAAGAAGCGCTTAAAGGAAGCGGAAAAGAAACATTTAATGTTTCTTCAGATACTTTAGACGCGTTAAACGAATATGTTTATTGGTTAGTTGATCAAGCGCAAAAGAAGTGCGCGGCAAACGGACGCAAGACGATTCGTCCTTATGACATTCTTGCCTAAAATATCTGGCCCGTCGCTGAATAATAGAGTGACGGGCCTTTCTAAATCACTTTTCTGATATTTTCTCGGTAGAAATTCCACATCATCAACCAAAAAATACCCAAGGCCACAAATAATTCCAAAATTTTCTATTCTTCCCGAAAATCATAGAATAACTCTAATTTTATTTCTGTCATACTGCAAAAATAGACAATAAAATGAAATATAAAATAAAAGAATAACGGCCGTCCAGGAATAAACAAATTTATAAAATCTGGAAACCGCATTTTAATATTCTTAAGGATCAGATAAATCAAAAAAACACCAAGTAATCCAACCGTGATATGCACAAAATTAAGCATCCAAAAAACAGAATCAAGATTATGAAACGTCATCTCTCCTTGAAGACTCTTATCTAAAATCACTTCCGGTGCATCATATGGAATGAACCGTTGTCCCCAGCTGATTTCTTCCATTGTCACAAAAAATAAAGCTAACGCGAGGCCTGAATATAACCACGCAAACATGGTTTTCTTCGTAAAAAATAATTTTACCGAAACAATTCCCGCCGCGACCGCTGTCAGATAAAAAATCCAAGCCTGAATATCCTCGACAATTCCTTCAAATGCTACAATGTAATGATAAGTCTCAAGTTGAAATAACCGCAAATAAATTAAATAGAGCACAAACCCAACAGAAAAAAAAGAATCCCTCCCTTAATCCTTTCCCACAATTTATCGCTGCGATAAAGGACTGCCTAACATTAAATAGTTCATGGCTCCAAAGAAAATAAATGTCAGATAAATAGTAATATAAATCGTTAATCATATTAAAATCCGCGACTTTTAAATAATGCTCAAGTGAATGCACAGCCCGTCCGCCAAGAAGATTGTTAAGTGGGTCAATGAATTTCTGATAGTACATATCCGTGATAACGGCATGTCCGCAGAATTTATAGGGCACAGCTATTGTCAGACCGATTAAGACATACCCGACGAAAAGACGCAAATAAATCTTATTCGACGCTTTTCATTGCGTAAAATTCATCATTCATCTCAATCTTTTTTACAATTGATCGTATTCTTTAATATATTGTTCTAGAAACTTTGTCCCGGAATAAAGAGATTTGACATAAATGTATTCATCATTGGTATGTGCAGTTCCATGAGCGCCAAACCCAGTGGCAAAAGCAGCAATTTTATGTTTTTGAAAAAATGTAATAACCGTGGCCCCTTCGCTGCCTTTAGCCACAGCCGGACATTTC
This sequence comes from Candidatus Omnitrophota bacterium, assembly GCA_020632515.1. Taxonomy (GTDB): domain Bacteria; phylum Omnitrophota; class Gorgyraeia; order Zapsychrales; family Zapsychraceae; genus JACKFK01. The sequence continues at coordinate 97,991 of JACKFK010000004.1, read as the reverse complement.
ATTGTGCGGGCGAGATTTAAAAACAATTTCACATGAGGGTGATCTTTCTTAATCTCATAAGGCATCTGGATATCATCAATCTTAATTTTAAAATTCGTTGTGACTTTGCGCACCGCAGATCTAATCTTTTTAAGAATCTCATTCGGATTCATTCCTGGCATAAACCGATGATCAAAAGCAAACTCGCAAAAATCACTAACCATATTGACCTTATCCCCACCTTTAATCACGCCAATATTCATCGTCGGGCCATGCAGCAAAGGATGTTTTTTGTATTTAAACTGCAAATTAATCAAATTCGTAATAACCGGAGCCGCTTTTTCAATGGCATTAACACCACGCCAATTATATGCGCCGTGCGCCTTTTTACCAAAAATCTGAATCCGGCCATGAAGCAAACCTTTTTGCGCAATGACCGCGTCAAACTCCGTGGAATCCATAACGAGCGCTAAACGCGGCTTCAAGATTTTTTTCTCTAACAATGGAATAATCCCGTAATGACTGCCCGTTTCTTCATCCACGGTCGCAGCCATAACCACATCTTTACGCAGACGCACCTTATCTTCAACTAGACTGCGCATGACTTCCATACAACTCGCTAAGTTGCCTTTATCATCTGTGGAACCTCGACCGTATAATTTCCCACCGCTGATTTGCCCGCCTAACGGTTTATACTTCCATCCCTGACCGATAGGAACCGTATCAAAGTGCGGTGTTAAAAGAATCGCTTCTTTTGCAGCCTGTTTTCGCGGAAGCGTTCCTCGTAATGTGGCAATAATGTTAGGACGATCTTTCGCGTAAGTATAAATCTTGACATCCAACTTTAACGTGCGCATATCCTTCTCGATAAATTTGGCTAAGGCGAGTTCATTACCCGGAGGATTTTCAGAATTGTAAGAAATGACTTTCTGAGTGAGTTTAAGAAGGCGGTCTTTTTTAATCATAATTTGTTTAAATCTCTATCAATAACTAACTGATTACTTCAAAAAATCCTGCGCTTTCGAGGCTGCTGTTGCGTGTTTATAATCGTCATAATCAATAATCTTAAGATTGCGCGTTTCGATTAATTTATGCATTTTAGGAAAATGGGATTTTGGATTACGAAATGCAATAAAATGAAATACACAACCGCATTGCGGACATTTTTCTTTGTCCAACCCAATGTCCATGGCTTGACAATGCGCGCAATGGCCCGATAAATCACCATAAATCAATAATTGCGATGTAATTTCACTAAGATTTAATTTTTTATAGAAACGGATAAAATGCTCAGACATAATGTCAACATTATAACAGAATTTATTTCTGACGCTTAGAGAATTTCAATTTTTGTGAGGATCACTTAGAAGAAATTTGTGTGGAGTATTAAGAAAAAAAAGCCGATAAAGAGAGGATTTCTCCCTCCTTACCTGCGTATCCCTCATAAAGATACGTCTTGAACGTTATAGAACGCCCAGTCTTCGGCAACTCAGCCACCATATCGCCCCTTGACCTTACATATCGTCTTTATCTGCTCTTTATAAGAGCCTTCCCGGTCGTAGACAATTTAGGCCTGTAGTTTTGTGTCCCCGGATTTCTCCGGGTTTACCTTTATCGGCTTACTTCAAGCATACCACAATATACTTAATTGGCAAATCTATAATATATTAAAATTAAACAGGTTAAGCATTTGTTGCAAAAAAAATATTAAGCAAATGATCACATTTAAATCCTAATTACCTTAACTAAGAAACTCAAAAGCCAAGATTTTACTGTGCAGCTGAAGCCCTTATAGATTCCATAAAGGCCCGGATCAGTTTAGGACTCTTAATGCCAGGTGACTGCTCAATTCCACTCGAAACATCAACCGCATAAGGCGAAGTTTCCGCAATCGCCTGAGCCACATTTTCTGGGGTCAATCCTCCGGAAAGAATCACTGGCTTTTCAAACTTTTGCCCCTTTAACAGATTCCACTGAAACGTTTTTCCAGTCCCTCCAAAGGCGTTTTCTTGATAGGCATCAAAAAGATAGGCATCCACTTTATATTTGGAAAGCGAACGAAAATCAAAATCGTCCCGAATACGAAAGGCTTTAATAACTTTATATTTCTTAAACCTTTTACAATACACTGGCGTTTCATCACCATGAAATTGCAATACAGAAATATTTGCAAACCGGCAAATATCCTCAACAGCTCTCTCACTTTGGTTGACAAATAACCCCACAGGAGTTATAAACGGCGGCAACCCTTCTATTAATTTCTTTGCTTTACTCGGGGAAACATAGCGTGGACTTTTTTTATAAAAAACAAACCCCACAGCCCAAGCCCCATAAAATAGCGCCTTTTGCGCATCCTCATGATTTGTAATTCCGCACATTTTTACTTTTGTTTCAAACATAATATCCTATCCTTTCAAGTTGCTCATTGCTCTGTTGCTAAGATAACTGAAATTCCTTCATAAACTTTACTAGAAACCAGCAGCAAACAACTTATCTCATAATCTCATCAATTTTTTTTCCGATATCTTGCGCCCGCATAAATGTTTCGCCAATTAGAACCGCATTAACTCCCATTTCATGCAATTGCTTAATATCTTCGTTTGTCTGCAAGCCACTTTCAGCGACAATCACCTTACCCTTAGGAATCTTTGGAATAAGCTGACACGATGTTTGTAAATCAATTTCAAAAGTTCGCAAATTACGGTTATTAATCCCAATAATATCTGCTCCGCAATTTAAGGCACGATTCAATTCTGTTTCATCATGAACTTCAACAAGACAATCCAAATCTAATTCTTGGGCTTTCTGATTCAAACTGCGCAATTGTTCATCATCTAAAATCGCGGCAATCAATAAAACCGCGCTGGCGCCATTATAGCGCGCTTCAAACAATTGACCTTCATCAATAAAAAAATCTTTCATCAAAACCGGCAAACCGACTTCATCACTGACCTTCTTCACGTACGTCGGACTTCCCAAAAAATATTTTTCCTCAGCTAAAACTGAAATCGCCGCGGCCTGATGATTCTTATAACAGCGGGCAATCTCTAAAACATCAAAATTGTCCCGTAAAATTCCTTTTGAAGGTGAAGCTTTTTTAATTTCCGCGATTAAATTGATCCTGCCCGGCTTTGAAATCATCATTTTAAAAAGATGATAATTTGTATACTTCTCCCGCCCAAGTTTCTCTTGAATGGACGCGTAAATATGCCGCCGATCAACCACAATCTGTTTTTTGTGTTCTACAATTTTCTTTAAAAAATCTGTTGTCATGATTATTCTACTGGCGAGGAAATGAATATTTGTTAGTCAATTTTATTAAGGCCTCTAACTTTGCTTTAGCCTTTTTAGTATCAATAGAATCTTGAGCAATCTTTAAACATTCATTGATGTTATCCGCCTTTTGCGCAGTATAAAGCGCATAAGCAGCATTGAGTAACACAATATCTCGCTTCGGCCCTTTTTGCCCGTCTAAAATATCTTTAAAGATTTGTATATTTTCTTCAAGACTCCCCCCGGCCAAATCGTCCGGCTGCGCTAAGGCAAGCCCTAATTCCTGTGGATTGATGTCATAGGAAACAATGCCTTTACCATCATATTCACTGATAAATGTTTTACCGGTTGTGGTAATCTCATCTAATCCATCACTGCCATGCACCACCAAAGCGCGCTTAAGACCTAAGTTCTTAAGAACATGCGCCAGCGGTTCGACCAGATCCCGGCTATAAACACCCATCACCTGATGCGTAGCATTCGCTGGATTCGTTAAAGGCCCTAAAACATTAAAAATTGTTTCCACCTGCAGACTCTTGCGTACCGGCGCGACATTTTTCATCGCCGGATGTAATTTCTGCGCGAATAAAAACGCGATCCCAATTTTATCCAGACATTCGGTCAAATGTTTATCCTCTACATTTAAGTTAATACCTAAGCCTTCCAAGACACACGCGCTACCGCACTTGCTTGAAACCGAACGGTTGCCATGCTTAGCGACAACAACCCCAGCTCCCGCCACAACAAAGGCGGTAATTGTCGAGATGTTAAAAGTGTTTTTCTTATCCCCGCCGGTTCCGCAAGTATCCAGAACAGTTTTATGTTTGGTCTTAACACCAACCACAAATTGTCGCATAATCTTGGCTGCTCCGGTGATCTCATCTACCGTCGGACCTTTTTCACGTAAAGCCAACAATAAATCCCGAATCTGCAACTCTTTCGCCGCGCCTGACATAATCTCGCGCATAACTTGTTGGATTTCATCCTGTGTTAGATTTTCCTTATTTTTAATCTTATCGATGAATGCCTGCATAACACCCTTTAAAACCGTAAACAAACCTCGGAGGTTTGTTTATGGTTTATATTACATTTTTAGAAAATTATCTAAAATCTTTTTCCCAGCTTTGGTCAAAATAGATTCCGGATGATACTGCACACCCCAAAGCGGTAAACTCTTATGACAAATCCCCATAATCTCACCATCGTCTGATCGCGCTGTGATTTCAAATTCCCCGGATAATGTCTCAGGTTTGATAACCAACGAATGATATCTTGTGGCTTCAAATGGATTCTCAATATCTTTATAAAGCCCCTGACCATTATGTCGAATTTGCGATGTTTTCCCGTGCATTAATTTTTTTGCTTGAACAATTTCAGCACCATGCGCATACCCGATGCATTGATGCCCTAAACAAACTCCAAAAATAGGAATCTTCCCTTTAAATTCTTTAATAATTTCAACGGAAATCCCTGCGCTTTCCGGCCGACCAGGCCCGGGCGAAATAACAATTTTCTCTGGATTACTTTCTCTAATATCCTCAATCGTCAAAGCGTCATTACGAAACACTCTTAAATCCGCCCCCAGTTCTCCAAAATACTGAACAAGGTTATAGGTAAATGAATCATAGTTATCAATCATTAATATCATATTTTATTTCCGAAACCCTGTTTCGATTAAAGTCGAGTCTATACTAATTATCTTCTCTATATACCTTTGCGCCTAACGCTAAAAGCTTTTCATCTAAACTTTCATACCCTCGTTCGAGATGATAAATGCGGTGAATCTCCGTCTTACCTTTGGCCGCTAATCCGGCCATAACAAGTGCTGCCGAAGCACGTAAATCCGAAGCCATCACCGGCGCACCTATTAGAGATTTCACACCCTGCACAATAGAATTTGCACCTTCCCGACGGATATTAGCTCCCATACGATTTAATTCCGCGATATGAATAAACCGATCAGGATAAACTTTCTCAGTAATCACACTCACCCCTGGCGTCATCGCCATTAATGTAAGAAACTGCGCTTGTAAATCCGTTGGAAAACCTGGATAAGGTAACGTTGTTAAACTAACTGGCTGCAATTTATGCTTTTTAATAATCTTCATTCCTGTTTTCGTTTTCTTTACTTTGATGCCAACTTGAGCCAAAGCATCAATCAATGAAAATAAATGCGAATACTCTGCATTTTTAATTGTTATATCACTGTTTGTTACAGCTGCCAATAAGATATAGGTTCCTGCTTCGATTCGGTCGGGAATCACCCGATATTTTACGCCACGCAGTTTCTTGACACCCTTGACCACAATCCGCGGACTTCCATGGCCTTGAATATCTGCACCCATAGCGATTAACATATTCGCTAAATCTTCAATTTCCGGTTCACAGGCCGCGGATTCAATATACGTTTTGCCTTGCGCTAATACCGCCGCCATCAAAATATTCGCCGTAGCCAATACGGAAGAACCAAATATCCCGCCCAAATAAATTTGCGTTCCTTTTAATTGTTTACAATGCGCAAGAACATAACCATTTTCAATATCAATCTTAGCTCCCAGAGCCTTTAATCCTTTTAAATGAATATCAACAGGACGAACCCCAATAACACACCCTCCCGGCAGAGAAACTTTTGCTTTATTTAGTTTCGCAAGAAGAGGACCTAAAACACAAAAAGATCCGCGCATGGTAGAAACCAAATCATACTCAGCTATATGCGATATTTTTTCACTATTCGATATAACAACAGTATTGTCCTTAAATTCTACTTTTTTTCCTAAAGATACCAACAACTTACCCATAGTTTTTGTATCCCGTAATGCCGGGACATTAACTAAAGTACATGGTTCATCGGTCAACAATGTGGCGGCCATAATCGGCAAAGCGGAATTCTTAGAACCGCTGATATAAACCTCGCCTTTTAAAGATTTGCCGCCTTCAATAACAAGTTTTTCCATTTTATTTAATACCTAAAGAATTATATTCTGTTTTGTAAGAAAATTTAGAGGCCACTATCCGTTCGGTTTGCGTATAGTCTTTAATAATTTCTAAGTCGTAATAACGAGGAAAAAGCTTAAACATACGTCCGATTATTGGGGCTTGGTCATCGCCGCATTCTAACATAACTAAACCGTTAGAGTTTAATAATAATTGGCTATATTCGACGATAAATTTAAAAAAATCCAACCCATCTTCGCCACCGTCTAGAGCCTGTTTCGGTTCATATTGAACATCCGCAGGAAGGTCTTTAAGGTCTTTGGTTTTAATATATGGGGGGTTAGAAATAACGACATCGTAACGCTGCCGATTATTAATTTGATCAAAAAAGAAGCTGGTCATATTCTGATGGTGAAATTCAATCTTATCCGCACACGCATGAGTATTTGCATTTTCTCGTGCTAAATTAACAGCTTCTTCGGATTGATCAATCGCGGTAATGTGACATAAATCATAAAATTTAGCCAAGGCTATCGCGATATTTCCTGATCCGGTGCCAATATCTAATATCTTAAGTTTGCGTTTATACTTCATTTGGTGTAATCGCTTAAGAACTTCATCCACCATAATTTCAGTCTCTGGTCGGGGAATTAACACCCGTGTATCGACTTTTAATTTCAACCCCATAAATTCACAGTGACCAAGAATATATTGTAAAGGCTCTCCATTATTTCGCCGCTGACGCATTAGATTATAAACGGATTCTTGCTGATCCGTTAACGCCTTTTTATCCACAAATAAATCAATCCGACGACAATCTAAAATAGATGTCAACATTTGCTCATCTTCAGTCATGAAGCCTTTTCCTCTTCTTCCGCTTTAATTAACGCTTCCGTCAATTCATCCAAATCACCATCTAACACATTACTCAGTTTATAAGTAGTAAAACCTATCCGGTGATCTGTTATTCTTCGATCTGGAAAATTATACGTTCTGATTTTTTCACTACGGTCACCAGAACCTACTTTCAATTTTCGATCTTGCGATGTTTTCTCAAAATTTTCCTGATGAATCTTATCTAATAAACGAGCGCGTAAAACTCGCATTGCTTTGGCTTTATTTTTTAATTGTGATCGTTCATCCTGACAAATTACCACCATGCCTGTTGGAAGATGCGTAATACGAATGGCTGAATCTGTAGTATTAACACTCTGTCCACCCGGCCCAGAGGAACGGAATACGTCAATCTTTAAATCTTTAGGATCAATATTAATTTCGACTTCTTCCGGTTCAAACAATATAGCGACAGTTGCCGCTGAAGTATGAATTCGACCGGATGCTTCCGTGGTAGGAACTCGCTGCACTCGGTGTCCGCCGCTTTCCCATTTTAACCGTTTTGAAGCTTCTTTGCCAGAGACACTGAAAATAACTTCCTTTAATCCTCCAGTATCTGACTCATGGCTGCTGATAGGTTCAATTTTCCAACCTTTTTGATCAGCATACTTAGTATACATACGATAAAGATCTGCCGCAAAGAGACTCGCCTCCTGTCCGCCAGTACCAGCACGAATTTCAATGATTAAATCTTTATCTGCTTCCGATTTTTTGGGGTTAACAATATCGTTGAGATGTTTTAGAAGATTTTCCTGTTTATTCTTAAGATCTTCTAACTCACTTTGTGCTAACTCTTCAAATTCCGCATCATGCTTCTCAACAAGCAGAGTTTTCAAATCCTCTTCTTGTTTACGAAGCTCATTATATTCACGGAATTTCTGCACTTGCGGGGTAATATCCGCATATTCTTTGGCAAGCTTTTTATATTGTTGAGAATCGGAAATGACCTCGGGATCTGCTAACAGTTTTTCCAGTTCACAAAAGCGCTCTTGCGCCTTTTGCAGTTTTTCAAGCATGTTGTTTACTTGTTCTTTTTATATCGCTTCTGGAATCGCTCTATACGTCCGGCGGTATCAACAAATTTCTTATCTCCGGTGAAAAACGGATGACAAGCCGAACAAATTTCAACGCGGATATTTTGAACTGTTGAACGTGTATGAATCACATTCCCACAGGCGCATGAAATGGTCGTCTGTTTATATTCAGGATGAATTCCTGTTTTCATTTTAATTCCCTCACTTTTGGATTAATTTTTTGCTTAAGAAAGTCTAAATTATAGCATAAATTTCTGTTTAGACAATCAGATCTTTTATGGAAGAAAATATAGAAAAAAATCAGTCTTTTTCACAAAAAATGATTAATCGATTAACTAAACCTATGAATTTCCTAAATTATCCAGAAATTCACGATTCGTCTTATACTTTCCAACCTTAGAAATTAATAATTCCATGGCTTCTGCAGAGTTAAGATCACTAATCGCTTTACGCAAGAGCCAGATTCTTTGCAAGTCGTTCTCAGGCAACAAATATTCCTCATGACGCGTATTGGAACGTTTAATATCAATAGCCGGATAGATCCGCCGTTGAAATAAATTCCGGTCCAACTGCAACTCCATGTTACCTGTTCCTTTAAACTCTTCAAAAATGACTTCATCCATACGGCTGCCGGTATCAACTAATGCGGTAGCAATAACCGTTAAACTGCCCCCTTCTTCAACCGCCCGAGCCGCACCAAAAAAACGCTTTGGTTTATGTAAGGCATTAGAATCTACCCCACCCGAGAGGATTTTTCCACTATGAGGCACAACTGTATTATAGGCCCGTGCCAGGCGCGTTATACTATCAAGCAGAATAACCACGTCACGCTTATGCTCAACTAAACGCTTGGCCTTTTCTAAAACCATTTCCGCAATCTGAACGTGTCGTTCCGCTGGTTCGTCAAATGTAGAAGAAATAACTTCGCCCTTTACACTGCGCTGCATGTCAGTAACTTCTTCTGGACGTTCATCAATTAACAGAACAATCAGAATAATATCAGGATTATTCTGCATCATGGAATTGGCTACTTTTTGCAGTAAAACTGTTTTACCACTATATGGTGGCGCCACAATTAAAGCCCGTTGACCTTTACCTAAAGGCGTCAGAAGATCCATAATACGTGTTGAAACTTCTTTAGACTCTGTTTCTAAGAGAATACGTTCTTTTGGATATAACGGCGTAAGGTTATCAAAGAAAATCTTATCCTTACAATTTTCAGGATTTTCAAAATTCACCGCTTCCACTTTAAGCAGGGCAAAATATTTCTCACCTTCTTTCGGCGGACGGATATGACCACTGACGCTATCTCCTGTTTTAAGATCAAATCGACGGATTTGTGACGGAGAAATATAAATATCATCCGGACAAGGTAAATAATTATAATTTGTGCTTCTTAAGAAACCAAACCCTTCCGATAGAATTTCTAAAGTTCCTTCGCCAAACATTAACCCCGCTTTTTCAGCCTGGGCTTGTAGAATTTTAAAAATCAAATCCTGTTTGCGGATACTACTGATACCATTAATCCCCATCTCTTTAGCGAATTTACTTAACTCCGACATTTTCATGTCTTTAAGTTTTGTAATATCCATGTAATTCTCATCCATGGGTTGAAGATCTTTTGTCATGTTAGATCTATCACGCGGCGCAGATCGTTCACTTGATTTTGCAGAATCGTTTATTTTTTTTCCATTTGTAACATTTTTTGCCATATATCAACCACCTGTTTTTTTAATTTTGTTTTTGTTCCACTATTATCTATAACAAAGTCCGCCCTTCGGACTTTTTCTTTAAGAGGCATCTGCTGTCTAATCCGACGTAACGCATCTGCCTGGGATATTTGCCGTTGTTTTCCGGCTCGCTTAATTTGTTCTTTCTGGGTTGCCTTTACAACAACCGTATAATCGACCTCCTTTTTTAATTTTGATTCAAAAAGCAAAGGCACATCTAATACTACAGCCTTGACTCTTTGTTGTTTTTGATAAAATTTAATTCTTTCAATTATTTCTTTACGCACAAAAGGATGAATTATTTTTTCAAGTCTTCGTAACTTCTTTACGTCCTTAAATACAATCTCAGCTAATTTTCTTCGCTCAATTTTTCCTTTTACGCCTATATCGTCGCCGAATTCTCGGATTATTTTATGAGAGCATTCTTTATTATTGTTAAGAAGCCTATGCACAATCTTATCCGCATCCAAAACCTTCACGCCCAACTCGGCAAACAACGCCGAGACCGTGGATTTCCCTGTCTTAAGACTTCCTGTTACTCCGATAATAAACATTGATAAAGTTCTTGATACCGTTTAGCTGATTCTTTCCAAGAAAAATTACAATTCATCCCGTTTTTAATAAGTTTTGGAAACACCTTTTTTTGCTGATAACTCTTGATCGCAAATTCTAAAGTGTTAACAAAATCTTTTTTATTATAACTACTAAACATAAATCCATTGGCTTTACTACTGTTATGCTCAATATCGATCACTGTATCTGCCAATCCCCCTGTTTTAAAAACAACCGGCACCGTACCATAGCGCATACTTATCATTTGACTTAATCCGCAAGGTTCATAGTTTGACGGCATCAGAAGCATATCCGCTCCAGCGTAAATTTCATGGGCCAAATGCTCGTCAAAAGCAAGCCGAACCGCCACTTTATCTGGATATTTCTTAGCCCATTCTTTTAAAGGTTTATAATAATGCTCATTGCCAATTCCTTGAATAACCCATTGCGCATTCAATTTTAGTAACTCAGGAAAAGATTCTAGAATTAAATCAATGCCTTTTTGATGCGAAATCCGACCAACAAAACCAAATAAAGGGACTTTCTTATTTAATGGCAACTTAACTTCCCTCTGTAGAAATTCCTTATTAACTGTTTTTTTCTCAAGAACATCTTTAGCAGAATACGGCACTGAAATCATCGTATCTGTTTTTGGGTTCCAAACTTGATAATCAATACCGTTGAGGATCCCTGTAAGATGATCTTTCCGGTTATAAAGAACCCCTTCCAACCCACAACCATACTCATAACGTAATATCTCCTTCGCGTAAGCAGGGCTGACGGTAGAAATATAATCGCTATTAATAATCGCGGCCTTTAAGAAATTTACTTTGTGATAAAATTCAAACTCATGATTGTCAAAAAACTTCTTTTTTACTTGGGCATTCACGTCTTGCGCCTGTTCAAAAAGTCCTTGATATGCCAGATTATGAATCGTAAACAAGGTTTTTATGTGTGTATAAAATTTCTTTTGCCTGAATAATCGTTTTAATATAACCGGAATTAACGCGGTATGCCAATCATGACAATGAATAATATCCGGCTGGAATCCAATTTTTTCTAAAACATTTAACGTTTGATAACTATAATAACCAAAGCGTTTAAAATTATCTTTGTAATCACCCTTTTCATTGCCGTACAATCCTGCTCGGGAAGAAAAACTTCGATGCTCAATTAAATAAACATTTAAATTCCGGCCGATGGTTGTTTTACTCAAATTAAGACCACTGATACCCGCCGATTGAATATCTCCTTCCAGAGACTGATACCGCGGCATGAATAACGCAACTTCAATTCCCAATTCGCTTAAGGCAATCGGCAGAGCACCCGCCACATCAGCTAAGCCTCCGGTTTTAGCTAAAGGGAAAATTTCAGACGCACAAAAGGCAATTTTCATATATATAAATTTACATCCAATCCAACAAGAAAATCAAAAATCCTAAAGGTTTAAAAATTTAAAACGCCACACATTGTTTTGAACATATCCTTCGGATACATATTTTAATTAAACAATTTCCTTCATATCCAGCCAATTCATGCCTGATTTAATACTAACAATAATCGGCACACTCAATTCAATAGAATGTTCCATCTGTTTACGTACAATTGCGACAACTTTATCCTGTTCCTCTCTAGGGCCATCAAAGACAAGTTCATCATGGACAGTACTAATCATTTTTGTCTGACATTTCACCTTTTCTAATTCTTTAAAAACGTTAATCATGGCGAGTTTCATTAAATCCGCAGCTGATCCCTGGACCGGCGTATTGATTGCTTGACGCTGAGCAAATTGCCGAACCGCCTGATTCTCACTATTTATTTCAGGAAGATAACGCCGTCGATTTAATAACGTTAAAACATAACCATTTTCCTCGCAAGATCGAATTGTCGAATCCATAAACAGCTTAACTTTCGGATAACGTAAAAAATATTTATCGATAAAATCCTGGGCCTCTGTCACTGAAATTTTCAGATCTTTCGACAAACCAAATGAACTCATCCCATAAATAATGCCAAAATTAACTCGCTTAGCCGTATCCCGCATAAGCCCCGTAACTTCATCTTCTTTCGTGTCAAAAATTAAAGAGGCTGTATACCGATGAACATCTTGATTAGTTAAGAACGCTTTTTTTAAATTCTCATCTTGCGATAAATGCGCTAATATCCGCAACTCAATCTGTGAATAATCCGCCGCGATCATAATATGCGATTGATCTGACGGAATAATCGCCCGACGAATCTGTCGGCCTAATTCCGTACGAATAGGAATATTCTGTAAATTTGGCTGACGAGAACTCAACCGTCCGGTTTCAGTTCCAATCTGATTAAACTCGGCATGGATGCGGCCAGTCTGCGGATTGATCAGCAATGGTAAAGCGTCAATATACGTAGACTTTAACTTTGCCAATTGTCGATATTCTAAGATTAACGCTGGAACAGCATGATCCTTAGCCAAAACATTCAAAACTTCTTCATTCGTAGAAAAACCTGTCTTGGTTTTCTTGATTACCGGCAATTTTAATTTTTCAAATAATATCTGACTAAGCTGTTTCGGTGAGTTGAGATTAAACTCTTGCCCTGCGATAGAATAAATCTTTCCAGATAAATCATTAATCCTATGCTGACAATCCTGTGAAAGTTTCTTTAAAAGAGTTTCATCTAATTTCACGCCTTGTTTCTCAATATCAAACAAAACATAACTTAATGGAATTTCAATATCCTGAAAAAGTTTAAGCAAGGATTTATTCTGCAATTCATCAAATAATTTTTTATATAATTTACTCAAAACCGCTGTTTCTTGTCCAATTTTATCTGTTGCGCTCAACGATATTTGCAGATATTGCCATGATAAATCACTGATCGCATATCCAGATTGTGACGGCGCCAATAAGAAAGCTGCTAAGACCACATCAAAAACACGTCCTTTCACCTGTATACCTTGATCGTCTAAAATTTTCAATAAAGCCTTAAAATTATGCGTAATTTTTAATATATTAAGATCTTCAAAAAGGCTCCTAAACTCACCAGCTTTATCTAAAGAAACAGCATAAACATTATCATTCGCTAAAGAAATCATTAAGTGACCCGGAGCAGAAAACAATTCTTCTTCATTAATCTGAATTAAAAAAGAAAAACTCTTTTCTTCTTTAATTTTTTTAATAATCTCATCAATATCTTTTTGCGCTGTTATAAGCTTTTCGTTAACAGAAAAAGCTTTTTCTTTATCTGCATATTCTTCTGCTAAGCGTCGAAATTCTAAATCTTTGAAGATTTGGTATAGTTTCTGACCATTAGGATCATGATATTGCAAATCATCTATCGAGTAACAGATTGGCACTTGTTTATCTAAAAAGGCCAATTCCCGGCTTAAGACTGCAGAGTCTTTTTGTTGTAGAATTCTTTCTTGAACCTTTATTTGTTTGATTTGATCCACGGAAGAATATATCTGATCAAGGTCGCCAAAATCATTAATTAATTTACGGGCTGTCACAGCCCCGATACCAGCTACACCCGGGATATTATCGCTCTTATCTCCGGCAAGACTGATAAAATCAACGATCCGCTGCGGTTCAAATCCTAATTTTTCTTTTAAATCCTGATATTCATAAATTTTGTTTTCTCGAGGACTTAAAAAATTAATTTTATTACTCGCCAATTGAAACATATCTTTATCATCACTAACAATGGTAACATCTAAATCTTCTTCAACCGCCTTTGTTGCAATCGTGGCGATAATATCATCAGCCTCATATCCGCTTAATTCATAAGACGCCCAATTAAAAGCAGCAACCACTTCTTTAATAATCGGTATTTGACTAATTAACGCGTCCGGCATAACTGGTCGTTGAATTTTATATTCCGCAAATTTTTCCTGCCGACGCGTCTTTTCTTTGGAATCAAAACAAACAGCTAAATACTGTGGCTGATATACATCGACAATAGTCTTCATGGTTCGAATAAATCCAAAAACGGCATTTGTTGCCTGTCCTTGACTATTGGTTAAATTCTTTATTGCGAAAAAAGACCGGTAGCAAAGCGCGTGGCCATCGACTAGAAAAAGAGAACCTTTCTTTACCATCATACCCTTATTACATAAAAGCTAAACATTAAAATCATATCGTCAATATTTTGTATTCTAATTTATTTAAAAACTTCATCGCGATTGATGAATCCCATTAATCTATCGTCTTAATCAAATTGCTTTTCTTATGAGATTTATTTGTAAATTCTCTTAATTGGAATTTAATAACGGTTCGTTTGGAATTGTGGTGAGTAACTTCTGAATTTCTCCTTTAGCGGATTTTGTGTCGCCTGCATTTATCAAATCAATTGCCTGTGCGCTTAATTCCTTTACATTCTGTTTAGCTAACGCCTTCAAAGCCTTATCGCGTGCCTTAATCACTTTTGGATTTCCTGGTGAAATATGCAATGCCCGGTCAAATTCACCTATGGCAAGATTAAATTTTCCTTCATCAAATAAAACGCTGCCAGATTGATAATACGCATTGGATTTTTTAATATTCTCTAAGAAATCCTCATGCGCTTTTTTTGTCATTAATTGATTCAATCGATCTGCTTCTAAATGAACAGCCCAAGCCTGATATTCTGGACGAATAGCTAAAAGCTCCTCTTTTGCCTTATTCGCCCAAGGATCATCTAACTCTGCTAATTCAAATCTCAATTTAAAAAATTTGAAGGCTTTTTCTTTCATGCCTAATTTCTTATAAAAATATGCTAAATTCATATAGGCAGGCAAGAAATTTTTATTTATTTGAATAGCTCTTAAATAATTCTCTTCAGCCTTTGTTCGTAAATCAATCTGCTCATAAAGAATCCCCATATCATTGAAAAGCTCTGGACTTTCAAAACCTAATGATATGGCTTTATTATAGTTGGTTAATGCATCATTTAAATTACCTTTTTGTTGATCCGCAAACCCTTGAGAGTGATACTGTTGCGCTGTTTCTTGTTTGATATCCGCGGAAACTGATGATTGAAAGGTAATAACTGATATGAAAATTTGAAGAGTTGTTACTCTTAGAAATGCTTTTGTTAACCTATAACTGGTATTAAGCATATAATAAAATAACCTATTTGGCAAGAAAAATTTCTAATTAATCTTATCTATGAGTTTTCCATATCATGATGAATTGGATCTGGTTGTGGAGATCCCACCGGTACAATAGCTGCTGATTCTGCTTGAATTTCTTCAGATATCTTAGATCCCTGCTGCAATTTATCTATAATTTGCTCAAAACTCAATTGTGAATCTAAGACAAATTGATCTGTTGGACTGAGAGTAACACCTTGCTGCATAAGCTTTTGAATCTTCTCTTCTTCACTGTCAGCATTAATGAGAATATACCCTTGAATCTGGTCATTATAAAGAAATACTTTGAGATAACGCTTATTCTCACTATCATTTTTCTCTAAAAAATTTGTATGATTTAACGCCCCTGAAAAAATCAGAGAACCTTCTTTGTGATAAATACGCTGATTTAATTGAGGCCAATAAGCCTCCCTTTCTTTATTAAGCAATTTCGAACTGACCATAAGACTTTGTTCTTCTAAATAAAACTCAGGCAGAACATCTCCGTAATTTTGCACAGGTGTTTGGGTCACACAATCGAGGGCAAATACATCATTAACTTTTGTTTCAAAATAATCATTCACCCTGATTTTATTTTCGTCAATGACGTCTGTTTCATTTAAAAAACGAAAATCTTCATAAATATTTTCAAATAATACCATTTGACTCGCTAAAACTTTACCAGATTTTAACCGCACCGCTTTCGCATAGCCGTCTCCCAAGACTTCAACAATCTCGTTTTCTAAAATCATAGCCACGCCTTTATTACGAAGCCAATCTAAAATCCATCCAGTATCATTATTACCTAATCCATCAACACCTATTCCCTTTAGTGAACTAATCAGCACAACTTCTTTATTCCGCTCGGCCAAGGCTAAGGCTATTTTTAATCCATACATACTGTTGGATTGTATAGCAATCGTTTCGCATAAGGGCAATTCATCTTGAATTTGTTGCACATCTGTTAATTTACGTAATCCAAATAAACCTTTTTTATTATTTCCTTTAATTTCAGGAAACTTATGGTCTGGGGTATCAGAAAAAATTAAAATATCATAATCCAAATGCTGTTTATCGTCGCAATAAACCTTTTTTCGTTTTAAATTAACACGGGTAATTTTTGCTTCATTAATAATTTGGATTTTGTGCTTTTGATAGTAAGCCTCTGTTTTATAAAAAACATCGTCTAGCGCAATTGTTTTATTAAAAAACTCTGGAAATAAATTACGATTACACGGAAGTTTTCCCTGCGTGCAAATAATTGTAAAACTAAACTCATTACTAGCGGTAAGAAGCTCTTGTATAACTTTAACCCCGGCCATTGAATTCCCAATAATGACAACTCTTTTCATTAATGAAATTATTCCTTTCCTCTAATTTGCACTTTAAACGCCTCTATGCCATTGCGCATTAACATGACTACGGTTACCGGACCAACTCCGCCAGGAACTGGCGTGATATACCCGGCTTTATTTTTTGCTGAATCAAATTCAACATCCCCCACAATTTTTGAATCCACACGATTAATCCCCACATCAATAACCACAGCTCCCGGCTTAATCCAATCTCCTTTAATTAATCCCGGTTTACCCACAGCAACAACCAATAAATCCGCTTTTTGAATATGTTCAACTAATTTTCCAGCTTCACTAGTGGCTATATGACATACCGTAACAGTCGCGTATTCATTTAATAAAAGCAGACTCAAAGGCTTTCCAACAATTGTACTATGCCCTACAATAACAGCTTCTTTTCCGCGCAAATTAATCCCCGAGGATCTAATATGTTCCATGCATGAAGCCGGAGTACAAGGGATAATCTTCGTCTGATCAAGAATCATTTTCCCGATATTGGCGACATTAATCCCTTCCAAATCTTTATTTATATCAACAAAATCAGCAACTTTACTATAATCAATATGTTCCGGAATTGGTTTATGAATCATAATGCCATTGACCGCTGAATCAGAATTAAGTTTTTTAATTTCTTCGATAAATTCCTCTTGAGTAATCTCGGTTGACAAGTTTAATAAATCATATTCAATTCCAATATATTCAGCCACTTTCTTCTGTGAATTCGCATACGCACATGCGCTGTGATTATCTCCGATCATAACATTGACAAGCCGAGGGCCTCTCCCATGCTTTTTCTTTAAAACATCGACCTCTTCTTTTAACTGATCCTTTAATCTTTGGGCAATTATTTTGCCATCAAGTATTTTTGCCGTCATCCTTCCATCCCTACTAACTTGATTTTCACATTCAAGTACATTCATCGATTATTTTTAGATTATTCTGTATTTATTAATGCTTGCGCCGATTGAAAAGCTGCTTCTAAAAGCTCAAGCGCAACCTTGATGTCACTGAGCAAATATTGATTGCCATATACGACTAAATATGGCGTCAAATCGATAGCCTGATAACATATCCGGCATATTTTTATTGGAACTTTTCGCGCCGCCTGCGCAGCCGTGCGTTGTTTACTCTTTGATAATCGACGCGCCGCCACAACTTTTTGATAAGCCTGCGCATCTAAATCCACTAATTCCAAAAACTGATCTCTGATTTTCTGACTTTGTGAAAGTATCTTCGCAATCTTCCGCTCAACAGCCTTATCTTTAGATTTTCCTAATGAATATTGAGCAACCATACTGATCAAACCAACCGCTAACGCCCCTGTCAGAGCCGCTACAGAACCGCCACCTGGCGTCGGGGTCTTTTCAGATAGGATCTTTAAATATTGATCAAGCGTATGATTTTTGAGTTTCTTCTGAGGCACTTGAGTATGCTGACAGTTCTTATCGTTCGTCGAGATTTATCATTACATAATTGCTAAATGTTATTTGATATTGCAGATTTATCATAACTGAAAGAAATTTATATTTCAATATCTTACTTATCTTTTTCCTATTCAAAAATTAATTTTTTTAAAAGCTTTCATCGACCTCAAAAGCGTTTTGCAACAACTCAACTTCCGCAGAACACCCTTCTAATGGAATAACTGATACAATGTCAAAACGAAGATCATGCTCCAATAAATCCTCATCCGATAAATATCCCAAGGCGACTTTAATTATTTTTCTCTGTTTAAATTCTGTTACCGCTTCCAAAGGATGCCCCTGCCAATCAGCTGTGCGGGTTTTAACCTCGACAAAACAAATATATTCCTTCTCTTTGGCGATAATATCAATCTCGCCAAATCGATTACGATAATTTTGCTTAATAATCGTATACCCTTGTTGCGCAAGAAAATCTTTCGCCACAGATTCTCCCCACCGCCCTAAATCTTGCGCACTATCTAATAAAAATTTTCCTTCAATTTTCATGTCTTAATATCTCTTAAACTGTTTGCATTTGAAATGACTTACGATGGATTAAGGAAGGACCAAATGTCTTAATAGCTTTACGATGTTCTGCTGTTGGATAACCTTTATGCTTTTTGAATCCGTATTGGGGGAAAACTTTATCATACGTCGCTAAAATACGATCCCGTGTGACTTTGGCGATAATTGAAGCACAAGCGATTGAAAAACTCTTTCGATCTCCTCCAACAATAGTTTTACAAACATACGGTAAATCCGACTTAAACCGATTGCCATCCACCAGCATGCAAATCTTTTGCGGAGCATCAATCTCTGAAAGCATTTCACCAGGGATCTTTGTTAATAACTGACGAACCGCCGTGGCCATTGCTACATACGTTGCTTCAAGGATATTGACCTGATCAATAACAGCCTCATTAATAATCCCAATACCAACATAACCTTTTTCAAAAATCTCTAAAAAAGCCTGTTCCCGCTGTTTTGCTGTAATTGTTTTTGAATCAGCTATTTTACTTTTAAAAGAATAGTCCAGCACCGCCACAGCAGCAGCAACGACAGGGCCAGCTAAAGGACCGCGACCAGCTTCATCTATGCCAATTAATAATTTAAAAGAAGTAAACGCATCACTATGAGTAATTTCGATAAAAGGATCGCGTTGATTGGAAGATTTATTTTGGGTCAAAAGGGAATATTTTTAATATCGATAATTATATTTCTAAAAATATTACATACAACTCATAACAACACTTTACTGTGTCTGCTCTCTTTTAACTCGCGCTGCTTTTCCTACACGATTTCTCAAATAATATAGCTTAGCTCGTTTTGTGATTCCTTTGTTAACAACCGTAAAGCTATCGATAACCGGTGAATGAATAGGAAAGATTCTTTCCACGCCTTCACCAAAAGAAATCTTGCGGACAGTGAATGTGGCTTTAGTTCCACGGCCTGTTTTTCGTATAACCGTTCCTTCAAATGGATGCAGACGAACTTTATCAGCTTCCTGAACCTTAACTTTCATTTTAACTGTATCACCAACATCGAAATCTGGTAATTCTTTGCGGTATTTTTCATCAATTTTCTTAATTGCTTCACCAATATTAACTGCCATTGTCTTATCCTCCTAAGTACGCTAACTAACTAAAATTAGTTATAAATCTTTACAATATAGTTATTTAATTAAATCGGGTCGATTCTTTTTGGTGCGGGTTATTGCTTGTTCAGTGCGCCATTTTTGAATCTCGTGATGATTGCCAGATAATAGCACATTTGGCACTTTAACGCCATGAAAATCTGCGGGCCTAGTATATTGTGGGTATTCCAATAAATTAGATTCAAAAGACTCATCTTTTAATGAATCTTTTGCGCCCAAAACCCCTGGTACTAACCGCGTTAAACAATCAATCAAAACCAAAGCCGGAAGCTCGCCGCCTGTTAAAATATAATCTCCGATCGACACACTCTCATCCACCACCAGCTTTCGGACACGATCATCCACACCTTCATAATGACCGCATATAATAATAAAATTCTTATCATTTGTCAATTTTTTAGCTAATTTTTGTGTTAATGGTTTTCCCGTAGGACACATCAGTATTGTTTTCACTTTCCGCCGGCCTTTTATTTTTCGAACCGCATCCACAATTGGTTGCAGACTCATCACCATTCCTGGTCCACCTCCAAAAGGGCGATCATCTACTTTTTTATGTTTATCTTCTGTGTAATCACGTAAATCATGAACTTTAATCACAACTTTATTTTTTTCCTGTGCCCTCTTAATAATAGATTCATTAATCACTGGTTTAAAAATATTTGGAAAAATCGTGATAATATCAAAACGTAATTTCATTTATTATTCTCCGATAATTCAGAACCATAATTTGACAAAAATTCTTTTTGAAAATTCGCATAATTATCATTATCAACTGCTGAACGAATTTCCTTCATTAATTGAATATAAAAATGAAGATTATGATAAGAAATTAACCGCAAGGCTGTCAACTCATTGATACTTGCTAAATGACGGATATATCCGCGAGAATAGCGCTGACATACCAAACATTCACACCCTTTTTCAATCGGTCCCTGATCAAATCGGTGTTCGGCGTTACGCAATATAAATCGTCCTTGATGAGTAAAAGCCGTCCCATGACGTCCATATCGTGTTGGAATACAAGTATCAAACATATCAATCCCCATTCCTACCGCTTTTACAATTTGATCCGGTAAACCAATTCCCATGAAATACCGTGGCTGCTTAACTGGCAAAAGCGGCTCAACCCAAGCCAATGTTTCAAACATATCTTTCACTGGTTCGCCAACACTCACGCCGCCGATGGCATAAGCATCAAAACCAATATCTAATATTTCTCTAGCGGATTGTTCCCTTAAATCTTTAAAAATAGCACCTTGAATAATACCGAATAAATATTGTTTTTTATCTTCAGTCTGTTTCTTTAAAAAATAATCTTTTGTACGTCTGGCCCATTGCGTTGTCCGTTCAACAGATTCCTTCGCTTCCTTTTTTTCACACGGATACGGGGCACAAACATCCAGCGGCATAATCATATCAGAACCTAAAGTCATTTCAATATCCATCACTTTCTCCGGTGTAAAAAAATGCCGCGAACCATCTAAATGTGATTGAAACTCAACCCCTTCTTCTTTAATCTTACGGAGTTTAGCCAAACTAAAAACCTGATACCCGCCGCTGTCAGTCAAAATCGGTTTATCCCAATTCATGAATCCATGCAGTCCGCCAAACGATTCAATCACCTCCATACCAGGACGCAAATACAGGTGGTATGTATTTGATAAAACAATCTGGGCCTGACAATCGTTGAGATCTTCAAATGTTAAAGATTTAAGCGTGGCCGTTGTTCCCACCGGCATGAAAAACGGCGTCTGAATCGGCCCATGCGCTGTTGACAGAGTTGCCCGTCTGGCTTTAGTATTTTTATCGGTTTTATGCAATTCAAACATATTAAATAATAATCATCCCATCGCCGTAACTAAAAAAACGATATTTCTGATCAATCGCCTCCTGATACGCGTGTTTCATCAATTCTCTGCCGCCAAACGCGTGTACTAACATCAATAAAGTGCTGAGCGGCTGATGAAAATTAGTAACCAAAATATCCACCATTCTAAAGGTATAGCCTGGATAAATAAACAGATTTGTTTCGCCAGTTAATTTTTTTAAATTCGCGGCAGATTCCAACACCCGGCAGCTAGTAGTTCCCACTGCAATAACTTTACGCCCGTGCTTTCGCGCGTTGATGATGTTTTGATAAGTATTTTCGGCTATCCTAAACTCCTCGGTGTGCATGGGATGCTTTCGAATATCCTCAACCTCTACCGATTTAAATGTCGCATAATTGATGTGTAGCGTGACGTTTTCAAACTCATGCTTACTTTGCTGCAACTCTTTAAGAAGCTCCTGAGTAAAATGCAGTCCAGCCGTTGGAGATGCCACCGACCCTTCGTGTTGCGCATAAACAGTTTGATAATATTCGTGATCCATACCCTCATCCGCTCGCCGGATATACGGCGGCAAGGGTATATGTCCAATTTTATAAAGAAATTTATTTATATCTTGCCGATTAAATCTAACGATCCGTTTTTCCTTATCAATGATTTCAACGTTAAGTTCATCGTTAAAATGAATAACTTCACCTTCTTTTAATCTTTTCAACGGCCGCATTAAAACTTCATAGGAAAATCCGTCTGCAAGTTTTTTTAAAAGAAAGATTTCTACTTCTCCTCCGCTGGCGCGTTTTGCCAACAACCGCGCTGGCACCACTTTACTGTCATTAAGAACAATCATACTTTCCGGCGGAAGATATTGATCAATATTCGCAAAAATGTCATGCGAAACCATTTGCCGCTCACGATCGACCACCATCATTTTAGCTTGCGCACGATTGGTTAAAGGATACTGCGCGATTAGCTCGGATGGCAACTCAAAATTATATTGAGCCAAATCAAAACTATTGAATGTTTTCATGCGTATCCCAGGGTTTCTTTGCTCCAGGCAGATCAGCGGCAAGGGAAAAAGCTACCACAATATTATCGACCAAACGAAAATGCAAAATCATATTCTCAACAGAACTTTCTTTATAAGTATCTACATAAGCTAAAATAACAGAATGGTCAGGCAATTCATTTTCTTCATCAGCTAATCCATATTGTTCAATAATCTTTTCGCGTGAATCGCCAAGACCAATGCCACGCGGTGTTTCCGGCATAATGCCATAATCCGGCAGTTCTCCATCGGCATCACGGCAGATATTTATATCATCCACTTTTCTTACAGCCATGTAACTAATGTACCCCAGCGACCAAGACTCCTCTACAAACGTAAAAACTTCTAACAACTCTTGATTGCAGCTTTCGTGCAGGATTTCCCCATTCGGCAACGTATGTTGATATAACCGGATAAATTTATCTTCTAAAATATCCACTGTGCTTCCAATAGGAATACCAAATAATTCTGGTTCAATTGCCATATTAACAAAAATATCCTGCCCGGATTTTTCATCTTCTGAGTTAAGAAGCTCTTCTTGTGCTATACCTGATGAAACCAAAACGAAAAAATATACCAAGGCAATAAATATTTTTTTAACACTTTTATTCATAGTCATAACCTACTTTTACAATTTCTACTCCAGGATAGTAGTACTTTAAAATTTCTTCATAATTATATCGCTGCTGCGACATCGTATACGCTCCCCACTGACACATCCCCACCCCGTGCCCCCAACCTTTTCCAATAAGATCAAAATAATAACCCTTCATCACAACATCATACATATTGCTGCGAATCTCGTTAGGTCCGATAATTTCTCGAAATTTCTTTCCAGAAATAATTTTGGATTTACCGTCACGCGTAAGAATTTCGAGATTCCGAATCCGTCCGCTTTTATTTCGCTCAACGACTCGAATTTCTTTAATAAGCCCAAGATTAAATCCATGCTGATTTAATTTATTTTGAATATCACTGGATTTAAAATTCTTCTTCCATTGATAACTCGGCGCTGACTGCGCAAACTCATCCTTCACGCCTTTTAAAGGTGGTAAATCATGCTCCCATAATTCACTTACATCTTCCGTATGCCCCCCGCTGTTCGAATGAAAATATGCCGGTAAAACCTCCCCATTAAAGGAAAGAACCTCCCCGTTAGTTCTTTCCACGGCTAAATTCGTACGATATCGTTCCGCACTGCGTCCGCCATAAACCTGAGAATAAATGTCACTGGTCACATCAAATGACATTTTCGCATTCTTTTTCATTTGATATAAAGCGTAAGTTCGCGTGGCCACGGCCTGCGCCTGCATCGCCTCCAATGGCCATTTATGCGAAACTTCATGATAAAGAACTCCTTTAATATACGTCTCAAGATCCAAACTATTAATTATTGTTAATCCGTCTTTAGGATCTCCAATAATATCAATTGATCCGCGGTAACGCTTTTTCACATTATTAACAAATAACGCGACATCTTTTTGCAGATCAATGCGAACACGCTTTAACTGATAAAATCTCTTTCCGATATGTATACCGTTGTTTCGAAATACTACTCGTGCGGGATCTAATTTTCGCGCGTCCTCAAGAACCTTACCATTGGACAAATCTATAATTTGATATCCTCCTCGAATAGCAATTACACAATTATCAATTTTCTTAGCAACTGCAATACGAATATTTAATTCTTCTGAAAATACTGTTTGAGGAAGAAATATTAAAAATGAAAATAATGAAAGAAGGATTAAAAGAAATATGCAGCGATATTTTAGCGATGATTCCATAAATAAATAATTAAACTTATTATAAAACTTAAAATAATGCAGCTTGTTATTGGAAAATAAAAATTAAAATTCTCTTTCTTAATTATGATATCTCCAGGAAGCTTTCCTATACCAGGCAATTTATTAAAAAATAAAAATATCGTCCCGATCAGAATCAAGACAACACCCAACATTATAATTGATTTCGCTAATTCATTCATGACTATTTTATGAGATTCTGACCAATATCAGTCTGTCGGGAGTTAAACTGATAACGCTTTGATATGCTTAAATGAGGCTTCAGATAATTCACGCCCCCTTGGTGTCCTTCTGAGAAAACCAATCTTTAAGAGATATGGTTCAATTACATCAACAATCGTGTCGACTTCTTCATTTAATGTGGCGGCTAAGGTTTCAATGCCCACAGGTCCGCCGTTATAATGCTGCGCCACAACGTTAAGTAACCGGCGGTCAATTTCATCAAGCCCAACACCATCAATGCCTAGAGTTTTCATTGCTTCCTGTGCCGTCTCTAAAGTAATTTCGCCAGCTTTAGTTTTTACCTGCGTGTAATCCCGTACCCGACGAAGTAGACGATTCGCAATCCGCGGGGTTCCTCTCGATCGACAGGCAATTTCTAAAGCAGCTTCTTTCGTAATTACAACATTTAATTTCTGGGCGGAATGAAATACGATCCGGCTTAAATCCGAACTATCATAAAATTCTAAGTGGTGAAAAATACCAAAGCGGTCTCTTAAAGGAGATGCCAATAAACCACTGCGGGTTGTCGCCCCAATAAGTGTAAATGGTTTTAAATTAAAGTTAATTGTTTTAGCGTAAGGCCCCTTATCCACAATAAAATCAATTTTGAAATTCTCCATCGCAGGATAGAGGAACTCTTCGACAACCTTTGATAAACGATGAATTTCATCGATAAATAAAATATCTCCCATTTCTAAATTCGTCAGTATTCCAATAAGATCTCCTGCTCTAGTAATAGCCGGACCAGAGGTAATCGTAATTCTTGCCTGCATCTCATGAGCAACAATATTAGCTAACGAAGTTTTTCCTAATCCCGGGGGACCGGAAAAAAGCATATGTTCCACCGGTTCCTGTCTTTGTTTAGCCGCCTGAATGGAAACTTGTAGATTTTTAACAATATCATCCTGCCCGATAAAATCATTCAACTGACTAGGGCGCAAGGATAAACTATAAACCTGATCTTCTTCTGTTTCTTGATTAAAGATTATTCTTTTATGTTCGTCCATTATTAATTATTTTCTTGAACACCTATTGGAATATTTTCTTTATTTCTTAAAATTTCAATATCTTCAAATAATCGTTTTTGAACAATCTTGATCTCTTTCAATCTGACCAACTCTAAAACCGCCAAAAAAGTTACAATGACTTCCATCCGGACGCGACATTTAGAAAAAAGATTTGATAGTCTTAACTGAGAGTGATCAAGAAGTGTATGCAATATATCATGAATCTTATTCTCCACGGTAAACTCTTCTTGCACAATTTCATGAAGAACTTCTTCAGGAACTTTTTTCAACGCTTCTGATAACGCATTAATAAGATCAAATAAATTCGCCTCTAAATAAATTTCTTTCGCCTCTTCCTTAAGCTGCTTTTTTTCATCTTCATTCGCGGTCCGGCTAAAATAATCTTTGCGCTGCGTTTCTTTTTCTTGTAAAGCTTCGGCTATTTCTTTAAACTTTTTATACTCCAGAAGACGTCGGGCTAACTCGTCACGTGGATCCTCTTCAAGAACCTCCTCAGTAGGGTCAGGCGGAAGCAACATTTTCGATTTAATTTGCATTAATGTAGCCGCCATAACCAAAAAGTCGCCAACAATATCCAAATCCAACATTTTCATCATTTCAATATACTGCATATATTGTTCAGTAATTTTTACAATCGGTATATCCCGAATATCAACATCATCTTTTTTAATTAAATAAAGCAATAAATCTAACGGCCCTTCAAAAACATCTAATTTAATTTTATATCCCATAGATTTTCCTTAAATATTTGTTTTGCCTTATTTATTTTAAAATACAGACCGCTTAACTTCCTGCATCGTGTTTTCCGCAATCTCTGCAGCTTGCTCCCGGCCTTCATCTAATATTTTCTTAACCCGAGTTTTATCATTTTCAAATTCTTTACGCTTTTCCCGAATCGGTGTTAAATATTGATCTATTGCCGCGGTTAATATCTTTTTACATTCACTGCACCCTTTTTGTGCCTTAGAACACCATTGATACACATCTTCACTTTTATCAGGAGCAAAAACTTGATAATAACTGTACACATTACATTTCTTAGGATGTCCAGGATCTGAAAGTTTGATTCTTTTAGGATCTGTAAACATCTTGCTGACTTTGCCTTTTATTTGCGCTTCATCATCGGAAAGGTTCACCGCGTTTTGATAACTTTTACTCATTTTACGGCCATCTGTTCCCAATAAACGTGGTGTTTTAGTCAGAATAGCTTCACAATCATGAAAAATCTCTTTTTTATATAAATGATTAAATCGACGAGAAATCTCCCGTGTCAATTCAATATGCGGAAGTTGATCTTCACCAATAGGAACCGCTTGAGCTTTATAGAGCAGGATGTCTGCGGCTTGTAATACTGGGTATCCTAAGAATCCGTAAGTTTGTAAATCGCGTGTTTGAATTTCACGCAATTGCTCTTTATAAGTTGGATTTCTTTCTAGCCAACCTAAAGGAGTCAGGCAGGCAAAGATCATAGCTAATTCAAGATGCTGCGGGACGTGGGATTGAATAAATATGATTGATTTCTTTGGATCAATGCCACAGGCTAACCAATCAATCGCCATTTCTAATATATTTTCATGAATATCTTTACTTTGTTCATATTCTCCCATTAAGGCATGCCAATCAACAATCGAAAAAATACAACGATAGTTTTCTTGGAAGTCTAACCAATTATGCAAAGCCCCAACTAAATGACCTAAATGAAGTTTTCCGGTCGGACGCATCGCACTAAAAACAGTTTTTTTCATTAATCTACCTGGGAAATAGTTCTAGATAAAGATTACAATTTTTGAGCAATACTTTCCTCTTCATATGTCTCAAAAATATCCCCTTTTTCATATTGGGAAAATTTTTCCAGACTAATACCACATTCCATACCTTCAGTCACTTCTTTTACATCATCTTTAAATCTTTTTAATGAAGAAATAATATCGGAATGAATAATTTCTCCATTACGGATAACATCAACTTTGACCTTGCGAATAACTTTTCCTTTGGTCACAAAACAACCAGCAATCATCCCTTGTTTAGTCAATTTAAAAACTTCTCGGACTTCAATTCTCGATAAGAATTTTTTCTTTATTTTAGTATCAAGCAACCCTTCTAACGCCTTACGCAAATCATCTACAACATCATAGATAATGCGATATTGCCTTACATCAACAGGTTGTTTTTCTAACTCACTCTTGGCTTTGGGGCCAATGCCTACATGAAAACCAATAACAATCGCTCTGGACGCTACCGCCAAAAGAACATCCGACGCATTGATATCTCCAATGCCTGTATGGATAAATCGAATTTTAACTTTCTGATTTGGTATCTTCTCTAATGAATCAATTAAAGCTTCAAGCGAGCCTTGAACATCAGCTTTAATAATAACGTTCAATTCTTTTATAGCGCCCTCTTCAATTTGTGAATATAAATCTTCCAAAGTGATTTTCGATTTGCTATGCAGTTTTTCATGCTTTATCTGTTCCTGTCGTTTCAATGCAATTTCTCTGGCTTGCTTCTCATCTTCAACTACATAGAATTTCTCTCCCGCTTCAGGAATATCCGGAAGCCCCAGAACTTCAACAGGCATGGAAGGTCCCGCATTTTTAATGGCCCGTTCATGATCATCAAAAACAGCTTTTATTTTTCCATAATGAGCACCGGCAACGATCATATCACCTTCTTTAAGCGTCCCGCTTTGTATAATCAATGTCGCGATAGTTCCTTTTCCTTTACTTAAATGAGCATCAACAACAATTCCCGAAGCTGCTTTTGATGGATTAGCCTTTAATTCTAATAATTCAGCCTCTAATAAAATCATTTCTAATAAGCCATCAATACCCTCTCCCGTCATAGCTGACACATTGGCCACAACCGTTTTCCCCCCCCAATCTTCGGGTGTAAGGTTTCTTTCCATCAATTGTTTTTTGACGCGCTCCACATCAGCTGTTTTACGGTCAATTTTGTTTAACGCGATAATAATAGGAACTTCCGCTGCCCGGGCATGATCAATCGCTTCTTCAGTCTGAGGCATTATTCCTTCATCAGCAGCAATAACAATAACAACTAAATCTGTAATATGTGCGCCTCGAGCCCGCATAGCAGTAAAAGCTTCGTGACCAGGCGTATCCAGAAAAGTAATCCGACCATTTGGCAATTTAACGGAATACGCACCAATATGCTGAGTAATTCCGCCGTGTTCAGTATCGGCAACTTTACTTTTCCGAATTCTATCTAACAAAGAAGTTTTTCCATGATCAACATGTCCCATAAAAGTAACTACAGGTGCTCGCGCTTTCAATAACTCAGGGTTTTCTTCATCCTTTTGATGAGTTTCAATCAACTGCTCTTCCTGCGTTTTAATCTTAGCCAAATTAAAACCAAATTCACGTGTTAGCCGATCAACAATATCCCGATCAAGACTTTGATTGATATGCGCAAAAACTCCCATTTTCATCAATTTTGTTAAAACCATACTAGGTTTTTGCTGAATTTTCGTACTGAAATCTTTAACTGTTATCGGAACTCTAATCTCTAAATCTGGTAAAGATTCATCACGAGGAATTCCTGGTGTTTCTACAGGCTGTTCTTTGACATTAGATTTGTCTTGAGGTTGCTTACTTGTTTCTGTCATAGAAGAACTTTCTACTGAATTTTCCTCAATAACAGTTTCAGATTTAACAGACAACCCTTCAACCCCACCATCCCGTTTCTTATCATGTGAAGGCGTTGTTACCCGACGTTTTTTTCGCGTCAACGGTTTTAGCGTGATAACAGGATCTTTACTGATTTTCTTTTTAGTGCGGATTGTTTCTTTAACAGCAGTCTCTTTTTTAATTGTTTTAGATTCTTTTTTATCTTCTATTTTAGATTTATCAACAGCCTTTTTTGCCTTTACTGTTTTAGTTGAATCAGCCTTTTCTTTAACAGCTTTCTTTTTTACCGCCTTCTTCTTAACAACTTTCTCAACCTTTTCTACTTTCTCATCTTTGGCCGCTGTTTTTTTCTTTATTCCCTTAGATTTAGTTGCTTTCTTCGACGATTCGGCTTCCGGGATAGTCTTAATCTTACCCTTGCTGAATTCACTTTTAACAACACTAATTACCGCAGCACTAAGCTCTTGTTTGCTATCTTTAGCTTTTAGTTTTAACGACTTTAATGTATGTAAAATAGTCGCACTGGTCGTGTTTAATTTACTGGCTAATTCCGATACTTTCATATAATGATTTCCTAACCTTTATAAAACGAAAAAAAATTAATAAGCGTTTATCGTCAGACTACTCGATCTTAAATTGGTTATGAATCTAACAACGATTTTGCTTCTTCAATCATTTTTTCAGCTTTAATTTTACCTAAGCCTTTAATTTGTGTCAAATCTTCTACGTTCGCACTGGAAATTTTTTCCAATGAAGTAAATCCAGCCTCTTGTAATTGCACTAATAATTTATCACCAACACCTGTTAATTTAGTAATATCAGATTTCTCGCTAACAGCGTCTTTTTCTTGAGAACCTTCTTCATTATCTTTGGCTTCTTCCGCTTCCATCTCATCTTGAAGCTCCTGCCATTGTTCAAAAGAAAAAATATCCAGCTCCCATCCAACAAGTTTACTTGCTAGACGGACATTCTGTCCATGACGCCCAATCGCTAATGATAACTGATCATTGGCAACAATTATATTGGCTTTCTTATCGTCAAAGTTTAACTGAATCTGTGAAATCTCTGCAGGTGAAAGCGCCGCCTGTATGTATTCCTTAATATCAGACGAAAAGCGTACAATATCAATCTTTTCTCCTTGCAATTCGGAAACAATATTTTTAACACGGGAACCACGCATGCCAACACAGGCGCCAACACAATCGACCTTTTCATCTTTTGAATAAACAGCAATCTTTGTTCGTTCGCCAACATCACGGGCAATTGACTTTACCTCTACAATCCCTTCGTAGATCTCAGGAACTTCCATTTCAAATAACCGTTTAACAAAATTAGGATGCGCGCGCGATAGTACAATTTGCGGCCCGCGGCTTTCACGGTTAACATCCAAAACATAAGCGCGAATTCTATCCCCTTGTTTAAATTCCTCTTTATTAGACTGTTCTTTTTTAGGAATATAAGCCTCTGTTTTTCCTAGGTCGATGATAATATTTCCGCGTTCAAATCGATAAACACTTCCACTAATAATCTCTCCAATCCTTGCTTGATATTCTGAAAACACAACATCTTTTTCTGCTTCACGAATTTTTTGAATAACCACCTGCTTCGCTGTCTGCGCCGCAATACGACCAAATTCACTTGAACGAATTTCTTCTCCATCAGCAAAAGCCTTCAATTTTCCACTCTTCGGGTCTAATTCCACATGAATTTCCTGATTCTTATCAACCGTCCATAATTTCCTGGCAGCTGATGCGACCGCGGCCTCAACAGCTTCAATAAGAATTTTCTTATCTATCCCTTTATCGCGTTCTAACTGTTCTAATATTCCTAATAGTTCACTGCTTTCCATTCTGCTTTCCTTCCTCGAAATTACATTATTTCATTAACGCTTTCTTTCTCTCGCATTAATGATTACGCTATATAATTTGCATTCCTGTTTGTATGTTGGATAATAAAATTTTTATATCTTGGTTCTTAGATTCAATAATAATTTCGTTTTCTCTAACATCTTTTAAAAACCCGCCATATTCCAATTTCCCATCAACTAAATCTTTAAGATGAACTCGAATTTTCTTTCCTTTAATTCGCCGAAAATCTTTTGCCACTTTTAACGGGCGGTCAATCCCTGGAGAAGAAACTTCAACAACATAGTCACCTTCGAGAATCTGCTCCTGTTCTAATTTCTCATTTAAATTTTTATTAATGTAAATGCATTCATCAATATTAATTCCTCCTTCAGGTTTGTCCACTAAGAGCTCAATGACTACTGTTCTTCCTTGCTGCTTAATATTCAACTCAAAAATTTCAGCATTTAACTCAGTTAATAGTGAAGTGCTAAGCTCTTCAATTTTTGTCTTAACAAGTTCTTTGTTCATTTGGCCAACAACTTTAAAATTTCTTCCACCGCTTGATCTTTACTAACCAATGAAACGGTATTAGTCGCTCGTTCCTTAATTTCCACCTGATTGTTAACCAAGTTCTTTTTACCAATAGTAATACGATACGGGATTCCGATTAAGTCCGCGTCATTAAACTTACGTCCAGCTGATTCATTACGATCGTCTAATAATACTTCAATCCCTTTCTGTTCTAAAGCTGATAAATATTTTTGAGCTAACTCTGCTATTGTCTGGTCATCACCAGATTGTAATGGCAATATCTCAACCTGAAAGGGGGCAATTTCTTTGGGCCAAATGATACCCTTTTCATCGTTATGTTTTTCAATAATTGCGGCAATCACACGGCTTACACCGATTCCATAACACCCCATAATCATTGGTTTCTGTTTTCCATCTTCGTCTAAAAATAAAGCCTGTAACGCTTGACTGTATTTTGTTCCGAGCTGAAAAATATGCCCCAACTCAATAGCAACTTGTTCTTGCTTTTTTCCATCTACCTCAACTGTGACAGTATCTTCGCCAATAGCCGCAGGAATAAGAAATTCATGCGATACATCTCCTCCCATCGCACCTGATTCAGCTTCGGTAATAACAACATCCAACTCACACCGCTTAAAAATCTTTTTATAAGCATCATACATTAAATCGTAATTCTTTTGTAACCCCGCTTTATCCCGATCAAAACTATACGCATCTTTCATGATAAATTCACACGCACGGACAATGCCAAATCGAGTACGGATTTCATCGCGAAATTTGGTCTGGATCTGATACAGCGTTACCGGTAACTGGCGATATGATTGAACAAAATCTTTCACCAAATTTGTGATGATTTCTTCATGTGTTGGACCTAAACACATTTGTCGACCACGATTATCTTCAAACTTGATCATAACATCTTTTAAATCCTGATCCCGTCCGGTTTGTTTCCAAATATCCAATGGATGCAGACACGGTAAAAACAATTCACGCGCGCCAATACTCTCCATTTCTTCTCGAATAATTTTCTCCACTTTGCGTAAAACTCGAAGTCCTAGCGGCAAATAAGAATATACGCCCGATGTCAACATATGCACTAATCCCGCGCGTAATAAAAGCTGATGACTAACGGCTTCGGTTCCGATTGGAATTTCTTTAAATGTTGGAATAAAAAACTGTGACCATTTCATAATTTAACTTTCAAAAAAACCTTCTGGTAAAGTGACCCGTCTTTTCTTAAATTTTTGATAAAAAGATGGTGTCCTTTTATCCATTTTCCATTGACCAACAATTTCTCCTTTTTCATCTAATCCTTCTTCAATAAACTGAAAAACATGATGCATTACATTTTTACCTGTAGCTTTATCATGGGTTAGATCTGAAATATGCGTAACTCGACGTAACCCGTCCATAAATAATTCAATATGCACAATCAAATCTATCGCGTTGGCTACTTGTTTTTGAATTTCAGAAGTACTTAACCGAATCCCTGTCATCAGCACCATCGTGATCATCCGGCTAAAACAATCCTCTGGAGTTTCTGCGTGAACAATGGCTAACGATCCACTATGACCACTTGTAATTGATTGAATCATATCAAGCATTTCTCCACCGCGGACTTCACCAATAATAATCCGATCAGGTCGCATCCGTAGACAATTACGGAACAGTTCATCCATTTCAATCTGCCCCCGACCTTCAATATTAGCTGGTTTTGTGGCCAAAGTTACAACATGCTCCTGTTTTAAAATAAGCTCTGGGGTATCCTCTATTGTAATAATCCGTTCATGCGATGGGATATGCTGCGAAAACACATTCATCATTGTCGTTTTACCAGCGCCTGTGGAACCACAATAAACAACATTAAGTTTTGCCTTCATGGCCGCAATCATCAAAGTCGCGATCTTTTTATCAAACATCTTAAGTTCAATTAAATCATCAACACTCCCAATGTCATTACGAAATTTTCGAATAGTCATACACGGACCAACCATTGAACATGGTGGAAGAATAACATTCACCCGTGATCCATCCGCCAATGAAAAATCGACATACGGTGAAGATTCATCAACACGCTTATTTGATCCAGACCCTTCCAAAATCTTATGAATGGTATGCAGTAGATGACGATTATCTTGAAACTTTACATCTGTTTTAACAATCCGTCCGTCCCGTTGAATGTAAATCTGATCAAAACCATTAATCATAATTTCTGTTATAGTCTGATCTTCCATTAATGGACGAATCGGACCTAAACTAACAACTGCGCTAACTAAATTACCGGCTAATATTTCCCTCTGATCAGCGCTTAAACTCAAATTCTCAATCTTGCATAAATCTTGGATTGCCTTTAACACAAATTCTTTCAACTGCGAATCACTTAATTCATCTTTAACTTTAAAAAAATCGGTATGATTGATCAAATAGCGATTAACACGATCAATAATGTCTCCTGCTGCCATATCTTTACCTCATCTTTTTATTAATTAAAAATTTTTAAGGACATTTGCTTTAAGCTCTCCACACTTTGCTGTATCCATTGGAAAAGTCCCACCCGTTCAAAATCAATATAAAAAATATATAAAGCCAAAAGAATAATAAAACTAAGGCCTATGCGACTAATCCAGTCTTCTGTTTTTTCTGATAATGGCCGGCCTCGTAATTTCTCAATGCCAAATAAGAAAATATGTCCGCCATCTAATGGAATAATCGGCATTAAATTAAAAATTGCTAAACTGGCACTGACTACACCAAGAATCAATAACAAATGACTAATACCACGTTCCGCTGCGCTTTTAACGACTCCAAATATAAGAACCGGCCCCCCCACACTTTCTTTAGGCGAAGTCTTTCCTGTTATCATGTAGTACATTGCCTTATATGTCATGACTGTTATATAAGCTAATTCATCATAGGCATATCGAACAGAAGTAAGCGGATCAAATCGGAACAATTCAGTATCCTGGCCTTGCGCTATACCTATTTTGCGGACGCCTTTCTCAACACCATCTTCATCTTTAACCATAATAATTTCCGGAATCAGTCTTTTTTCAATCTGCTCTCCATCACGTAATAAAACGATTCTTATTTCATCTCCTGAAGAGTCTGCAATATTCTCTCGAACATCTTCCCAATCGAATGTATTAACACCATCAACTTGAATAATTCGATCGCCTACTTTTAAATCATTCTTCTGTGCGGGGCTGTCCTCGCTGATCCAACCAATTTCATTGGAAGTGAAACTAACCCCGATATCTTTTTTCTGCCGAGATTGATGAAAAAAATCAGGTTCCATAACAATATCAGGAATCACTTGAACAGGCAGTTCATTGCCATCTCTTTGAATGATTAAATTTAATGTATCTTGCGACGAGCCTTCCAATAAACGTTCTAAATGAAGCTGTCCATATACTTTCTTTCCATTAATACTAACAATATGATCGCCTTCTTGAATTCCCGCTTTTGCTGCCGGGCTGCTGCTTTTCACTTTATTGATTAATGTCGGCGCTGCTGGATACCCAATTAAAAAAACTAAAGCAAAACATAAATAGGCGAGAATAAAATTTACAACAGGTCCGTTTAATACAATTAAAGAACGCTGTCCGACCGGTTTGGATAAAAATTCATCCGGTTGTCCATGCGTACGCGAACGCTCATCCCCAGCCATACGGACATATCCACCCAACGGAATTAATTTAAGCATATATTCTGTGCCATTATGTAATTTGGAAAACAACTTAGGTCCAAAACCTAAAGAAAATTCTTCCACTTTAACACCGAGTTTTTTTGCAGTGATAAAATGTCCCCACTCATGCACAACAATTAAAATGCTCAAGACAATGATAAAAACGAATGTTCCCTGAAAGTTTGATAATAAGGCTTCTAACATAATTAATTATATATTTCCTTTCTTACTTCCTCTCTAGCCCACGCATCTGCGGCTAAAATTGCATTAAGATCAGGATTCTTTTTATTTTTATGTTTTAACACCACTTTTTCAGTAATTTTATAAATTTGTGTTAATGCTATTTCCTGATTTAAATAAGCATCCACAGCGACCTCATCAGCCGCATTTAACACACTCGGTAGTGTTCCATCTTCTTTTGCTACATGAATAGATAATGAAAGAGCCGGAAACTTTTTAAAGTCAGGTTCTTCGAATGTTAATTTTTTTAACTGCGCAAATTTTAATGGGGCACATCCAGTGTCCATCCGTTGGGGATACGTTAACGCGTATTGAATAGGTAACCGCATATCGGTAACACCCAATTGAGCGATCACAGAGCCATCATCAAATTCAACCATAGAATGAATGATTGCTTCCGGATGAATGACAACATGAATCTGATCAACCGATAAATCAAAAAGCTTAATCGCTTCAATAATCTCAAATCCTTTATTCATCAACGTTGCGGAATCAACAGTGATTTTCTGACCCATTTTCCAACGAGGATGATTTAGAATTTCTTTAACGGTAATCTGATCAAATCTCGATTTCGAAACTCTTAGTAATGTTCCACCTGAAGCTGTCAGGTGAATTTTATTAACATGATTATTCGTACGGCCTTCCAAGCATTGAAAAATTGCGCTTTGCTCGCTATCAACAGGTATCACCCGCGCATTAAATTTTTTTGCTTCTTTTAAAATAATATTGCCAGCAATAACCAACGCCTCTTTATTCGCCGTAGCAACGGTTTTTCCTGAAGTCACCGCACTTAAAAAAGGCATTAATGCTGCGCTTCCGCGCATTGCGATCACAACAATATCAGCTTCTTTCAAGGCAACAAGATGCTCTAAATCTTGAAAAACATTTAATATATTCTTTTGTGCTATGCTACCCTGTTTCTTAAAATACTTAAAACCATCCTCATTCACAGCAATATACTTCGGCGAAAACCGCTTAACTTGTTTCTCTAATAATTTAATATTATTGTAGGCTGTTAAACCTAAAACTTCAAACTTCTCTGGATAACGCTCAATTACTTTTAATGTATTAACTCCTATTGATCCTGTAGACCCCAGGATCACAACTCTTTTTCTTTTCATAAAATTAAATCGCTGAATTCATATAAAAATAAAATGCCGGAGCCGAGAATAATAAACTATCAATCGCATCCAGCACTCCACCCAAAGCCGGTAACATTTTTCCCGAATCCTTTACTTGACAGTCCCTCTTAATTAATGATTCCGACATATCTCCAATCTGTCCTAATCCACCAAAAAATATTCCCATTAAAGCTATTCTTTGGATAGAAAAATGCAATTCCGCGGGTATAAGATTATGACCTAACACGGCAGCTAACGCGCTAAAAGTAAAACTCCCAATACTTCCTTCAATCGTTTTATTGGGACTAACTCTCGGTAATAAAGGATGTTTACCAAATTTACTGCCAATTAACAACGCTCCGATATCGCCACATTTTGTAACAAGCAATATAAATCCAAGCAGTTTTACGCCATCCATTCCCGGAAGCAGGAATCGAATCTTAATAAGAAAACTAAAAAACCAAGAAACATACAATACGCCAAATAAGGTTGTCGATATTCCAATAATGGCGTCTTTATTATCTTCACGCATAAACTGCATAAAAAAGATCATAAGCAAAAGCAGAACAATAAATAAAAGCTCCCATCCTTTTGTAGGCGCAAAACGAAAATAAATGGATAATGGGATCAATCCCCCAATAAATATGCCCGTATAACTATATATTGGAATTCCCTTTTTCTTTATCAAATAGAAAAACTCATACAGTCCGCCAATAATTAAAGCCAACAGAGTTAATAAAAAAACCCATTCATAAATAACAGCAAAAATGGTGAGGGTGATCATTATTGTTGAACTGATCAATCGGTCTTTGCTCATATATCGTATTGTTTACCTTTTTTCTTTATCATTTTTTCCTATTTTACCATAACGTCTTTCTCGATTTTGAAATTCATTTAGAGCATTTTTGAATTCATCAGCATCAAAATCTGGCCAATATTTCTGTGTAAAATAAAATTCGGCGTATGATAACTGCCACAATAAAAAATTACTTATACGCTGCTCTCCGGATGTTCTAATCAATAAATCCGGATCAGGTAAATTATAAGTATAAAGATGCCGCGAGACAGTGAAATCATCAATATTCTCAATTGCAAGCTGATTATTCTTTACAAGCAATGCAATTTGCTTAATAGCGTCTATGATCTCTAATCTGGCTCCGTAATTGAAAGCCAAATTTAAAATTAAACCTGTATTTTCTTTTGTTTCATGAGCCACTTGGTTTATCGCATTTAATAAGGCATCTGGTACCCTATCTTTGCGTCCAATGGTTTGAAAACGTATATTACTTTTTTTAAGACTATCTATTTTATGCTTTAAGACCTCTGCTAACAAATTCATCAACATAGAAACTTCTGATTTTGGCCGTTTCCAATTTTCGGTTGAGAATGTATATAGCGTTAAAACTTTAATCCCTATCTCCGATGCAACATCAACAATTTCTTCAACCCTCTTTACACCTTCTAAATGCCCTTTAGTGCGCGGTAATTGGCGAGACTTTGCCCAACGGCCGTTTCCATCCATTATAATCGCAACATGTTGAGGAATTTTTTCTAATTGCATTTGAAACTCTTAAAGATAATAAATTTTGTTATTAAGATCAATATTTAAGACGCGAATATGACAAAATAACAATAAATAAAATGGGGGATTTAGAAACAATATCCCCCATCATACCACAAGCTTAAGCTATCCTAGAAAAACAAAAAATTACATTTACACAATACTAATCCTAAAAAAAGCAGAAAATCTAAATTATATTTCTCCTGGAACCCCTAAAATTTCCGTCCCTAAAGTAAACTCGCCTAACTCTTTGATCTTTTTCTGCAAATTACTGTTAATTTCTGAAATTTTATCTAACCGCGCTTTTAAATCCGAATTGATTTCTTCTGTTTGCGCCAATCTTAATTCAATACTTTTAGATTTTTTCTGTAATCGAGATAAATCAACTTCAGCTGCTGATAATTTTGTCTTTGTTTTCTCTAATTCTTCTTCGGCAAGCATCCGATGATAACGCTCCGAGTTTAATACATCCTTAGCTGCTTTAGCATCCTTTTTATACTTTGTTGCCATCCCAACACATCCTAAAACAATTACAATAGAAAGGATAAGCCAAACATTTCTCAAAACTAACCTCCTATAATAGATGTATTACTTTCAATTACCGTCCTTCAACCTTTGCTTTAGGAATAATAACAATTTCCACTCGTCGGTTTTTTTGACGGCCTTCTGCGGATTTGTTATCAGCAACCGGACGAAATTCACCATAACCAGCGGCTGATAAACGAGTTGGTTCTAAATTCTGATTATCAATTAAGTAATGTAAAACACTTAAAGATCTTGCGGTTGAAAGCTCCCAATTGGATTTCCATCCTGAGTACTTGATTGGCACATTATCGGTATGCCCTTCAACAGCAACATTTAAATCGCGGACAGTTGTTTGTAATACCTTTGCGACTTTAGCCAGTTTACCAAAAGAATTTTCTTTTAAATCAGCCTTCCCTGAATCAAACAAAACTTCTGCCACAAAGGTTATAACTAACCCTCTTTCCATATCTTCAACAACAATTTCCTTGTTGTTTATTTCATTGCGCAAACGATCTTCTAATTCTGCTTTGGCTCTTTCTAAATCTGTTAATTCGCGCTTTAATTTAGATATTTTCTCGACATCAACCCGTCTTCCTTTTTGAAACACAACTGTACACCCAGTTAAAGTAAAAAGCATTGTCGCAATCAAAAAGAAAGAACTAAATGCCGTGAGTTTCTTGATCATTCTTTCCTCCTTATTAGAGGTTAAATAATTATGAAGAGTAACTACGCAAGACTTGTCTCCCAAATTAACATAGCCCCTATTTAAAGTCAAGATTTTTATAGATATGATTAATATATATACTTAATTAACGCACAATAATTTGATCGCGGCGGCTTCCAACGGAAATATACTTAACTTTCACTTTTAAAAGCTCTTCCAACCGAAGAATATATTTCTGCGCATTAATAGGAAGTTTTTTAAATTCCCTAATTCCAGTTGTAGGAGAAGACCACCCGTTCACTTCTTCATAAACAGGTTGCGCATTAGCCATAACTTCAAAATCTAATGGAAACTGTTTGTATAACTTGCCCTTATATCGATACCCCGTACAAATGCTGATTTTCTCTAACTCATCCAGCACATCCAATTTCATAATCGCTAATTCATCGACACCATTAAGAATTACCGAATACCGAACTAATACACTATCAAACCATCCACACCTTCTGGGTCGTCCGGTAG
This sequence comes from Candidatus Omnitrophota bacterium, assembly GCA_020632515.1. Taxonomy (GTDB): domain Bacteria; phylum Omnitrophota; class Gorgyraeia; order Zapsychrales; family Zapsychraceae; genus JACKFK01. The sequence continues at coordinate 57,771 of JACKFK010000004.1, read as the reverse complement.
TTGCCCCAAATTCATTCCCCTTTGTTCTTATTTCATCTTTTAAATTAGTTGAAAATTCCGTCGGAAAAGGCCCTTCTCCAACCCTGGTCGTATACGCCTTAACACAAGCAATAATTTTATCAACTTTAGTGGGCGCCACGCCGCAGCCAGAGCATACGCCCCCAACAATGGAATTTGAAGAAGTCACAAAAGGATAAGTTCCAAAATCGATATCCAGAAAAGTTCCTTGAGCGCCTTCAAAAAGAATGGATTTCTTATTATCAATTTCTTTATTTAAAAAGATAGCTGTATCTGTAATATATTTTTCTAAAGCTTGTCCATATTTAAGATATTCATCATACGTTTTCTTTAATGAATATCCCTGACTATTAAATACCTTACGAAAAATTTCATTTTTTTCCGTTAAATTATCTTCAAGCTTTGCTTTTAAAACACGCGGATTGAGCAAATCAATCATCCGAATCCCACATCGCGTAACTTTATCCGCATAACACGGGCCGATTCCTCGTCCAGTGGTGCCTATTTTATTCTTTCTTTTTGCTTCCCGCAAACCATCTAGAATCCGATGATACGGCATAATGATATGACATAATCCGGAAATTTTTAACCGGCTGGATGTCACCTTAATCCCTTTAGCCGCAAGCTCATCAATCTCAGCCAATAAAGCTTTAGGATCAACAACCACACCATTACCGATCACACATACTTTCCCTTTATGTAAAATCGCCGAGGGTAAAAGATGAAAAACATATTCTTTCTGCTCGACAACAACAGTGTGCCCAGCATTATTTCCACCTTGATAACGCACGGTAACATCTTTATCTTTGGAAAGGATGTCGATGAGTTTTCCTTTTCCCTCATCTCCCCATTGAGCACCAACTACAGCAATATTCATAATTAATCCTTTTCTAGAATTTCGTAATTTCTCAAATTAAAAATATGAAATTAAAAGACCAATGCTTGTTGCAAAAAATAAAGCAGCTGAAATTATCTTATAATAGGAAACAAACTTAAATGTATTTAGATTCCTTCTTCCGTTCATTAAAGAAACAATTATAATCCCCAATACTATCCCCGGCAAAATAGCGCAAAAATTATAAAACTGAATTGACAATTTATACATGTTAAATGAAATTTCCCCATCTTGAAACATCTTCAATAAATATAAGAAAATTTCATAATCATGCGCCAGCATGGATCCCATAAAAACAGAAAAAATTCCAAATAAAAACACAAAAAAAGCTTTTCCTAAAAATGAAAATGATAAAATTTTTTTCTTCTTATCTCTTAAACCAACATTAAGATTCTCTGAAGAAAATAATTTCGGCAGTGGTTTTTGAAGATCTCGCAATTGATTTGTTCTCTTAATCTTACTCCAACTGCTAAAATGAATCGCCCCTAATATAAAAAGATAAACCGCTAAACAAAAGTTAAAAATTCGAATCACTTTCAAAACAATTGGTTGATTTAAAAGATAATCATAATTTCCATTTATTAACATGCTATTTGAAATCATAAAACTATAAAAAAAATTCATTCCTAGAACAATAACTTGTCGATGACTGATCTTTTGCGCTGTTATATAAATAAAAAAAAGAAAAAAAGCAGCTAAAAATGCTGGATTAAAGGCTTCCTGAAGCCCTAATTTCAAAACATGGAAACAATTAAAATCAACATGAGAGCTATTTATAAATTCATCCAAAGCTTTCTCCGAGAAACTCCCCCCCTATACCTGAACCAATTTAACGAAAAGAATATCTTTCGTATTCCTTAATTTCTCAATAGTTTCTTTAGAAACTTCGCTGTCAACATTCACAACACTTATGGCAACACCATCTTGAGCCTCTCGCCCTAAAGAAATTCCAGCAATATTAACTTTCCCATCACCAAGAATATTACCGATCGCTCCGACCAATCCTGGCTTATCGTTATTCATGATAAAAAGCATGTAACCTTCCGGCTTAGCTTCGACATAAACATGATTTATTTTAACAATTCGCGGTTGATGGTTACCTGATAAAGTTCCCCATATTGAGAAAGTTTCTTGATCTGTTTGTATATCCACTTTAATACAATTCACAAATTCTTCGGCTTTATTCGATTTTACTTCCTGCACATCAATCCCACGATCTTTGGCAATATCAGCGGCATTAATATAATTAATTGAATCGCGTAAAATAGGCGTGAGAATTCCATTAACAATCGATAAAGTTACCGGCGCTGTCTTATAATTATTCAAATCTCCACTATATACAATTTTAATGGAATTGACCGCACCTTTAATTAATTGACCTGAGAATTTCCCAATACGAAATGCTAAATTTATATACGGTTCTAAAAATTGATAACTTTGCGCGTCAACAGATGGAAAATTAGCAGCGTTTACAATTCCACGGCCTAAAAGAGCATCTCGTACGGTTTCAGCAATTTCAATAGCCACATTAATCTGCGCTTCTGATGTTGATGCACCCAAATGCGGGGTCACAACACAATTATCAAACTTAAATAAACCTGAATCTGCGGGAGGTGGTTCTTCTTCATAAACATCCAAGGCACAGCCTGCAATCTTTTTCTCTTCCAATGCTTTGATCAACGCTTGTTCATTAATAATTCCCCCACGGGCACAATTAATAATCCGCGCATTTTTTTTCATTAAACTAAATTCTTTATCCCCTATTAAATTATTAGTTTCATCACTTTTAGGGATATGAATTGTAATATAATCGGCTGTCTTTAAAAGATCTTCCAGCGTTACCGCCTTCACACCATTTTTATCCGCGACCTCTTTTGAAAGAAACGGATCAAAAACAATAATATCCATTCCAAAGGCTTTCGCGAATTTTCCGACGGTAGAACCGATTCTACCAAATCCAATTATTCCTAAAATCTTTCCTCTTAACTCAACTCCATTAAATTTTGAACGTTCCCACTTGCCTGATTTTAATGAAGCACACGCTTGTGGAATATTCCGGGAAAGAGCTAATATCATGCTCATCGTATGTTCCGCAGTTGAGGTAGTATTGCCAGCAGGCGTGTTCATAGCCACCACACCTTTTTTGGTTGCGGCTGACAGATCCACATTATCCAATCCCACCCCTGCACGTCCTATGACTTTTAAATTTGTCGCATTATCGAGGATATCGGCTGTAACTGTTGTGGCGCTGCGAATAATCAGACCATGATAATCCTTAATCGCGTTCTTTAATTCCTCTGGTTTAAGGTCATATTTACAATCGACTTCAAACTCTTTTTCTTCCCTTAATATTTTAATGCCTTCTTCGGCTAGTTTATCGCTAATTAATATTTTCATCATGCTGTTTTACTCCACTCTCTTCTATAGTATTAAAAAAATCCCACATTAACATTTATTTAGTAAAAACTTTCTTGGCGGCATTGACGCCAGCCCCTGGTGCAAAAGAATATCCTTGTTCTTTTAAAACAACCTCCAAATACTCTAATCCCGTCAGGATATCCTCTTCTGTAAGACAACCCATATGCGCAATGCGAATAATTTTTCCTTTCAAATGATCCTGACCTCCAGCAACTGAGATCCCATGAACATCACGCAGCGTCTTAACCAATTTTTCTCCATTAATCTCCGCGGGAAGATTAATAGTTGTTAACGCACAAGACATGCAGGTTTCGTCTGGAAAAAGAGTTAAACCCAAAGCTTTAGCAGCAGCTCTTGTGCCCTCTGCCAGCAATGCGAAATGAGCAAATAATTGATCTAATCCTTGAGCTCTCATCCGCTTTAAACTTTCCACTAAAGCGATTACAATTCCAATCGCCGGAGTAAAAGGTGTATCAACTTTTTCCAAAGCTTTTTTAGACTTGCGAAAATCAAAATAATACCTTGGACTCTTCGCCTCTTGAACGTATTTAAAGGCTTTAGGACTAACCGCAACAAACGCTAAACCCGGAGGAAGCATGAACCCCTTATGCGAGGCCGATACGACCACGTCAACGCCCCAAGCATCCATTTGTAAATCAACAACACCTAAACCGCTAATGGCATCGACGACCAAAACAGCTCTTGTTTTATTAACAACAGCAGCAATAGCTTTAACATCAGTGACAACCCCGGTTGACGTTTCATTAAGTGTAATAAAAACAGCTTTGGCATCTTTATTCTTATCTAAGGCCGCTTGAATTTGCTCAGGGGTAACAGCTTTTCCCCACTCTACTTTGATTACATCCGCATTAACACCATAACATTTGCAGATATCTCCCCATCGTTCTCCAAATTTACCTCCATCAACCGTAATCGCTTTATCACCAGGAGATAATAAATTACAAACACACGACTCCATTCCTCCGGTACCCGAGGCGGCTAAAAGATAAATATCATTCTTTGTTTGGAAAACATACTGCAGTCCCTCAATAACTTCCTTAATATTATTCTGAAACTGCGGTGTGCGATGATGAATAATCGGCCGGCCTAATGCTTCACAAATTTCCGGCGGGATTTGAGTTGGTCCTGGTGTTAATAACAAATTCCTGTCCATCGTAATACCTTTCTAATACCTCCTACTTATTCTGTAAACTGAATAAAATAAATTCAAATTTTATTCAAACTGATTGGGTAGAATATTTTTATTTTTTATTTTTTTTGCTTACATCTTTTGTCGTTTCAATTACTTCATCCACAAGCCCATAGGCTTTGGCTTCATGTGAAGTCATAAAGTAATCCCGATCACAATCAGCCGAGACTTTATCAAAAGATTGATTACTATGTTTGGCTAATATCTTAGTCAACTCTTCTTTCATTCGAAGAATTTCTTTTGCTTGAATAGAAATATCACTCGCGGTTCCCTGCGCGCCTCCCCACGGTTGATGGATCATAATGCGAGAATACGGAAGAGCAAACCTTTTTCCTTTAGCTCCAGCGGCTAAAAGAAGTGATCCCATACTTGCCGCCTGCCCTAAACAGTAGGTACAGACATCCGGTTTAACAAACTGCATGGTATCATAAATCGCTAAACCAGCGGTTACAGATCCCCCTGGTGAATTAACGTACACATTTATATCCCTTGTTGAGTCTTCGCTCTGTAAGAATAAAAGCTGGGCAATGATTAAATTTGCTACATTATCATCAATAGCCGTACCAATAAAAATAATTCTATCTTTAAGCAAGCGCGAATAAATGTCGTAAGCTCTTTCACCATGCGATGACTTCTCAACAACCATAGGAACTAATACTTGATTTTTTACTTCCATGCGTTTTGCCCCCCCTTCCATGTGATTATTCCATGGATTAATTATGTTTCCCATTTGGCTTCCTTTAGAAGAAAGGCCATAGTTTTTGCTGGCACACTTTCCCCTTCATTGACTTGAATATTTTCCAATTCGGCAATTTTATCAAGGATTAAATAAAGTTTAATATCCTTTTCAACAGCCTCTTTTAATTCTTTACGAATCTCTTCTTCCCTTTTTTGGATTTCTTCTACCGGCATACCTTGTTTTTGTAATCTTTGTTTACTTTCTTCAACTCGCTTTTCTAACTGTTTAGTAACCAATGATTGCGGCAAAGTGAACTTTGTCTTTTTTATTAATTGTTCAACAATTTGATTTTCAACGTCCATCCGATTATGCCGATCTTTATCCAGCTCTAACTGCTTTGAGAGCGCTTTTTTAAATTCATCTAAATTCGGATATCCCATTTCACGGGCAAACCCATCGTCTAACACATCTTCTTTATTTTTACCCTGACCTTGCTTGATGTAATCTAATGTATTATTAATTTCTTCATCTGTTACTTTGTCATCTTTTCGTTTAACTTTTAATCCTTTATAATCTTTGATGTTGACTTCAGGCTTTAAATCTAATTTAGCAATGAAGGTCAATATACCATTTTTCAATTCAACCCCTTCAATCATCGGCATATCAATCGGCTTAAGTTTTTCATTTTCAATCCCTTCATGATAAGCTTCCGGAACGAGCTTCTTAATAACTTCTTCTCTGGCAACACTTCCGTGTGAGGCTTCAAGCACATGACGCGGAACCTTCCCTGGACGATATCCTTTAACTTTCGCGAACTTTCCGATTTCTTTATACACCTCATCAAATGTCTTTAAAACCCTGTCCTTTTGAATCTCAAATTTCAATTCCCGTTTAATTTCATTAATTTTTTTAACTTCAACGTTCATTTCTTCTTACTCCTCCTTGACATAGTCAGAATGGCTCATTGAGCGCGCACATACGCTGATATGAATTACATTCTAAATTTTTCACCTAAATAAATTTTCCGTGCTTCCGGATCATTAATTAAATCTTGCGCTGTTCCTGAAATCAACACCCTACCTTCAGCGACTAAATACGCCCGATCAGTAATCGATAATGTTTCACGCACATTATGATCCGTTAATAAAATTCCTAATCCTCTATTCTTTAATTCTTTGATAATTTCTTGCGCTTCAGCAACCACAATCGGATCAATTCCTGAAAAAGGTTCATCCAGCAATAAAAATGAAGGATTAGTTACTAACGCTCTCGTAATTTCTAATCGCCGTCGTTCTCCTCCGGATAAAGTATACGCTTTACTTTTCGCAAGATGGGCAATGTTTAATTCTTCTAAAAGAGCGTTTAATCTTTTACGGCGTTCCTGTGGACTGATTTTTAAAGTCTCAAGAATTGCCATAATATTTTGTTCAACCGTTAATTTACGAAAGATCGACGACTCCTGGGCTAAGTATCCCATACCCAGCCGGCAACGCTGATGAATAGATTTACGAGTGATATCTTCGTTATCGAAAACAACTTGTCCTGATTCCGGCTGAATAATCCCTACAGCCATATAAAACGTTGTGGTTTTACCTGCCCCGTTGGGGCCGAGCAATCCAACAATTTCAGAACGCCCAACAGTGATGCTTAGTTGATCAACAACCCGCCGACCTCCATAAGATTTCACCAAATTTCTAGTCTCTAAGAGCTGTAATGGCATCGTCCCCCTCGGTAATCATAATCATTTTTGGCCGGCCGGAAAGAACCAGCCGTTTACTGATCGCGTCATACGTTGCTTTTTGCGCGTATGTCTTATTTTCTCCCTGAATGATTTCCACGTTTCCAGTACAAATAAGCTCTTCAATCCCTTCCATATCCTGATTAAAATGGACTTCCATTTCATCAGCAATTAACGTCCGACCATCGGAAATAGCCACCACATTGTCCTTAAAAGTTGCTAAGCCTAAGGATTGATCAATCATCATTGGCCCGTCACTGGTAATCGTAACTTTACTTGTATTATTTTCTTTATCCTGTACATCCGCTGTGACTCTAACGTTTTCATGAATCCGGGCGTTCTTTAATCCTGGATGAGCTTCCATTCCAACACCGGAAACATTAATTTTTTGATCTGTAATCCAAACAGGATCGTCTGTATGTACCAAATCAGCCTCACGATTCCAATCTAAAGAATCGGTGATTAACTGCGCGCCATCTTCACTGGTAATAATAACATCTTTTTCTAAGAGCATGGTGCCGCTGGTTTGATTGATGACGCCCGTTTCCGCTGTCAAATTAACATGTTTCTCACCATAGCTATTGGCATCGACATTCGACAACTTTATATCTTCTCCCATAATATCCGCGGTTTCACCGTTAACCTCCCAGGCTTTATCGCCATTATCATTAAAGCCTTCCAAATTAAAACCTTGAAATTTTTGATCATTTTGATTTTGCTGTGCAAATACTTGGTTATTTAATAACAAAAGACTGATGAAAAAAATTACTTTTTTTATCATGTGGAGTATCCTTCCTTTTAAGAAAAGGATTGAACAATTTTCCGCCATCGCCCTTGTGTCTTTAAAATCAGCTCAATGACTTCTCGAATTGCTCCCTCTCCTCCTTTTTCTTTAGTTATATAATCCGCAGCTCTTTTGACCTCAACTACGGCATTGGAAACAGCGACAGCAAAACCGACCCTGCCTAAAACTTCTAAATCTGTCAGGTCATCTCCCATAAAACAGACCTGTTCATCTTTTAACTTAAATTCTTTTAATAATTTTTTATACGCTTTAATCTTAGGATAGGCATCTTGGCAGACTTTATCGATCTTTAAATCTCTGGCCCGCATTTTGACAGCCGGCGCGGATCGAGCTGATAAAATAGCCACTTTATATCCAGCTTTACGAAATAATACAATACCAAATCCATCCTGAACATCAAAGACTTTTATTTCTTTTCCTTGATCGTTGAAAATAATCTTACCGTTGGTTAAAACACCATCTACATCCAATATTAATAATTGAATCTTTTTTATTTTTTCAATCAATTCTGTCTTCACACAAGCCCCGCTTTTAGTAAATCTTGAACGTCTAATAATCCCACTAATTTTTTATTTTTATCTAAGACCGGCAGTTCATCGATATGTTTATCCTGTAAGATCCGCAACGCTTCTACCGCTAATTTATCCTGTCCAATGGCGGTAGGATTCTTTGTCATAACATCTTTGACCTTACGTTCAAGCAAACGATTATCCGCTTTGATATGCCGACGCAAATCACCGTCAGTAAAAATCCCAACCAGCTTTTCCTGTTGATTAATTACACAAGCAGAGCCACAGCGCATGCGGGTAATATTTAACAAAACATCTTTGACTGATAAGTAATCTTTTACCTTAGGAAATTGCCCGTCTTTACGCATTAAATCTTCAACCTTTAATAACAATTTCTTACCTAAAGAACCTCCCGGATGATAAAAAGCAAAGTCTTCTTTGCGAAACCCTTTACGCGTGATCAAACACGCGGCTAACGCGTCCCCCATAACCAACGCCACCGTAGTTGAAGCCATTGGGGCTAAACCCAATGGACATCCTTCCTTTTTAATTGAAACATCCAGAATTACATCACTATGTTTCGCGAGAGTCGATTTCTTATTTCCAGTAAAAGCAATAATTTTAGCGTTTAGTCTTTTAATAATCGGAATCAACCGCATGGTTTCTTCAGTCTCGCCACTATTTGATATGATAACTAAAACATCATTTTTAGTTACCTGTCCCAAATCCCCATGAACTGCTTCAGCACTATGCATCCAAATGCTGGGGGTGCCGGTGGAAGAAAATGTAGCGGAAATCTTTCGACCAATAATACCAGTTTTGCCCATGCCTGTAACAACTACGCGGCCTTTGCATTTGGCAATCAAATCTACAGCCTTAACAAAATCTTTATTAATCCGCTTGCTTAATTCTTTGACGGCTTGCGCTTCAATAGCGATTACTTCTTTTGCTTTTTTTATCGTCATGCGCTTTAATAGCCTTTTACTATTCTATCAATCTGCTTAAGTTCCTTAAGGACTTTCTCAAGATTTTTTAATGCTAAAGAATTCGGTCCATCAGACAAAGCTTTCTTTGGATTCGGATGCACTTCTAGAAAAATCCCATCACATCCAGCTGCTACCGCGCATCGGGCTAAAAGCGGAATAAACTCACTTTTTCCACCAGATGAAGTTCCCAATCCTCCAGGCTGCTGCACACTATGGGTCGCGTCAAAAATTACCGGACAGCCAGTGTTGCGCATAATCGCGATTGACCGAAAATCGCTGACCAAATTGTTATATCCAAATGATGTGCCGCGCTCCGTCAGAAGAATATTTTTATTTCCTGAACACTCAATTTTTCGGATCACATGATCCATATCCCAAGGGGCCATAAATTGTCCCTTTTTGACATTCACCACTTTTTTCGACTTCGCTGCGCTAACCAATAAATCTGTCTGCCGGCATAAAAAAGCTGGTATTTGTAAAATATCTAAAACCTTAGCCGCTTTTTTAACTTCTTCCACCGAATGAACATCGCTTAATAAAGGAACTCCAACTTTTTTCTTAACCTCGTTAAGAATCTCTAGTCCTTGAATTAATCCCGGCCCGCGAAACGATTCAATTGAAGTTCGATTCGCTTTATCATAACTCGCTTTGAAAACAAATGGGATTTCTAATCTTTGCGTAATTTCATTAATGGCTTGCGCGGTTTCCATAACCGCAGCTTTTGATTCAATCACGCAGGGTCCGGCGATTAGAATAAAAGGTTGCCCGCCGCCAATTTGTATAGATCCAAGATTAACAATCATAATTTTATCTTTTCTTTAAAATTTCTTCAACTCGACCAATATCTTCCGGTGAATCAACGCCGATGGATTCATAATCCGTTTCCACGGTCTTAATCTTATAACCAGCTTCTAAAACTCTTAACTGTTCCAGTTTTTCACTTTGTTCTAATTTTGAAGGAGGAAGTTTTACAATCTTCAACAAAAAATCCCGCTGATACGCATAAATGCCCTGATGTTTATAAACGTCCGTCTTACCATTATCTCGATTATACGGAATCAACGCCCGTGAAAAATAAAGTGCGTTATACTGACAATCAATGACTACCTTCACAATATTTGGATTATTCAATTCTTGGACATCATTAATTTTTTTAATAGCCGTTGCCATTAAACACGCAGGTTCACGATCAAAGGCTGCGATTAAACTATCAATAACTTCTGGACGGATTAATGGTTCATCGCCTTGAATATTAATAATAATATCCGCGGATAAATCTTTCACTGCTTGAGCGATACGGTCAGTCCCGCTGGCATGATTGACATCTGTCAAAACTGCCTGAGCGCCGAATTTTTTAGCCGCCTGCAACACTTGTTCATCATCCGCGGCAATAATAACATCGGTCAGTTTAGTGCTTTGTTTTGCTTGTTCCCAGACATGCTGAATCATGGGTTTACCCGCAATCAAGGCCAATACTTTGCCGGGAAATCGTGTTGAAGCCCACCGTGCCGGAATCACTCCAAGAATTTTTTTCATTTCAAAGACCTGTAATCGTATCTTGCAGTTCTTCTTTAGTAACGGCCACAGCCCCCATCTTACCAACGACAATCCCAGCGGCGATATTTGATAATTCTGCAGCTTGTTGTTTTGTCGCCCCCGTTGTCAACGCTAACGTAAAAACAGAAATCACCGAATCCCCCGCGCCTGTAACATCAAAAACTTCTCTCGCCTGGGTTTTAATATGAAAGGGTTCTTTACCATTTTCAAATAAACACATGCCTAATTCTCCAAGCGTCACCAATAAAGATTCTAACTCTAAATATTTCTGTAATTCTTGTCCGGCCTTCTTAATTTCATCCATAGTTTTTAAGTTGTCACTATTTACTTCCAACTGCCGATTAGAGGAATTACGAATTTTAATATTTCGAATGGCATTTTCTGTTTCTTTTTTATTAGGGGTAATCGTCGTCACCTTACGATAATACTCAAAATGATCTTCTTTTGGATCAACTGTGATAATTTTATTATTTTTATGGGCGAGCTGACAAACTTCATTCACTAATCTGGGTGTAATAACCCCTTTTCCATAATCAGAAATAATAACAGCATCCAATGAATCAATATGATCATGGACATATTGAATCATTCTACTGGTAATATCTTCGCAGGGAGTCTCATCTTTTTTCTCACGATCAACCCGGACCACCTGCTGACGCAAAGCAATAATCCGTGTTTTTAACGACGTCGGAATATTTTTATCTATAACAATTCCTTTGACTGCAATTTTCCGCTCTTCTAATAATTTAACTAACAACCGTCCTTCTTGATCGTCTCCTACTTTTCCCATCAAAGAGACCTTGGCTCCCAGTTGGCTTAAATTATTAGCCACACTGGCTGAGCCGCCAGGAGTAAAAACAGCTTCTCCTTCCTGTAAAACAACAGGCACAGGAGCTTCCGGAGAAATACGAGAAACTGAACCGCGGATATATTGATCAAGGATAAGATCTCCAATGACCAAGATATTTTTTCCGGAAAAATTATCAATAATAGAAATTAAATCAGACATAACCTTAATATTATAAATAAATTATATTTTCTTCAAAGGCAACGATTCTAGCATAGTTTAAAAAGGGCGTCAACTTCTTCAAGAACCTGCTGAGGTTTAATAACTTGGAGATATTTTACATCCGGCGAATTGGCTTTCTGAAAAGAAAGATGACTTGTAGCGGACACACTAATCACCCGCGACTTATTCCCCAATGGCCGCCAACGTTCCGGATTAATTCCTGGTTGATTGCGTGTAAATAACGATATCACGGCCACACCTAATGCGTCCGCGATATGTACCGGCCCCGAATCATTGGAAATTAATAAATCACATCGTTTTAAGATACTGACCAACTGCTTTACGGTTGTCTGTCCGCTTAAGTTATGAATATCCCCCGCAACCGCTTGTGTAACCATAGAAGAAGCATTACTCGTATTTTGAGCTCCAATTAAAAGAATAACTGCTGGATATTTTTTCTGTAATTGCGTGATCACCTCGATAAAATTCTCTTGAGGCCAACATTTAGCAGGGTCACTAGCTCCTAAGTGTATCGCGATAATCTTCCTGGTGGCATCAATCTTATTTTCTTTAAATAAATTCTCTGCCCACTGTTCTGCTTGGCTATTAATCATAATTTTGTTCTCTCCAAGCAAAACCTTTTTACCTGCTAAATATTGAACAACCTCTAAACAATATTGTGTTTCGTGTTTTTCTCCCAAATGCCGCTGATCTGTCAAAGAATCTGTTAACAAAAACCCAAACTTATTGTTGCGATATCCTATTCTCCGCGGAATACCCGCGAAATAACACAACGCATTTGTTCTTTTTTTAGTGTGGAAAATAATAGCCACATCAAAGTCTTTCCTTTTTATTTCTTTAATTAACCTTAAAAACCCCGCCAATCCTTTATGTAAATCCGCACGGTCATCAACAAAAACTTCATCAATATCTTTATGCCCATTGACTAAATCAAAAGTCACCGGCGAAACCAACATGGAAATACGGCTTTTGGGAAAACATTGTCTTAACGGTTGTAAGATAGACGTTGTTAGGACCACATCACCGATACGATCTGTTCGAATAATTAGAATATTTCGATAAGATTTCATTTTACTTGAAAAGAAATTTTTCCTTGATGAATAGCAATTGCATTAATCACTCTGTCGCTGGAAATAGTTGCGATCTCCTGATTCTTTCCTGGCGGGGTTAAATAAATACAGTTCTCACTCCACGGACCATATTTCTCTGGATCTGATGGACCAAATAATGCCAACACCGGAATGTTAAGATAGCTGGCTAAATGCATCGGCGCGCTGTCATTAACCACTGCTAAAAACGCACCTTGCAGTAAACTGGCGAGCTGGATCAAGCTTAACCGTCCACACAGATCAATTAATTCATGCTTCATTAACTTTTGAATTTCCTGAACAACGGCCTGATCATTCTCATCGCCCACAAACACAGCTTTCAATTGATATTTTTGCATTAAATCGTCGGCCACCCACGCGAAGCCCTGAGCACTCCAGCGCTTTGCGTGAAAAGCTGATCCTGGCGCAAAAACCACGTATGCCCCATCTTGTATTTCTTTTTTAATAATTTCATGAACAAACTGCTGATCTGTCTTTGAGATAAAAACTGCTTTCTTAGGAACCGATTTTTCCTTAATATCCATAATCGTCTTTAAGCGATTCAAATGCTTTTTCTGCATATGAATACTCTCATCTTTAGTAGTATGTAGTGGTGTGCGTTGCTTGGGGAAAATCAAAAAAGGTATGGCGGTATTGCGCAAATCCACAACTAAATCAAAACGCTGTTTCCATAAAGTAATCATCCAGCGAATAGTTTTAATATGCGGCTGGTGTTTATCATAAATATAAATCTGCTTAATTTCGGGATGCTCTTTAAATAAACTATCGGCTTTTGGACCTATCACCAACGATATTTCGGCGTCGGGGAACTGCTGTCTTAAAACATCAAATACTGGAAAAGTCAAAACCACATCTCCAATATTTGTAAGAGAAATAAGTAAAATCTTTTTAATCTTTGATTTGATCAATGGCATTAAAAACTTCTTCCACAGAAATCGACTGCATACAGATATTATTTGGACAGTTAAGATTATAACAGGGCTTTTGATTACATTGCACATCATGTTGCAAAATTATTGCCTTGCCTTGCCCTATAGGACCGGTAATTTCCGGACGGGTCGGCCCAAATAACCCAATTACGTTTGTACCAACATTATTGGCTAAATGCAGCGGTCCCGAATCTGATGAAATTAACAAATCCGCTCTTTTCAGCAGCGCGATAAACTGCTTTATATCAAGTTCTCCTGTGAGATTCACGACCTGTGCACTGCATTCGCCGATAATATCTTTAACCCGCGGCTGATCCTTTTGTGATCCTGTTAAAATAATTTTGATCCCCTCCTTTTGAACTAATCCTTGCACTAACTGTTGAAAATAATGCACTGGCCATTGTTTTAAATCCCAATTCCCTCCAGAATGAATAACAATCAATTGCTCCATTAGATTCACACGATGATCAATTAAGATTTTCTCAATAACTTCTTGATCAGATTTAGAAACATTTAAAGTTGAAGGCGATTTGGATCCGTTGATACCAATACCTTGAAGGACGTGAAGATAATGATCAGCGCGATGCAACTCCTTTGAAGGCAAAGAAACGTGATTCGTTAACAACATCCCTCGATTTTTCGTGTTATATCCGACACGAATCGGAATGCCCGCTAAAAATGCTAACAAAGCCCGTGTTAATGAACGATGCAAAATCACTGCGGCATCAAATTTCTTTTTTCGCAACTGTGTAATCAATTGCCATTTGGCCCATGCACTTTTGTGCGCTGCTTTTTCGTCAAAAGCGATAAATTCATCTACCTCTGGCGTTGCCTCCATAACGGGACGAATCCTTGATGGGCCTAAACAACTTATGCTTGCTTCCGGCGAGTATTCTTTCAAAGTTCTAAACACAGGCATGGAAAAAACCGCGTCGCCCAGCCAGTTGACGTTAATCACAAGTATTTTTTTATAGCTATCCATTATTTTTTTATTTTTTGCTTAGCATTATAAAATTCTAATGTTTTCTCTACCATCTGCTGTTCAGAAAAATTTTCTGCCACAAAGGTTCTGGCGGTTTGCCTGAATTGGTCGGCTAATGCGGTCTCACTTAAAATTCTTTTTATGGCTATTGCTAAAGCCTCTGGATTTTCTGACTCCACCAACAAACCTGTTTTTCCATCTTCGATAATACCAGGAATTCCCCCGACGCGCGACGCAATCACCGGCAAACCACTAGCCTGAGCTTCTAAAATAGATAATCCTAACCCTTCCTGCCGCGATGGTGCCACAAACACATCCAACACAGCTAAATAATCAAAAATATTTTCTGTTGTTAAGCGAAAAATAATTCGGTCGTTTAATTGCAAAGAATCGGCTAATTTCCGCAAAGACGATTCAAACTTGCCTTTTCCAACCAATATTAATTTCGCTTGTGGAAATTGTTCTGCAATTTTTCCAAAAGCCTTGATTAAAATATCTTGACCCTTCACATCCGATAAGCGCGCAGTTAAACCAATTAAAACGTCATCTCCTAAATCCAACCGTTTGCGTATCTGTAATTTCTCTGTCCGATTTAAGATTGAAAATTGTGTAAGATCAATTCCATTAGGAATCAATGAAATTATCTTAGAATCAATTTTAAAATCACGTACTAAATGCTCCTGCACCGCTGAACTGACCGCGATCACTCCTTGCCCCCAACAGGGAAAAATTTTTCTGGAAAGTCTTACTTTAAAAAAACCGTGACAGGTTGATACAAAAATAATATTTGTAAACCGAGATAACCAAAAAGCTAAAACTTGAGTTACCCTTGTTTGAGCATGAATAATATTAATGTTTTGTTCGTTAATATACCGTCGCAGCCGCGGGATATTCCAATAAATTTTTAAACTGAGCTCTGATTTTGTTTTAAGGTCAATCGTAAATAATTTTACTCCCATATCTAAAAATTGCTGTTCTTTATCTCCCCCGCTGCTGACAAGATGCACCTGACAATTATTTTTTATCAATCCTTTGCACAGGGTAAGCAGATAGCTGGTAATACCTCCCGCATTTATATGTGTTGTCAGCAAAAGAATTTTCACGAATTATCCTCCAATAAATCTAATGCAGATTCATAAACTTCCTGAACACTGATTTCTTTCATACAGGCATGCGTAGCAATCTTACAACGAGAACTATAACAAGGCGCGCAATCCATTGTTTTTTCTAAAACATTACATTTCTTAGCCGGGGGCAAATGACGCTGAGAACTGGTTGGACCAAAAAAAGCAATAAACGGGGTGCGCATCGCTGCAGCCACATGCATAGGCGCTGAATCTGCTGTGATATAAACCTTACACATTTTAATCACCGCTGCCAATTGCATCATATCGGTTCTTCCGGTTAAATCCGCAGGTTTAGATTTTGTCATATGAATAATTTGTGCGGCAGCCGTTTTATCCTTCTGCATACCAGTTAATACAACACGAATATTTTCTGCGGAAAACAAATCACAAATTTTCGCGATATTCTCAATAGGCCAGTTCTTTGTTTCCCATTTTGCCGATGCTGCCACATTAATACCAACAATTCTTTGCTGCTCACCAATCCATTCTCCAGATAACAGATCATGCGCATATTCCTGATCTTTCTTTGTTGGCCATAATTCCAAAAAGTGATGCCCTTTATAAGATATCCCCAATTCCTTTAACACTTGAAATTGATGCTCCACCGGATTTAAAGGCTCCCCCTTATCCGTAATAGAGTTGGTTAATAAATTACCCCACTTTCCATTATCATAACCATAACTCTTTATCGGCGAGGATAAATAAATCAACCAATGACTCAAACGATTATTTTGAAAATCAATCATAATATCAAATTGATACCGCCGCAAACGGAACACCCTTCGAATAAAACCCAGCGTCCCTTTTTCTTTACCCTTAAAATCAAAAATAATAATTTCATCAATATAAGGACAATGCTGAATCACTTTGTACGATTCTCGACCAACTAAGAAATAAATCTTTGCCTTAGGATATTTTTTGCGTAACGCCTTTAAGGAGGCTGTCACCAGCACCACATCGCCAACAGAACTTAATTTAACTACGCAAATATCTAACTTATCCTGCATTTCTTGATAAACCGCCAAGGTTTGCTCTGCCATTTGTTCAACTGTGAATTTCTGTTCAACTTTATGCCGCGCGTTCTGGACTAAGGTTGTTGCAAATTCACGGTTTCGTAAAATCCGCATCACTTGATCAGCCATAGCATCAATATCCTTTGGTAAAACCAGCAAACCTGTTTGTTCATCATCAATAATATCGACAACCCCGCCGACCTGAGTCGCGACAACCGGCACTCCAATCGCTTGCGCCTCTAAGATAACCCGGCCAAACGCTTCTTGCGTTACAGTCGCTAAAACGAGACAATCTACATTCTCTAATAACTGGGCCACATCACTGCGATTGCCCATAAACTCAATATGTTCCTTAAGGCCTAACCGTTTTGCCAGCAACTCCAGTTCTTTTCGATATTCTTCCTTGCGTTTCGGTGCATCCCCTATAATTTTCACCTGAACGTTGGGCATATTTCGAATAACCTTCGCCATTGCCTTTATAAAATAATTATGCCCCTTAAGCGGTGTAATCCGACCAACTATAACAACCGTATATTTATCTTTCTTTTTCTGAACTTCATTTTTAAATTTGAAACGTTTTAGATTTACGCTGCGCGCGATACAGCGAATCCGTTCATGCGGCACTTTAAATGTCTCCACCATATGCCGACCGATCGCGGCACTGGGAACAATAACATATTTTCCCCAGCCCATCACTTGACTGAATAGGCGGCTTTGATAATGCCCATGACATGTCGTCACAAACACAGCAGGTGTTTGCTTACAAGCAAAATACGCAATCCAGGCTGGAACGCGGGAGCGGGCATGAACAATTTCAATCTGTTCATCAAGAATAATTTTCCGTAAAACTTTAATCATCTTTAAAATAGTCCAAAGCGATTTTTGATGAACCGGAAGCGTTATATGTTTGGAACCATTCTTTTCTAAAAGAATAACTTGCTGACCGCCGTTAGAAACCACATAGGAATCATGACCATGCTGAACCAAATATTGAGCAAAATCAATTGTTCCGGTTTCAACGCCGCCGTAATTAAGTTCAGGAAGAATTTGGAGGATTTTCATTGATGATTTGATCGTTCATAGATTAGTCTTTAGTTCTCAGCCTTCGCTTTCAAAAAAAAGTATACGTATCACGCTGTAGAAAAGGCTTTTTACTTCTGAAAGCTAACAACTGAAGACTGCAAGGCTAACTCATTTTTTTAATATTTAAATGACTTTCCTAACAGCTTCTAAGATTGCTTTATTATCCTGAAGCTGCCGCGTATGAATTTTATTCTTAATGACATCAAAAACAGCCTGCCCCACATTTTTAACATCCGCCGATACAATAAAACCCTGTTTATTTAAATTATCGATAAACTTCACATGTTTATTATTTTTACCTAAAACAATTGCGCGGGAATGCGGTGAAAAAACAATTGTTTGTTTTCCAGATGAAGCCGCTTCCGAAACCATAGATATACTATCCCCCGACACAACCGCAATATCTGCTAACCCTAAAATACCGCCAACCGCTTCCGGTATATTTTCCTTATTGGCAATAATAAGCAAAGGACAGTTAGGAAATTTCTTTAACTCTTTGATTAAAAGATGATCAATGCTCGAAGGTGTCCTTCGAGAAGTTGTAAGGAGAATATCCGCATTCATCTCATTACAAATCTGTTTCAATTGATGAACAATCAAGCGTATCATGTTTTCCGATAAATAAACATCCTTTGCATCCCCGCCTATAAAAACGCCAATCTTTGTTCGCAGCCGTTGTTTCAAATGCGAGAAATGTTTTAATAAAACCTCTGATTGCTCTTTTAAATATTGCGGAGTAATCAAATTCGGCGCCGCTTTAGTGATCACAACATTCTGGTTACGCGGCGGTGTTTTTACATCGTGCTGTGGCAGAAATAACAAGTCGAAATGTTTTGCGGTTAACATTCCCGGTTTAAGAATCGCGATTGCTTTCGCGTTATGATCTTGAGAAAGCCAATAATTGATCCCTGCCACCGACGATCCGCAAGACACAAAAAAATCCGCCTTAACCGCCATAACCTTTTGAAAAGATTCTTTGGTTAAAAGCTGTTTTAAAAACTCTAATCTTCCTTGATAAATAACCGGATGGACCATGCGAGACAGCAAACTAAAAAAACGCTGGTAGAATTTATTTTTAAAAACAATCTGAATCGTTTCAATAGAGGATTGAATATCCCGTTCCTTTAATGCGTCTTGCACCATTCTGCCGATACATTCAGACTGCCGTAAATGGCCTGTTTTACCGTCACTGATAATACAAATATTGGACTGCTTAGAATATTTCCAAATCTTATAAAACCACATATATTCCGATGGATATTGCTGAATGAATTTTTCCATTAGTTGCGAAATTTTCTCAAGATTATTAACTACATCTTGATCAAAATTGTCTGTCTTAGTCAATTCCAGCGGTGGATGGACAATCATCCGATGATACGGTCCTTTTTCCCGGACGATAATGCAAAAACAAATGGGTACGCCCCATTTTAATCCCATCCGAATCGCCCCAACCGACATAGAAGCCTGCCGTCCGAAGAATGGCACTCTCACACCGTCACGCCCGCCTTGATCAACAACCATTCCAATGATCTCATTGTTCTTTAGACTTTTAACAAAATCTCTCGTTCCTAATCCACGAGAAAGGACGACCGACCCATTACATTCTCTATACGAATTCAATAAATTATCTAACTGTGTATATTTATTCTGCGGCTTAACAATTACTTTATAAGGATAATCAAACATCGCGCAAGATAAACTAGCTAACTCCCAGCTACCAAAATGCATAGCCAATAAAATCAACCCTTTCCCTTGTTTGAGTGATTCAGCGACATGCTCCTTCCCTTCAATCTTCACCAGCTCTTTAAATTTTTCCGGTGTTAATAAAGGAAGGCGAAACAGTTCAATAAAATTCTGTCCATAATTTTTAAATAACTGTTTCGTAATCTTACGTAACTCGTCTGGTGATTTAGATTCGGCAAAAGCCATTTTAAGATTGGCATATGTCTGTGCCTTATGCCTGTAATCAAAATAGTAGGCTAGAATCCCTATAAATTTGCCAATGGCTAAGGCCGTATGCATGGGTAAATACCGGATAAAAACTCCGAAGATACGGATACTATGATAAATTAAGAATTCTTTCAATTAAAACATCCTCGTTTTCTTTAAAAATAATGCTTATCTTTAACGCGTAAACTCCAACCCGACCCGCGAATTGATCCATAAAGGCACGCAGTTTAACAGCATCTTTTTGTGTTGTAACAATAGCGTTAATATTTTCTTTTTGGCATTCCTCGATAATCATGGCAACCTCATCTCTGCGGTAATGATGATGATCCATAAATAAAAATTGCTTTTCAGGAATATACCCGCATTGTCTAACAGTCTGCACGAATGATGCAGGTGAACCGATACTGCACATTATACAGACTTTCTTTTCTTTTAGTTTGTCATAATTATAAGATTTTTGATCACTTAATTGAATTAATTCTTTAGGTTGATGTGACGTTTCTAAAACCAAAACGTTCGGATTAACCTTTCTTACTTTTTCCTGAATCAGCGGCACTTGCGATGGATTCTGATCTGTTTTTGTTAAAATAACAGCTGCGGCCTTTTTTAACGTTGAAATCGATTCCCGCAAAATACCTCGCGGTAAAACACATCCATTGCCCCATGGATTCGTACAATCAATTACGACAACATCAAAGTCCCGCTGTAACGGCAGATGTTGAAAACCATCATCTAAAAGAAAAAAATTGGCCGAGTCTTTTTCTAAATAAGCCTGCGCGTTGCGGCTTCGATCCGCGCCAACTAAAACCGGGATATCTTTTAAATTTTCTACTAGCATTTGCGCTTCGTCGCTGCAAGGTTGTTTCGAAGTTTTATTTTCTGGCATATAACCACGCGTTAATATAACAACTTTCTTTTGCTTCTGCTTCAAATGCTCGGCGAGCCATTGCACTAAAGGTGTTTTTCCTGATCCTCCCACAGTTAAATTCCCAATACTGATAACCGGAACCCTTAATTTCGTTGAAGGAAAAATACCTGTTTTATAAAAAATACGCCGCAGGCGTACGATCGCATCATAAAAAAATGATAAAACAAGCAATCCAGCCTTTAAAATCCCCGGCCCAAAACCTTGAATTTGATCAGTCGCTAGTTTATATAAAAATAATTTCATTCTCTAATATGCTTTACAAATTACAAATCGCCATCTAAAATTTTTTTAATTATTTGAACGGTTTTCTCTGTTGCGCCTCGATACTTCTCAACCGCCTTAGCCGCACAAACTCCAATTCGTTTTAAATCCTCTGGAGTTCTTAAATACATCTCCATTTTCTTCTGCAATTCTGCCGGCGTATCTACTTGAATAATCGCTTCCTCTTGTTTCAAAATCCGCATAACATCCCGAAAATTCTGTGTCAACGGTCCAACAAATACTGGTTTACCGAAAAAAGCGGGTTCCAACATATTCTGACCGCCGCCGATACAAAATGTTTTACCGATAAAAACAATTTTGGCCAAACTATATAATCCGGCTAATTGACCGATTTTATCTCCAATTAAAACACATTCCGCATCCATTCTTTCATTATGCGCCGACGCCATCATAACTGGTTTTAACTGCTGTTTAAGAACAATGCGTTCAACATCCCGACTGCGCTCAATATGCCGCGGCACAAGCACCAACCGCAATTGTAAAAATTGTTGTTTTAATTGTTGATAAATATTCAGACACATCTCCTCTTCCCCGGGATGCGTACTGCCGGCAATCCATAACCAATCCTCTTGGTTATAACCTAATTCGCGCAATGAAATGGCGGCCGCTTGCGGATAACTGTCAAATTTAATGTTGCCGACAATGTTCACACGTTGCGGCTGCGCTCCTAAATGAATAATCCGTTTTGCATCCTCTTCACTTTGCATACAAAAGGCACGGACATTCTTAAGGACAGCTTTAACAAAAAACCTTATCCACCGATATCCGCGAAAAGATTGATCTGAAATTCTTCCATTGATTATCACAATCGGAATATTCTTTGCCGTCAAAAAATTAAAAATATTAGGCCAAATTTCAGTTTCCGTGGAAATATAAATCTGCGGCTTGATCACTCTAATAAATTTGCGTACCACCCCGCTGAAATCCAACGGCGCGTAAATAACCTGAACACTTTGCGGAAACCGCTCGCGGGCCAACTGAAACCCGGTTTTTGTTACGGTCGAACAAATCATTTGATAAGACGGGAAAGCTTCCTGTATCTTGCTCACAATATTAGCAACAGCCTGAATCTCACCTACACTAACTGCGTGAATCCAAATGTTGGCAGGATGTGTTAACCTTTGCCCCAATTCTTGTGGTAAAAACCCTAATCGCGCCCACATCCCCCGATGCCATTTTCCTTTCAAACATAAAACAGGAAAATAGAGGATAAACATCATCAAAAAAATAAAATCAAGAAACCAAAACCGGATTAACCTTCCTCCTAATAAAACACCGCCGATCCCCATCACCAAATAGAAAAAGTCAAAGAAAAAAAACTCCTGGTTTAGTTCAACTCGTCTGAGATAAGAAAAAGTAAGAACAAACAAGAAAAGAAATCCATATATGATAAACAAATCCCGTTTATGTTTAAATAACAGGGTTCCAAAAAATATACATATAGCTCCTGGAATTGCTAATCCAAGCGTAAAGACAAGGCCAAAATAATCTGCCGTGTAATTTGCGGATGTTTCATCTATATAACACAACGCCGCATAAAAGCTTAAATACGTTCCAACCAATAATAGAAAGGCACAAACAATATTTTTTACAGTTTTACTTAATTTCATAATAAGAATCTCAAATAAAAAAAGACATTAATTTATTACGCCCGCGGATGCGCTTTATCATAAACTTTTTTCAATCGATCCGTGGTGATGTGCGTATAGACCTGTGTTGTTGAAAGATTGACATGCCCTAATAACTCCTGAACAGCCCGCAGATCCGCGCCGCGGTTCAGTAAATGCGTTGCAAAGGAATGCCGGAGAACATGAGGAGAAATCTTGCGGTTTAAACTTGCTTTATGAATATATTTATCCACGATCAGACGAACACCTCGCGTTGATAACCGTGTTCCGTTTTTATTAAGAAATAACACCCTCGATTGTTGCTCCCGGTTTTTCAAATACTCCTGAATTGCTTCAATCGCTTTATCCCCAATCGGCACCAACCGTTCTTTCCGTCCTTTGCCCATTACTTTAGCGATATTCCCGATTAAATCCACGTCTTCAATATTTAACCCGACTAATTCACTCACCCGTATTCCTGTACTATATAATGTTTCAAAAATCGCGGTATCCCGTTTGCTTAATTTCTCGACAACTCCAGGAGCCTCGATAAACTTGACCATTTCCTCTTCGCTTAAGAATTTCGGCAAAACTTTATCCAACTTCGGCGACATTAAAAGCCCTGCTGGATTATCTTTGATCAACCCTTCCCGAGTCAGAAATTTAAAAAAACTACGCAAGCTTGATAATTTCCGCGCGATGCTACGAGACGCATGTTCCTTGCTTTTTAAATGCGCTAAATACCTGCGGAGAAAAAGATAATCAATTTTGTGGATGGGTGTTCCTTGAATAAATTCGGCAAATTCCGTTAAATCCGCTGAATAATTGATAAGTGTGTGTTTGGAATAATTTTTCTCAAATTCAAGGTAAGAAATAAATTTATCCAGATAACGGTCCATAATTAACGCCCAATTTTTACTTATAAGCGATAGGTAACTTTACGTAAAAACTATTCTTCGGCTGTCTGAATTTTTCTTACTCCGGCTAAAGGACATTCCAAACTCTGCATCGCGTCTTCTTTTGGCAATTCTTTGACCATAAAGTTACAGCGCGGATAATTGCTGCATCCGTAAAAACGCATCCCTTTTTTGGATTTACGCAGAATCAATTCTCCCTTACCCGACGGACATTTAATCCCTGTAGTAAAAGGTTCTGAGTATGTACAATCAGGAAAACCAGAACAGCTGATAAACTTACCACGCCGTCCCCATTTCACAACCAATTGCTTTCCACAATTCGCTTCCGGACAAAATTTATCAATGTAATTCGGTGTTTTAACAATTGTAGCTTCCGCATGATCTAACTGTTCTTTAAAAGGTGTGTAGAACTCCTGTAAAAGTTTAGGATATTCCAGTTTACCCTCTTCAACTAAATCAAGATTTTCCTCCATCTTCGCCGTGAACCCTTCATCCATAATCTTCGAGAAGTACTCAACCAGCAAATCGCAAATAAGAATCCCTAATTCTGTCGGTGCCAGATAACCTTTATTTCGGATAATGTAATTCCTTAAAACTAACGTCAAAATAATAGATGCGTAAGTACTTGGCCGGCCAATACCATCTTCTTCCAATGCCTTGACCAAACTGGCGTCAGAAAAACGCGGCGGCGGTTTAGTAAAATGTTGTGTTGGTTTAACCTCTTTTAACTTCAGGACATCCCCTTTAACGTAATGAGAAAAATCGACAATTTTTTCTTCTTCTTTATCTTCACGCTCAAGCGTTAAATAGCCATCAAATTTAAGTGAAGACCCTGACGCAGCAAACTGATAATCACCCGCGTCAATTTCCATCCTCTTATACTCATAGACCGCTGGCACCATCTGTGAACTGACAAATCGGTTCCAAATAACATTATAGAGTTTATATTGATCATCATCCAAATAGTTACGAACATCCTGCGGCTTGCGCATAACATCCGTCGGACGGATCGCCTCATGCGCTTCCTGTGCGGATTTCTTTGATTTATATTTGTTAGGCGTGTCAGGAAGATATTGATCGCCATATTGGGATTTGATAAATTGCCGCACTCGTTCCACAGCTTCATTAGAAATATTCACGGAATCGGTACGCATATAGGTAATTAAACCAATAGTTTCGCCATCCCCTAAATCAATCCCTTCATACAACTGCTGCGCGATCATCATGGTTTTATTGGAATTAAACCGCAGTTTGTTAAAAGCCTCCTGCTGTAAAGTACTGGTGATAAGCGGTGCCGTGGGTTTACGTTTAACATCCCGCTGAGAAATATTTGAAACTTCAAACTTCTTATCTTTAAAATCCGCGATAACTTTATCTGTTTCCTCTTTCGAATTAAGTTCAAATTTATCCCCTTTGATCTTATCCAAAGATGCTTCTAATAAATCTTTATAACCTTCTTTTTCCAGATCAACCAAAACACTCCAATATTCTTTTGGATCAAAATCTTCAATCTCCCGTTCACGGTCGACAATCAGTTTTAACGCTACCGACTGCACCCGTCCGGCACTTAAGCGCGAACCAACCTTTTTCCATAAAAGCGGACTAATTTTATATCCCACTATACGATCCAAAATCCGCCGGCCGATTTGCGCGTCAATTTTCTTCGCGTCGAATTCCCGCGGATTCTTAAAGGCCTTTAAAACCGCTTCTTTGGTAATTTCCTGAAATGTCACCCGAAAGACTTTTTTACCTTCTCCAATATGATTTTTTAAATTCCAACCAATCGCCTCACCTTCGCGGTCAGGGTCGGTGGCCACATAAATTTCTTTCGCGGTTTTTGTATCTTTCTTAAGCTTTGTCAGATATTTTGACTTACTACGTACAACAATAAATTTCGGTTCGAAATTATTTTCAATATCAACACCAAGAGTAGATTTAGGCAAATCAATCAAATGCCCCATCGACGACATTACTTTATAACTACTTCCTAAGATTTTATTAATGGTTTTGACTTTTGTGGGGGACTCAACAATAACAATTTTTTTAGCCATATCGGTTCCTTAAATCTTAAGCACGAGTAAAGATTTTACCCGGTAATTGCTTAATTATTTTTTTCATTTCTAAATTTAATAAAACAGATGTCATTTGCGGGATAGCAATACGTGTTGTTCCCAACAAATCGTCAATATGTATCGGCCCTTGCATTAACCGTTGATAAATTTCCTGTTCCTGATCAGATAGACCGCTTGGCACTTCTTGCGAAGGCTTTGCATTCGCATTCGCGTTAACACTGTTTCGCGTTTTCAAAGCTGGTAAATCTTCTAAAACATCTTCCAAACTCGTCATTAACTTCGCACCTTGTTTAATCAGATGATTAACTCCTTTGGATGTTAACGTGTTGATATTGCCCGGCACCGCATATACTTCCCGGCCTTGTTCCAACGCAAAGTCAGCGGTAATTAAAGCCCCGCTGCGTTCGGCCGCCTCCACCACAATCACACCTCGCGCAAGCCCGCTGATAATTCTATTTCTCCGTGGAAAATTATGCGGCTTAGGACGCGTATCCATGGAGAATTCGGAAATCACCGCGCCATGCTGCACAATATCGTCAAACAAGTTTTTATTTTCCGCTGGATAAATATGATTAAGTCCGTTGCCAAGCACGGCAATCGTGTTTCCTTTCGCAGCAATAATACCTTGGTGAGCGGCAGTATCAATCCCCCTGGCCATTCCCGACACCACTCGAATATCATAGTCAGCCAACTGCATGGCTAACTGCCTGGCTACTGATAATCCATAAATCGAAGCCCGCCGGGATCCGACAATCGCGATCGATGAAATATCCTGCGCGGATAAATTGCCTTTTACATACAAAACCAGCGGCGCGTCAGGAATTTCTCTTAACGTTTCCGGATAAGCTTCATCTGTACAGGCGATCACCTGAACATTATGCTTATCGATAAGTTTTTGTTCACGTTCGAGGAAGGAATCTGTCGCGAAAGCAAAAAAACTTTCCAACATCTTCTTTGACAAACAACCGCTTGCGGCCAATTCTTTTTCTGTCAATTTAAAAATCTTCTCAGCAGATCCAAATCGGGTTAATAACTTCCGCGCCGTCGCATTGCCTATTCCCGGCACCGCATTTAATATTATTAAATATTCAATTTCTGTTTTCATTTAATTCTTTTCACAATCTCTTGGGCAATCCAGTCAATTGATTTATCCGTGGAATCAATCTTAATATCAGCCTGTTCATACTGACTTTCACGCTGTTCCAGCAGCTGCTTCATCTGCGTAAGCGGATCAGCCACATTTAACAAAGGACGATCTTTATTCGCTTGAATCTGAGAATACAGAAATTCCACCGTTGCAGCCAGATAAATTAAAAGCCCATTCTTTTTTAAAATATCAATATTTTCCTGCTGCAACACCACACCGCCGCCGCAATCAATAATAATCCCCTGCTTTTGCGCGATTGCGGCAATAGCTTTTTTTTCTAATTGACGAAAATACGCTTCGCCCTTATTCCTAAAAATTTCAGCAATCGGGCATTGTTCTTGATCCACAATCCATTCATCACTGGAAATCACTTCTCTTTTCAGTTGCTGTCCTAGCAATCTGGCCACAGACGATTTGCCTGAGCCCATAAATCCGATTAATACAATATTTCGCTCTTCCATGGATTGACGGAAAATCTAAAAATTTGCTTATTTTAACTTACCCTGTTATTCTCAAACACCTAAAATTACATACTAAAAAAGTCTTAGAATTTTGAAATTAAATAACGCGCAGGATTGTAACACATCCCCTATAGGCTGTCAAACCGAGAAAGGCTTGGATGCAAATACTCGTAATACAAACTCCAACCATATAATAAATATAAAGTTACAACAATTTTTTGAACCTCTTCCAAAAAAGAGCTTTAAATTAATATTATATATATTATTAATATAATCACTTCACCGTTCTTCCAAAGGCCGTATTTCTGGTTAATTTAAAAAACTAAGATTTTCAACCTCGTCTTTGACTTCGGTAAACCTGTGCTTTTTCACATAAGCCGGGGAGCGGGTTAGGTTAGGGAACGTTCGGCAGATTGCGGCGGTGTAGCATCACCATTGACCGCACCTAGAAGAGCTGGGACACTATGAATAGGGATCATTTGATAAATCACAGGATTCAACCCGCGGATTGTGGCTGGATCAATATTCTCTAAATCAACCGGAATCTCAAATTCAACATCCTGCCCTTGTGTTTTAAATTCAAACAATTCCGGGTTAAGGTCGATCCCCCCGACTGACGCCTCATCCACAACCGGGCTACTGGATTCTTCTTGAATCTCAATTTCAGCCTCTAGAGGAATTACTGAAGTTTTATCATTTTCACCCATCACCTTAAACAAAAACTTATTTTGATCTTCTGCATAATTATCTACATCATATTTATTTATTGGATGTAAGGAACCACGATCCACCAATTTAATTTTACCGTTTTGATTAATTCTAAAATTATTAAGTTCTTGATCTAGAATAACAAACCCCTTTTTCCAAAATGCATGATGCATTTTTCTTAAAGCTATCATTATTCTTTCTTTTGTTAAAAGATTAGAATCACTTATAACTTCATTAATCACCGTAAAATCATCATCTCCAAAATAATCCATCAGCAACGCTATATTATTTTTCTCTGGATCAATATTTAATTTATACACTCTTCGTACTTTAGATACAAACCCTGTATCTTCCACTAAGTTGCCGCGCAAATAATCATTATGGAATAAAATTTGTCCCGATATCACATTGTCAATTTTTAGCACGTACTTCTTCTTTTTACCAATATCCCTTGAATCAAAAACTTCCTTTTCAAAAAGATAAGTTGAAAAAAAAGAACGCATATCGATAATCTTAATAAATCTCAATGTTGGGTCATGACTAATAATTGTCTGCAATATATATTTATGACGATTAAAAATTTCCCATTCCCGTAATCTTTCTTTCTCCTTACCATCATAATTTTTAAATATTCTTTCTAATTCATCTATTGACACTTGACTCTCAATGCCTTCTTGATTAGATAAAATAACCATCTCAACCGATTGGGGTTCATTTCCTCTCATAGTTTCGTCACCCATCGGCGAGGAAGTGGAAGTTTGAGCTTCGTCGATCGAGTCGTTTTTCAGTAAGTCGTTCAGCGTTCGAGCCACAGTAATAGGCCCATTGGACCCGCTCATAGCTATCTGGCTGACAGCTGCTTCATCAGGCTGTTTTTCAATTTTAAAATTCGTGTCTCCATAGGACACAGCCATTCCTCCGGAAAAATATTTTCGGGAAACAACTCCCTGCGTTCGCGGATCATAATCTTCTTTAAGATAATCATAAACCCCTTTTTTAAACGCGGCTAAATACTGGTCATAAATCTTTTGTTTAACGTTTTTATCATCCACATCAATGCCGTCTGTTTTATTAGTATTAGAATACACTTGCGAAAATACATTTTTCTCTAACGCACGTTTATACCAGGTGGCTAAAATTAGGGAATAAAAAATTTGGCGAAGATTGGCAAAATGCCGGCCTTGATTTACTTCCCGTTCAATTTCAGGGATAATGACCGTTTTGAGAATCTTCGTCGTCAAGGTTTTATGGTCCAAGGGCAAATCTTTAAGTTTTTGTTCAACTACCCGATCTTGCCCACTAACCTCTGACCACTGATCACTGCTATACTTCATCGCCTCATAATCTTCTTCCAGCATCACCTTTAGTTTATTCTCCACCACCAGCGCCATATCCCCGCCTTGATGCACCGTGGCTTGCTCGGAAACTATCCAGACTTTATGAAACGTATCAACCGAGATTTCCGTAGTGCCATAAAGATCGTAGGCCTTTTGATAAACCCGATCCCAAAATGTCTGACCAAGTTCCTTTTCCGGATAAATGAGAGATGCCGTTAATTGTTTGAGAATGTAGTCCTGCGCGAGCAGATCACGGCCCATTTACGTGACACCGAATTTTTCTGGAATAATGCGGTCCTGCTCATAGGGAGATAAATTCACCCACAACTCATTCTCTGGGACGGTCAACGCCGCAAAGAAATACTTAATGAGTTTGGTGGATTCTTGTTTTAAGTCCTCGCCTTCAAGCCCAGACTGTCCGGCATCAATAATAAAATCGAATTTAAACGGATTTTCAGGAAAGACTTTAACCGCTTTGATAACGGCGGGAACAAAACTCAGGGTTGGCGCCAACATGGTTCCGGGCGTGGGCAAAGTCTGAGCGCGGGTTTCCAACGGATAAATGAAACCACTGGAAATAAAAGCGGCCAAGACAAACATCACCACCGTTTGCCTTAAGCCCCGGCATCTGGCTTTACGTAGAAATTGCATATAATCAATCTTCTTAAATTAGTAGTATTTATAATACTTTATAAGAAAGGAGTTGTTTCAAGGATAACATATGTACAACTATTGGGCTAGTGATTGATCAGAGTTTAAGAATTTTTCATATTTACGTAAGATATTTAATGACAATAATTTAAAAATACATATTTCAAAACCACGATTTTTTTAAGATTCCATGAAAATATATCTTCTCAAAATACTTCCCACTTCTCTTGTCTAAACACAAATAAATGTTATAATCTTACCAGTAAGATTAGCTAATCAAAGGAGAATAAAAATGATTAAATTTTCAACAACCAAATTAACATCAAAAGGGCAGGTGGTAATTCCAGAGGATGTCCGAAACCGCTTAGGTCTAAAACCAGGAACTCAATTTGTTGTTTTTGGAAATGAAGATTCCATTATCTTTAAAGCAATCACTCCCCCCTCTAAAGATGAATTTATGAACCTTCTTAAAGATGCTCGCAGACAAGCCCGTAAAGCTGGCATGAAGAAGTCTGACATTGCTAAAGCTATTAAAGAAGTGCGCGCAGAGAAGAAATCTTAGTGAAAATTATACTTGATACAAATGTATTAGTTTCAGGAATATTTTTTCGATCAGGCCCTCCCGGAAAAATTGTTATAGCCTTTATTGAAGATAAGATTGAACTCATTATTACCCCTAATATTTTAACTGAATATATCGACGTTATAAAAAGACTTCAACATAACTTTCCTGATGTCAACATTGATCAATTTCTTAATAAACTTCTACGATATTCAAATATACATATCCCGAACGAACTCCCCTTTCCTATCTGCAGAGATCCCAAAGATGATAAATTTATTGCTTGTGCGATCACAAGCAAGACAAAAATTATTGTCAGCGGAGATAAAGACTTAATTGATATTTCCGGTTATCATGGAATTGAAGTCTTAAAGCCAACACAATTTGTTAGCCGATATTTAAACTAATCTAGTCTTTTCAGAGAAAATTATTTCGCAATTAGCGTTTTTAAATTCCGGATATACCGTGAATTAATATTCCCGCCAAGCTCTTCTACTTTAAGCGCATCTGCCAAAGCCTTTACGTATTCATCCAAAGTAAAAAAAGCCAGCGACCGGTTATGATAAGCGTTTGGATGTGCGGGATCCAGCTGAATGGTCTGCGAATAATCCTCAATCGCCGCAGGATAATTGCGCAGATGCGCGTAAATATTGCCACGGTTATAAAAAGCTTCCCCATCTGTTTTATTCACCTGCAGATAACGGTTATAATCGGTCAAAGCGCTTGGAAAGTTATTCATTTGAATCGCCGCATCCGCCTGATGACGGTACGCCATCGTAAGGTTCGGATCTAAGTGTACGGCCTGATCAAAATCTGCGATCGCTAAATCATACTTCTTCATCAAAGCGTACACTTGACCGCGTTGCAGATATCCCTCGCTAAATACTGGTTTAAGCGCCAGGCTTTTATTCAAATCTTTCAACGCCAAATTATAATCCTTTAATAAACGAAAAAGATTGGCCCGATGATAGTAGGCCTCATAATATTGATCATCAAGTTCTATCGCCTTATTAAAATCTTCTAAGGCGCTGGTCAGATCTCCTTGATTCTTAAAAATCAATCCGCGGTTATTATAGGCGTACGCGTAATCCGGACTAAACTCAAGCGCGCGGTTAAAATCCACCAAAGCCAAATTAAATTGTTTCTGTTGGGAATAATAACTACCCCGGTGATTATGCGCGATCGCGCTGCCTTTCACATGATCAATAATGTAAGTTAACAATGTTTCACTATTTCTCCAGATTTGGGATTGTTTATAGGTAAGCACTGATAATACCGCGAACAAAGCAATTACTAAAATAGAAGTTCCTCGTTTGTCTTTCGTAAAACCGCATCCTTTGTCTAAAATAACGCCGATAAGAAAACAAAACCCTAAACTCGGCAGATACATGTACCGGTCCACCACCATCTGGGTGTCATTAGGAATTCCTAAACGCAAAACAAAAAAGATCGATGCAAAATAATGAAGAACCGCGAAAACCAATAAACGATTTCGACGAAAGCGAATTAATAAAACAAACAGCAGCAAGAATCCCAGAAGCGATAGTCCATATTCCCACTGAAACAATCCAATCGGCTGCGGCAAATCATAGACCGGCACCAAATGAAACGGCCAAAAAAATTTCCGTAGATAGTGAATAAATGTCCAGACATACAAAAGGATTGATTCGCTTATACTAGGCCGCGCTGCTATCACCCCGGGATTTAGTTGATGGGTCAGCCATGCGATAGGCAGCACATAAACAAAAAACGGCAGTTTTTCTAAAAATATTCTTAACGACCACGGCCGTCGGGCCAACCAATCATACACCAGTAACACCACCGGCAGACTCACCGCCATGGGTTTGGCACAGATGCTTAACGCCCCGAGAAGAAATGTCATCCAGTAAAACTTTACTTTCCCTTCTTTTAGGTAAGACCAGTAGCTGAGTAACGCAAACATATAAAGAAAAGCGTATAAAACATCTTTGCGCTCACTAATCCAAGCTACAGGCTCGACGTGAATTGGATGAATCGCAAATAGCAAAGCAGAAAACGCAGCCGCCTGCGTGGATAAACCAATACGTAAAGCCAGCCAATAGATTAATACCACCACCCCTAAATGCAGCAGCACATTATTCAAATGATAAATCAACGGATTGAGTTTAAAGAAATGATATTCCACCGCAAACGTCAGCATAGTTAGAGGCACATAAATGTCGCTGACAGTGGTTTTGAAAAGCCGCCCAATGTCTGCCGGCTTTAAAGAACGGATCAGGGGATTGTCAATCACATGCAGTTTATCATCCCAATTAGTGAAGTCATGGCTGAGATTCGGCGAGTAAGATAAAAAAGCACCTAATAAAACCGCGCTTAATATCCAAAAATGCTGAAATCGTTTTTTTTCGGTGGAATAAACTTTTTTCTGGAGAGTCAATCTTAAGGTTAATCCTTTTATTATCAATAATGTGGTGGAGGCTCTTCGTCCTCCAGCTTACGCACAAGCGACCCGCTTTGCAGTTGATCATTAAAATTCTTAAGTTGAATCTTAAGCTCCTCAATCACCTTCCCTTGATAAATCAACGCTTCATTTAATTCCTCTATTTGATGATCAAGAAATAAAATTCTTTTTTCAAGCTCTATAATTCTGTTTTCCATAATTACACCAATCTATAATAAAGCTACATATAACATTAAATTTAATTTATTCGCGGAAAAAATATAACGCAGCGGTTAATCCTAAACCTATTAGATAAATCGCAATAGTTTTCTGAAAAAAATACGGATACGCCATCATCGCAATTCCAATCAGAAGAGGTCTATACTCAGCATTTTTTTTGCCGTACACAAAGGCAATAAACCCGATACTTCCAAATATAAATCCACCAACAAGGCCCCATAACGAGAAACCACCAATAAAACCCCCGTCCTCTGCGGCATTCCCAGCATAAATCTCAGCAACTTGTCCGATAAGTTGCTGGGTATCCTGGCTATGCCCAACGTTAGCCATCAGTGTTACCAACATGAGTATTATTATAGTTTTTATGATCATTTAAAATCTTTCAAAAGTTTATTACCAATCTATCGGAAAATAATCTTTTAAAAACTTCCCACACCAATGCTTTCCTGTATTAATACCATCAAAGAAAGGATCACACACTCGCGCAGCACCGTCAACAATATCAAGGGGCGGTTGAAAGTCATGTACTTTCTGTTTTTGCAACGACAGCTGCACTGGATCCTCGTCGGTAACCCAACCCGTATCAACAGCATTCATATAAATTCCGTCTTTCACTAAACTTCCTGCTGAAGTATGGGTCAGCATGTTAAGCGCGGCCTTTGCCATATTTGTATGCGGATGCCGATCCGCTTTCTTAAATCGATGAAACTTACCTTCCATCGCGCTAACATTGACGATATGTTTCTTCCCAGTAAAATCTTTTTTCATCATCGGTTCCAACTCATTGCATAGAACGAACGGCGCAATAGCATTGACCAATTGCAATTCAAACATTTCAGAAATTTCGATTTCACCCAAACGTAAACGCCAGCTATTATTTTTTCGTAAATCAACTTGCTGTAAATCAATATCTAATTTTCCCGGCGGAAAAACTTCATCCACTTGTAATGAATGGTCATACGAATAAGGTATTTGGGAAAGCTCTGCGGGAGAACACAATCCAATACCAGGAGAATTTTCAATCCAGCTGATTGTTTGAATTTCTTTTTTAGAACCACTAGATGCGGAATAAAGACCTAGCATCCGTTTACACTCTTCATAATCACTAAGTAATAATTGTATATCACGCGGCAAATCCGTCGGGGGTAATTGTTCATTCGCTATTAGATGCGTATAAAATCCTGCTGGCCGGCGAACTGTTTGCGCCGCGTTATTAATTAAAAGATCCAACCGTGAATATCGCTGCTGTATATATTTGCAAAAAATCTCAACACTGGGGGTATGTCGCAGATCAAGACCGTAAATATGAAGATTATTTTTCCATTGTTGAAAATCTTTTTCCCGCGCATAGCGCAAAGCTGAATCTACAGGAAACCGTGTGGTCGCAATCACTGATGCACCGGCGCGCAGCATCATTAAAGTTGCTTGATACCCAATTTTTAAACGCGATCCCGTGATTATCGCGATTTGCCCTGATAAATCTGCCGTTTGAAATCGTTTTTTATAATTAAATTCCGCGCATTTTTGACACATGGAATCATAAAAAAAGTGAAGTTGATTATATTCTGCCTTGCACACATAACAATTACGAGGCCGTTGCAGTTGAAAATTTTCAATTAGCGATCCTGCGTCCACCGCGAATAATCGTTTCGGCGCTGTAAAAACAGCAGTGTCCCGGGCTCTACGGATACCTGTTTTTGCTCGAACGGCCCGCTCTTGCTGTACAATCCGTTGACGACGATTCTTAATACGGGCATATTCCCTTTGCTTTTGTTCTTCCCGGGTGGGACGGGCAATCCGACCGGCCGCTTTCATAAGATCAATACGTTCTTTTTCGTTAAGCATTTCCCATATTTCAGGATGATCAGCCAATTGAGTTAATAAAGAAATGCTCGCTCTGACCTCATTCACTAAATTACTTTCTTGCATCTGTTCCATAGTGCGATTTACCTGCTCCCTTACTAATGGAATTAAAAAATTTCCCACCTTTTGAATTGTCCCGATTTTCATTGTTTTGTTTATTTTTAAACGAACGCCCATAACGTTCATTTTTAGGTCCAAAACGCTTGTCCTGTTTGTCATTAAATCGTTGCGCTCCTCCATACGTCTGAGATTTCTGAGAATAACTTTTAACATTTTGAGACTTTTCCGAGGATTGCTGAACCAAGATGTCAATTTTCTTTTCTAAATACGTCATCCGCTTCTGTAAATCCTTTACCAATGAAATAATTTCTGCTTCGCTGTCACGCCCCATACTTCCTCCTTTTATGATTAAATATTCACCATTATAAATGAACATCTCCGTTATTTTCATCTTTATTTTTCAATTCCAATATATATGTTTCACTGACATTAAATCCTATTTTCTGAGCTCTCAACGCATCCTGTAAAGCTAACGCAAATTTTCCCTGCGACTTAAATATTAAAGAACGATTATAATAAGCGGCTGCATAACGATCGTTTAACGCAATAACCTGCGAATAATCTTTCAATGCTAGTTCATACTTTCCCAGAAACGCGAAGGCGGTCGCCCGGTTATAATAAGCATCGCTGTCATTTCGATCAATATTAATGACTTGATTAAAATATTGAATCGCCCGGACAAAATCATTCTGCACAGCATAAATATTACCAATATTATTATAACTTTCCTTAAAATACGGATTAATCGCTAACGCCGCGTTAAAATCAGCAAGCGCATCATTAAATTTCTTTTGTCGGTAATACAGATTGCCGCGATTATTATAAGCTTCCTCAAACTGTGGATCTAAGTTCAACGCTTTTGAAAAATCTTGCAAAGCTTCTTCATCTCGTCCTTCCACTAGCAATGCCCGCCCGCGATTATTATAAGCTAGGGCCAACTGGGGATTATTTTCAATAATAAACGTCCAAAAAGTTTCGCTATTTCTCCATACCAATGTTTGCTGATAAGTCTTTACCCCCATCAGCGTTAACACTAACATCCCTAATAAAATCAAAGAGAACAGTTTCCTTTTAGAAAAAAGTCCAACGAGAATACAAAATCCTAAACACGGCAAATACATAAATCGATCCGCCACAAAATTCAAATCTGGAATCTTATTGTAGCGGAACAAAAAAAACATCGAGCAAACATAATAAATAAAAGTCCAAACAAAAATTCTGTTTGCACGAAAATGGTAAACAAAATAAATTGCAGCTAAGAAGAAGACAAGCGCCGCAGCATATTGTGGATTATTGAACGCAACCGGTTCCGGCATAGTATAAATCACTGTCAAATCCACCGGCCAGAAAAATTGTCGCACATAAAAAAATACCGTCCATACAAACAACAACAAACCCTGTCCTAAATTTGAATCTAGCGATAATGTATGCGTGTTATGCATGTATGTGATCCCTGCAATCGGGATAATAAAAAATAGAAACGGAATTTTCGTCACTAAGTTCTGTCGAGTAATCCGACCAGCAGCCAGCCAATCTAACGAGAGCAACACTAAAGGCAAACTTAAAGCCATAGGTTTAGCTAAAATACTAAGAAATCCCGCCAATAAAGATAATAAATAGAACCGCCTTCTTTTATGCTGTTGATATTTTAAATAAAAAATCATGGCGTTAAGATAAAAAAACGCATAAAGCACATCTTTACGTTCCGTAATCCAAGCAACCGATTCTACATGAGCTGGATGCAAAGCAAACAGACATGCGCTGACCGTTGCAGTTACCGTCGATAACCCCAGCTGTCGGACAAAAATATAAACAAGAGCTGTTACTGCCAGATGTAAAAAAAGATTATTTAAATGAAAGACTAGCGGATAAAATCTAAAAAAATGATGTTCAATAGCAAAGGATAACAATGTCAACGGCACATAAACATTACTAACAGTTGTGGTAAATATTTCTCGTAAATTAAAAGAAGCAACAGCTGTGTTATCAAGCAGATGTTTGGGGTCGTCCCAATTTAGGAATTGATGCTGCAAGACAGGCAAGTAACAAATAAAGGTGAGAAAAAGAATTACTCCTAACGCCCAATGGCGACGGCGTATTAGAGGAATATTCATAAAAAACTTTCTCTAGAAATTATCGCGGATATAAACCGTAACCGCTTATAATCCAGACAATAAGTGGTTCTCCCCAGAACAAACAAATTAACGCGCCAGCCACTAGGTAAGGACCGTAAGCAATGGTTGTTTGTCCTGTGCGAATTTTTTCAATTATACCAATCACCGCGCCGAAAAACGGGGCAATAAAAAATGTGAGAATCGCGTATTGCCAGCCAAGAAACGCGCCGATCATAGCCAAGAGCTTTACATCTCCCCCTCCCATGGATTCTTTCTTGAAAAGAAAATCACCCAATAAACCCATAGCATAAATGGCGCCACCGCCAATTAAAACGCCCAACAAAGAAAGTCCAAATGATTTTAAATGCGCCATAAACCAAGGATCGCTCACCGGCACATGATGTATTTGCGGCATCGCTAAACTAAAAACTAACCCCACACACATCCCGCCGACACTGACTTCGTCCGGGATAATCCGATGTTCAAAATCAACAAACGTGGCAATAATAAAACAGCAGACCATAAACAGATACGGCAACAAGAGTATCGATAACCCATAATAAAGGTAAAAGCCGACAAATGTAAAACCAGTTAACAATTCAATAAAAAAATACCTAACGGAAATCTTATGTTTGCAAAACCGGCATTTAGCACTTAATAATAAAAAACTAAACAATGGAATGTTATCAAACCAGGCTATTGTTTTTTTGCAATTCACGCAATGAGAGCGCGGTTTAACAACCGATTGCTCATGCGGCAGACGGACAATACACACATTTAGAAAACTGCCGACAATCGCCCCAAAGATAAAAAAGGCCATTGTGAAAAATGTTACTTCACTCATGATTGGATTCTCCTTCTAAGGCTTCTTCCAAACTATTTTTCATGATCATTTTTGTTTTCTCATCTAATTCAATACCAGCCCAATGTTGAAATGATAAAACACCTTGATAATAAAGCATTCCCAAACCATTAGCAATCTCCGCGCCCTGTTTTTTCGCTAATGTCAATAACGGCGTTTCCCGCGGATTATAAATCAAATCATACACCAACAAACGCGGATGCAATAACGATTCATCTACCAAACAAGGATCGTCCACATCTAATCCCACTGATGTTGTATTAATTAACAAATCCGCATCTTCAATATTTAAATCATCAATACTAATCGCCGGTTCGACAATACTGATATCAATCCTGTTTTGGATATCCTTAAGCATAGTATCGAGGCGGGATGATGTGCGATTATAAATTCTAATAGAAGCCGGCCTTTCAGGAATTAAACATAAAGTAATCAGTATCGCGCGTGCGGAGCCGCCAGCTCCGAGAATAACGATATTCTTACCCGCAGTCTGAAAATCCAGTTCTGCTAAGTGCGCTAAAAACCCAGGTGCATCGGTATTATAACCAATAAGTTTGCGTTGTTTATTAATCACAATTGTATTAGTTACGCCCAGTTTTTCAACCAACGGAGACAGATTATCCAAATACTGCACAGCTTTTTCTTTATAAGGCACAGTCACATTTAAACCAAAAATCGGGCAAGTGTCTTGATGCAGCTCTTTGAAAAAAGTTTCCAGCTCATTTTCTTGCAGAGGAAAAAGTTGATACACCGCGTCTACACCTAATTCCTTAAACGCGGCATTATGCATAACCGGAGATAAACTATGCTTTAGAGGATTACCAATAATGCCGTAAAGGGCTTGATCTGTTTGCATAAAAAATTAGCGATGTAGAATATCATTTTAAATATTAGAAAAATGTATTTAAAACCCGTTTGTACAATCATATGTTCGGCCATTGACCGTACAACTAAGAGTATCCGTTAAACCATCAAATTGGACAATTTGAGCGCTTTGAACAATCTGAAAGCGAGAATGCCAATTAACACCATCATCATGCCCCCAAAAATTAAATGTTTTCTCTCCGTTTGAACTATCCAAATTAAGGTTTAACGTTGAATTAATTTGATCAAGATTTGATATAACAGGAGTTGTTTGTTGAGGCCAAACATTATTAGTTCTTGCTTCATAAATCTTTAACGCGCCAATAATGGTTTGGGAATCAAGAAATAATTGTTTCGCTTTCGCTTTATTAATTGCTTTTGTATACGCGGGCAGCGCGAAGGCCGCGATAATCCCGATTAATATAAC
The DNA here is from genome assembly GCA_020632515.1 of Candidatus Omnitrophota bacterium. Classification (GTDB taxonomy): domain Bacteria; phylum Omnitrophota; class Gorgyraeia; order Zapsychrales; family Zapsychraceae; genus JACKFK01. Next base: position 18,212 of record JACKFK010000004.1, on the reverse strand, counting down.
AACCACAATCAACTCAAATAAAGTAAACCCGAATTTCTGATTCTTATTTTTCATTTTCCGCGCGTCCTCATTATTTTTCAGCTTGCGCCATTAATTTATTAATAGCATTTAAATACGCTTTGGCCGAAGCTTCTAGAATATCTGTACTAGTACCATGCGCGATGATCGTTTTTTCCTTAAAAGCCACCTTCACGGAAACTTCGCCTAACGCGTCTTTGCCCCGTGTGACAGATTGAATTGAATAATCCAACAATTCTCCTTTAGTCTTTACAATGCTGTCAATGGCTTTATAACAAGCGTCGACAGGACCATCGCCGGAGGCTTTGCCTTCAAATCCTTTATTTTTTGATTTTAATTTAACATGCACTTCCGACTTTTCACCTGTCGCGCTGCTTGACTGTAAAGCCGTTAAACTCCAAACATTCTTAAAAACCTTGACTTCATCTTCAACAATTGCGACTAAGTCTTCATCAAATACATGCTTCTTTTTATCAGCAACTGCTTTAAAACGATCAAACGCTTTATCAAGTTCTTCTGTCTTTAATTCAATTCCTAAAATTTTTAAACGATCTTTAAAGGCATGCCGGCCGGAATGCTTTCCTAATACCAACCCTGTTTCCTTAAAACCAACGTCTTCTGGTTTCATAATTTCGTAGGTTGTTCGTTCTTTCAAAATTCCATCCTGATGAATTCCAGATTCATGACGAAACGCGTTACTGCCGACAATTGCCTTATTCGGCGGCACCACAAACCCGGTATATTTACTTACTAACCGCGAAATACGGCAGATCTCTTTAGTATTTATAGTCGTCATACAATTATAAAAATCACTGCGCGTATTAATCGCCATCACAATCTCTTCCATCGATGCATTGCCAGCTCTCTCGCCAATACCGTTAATGGTGCACTCCACCTGACGGGCGCCATTTTTGACCGCGGACAATGAATTCGCCACAGCTAACCCTAAATCATCATGACAATGAACCGAAATAATAGCTTTATTGATGTTAGGCACATTATTTTTAATATCAAGAATTAATTGACTGTATTCTTGCGGAATGCTGTAGCCGACTGTATCCGGAATATTGACAGTTGTTGCGCCTGCTTTAATAACCTCTTCAATAATACGAAACAAAAAAGACCGTTCAGATCGAGATGCATCTTCCGGCGAGAATTCAATATTATCTACTTTTCCACGGGCGTATTTCACCGCATCCACCGCCATCTTTAAGATTTCATCCTGGCTCTTGCGTAATTTATGCTGCATATGAATTTTAGAAGTCGCAAGAAAAACATGTATTCGTTTTTTCTTAGCCGGTTTAACCGCGTCAGCTGCCGCGTCAATATCCTTTTTAATAGAGCGCGCTAAACCGCACACCACAGACTTTTTAATATTCTTGGCCACCGTATAAACGGAATCAAAGTCTCCCTGTGAAATCACGGGAAAACCAGCCTCAATAATATCCACACCCAAACGTTCCAACGCGAAGGCAATTTCTAATTTCTCTTTGGCATTCATGCTTGCGCCAGGCGCCTGTTCGCCATCGCGTAACGTTGTATCAAAAATTAAAACTTTATCTTTGTTATTATTCATCTTTCTCTAACTTTACCTTTTAAGTCGCTAATGTTTGTAAATATTCTTCTGGTGTTAATATACCTATACTGGCTTTTCCATAATCTTTGACATTTCGGGTAATAAAACAATTTAACTTATTGTTCATAGCAACAAAATATTGCACCCCATCTTCAAAATCATCAAATTCCGCATTAATTGATTCTCCAATTTCTTTATCCGTAACAGAAAGAACTTTTATCAGTGATCGAATTTTTGCAATTGCTTGCATAGCTTTTTTCTTATTTGCTAATCGCTTAATAATATAATAAATATTCGCAATAACAAGAGCTGAAGTATACCCTTCAATGTTATTCCGCTCACATAGACCAACAATCTTCTTTGAAAAATCTGAATACGGCTTTCGATCTAATATCGTATCTAAAAAAACATCCGTATCGATAAAAATCTTTTTCATAAATATTTCTCAAGTAAGGCGTCTGCTAAAACATCATCTTCTTTAAATATCTTTTTGATTTTTACCATGCCTGATAATTTCGCAGTAATTGGGGGAAGCGTTGCATCGCCATCTCTATTTTCCGCAGTCAATGAGGCAAAATAAAATTCCACAATCTTAGATAGGCTTAAATTCCGCTTTTGCGCGTATCTTTTAGCCCTTTTAATAACCATATCATCAATGGCTAAGGTTAACTTTGTTATCATCTTCACACCTCCATACGTACAAATAATAACATATTTATACGTATTTTTCAAATTTTATTGCTATACACTATGCTGGGATTCGACTCTTGAAACTGCAGAATCTTCAACCTAGCCTGACCTAAACTCACCACAGCCTCTCCCTTGCCGAATTTATTCGCGTGCGAGGGAATTTGAATACCATCTAAATCTTGCCAGGTTTTATGTGTTTTCTTAACCCCAACTAACCGCAGATTAAGCCCTGCTCTGCTTAACTCGTCTGTTTCAATACCAAATAATTCAACAAATTCTTTTAACGTTTCTTCGCTGTATCCCCATTTATGATTGCCAAAATGCCCGATATAAATCTCAGATTCCCACAAATTCTCACCAAAAATAAAGTCCACAAAATTGTCGTATCCGAATTTAAAATATTTAAAAAGAATTTTCTTGAAATTCGGCACCTGAATTGTAATCTTGCCGCCAATTTTTAAGACACGAGCCCATTCATAAAAAACGACAAAACGGAGATATTTATCAAAATGCTCTAATAAATCCTCCGCTAAGACTTCATCTACGGATAAATCTTGAAAGGGAAACGGCTGGCTTAAATCATGAACAACATCCGGTTCTACTGTTTCAACTGAATCAATATTAATCCATCCATCTAACCTTTTTGTTCCGCAGCCTAGATGTAATTTAACTGAAGACATTTCCTATGAAGGCTTCACCCACGACATCATCTTTCGCAGTTGAGCACCGACTTTCTCAATTGGATGCTTCTCTCCTTCTTTACGAAATTTATCGATGTTGACGCGACCAGTCTTATTTTCACGCATCCATTCTCGAGCAAATTTACCAGATTGAATTTCTCCCAGAATCTTTTTCATTTCCTTACGGACACGTTCATTAATCACCCTTGGACCACGCGTGTAATCGCCGTATTCTGCGGTATCAGAAACGCGTTTACGCATTCCTTGAATACCATCTTCGAAATATAAATCAACGATTAACTTTAATTCATGAAGAACTTCAAAATAAGCAATCTCCGGCTGATACCCCGCCTCAACCAATGTTTCGAAACCAGCTTTAATTAACGCACTGGATCCGCCGCAAAGAACAGACTGTTCGCCAAAAAGATCAGTTTCCGTTTCTTCTTTAAATGTCGTCTGAATAACTCCACCACGCGTTCCGCCAACACCTTTAGCATACGCTAAGGCGTCCTTTAAAGCATTCTTTGATGCGTCTTGATGAATAGCAACTAAACAAGGAACTCCTTTGCCTTCTTCATATTGACGGCGAACTAAAGCCCCCGGACCTTTAGGTGCGATCATCCAAACATCAATTTCTGCCGGCGGTTTAATAAAATTAAAATGGATATTAAATCCATGAGAAAAAACCAGAGACTTTCCCTTTTTCATATGCCTTTTAATAGATTTCTTATAAATTCCGGACTGTAAATGATCTTGCGTTAAGATTTGAATAATATCCGCTTGTTTGGCCGCAGTATTCACATCCACTGGTTTAAATCCATCTTTTTTTGCGATTTCATAATTAGGACCACCTTCTCGTTGCGCAATGATCACGTTAAGTCCACTATCCCGCAAATTCAAAGCTTGCCCGCGTCCTTGAATACCGTATCCTACAATCGCGATCGTTTTATTTTTTAACACATTTAAATCTGCATCTGAATCATAATAAATCTTAGCCATTACTGCATCCTTCCTTAATTCAATTGGTAATAAGGAATTTTCCCTATTATTGCATTTTAAGTTAACGTTTTTACTAATCGATAAAATTCATCGAGATGTTTAAATTCTTTTGAAGTTGCGTCTTTCAAATCTATGACATTAATTTCATCTTGAACAATGCCAACAGCTTTGCCAAATTTCTTTTCCTTAATTAGCTGGACCGCTGCCGCGCCTAAACGAGTAGCGAGAATTCGGTCTTGTCCGGAAGGCGTGCCCCCCCGCTGGACATGCCCCAGCACGACAAACCGCGATTCCAAATTTGTCATTGTAGTGATTGTTTTTGCGATTTCATGCGCTTTCCCAGCGCCTTCAGCCACAACAATCATCCAGGAAATCTTTCCTCTTTTATTTCCTTCTTTAATATCATGGCACATTTTTTCATAATCAAAAGGACGCTCCGGAACAATCACATCTTCTGCGCCAGCGCCTAAGGCTACTTCCACCGCGATGTAACCAGATTTATTTCCCATCACTTCAATAATAAAAATCCGTTCCATACTATGCGCTGTATCACGAATTTTATCAATTGCATCTAAAGCAGTATTGACCGCGGTATAACAACCAATGGTTTCGTCGGTTCCGTTTAAATCATTATCAATCGTTCCCGGAACCCCAACAACAGGATAATTAAATAATTCATACATACGGCTCGCGCCGCGATACGTTCCATCCCCTCCAATGACAATAAGGGCGTCAATCTTATGTTTCTTAAGAATTTCAACCGCTTTAGCCTTGCCTTCATCCGTTGAAAACTCTTTAGAACGGGCTGTCTTTAATATTGTTCCCCCTCTATTAATAATATTGGATACCGAACGATGATTAAGAGGAACAATCTCTTCTTTTAATAAACCGGCATAACCGCGCATAATGCCGTCCACTTCCATATCATTCTTAAAAGCGCACCGCACAACAGCACGAACAGCAGCATTCATACCTGGCCCGTCTCCTCCAGATGTTAGAATACCAATTTTTTTTATTTTTGATATACCGCTTAATAACCCCATAATAAATTCCTTTTATTTGAAGATCTAATAACGTTAAGTGTTAAAAACAGCTTGTCTTTAAGAATTAACACAAAACTTTCTGCTGCAATACTTAATATCGATAATGGTCAGGTTTATATGGACCTTCGACTTGAATGCTCAAATAATCCGCCTGTTTTTGTGTAAGCACTTGCAGTTTTGCGCCGACTTTTTCTAAATGCAGCCGCGCTACTTTTTCATCAAGATGTTTAGGCAGGACATACACCTTATTCTCATAATTCTTGTAATTCTGATAAAGTTCCATTTGCGCCATAACCTGATTGGTGAATGAATTACTCATAACAAAAGACGGATGGCCCGTAGCGCAACCAAGATTCACCAACCGACCTTCAGCCAAAACAATAATCTTTTTTCCGTCAGGATATTCGTATTCATCCACTTGGGGTTTGACAGAAACTTTTTTAATATCTTTACGATTATTTAGATACGCAATGTCGATTTCAATATCGAAATGACCAATATTACAAACAATCGCTCCGTTTTTCATAACATCCATATGTTTGCCTGTGATAATATCACAGCATCCTGTGGTAGTAACAAAGATATCTCCGATCTTTGCAGCTTCTTCCATGGTCATAACTTCAAAACCTTCCATCGCGGCCTGTAACGCACAGATTGGATCAATTTCGGTAACGACGACACGGCCGCCTAATCCTTTAAATGCCTGTGTACACCCTTTACCAACATCCCCATATCCAGCGACAATACATACTTTTCCAGCAATCATAATATCAGTAGCCCGCTTAATTCCGTCGACTAAAGATTCCCTGCAGCCATAAAGATTGTCAAACTTTGACTTTGTTACTGAGTCATTAACATTAATTGCCGGCATTTTCAATGTACCTTTTTTAGCCATTTCAGCTAAACGATGAACCCCTGTCGTGGTTTCTTCAGAAACCCCACGAATATCTTTTAAGAGTTCCGGATATTTCTGATGAACCATGAGCGTTAAATCTCCTCCGTCATCTAAAAGAACATTCGGGCCTTTTCCATCCGGCCATTTAATGGTCTGCTCTAAACACCAATCATATTCCTTTTCTGTTTCGCCTTTCCAAGCAAACACAGGAATCCCTTTAGCAGCAATTGCAGCCGCCGCATGATCTTGCGTGGAAAATATATTACAAGAAGACCAACGGACATCAGCTCCCAATTCAATTAAAGTTTCAATCAGCACCGCAGTCTGGATCGTCATATGAATACATCCAGTAATCCGTGCGCCTTTTAATGGTTTTTGTGAACCAAATTCTTCACGGATCGACATAAGACCTGTCATTTCCGTTTCGGCGATTTCAATTTCTTTACGCCCCCAATCGGCTAAACTGATATCTTTAACTTTGTAATCCTCTGTGGAAGATGATGTATTTCCCATTATGCCCTCACGTTTTTATATTAATAATTAAAAATTATTTCGCCGCAGCTGTTTGCCCTAAACCTTCTTTGGCAAGAATTTCTGCCTTATCTGTTTTTTCCCAAGCGAATCCATCGCGGCCAAAATGACCATAAGCTGCTGTCTTTTGAAAATTCGGACTTAATAAATCCAATGTTTTAATAATTCCCTTTGGCGTTAATTCGAAATGTTTGCGAATTAATTCGACAATTTTCTCATCAGACACTTTTCCGGTTCCATACGTATCAACAAACACACTGACAGGTTCTGGATAGCCAATAGCATAACTCAATTGCACCAAACATTTATTAGCTAATTTCGCAGCCACAATATTTTTCGTGATATATCGAGCCATATAAGTTGCAGAGCGGTCGACTTTCGTAGAATCTTTTCCAGAAAACGCTCCGCCTCCATGAGGAACAATACCGCCATAGGTATCAACAATAATTTTCCGTCCTGTCAATCCCGTATCTGACTGCGGTCCACCGACTACAAATTTTCCTGTTTCATTCACATAAAACTTCGTTTTATCATCAATCAATTTTCCAACAATCGGCTTGGCAATAATGTCTATAATTTCCTGCCGGGCGTTGGAAGTAATTTTCTTTCCAGATTTATCAACAATCGCTTCGGTGTGTTGACAGGCTAAAACCACAGCATCAATTCTTTTTGGTTGGCCATCTTGATATTCAATGGTGACCTGACTCTTACAATCCGGGCCTAAATAATCAAGCTCTTTGGATTTACGAACATCTTCCACCCTCTTGACTAATTTATGCGCCAACGTAATCGGCAATGGCATATATTCCGATGTTTCATCAGTTGCGTAACCATACATAATTCCCTGATCACCAGCACCGCCAGTGTCAACGCCTTGAGCAATGTCTGGAGACTGACTATTAATCGCATTTAAAATTGAGCATGTACTTCCGTCAAATCCATAAATCGGACTGGTGTAGCCGATATCCGCTAAAACCTTACGAACCAGTTTATGGACATCCACATAGGTCTTTGTGGTAATTTCTCCACCAACAATCACAAGCCCCATAGTGATAAATGTTTCACATGCCACCCGACTTTGAGGATCATCTTTAAGAACTGCGTCTAAAATCGCGTCAGAAATTTGATCACAAACTTTGTCAGGATGCCCATTGCCCACCGATTCAGAAGTAATAAAATATTTTGAGCTCACTTTTAAATCCTTTCTTTAAAGTTAATGCCGTTACGAGTCAAATACCTAATTAAATTTACCTTTAAAAATACTAAATAGTTATTATATTATGTGATTCATTTTAAACGATTTTAAAATTATTGCAAACTCTTGATTCATTCTATTTTTAATGAGAATTATGCGCAGTTTATTTAAATTTTTCCTTTGCTTCATTGTAAGCTTCAACACTACCGATATCATACCATTTGCCTGTGAAAGTAAAGCCATAGACATCATGCTTTTGGTACAGCCAACGGATATAATCCCCGGCCGTATCGGAAACAGCTGTTTCTTTTAAATATTGAGACACAAGCCCTAATGTTTGCCGTGGTAAATAATAAAAACACATTGCTACAAGAGAAGATTTTGGTTGAGCTGGCTTTTCTTCAAATGATGTGATTTTCTTATTCGCATCAACGGCTGCCACACCAAAAAGTTTAGCTTCTTCCAAATTACCAAGATCATACAACCCCATAGTAATTGCTTCTGGTTTACTTTGGGCAAAAGCAATATAATCATCGACATTATAATCAAATAAATTATCTCCTCCAACAACTAAAAGATCATCATCAATCTTTTGATCGTTGATCGCGAATTCAATATCTCCAATCGATCCTAAACGATCTTCTGGGGTTTTGGTTCCATCATTGACAATGGTAATTTTATGCGAAATATTTACTTGTTCCTTAGCCCAATCTTGAAAGTGCCCATAAAATTTATCATTCGTAACCACAATAATTTCATTTAATCCATTTAATTCAATTATTTTCTCTAAAATATGATTAATTAATGAACGTCCATTAATATCCAATAAAGCCTTTGGCTTATCTTTAACAATGGAATATAATCGCGTTCCATATCCGGCCGCTAAAATTAACGCTTTCACAAACATCTCCTTTCTAAGAATAATTCAAAACGCGCGTAATTTTCTAAAACACGCTTAGAAACATTATTCTACTTAACCATTCTTTTCATCATTTTTCATTGTAACAACATCAGGCGCGAGTTCTCTTAACCGCATACGGCTAATTTCATCAACTTCCTGACCTGTCGCCAACTGTAAAACTTCTTCCGCAACTTTTTTAGCCGATTCAAAGCTGACACTGCGGATCAATTTCTTAATCTGTAGGATGCTTAATGCAGACATACTCAAATCATCAATATTCATTCCTAAAAGGATTAAAGCAAAGCTAGGTTCACTCGACATTTCCCCGCATAACCCGACCGGGATATTCGCCTTATGCGCCGCGTCTATCGTATTCTTAATAACGCGCAATATCGACGGATGTCCTGGATCATAAAGTTCCGCAGTTTGTTCACTGACCCTGTCAACGGCCAACATATATTGAATCAAATCATTAGTCCCGATACTAAAAAAATCAGCTTCTTTTGCCAAAAGGTCCGCTGTGACAGCTGCTGACGGGACTTCGATCATCGCTCCGACTTTAATATCTTCGTTAAATGGAATTTTTTCATCACGTAAACTTGTTTTCACTTCATATAAAATCGCATTTGCCCGGCGAAGATCATCCGGACCAATAATCATTGGGTACATTAGCCGGATATTACCAAAAGCTGAAGCCCTTAAGATCGCTCTTAATTGCGTCTTAAAGATATCTGGTCGGGCTAAACAAAAACGGATTGCCCGCCAGCCTAAAAACGGATACATATCCCTAGGGATCTGTAGACTTGAAATAAATTTATCTCCGCCTAAATCAAGGCTACGGATAGTCACAATATTCGGCGCCATCGCCTGAGCCACTTGTTTATAGGCTTCAAACTGTTCCTCTTCTGAAGGAAGATCAACGCGGTTCATATAAAAGAATTCCGTGCGATATAATCCGATTCCATTAGCTCCATGTTTTATAATAGAAGGAATTTCTTCAGGTAATTCTAAATTAGCTAATAAATTAATTTTCTTGCCGTCAGTAGTTTCACACGCCAAATCTTTTACAGATTGGAATTGATCCTGAAATTTTAAAATACGGCTGCGTAAATCAATGTAATGTTTTTTTGTCTCTTCCGTTGGATGAATAATAATCAAACCTTCTCGCCCGTCAACAATCAAAGTATCTTGATTTCGAATCCGCAAAGTCGCGTCTTTTAATCCCACAACCGCGGGGATCCCCAAAGATTTCGCCATAATCGTAGAATGCGATGTTTTTCCTCCAATATCAGTCGCAAATGCAATGATATTTTTATTGTACATACTAGCCGTATCAGAAGGAGATAAGTCATGACTGATAATAATTAATTCTTCCGTAATGCTGTCAAACTCATGCATTTTTGTTTCATCCATTAAATTCTTTAACAATCTGCGGCCAACATCGTTAACATCACTTACCCGTTCACGCAAATAATCATCCTCAATATTTGAAAAAATCTTTACATATTTCTTAAGAACTTCAGAAAAAATATATTCCGCGGATAACTTTTCTTTGCGGATCCGCTTAATAACCTCTTCAATCAGTGTACGGTCTTCTAAAACCAATAAATGCGCTTCAAAAATCTGCGCCTGCGAAATTTGCATTTCCGTACTTATTTTCTGTTGAATCTTTGCTATTTCTTCTTTTGTTTTAACCAGGGCCTCCTCAAAACGGGCAATTTCAATAGGAATTTCGTTTTCCATTATTGCCCGAGGAGGAACAATAAAATCCTGTTTATCCAGAATAAACGCTGAGCCATATGCTATACCTGGCGCGGCTGGAACACCTTTTAAAATAATTTCATTCACCGACATTATCTTTTCCTAATAAACATTCTAATTCATCAATCACTTTTTGCGCGTCATCGCCATCAACTTCAACAAGAAGTTTTGTGTTTTGATGCGCCCCCAACGTCAAAATCCCCATAATCGATTTCGCATTTATTTTATGATCATCTTTCTGAAAGGTCACTTCTGAGTTGTATTTGGATATCAATTGAACAACTAAAGCCGCGGGACGGGCATGTAAACCCTGAGGACTTTTAATAATAATCTCTTTTATTAACCGTGGCATAGTCAAATAGATAAAAAATAATAATTAAGGTCTCTTTATTTCTGTTTCAATAAATCATATATTTTAAAATCTAAAAATGCAGTACATCTTTTAATTAACGTTTTATCACCCGATTTGATTCAATTAATTTAATCAACGCATTATGTAATTTCTTTGAATCATGCCGTACATAATCCGTTACCCCCAGTAAATCGATAGCTTCCACGCTGTATCCCATTTCACGTATTTTATCGACATCCGCTAAAACAGGAAAAGACTGTTCATGCTGATAGCGGCCCAGGGCGTCAGAAGGCGCTTTAGCATTATTAATTAAGCACGCGTCAATAACATCTTTATTGGAATGTTCAATGATTGCACGCACATGATCACTCGCCGAGTAACCATCGGTTTCACCATGCTGAGTCATCACATTGCATATATAAATTTTATACGCGTTTGATTTCGCGATGGCTTCACTCATGCCTTTAATAATCAGATTCGGAATAACACTGGTATACAAACTGCCTGGACCTAAAACAATCACTTCCGCATCTTCAATTGCAGCCAATGCATCTTTCGTCGGGAAAGCGTCTTTATCAGTCAAATAAAGATGTTTAATCCGTGCATTCGGATTCGGAATCTGTGCTTCTCCCTCTGTTTTAGTTCCATCAGTATATTCAGCTATCAAATGCACATTACTTATTGTTGAAGGAACAACTTTTCCCCGAATAGCCAGAACCTTACTGGTTTCCTTAACCGCGCGTTCAAAGTCTCCATCAGTCAACTGCACCATCGCTGTAAGAAATAAATTTCCGAAATTATGTCCTTTTAATTCAGATTCCTTTGAGAATCGAAATTGGAATAACTCTCCCATCAATGCCGGAGCATCAGCCAACGCAACTAAACAGTTACGAATATCTCCCGGAGCTACAATATTAAACTCTTCGCGCAAACGCCCTGACGATCCGCCGCTGTCAGCCACGGTTACAATGGCTGTGATGTTAGCTGTATATTCTTTTAAACCAAAAATTAAATGCGACAATCCATGTCCGCCGCCGATAACAGTGATTTTAGGTCCACGATCTAAATAAGCCCGTTGATAAAGAATGTTGACTAGTCCCCGCTCCCCTTCTGGTAGAAACAACGTCAGAAGCGACACAATCATCTTCCCCATCCCAAGGACAATTAAAATCATCCCGCAGAGAATCCATATAATTCCTAAGGTGCTGACAAATGTATACGGTTCCGCAGCTAATACAGCGCCAATACTGACAATGATTACACCCAAAAGCGCTGTAAAAAGCCAGCGCTTTATCTTCATGCCTGGATACAGCCACTTTAATGGGTTTTTATTTGTTTTTGAAATCATTATAATTTTGACAAACGATCGTCTTCCTGATGAACGATCTTTAAGATAAAAGTTTCATCAGTAGCATTTTTTAAACTCTCTCGGATAAACTTATCCTTTAATAGACGGGAAATTCGAGCAAGAGCTTTAAGGTGCGGACCCGCTGAATCAACCGGGGCAACAAGCAGGAAGAAAATATAGGCAGGTTCACCGTCTAATGAATCAAAATTGATCCCATCTTTACTAACCCCTAAACAACCAACCAACTTTTTCACTGATTCATATTTGGCATGCGGAATGGCAATCCCCTGACCGATTGCCGTTGACCCCAACGCTTCCCGAGCCATTAACGCTTCAAATATTTTCTTTTTGAATTTCTTATCTATCTCCCCTGCTTTTACAAGCAAATCGACCATTTCCTGGATGACCTCTTCCTTGCTTTTTCCGGTTAGATTAGCGGTTGTTGCTTTTTCACAAAGGAAATCACTAATCTTCATGAACTACTCCTCCTTCTCATATAATAAACTGTTCACAATTTGACTTGATTTATAAGTATAGTATAAAGCCCAGCCCCAACTTTCCTATAAAAATATAGAAAATTTGAAGCTGGGCTATTTCCAAAAAAACAAATAATAAATCCTAAACAATCTATTAAGAATTAAGCGGCGGATGGGATTTGAACCCACGACATCCACCTTGGCAAGGTGGCATTCTAGCCAACTGAATTACCGCCGCATAAAAGTTGAAAGATCTAACTTCCTAGCTATAAATAAAACTTCGACTTAGAATATCAAAAAATAAAATTATCAAAAATCTAATATCTTACGCTAACAATGCCTAACTTATATCCTCAAAATTATTTCTTAAAATTACGCACTATAAGTGCCCCGCGAGGGACTTGAACCCCCACGGATTACTCCACTAGTTCCTAAGACTAGCGCGTCTACCAATTCCGCCAGCGGGGCAAATTGATTCTAAAGCCTAAATTCTAAGTGGTAAGTACTAAGATCAAAGCATCATAAGGTAAAAATACTTAAAATATGATTCAAAAACCCAACAAATTTAAAAAAAATCTTTTAAATTAAGTCTCTAAATTCTATTTTCTTGATTTTTTCCTGAAGACTAATCACTTGGTACTTACCACTTAGCTCTAAAGAATGACCCACCCGCGACTCGAACGCGGCACACCAGCCTTAAAAGGGCTGTGCTCTACCGGATGAGCTAGTGGGTCAAAATTTTTTATATTTCACAGAACAACCCCTTAAGACATCAACGCTTTGCTTTTTTCTTCTAAAAGGACATCCACTTCTTTGATATATTTGTCAGTTAGTTTCTGAATACTTTCTTGCGCCTTAAAACTTTCATCTTCAGAAACCTGTTTATCTGACTGCATTTTTTTAATCTTATCATTTGATTCTCGACGGATAGACCGCAAAGAAACCTTTGCCTTTTCCGCCATATCTTTTACCACTTTAATAAGTTCCTGTCGACGCTCATCTGAAAGCGGCGGGATATTTAAACGAACAAGCTTTCCATCAATGGTTGGATTAATGCCTAATTTCGAGTTTAAAATCGCTTTTTCAATCTCAGGGATAACTGTCGGGTCCCATGGTTGAATCACAACAGTTCGTGGATCCGGAACCGTTATAGAAGCAACTTCTTTAAACATGGTTGGTTTTCCATAATACTCAACATGCAATCCTTCAATTAATCCTGGATGCGCCCGGCCGGTTCTTACCTCAGAGAATTCCCGTCTGGCAGATTCCACAGATTTTTTCATCTTACTTTCAGTTTCTTGAATAAATTGCTTGGCTATCATTTAACCACCTCATTGTTTAACAACTTGGAATTTTTATATTCTGAATTCATCGCATAAAAATCTATTTAACTGTTGTGCCAATCTCTTCCCCTAAGACAACTTTCTTAATATTACCTTCTTGCAACAAATTAAAAACAACAATAGGCATTTCATGATCCATGCACATACTAATGGCCGTAGAATCCATTACTTTTAAATTTCGGTTTAAGACATCAATATATTTTAATTCTTTAAACTTTGTAGCGGTTTTATCAATAACAGGATCTGCGGAATAAACACCATCTACTTTTGTTGCTTTAAGAATCACATCCGCGCCGACTTCTTTAGCTCGTAACGCCGCTGCAGTATCTGTTGTAAAATAAGGATTCCCTGTACCAGCCACAAAAATAACAACCCGGTCTTTTTCTAAATGCCGTATCGCTCGCCGACGAATATAGGGTTCAGCAATAGCAGCCATTTCAATAGCTGTCATAACCCGAGTTGCAATTCCATTTTGTTCTAACGCGTTTTGTAAGGCTAATCCATTTAGAACGGTAGCCAACATCCCCATATAATCAGCAACAGAACGCTCTAATCCAAATCGCTTTGAAGCCACTTGTCCGCGGAAGATATTTCCTCCGCCAACAACTAAACAAATTTTTACACCTAGAGAATGAACTTCTTTTACTTGAGCGGCTAAATTCGCGCATAATTCCGCGTCAATTCCATGCTCTTGATTTCCCAATAAAGCCTCGCCGCTTAGCTTTAAAAGGATTCTCTTATAAATCGGTTTTTTCTTAATTAGACTCATTTACTTTATAACGAGTAAAGCGGCTTATAGAAATATTTTCTCCGATACTAGCAATCATCAAATTCAAACAATCTTGAATAGATTTACTTGGATCCTTTATAAATGCTTGCTCCATTAAACATGCTTCTTTACAAAACGCGTCAGGATTTTTTTCCTCTTTTAAACGCTCTTCCGGAACATCTTCCTTACGGACATATTGCGGATTAGCCGCGGCAATATGCATCGCCACATCACGTGAAAATCTGGCAAAATCATCATTTTGCGCCACAAAATCTGTTTCACAATTTACCTCGACCAAAACACCGATTTTAGATCCTTGATGAACATAACTTTCCACACGTCCTTCTTTAGCCGCACGGCTTCCTTTTTTAGCTGCTAATTCTAAGCCGCGTTTTTGTAAAATCTGCTTTGCTTTATTAATATCACCACCCGCTTCTTCTAAGGCTTTTTTGCATTCAATAACACCGCATGAAGTTAATTCACGCAATTCCTTAATAATATCAACAGAGATTTCCATCTGACAAACCTTTCTTCTTAAATTTGAATTAAACCTATACTTCCCTTATGAGGACTGTTCCGCTGCAGGAGATTCTTCTGCCGGACTGGAATCATCTGTTTTTGCTGATTTATCAGATGCTTCCTGCGTTGGCCGCTTCACTGTTTCACTAGATAAAAAGTCTTTTCGTCCTTCGCGAACACTCTCCGCAACTAATGAAGTAATAAAACGTATTGATTTCAAGGCATCGTCGTTTCCGGGAATAGGAAAATCTAAAAGATCTGGATCACTATTTGTATCAACCAAACCCACAATAGGAATACCCAATTTAGTTGCTTCCTTAATTGCGATCTCTTCTTTCTTCGGGTCAACAATAAATATAGCCTGCGGATGTTCCTTCATATTACGGATACCGTCTAAATCACGAAGTAAACGTTCTTTTTCTTTTGTTAATCGAGCAATCTCTTTCTTCTTTAAATTCTCCCAAATACCATTCTTGCTCATATCTTCAATCGTCTTAAGCCGATCAATGGATTTACGAACTGTTTGAAAATTTGTAAGTAACCCGCCTAACCAGCGATTTTTGACATAATACATATCAGATTTCTTAGCTTCTTCTTCTACAATAGGCTGAGCTTGTTTCTTTGTTCCAACAAACAAAATTCGTCCGCCTTTAGCCGTGATATCTCTAACAAATTCTTGCGCTTTTGCTAAACACGCTACTGTTTTCTCAAGATCAATAATGTAGATCCCACTTCTTTGACCAAAAATGAATTTCTTCATTTTAGGATTCCAACGCTGAGTTTGATGCCCGAAATGAACACCTGATTCCAATAACTTCTTAATTAATTCGTCAACCATTCTTCCTCCGTTTTTGATTCTTGTTATTCAGCCGCAAAGCCTATCATCTTTTCCATTTTATTTTGAAGATGATTTTTGGTTTTATTCTTCACGACTAGACCGAAAAATAGTTTATATTTTCCGTCTGATTAATATCACCAATGCAAGCTAGATACTTCAATTGAATGAACACAATTAAAATTGATTTGATAGTATAGCTAATATTCTTTTTTTTTTCAACCCTTTTATTTATACTATTTATAAATCAAAAAACCTGCTTTTAAACGCTCGCACAAATTCTTTTTGCTTCTTAGGCTTGAAACTGCATACCATGTAATTTTTGATAAAGAGCGCACGATTCCAATAACTCACTGTGCTTCCCTATTCCAACAATTTTTCCATGCTCTAAAACCACAATTTTACTGGCTTTTTTAATTGTGGATAATCGATGCGCGATGGCAATAACCGTGCGGCCCTGCATCAACAAATCGAGCGCTTCTTGAACATATTTCTCTGATTCAGAATCTAGCTGTGACGTGGCTTCATCTAATATAAGGATCGGAGGATTCTTTAAAATCGCCCGAGCAATTGAAATACGCTGTTTTTCTCCACCGGATAACCGAAAACCTCGATCGCCGATAATAGTGTCATATCCTTTCGGCATCTTTGTGATGAATTGATGCGCGAACGCCCGTTGCGCAGCTTCTTCGATTTCCTTCTGGGATGCTTCCGGATAACCATAAGCGATATTATTGCGGACCGTATCATTAAAAAGAATTGACTCCTGCGTTACTATCCCCATCTGCCGGCGTAAAGAATTAAAAGAAACCTCTTTAAGATCCACACCATCAATTAATATCCGTCCTGCGGTTGGATCATAAAAACGCGGAACTAAATTAACCAAGGTAGACTTCCCTGTTCCGGTAGGACCCACAATCGCCACCAACTCTCCTTTTTTAATTTCCAAATCAATGTTATCTAATACCTGACCGGATTCTTCTTTATAATGAAAACTAATTCGCTCTAAAACTATTCCACTACTTAATTCTTTGATTTTTTTAGCATCTTTCTTTTCAACCACAGACGCTTGTTCATCTAAGACTTCATAAATCCGTTCATTAGCCGATAAAGCAGATTGAATAAGCGCGTTTACATTACCTAATTTCTTAATAGGGCTGATCATCGTCATAAATGAACCTAAAAACAAACCAAAAATACCAAACGATAATTCTTCTGTTAAAACCCTTTGCCCTAAAAACCAAAGCATCACGCAGGCGCAGGCACTGGCAAATATTTCTGTAATCGGAGAAATAACAATCAAGCGCTTTACCGCTTTCATTTTTAATTTATAAAATTCATAATTCTGCCGGCCAAATTTCTTAATCTCGAAATTCTCCGTACAAAAGGCTTTCACCAGCTTGACACCTGATATAGTTTCCAATAAATGAGAATTGATATCCGCCATTTTTTCCTGCTGACCAGCCGTTAATGATTTTAATTTTTTACCGATACTGCTCATGGGAATAGCTATGGGGGGAATAAAAATAAAAATTAATAAAGCTCCAAAAGGATAAATGGCAAACACCGTCAAAATACAAGCAATAATCACAAACGTTTGTTTAAATAAATCAATCAATCCATAAGAAACGGCATTTTCAATTATATTGGCGTCATAAGTAATCCGTGATGACAACTCTCCCGTACGTCGTTCGCTGAAATAATCCATAGACAGAGATTGAATTTTCTCATAAAGCTTAAACCGGATATCGCGCATCACCCTTTGGGAAATATCGCTCATGACAAAGGAATAAGCAAATATAAGAAAATTCTTAATTATGATCAAAAAGATTGCCACAAACGGAAACAACATCAGCGCCCGCTCGCGGTCAGTCTTAAAATCATTTAAATAAGCGACAAAACTCTTGATAAATTGCGGAAGATTTTCATTGGGGACAACAATTTCTTTACCGGTAAAAATAATATCCACTAAAGGAACCGCCAAACCAATTTGAAAGACTTCAAAAAAACTGCTAAAAAATATAATAACAATGGCCACAGCAAAAAGTCGTTCATGTCCTTTTAAAAACTGCAGCATTTTAAGATAATTTTTCATAATTTAAAAAATAAATAAGATTACACGGATTATGAAGGATTACACAGATGAAATAACAATTTACATGGAGAATATGCTTAAAAAAGGTTAAAACTTGAATTCAATACAACATAGCCACAATAATGAATTTTCTGATAAATTTCTTTATCTAAGCCATATATTTCTATCTATGTAATCATTTTTTAA
>JACKFK010000003.1 GCA_020632515.1 Candidatus Omnitrophota bacterium | reverse complement strand
GTAGTTGTCACAAAATGCTCGCATACGCTCGCATTTTGTGACAACGGCCAGGACTTGCGCCGCGAAGCGCTCGCTCCGCATCGCACTTCGGACAACAACGGACCAACCCCATTAAGTTAAGGCCCAAAATATACGACAAGCAGAATCGGAATGAAGGTCTGGGATCAATTAATAACGGTATATAACCTCTTAAAACAGGCAGGTAGACATGACACGTCCGGGCAAGCATGTTGCCGGACAAGCGTCGGGAAAGATTATCACCAGAAAGATTAAAGAGCACGGCGATAGTTTTTTTCATGGTTATGGCGTTCGGTGCCGCGCAGGATTCGTCGTCGTCGTTCTTTGTTTTTGCCGGGCCGCTCAGGTTCAAGAGTTTGTAGGATTTGACGGTAATAGTCGGTGAGATAAGCCTGGAGTTCTTCTACGGGGCGCAGGCAGAATTTGACCACGAAACGCTTGAGCAATCCGGCACTGATATTCCGGTTGGGCTTGTAATCATGTTGCCTGCCGGCGTTGATTTTGCGAATGTTTTTTTGCAGCGGCTGATGCAGGGCTGTTTGCAGGTTGTACAGGATAAAATGACTGTAAATGTCCTGCCAGCAGTTATTGACGGTATAGGCGGAGAAATTGAAAAGTTGCAGAAATGACTTGATGACAAAAAAGCAGGATTCAATGCCCCAGCGTTTGCGATAAATTTCGCCAAAGTGTGGCCAGTGAAACTTCTTTTTGTCGAGCAGGGTAGTCAGGAGCACTTCGGTATCTCCATTTGGCAGCCGGATGCGGATCAGCCGATAGGTGATCGTTGGGTTTGGGTCCAGACAAATACCCAGTTCTACCAAAACCTTTTTGGCCCTGATTTGGAGTGGCTCTTTGACAATTTGTTGATTTTTCCCGCTTAAAACGAAGGCTTTGACGGTGTGGCTGCGGCCCAGCGGCTGGCGTACGATACAGTTTGAGCCAAAGTATTGGTGCAGGAATGGGATAATGTGGGAGGCGAAACCCCGGTCGTACACCATAAGCACATCCTGCGGGATTTGACCGATGGAACGCTGGGCCACCACGACTTCCGCCGTGTTTCTGGTATGAAACTGAAGCGCTGTAACCAGTTGATTGAGCAAGTCGTAACACACCAGCATGCGAGCAGAAGGAACGCGGTTGTGTTGGTTGCCATGCCAACCAAATGCATCACCCAGACTTTCCTCGTCGGGTAGCCGAAAGCCACTGCCGTCTGTAGACCAAACCCGGAACCCCTTCCAGCGGCGGATTTTGAAATATTGGTAAAACGCAGCAACGGAGAAGCGGAAAAAATCGCTAAAAAATCTCGGAAGCAACTTTTGTCGAGCCTGCACCAGAGCGCTTTTGGTCACTGAAAACTCGCCTGTGCCAAGCCAGTCAAAAAACTGGTCGAGTTCGACACTCAAAGTTGTTTTGAGTAGCGTAATATTGAGCCAGACAATCCGCTCCAGATAAAGCGACCGCCGGCGGGTAAAATCGCGGCCGGGCCTGCAAAAATAATGTTGGGGCCGCTGCAATACAGTAAATGGAAAGTGCCGAAGGGCATCCAGATAAGCACGGAAGGGGGACGACATGATTAACGGAATTTTTCACAAAGTCCTCCTTTCGTTTTGGATTTTCAGGATAATCCTGGGCTTAACTTAATGGGCATGAACAATGCATGGTCGCCTATGCCACCGAAAGCCCAACCCGCAAAGCCAACGCACGGTGGCACAGCGTCCATGCTACCGTTGTCACAAAATGCTCGCATACGCTCGCATTTTGTGACAACGGCAAGGACTTGCGCCGCGAAGCGCTCGCTCCGCATCGCACTTCGGACAACAACAGACTGACGTCCATTGCTGTCTCAACGGCGCAAGTCCTGGCCGTTCGCTGAAACATCATTAATGATAGTTGCGCCATTAAAAAAACATTTTATATGAAAGAAACAAATGATATTATACCCAAAATTGATAATGACAAATGGAATTCTTATTATGAGCAAGCATGTGAAGCTTTTCGTCATTATTCATTACATGTTCGTGAGATCAGGACTGTAAGCATTGCTCAAGGATTAACCGTTCTTGCGGGATCTGCTTTTTTAACAAACCAATCACAATACAGTCAGGCATTGGCAGCAATTGGATTTGGATTTTTACTCACAATTACATTATGGTCAATGCATAAAATGTATTTTGACCATTCAATGGAAATGCAAAAATATATATCCGAGATTTTAGAAGACAAAGATGGACCTTGGACAAATCACAGAGAAAGTAGACGTAAAAGATTGGAGGGGAGATTTAAACATGGCTTATTCAAACACGGGGTTTTCATCCTTCTAATGATCTCTTTCTTAACCCTAACATTATTCATTATTTCCAGATGGTCATTACAAAATTAATCTATAGAAAATAATTTTATGGAACCAGAATCTCTAAAAATTCTTGCGAATTTTGCAGTAGCTAACTCCGTATTTTCAGCCTATTGTTTGGGCTTTTTTGATCCATTTGTGCTCAACAATTTAGATGGCATTTTGGATGTGAGTGAGCTTGCCAAAAACAACAACTGGGACTTAAGAGTGCTAAATGGTATCGCCGAGCACCTATCCCATAGAAGTGTTTTGGAACCTGTCGCAAATAGTGATGGGAAATATACGCTTGGTGATCTGGGAAAGCATCTGATAATAGATGGTTGGTTTAGTTATATTGTTTACTATGTAGGAGGGTACGGTGAAATTCTGCTAAATTCTCAACGATTGGCAAAAAAAGAAATAGTTTACGGGCAAAATATCACAAGAAATATCGATTGGGTTGCAAAAGGGACTGAGCTAATGTCTTTAACTACTCATCACAATTCCTATCATGCTGTTCTTGATGCTAGTAAAAGCGTAAAATGTCAGAATGCTTTAGATATTGGTTGTGGTACTGCAAAATTCCTTGTTGATCTTGTAAGATCAACTAATGCCCAGATAGGGGTGGGCATTGATATTTCTAAAGAAGCGTGTGAACTTGCAGAGCAGATAATTCTAAAAAAAATGTTGTCAGATAAGATCAAAATTGTTACAGGCGATTTTTTAGAAAATATTCAAAATTTAAAAATGAAGTATGAAGAATTTGATATAATTACTGCGATGATGATTATACACGAATATTTATATGAGGGTGATGATAAAACAATTGCAGTATTGAGCGGAGTGAGAGAACTCCTTTCACCATCCGGCAGTTTTTTGCTTTTAGATAAATCTACTGATGCTCTAAAAACTTCACCACTATATTTTACAGAATTTAAATTAGCACATGATTTAACAAACCAAGATTTATGTTCACATTTAAAGTGGAAAGTGTTATTGGATAAGGCAGGATTAAAAATTAAGAATGAATTTCCACTTCCGCCACATACTGGGTCTATACTATTTGAGTGTGGCAAATAATTTAATATTCTCAGCGAACAATCGCTTCCCAAAAATGCTTCCTAAACGTCGCACATTCGGGAAGCATAACGTTCGTGGCAACCAAGAATAAAAAAGAAAAGTGTATTTCTCATTCTTAGATACAGCATTTAGAAGTGTCCATTTCAATCTTAATACAAGGTTGACAGATACTTCTCAGGAATCACATATCAATTTATTTGAGCAATTCAGATACTCAAATAAGGATAAAAGATTTATTCTTCAAAACCTTAAGGAGAAGGTTCTTGATAAGGATGTTGAATTTTGGAATTTGATGGTACACGAATATTCTCATTACTGGCAAACCTTTTTTTATCCTTATATATACATAGCATCTTATTTACAATTCTTAGCTCTTGTTAATTCACCACGACAATTCAAAGATATTAAAGAAGACTTAGAGATAGATAAGATAGGGTTTATACCCAAGATGAATACCAACCTATACCTTTATAGTAAAAGTTTTCCATTTTACTGGGTTGGAGATGAAATAGATATAGGAGAGGAAGCGTGCAAAATAAGATCTGCGAGATGGTTCAGCATCAATGACTTTGTTGAAAATGCTACAAGTATTTTTCACTTTAAATTCGTACATGCAAAAAATCCTACACCAGATTTATATTTTGATTGGGTCAACAATCCGGTTAACAAAGTATACAAGAACATTTACATGTTTTTAGTAAAGAAAATTGGAAAAACCGCTTCTTTCAATTTGCTTCCCAAGCTTGTTCAACTAATGTTTCGGTGTACTGACCCTGTGCCAAGATTTTGCGCACTACTCAATTACTATATGAAACACCATAAGGGTGAGGATGACTTGGAATATAAATATTTAAAATTTATAGCAGAACTAGACAATCCAAAAGAAAAGTTTGATTTTAACTTGAATAATTTGATATCAGTTGACGACCTGCCTCTGCATTATTCCATTAGCAATGAAGATTTTATCAAATGCGTCAAATCATCAAAAGGGTATCCTTTGTCAATATTAGCTCTTGATTTTTTAGAGAGGCACAATGTATATGGAGAGTATGAAGATTATTTCATTAATACTGATAGAGATAAACTTTCATTCTTGATGAGAGAATTGAAACCTTACTTTGTTACATATCATTTCAATGATTTAACTGAAAACGCTCAACCTCTATTGGAACTTTCGGACAATTTAATGGATTTGGAGTTTGAGTTTCCTAACGGAGACAAAACTACTTTTTATACTGCCACGATTAACTATATGAGAACGGCTCATACATCTTTTGAAATCATCAGAAGTAAATCTGATAACTCTATCCCTCATTTTTGTATTCTAAAGGACTGCCCTTATCATCAATTAAAGTTTTGTAGAAGGTGGATTAACACGCCAAGACATTTTGAAGATTGCTCTTTTCCACACTTTTTAAAAATGGGATTTTACAAAAGAGTTGACATTGAGAATAGAATGCTGATTCATGATGATTCTAACATTGATAAAAGCATAGAAGAATTCACAAAATTTTATGAAAAACAAATCGAAATAGCGCAACTAAATTATTATTTAGTAAGAGATGTAGTGATTTTTCAAATCCCAAAAGAAAGATTAAAAGAAAGCCCTTTAGAGTATTTTAATCGATTCATTGTGCATTTAATAAATGATAGAAATTTCGACTTAGAGTATTTGAAGAGCAATTTGGTTTTACAATTTATGGATTTTAACGAAGATCCCAGAGAAGTTTTTGATATTCCTGAAATATCCAATTGGTTAAGGAATCTATTTAGTCAAGTTCCTCATTTACTATTTTTCTTAAAAGTCGAAAAGCCATTTATTGAATTTGAGAGCAGCAGCCAATTTACATTTATATTACCTATATTAATTAAGCATCAAAGAAAAGATGGTTATTTTATATTTGAAGAAAACATTTCGAGATATATAGTAGAAAAACATTTACCCCATGTTTTTGAATTTTGCACACAAAACAAATTGAATGGCGAAAAAATTTGTTTTGAAATTATCAATAAACTAAAAATGCTAACATGAATCAAATTGAATTGATAATTAAATCTAACGATAAGAACTCGTTGATGGAGTTAAAAAGAATCATTTACTCTCAAAAATTAGACTTGCTAATTGAAGAAGAATATGACCATTCTCCTGGCTACAACAAAGAGCCTATTACAATTACAATAATAGCAACATTAGGTGCTGCGGGAGCTTTTACAGCAGCATATAAAATGTTTGACTCCTATATGAAGTATAAGACAGAAAAGTTAAAAATAGAAACTGAGAAAGAGAAGCACGAATTAACTGAAAACTTAAAACATGAAAGAGCCCTTCTTGAGTTAGAGGTAATTAATAACGAGAAATCAGTAAAAATGAATGAAGATGAGTTTCTACGATTAAAAGATTTAAAGGAATTGGAAAAAGTTGTTGAATCAGCGGCAAAATAAAGAAATAAAAGAAGGCCGCCACGAATCGAGTAGGGAGCGGTGAGCCCAAATGACCCCTGCTCGCATAAAGTGTTCCGAATTCCCCTAAAAGCGCAACGTGCTCGTGAGCGTCTGCGACGCGATACGAGCCATCGACAAGTCTCCGACTGCTGATTAAGTAATATTACGTCCCCCAATATTGACCCCAATTCGAAAAAGCAAAGAATTGATCCACTTTTGAGTTGATATTTGGCAATGTTTTGCCGGTTTAGCATCTTTGATGCGATCAAACGATGGTATCATACGGATCTTGGAGCGACCAGAGGTCATGATAGATTGGCGCGCTAACAAAACGGGATTGGCAATGAAAGAACTGATCGAAGCAATTTTTAAGGACAATGAAGAGAGACCACTTTTCTATATCGAGAGCGGGAGTCGGTATACCCCATACACAAACCATTGGCTTCAGCGCTAACATGACACTTACAATTCAAAACCCAGGCATCAAAAAATGGAGCAAAAGAAATTATCAGAATTAACAGATGAAGAGTTGCTGCAAGAAGCAAAAAAAATGAAATCGAGTTCCATCATGAATGCTGTGTTAATCGGATTTATGTTTGGGATCATCATTTACAGCATTGCAAAAAACAGTCTCGGGATCCTTACATTGATCCCTTTGCTTTTTGCATTCAATCTGATCAATAAATCCAAAGATGACAAAGCCCTGAAAGAACTTTTAAAAGAGCGAAATTTGAAATAACGAAAATAGTACGACCAGATGATGAACAAGGCCTTTTACTACCTGATCCCTTTACTTCTGGCCGGTTGCAATGCTAATCCGGGAAAAACACCAAACGAAAAGATCGATTTTGTAGTCAATAAAGCCTTTGAAGACGGAGATTTTATTGGAAGTGTGTTGGTAGCGAAGAAAGGAGATATCATTTACCGGAAAAACTTTGGAATGGCAGATGCAGAGAAAGGAATTCCAGTGAGCGATTCAACAAAATTTCTAATTGCTTCCATTTCCAAACCTGTTACCGCGATCCTCATTTTGCAATTGGCGGAGCAAGGCAAGGTTGGATTAAACGATCCGCTTGGTAAATTTTTTAGTGTTGACAACAACTCACAAGCCTCCACCGTAACGGTTCATCAGTTACTAACGCATACTTCGGGAATAAAAGAATTAATTGGCAAGGATCATGCATTCGAGGAGTCGGACCTGGAAGAAGCCGACTTCGATTTTAAGCCCGGTTCGGATTTTAAATATTCAAATACGGGATATGTCATACTGAAAGAAATAGCCGAACGAGCATCAGGGGAAGAGTTTGAGGAACTGATAGCGCATATTTGCAAGTCGGCTCAACTAAATGCTTTTGGTGTTGCCAATGACCCGCATCAGGTAAGCAATCTGGCGCTGGGTTATAAGGCAACCAATCAGAAAGAGACCGCAGAGATCGGGTATCCTCTTGAAATAGTGAATGGAGCGGGATCATTATATGCTACTGCAAGCGATCTGTTTAAAATAGACCGGGCGCTTCGTTCGGAGATCCTTTTATCAAAGGAATCAATTGAACTGATGCAGAAACAGCATGTAAAGGAAAAATTTGGATACGGCTGGTTCTTGCGCGAACGGGGAGGTGTCTGGGATGTGATGTATCATGAAGGAGACCTGCCGGGTTATACCTGCTTTTTCAGCAGGCGAACCAGGAAGGATGAAGCCATAATCCTGCTTTCAAATGTGGAAGGTTTGAACCTTTCCGGACTGGAAAATGACATTTCAAGAATATTAAAGTTTGACAATTAATTCAAGTCCCCGCCGGCGAATATCACGAAACATAAGTTGAAGCAATATTCAGGACCAGCAAAGCGAGAACACAATGGTCAGCAATGATTCTCTTATATTTGTTCGTCGTCAGCATGTGTTTCCTTTCCCTGGCCATGAGTGTAACATAATACAGATCGGCTTTCGTTATTTCTGCCTTGCTCGTCGCTGTTGCTCAACAGACGGACTTCAGGTCGAAAGGAATTCCCGTGTATCTTGAACGACAACTGAAATAACAACAACCTGCAAATCAATCAACGAAATGGAGACAAACAGTTCAAACGCTTACTGGTTCCTGGATACGTGTGTCCAGGTGCGCATCTCAGGTGATCACAATTCTGACAACATCTCAGTGCTGGAGCATCATGCTTACCACGGAGATTCGCCACCGTTGCATATCCATCATACTGAGGATGAAGTGTTCGTGGTCCTTGAAGGGGAGTTCCGTTTTGTGATCGGGTCGAGCGAACACCGGCTTTCAGCAGGTGAGACCATATTGGCGCCAAAAGGCATTCCGCACGCCTACCGGGTTGAATCTCCGCAAGGGGGCAAATGGCTCACGATCACTACCGGACATGATTTCGAAAATTTTGTCAAGGCTGCTTCAAGACCTGCCGATACAATTACGCTTCCGGAGCGGCATGGCCCGCCCACTGAAGAATTTAAAAAGCAACTATCGGACATGTCGGCGAAATACAATATAGAAATTGTAGGACCACCTTTGCAT
>JACKFK010000002.1 GCA_020632515.1 Candidatus Omnitrophota bacterium | reverse complement strand
GAAAAAGAAATAACAAATTGCAATATTTTTTGATATTTTTGACAATTAAAGCCATCTACCGTGGCTGTATTGAATCCACTCTGCCCGCCCGACCTTATAGCTTGGTTGAGAAATAGTGCCTGCACGAAAACCCCGAATTTTACCTAACAGTCACCGCTGATTGCTTACAATCAGGTGATATTTATCGCTTGGAAAAAGTTTCAGGCCGTTCGCCGATACTGCGAATTTCTTGCGCTTGCTTTGCGTTCTCGCGCTACATCACGCTGCCATAAAATACCTCCGATACGATGGATGTTTCTGGCGACAACAGCCAGTGCGACGTACCGTTTAAAACCGTTGATGTCATGATCGGGACATTTATCCAAACGACCATGCACTTCCGTACGGAAAAGTGTCTAAGTGATGAAGCATTCGTCAAGCTACAAAAACGTTACCGGAATATCTTAACGCGTGGCAAAAAAGAACTGCCCGTCATTCCATCCAAATCCAGCTGCAAGCGCGGTAAACTAGCCAAATCTGATGCACACAATCTTTGGAAAAGATTGAAGATTCACGAAACAGCAGTACTGCTGTTTGCGAAAGACCCGCATGTATCGTTTACTAATAACCGAGCAGAGCGTGACTTGAGAGTGGCAAAGGTCGAACAAAAGGTATCAGGTTGTTTCAGAGTCAGCGAATATGCACATGCCTATTGCCGAATTTCAAGCTACCTGCAATCCATGGCCAATACAGGATACAATCCACTTGGCGCTATTCAAATAACGTTAGCCGGGGAAGCTCATAAAGTATGGGGCGAGTAGTTACGGTAAGTTATTTTGACGCCTGCGCTTCTTTCAACAATGACAGTAATGCCTTATTCACAGCTTCTTCGCTTGGAAATGCCTTAGCTACTTCCGGATCAAGTAGAACTATATTATGTGCTTCAGCATATGCCGTGGCATACTTGCCACGAACGCCTTTTTCCAGGTCTTCACGCTTATATTCAGATCTCAGTTCATCTTTCATCTTAGCCTTCTTCATAAATTTTTTGCTCTTGCTTAGTCATTTGACGTGCGCTGATGATTCGTATAGTTGTATCCAGTTCAGTATGAGACACCACAACATACTTTCCAGTTCGTGTTACTCCAAAAGTCAGCAACCGGTGCTCATCTATGGAATGATCTGGATCATTGAACGTTAACGCTAACTTGTCACCAAACACCGTAGCTGCCTCTTGAAACGATACACCATGTTTCTTGAGATTAATTTCAGCCTTGCTTTTATTCCACTCAAAATCCACAAAAAATTAACTTCCAGCACTCGAATGATTGCCTAACATCGCAAATAAATCATATATCGTAACGTTGACGGTCGCATAGGTGCGTAATTTGCTGTGAAATAATGAACTAAAAGTAGAATGAGAATAGCAAGTTCAGTTCAAAAAATCAAAAGGTTGAAAAAATATCGTATCATCTGTAATGTAACACATGTAACATCATACTGAATTGGATTCAATATATGAGTATCGGAAAAAGTGGCCGAGTGGTAATTGAAATAGACCCCCGTCTTAAAAAAGAACTGTATGCTGTACTAAGAAGGAATGAACTTAATCTCAAAGATTGGTTTGTGAAATCTGCCGAAAGCTACATCACGAATAACATTCAGGATACCCTGCCTTTTGAAGAGCACGGGCATCAAACGAAGGAAGCCTCGAATGAAACCGTTTGATAATTCTTCAGTGTCTTTTGGTCGCCATGAAACCTTTACACTTCGTTTTGGTTGGCTTACAAAAGGCTTTAATGCCTGGAATCAAGATCCCGCTATTTTTGAAAAAGAAGATGCTACAGTTGCCCTAGGTGTAGGCAAGAATATGGTCCATGCGATTCGTTATTGGCTAATTGCAAGCCAGGTTTTTGATATTAATGAACGCACATTAAAGCCTACAGAACTTGGAAAACGTTTATTTGATGCCGAAAATGGCTACGATCCCTATTTAGAAGACGATGCAACGATTTGGCTTCTTCATTGGTTGATTGCATCAAATGCGCAAAATGCTACATCATTTTTCTGGTTTTTCAATCGATTCCACAAACCTGAGTTTACTCAAAAGGAACTATTAGAAACATTACGACAATTCGTACATGAAAATACTGGTTCAAAAATAGCTGACAATACCTTAAAACATGATGTGACTTTATTGTTACGCACGTATGAAACAACGATCGACTTTAAAAAAACACCTATTG
Source organism: Candidatus Omnitrophota bacterium (assembly GCA_020632515.1). GTDB lineage: Bacteria > Omnitrophota > Gorgyraeia > Zapsychrales > Zapsychraceae > JACKFK01. Next base: position 11,635 of record JACKFK010000002.1, on the reverse strand, counting down.
AAGAGGGACTTGATTCTCCACTTTCTTTACTCGGTTTAATGCATGAAACCGGTGACGCAAAATATCACGAATCTAAACTTGAAAATCGCTGGAATCTTCCTATAACCCCTTTTAGTTTTGCGGTTACAGAAGTTTTTAATGCAACTCAATTAGCAAGCCTACCTATCGCCCAGTTAATGGCTAGTGATGGTGTTTTTGCCGCACCAGGCGCTGTTTTTAGACTCAATGAACAAGGTTTAATCGCCAAACTTGAAGAAATGATAGCTTGGCTGCCGGACAATTTTGAATTAAGAGAAACAGCGGGTATACATCAATTATATAAACTCAAGCAAATCGAGCCATTGGATGTATTAGAAAAATACTATGGGATGTCTAACATCTCTCGACTACCGGAGTTGGAAGTATGAAGCTTGAAAATTTTTTGAAGGTTAATACACGTTATACAAGATCGATTAACCTTGAGCGTGACTTTAAAGATAGCTCAAATGAATGTTCATATATTCCCACGTTTCGCGCAGTTCAAACATTATCCCGCATTGCCGAAACAATTCATGCTGCTGAATCTCCGAGAGCTTGTGCGCTGGTTGGACCATATGGTTCCGGCAAATCAGCTTTCGGGTTGTTTCTCAGTCAATTATTTAGCAAACCTGGATCGGTATCATCACAACAAGCATCAGAAGCTTTAAAACGTTCAAATTCTAGTTTAGCTGCAAATATCTCCAAGAAACTCGCGGGAACGGAAGGATACTGCTGCATTCATTTAACAGGCAGTCCCGAAGCACTGAGTAAAAGACTCGTTAAAGCAATGTCAACAGGTGCTCAGACGTTCTTTAGCGGTAGGCGAGGGCCAACACCTCAAATTATAAAAAGCCTTCAAAGCGCATCTGAAAACAAATCCACTAGCACTTCAGAAGTTATTGAATTAATTTTTGAACTTCAGAAGTCTGTTCACCGCGCACAGGGTGCAGGCTTGCTGATTATCATTGATGAATTAGGTAAGTTTCTGGAATTTGAAGCAAGACATCATAACGGGAATGATATTTATTTATTACAAGCGATTGCAGAAGCTGCGTACAAGCCAAATTCAATTCCATTGCATTTTGTGGTGCTGTTACATCAGGCTTTTGAGCAATATTTTCAAGGGCTAGGGGAAAAATTAAAGAATGAGTGGAAGAAAGTACAAGGCCGCTTTGAAAGCATTCCATTTCTAGAATCAACTGAGCAAGTTTTGCAAATTCTAGCAGCGTCATTCATTTCCAATTTGAACAAAAATTTTAATGACAAAATATCCGATCATTGCAGTCGGATTGTTGAAATGCTTGCCGCTAATAGTGCGCTGCCAGCAGGGTTAAACGTTTCTACAGCGCATCAATTATTTAATAATTGCTATCCTATACACCCGCTAACTCTGTTGTTGTTACCCGCGCTCTGCCAGAAAGTCGCTCAAAATGAGCGTACTTTATTTACCTATCTGGGTAGTCATGAACCGCACGGTTTTCTGGACACTTTAAATCGTCTTGAAATTACAGACAAAGAACTTCCTTGGGTAATGCCATGGGAGGTTTATGAATATTTTATTTTTAATCAACCCGGACTCACCACAGACCATGCTACGCATCGCCGCTGGGCAGAAGTAGTGACAGCATTAGAGCGCCTTGGAGATGCACCCATTCAAGAATTCTATCTGCTCAAAACCATAGGATTGTTGAACATAATCGGCGCACAAGGAGGGCTAAAAGCATCTAAAGAGATTATTTCGCTTTGCAGCGTAAGTGATGAAACTACTTTTAAAAATGCTTTAGCGTCTTTAGAAGACAAATCGATCATTACTTACAGAAAATTTAGCGGCGAATACCGTGTTTGGCAAGGTAGTGATTTTGATCTGGAAGCTGCTGTGCAAGTGCAAAAAACACAACTTGCTAACTTGCAGTTGGCAGAATTGCTCAATGAACGAAGGCCACTACAACCTATTGTTGCAAGGCGTTATGGCATTAAGACAGGAACATTACGTTATTTTAATCCGATATTTATCGATAAATTTAGTGCAGCACGAATTGCGCACGCAAAAGAACCTACGCTTTATGTATGTTTACCTGAGACTAATGCGGATAAAGAAATATTTCTCCAATACTTGAATAAGCTTGGGAATTCACTAGCTGTCGGGGTTATTTTAAATTCAGTCACGACGCTGAAAGAGTCATTGCTTGAAGTGATTGCCTTACAAAAAATTCAACATACTAGTCCTGAACTAGCTTCTGATCCGATTGCTCTACGCGAATTAAAGGATCGTATAAGCGCAGCAATTAAAAATGAAAGGATTGCTATAAACGGTATTCTTGAAGAGCCACACCGTTCAATATGGCAATGGGACTGTCAACACAAACTAATTAACAATAAACGTGAACTTCAAGAATTGTTGACCCACATTTTAGAGGAAAATTACACTAGAACACCTATTCTTCACAATGAGTTGATTAATCGCGAGAAACCATCTTCGAGCGCAATTGCTGGTCGAAAGAAACTGTTGCTTGCAATGCTGCAAATGGAATCAACAGAAGATTTAGGTATAGAGAAGTTCCCTCCTGAGAAGGCGATCTATCGTTCAATTCTACGCGCTACCGGCCTTCATGCACAAACAAGCCAAGGCTGGCAATTTACTGCACCAGAATTTCATGAAACATCAAACATAAGCTTCCAACCGCTTTGGTTAGCAATAGAGGATTTCTTTGATCGTACAGAGCAAGAACCGCTAACAGTATCTCAGTTATATGAAGAGCTATCGGACTCCCCTTTTGGAATTAAAGCGGGATTGCTACCCGTACTTTTTTTATCTGCTTATCTGATTTATAAAAATGAGATCGCAATCTACGAGGGTGGTTATTACGCACCATTCATGACGCAAGAGCTGTTAGAAAAAATCCTAAAATCGCCTGATACATTTTCGATCCAGCGTTTTAGAGCGGATCATTTGAAAGATCAGTTGTTTAAGAAGTATGCACAAGCTATCACGATGGATGATCCAACAGAAGTCAGTATGATGAGCGTTCTCAAGCCATTATCACGCTTTATGGTAAATTTGCCGGATTACACTAAGAGAACTAAACGCGTATCAGAAAAAGTGCAAAAGGTACGTGAACATTTCTTTTCTGCAAAATCGCCTGGGCAATTGTTATTTAAAGACTTGCCCATTGCTTGCGGATTCGAGCCTATTCAACCCAATACAACAAATGAAAAACTTGAAGCCTTTTCTAGTGAATTAAAATCGGTTTTTGCTGAACTCCGTGTTGCCTACCATAAATTACTCAACGAATTCAGGGCAATGCTTAAGAATACGTTTCATGAAGATGGCAAAATAACATTTTCTGAACTGCGCGAACGCTTACGAGGCCGTTATGGCCCACTTCAAACGTATACAATAGACACGCAGGGGCTAAAAGCATTTTTGGGACGCCTTGCTGACCCTTACGGAGATGATGCTCATTGGTTAAATAGTTTGGCAACTTTTATTGCTCGTAAACCACCTGAGAAATGGCTTGATGAAGATATCAACATAGTCGAATACCGGCTTGTGGAATTTTCAAAACGATTGCGTGATTTAGAAAGGTTGAGAATACACTATGAAGAAAATACTTTAGCTTCACAGAATCCCGAAATTGAAATCGTCATGCTTCGGACTGTACGTCAAGGTGGCAATGATTTTGATGCAATAGTTGCGCTTGATGAGTCTAAAAAGAAGGCAATTGCCGATAAGCTAGCAAAAATTCAATGTATGTTGGAGGAAATTCCAACAGATGATCTGCGTTTGGCACTTCTTGCAAAGCTTTTTGAAGATCATCTAGTAGAACAAAAAAACAAAGAAGATCAATCACCATCTTCTTCAGCTAAAAGGAGTAAATAATGAGCGAGAAAAAGATACGCCATGTATTAGGTCTCTCCGGTGGAAAAGATAGCTCTGCGCTAGCTATTTTTATGCGCGACAAAGTGCCAGAGATGGAATACTTCTTCACGGACACAGGGGCAGAACTTCCAGAAACTTATGAATATTTGGATAAATTAGAGGCTTATTTGGGTAAGCCAATTAAGCGTATCAATGCTACTCGCACATTTGATCATCTGTTAAAAAATCAATATAACGACTTCTTGCCGTCACCCAATACACGCTGGTGTACGCGTGAGCTCAAAATAAGGCCGTTTGAAGAGTTTGCAGGCAATGATGAAGTCATTAGTTATGTGGGCATCCGCGCCGATGAAGATCGCGAAGGATACGTCAGTACTAAACCTAATATCAAAGCAGTTTTTCCTTTTAAAGAAGCGGGCCTTGTCTATATGGATATCATGCGCATCCTGGATGATTCAGGTCTGGGTATTCCTGGTTACTATGAATGGCGTAGCAGATCAGGATGCTATTTCTGTTTTTTTCAGCGTAAATCTGAGTGGGTTGGTCTTAAAGAACGTCACCCGCAATTGTTCGAAGATGCAAAACGCTATGAAAAATTTGATTCTGAAACAGATATACGTTACACCTGGTCACAGGGAGAGAGTTTGAGTGAACTAGAAGCTCGATCCGAAGAAATTAAGCGAAATGCAAATCAGAAGCTGAAGTCAGCTTCTGTTATTAGTTGGCAAGATAAATTAGCAGCGATTGCCGAAGATGAATCAGATGAATCTTGTTTAATTTGTACTTTATAAACCTAAACTGAAAATTAGTATGGCTTAAAAAATAAATTAGGTATGCCCAAACTTATTGATTACATTAGGCGACTTGACTCCCACACGCTTGAAAGTCTTGCTGGTACTACAATTGTTAGAGCAGTACGTGAAGTTTTTGATATCAACGATGAATTTGAGTTGGCTAAGCTAGTTACTGAGAAATATGGAATTAACGCCCTCAACCACTCAGAATTAAAAAGAGCCATATTCGATACGTTTGATACAAATATTTCCTGTGAATTTTGCAGAATGTTAGGTCTGAAAGTCCCTGATGGACAATATCCTCAGGTTTGTCTTCAGAAGTATTTTACACAGGGTTATTCTAAAAAAAAATCATCCGAATTAGTTTCGTTACTCGATCTTCCTCAAGAATACATTCGAACTGTTGTTTTCGATGACAGAGAAGCAACGGAAATAGTTAATCCATCAGCTGGAAGAATGACTCCTCTTAGAGGATTTTTACATCCTTATCAGAAACGGATTAAGGATGAAATAATCGACAAAATATCAAAGCGAATTCCACGTGTGATGGTTCAAATGCCAACTGGTTCAGGCAAAACAGTGACTGCTTTAGAGGCAGCAATTGATATATATAGACAACCTTTTTATAAGGGATTTATTGTTTGGTTGGTTGACAGTAATGAACTTGCTGAACAAGCTCTAGAATCTTTCAAATCTCTTTGGATATTAAAAGGGGATCAGCCACTTAAGGTTCACCGGTTATTTGGAGGATTTTCTCCCTCCTTTGATAGAGAAACCGGAGGATTTGTTTTTGCAAGTTTTTCAACCCTTTGGAGCGTGCTATCAGATACTTCTCATGCCAATTTCGCCAAAGTCAGGGGCCTTATCAAATCTACAGATTTATTAATCGTTGATGAAGCGCATACGTCTATAGCTGAAACTTATGAACAAGTAATAAGAAAATTTGTTGACGATGGTATCGCAAGATTAATCGGATTGAGTGCAACTCCTGCAAGAAATGATTTATTGCTAACTCAAGACTTAGCGAGACTCTATTCAAATCAATTAATTCAAGTTACTAATGAGAATCGAGAAATGATAGTCGATGTAATTAAATATTTACAAGACTATGGAGTATTAGCAGATATCAAATTTGTCGAGCTTGAAAGTGGATCGACATTTGATGATGAGCAGGAAAATACAATATGTCGGAGTTTAGCTGAAGATTCTAAACGAAATGAATTAATTCTTAAGCAAATTGAATTAGCAGATCAGATGAAAGAGCAAACCCTAATATTTTCTTGCACGCTTGATCACGTATACGCACTTATAGCAATGTGTCGCGCAAAAAAGATTAATGCTGAATATATTATTGGTGAGACCCCTCAATCGGAGAGAATTAGGATTCTTGACCGATTTAGAAAATCTGAGACGAAGATATTAATTAATCTTGATATTCTTTCCACGGGAGTAGATCTCCCAAATGTTAATCGGTTGATCGTGACTAGGCCAGTAGGTTCTCCAATTCTGTTTAGCCAAATTCTAGGCAGAGCATTGAGAGGCCCTAGAAACGGTGGGAATTCACTTAATACGTTAGTGACGATTAAGGATAATTTGATTAACTATCCAAATGCAAATTTTGTTTACAGGTTTTTTACTGCGGGTTTTATTTCAGCAAAATAATAAGGAAAATTCATGCCTACTTTTTTTTCGTACAACGCATTAGTTAGTCAAAGAGCTTCTGGCTACAAAAGCACCATGCATGCTCTGGCTGAATTAATTGATAATTCTTTCGATGCAGAGGCAAGTAAAGTGAGAATTATCTTGCTTGAAAAACAAATAGCTGGCCGAAGACGTATTGATGAAATATTAATATGTGATGATGGTGGAGGCATGACAGAAGACGTATTGCAAGGAGCACTGCAATTTGGTAATACTACCAATGTAGAGCTAGACGATATTGTTCGGCAGAAGAAAAAAGGTAAATTTGGATATGGTTTGCCGAATGCTTCATTGAGTCAATGTCCATCCGTTCATGTTTATAGTTGGAAGGCATCAAATAAGACTATTTATACTTACCTTGATTTAGACGAGCTAGCTAAAACCGGATCTATAGAGATTCCATTGGTACAAACAGTTTCACTACCATCATATTATGAAACAGTTGATGCAGTTCTTAATGGCTCTCACGGAACAATTGTTTCTTGGCGTCGTTGTGATCGTCTCTCTAACGTTCGTTCAAGCACAATTGTTGAGAAATCAGAAAAACTTCTGGGTCGATTGTTTAGATATCTATTGTTACAGGACAAACAAATTGAGTTTACTGAGTATCTGTATAATTCGTCGCATGAAAGTTTTGAACTAGTTGCGGCTAAGGTATCAGTAAGAATAAATGATCCCTTATTCTTAATGCCCAATACTGTAGTTGCAAATAAAATCTGGAAAGAAGCAAATGCACCAGTTGCAGATGATGTGCCGGATAACCGCAATATCCCAAAACATTTTAAAGCATTTGTAGGTAATAATCCTAATGAGTGCTTACCTACAAATACTAAGGTTATCGATCATTGCTATAAATATCCTTTTTTTTGGAAAGACAAAGAAATTGAATTTGAAATTATTGCCACTGTTGCAGACATAAAAATACAGAAACCCGGGGTCAGGAATGGCGGATCAACCTTAGTTGGTCAGTTTTATGGTGATAAACAGCGAGAAGGTAACATTAGTTTCGTTCGAGCAGATAGGGAAATATCTTCAGGTAATTATGGATTTTATCGGGATACAGAGCCACAAAATAGATGGTGGTCGATTGAAGTAAAATTTTCTCCAAGTGCTGATGATCTACTTGGAGTACATAATAATAAACAGGGAATAGAGTTTACAGCCACACCAAATATTGATGTTGATAACGAATGGGATCAATACTCAGCAGAACTACTTCAAGCAAAAGAAAAGCTCTGGCATGAACTTACAATCAAAATAAATACAGCATATAAAAGTGTCTGGGCAATTGTACGGAAACAACATAGGGAATGGGATCTTGCTAATGCTTCTTCAGAAAAACTGAACTCACAAAATGGAGGGGAATTACTTCCAGCTGCAACTAATACCACATCAAAAATAATTGGCTCTATTGATGGCAAGAGATCTTCTCAATTTAGTGAAAACCAAAAAACGCAGCTTTTTGAACGCCTTTGTCAACGTTATCCTACAATATCCAAAGAAGACATTCGTCGAGCAATAGATAATTACGACCAGTTGCGAGTGCGTGGATGTGTTCTTTATGCTGAATCTGAATCAGATCAACTTTGGTCATATACAACTGTATATGACTTTCTTATTATAACAATAAATACCAAACATGAATTTTATATCAATGTCTTACATCCCATGAAAGTAGTAGGTGTTGAAGAGGCACTTTCTGCAATGGAACTTTTCGTAAGTAGTTTAGCATGGGAACAGCATAATCATTTTCAAGGAGAAAGAGAAACAGCAGTTTTAGATCAATTTAGAAGTTTCGTCGGTTTGCATCTTAATCGCTATATGCGAGAAATAAAAATCAGTGAGGAATCACTGAAAAGATCTGACGAAGACGATTTTGATGATATTGATGAGCAGGAATAGTTCTTTTGTTAATCATTATTTCATCTTTCTATAGGTATTTTAGTGAAACATGCTTCTCATTTCATAATTTTTTGTAAGTTTAAACTTGTGACTGAAGATACTAATAGTGAACCAAACAAATTCTAATTTTGGAGAAATTATTTCTGGAAGAGTAGCTTTAGATATACTAAAAGAAGAGCTTAGCAAATTAACTGATGCCGATATTGTGCTCGCTTCAGCTTATACCAAACTAAAAGCAATTAAGAATTTTTCAGAAGGGTATATTCATTCGTCAAACAATGTCAGAATACTTACTCGTTGGAAGCCTGATGATCTTATTTCTAAAGCTTCTGATTTAGAATGTTTTGATTATGCAAAATCTAATGGATGGCCTTTTTATATAAAACCCTATTTTCATGCAAAAGCCTATTTAATAGGCAATAAATCTATTTTTATTGGGAGCGCAAATCTAACGCAATCAGGATTTGGTATAAATACTAATGGCAATGAAGAGGGAATGGTTCGAATCGAGTCATCATTACAAAATGTTAATGCTATTGAGAAATTCTTTCATGGAGCCATGCAAGTTAGTGATGAGCTTTATTTAAAGATTGCTGATTGGATTAGATTGAATCAAGATAGAGAGTATGTGGAAAATTTGCTTGAATGGCCGGATAAAATTTCTGAAATGATAAATAACTCGATAAATCTTACAGGGATAGGATGTTCAGATTGCTTTTGGACAGATGGATTGTGGCTGCAAAATTCTGAACAATTAGAAAATAATATGGTGAACATATCACATGACCTTTCTCTTCTAGGGTTTCAAAGTTTGGAAAGATGCAAGATGGTATCGAAGAGAAGTATAGAACAAGCGCTAAACAATACAGGTTTAGTCCGGTGGCTTAGAGCTGAAATGCAGAAGAAAGTAAAAAAGGAGTTTTATTTTGGTGAGCTAACAAGTGCATTACATGATGTACTTATTGACGATCCCAAACCTTATAGACAAGAAATGAAGAAGCTTGTCAGCAATCTTTTAAGTTGGCTCAGTCTTTATAGTAACGATTTTATTTTGGAAAGACCTAATTATTCACAAAAATTAACCATGATCCCTTAACGTTGTCTTTATTCTTGGATTCAAGATTTACTTTTTGATACAGACTTTTTTGTTTGAGGAATACATTTACCATTAGGCAATTTTTTCAAGAAAGTTATTTGATTACTCGGTTCTAGGAAATAGCTTATATGAATTGGTTTCCTGGAATCATAAAAATATATCCTGTCAAAATTAATATTCTCACTGACCCATTGAACAACCTCCTCCATATCTTCATCTTCAATAATAAAATCGCAAGCAGCGCCTAGTCTTTCACATATAAGTTTCCCATTACGTTTCTTTTCATGCGCTGCATGCTGGTCAAGTTTTGGCGCGATTCTTCCGGGTATCTCTTTTGCAAGGGCTGCTGAGCAAAAACCATATGTTAGCTTTATCATGCCAAAGTAATCGATGACAGGATCTAAGATGTTTGTGGCAAGCTCATACAGCGCGGTGTATGAATCAGCTTCTTTAGGTAAGTTAGGTATTCCTGTTCGGGCCTGAGTTTCGCCACATTCAATGAAATCCCGATAGGTAAAATATCGCCCACACGGTGCATCAAGATCAGGAGTGATTCGACTTCGAATTAATCGCATTCCATCAATTTCCCATCGAGCTAGTTTTAGTTTTGTTTCAAATTCCTCAGGATTAGGGCCATATTCTGAGAAATCAAAAAGATTTAGGCCCTCTAACTGATTATCAAATGAAGCTTGCTCGCTATAGCCATCCATTTCCTCATTCATGAATCGAGATTTTAGATAAAGGTAAGGCGGTTCAAATTCATCGCCGTATTCAAATAGCTGAAAGTCTTGTTGATGGAATAAGATTTTTACACGATGAATCATTTTTGGAAGTGGCTTACCTAGGAAATCGTCAAACCGCATTAAAGTCAACTTTCCAGATCGAATGTGAATTTTAACAAGATCAGCCGATGTGATATCACCATAGAGCGCTGCACCACAACCAATATATATACGCAAAATGGGAGGCAGTTGTTCAACCAGGCTGGTATGTAATTGTAAAGATTCGTTATCTATATACCAGCCTAATCCTCTAGATGCAGCATCGCTACAAGCCTTTTCAATTTGTTCCGGTTGGGCAATTTGGAACAATAGTTCTGTCGCGGCTCGTTGGGCAATGCCATAATCGGCAAAAAACGCTTTTATGTCGCGTTTTAGTGATGGTTCAAGATGTCGATATGCTTTACGTTTTTCAAACAGTCCGAGTGCAAAGTAAACCAAAAGATCATCTTGTCGTAGTTTGCTTGCTGTCTCCAGAATAGCATCGTCTTTTTGGCTACGAAGAAAACGTAAAGCTTTAGGCAGGCTACCGAATGCTTCAAGTAGTTGTGATAAGTTTTTCACTTCGCTTTTGTCGGGTTCTCTCCCAGTTTCCAGCCATTGTTGCCATAGAGCATCAAGAAGTATTTGATGCTCTGCATAGCGTGCAGCGTCTTTCTCAGCCTTGCTAGGTCTTGGCATGCTGCGCACATGACTTGCTGCGCGTAATAAATTTGAGCGAGAACGACTTCTACCGATTAAAAAGCGTTGTTCAACATCTTTATCCTTAAAAACAAAAAAAATACCAGGCGCTACAGGAATGGGATCCTCGTGCAAATTCTGCTCGATAAATATTTTGAGCTCATTGGGTGTATAAAATTTCTGGAAAGTCCCACGGGATGTCAAAACACCATCATTAAAAGGTTTTCCTTTGGTGGCATTCTGGTTAGCCAGCATTACTGACACAACAAGCAATTCTTGAGCTAATGAATAAGCTCCTTGAAGCGCCTCAATACGCTCATTGATATCTTCAATGACATTGATGACAAAACCGAGATTAACAATATGGGATATGTGTTTTTCTCTGTCAGGTGCATAATGTGGATCCCAACCCAACGCTTGGATGTCATTTTCTTGCAGGCCACGCAAATCGTCACCACGTCCGCATCCGTAATCAAATACACTTCGCGAGCCATCTAAAAATCCAAACTTTGCAAGCATTTGGATTGGTGCAGAGAATCCATAGCGTACCAAAGCAGTTAAATGTCGCTGTACTTCATTCGCTGAGCAGAATTCACTTGCATCTTCGGGTTCTGAAAGATCATTTCCAATCGGAATGAACTCATAATCAATCAGTTGATAACCTTTTTCATTGATTAGATTTTCCCACTGTTTTTGAAATCCGATTCGAGAAGGATCATCAAAAAGCCCTAATGCTTCAGCGATGCTGGTCAATTCTTGGAGTTTGCCAATTTCTTTATGATCA
>JACKFK010000019.1 GCA_020632515.1 Candidatus Omnitrophota bacterium | reverse complement strand
CAATATTAAGTGACAGCTCAACATAAGCTTCTTGATATATTCCTTCTAATAAATGAATTCGATCAATAGAATCTTTTATAATTTTATTCAGAGCGATATAATTCTTATCCAATGATTCTGAAGAAAATTCTAATTGCTTAACATAAAGTTTAATATCGTTTAGATCATCTTTAAGTTGCCTAAAATCACTCTCGCTCTTATCGTAAATACGCGTAATAGTCTCCCGTTTACGATCTAATTTCTCCTCCAAAAAAATAGTGAAATAAAATAAAACTGCATATACTGAAGTGATAACGACCAGAGTAACAAGAATCCGTTTTTTAATATAAATTTTCATTTATCCAATCTTCTGATATAACGCAGGACCAATTGATTTTAAATAACTTTTTGTGGAAACTGGCAGTGTTTCTGAATGTCCAATGAATAAATACCCACGAGGTTCTAGAAAATTGGCTAACTTGTTGACTAAAGTCTCCTGCGTGGGACGATCAAAATAAATCATTACATTCCTACAAAAAATAAAATCAAACTTTCCCTTAAAAGGAAAACGTTCGCTCATTAAATTAAACCGAGCATAAGTTATATAATTCTTCAACAAGGGTTTAACATGATAATACTTGCAACCTTCTCTTTCTATACGATCAAAATATTTACTAATTAATATAGGCGGCATAGACTGCAACTGTTTCTTTTCATAAATCCCATTTTTTGCTTTTGCCAATACTTTGGTAGAAAGATCCGTGGCCAACATCTTTAAATCCCAATTATGTAAATTGGAAATCAGTTCCATTAAACAAATCATAATCGTATAAGGCTCTTCTCCGGTAGAGGACGCCGCGCACCAGGCCCGCATTTTATTAATACCTTTGTTTTTTTTCTGATTTAAAATTTCAGGGATTGCTTTTTGGGAAAGGAAATCAAAATGATCTTTTTCTCTAAAAAAAAAAGTGTAATTAGTAGAAACAGCATCTAACATAAAAACAAATTCATCACTATTTTTATTTTTCGTTACCGTTTCATAATATTCTTCAAACGAATTTAAACCTAAATGCCTTATGCGTTTTTGAAATCGTGTTTTTAACAACTGTTGCTTATTGTCACCTAAATGAATACCGCTCTCCTGATAAATGAAATCAGCAAATTTCTTATAAATTTTATCTGTTAGTTGAATTTCGTTAAATGTCTCCATATTTCGATAAAATCTACTTCCTTGAAAATTCAGGCATCCAATCAGTTTTCCTAATCTGCCGTGTTTTATGAATAACCAATTCGCCTGACTCTGTGTTAAAAATAATTTTTCTTCCTAAATTTCCTCCCACATCTTCGGAAACAATATTGATATTATGCTTTCCTAATATCTTTCGAACCCCTTTAATGACTTTCTCAGCGCGTTTCTTATTCAATCCTCGAAGATGCCCGCCCCCTAATAATTGTGCTTCCAAGTTTCGATGAATCACATTGTAATTTTTTAGATTACTAAATAATGAATAAATTGCGATATCCACATGATAATTTGTTGGTTTAGACCACCGATACGATTGCGGATAGATACAATGAACAACTCCGCCCACTTTCTGAATCCTATCTCGTAATGTAATTAAAACACCATTCCCACAGACAGCACAAATTAATGATGGATCCTTACTAAAAGCAAGTTGTCCCGCTTGAATAAAACATTTATATAATTCTAAATTCTGACGATTCTCGTTCATTATTAAATTTTTAACATTATAAAATATTTATTTCTTAAAAGTCATCGAAGGGGATAACATCTTCCGCATTCTTTACATTCACCCCTTTTGTTTGAACTTTTGCTGCTTTATTAAATTTTGTTCTAAACTCTTCCTTACCTTTTAAATCATTTTTAACATATGTTAACTCTCTAGGTTGTCCTCGTAACTCTTTGTAAATATTTTCTTCTGTCTTTCCTTTG
>JACKFK010000018.1 GCA_020632515.1 Candidatus Omnitrophota bacterium | reverse complement strand
CAAAGTGAAACCGCGGTCATTGAAAAAACTTTTCAAATGCGAGGTTTTCAGATTGTTGATTTTCGTCATCCAGCAGATGTTGCTGTAATTAATACGTGCACCGTCACGGAAAATGGAGATGCAGATACCCGCCGTTTGGTTAATAAAGTGATTAAAGTTAATCCACGCGTTAAAATTGCGCTAATCGGCTGTCAGGCACAGATTCAGAAGGAATCGTTAGCATCCTTACCGAATATTCGCTGGATTGTCGGAAACGCTCGAAAAATGGAATTGGCTGATATTTTAGAATCAGCACAACAATCAACGCAAGTCGAGGTTATTACGCCGTCTATCCCGAGAGAGAGTTTTACTATTCCAACGGCTGGAATCGATCTGCGCCATACACGCGCGAACATTAAAATTCAAGATGGTTGCGATTTCTTTTGTTCCTTTTGTGAAATTCCTTACGCTCGCGGCAGGGCTAGAAGCCGGGAATTTGAGGATATTTTAAGGGAAGTTAGAACTTTGGTAGAGGCTGGCCATCAAGAAATTGTATTGACAGGCATTAATATTGGAACCTACAGGTATAAAAAGTATTCTTTATTGGATGTGATTGATAGGATGGAGGAAATAGAAGGTTTGCAGCGAATTCGTATTTCCTCGATTGAACCAACAACGATTGCCGCCGCGCTGATTGATAAAATTAAAAGTTCCAATAAACTTTGCCGATATCTGCACATTCCGTTACAAAGCGGGAGTGATGAGGTCCTTCAATCTATGAAGCGAAAATATACAATTAAAGAATATAGTGACTTTGTGCGCATGGTGAAATCTGCTATTCCTGATTTATGTATCGGGACGGATGTCATTGTTGGGTTTCCTGCGGAGAGTGAAGAAAACTTTCAGGAGAGTATGAACATTCTTCGAGAATTACCTATTGATTATTTTCATGTATTTAGTTATTCTCAGCGTCATTTGGCGCAAAGTCGGACCCACAGCAACGCTATTGCGCCAGCGCTTATTCAAAAACGTAGCCAGCTTTTAAGAGAATTGAGTCAACGCAAACGCCATCTGTTTATGGAAACGCAACTGGAAACAACGCAAATGGTTCTTTTTGAACAATGCAAGGATGGTTATTGGAACGGTCTAACAGATCATTACATTCGTATCCATGTTAAAACGGCTGAATCGCTGACAAATCAATTTCGTTTAGTGCGACTGCGAGAAGTTCAAGGTCAAGCTGTTATTGGAGAACTTGTAGATGCGGATTAATTGTATTGTAAGAAATTGTGTTCTTGGATCAGTATTTATAGGGATTTTATCAATCAATTCGATTTATGCGGAAGATTTGGAACCGATCGCCGTTGTCGAATTGTTTACTTCAGAAGGCTGTTCAAGTTGCCCTCCTGCAGATGCGATTTTGCGTCAGATCACGCAAGACGCACGTGATTCAGCAAAAAAAATTTATCCCTTAAGTTTTCATGTGGATTATTGGAATTATTTAGGTTGGAAAGACCCTTTTAGTCAGGCTCAATACACACAGCGTCAGCATGAATATAGCAAAATTCTTCATTCAACATCCGTCTATACCCCGCAAATGATTATTAACGGCAAAAATGCGTTTGGTGGGTATCGTCAAGATTTAGCGACGAAAGGTATTCAATCTGCGTTAACTCAAACAGCTTCACAGCATATTGAGTTAAATATCAAAAAAAATACTACAAATAGTATTTCATTGATTTATGCTATTAAAGGATCTATTGATAGGAAAAAATTAAATTGTGCGCTGGTGCAGCGTGGTTTAACGAGTAAAATTATCAAAGGAGAGAATGCTGGCAAAATATTAACACATGATAATGTTGTTCTGGATTTTCATTCCATAAGATTGCAAGATTTCTCGGGGGAGGTCATTTTTAATAAACCATCGTTCTGGCAGGCGGAAGAATCAAGTATTATTGCCTATATTCAAAATGAAGAGAATGGAGAAATCACAGGGGCGAGTAAAATTGATTTTTAAATAATGATATCATAATGCTAGCAATCGATATATTTTTGATATAATAAAAAATCAATCTTAAGGAAACAGTATGTTATTTAAAAATTCTAAAAAGGCGTTTACATTAGTTGAGATTATGATTGTGGTGGCTATTATTGCCATGATCGTAGCTGTCGCGATCCCTAATTTATTACGGGCTCGGGTGGAAAGTAATGACGCCTCTGCCAAGGCTGCGTTAAAATCAATTAGTACAGCTTTAGAAAGTTATGCCGCGCTTAACAGTGTATATCCGACAGTCACTAATGATTTGCTTGCAGCAACACCGCCCTATTTGCAAATCGATTATTTTTCCGGCCCACATAACGGATTTACGTTTAATGCAAATTTGACACAATACACTTATCAAATTACCGCTGTTCCAGTGAATTCGAGTGCAGGGAGTGGAAGTTTTACCATTTCGACTGGAGCAGTGTTAGTAGAAAATTAAGATTATTCACAGAGAAAAGTAAGGTGAAATATTTTTTTCAAAAATTAAAATTATCCAAGCACAAAAATAAAACTATGTTATAATAGCACCGTTTCATCAGGAAATTATTTTGTTCGAATTTTAGAGACTGATTTATCAATTCTTTCATGAAGTTTTTATCACAATTAATAATTTTTCTTTTTCTTATAATACCTGCCTTAGCCGCAGCACAGGAAAAAAGTGTAAATTCAACAACCGAACCAATTACAAGTCTACGTTGTAATGAATTCATCTTTGATGCTTCGGGTTCTTACGATCCGGAAAATGAAGAGATTAATTTCTTTTGGGATTTTGGGGATGGCACAAGTAGTTCAGATCCTGTTATCAAACATACATATACGCAATCTGGAGATTTTGAAGTTGTGCTCACTATCACGGATAATTCCGGATTAGAATGCAGCACCGCTGTAACCAGTCAAATTGTTCGTGCTAATATTCCGCCCATTGCGACCTTTAACGCTAAAGATCTCGTATGCGCTAATGAAGAGTTTATTTTAGATGCGACGGGAAGTTATGATGATAATAATGCTCCCTTAAAATACCGCTGGAAATTTGGTGACGGTACTTTCACCGAAGATGTTGCTCAAGTAGCTAAAGTTTATTCCAAGGGAGGAAATTATAAGATCGCTCTCACTGTGGATGATCAAAGCGGTACAGTATGTTCAGCCACAACCTTTGAACAATCAATTAAAGTTAATGAACCGCCTGTAGCGGAAGTTAATGAAAAAGAAATTCTTAAATGTGTTTATAACGATGAAGACTTAATTGTCAATTTTAATGCTTCAAATTCTTCGGATATTAATAATGATCCTTTAACATTCGAATGGGATTTTGGGGATGGTTTTCAAGATCAAGGGCCTGTCATCTCACATCAATATTCTGATGTCGGAAATTATGATGTAAAACTTGTCGTTAAAGACTCGACAGATATTGGTTGTGGTACAGGTGTTGATTTCGTGAATGTTCGTTTGAATAAAGCTCCTGAAGCTATTGCTGGCGATGATGTCACGGTTTGTCCAGGAGAAAAAGTCTATTTTGATGGGTCACAATCTTACGCCCAGAAAAAAGGAACATTGCTGGCAAAATGGTTTTTTGGTGATGGTGAATCGTCCGAAAGTCTAAAAGTTGAGCATGTCTATTCCAAACCAGGTCAATACCAAGCCAGTTTATCGGTAGAAAACGCCTTAAATGCTATGTGCCCGCCATCCAAAGACACACGGATCGTAACGGTGAATTCGCCGCCATCGGTTGCCATTAAAGCGGCAAAATCTGGTTGTACTGGCGCAAGTATTGATTTTGACGCGTCTGCAGCCAATGATCCTGATGGTGATAATTTAGAATATTATTGGACTTTTGGGGATGGAACCATTGAACGCTCTGGAGCCAAAGTTTCGCATGAATATATACAAGGAGGCACGTATACTGTATCGGTCATTGTGGATGATGGATTGGGTACGTCTTGTTCAACCGCAACCACAAGCATGGAAATTAAAATTAATACACCACCAGTTGCAGATGCTGGAGAGAATTTAACTTGCTGTGTTGATAAGCTGTCAGAGTTTAATGGAAGCGCCTCTAGCGATCCAGATGGAGACGCGTTAACGTATAAATGGGATTTTGGGGATGGCAATGTCAAAATTGGGGCGATCACACAATATACTTATAAGGAAAGTGGCTCTTACAATGTCTTTTTAACAGTTGATGATAATCAAGGAACATCTTGTAGTAAATCATCAGCAGGGTTTGTTGCAGAAGTAAATTCAACACCAGTTCCAGTTATCAACATCCGATAAACCAAGGAAATTTATACCATAATTTAATTTTCAAGGATGGCACTATGAATGAAAAATTGAAAGTTATCTTAAAAAAGAATGCGGAATATGAACAACAAACGCCTTATAATTTTTGCGATCGTTGGTGTGAACGCTGCAATCCAGAAACTCAACGGCGGTGTCAATTATATCTTGATGAACTTGGGCTTCAATTAACAAATATCGCTCATGGGCGAGATCCTGAAGATATTGAAATTTTTGAGGAAGATCTTGATATGTTGACGCCTGATGTTGATATCCTTGAAGATTCCTGGTTAGACGATGATGAACTCGAAGATGAATTTGATGATGATGAAACGCTGCAGACCATTGAACGGCAACGTCGAGAATTAAGCACTCACCCCTTGATGAAAGTTGTGAAACAATATCAGCTTTTAACATCACGTTTTTTAAATAAGAATTATTTTGACAAAATTTATCCAGAAGGAAAGATACCGTATAATTTTGAAACTATTTCTTGGTATCACACTTTATTACCGATTAAGATGCAACGAGCGTTAAGTGATATTATTTCTTGCGATCCTTTTGATCCGGATGAATATTTATTATGCGATGCGGTAGCGCAATTAGGTATTTGTAAGAAATCTATTATTCTTTCAATAGAAGCTTTTCGGCGTATCATCGACATTCAAATTATACCTTTGCAGGAAACAACGCAGCTTTTAGCCTTACTTCATAATATCGCAAGCCAGATTAAAATATTAGAAGACAGTATTTAAAAACGAGTGACCCTGCCATTTCTAAAAAAGTTAAAAAGAAAATCACCCGTAAAGCCATTAAGCGCTCCAGCCAATTTCACGTCTATATCGTAGAGTGCATAGACGGCACATTTTATACCGGTTATACAAATAATTTAGAAAAGCGGATTACCATGCATAATAATGGTTCAGGCGCTAAATATTTAAAAGGAAAAAGACCTGTTAAATTAGTTTATGCAAAAGAATTTCGTTATTATAAAAATGCGATCAACGAGGAGCGCTTTATTAAAAAACTTTCACGAAAGAAAAAAGAAGAACGCATTAAAGAATATCATGTTGAATTAATGAAAACCTCTTCTAATGGGGATCAGAAAAAGAATGAAACTTTCTGATTTTTTATTGATTAATTAACCTCTTTCTTTTAGAATGAAGCAACTTATAGAGGGTTAGACAGCAACTATGCACAATCAACGGAACGTATTAGGAAAAGAAATAAAACCTTGCTGTCAATTTCCAATGACAGGCTTTTACCGTGATGGCTATTGTCATACCGGATCTGAAGATTTAGGCCGCCATACGGTTTGTATTAAAGTTTCCGCTGATTTTTTAGCATTTTCTAAGGATGTTGGCAATGATCTTTCTACACCACATCCGGAAATGGATTTTCCTGGTTTAATCCCGGGTGACAAATGGTGTTTATGCGCATTACGTTGGAAAGAAGCTTTTGCTGCCGGGGTTGCCCCTGAAGTATATTTAGAAGCAACCAATGAAGCAACACTTGAATTAATTCCGTTGGAAGATCTTCAAAAGCATGCGGCAACGTATACGGAAGATTTATTATAAAAATAAAACTATCTTATGAATCTAAATCGTCGACAAAATAGACGCGTTTCTACCAATTTAACGATTGATCTGCAGATTGATCAGCAGATTACAATTCAAGGCCGAATTCGTAATATTTCGGAAAAAAGCGCATTTATTCAAATGAAAAGCAGCGTTTATATGAAAGTGAATGATGAACTTGATATCGCGATTAAATATCTCAATGGAGATTCTGAACAAGCAATTAAAGGACGCGCACGCATTTCACGTTTAGAGGCAGGACAAGGGATCGCTATTTATTTTATTAAGATGGAAGAAGATTCCATTGAACGACTGCAGCAACTGGTAAATAAACCTTTTTAAACATGCCTGCCACTGATGTGATTATAGGTAATAGATTACCTTATTTATGTTAGATAAACCTTTAACAACTTTTGAAATTGCTGAGTATTGTAAAATTTCTCATCGCACAGTTCAGCAATGGATCACCACCGGCAAATTAAAATCTTTCCGCACCCCTGGCAACCATAATAGGGTTGAAGTAAAAAATTTTATTGAATTTCTTAATGAATACAAAATGCCAATTCCAGAAGAATTGGCTTACCATCTGCGCACAAAAAAGCGCATTCTGGTGATTGATGATGACCCAGCCATGGTTTTATTAATAAAAGAATATTTACAAGAAATTAATAATGTTGATATCACTGAAGCATATGATGGATTTAGTGCCGGCACCAAATTTGCGGAATTCAAACCAGATTTGATTACTCTGGATATCAATATGCCTGATATTAACGGCTACGAAGTTTTACGCCATATTCGTTTTAATTCTATTAAGAAAAATGTCAAAACGATTGTCATTACCGGTGAATGTAATGCCTCAAATCAGGAACAATTACAAAAATTAGGCGTGGAAACTATTTTTCTAAAACCTTTTAGTAAAATAGAATTACTTGAAAAGACTAAAGAACTCTTAGCCTAATTGTCCTACCGAGAATTGATGTAAGGTTTTCAAAAAAATCCAGACTAATCTTCAGTTTGGTAGATTCCAATATAAAGGAGGCGATCATGCGGAAGTTATTTATATTTCTAAATCTATTTGTAATATTTTTCTTATCATTAGTTGCTGAAACTTACGCTCAAAAAGGAGAAGAATCCATGAATTACGAAAAAGCAATTATAGCTGGCGGTTGTTTTTGGTGCACGGAATCGGTGTTTGACAAAATTCCTGGCGTTATAAGTGCCAAATCTGGATATACTGGTGGAACAGATGCAAATCCAACTTACCATGAAGTTTCCGCTGGTGGAACAGGCCATTTTGAAGCGGTTGAGGTGACTTTTGATCCAAAAGTGATTTCTTATGAAGCTATTCTTAATTATTTCTGGCGGGATATCGATCCCACAGATGACGGGGGACAATTCGCCGATCGTGGCACACAGTATCAAAGTGCTATTTTTTATTTAAATGATGAACAAAAGCGTATTGCAGAAGATTCGAAAGAAAAACTTCAAAAGAGCGGTATTTTTACAAAAACAATTGCTACTAAAATTCTTCCAGCCAAAAAATTCTACCCTGCGGAAGACTATCATCAAGATTATTGGAAAAAGCAGCCAAAACATTATAAACAGTATCGGATCGGTTCAGGGCGAGAAGGCTTTGTGACAGAAACCTGGAAAAATCAACCGAATATTTGTCCCTTACCGAATAAAACCGTAAATCCGGAAAGTAAAAATTTCAAGAAACCAGATGATCAGGTTTTAAGAAATACGTTAACGCCTTTGCAATATCAAGTGACCCAAGAAAATGGTACAGAACCACCTTTTCAAAATGAATATTGGGAGAATCATAAAGAAGGCATTTATGTTGATATTGTTTCTGGTGAACCCTTATTTAGTTCAAATGATAAATTTGAATCTGGCACAGGTTGGCCAAGTTTCACACAACCGCTTATAGCGGAAAATATCGTAGAGAAAAAAGATAAAAGTTTGTTTATGGTGCGAACAGAAGTCCGCAGCAAACATGCTGATTCTCATTTAGGCCACGTCTTTAATGATGGTCCAAAGCCAACAGGGTTACGGTATTGCATGAATTCTGCTGCGATGCGCTTCATCTCAAAAGAAGATTTAGAAAAGGAGGGGTATACAGAATTTAAAAATTTATTTGAGTAAAAAAACTTAATTCATAAATTAGAAAACTGTTTATTTTATCACGTTGATCTTATCTTGATTTTCCAGCCTTTAAACGATATAATCTTTCCAACATTGAATTACTATTTTAAAAATATTTGAAGAAAAGCATATTCAATATTGTTTCTATAAAAGAATGGTATTAAACCAGAAATGAAAGGGGTAACAAATGAAAAAATCTCTCGTATTAACAATCGCTGTACTGGCTTTATCCAGCGCGCCTGCCTTTGCCCATTGTGGAACGTGTGGTATTGGAGAAGCCAAAGGTTCCAAAATGATGGATAAAGAAAACTGGATGAAAGAAAAAATGGATAAAATGAGTGAAGAATTAGGTCTTTCTCCAGAACAAGTAACCCAAGTTGAAGGTATTATGAAAACAAAAATGGAAAAGAAAAAGGCTGTTCATGACGAAGCCGAAAATAAAATGGAAGAAATTAAAGCCGAGTATAAAGAAAGTTTAAAAGGGGTTTTAACACCAGAACAACTTGAAAAATACGAAGCTATGAAAGATGAAAAAGGAAGTATGAAGGGGAGCATGAAAGACGGTAAAAAAGGCAGCGATCACGAGCACAAAGGTAGTGATCATGAACATAAAGGCAGCCACTAATCTTTTAACTTAAAATAAATGCCGGACAATAGATAATATTGTCCGGCATTATTTTCTATGGAAATCTTTATCTTTGATTTAAGTTTGTTACTTGTTGGCGCGGCTGTTCTGGCATATCTAGCAGTTATTTTTAAACAGCCGATCATTATGGCGTATATCCTTTGTGGGGTTCTTATCGGCCCCTGGGGCACCAAATGGATTAATCATATTGATTTTATTGAAACAATTTCGCACTTAGGGATCACATTACTTTTATTTCTAGCAGGTCTTTGTCTGCATCCACAGCGCCTAATTAAGCTTTTTAAATCTGCAATCCTGGCGACATCCGCCAATTGTGTGCTTTCCTTTATTATCGCATTTTTATTTTCGTTATGTTTTCACTTTCCGCTTTTGGATAGTATTTGCATTGGTTTGGCGCTAATGTTTTCCAGTACAATTTTAGTGGTAAAATTATTACCAACAACGGCGCTGCACCAGGAAAAAATGGGAGGAACATGTATTGGAGTTTTAATTATGCAAGACTTATTAGCCATCGCGGTGTTGGTCTTTATGCGTTGTCTCGATGCTCCGCAAGGCGCTATTCCCAGTTTCTCGTTGCTGTCATTAAAGCTCTGCTTATTTATTATACTTTTAATCGCGTTTGAGTATTTTGTTTTGCGTCGAATTATGATGCGGGTGGATCGTTTACATGAAGTTTTATTTATCTTGGGATTAGCATGGTGCTTTGGGATTGCCCGTATTTCCCATAGCATGGGACTTTTTTATGAAACCGGGGCTTTTTTCGCGGGGGTTGTTATGGCGCGTCATCCGGTTTCCCGTTTTATTTCAGAATCCTTAAAACCATTACGAGATTTTTTTCTTGTGTTATTTTTCTTTACATTAGGCGCAAAATTAGACCTTTTTTTAGTTAAAGATCTTTTATTTCCCGCTGGATTGCTCGCCCTTATTTTCATTCTTTTTAAACCATTAGTTTTTAAATGGATGTTTATGTTTCTTGGAGAAACAAAAGATTTTTCAACTGAGGCCGGAATTCGTCTCGGGCAATTAAGTGAGTTTTCACTTTTAGTTGCGTTATTGGCATTAGAGTTAGGCCATATCAGTAGTACAACCGCACAATTCATCCAACTCGTTACAATCTTTACTTTTATTGCTTCAAGCTATATTGTTGTTTTTAAATATCCGACGCCTATCGGTGTTTCCGAAAAATTAATACGGACATAAGAAGGAGAAGGTGCTCATGAAAAAATTACTAATATGCGCACTTTTTTTGGCATTAACCACATCAATAAGCTATGCCCAACGAGAACGAGATTTTTCAAAGACTGTAATTCAGACCACACGGGTTAATGAATCTGTTTATATGCTAGAAGGTGAAGGAGGAAATATTGCGCTTTCCATAGGCGCGGATGGCGTTTTGATGATTGATGATCAATTTGCCGAACTTCACAAAAAGATTATGACTGCAATTAATGAGCTTTCAACTGCGCCGATAAAATTTCTTATCAATACACATTGGCATGGCGATCATACCGGAGGAAATGAACTAATGAACGCAACAGGCACGCACATTATTGCCCATGATAATGTTCGCCAACGCTTATCGACAAAACAAATTCGAAAAATGCTTGAACGTATCAGCGAAGCCAGGGATAAAGAGGCCTTACCTGTCTTAACATTTAAAGAATCCATTAAGCTCCATTTTAATGATGAAACCATTGATGTTATGCATTTTCAGCCAGGACATACGGATGGTGATAGTGTCATCTTTTTTCAAAAAGCTAATGTTGTGCATATGGGAGATTTATTTTTTAATGGCCGGTATCCATTTATTGATCTGGATTCAGGTGGTGATGTTGATGGTTATATCCAAAGCGTGCAAACCGTTCTTGATAAGATTTCCGAAGACGCGCAGATTATTCCCGGGCATGGTCCTTTAGGGACAAAAAAAGATTTGCAAGTATTTTACAATATGCTTCAAAGTTCACGCCAACTCATTCAAAAGGCTGTGGCAGAGAAAAAGAGCCTTGAAGAGATTCAGCAATTAGAATTACCCGAGGCGTTTCAGGAGGGGTGGGGCAGTGGATTTGTGAATAAAGAGCGTTGGTTCTCGACTCTATATGCATTTTACGCACAAAATTGACGAAAATTGTAAATTCGTCTTAAGTTATTCATAATTAACGATTTTGATTTATTTTTTATTTAATTTGACAAATGTGATTAAATAGGTCACACTAGCTTCGAGTTGAAATGAGAGGTATAAATCTGAAACCGCATGGTAGAGGTATTTATCTTGCGGTTTTTTATATGTTTGTCCTGTCACTATTCACTCAAAATATATAGAAAAAGGAGGAAGTGAATAATGGCAACAGGAACTGTAAAATGGTTTAATAGTGAAAAAGGTTTCGGCTTTATTGCCCCAGAATCAGGAAATGATGTTTTTGTGCATCACTCTGCTATTCAAGGTGAAGGATATAAATCTTTAAATGAAGGTCAAGCTGTAGAATTTGATATCGTTAAAGGTCCAAAAGGTGATCAAGCTGCAAATGTTATAAAAATGTAATATTGCGGTAATTTTATATCATGTAAAAAACCCGTTGATCGTTATGAGAAACGGGTTTTTTACTAATATGCAATTTAAAATGGAGATTATGTGAGTACAAACGAAACAAATTTTTATCATATGGGCATTGCCCCGGATATGTTAAAAGTTTTAGATAAAGTAAAATTTGTAACCCCTACACCGATTCAAAGTCAAGCGATTCCAATTGCCCTTGAAGGTAAGGATATTATGGGCATTGCCCAAACGGGCACAGGAAAAACATTAGCTTTTGGGATTCCTGTTATTCAACGTCTAGCCGCGGAAGGTGGGCAAGCCTTAATTCTTGTACCGACGCGTGAACTGGCCATCCAAATTGATGACGCTCTAACTCCGTTATTAAAAGCTTTTCAGATGCGCAGCACAGTATTAATCGGGGGCGTTAAACTCAGTTTTCAAATCTCTAGTATTAAGTCTAATCCCAATATCATTATCGCCACCCCTGGACGAATGAATGATCATATTTATCAAGGGACTATTGATTTGGGGAATGTCGCGATTGTAATTTTAGATGAAGCAGATCGTATGTTGGATATGGGGTTTGAACCACAGGTTAAAAACATTCTTCGTTGTGTGACGAATAAAAAACAAACAATGCTTTTTTCTGCCACGATGCCCTCAAACATTTTAAAACTTGTGACACGATACATGAATCTACCAATTACAGTTGAAATTGCGCCCTCAGGGACAGCAACACAGAATGTGTCGCAAGAACTTTTTGTTGTTAAGGAACCGCGAAAAATTGATGTTGTTAGAATGCTTTTGCAAAAATATCGAGGCACAGTGTTGGTTTTCACCCGGACAAAAATGAAGGCTGCTCGTGTGGCTCGAAATATTAATGCGATGGGTATAAAAACAGCTGAAATTCATTCAAATCGTTCGATGAACCAACGCATGGGGGCTATTGAAGGATTTAAGCGCGGACGCTACCGTGTAATGGTGGCAACCGATATTGCTGCGCGGGGAATCGACATCAGCATGCTGGAACTGGTCATCAACTATGATTTACCAGATGACGCGGAAAACTATGTGCATCGTATTGGCCGGACTGGACGAGCAGGAAAAGAAGGGCATGCTGTTACTTTAGCAACACCTAATCAAAGTTATGATATATCTAAAATTGAAAATTTAATGAAAACGATTTTACCGCGGTCGATGCATCCTAAATTTACTAATGAAGAATTTGTTGCCGGAGATTCGAACCCCCCCCGGTATTCAAAGCCAAACAATTTTCAAGGGAAATATAAAAACAAACCCTATGGAAAATCTAATCCTTCAAAACCCAAACAAAAATCTTTCAAACGTTATAAAAACAAACCTAATTCGTAAAAACTATTTTAGTTTTTTCGCCGCGAGTAGTATTTTCCTTCCTTGCAGGAATATCTTAAAAACTGTATAATTAAACAATTTTGTATTTTAATGATTTTGTCATTATTGAAATTAAAGAATAGAGAGAGGTGAATGCAGATCTAATTAGAACTACAGCAGCGATAGTATTTTTAATGTCGTCTGTTAAAGAAAATTTCAAAGAAACTATAATGAATTAATTAAACTCAGGGGAAAATTATAAAAAATCTAATTAAGGTCCACGATGGCATTGTCGGAACATTGATTCTTTTAAGTGTTATTTTAAGTTTGAAAGTCAACGCGGTATGGATCTATCTTGCCGGGGCTGTTTCTATTCTTATGATCATCAGCACGTTTACAGGATTTTGTCCAGTTTATTTTATTTTACAGAAAATTATGCCTATTAAATCCTGCGCCGATGAAAAATAAAATTAAGTTATAATGCTTTAATATGATATTGATCATTAAGATGGAGCTTAAAATATGATTTCGTATATCTGCATTGTTATTAGTCTGTTTATTCCTATTTTCTGCACTGCGTACGCCAAATTTACCTCAAAAGGTTACAATAACCGCGCGCCTCGTGAATTTTTGGAAACCTGCGAAGGCGCAGCCAAACGCGCGCATCACGCGCAAAATAATTTCTATGAGACATTCCCAGCCTTTGCCGTTGGTGTTATTGCCGCCCATCAGTTAAATGCAGTAACCACAACAATTGATCAACTAGCCATAACATTCGTCATTGCCAGAATTTTATACGCAATTTTTTACATTATAGATAATCATGTTTTACGAACTATTAGTTGGATGGCGGCGTTCGCCTCAATTATTGGATTATTTCTAATTGGGATTCACTAAATATTGGAAAAAATTATTTCTGATGTTTTACTCAAAAAGGAGATTTCAATGAATCAAGTTCGAGTGTTAGTCGGCACCAAAAAAGGCGGGTTTATTCTCAGCTCTGATGAAAAACGTGCAAAATGGAATGTCAGCGGTCCCCATTTCGGTGGCTGGAGTATTTATCACATGAAAGGATCTCCTGTTGATCCGAATCGGATTTATGTATCACAAACCAGCGACTGGTTCGGGCAGATTATTCAACGTTCAGATGACGGCGGCCACAGCTGGCACCAGCCCGGCACTCCCGCCGGAGAACCTACCACGACACCCGATGGCATGCCGAAAGGCGAAAGCAACAATTTTATGTATGACACTTCACCGGAAACTGGTAAACCTTTAACCACACACCAGTGGTACGATGGCACTCAGCATCCATGGGAATTTAAAAGAGTATGGCATCTGGAACCATCCCTACATGATCCAGATACTGTTTACGCCGGGGCCGAAGATGCTGCCATATTTAAAACAACCGATGGCGGAAAATCATGGAAAGAATTAGCTGGACTACGCGGGCATGAATCGGGATCACAATGGTGTCCAGGCGCGGGCGGTATGTGTCTGCATTCCATTTTACTCGATCCGCAAAATGCACAACGTATGTATATTGCCATTTCCGCGGCCGGGGCATTTCGCACGGATGATGGTGGACAAACCTGGAAACCGATTAACCGTGGATTAAAATCCAAATATATTCCAAATCCGGAAGCGGAAGTTGGACATTGTGTACACAATATTGCCATGCATCCATCGCGGCCTGATGTATTGTTTATGCAAAAGCACTGGGATATTATGCGCAGTGATGACGCCGGAGAGATGTGGCATAAAATCAGCGGGAATTTGCCTACAGATTTTGGTTTTCCGATTGTGGTCCATGCCCATGAACCGGAAACCATTTATGTTGTTCCGATTAAAAGTGATTCGGAACATTATCCGCCTGACGGTAAATTACGTGTTTACCGCAGTCGTAAAGGCACAGGTGAATGGGAGGCATTAAGCAATGGGCTTCCACAGGAAAACTGTTACGTTAACATTCTGCGCGATGCCATGGCTGTGGATACTTGCGATGAATGCGGGATTTACTTTGGCACCACCGGCGGCCAGGTGTATGCCTCTGCGGACAGTGGGGATCATTGGCAACCTATTGTCCGGGATTTACCGTCGGTGTTATCGGTGGAGGTTCAAACCATTCGATGATCCGGATTGTTTTACCCTATCATTTACGAACACTGGCCCAAGTGCAGGGGGAAGTTCATTTGGAGATGGAAGGGAAGGTAACCATTGCCGCGGTTTTAGACGCGTTGGAACAACAGTATCCCATGCTGCGGGGCACAATCCGTCATCATCAAAGTAAAAAACGCCGGGCATTCTTACGTTTTTTTGCCTGTGAGGAAGATTATTCGCAGCAACCGCCGGAAACCATATTGCCCGAAAAAATTTCATCAGGGCAGGAACCCTTTCTTATTGTCGGGGCCTTAGCCGGAGGCTAGCAAATTTTAAAAATATAAAAATATCGTAAACAGAAAAGAGTGGGATTATGAAAAAAAATTTGCAAATTGTAGGACGCATTATTTTAGGCTTAATTTATATGACTTTTGGAGCCATGGGCTTGGCGATGGCCTTAGACATCATGAGTATGCCAGAACAACCACCCATGCCGGAAGCTGCTATGAAATTTATGGAAGGCATCATGGCCACAGGGTATTTTTTTCCATTCTTGAAAATAACAGAAGTAACCTGCGGGATTTTACTTTTGCTGGGCATAGCTCCACCCGTAACCTTAATTGTTATCGCACCAGTTACATTGCATATTATTCTGTTTCACCTATTTTTGACACCAACACCAACCGAGATGATTTTACCAACTCTTATGGGTCTTGCCCAAATCCTTGCCATGAGCACCTATTGGAAGGTATATCAACCTCTCTTTGAAAAGAACGTACCTTGAAAATGAAAGGAACAAAAGAATGCAAAAAGGACGAAAGGAATAAAGAACTTGCCAAGTCTCTTATGGTGACGGGTTAATCAGGAACCTGTCCCTTTAAAACAACCAGGTCTGTTCATCTATGTTCATCTAAGAAAAAAAGAAACAAAAAAAACTAAAAAGAAAAGGTGATTAATTGAGGAGGTTTTTAAATGAAAACGACTGATGAACCATTAATTATATTTTTACAAAAAATTATTCATTTCTCTGTTCGATTGTTGGCAATTCTAATGACTTTTGTAATAATTTGGGGTGTTGGAGATGTAGTATACGAGTTATATAAAAGTTTAATACGACCTCCTTTTATGCTGTTAAATATTAATGATATTCTTGCTACCTTTGGGGCTTTTATGGCTGTATTAATTGCTATCGAAATTTTTATTAATATAACCGTGTATTTAGAAGAAGATGTTATTCATATTAAAATTGTTCTTGCAACAGCTCTTATGGCTATTGCACGAAAAGTAATTATTTTTGACTATGATAAACTTTCTCCTGCTTATATATGGGCAAGCGCCGGTGTTATTTTTGCCTTAAGTGTTGGATATTGGTTAATTACTATTTATGGGAGAGAGAATAGGATAAATGAAGATAGATAAAGTTCTAAAGATTTAAAATTATAAAAAGAGATGTCTTTATAAGTATCCGATAAAATAAACGATAGAGGGAGGGCTGATAAAGACTGAACTCCTAATCGTCTGGCAAATTCTCACTAATAATATTTTCGGTTCCCTTCTAAAAAAACAAAAAAACAACTTCTATAATGAATAAATATGCAAAATTAATCCAAAAGGAATTAATAAAAATATCTGACCCTGCAAAAGCTAGATGGTTAGAAAATTATGTAAAACACGACATCGTCTCACGAGGATGCGGTATTCCATTAATCAGAAATGTTATTCAAGATCACGTCAAAGAATATAATACTAATCAATTTAAAATGTCTGATCAATGTCAAATATTAAATGATTTAATGGCGCAAAAATATACAGAGGATAAATTAGCATCGATTATTTATATGCAATTATATTGGAAAGAAGAAGCAGCGGCAAAACAGCTTGAATTAATTTCTGAATGGTTTGATAACAGATGGATCGCAGATTGGAATGTATGTGATTGGCTTTGTGTGCGAGTGCTTACGCCCATGTTGGACTGTAAAGAAGATGTTGTTAAAGAACTAACTAAATGGAATGCCAATAAATACCTCTGGAAGGCACGCGCATCATTAGTTCCTTTTGCTCAAGCAAAAATGATCGAACAGTATAAAGATGTTATTCTTAAATTGTCAAAGGTTCTTATAAAACGCGAGGAAAGATTTGCAAAAACAAGCGTTGGTTGGGTTCTTCGGGAGTATTCAAAGTATGATAAAAAATTCGTTACAGCATTTCTTAAGGAACACCAGAAATGGACAACCCCCGAAGTGATTAAAAATTCAACAAAATATTTTCATGATACAATCTAGAAAAATTTGAGGGAAGATTGAGAACAAAAGAACGCAAAAGAACGAAAAAAAAGAACGCACCAAAAAAGAACGGGGCCTTTGTATGGACTGTTCCCTATAATATTACAACAATATTTTGTGGTGCTAGTAATTTTTTACTACGGATAGGAATAAGAAATTTTCTTAATGACAAAAGATAAATATAAAAATTATTTTGTAATAGGATTTGGTTGATTTCTACACATTGCTGAAAAACATCAACTTCAATGCATCCGGGATTAAATTTGTTCATTGATCTGTTTTAATTTGCTACAATAAAAACCACCCTTGCAGGCTTTTCAGAAATAACATATAATTCGACTTTATAATTAAATAACATTCTAAAGGGATTAGAAATGTCAATTTCAATTCTTGTCGCCATTTTCTTTTGTCTTGGTTATATTGCAATTATTCTTGAACATCAGACGAGTGTTAATAAAGCAGCTGCGGCTCTTTTAACAGGAGTCTTT
Organism: Candidatus Omnitrophota bacterium; assembly: GCA_020632515.1. Classification (GTDB taxonomy): domain Bacteria; phylum Omnitrophota; class Gorgyraeia; order Zapsychrales; family Zapsychraceae; genus JACKFK01. The sequence continues at coordinate 1,432 of JACKFK010000018.1, read as the reverse complement.
TGCTGGATCAGCATTAGCTTTCATCATTTTCCAAATATTAATGAAGCGATGATCCATCTCAATCATCATCTGACTGCAGTTTCACAAATCATCATTTTCCTTTTAGGTGCGATGACAATCGTTGAACTCATTAATGTTTATGACGGCTTTCGTTTCATTACAGGATATATCACAACCAAAAATAAAAGAATATTATTATGGATGATTTCTTTCACAACATTTTTTCTCTCAGCGCTTTTGGATAATATGACAACATCCATTGTTATGGTTATTCTTCTTAGACGGTTTATTGAAAATAGTAAAGAACGTTTTATTTTTGCAAGTATGATCATTATTGCCGCCAATGCTGGCGGAGCCTGGTCCCCTATAGGTGATGTAACAACAACCATGCTTTGGATTGACAATAGGATTACCTCGTTCAAACTTATCGAAAAACTTTTTCTTCCCAGCTTAGTATCAATACTAATCCCTTTAACCATTTTTACATTTTCAATTAAAGAAGGGGAGAGACTGACTTCAGTAAAATTAAATAATACACGTCCTTTATTTGGAGCTAAAAGAGTTTTATTCTTAGGCGTTACGGCATTAATCTTTGTTCCAATTTTACACGCTATTACAGGGCTTCCTCCTTATATGGGAATGATTCTTGGATTGGGGGTAATGTGGACCCTGACAGACTTAATTCATCAGGAGAGACATTATTTAAAAGTCCCACATGTTTTAACAAGAATTGATATATCGAGTGTCCTTTTTTTCTTAGGCGTATTACTTGCTGTAGCGGCTCTTGAAACTATCGGAATTCTTGATTCTTTCGCTGTTTTTATGAACACCTATTTTAAAAGTAAAGATACCATATTGATCATAATGGGAATTCTCTCATCCATCATTGATAACGTCCCGTTAATGGCTGGTACAATGGGGATGTATAGTGTTCATAATTTTCCAGTTGATTCAAAAATTTGGGAAATGGCCGCCTACTGCCTTGGATCAGGGGGAAGTATTTTAATTATTGGCTCAGCTGCTGGAGTTATTGTTATGGGAATGGAAAAAATAAAATTTTCCACATATCTTAAAAAAATAACTTTACCTACTCTGATAGGATACATCGCTGGAGTTATTGTTTTGTTATTAATATAATATTTTTTTAACGGTAATGGTAAAAAGAATGAACCAGGTCTCGCAAGGGGACCCGTGCCAGCAATAGGTGGTCCGTTCTCTTTCGTTTTCTTTTCTTTGTGTCTCTTTAAAACAACCTGGTCTGTTCCCTCGATGGATGCGAAAAAGGACGGTAATACAAATATCGCTAAGGCATTGACAGAGCAGGGGATAATAGCAAATGAAAATGAATAGAGATATAACAATCAGAACTAAAAGAATAAAATTAAGGAAAATGATTCTAGTGGCAGATTTCTTTATGCTTCTTCTTTTTACG
>JACKFK010000017.1 GCA_020632515.1 Candidatus Omnitrophota bacterium | reverse complement strand
GTGTAAAACGGGTCAAAAATATCGTGGATTTGCTGTGGATGCACACCTTTGCCAAAATCTTTAATGCTGATCTCAATCATATCTTCATGCTGGTCTGTGTCAAACCATAACGGCCCACCATTAGGCATGGCTTCAATAGCATTCTTAATAATATTCGAAATGGCTCTACCGAGCTGATCGGCATCAGCATGGATAATAATTTTCTCATTTTTATTAAAATTCTTAAAAATGTTGATACTATGCAATACATAATCCTCATTATAGGAATCGATAACCGTTTCCAAAAACTTATGAAGATTAATTTCCTGCGAGATAATCGGGGTGGGTTTGCTGTATTCTGATAATTGAACAATCAGATCCGTAATTTTATCGGTTTCTTTATCTATCAGTTGAGCGATATTACGAATATACTCATTATCGACATATTTCTTCATTAAGTTATGCGTACCGACTTTAATAACCGATAAAGGATTTTTTACCTCATGTGAAATTCCATTAGTTAATGTTCCAAGAATTTTATAGCGTTCAGATTGTGCTAGTTTCTTCGTCAGCAATTCATTCTGTTCAGCAATTTGGACATAACTTCCTTTAAAAAAATAACGATCCACATAAGACTGAATAAAATTCTTTATCGGAATAAATAACAAAGCGATAAAGGTTGCCGTCGCCACAGAGGGAAAGATCGATGAATAGCCCAATAACTGTTGGAAGAATTTCTCGGTAAGATAGATGAAAATGAAATAAACAATAGTAATAATCGTAATCATTGAAGAGTAAACTAAACTCTTCTTAATAATCACTTCAAAATCAAAAATACGATATTTTAAAACTAAATGAGTAAAGACTAAAGTAAATAATACCACCAATCCATTTCCAACTGGAAGAATCGGTATGTTATACCAAAGCGGATAGTTGGTAAATCCTCCGGCAAATCCTATACCAATCCCCCAAGAAAGATACCGAGCCTGTTTTCGTTTTGCACCTGATAATTTTAAATAATATTCACGAAATATAAAAATTCCATATGCATTTAGAAAAACAAACATTAAAATATGCAATATCATTAAAGGCCCTGGAACAGGCCAATAAGGGAAAAAAAATCTTGGGGATACATCTTTAACAAATAAAGGTGTGAAATCAAAAAATAATAACAGAAAACTGCCCAAATAATTAATTCTTACAAAATTTAAATACTTTTGGAATTTCCCTACAAAGCGCACACTGAAATGAAAAAAAGTAGAAGGAATAAATGCCGCACCTGCCATTAGCGCTCGACACCAATAAAGAGCTTCAGTTTCATTCGTACAAATCTGCCATAAAAAATAATATAAAGCCCAAACAAAAACGCTGAAATTAAATAATAAAAACGAATTTGAAACCTTTGAACGGTTCTTATTAAATAAAGTAATAATACACGACGCCCCACTACCAACTGCATTAAATAACGCCATAATCTGATAAAAATTCATGTAAAAAACCTTATATTCATAAATATATTATATGAAATAGTTTACAAAACTATACTATTTATCAACATCCCTTATCTACATAGTTATATTAAGTATATAATAAGCATATGCTAATAATCAAGAGCCGCCCTACCTCTTAAAAAATGGCTACTTTTCATTATATAATAAAACCATATCCATAATAAGAAATTATTAAAAACATGAAAGGGCATACGTATCCGGTCTCCACTAGCATGACTTGTTAAAACCGCTGTTAAAAACAAACAAATACCAAAACTTAAGTAAACACCAAAGATATCCTTCCATGGAAAATCATTCTTCCCTTTATAAAATCCATAAATTAGGAGAATCGGAAAGAAAGTAAAACTTGCCGTTAATAAAATCTTATACCCCCGTGAGAATTGATAAGCAATCTCCCTGCTTTTCTTAACTGCCTGATCTTCATAAATAGGTTTTCCTTGCTTTAAATAAAATTTCTTCACTGACCAATCTGCATTTCGTAGAATAATAACATCCGTAATATCATAATAGGAATTATTGAAAAAGGCCTTATACGCCCGCCACATCCTGGGAATAATCTCTTCTGGATGATTTCTTAAATATTCCAATGTCAACGCTTTGAGTTTGTTATTTAACTGAACTTCCGCTTGATTAAAATTTAACCCCTTGTTTATTCGCTGATCAATAAATTGCGGGCGGGCCGGCCCTTTCCATGGCGCTAACGGATGACTCTGATCAATATCATAATATACATAATTAAGAAATAACGCCTTGCCGCCTTGCGTTGAAAAAACTAGATTTCCGGTTAAACGATAATTCCGGCACATCCACCCACACATTACCAGCAGCAAACATCCCAAAACAATTGCATTCAATTTCCACAAAGATTTCTTTACCGGATTGATTAGCAACGGGACCGTGCTCAGCAAAAAGACTACTGGAAAAAGATTCGGACGCGTCATCACTGCTAATGCACCGTACACAATCGCCCAGAAAATATTTCCTCGACCTGTTATTGTCCTTTTTATCAACAAGATATGAACAGTAAATCCCATTATCATAAACGAAGCAAAAATATCTGACTGAACGCCCGTCCAGACAAAATAAATCGGACTAAAAATCAGGCTCACCGTAAACAGCCAAAACACACCTTTTTTCTGAAATAAAAACAGATACCCAAAAAATATTCCATACACTATCACGCCCAGATATGCGACATAATTTAATACGTAAGCTACAAAAATATTATTATGGAAGAATCGCAAGAAGGCCAAAACAATAGGATACCCGGGAAGGCGGCTTATAGACGATATTGGTTGGTTATAATAATCCTTATCAGCCAACACGTCACGATCAAGTAAATAATAATACTTCAATGAACTATAACTAAATTTCTTATGCTTTAATAAACTTTCCGATAGATCCCAATATTCTCCACCATCTGATCCGATCCCCATAGGATTAATTGACGAATCAAAATACTGCTGGCTTAAAATCACATAAAAAAAAAGTCCGAGGATAATAAGAAATAATAATAGAATTTTTTCTTTGCGCTGCATAGTGGTTATGCGGTGTATTTGTCCAATAAAATAAAGAAATCACTTTCTTCCCGATGACCAAACCAATCTTCAAGGATTGTCATGTTTTTATGGAATAAAATCCAAGAAGGCGTTCCCCCTAAATTATTAATAGTAAACGTGTAGGATGAAACTTTGCTTTCCATAAGAAACAACTGTGCCTGACGGACATTTTGTTCCTGCTGTTGTGGGCTCATGGATTTAAATCGTGGATTTGTTTCGCATAAAAAATAAGCATCCTCTCGTTGGAAAATCTCACTTCCTTTTCCCAGCTGATCAAAAGCCACCGGAAATTCGATATTGTATGGCAATTTATCTTTACCCAATTTCATCAAAGCCTTTTTTGTCTCTCCTACGACTTTTCCTTCAGATAGCAAAGACCTTGTATTCTCCAAGGTATTCCACTCAAAATCCTCAAAAGCAGTTGAAAGCCCTAACACATTTAGCCCCTTAGCCTCGTACCGTCGTCGAATTTTATTCGCCTGCGGTAAAGAATATAAAAAACACCCGGGACAATTGACCTGAAAAACAACCAACAAATTTAGCTCTTTAATTTCAAAATCCCCCTGGAGAATTTCTGTCGTTCTTAGATAAAATTTTTTCATTTATTTTTCCCGCACATCTTGATATTCCCGTGCTAATCGATTAAGGTCTTCCCCCAAAGACAGAGCGAGATTAATCCGTAAATTCTGAAAATACGTTTTTAAAATTCCCTGTTTTAACCAACGTCGAGCTGAGCAATAGATCGGACAGTTAAGAAAACTAACATTCCCTCTTGTTTTCAATGCTTTAGTAAAGAAAATATCTTCGCAGATAGGTAGATCTGGAAACCCTTTCATATCTTGAAAAATGTCTTTACGTACAAATATCCCTTGATCGCCGTAGTAAATATGTTGAAACTTAGCTCGAACATTTCCTGTAAAGGCGATCCACCGATAAATCAACCCCGGTTGATCAATCACCTGGCGGAAACAACCGCCTATAATATTTTTTCCATAAACAGCGCGCCGAATTTGCTCAATATTTTCTTTATTAATCACTGCATCCGCATGAAGAAAGAATAAGATATCTTCTTTCGCTTGCATGGCTCCTCGATTCATCTGTTTAGCACGGCATTTCCCCTCATTAAAAACACGACCATAATCTGTCGCAATTTCTTTAGTACGATCTTTGCTGCCGCCATCAACAAAAATTAAGTCTACTAACTCGGATAGAGATTTAAAATAAAGTTCGTTCTTTAATAAAATTTTTTCTTCGTTGTAAACAGGAATAATAACACTAATCATTTCAATTTATAAACTCCCATAATCCTCGCTCCATCCAAATCGATTCCATAATATAAATTAGGAAATGAATAATCTTCAATACGCCCACGATCATTGCTTAAAAAATATTTTGCTTGTTCCGGATGGGAAACATAGACTAACCTATTTCGATCCTCTTCCGGAAGAATTAATGCGTTTGTTCTTCCCGGAGAATTCGCGGCTGTTATAGGAATTTGAGTTGAAGGATCTGTTCGCAATATATATTCTAACGCATTTCGATAGGAGAGTCCCCAATAATCTAAATCAAATTTATATTTCACAAATGATAAATCTGGTCCCAACACACTATTAAAATATACATTCTGAAATGGATGATACTGCATCATAGTTACCAAAATACTTAACAAATATCCTATTAATAATGATTTAAAGATAATAGCAGAGACTCTCTTCTTTACTCTATTTTGCAGTTTCATTATCCAATCATATAAAAATCTCGTCCCACTAGCCGCTATAATAATCAATGCCGGATAAATAAAAAACATCTGCCGCCACGCATCATACATAACAGATTTAAAAATAATAACCGCCATTAATGGAATGAAAAACCATCCCAGAATAACCGCATTAAAAACTATTTCTTTATTCTGTTGAACGCGCACTGCCAAATGACAGCAGCCAATTATAAATAAAAACGAATATAACAAAGGCGTTGTAATAAAAATCCATCCCGGGACATAGTGCCATGGCAGCTGAGTAGAAAAAACATACTTTCCAAAATAAAGAACTTTTCCATCTGATGGATATTTACTCATTTCCTGAAAGGCTTCCACAAAATGATGAATAGGATTTGACCAAAGAATCGGCCAAAACAACACAATAAAACCCAGCGCGCAAATCGTATAAATAACCAACATCACGATGTTTCTTTTTATTTCTTTTTTGCCGCTTTTTGGCCAGCATAGACTCAGGCCAACACCCATCCATGTGAGAGCCAAAAGCAAAACCCCCGGAATCCTAACATCAACGGCTAATGCTGTTGTCAACGCATGTATAACCGTTATTTTAAAATTTCTTTTCTCGATAAATTTCAATAAAGAAAAAACACTGATAGTAAATAAACTTAAAAAAATCATATCTTTAGAATTAAAAAAAGAATGCGCGAATAAACGTGGACTGAGAATCAGCATAATTGTCGATAACAACGCCCATTTTCTTGAATGAAAAATAATTTTATTTAATTTATAAAAAAATACCGTCCCAATATAACAAAGTAAAAACGTTAAAAAATGCCGCATTAAATAGACCGCACGCGTGTCACGTTCTATTTTTAACACTTTCTCTCCGACAACCAGAAGCATTTCAAAAATTGAACCATAATAACGATCCGGATAGTTTAACAACAACGGATGTTTATCTGTCACATACTTTAAGGAAACTTGCCCTGTGAGTCGTTGGATATGCTCATCCCACGAAATACCATAGTCACGAAAAATGTTTACCCCAATTAAAAAATAAATGAAGAATATAAATACGATAAGAATTCTATAGCGAGAAAAATCATCAGAGGCGTTTTGGATCAATTTCCTTAAAAAAGGCATTTTATCCAGCCAGATTTGAAAGATGTTTTATACGTTTAAGCATATTAGGATGGGTGCTCAAAGTTTCCATTAATTGATCATTAAATGTTAAAGGAATATCTTGATTCTTAAGCAAAGATAATTCTCCGGCATCAATGGTTCCACTACGGTCCAAATCTAATTGACTTAACTCACGAATTTCTGACATTGCCTTTGAAGGATCATTCATAAAAAACGCTTTTAACCCTTCTGCTTCCTTAAGCGCGTTCTTTCCTAACCGGGCTGAACCATAAACAAGTTTATAAAGCGCCGAGGCTAAATCTTCCGGTCGATTACCTAATTCAACCGTGCCTTTATCAGCAAAATATTCTCTTATTCTCGACGCGTATAAAACAAGAAGATTGGTTATAAAATAAAACAAAAACGCCAGCATCCCAATAGCTACTGTACTAGCCCCATCACGACTTCGCCGGCTGTTACCGTAAAACATAAAATGCCACGCCAGCCGCCACATCAGCATCGGAATAACCGATAATAACGTAATCGTCATCACATCACGATTTTTTAAATGACTGATTTCATGTCCGATAACAGCTTTCAATTCATCTGGACTTAACAAATTCATAATCGCCTGCGTAACACAAACCCGCCCATCACGCTGCCCTCGACCAAAAGCAAACGCATTCGGAATATTCACAGCTGATACGCAAACCCTCGGCATAGAAATACCCGCCCTTCTCGCCTGATCTTCCACCATATCATACAGCATCGGGTTATGCTGCCGTTCAATATATCGAATCCGCATCGACCATTCCACCATTTTTGGTCCAGCCATATATTGAATCCACATTAATCCCAATGAAAACAATAGATAAAAATTAAAACTGCCCACGCCCATCGCTGTGCCGACCATTACCACCATAGCGTAAATAATGGCAAATAAAACGGCTAAAAGCATATACATTCTTAGATGTAAAGACATCTTAAGGTCCTCCTAAAATTATAAATATTATAATTGCTCTGCAATAAACTCCGCAATTCGATCCTTTAACCCGCTCTTTAAAAGCTCAGTCATTTCCATAGACTTTTTAAAGTCTTTTTCAAACAATCGTTCTAATAAATAATTCACAGTCGCTGGATCGGATGTTGCTAAATTAAATTCTAAATTATCACGAAAACTAAGTTTATCAAAATTTGCTGACCCGGTGCATAGCCACCCATCATAGACCGCAGCCTTAATGTGCGACATCCCCGGATAAAAGAATACACGAATACCATTCTTAAACATAATATTGGCGGTTACAATATTGCTGGCGTTCATAATTTCATGATTTCCATTCACAGGCAAAACAACGCGAACATCCACGCCACGCCGTCGCGCTCGAATAAGTTCATAAAGAATCGCGTTATCTGAAAAATACGAATTGTTAATATAAATATATTTCTTTGCCTCTTTAATGGCTGCCAGCTGCGCCTTAAATATCTGAGGATCATCCACTCGTGTATATAGCGGCCTGATGGGATATCCATATTCCTTTGCAACAGACTGCTCACGAAACATCACGCTCTTTAAATAAGCCAAATCTCCCCAGGAGCCAGCATGCTCCCACGCAGTATTAAATTCTCTGATAATTTCCGCAACAATAGGACCTCTTACCTCCATCATCAAATCATGCCAATCATATCGATATTCACGGCCTATATTCATTCCGCCGGTAAAACAAATTTTATCATCAATAGTCGTCGTTTTTGTATGATCCGCTTTAAACCAAGGATTAGATCTTAACCTCACCTTTACCCTTGAATTTTTTCTTAAGTACTTCTCCATGGACTCAGGAGGAATAAAATCAGTAGGCAGAGTTTCCGACAACTTACCTTCCCCCATAATCTGCCCCATAGAATCCAATAATACTTGAACCTTCATTCCTTTTTCTTTTGATTTGACCTTTAAAACATCTGCGATCTCTACGGCTACATCGTCGTTATCAAAAATAAATGTCCGCAAACGGATTGTTTTTTCAGCATTTTGAATAACCTCTTTCAAACGAGGAAAGAATTCCTCACCTCCGATTAAAAAATCAATCGTTCCCGACGATAGACTTTTCCCTACAATTTTATCCAGCTTTTCTTCCCATTTTGCCAAATCCATGGGGTCACCTTCATACACCGGGGGAATTGTTTGACTTTCTAAAATGGCTAAATATTTTGGACGAATTAAATCGTAGGCTGTTCCTTTTGTCCAATTAAACAATCGATATGTGGACGAAAATGGCCGCGTCAAGAACCCTAATATATGGCTGTCCACAATTAAATAATCAAAAGACTTCAGTCCTTTTTTTAACTGACTTTCTTGGTATTTTTTTTCTTTATCATTTGGAATATTTAAATTCAACACCTTACTCCGTGAAAGGTCGATATACAAAAAAGGACTTTCATAGTCTTCCACAGTTGAAAATAAAAGCAAACTTTCCTCAATTGACTTTCCTTTTAAATATTCACGAAAAGATTTAACCATTTCTTGCGCAAATGCTTCCTGAGAAATATCTGCTGTTATAAGAATATCTTCTGGTTTCTCCTTAATATCTACAACTTGCAAATGATTATATTGATCATAATAAAACAAGATATTTTCTTTCTCCCCCTGCACAACAACCCCATTATTTTCCTGCTCAGGAACAATTTTCTGAACTAGTTGTGTTCGAAAATCCAACCAATCTTGCTGCGTTAAATTTCTCACTGACGTTAAATGTTCCGGCCTTTGGTTCCATTGCGCTTGATCAATAATCTCTAACGGAATACTAAGATTAAAGGAATCATTCATCGTTTCATTCTGCTGATGCCAGTCCGCCTTAGCATAAAAAACTTTATTATGCTGACTCTCATTTAAAAACGCGCGGTACTTAATATAAAGCTGATCATTGCCGCTATAAACCTCTTCAACAACGACAGCCGCAGTTTGATTAATCCAATTGATTGCAGTTTGATTTAAAGATTTTCCGCTATTCTGCTGCAGAGTTCCACAACCGTAAACACACAAAAAAAGCATCAAGACATTTATTCTTTTAATACTTTCTCTTAACATAGTTTCCTATCTTTTAGATCCATCCACATAAAGCAAGCGCGCATATTGTTTTAGCGTCTAGAATTTTACCTGTTTTAAACAAACGCCTCACTTCATCCCGATGCAATATTTTTTTCTTTATTATTTCATCTTCATCCATTGTTGCTGATTTTAAAATCAACTCATCAGCTTTATAGATATAAATAACTTCCGTTGAATAACCCGGCACTGGAAAAATTTTTCCAAGCTTAGTTAATTTCACACACGTATAGCCTGTTTCTTCAGTAAGTTCTCGTTTTGCGCATATTCGCGGCTGTTCTTTTTTCTCCAATGTTCCAGCCGGCAGCTCATAAATATATCGCTTAAAGGCAGGACGGTATTGTCTTAAGAATATGACTTCCTTTGCTGATATAAACGGAATAATTAACACCGCCCCTGGATGTTCAATAATCTCCAATTGTACACGAAGGCCGTTGGGAAGCCTTCGCATTTCCTTAATAAAATCAAACTTCTTTCCTTTAATTCGCATCACACATCAATTATTGTAATAGTTTTTTAATAAACCCAATCGCCTTTTCTTGTTCAATAAAATATGGACTGGTTGCTATCGTTATAAAATTACTTTTATCAATATATTCTCTTATTTTTTCTATTTTATATTCTGACGGAATATATTCCATATCTTTAGCAAAAATATCCAAATCAATATCCAAAATAAAATGTTCAGGCGGGTTTAGCTGAAAAGATTCTAACGAGCTGATTATTTCTACATGCGAGAAAAGGTCCAAACTTAAAGCTGGTTGAATAAAATTGCCGACATTCAAAACAAAGTTTGTATACTTAAAAGCCTTTTGCAATAAATTCTGATCTTGACAATCCATCTGAAGAAATGCATCTGGTTTTCGCATATCACTATGCTGATCAACATGCCATAAAGTAGCCCTGGGAAACCATTTCTTTAAGAATACACCAAAGATCCAGAAGAAAAAAGCATGATTGTGATTATCAAAAACAAAAATCTCTTTATCATTAATTTCCAGGTAGAGAAAATGTTGCAATCCACACTTTCTTATTTCCTCTTGTTCAAAATGCTCACAAAACGCAACCTCTTTACCTATTTTTAAATCCTGTAATGTCCCCTGAATAATAGGCGGCACATAAATTTCCTGACATTGACGCTTATCAAAAGAAAAAGCATTATTTCCGACCGGATCAGTTAGATAAAATCCCTGATAAAATTGCTGAAGCAATTCAATATTTGACTTTTCAGACATGTGTCAGTGCAGCACTATTGTAACTGTAGAAATTTAAAAATACCTTTTGAACTTTCCTTAGTCTTGTTCAAGACAAATCTATACATGTTCTAACCTATTACCACTAAATACGGCAAACATCCCTTGAAATCTTATTCATCATACCATATTTTCTTTTTTTCTTGACCTCTCATTTTCTTTCTTAATCAAACAAAAAAAACTAAAATAAATCTTAAAAATGTTGTATCATATTATGTTTATTTTATGAATTTATTAAAGTTTTCCGAACTACTATGAAAAAATATATATTGATATTTGATTTTGACGGCACCATCGCTGATACTCACCGCTATCTTGTTGACATCAGCAATCGTCTCGCACAAGAATTTAATTATAATAAGATTAATTTAAATGAACTAGATGACTTAAAAAACAAAAGCTCTCAGGAGATTATCCATTATTTAAAAATCCCTGTCATGAAAATTCCAGCTATTATTGCCAAAGGCAAAAAAGAATTTCATAAAGGAATTGCTGATATTCGGCCTTTTTATGGCATAAAAGATATTCTTTTACGAATTAAAGAAACTGGAACAATAATTGGTATTTTATCGTCCAATTCATTAGAAAATATAAATAAATTTCTTCAAAATCATGATATGGAATTCTTCGATTTCATTCATGCCACGCCAAAACTATGGAGCAAAAACACTTCTCTTAAAAAGCTTATTAAATCAAATGGATTTTCAATTGATCAAATTCTTTATGTTGGTGACGAAATTAGAGATATTTCAGCAGCAAAGAAAGTTGGCATAAAAGTAGCAGCTGTGGGCTGGGGATATAATTCAGCAAAGGCCTTGCGAAAATATAATCCTGATTACGTGTTACAAACACCTGATGAAATCTATAAACTCTGCACTAACAACCCTATTTAATATTGATTAAGTCTTACTGTCTTTTCCAATACACAACGGATAAATCATCTCTTTTAACAATTGATTCAATATTCGCTTCAACATTTCTAGCCTCTTGAACAGCGTTAACTTGAATGCGGATAAAATTTGATTTTTTAACACGATATGGATTAATGGCCAGAGAGATTACACGCTCTTTGGCATTAATTCCAATATCGCTTAATTCAATAACCCGATCATCTTTAGTAAATTCAACCCCATCTTCTCCTCTACGATATTCTATTAATTTCATAACCATTGAGTCCGCATCTGCTTTTTCCGCTACGACCGTATCAAGAACACTATAAGACAAAGCCTTTAAAACAATTTCGGAAGCTGTATCAAAATTAACTGTAAATTGCCCTTCCCTCGGGAAAATAGTTACATATTCTTTAAGTTTTTCATAAATCTCCATAGTCATTCCTTTAACTAACAATAACTCAGCCACACTATCAAATAACTTATTCTTAATATGATATCCCGGATTTAATCCCATATAATAATCATCTTCCGCTCCTTGAGGTTCATTTGTGATTTGAGAATCTTCATCTTTCCAATCAATAACAGCGGCAGCAATTTTTTCTGCAACATCTTCTTCAAACCCTAAAACTTCAATTAATGATTTCAATATTTTATAATTCTGTAATGTTAAAGTATTTAAATTAATCTTTCGCTCTTCATCCTGCATTCCAAGAATAATTTTGTCATCCAAAGCATCTTCGCCTTTAACATCATAAACCACTTCAAAATATCCATTTTCTAATTCTTTCTTGGAGAAAATGTCCTTACTGGCTGAATCTTCATCCGTAACAATTGCGCAACTGTATAACGTGTCATACGCTTTAAATTCTTCATGTTGTGAATCCTGCCGAATTTGATTCATCGCATACACTAATCCACCCCATGCTAAATATTTCGCCTGTAATCTGGCAATAGCATATTTTGTCAAAGAAAGTTCAATGCTTGTGTTACGGCCAATACTGGTTGTTAGCATTGTTAAGATCACGAGAACCCAAAGAACCGCAATAAGAATAACCCCGGAACGATTAGATTTTCTTTTCTTATGAGGAAAATTAATTAACGGCATCTTGTATCCGTATAAAACATTGAGGCAATAAAATAAGAAGGTTATTGAATTAATGCAGATTAATCTGCTATAGGAAAGGTAAGGATATTTAATAAACCAACAAGAGGCTTATAAGCCATCTGCGCTGTTCCTTCAAGAATCCCTCCAACCACAGCTAAACCTTTGCGGCTTTCATTTTCATTTATTTGTTTAGCCGTTTCAGTAAAGATTGAAAAAGGCGCGGATAAAACCTGCCCTAATCCTTTTCCTAATTTCTGCATCGGCCCTGTATAAGCAAATGAAGGAGAAGAAAAAATAAACAGTGACGATAAAACTAATAGATAAACAAAATATTTTTTCATAGATATCCTCGAATTGTTTTCATTTTAGATAACTTTTAATTATATTTCCATAAAAATAACACTTTTTTTATATTTCCTTATCAGTAAAAATAAAGGACAATTCATGACTGTATATCAAGAACTGCCCTTTAAAAATCTAAAAATTATATTTTTACCGCTTCTTTTGATGCTTGATAAATATGCAGATCCCGCTGTGGAAATGGAATCGATAATCCATTTTTCTCTAATTCAACTTTACCCTTTTCGGTAATGTCGTAATAAACTCCCCAATAATCGGCAGGTTTAACCCACGGCCGGCATACAAGATTGACACTACTATCTCCTAATTCAGACACAGCCACTAACGGCGCAGGATCTTTTAAAACACGTTCGTCTGACTTTAAAAGATTTAAAAGTATCTCTTTTGCTTTTTTCATATCATCCTCATACGAAATACCAAAAACCATGTCAATCCGACGACGTTCGATATCACTAAAATTTGTAATATTGTCCCCAGTCATCTTAGAATTTGGAACAATAATCCTTCTGTTATCCGGTGAATTCAAAAGTGTATTAAAAATCTGAATCTCATGAACTGTCCCCATAGTTCCTCCGCCTTCAACAAAATCACCAATTTTGTAAGGCTTAAACAAAATGATCATAACCCCGGCAGCAAAATTGGCTAATGACCCTTGCAAAGCCATACCAATCGCTAAACCAGCCGCACCAATGATCGCAACTGCAGATGTTGTGTTAACGCCTAATTTATTAAGCGCGGCAATCACAACAAAAATCATAAATAAAGCATAAATTATATTCTTTGAAAATTTAGCTAAGGTTACATCCACCTTGGATTTTAATAGAACTTTTTCAATTAATCGTGCAGCAACTCCGGCAATCCATTTTCCAATAATATAAATTGCAATGGCTAATAAAATCTTTACCCCCATAGGAATTACAACATCCATAATCTTAGTCGTTATTTCTTCCATTTCCATATCATCCTCCTGTTCTGTACCAATTTCCTAAATTTTCTATCTGTACACATCAGCAAATAGAAACCATAAAATTTTTATAATATACTACTTATTTAATAATACAATGATCCTCGTTCAATCTGATCTTTTCGAATATCATATTCTCTTTGATCTATGGTTCCATCCGCAAGCTCTTTCTTAATTTGATCTAACTGTTTTTTTGCATTATATTCATAAGCCGCTCCGGCCCCTAAAGAACCCCCAACAGCGCCCCCCCAAAATTTTCCACTACAGCCAGTAAAAAGACTTGCTACTAATAAAATAACTACAACATACATTACATTCTTCATGTCCTTCTCCCTTTTTTAATTACCGAATGGTAATTTTATTTTATCTTTTAATGAATCTAATTTCCCTTTAAAAGAACCAACAGCGCTATCCATCCCAATATTCTTGAGAAAATCCACATCAAAATCTCCCAAATTAGCTAAAGCTGTTTTGGCTAACGCTTTTTGCATAATAATTTGAATCAACTTCTCGGTATTATCAATTCCTTCAAAAGTTTCATAAATATTGACATTAAATTCTTTAACCTGTGGATCAGCCCCTTTTGAATAATCTTTATAAACAACCTTTCCGATTTTTAAGAGCATTTTGTCAATTTGAAAATCCGGAACTTCGGCCTTTTTCCCTTCTTTTTTCTCGGGCTCCTTTGTTTTAGCTCCGGATTTCCCACCATCTTTTTTCTCCGGATTTAAAGATGCTAAATTCAATTCACCTTCTTTATTTTTGATAACAACCAGCTGGTCTAAGACTAAACGAACCTCCTCTAAATGAACCTTTCCTTTTAAAAATGCTTTAGGCTCATAATCGACAAAAATATCTGGGGCTATAAACATCGCCTCATCCACAAATCCTTCAGGGTTAAGCAATTTTAAATTAGTAATCCCGATATGCGTATTCGCTAAACCTAAATCAAATTTTTCAATCTTGAGATTTAAACCAGTTGCGGATTCCACGCCTTTTACAACGGCAAATTTGGCGATAATATTCTTTGTGGCAATAAAAATTCCAATAATGAGGATAATGAAAATAATTCTACGCAACAACTTAAACATCTTCCCTCCTTGATTACTAACACTTAAAATAAATAGTGTTGTGGGTTAATATTGACCTTTGTGTTGATGCCTTTGCTGTAAAAGTGTTTCATTATATAAAAATTTATTTTAAATGACAAGTCCTTTATTTTAACAAAACCGATTTCACCTTAATTTTTTCCTTAAAGCCTAAGGTTAAGACTTTAATCTATTTTTAATCTTAATTTAATGTTTATTTTGTTACGATAAACAAAATTTTGGCTTATAAAATTGCTATTGACTTAATCTTCTTTCTCTATTATATTCTATGGCTATTTACCGAAAAGGATGAAATAAAAATATGACTCCAACAGCACAACTAGAAATAATAAATCAACCGACTAAGAGATCAACTTCACGGGCGCCCTTAGAAAAAAGCAATTTAACGATCTTGGTCCCGGCTTATAATGAAGCACAAACAATCGGTGACACTTTACGCAGTTTATTACTACAACGCGTTCCAGCAGAAGACATTATAGTTATCGATGATTATTCAACCGATAACACAGGACAGATTGCCCGCTCCTATGGAGTTAAAGTACTCCGTCCACCTTCTAATACCGGATCTAAGGCCGGCGCACAAAACTTTGCTCTTCAATTTGTTACAACCAAATATACGATGGCAATTGATGCCGATACTACTATCGCGGCTGATGCCGTAGAAAAGCTTCTTCCGGTAATCAAAAAACCTAATGTGGCTGCGGCCTGCGGATTTGTTTTACCTCGTTTTGTCCGCTCTATTTGGGAAAAGGGCCGTTATGTTGAATATTTATTTGCCTTTACATTTTTCAAACCTATTCAAGACTATTACCGCAAACCTTTAATTTCATCTGGCTGCTTCTCAATATATAAAACAGAAATTTTAAAACAAAATGGTGGCTGGTCTACGCGAACCTTAGCAGAAGACATGGATTTAACTTGGTCATTTTATTTAAAAGGTTATAGTGTCCGATTTGTTCCTGAAGCTTGTAGTTATCCTGTAGAACCGCATAATTTCACCTTTATGCGTAAGCAGCTAAAGCGTTGGTCACATGGTTTTATTCAAAACGTCATGCTTCATTGGCGAGGACTTATACACATACCATATTTGCGTTCAATCATTGGCGTTGCCTTATGGGATGCTGTAATTGCGTCATTAGTTTATCTAATCGTATTACCAGTTTTAGCTATTGTCCTAAAAAATCCTTTATTCCTCTTAGGTTATATCATTGATATTCCAGCTGTTATTATTCCAACTCTTTTTACAGCTTATAAACGTAAAGAAACATGGTTGTTGATTAAAAGTATTCCTTCTTTTTTCATATTAAGAACAGTCAATGGTATTTTTATGTTAGAAGCAATTTGGAATGAGCTCATTCGCAAAAAGCGATTCAGCGTTTACGAGAAAGGACATTAATATGGTTGCAGGTCTTCCAGGAACAGGTTTAGGTGGTATCTTTTATTTACTAAGCGCATTGATTATGCCGTTAGGCGAATTAGTTATGCTATGTCTGGGTAAAAGCAATAAAAAACGCTGGAAATGTGTTTTTGGACAATTCAGTTTAGCGATAGGAATCTTAGGCGGTTTTTTTGTGACTGGTTGGATTATTGCTTTGCTTATCAAAAAAATAGGTGGAACATACGCTCAAAACGCGGCAAATAACATTATTGAAGTAAAAACATTCGCAATTTCAACAACAACACTACTATGTGTCGTTTTTGCCATTGAAATCCTTCATTTATTATTTCGAAAAACACGTCCTACTGTTTAACCAGGCTTATTTCTAAAACACCTGATTATTTTTGCTGACTGACCTTGCGTTCCACGCGGTTAATAGCTTTCATCATCCGATCCAAAGCTTCGCGCTCTGTATCGCCTTCAGTTAGACAATCATCGCAAATTGCAGCAAAACCCCGTCGATTTTTAACTTTAAAAACTGTAACCTCTTTTTCTCCGATTTTCATCAGCTTCTCCTTTTAAAACTTTCTAAACTCTTAGATAATCTTTATTATATATTTCCATTTTTATTTTAAAAAGAAAAACCTGATGTAATTACAAAACATTACACCAGGTCTTTCCAAAACAATCTGAATATTTTAAATTATCTTCCGTATGGATTCTCTCCTGACTTTTCTTTGCCAACATATCCGTCTGTAGCACCTTCTGTAACGCCACCTACAACAGCTGTTGTCTTACCTATATACTCACCGCCCTTTTTCGTGGCTTCATGTGCTGTTTCACAACCAGACATAAAAATCATTGCTGCTACTAACACAAAACTCTGAATACTTTTCATTAATTTTTCCTTTAATTATAATTTTCTTTATTCATCTAAAACTAAATCACCGGCAGCAATCTCTCCATCTGCACTTCCGACAAGTGAAGCTTTAGAAAATTTTTCTTGAACTTCAAACACTTTGACATCCGCAATCTTGGATTTATCACTACCCAAGTCAATTCCAGTATCTGGATCAATTAAAGACTCACCTTCCCGATACACTGTAAAAGAATTTCCAACATGAATACCAGAATTTTCTCCTGCATTTATAAATACATCTCCATCTTTAACCGCAACTACTTTTCCTTTCCAAGGAAAATCATCCATCTTTTCAGCCAAATAAGCTACGGCACGATCAATGGCCATTTGAGTTGCTTGACCAACAGGAGATTTTTTGAAATTTGAAGAATTGATATCAAAGGATCCGCTATAACCGATAGACAAACCACCTGACTTAGCCTCTCCATCAATACGTTTGGAGTCGAGAATCTCTCCTGTTGTGGAATCAATCAACTGCACAATAACTCCAATGTTAGCAGTAGACTTCTTCGCGCCTAAAGAGATTCCTTTAATTTTCAACCCTTGTCCGCCGCTTGATGTATCCTCTTCAAAATCTGCGATTTTTCCTTTTACTAAAATCTGTGCAGGAATAATTTTTCCTACTTTTGCCGTATTAGACTTAGCAAAACGATCGCTGTTGGCTAAATCCTGTTCAGCCATAACAACATCCAAATCTTTCCGGCTTAACACGATAAACTTTCCGCTTTGCACAAGAGCGTCGGAAAGTTGATCTGAGAAATCCTGCCCCATGGTTCTCCAATTCCGGTACCCCGAATCATTCTCAAAGCTAAAAACTGCTACCGTTTTTTTAAGATTCTGCGCGGCAGCAACCGGCTGAACTAAACTAAAAATGAGCAAAACCCCAAGACAATATTTAATTAATTTCCTCATAAACAACTCCCTTCCTTTATTCATGACACACAGAATTTTTTAATTTATCATACGCGTTTAGATTCGAATAGTGATTCAACTCTTTTCCTCCCAAATCATAAATAAAATAATCTCCTTCTTTCTCATCCTTTTCAACAACGATGAAACTTGTTTGATTCTCACAATTAAGCAGTTGAAAATCCCGGCTGTCTGGGATAAGAAACTGTTTTTTTGTGTAAATATTATGCCCGTAGACACTAGTAATCCCATCAGAAGATGTCCCCAAAAAATATAAATAATCCTTATTTGGCGAATAAGTGGTTTGATGACTCTTATCGTCTGTATAAAATTCAAAAATAAAATCATCCCCATGTTCTTTATCAAAAAGAACGATGCGTTTTAAATAGACTGGTGTAGATTTATTCTTAAAAACAGCTAAACCTTCTTCAACAGGATTAATTTCTTCTTTCACTGTCCATTTTTCTGAAATTTTCTGAACTGACTGGATTTCATGATTATAATCAATAGCCTTAACACCCTCATTGGTTTCAACCACAATCTTTCCATCCTTTAAATATGCTTTATTATCCTGCGCAAACGCATTGATGGCAAAAACCAATAAAAATATCAAAACAGCAGAGTACTTTATTCTATTTTTCATTTTATATTTCCCTTAAAATAACGATTTTAAAACTCCGCCTAAAGCTTTCTTCATGCCTTCTTTCTTTATTTCTTCCATAGCTGCATCTTGCGCATTCTGATAAGATTCAGCATCAACATCATCCTCAACAGGATATTCGTCTTCTGGAATATCCATAGATTCCGTCGGCATATTCAATTTCATACCTTTAAATTGTTTCATAACAGCCTGCATTTCTTGCATCTGCTCCTGTGAAGGCATATCTTGCGGTTTAACTTTCATTTCAACAATCTTCACATCTTTTGGCAATTCAAACTTCTTTGAATCTATAGATGGATTTTCCTGAATTTTAACCGCCTCAGATTTAAAAACCATTCCCATCATATTCATTTCATATTTCAACGGCATTCCTTTATAAACCCAAGTTTTTGAACCGAAGTCACTCATTTCATAGACATCGCAAGTTTTGCCTAATATTTTCTCCGTTTTAATCTTCTTGCCACCCATAGCCGCCAGCATTTCTTCACTAAAATATTGATTTTGCTGAGAACCATACTGTTTAGACATTGAATCCATGAATTCTTTATAATTAATTTTAGTCGCTTCATTTGTTTTTAGGTTAAGATTGTAACTCCATTCTCCGTCAATAATGTTAACACTGTTAAACTCCTGCTTTGATCCAAAAATAGACATTTGTGTATTTGTATATCGAGCCTCTTTCTGTCCATGATTTGTAAAATAAAGCGTTTCGCTCCCTTCCTGCTGGCCGGAAACTTTATATTCAATAATACCGGATTTGAGAATATAGCGGTTTTTCATATCTAACGCTAAGGCTGAACTGGCGATACTTGCAATGAGTATTACCCCCATGAACATACGTTTCTTCAACATATTTAGTCTCCTTTTATAAAATGTTCAATTATCGGAAATGGTTACATTCTACTATTAAATAAATTAGGAAACAATAAGAAAATACCAGGCAGGAAAATGATAAATTTTGTTATTCTTTATAGCTCTCGTCGCAAGGTATATTCACCAAAACGTCCAACTTCCTTCGTATGTTCTTTAATATACCCATTCACGTTATCTAAATGATCAATTTTTACAACGTAGAAATCTTTATGTTTATCAAAAAATCTTTCTTTTGTCGTCTCAAACTCTTCTTTAGAAACATCGATTGCACGGCCCTTCGCATAAAAATCGGCAGATTGAGGCATTCCCTGAACATAAAGCAAAACAGCATCTTTATCGTCAACGGAATATTTCTGAAAAAGTTCAACAATATTTAGCTGAGATTGCTGCCTGCCGATTCGCGGCATTAATGTAAAAGACATTATTAGAACAAAAATCGGCGTAAATGCCGTAATAATCAATAAATTGCGCTCACGTAAACACCATGGCAATTTCTCCGGATAGTTTAATTTCCAAACAGCATCCATTCCAATAATCAACAACAACGCGAAAGCCGGTAAACTGGGTAAACAATAATAGGCGGTTATATTACTGGCTAAAGTAAAAAATACCAATGGTGATAAAAACCATAACAACAAAAACACATACCATGAATTCTGAAGAATTTGCTTTAACTTGATCCCCAGCTTCTTTAACCGAATCGCCAAACACCCTGCGACAATCGTCCATGGCATGGTCCCAGCAATAATAAACAACCAAATCATTCCCTTAGGTTGTTCATGCGCGCTTCCATATAAATCCCCACGCCAATGACTAACAGTGAATCGTTTAAAATGTTCCCCAATAATATAATACTCTAAAAATCCTGGTGTCTTTTTTTCCGCAAGGATATGCCATGGCACGGCAATAGCCAACGCCACCATTGTTCCTGTAATCCATGGCAAGGAAGTCAAAACCTTTTTAAATTGCTTTTGCCAAACTGTCCATATACAGATCGGAATAAAAACCAAAACGCAACTAAGCGGACCTTTAGACAATACACCTAATCCTAAGCCAACAAAAAAAAGATATCCCCAAAAACGCCGTCTAAACGAATTTTCTTCTCTTAATGCGGTTATAAAAGCGACCATTGATAATGTTATACTTGCATTAAGCGCTAAATCCGTCATGACCGTCGCGGATAACACATAAAACAAACCAATCGTCGAAAGGATCAATACCGCCTTTAATCCAAAAATTGAATCTCGAATTGTTTTTCCTAAATAAAAAACCAATAAACACGTCAAAACGCTAAGAATAGTCGAAGGCAATCGCGCGGAGAATTCATTAATGCCTAAAATCTCAAAACTAAACGCTGTTAACCAAATCGATAACGGCGGCTTGGCCCAAAAAGGTTCCCCCGGTTCCAATTGCGGTGTAATCCAATTTCCCGTTGCAACCATTTCTCGGGCAATTTCCCCATATCGGGCTTCTGTTTTATCCATTAACGGATACGCTCCTAAAGTTACAAGGCGTATCAATACAATAATAAACAAAAAAAGACTTAATTTTTTTATGAAAATTTTAGATTGATGAATCATGAGATATCATTGAAGAATTATCTTTTCGACGAAAAATCTTCTTAAGAAATTTAAACATTTTCTTAAGAAACCAAATAGAAAAAAGGATAAATAAAATAACAAGTAATGTAATAATGACAGGGTGTTTTATTATTAAATATATTGCCCCCATAACACCAATGTCTTCTGTAACACTGGCGACAGAATTGCTAATCGGTTCAGGCGAAGTATTAATAGCGGCCCGTGACGTTGCTTTAGTCAGATGGGAATCCAACGCGATGGTTCCTGTTAATAAAGCAGCGCCTGTTTGAAAAACCGGATTCACGTCGGCTGTGGCCATGTATCCTAAAACTAATCCTCCCAACGGACGGATAAATGTATGCACACTGTCCCAGGCTGAATCAACAAAAGGAACTTTATCTGCCACAAATTCAATGGCGTATAAAATAATCGCCAATCCAATAATCACAGGATGCGCGATCGTGTCCATGCTCCCTGGAAGTTCAATCCACCCCATCCGATGAGCAATGCCAAGCCCTGCCGTTGTCAGGTATAAATTAATCCCTGACGCCCAAGCGCTTCCTAATAATAAAGGTAATATGTTAAATAGATTCATATATTAGAAGTTTTTTCATTGTACTACTAATAAATCAAAATACATTAATAAATCTATTATCTTTGTGCCAGAAAAACAGCTCTTTTGGGGGCTGGATACCCCTCAAGAGTTTTCTTAGAATTATGCGGGTCCAAAAAATCTGCTAATGATTCATTCCCAGACCACTCGCTTACTCTTTGTTCTTGTGAAGTTGTTGGTGCGACATCAATACACCGCACATTCTTAAACTGCATACGATTTAACCATGATACTACCGTTAACTCTGATGGAATAAACCAAACATTACTCATTTTGGCATATCGTTTTTTAGGAGATAAAACATCTCCTTCCTTACCATCAATCACAATTGATTCTAAAACTAATTCTCCGCCGGGCTTTAAGAAAGACTTTAATTGTAATAAATGATCCAATGGTGATCGACGGTGATAAAGCAACCCCATTGAAAAGACAGTATCAAAACACGAGAGATTTTCCGGCATTTCATCAACCCCAATAGGAAGGACAGCGACATTCTGAGACTGCACATACTTCTGAATTAACTGAAACTGCAGCGCATAAAGCATGGTCGGATCAATGCCGGCTACCAACTTGGCACCGGCGCCGATCATCCGCCAACAATGATAACCGTTCCCGCAGCCAACATCTAATACCAACTTATCTTTTAGCGGAACAATTTTATCCTTTAAACGATTCCACTTTATATCTGACCGCCATTCGGTATCGATATGAATGTCAAATATTTCAAATGGACCTTTCCGCCAAGGACAAAATTCAAACAACAATTCCCGAAGCTGTTTCTGAATTCCTTCATTGCAATCTTCTTTACGCCCAATGACTATACAATCACGCGTTAAATCAATACTGGAAGGCTGAATTTTCGGTAAACGTTCCAGCACGTTGATCCATTTTGGCAAGTCTCCCCACCTTGAACTTGTTAAAGCCTGTTCAATTTTTCGAGGCAATTCTTCCAACCAAAGCGAGATAGATTGCTCTTGAAGCGCTTCATAAAAATAATCAAACGATATCGTATTTTCCTGCATATTATTTAACCGCGACCATTGAAACAAAATTAAAACATTGAAACCAAACATAAAAATTCTGAAAACCAACTCTTTCCAATCGTCGTTGGTGTTCTTTTAACGTGTCGGGAATTAACACTTTTTCTAACGCTGTTCTTTTTTGGGCGATTTCTAAATCAGAATAGCCGTTGAGTTTCTTAAAATTCTCATAAAGCTTTGTTTGAAAATTCTGCTCATCTTTATCTTCAAATATAATCTTTTCCGAGATAACAATAACACCCCCCGGGCGTACCCCCTGATAAATCCGTCCTAAAAGACGCTCTCTTTGCTCTAATTCCACAAACTGTAATGTAAAGTTTAAAACAACCATACTAGCATTTTTAATTTCAACATTACAAATATCATCACATAATAATTCAACTGAAGCAGCCGACGCTTTCGTTAAATTTTCCTGACACTTCTTAATCATCGCCGGAGAATTATCCACAGCAATGATTTTAACATTCTCTTTATTCGTTTTTTGCCGCATCGCCATTGTAGCAGCTCCCAATGAACACCCTAAATCATAACAACAGCTGTTTTCACAAACATATTGCTCAGCTAGAACGCCAATCATCCCAATAATCACATTATACCCGGGAACACTGCGTTGAATCATATCAGTAAAAATATTGGCAACGCGTTCATCAAAAACAAAATCTCCAATAATTTCTAATGGTTGACTATATAAATCATCTTTTTTCATAAATCTTCCTATTACTTATTATGTAAATGAAAAAACATTATAAATTCTTTTAAAGTATTATGCTAGTTCTTATAAGAATAGATCAAATAAACTAAAATTGGGGAAGAGTTTGTTTAGGAAGAAGCTGAAGTATACTGAACAATTTTTTCTTTTAAAGTTTTTAGGCTTACCGGTTTAGTAATATAATCATTCATACCTGATTTCAAACACTTCTCTTTATCTTCTGCCAGCGCAGCAGCTGTTAACGCGATAATTGGTAAATCTTTGCTAATTTCATCTCGAATAACTCTTGTTGCTTCTAACCCACCCATTACAGGCATTTGAACATCCATCAAACACAAATGATAATTCACGATACGTCCTTCTTTCAAAAGATTCACCGCTTCCAGGCCATTATTCACGAAATGCCCTATACATCCTAATTGTTCTAAATAAACCTTCATCAATTCCTGATTTGCTATACTGTCTTCAACAACTAATACGCTTACATCTTTAAGATCAAGTTCTCTGGCCATATGTCGTGTAATAATTGATTTTTCTTCTCGCTGGTCACCTAATACAGCGGCAATGACTTTTTGCAATTCGTCACTGGAAACCGGTTTAGGAAGAAACCCGTCAAATCCAGCATCTTGCGCCTGATGAGCAGCGCCAATTTTAATATCAGACGTCACTGCAATAATCTTTATAGAGTTGAAAACCGCGTTATCTCTAATTTTCTGAACAAATTGATATCCATTCATTTCCGGCATCATTACATCTGTTAAAATTAAATGCGGCAACTGCTTATCTTCTGCAAGTTTTTCCAGTTGAACAAAAGCCTCCGTTGCTGACGGATATTCATTAACAACAGTCAGTCCAATATCTAAACAATATTTTTTAAAAATATCTAGAGAATTCTGATTATCATCTACAATAACAACCTTTTTTCCTTTCAATTCTTGAACTGATACAGGATCAATTTTATTAAAATCCTCTACACCCTTTTTCAATTTTATCGTAAACACAAATTCACTTCCTTTTCCTTCTTCTGATTCAATCCATATGGTTCCTCCCATCGCCTCTACAATTGATTTACAAATTGCTAATCCTAATCCTGTTCCGCCAAACTTTCTGGTCGTTGAATCGTCAGCTTGTGTAAACAAATCAAAAATCTCATGATGCTTTTCTTTAGGAACTCCTATCCCTGTATCTTTAACCTTGAAGATAAGACCAATCTCTCCTTCTTTGACACTCATCTGTTTTTCCTGAACAATCACTCCAATTTCTCCTGAAGAAGTAAATTTTATCGCATTACTCAATAAATTTATTAAAACTTGTCTTAGTCGCGTTGGATCACCCTGAACATGCCGTGTGACTTTTACGTCAATATCAATATAAGTATCAACAGGTTTTCCTTCGAGCCTTACTGAAATAATCTTAAAAACATCCGCGACCAGATATTCCACGTTAAAATCAATGGATTCCAATTTTATTCTGCCGGTTTCAATTTTAGAATAGTCTAAAATATCA
>JACKFK010000016.1 GCA_020632515.1 Candidatus Omnitrophota bacterium | reverse complement strand
AAGAGATTCGTGCCAGGCGCGTTGAAATTATTATTTCTATCAAATATTCCCCTGATTGAAGATAAGAAAATAAAGTTGATCAGCATATGAAATCTTTAAAAACTATATTCTTTATTTTGATTGTATTAATGGTTGCTTCATTTGTTGGTTTGTCATTTTATGTTCAGCTAAATGGAAAAACTTTGATTGAATCAAAACTTTCAGCGGTTTTAAATAAAGACGTGTCGGTTGGCAAAGCGCGCTTGCTTTTCCCTTTGGGGTTACGGTTTGATAATGTTGATATTAAAAATGTGTTTGTGGCTAAGGTGTTACGCATTTATCTGGGCATACCATTTTTTGTTGATGGGCGGTTGAACATTGCCCGAGTTAAGTTGATTGAGCCAACATTTTTTATAACGTATTCTGCGGATAACAAAATTATTTTAGGGGATATTCGGCGATTGCCGGTATTGCCTGATACTTCTAAGTTAGCAATTCCGGCGCCATTGGCGAGCAATACGGCCAAACATCAAGCGAAATTTTCTCAGGGTATTAATATCAATTATTTAAAGATAAAGAGCGGGCGTGTAGAAGTTCTTGATCAAGCGCGAGAAAATATCACAGATATTGGTTCAATTAATCTTAATGCGACGGATGTCGCATTGCCGGCAAGAAAGATTAAAACCAAATTTGATTTTACCGCTTTAGTGTTAGGTGAATATGTGCCGCTGGCAGGACAAAAGATTAATGCGCGGGGGATGATTAATATTGTGGCGCGGGATATGGATGCTGTGATTGAATTGGTTGGTTCGAAAGGTAAATCGAGTTTTAAAGCGCATTTGAAAGCGGTGGCTAATGAAATGATGGTTAAGGGTAAAATTAATATTGGGCGTTTTATTTCGAGTATCAAAACGGAGGATTCGCGGGAGTCGTCTTTGGAAGGATTTTTAGTTAATGCTTTGGAATCTTCTGGTAAGGGCATGGAGGTTGATTTTATGTGTCAGACGAAGATGGATACTTTTAATTGTGATAAGTTAGGGCTTAGCGGTAAAGTTGTTGGGAATAAGAAAAAACCGTAAAATTTCTGTAAATTACGGAATGCTTGTTTTTGAAGTGATTTTTGCTAAAATGCGTATCTTGATTTTTTAGGATGGTCCTGATTTTGAATAATCAGGACTTGTCGTTTTTTATTAAAGGTTTATTTTGGAAATTTGATGTCACTTGGTGGGCGGCAGATTTGGCTGGTTAGAAGCAAGAGGTACTCTGCACGACCAACCATCTTTTCTAAAGGTTTGTTTGTATGTTTGATGTAGATGGTGGTATTGCTCATTTTTCAAAAGCAGTCTTGTGTTTTGTGAGGAAATGAGCAATACTCACCAAGTTTTTCTTAATGTAAATTCGTTAAATTTGATGTCACTTGGTGGGTGGCAGATTTGGCTGGTTAGAAACAAGAGGTAATCTGCACGACCAACCATCTTTTCTGAAGGTTTGTTTGTATGTTTGATGTAGATGGTGGGTGTAGCTCAGTTGGTTAGAGCGGAAGATTGTGGATCTTCAGGCCGCGGGTTCAAATCCCGTCACTCACCCCATTTCGTATTACAATAACAAAAACATAGAGTTATCAGTCGGTTACAAGAAGCTCACGTAAGTTCATGCGTGGGCTTTTTTGTTTGTTTTTACGCATAAAATGTTGAAAAACGTTGACGAATGTTGAAAGAACGTTGACGAAATTTATGTGACCAAAGTTACTTTATCAAGCTAATAATTCAAGAGATTTTAGATTGGCCGCCTTTTTTGACTTCTGAGTTTTGGGTGGATAGAAATATAATTTCCAATTTGGGCTTTTTCCCACTGGGAATTTGAATATGCACTATGGAGAAAGTGTTGAAACTTGAATATTACTTTGTCTTAAAGATATGCAAACGAATGAGCTTACAAAGGCAATGAATAGTTTGATAACGCGAGAAAAGTGGGATTTATTTATTACGGTAACATTTTTTAGACAAACATCGAGTTTAAGTGCGAAAAAGCGCTTCAAGCATTTCATAAAATATTTGAATACGAAACAGAGAAGATATTATGACAAATTTGTCAAGACTTGGCTATTTTTTGAAAAAGACAGATACCGGGAGGGTGTTCATATACACGCATTTTTGTCAGGGATTGATTCAGCGCATGCAAATTATTTAGAAACAGAATGTAATAGAGTGTTTGGTGTGTCAAAAATATTGCCTTATATGCCCAATCAAAACGCGAGCTTTTACTTGGCACGCAAATATCCTTTGGGAGTATTGGAGGATTTCGATTTTTGTAAAATAAACTCACGAATAAGAATTAAAGGAGGTGACGCTTGATGAAAAATATTGGAATCTACGCACGGGTCAGCACTCAGGATCAAACGTCCACTCAGCAGTTGGACATTCTTCGGGAGTATTGTAAAAAAATAAATTGCCAAGTCGTTGGTGAATACATTGACGACGGCGAAAGTGCTATGAAACAAAACCGGCCGCAGTATCAACGTTTATTGGAAGATGCTCGTCAGCGTAAGATTGATACGGTTCTTGTTTATAAATTGGATCGGTTCAGCCGGAGCTTAAAAGAGTTGGTCAATACAATGGCTTTGTTGAAAGAATATGGAGTTGATTTTGTGAGCTATTCAGAAAAAGATTTTGATTCAACAACGGCGAGCGGTAAGTTGATGTTTCATATTGTTGCGGCATTCTCACAGTTTGAGCGCGATATGATTTCTGAAAGAACCAAATTAAAATTGAATCATTTAAAAGCAAAGGGTGTGAAATTGGGGCGGCCACAAAAAGTCAATGTGCAGAGAATATTTGATTTAAGGGCGCAAGGAAGGTCTTTGAGTCAAATTGGATCCGAGGTAGGCTGTGATAAGTCAACGGTCTCTAAGCTATTGAAAAAAGGTAATTCTATGTCATAGCAACGGGAGCTTGCAGAACACGGGAGGTGATCTATGTCGGGAAGCGCAACACTTGAAATTGAAAATTTGCCAGCCGAGATTCAGCCCCGATCACAAATCACTCTTCGCCAGCGAAAATACTTCGCCAATAGATTTAATGGGATGAATCAATATAAGGCCGCACGGTCAGCGGGCTATTCAGAAACTTATGCAAGGGATCATGCCAACAAGATCGAAATGTCGGTAAAAGTCGGTATGGCGGAATTATTAGAGCGGGCGGGACTTACTGATAAATTATTAGCTGAATATTCAATTAAGGGGCTTGAAGCTACCAAATTTTATGGGAATGATTTAATTGAGCATCCTGACTGGATGGTGCGACACAAATTCTTGGTTTTAATCTTGAAGCTAACAGGACGACTTCCATAACTCTTGCTTGAAAGGCGCGGTGAGAATCAATGAAAAGGTTGACCCTTAAAAAATACTCAAAAGATTTGGTTAAGCTGGAAATGGAAAACGAGGAGTATAGCGGCAAAGTGGCGATTAGAACGCTGAATAAAAATGCGGCACTCCGAAAAAGGAGTGGAAAAGCCGTAAATTAAAACTCACGTTATTGCAGTAATTTGGAGATGCTTGTTTTGAGTGCCAAAGCAATTTTTTCAAGGGTGTCTATTCTTGCAAAGGGAGGATTCTTGCTTTCAAGAAGTTGAATGTGCTTATAATCCACGCCAGAAAGTTCCGCTAATTTCTCTTGCGTCATCTTTTTCTTTGCACGAAGTTGCTTTATTCTTGTGGCTAATTTGAGCTGTATATCCGTATTCATACGGTGTTAATCTTCGCAAAATGGATGAGCAGTTGACACCTTATTTATACGGTGATAGCATATAAAAATTAAAGTAAACTTTTTCAAAACAAAGGGGGAGAGATGCTTAAAAAGGTGATCTTGGCTTTCATTGGCTTACTATCTTCGGTATCATTGGTTGTGGCCGCGCCGGTAAAAATTCCTACCGGAAAGGATGGCGATAGCGTTTTGGCTGATTTTTGCGACGGGAAATTGCGTTTAAGCACCGGAGTTGAATATGACAATGTTTTTGAGCGCAAGCTGGATGCTTTTGATACAACAGTTGAGTTTAATGCGATTCTGGCCGAAGTCGCAGTGGAGTATGAGCAGAACACAAGAGGGTATGTTGTTCTTGGGCAAGCGCGAAATATCGAAGCTAAGAAACTGCTTGGTGTTGATTTGAATGCAAACTTTGAAGATAGTTTAATGTGGGGTGTTGGCTTAACAGGAAAATCGTCAGTATTGCTGGAAGTGGTTGATATTTTTACCGATATTTCCTATCGGCAAACAGCGAATATGGATTACGACTCTGTAAGTATCCTTGGGACAACATATTCTAAAAGCGATCTGGGCGGCAACACGAATGCGGATTGGAAAGAATGGCACCTCGCTTTT
Source organism: Candidatus Omnitrophota bacterium (assembly GCA_020632515.1). GTDB lineage: Bacteria > Omnitrophota > Gorgyraeia > Zapsychrales > Zapsychraceae > JACKFK01. The sequence goes on along the minus strand of JACKFK010000016.1, from coordinate 23,755 downwards.
GGAATCACAAAAGATTTTAAGTATTTCACGCCTTACGCGGGCGTTCGATATTCGGATGTTGAAACATCGTTAAAGTTCTCGGCAGGAGGGACGGATTATAATTTAGGCACCGCGAACTCCGATAAAAAAGTCGGTGTATTTGTAGGAACGATGATCTCTCCCATTAAAGATGTGAATATAAACATTCAGGGCCGATTTATTGATGAAGAGGCTTTAACAGTCTCGGCGGCGTGGATTTTTTAGAATTATCCTTGAAACAAGAGTTTAAAAAATCTCTAAATAAAATTTGCCATTTCCTGCCTATTACATAAGCGCTCGTTTATCCACCCAACCCAATTTACAGACTATTTCAGACGAATTATAGATGTCAAAGAATGGCACAAATTTAAATCCGTCTATCAGCTTGCCCCAACTATAAATTATTTAAATCCCATATACTTAAATCATAATTTATTCAGTTTACAATCATAGGGTCTTTTTATATACGACAGTTTTTAAATATGATATATTGAAAAAAATTAAAGTATTGGATTAACGATTTATTAATGAAAAAAGCAAGAGACTACAAGCCTTCCACAGTAAAAAAATTACACACTTTATCTTCAAACCAGTGTGCCGCCCCCCATTGTAATAATAAGTTAATTGCAAAAGATTCTGAGACTGTCATAAGTAAAATTTGTCATATAGAGGCGGCAAGCCCGGCTGGCCCGAGATTTAATAAAGAAATGTCAGACGACGACAGAAGGCATTTCAATAATTTAATTTTATTATGCGACGAGTGTCATTGTATTATCGATAATAAGGATAATGAATCAAAGTATCCAGTTGAGTTATTAAAAGAATGGAAACGAAATCACGAAAATAAACAGCTTTATTCGAGAATTGATGAGAAGCCATCTTCAATAAAAATTGCCATTAACGCCCTTGCTGATTTAGATCTCGATGAGCAGAATAATTGTAATGATGGCAGTTATGACGCATTTAGAATTGATGATAAAATTTCATATAATGCCATAAAACGAAATAAGATTTTAATTGATGAGTATAAGGTCTTCTTTACAAAGATTAATGCTCTTTATAATGAGTTAGAGTCTCAGGGGTCGATTAAGAAGGAAAAACTTTTAAGAAACATAAAGCACCTATATTTAAAGATTAAGGGAAAATATGTTGGTAACGCTCCCAACGCAATAGAAATAATACAAATAAACGCGGATAATATTATTGAAGATATGGAAGATTATTTGATAGAGCTATTTAATAAGGATCCCGAACCGAATAAGGATGATATTTCATTTGCTGTTTCGGTGGTTATGGTTGATGGTTTTATGAGATGCAAAATATTAGAGGAGCCACCGAAAAAATGATAGTTGGAAAAGATATTCACCCGGAGAAAGAAATTTACTATTTGGGAGCGCTATTGTTAGAAGTAATCAATGATGCGAATGAAAAAGACTATGACTTTCTCGATCTTTTTCACAAATTGAATTTTACAAAAAAGGTTTCAATTAACCTATTTACATCAACGCTAGATTGGTTGTTTTTATTAGGAGTCATAGAACAATCCAAGGGACGTATTTATAAATGTTTATAAAAAATCTTAAAATTGAAAACGAAAGTAAATTAATTAGGAATATTCCCTTTCATAAAGGGATAAATTTAATTGTTGATGAAACGAATACAAATGACAAAACAAAATCAGGCAACAGCGTTGGGAAAACAACAGTTCTCCGGTTGATAGATTTTTGTCTAGGAGGAGATGGAAAGAATATTTACAGTGACCCTGAATATAGGCATAAAGGTAACATGCAAATAGAGAAATTCTTGAAACAAAACAACGTTATAATAACACTCACGCTGAAAGAGGATTTGGAAGATGAGTTGTCTGACGAGATATGCATAAAAAGAAATTTTCTTAGTAGAAAACATAAAATTCTGGAAATTAATGGCGAGAGTTATGGCATTAAAGATTTTCCTAAAAAATTAAAAGAGCTGATTTTTCATTCAAAAGCCGAGAAGCCCACGTTTAGACAAATAATTTCAAAGAATGTAAGAGACGAAAAGAATCGTTTGCAGAATACTACCAAGGTTCTCCACGAAACTACCAAGGCAGAGGAATACGAGGCTTTGTTTTTATTCTGGCTAGGCATCGATTTAGATGTGTCAGATAAAAAGCAACGTTTAATATCCCAAATTAAGATTGAAGAAAATCTTCAAAAAAGACTGCGTAAAGAGAATACCACTGCGCAGATCGAGCAGTTTTTAATAATTGTAAATAGAAATATTCTTGTTTTAGAACAAAAGAAGGACGGCTTTAATTTAAACGAAGAATACGAAGAGGATTTGTCAAAATTAAATCACACTAAGTTTAACATCAACAAAGTTTCTACGGAGCTAAGCAGATTAGAGTTAAGAAAAGAATTGATAATTGAGAGCAGGGAAGAGTTAGTAAAAGAAGTTGCAAATATTGATACCCAAAAGGTAAAGAATATTTATGCAGAGGCGAAGGCTTTGATTGGAAGTGTGCAAAGAACTTTCGAGGAAACTTTACGGTTCCATAATGAAATGCTTAGTGAGAAAGAAAAATATATTACCCAAGAACTCCCCTCAATTGAAGTTAAATTAAATTCATTAAGAGCGGAGATGGGCAATTATTTGTATCAAGAAAAGGTTCTATCCGAAAGATTAAAGAAGAGAGGGGCATTGGAAGATCTCCAAATTATTATTGTCGAATTGAATAAGGAGTATGAAAAAAAAGGGAACCTTGAAGAACAAAAAAGGCTTTGGGACAACACGAATTCCAAAATAAATAACTGTAAAATAGAATTAGACCAAATTGATAAAGGTATAGGTTCCCAAGGAGGTTTGATTAAGGAAAGAGTCAGTGAGTTCAATAAATATTTCTCTGAAATTTCTTATCGACTGTATGAAGAGCAATTTGTTCTAACCGCAGACAAAAATGAAAAAGGTTATGAGCTTAATATTTCAACAATAAGCGGTAATCCCGGGACTGGAAAAAAGAAAGGACAAACTGCGGCATTTGATTTAACTTATATTCAATTTGCTGATGCGTTAGGTATCGATTGTTTGCATTTTATACTTCAAGATCAAATAGAAAATGTTCACGATAATCAAATTTCTAATTTATTAACTGAAATTGTAAGCGGTATCAATTGCCAGTATATATTGCCAGTTTTGAGAGATAAATTACCTGCTGATGTTGATATTGTTAAGTATGAGGTTTTGTCTTTGTCGCAAAGCAATAAGCTGTTTAGAGTATAGTTGACACAAATTTAAGCTGTAATGACCCCAGTTAAGCAATGGATTCTTAAATTAGAACTGGCTCAGTGGTGTTGAAAAAATGGTAACAAAATTTTCGCATAGAATTAGACCTTTTTTGCCTGTTGCATAAATGCTCGTTAATTCAACTTCGAGTGGTTAGGGCATAATTGAAGAGAGAAATGAAAAAAATGAGTAAAATATTTTCTGGAAAGTTTGTGAGTGAGATTATTCTGGTGGTAGTCAGTGTTGCAATTGGTGCATGTGTTACTTTTTATACTGGTGCGCTAAATAGTCAGGTTAGTGCGCTAAATAGTCAGGTTAGTGCGTTAAATGGTCAGGCTAGTTTTTGGGAAAGGCGTGCAAATATATTAAAAGATAATGTTGAGAAAATGAAGATTGAAGCAGACAAGCTTTCAGATAAGTGTGAGAAAGAGAAAATTCAGGATCCAGCAGTAAAAAGTATAAAAATGCAAATCGATAAGATTTATAGGGACTCGATTCCGACATCTTTTAAGGGTAACCGGTGAGATTGGCGAGATAAGAGATGGAAGGATTTTATTTCCTTTTGGGAACGAAGATAAGTCAATTTCCGTTTATTGGGGGGAGCTGTGAACATGTGAATGAGGGTAAAAAGAAATGGTCTTTAAGATCTTGGTGGAAGGTTGAGGCCAAAGACCGTATGTATTTTACCCAAGGTTTCAGTCTTTAATTGATATTTTGTTATCGTGAGTAATTTATTGTTCTGTTTTTCGATTTTTTCTTTCAGTTGAGGAGGCAGGTCTTTGATTAAAGCGCTGATTGCAATTGAAATGCTCTGAACTTTATCCCAAGGTGAATTTTTAGGGTAAATAATCTTCCCAAAATCAATTGTGGAGCTTTTGTTTATTGATTTAGGAAAGAATTTCTTTGCGGAATAAAGAAAATATGCTTCGGCATCATCCCCAAGTTTGCGAGCAAGATTTAGGGCCACGCCAGTATCAGGAATTTGTTTATCCGCCTCAATTCGTGAAAGATAACCTTCGCTTATATCTATTGCCGTTGCAACTTCATGTAGAGTGAGGCCTAGATCCATCCTTCTTTTTCTAATTCTTTGCCCAAGAGTTTTAACTACTTTTGGATATTCTGATTTTCGCATAACACAATCATAGCATCTCTTACTTTTCAGTCAAGAAAGTTACTTGACATTTCTTTCGCTTTATATTATATTCTTTCTTATCAGGAAAGAATGAATAAAGAAATGGAATAATGCCGAGGAGGTAGTCAATGGAAATTACTAATGTTGAAGGGATCGCAAAGATTCTGAAAGTCCCAACGTCAAGTGTGATGCGATACGTGCGGGAAGGTAAAATTAAGTTTCTGAGGATAGGGAAGCACCGACGTTTTAACGTGGATGAGGTTTTAAAGGCGTGCGCAAAGGAGTCGAATTTTCTGAACTCTTAGAATGAAATTTGCAAATAATTATTCCAATCTGACTGACCAAAGATTGCCGAGTCGAGGGATTTTAAAAATAGATCAATTTAAAATAAAGGTGAGAAATGAAAATATTATACGCAAAAGATATTGCCGAGCGTCTTAATGTGTCGGTTGGCACTTTGCACAAAAAAGAATTTCAACGCCGGCTTGGATTACCACTCGATCATAAAGGTAGGCAGTTATGTTGTCCCGAACCTATATTGAATGAATTTTTCTTAAAACCATACGAGCCTAAAAGTGATGGGCAAAAATAATTTCAAGAATGGCATCCGCGCCGTTAAGGGTAGCCCCGGCTTGTGGGATATTAACTACCAAGTAAACGGGGTGCGTAAAACAGCGCGCCTTCCGTTTGATAGTTATGACGAAGCCCTTGTTTGGCGTTTGGTTCAGAAGTCTGCTTTGCGAGAGAAAAAAGAAGGCCATGCCGCCGCCGTAAAGATAAGTGAAGCACTGGACGCTGTAATTAAAAAAGTCCAAGGTGAAATCGAGCAAAATGCACGATGTAAAACTTCGCTTAGTGAAGTCATCCCGTCGTCCCAGAGATTTTTTAAGGATTACCCGGCTTTTATGGGCAAGAATTGGATTTACTTGGAGGAGATTACCCCCGAAGATTTGGAAGGGTATAAAAATTATTATAGCGGCGTGTTAAAAAAGCCGCAAGGATTGTCAACAGAGATGGGGAAAATTCAAAATATTTTGACCCATTTATATCAGCTTAAAAAGATAAATTCGCAGAGACTTTTTGAGTTTCGGCAAGTTAAACGTCCTAGAAAGAATATCCGACCATTTATCGGTAATCCTGACGAGGATTTTATAATGGTTCTTAATTGGATAAAGGACAAGAAGCCAAGACTATTTGAATTTTTGCATTTTGTCACCAACACGGCCCGGCGCCCCAAAGAGGTCAGGCAATATCTACGGGAGTATGTGAGCCTTAACCAAAATTATATCTATATCCAGTCAGATATTACTAAAAACAAGAAGCCAAGTGGCCTTCATCTTGATGCGGCTTTGAAGAAAGATGTGATAAGTGCAGTAAATTTTAGTCGGAAGATGAACTCTAAATTTTTATTCTTAAATGACCAAGGCAAACCATTTTCCGCTAATAATCCGCAGGTCAACTTTAAAGAGGCGGCCAAGGCGTGTGGGATGACAAACTGGGAAAAGTGGAGCGTCTATCAATTAAAGAAGCGGTTTATGACCACGACCCGCAGGCAGAAGTTTTCCGGGGAAGCTATTTCACAAGTGTCGGGGCATACCGACTTGGACTCCGTGATTAAGAATTATTCGTTCCCGGACACAGCACAGGCCGAAGAAGTCTTGAAAGCCGGAAGATTAAAGGTATAATATGACCACAAGTGTTGATAAAATGTTTATAATTTTGGGACAGCGACGGGACAAGACAAATCCCGTCACTCACCCCAACTTTCCCTAAGAATCAAAATAATATTTCGAGAAAGTTGGGGTGTTATGCCGATGCGAAGCATCGGCGCACCCCGAGAATCTAATCAGGTGTTATGCCGATTCGAAGAATCGGCGCACCCCGAGAATTTATTACTGTTGCAGTTTAATATTAGGTTTGGTCACCCAATATTTTAACAGTACTGTGAGGAACCATCGCTCATACTATCACACCTATTTTAAAATAGGTGTGACCCCTTAATCTCTTAAAATAGGTGTGACCCCTTAATCTCTGACCCCTTAATCTCCCGCATCAACAGCTCCGTAGTAAGGGGATGTTTGATCTGGTTTTTAAAAATGATCAGAATATGGAAGGGATTAGGTTTACAATTCCTTATCAAATAGAAAGCCGATCGCAAGATCAAGTCATCAGCGATCTTGTCGGTGAGCTGTGGCGGCTGATTATCAATTTTGAGAGAGGAGATCTTGTCTTGCAAAATCGTACCTATCCGCAAGGTCTTAGGAGTATGCCGCAAGCGCTGTGGGAACAAGGACAGGAATTGTTTGAACAAATGAGTGATGAGAAAAGAAATAAGTTCGCCTTTGATATGATGCGCTTGAGTAGGGAGCTTAATATCAATATGGAAGGATTATCTGAGAATATCCCCGATGTAGCCAAAGATTTTGCCGCAGCGATCGTTGCCGCAGCGATAGAAGCGGAAACGCTAACATCAATTCCAGAGGTGGGAATTCCGACGGGTCATCTATTCGGGAGTATTCTTAAAGACCTTCGTGAAAAGAGTAACTTGTCTCAAGTCCAACTCGCGAGAATGATTAAGGCATCACCGATGGCAATTATTCAGTGGGAAAAAGGGACAAGGTTTCCGCAATCAAAGTATTTGAAGGAATTGATAAGTATTTTGGGAGAAGATCTTCTTTGGACCAGTGAATTGACGGTGGCCCAAAAAGATTCCTTGGGTATCGCTATCAAAAAATTACGGAAAAGAAATCTATTAACGCAATTAGAATTAGCAAATAAGATGGATGTGGATATTTCGACAATAAGTCGTTGGGAGAATGATGTTTTAGACCCATCAATAGTAGATTTTCAGAAGTTAATCAGAATTCTAGGAAATAAACTTTTAGCAATCAATAGGTTCACAATAGAGGATCAAACAATTGAGGCTGTGCCTCTGTCTAGTAAAGGGGAACAAGATGCTGAGACGTTTTCAGCTATTCTTCAAAGACTGCGTCTCCGGCTCGGGTTGTCACAAGTCGAGTTTGGAAAAAGAATCGGTGTTAGTGGAATAGCTGTTTTTCAGTGGGAAAATGAGAAACGTATGCCATATCCGGATAATTTAGTAAAGCTTATTATAGAGTTTGGTGACGATTTGCTTTTATCGCGAGAATTGAGATTAAATCGCGAAGATTCGCTTCCCGTGGCTATTCAAAAACTTCGTCTTAGAAAAGGACTGACTCAGGGTGAGTTAGCAGAAAGAATGAGAAATGGAATTGACGCTTCCAACGTTAGTCGTTGGGAAAATAATGAATATCCACCATCCCTGAAAGACTTGAGTCTGTTAATAAATGTTTTAGGGGAAAATCTTTTGCTTATTGATGAGTTTAAGGCACAAAAAGAATCACAAGTGAGTTCCAGTGGTGTGGATCAAAATGAACTGAAATACGGAGGGATTAATCTTAATCCGCGATATTTGAATTTACAAATCAAACGTGATAGCCAAGGAATTCCGCTGCCGCTAATTCAACAGCCGATCAATCGTATGCAAATTGAAGGATTTATTCCGATTATCATCAATATTGTCCCGGTCAATGTCCTCAGGCTATCGAGTGAGAATAAGAAAGAGGAGAGCCAAGATTTGCATTTAGTGAGCAATTAATTGCTAAAAATCTCCACCTCGTGCCTAACTAGAATTTTAAAAAATCAACAAAATTGACAATCTCCTACAAATCAAGTATGCTTTAAGCAAAAGTAAGTATGTAAGGAAGTAGGAAGAATGGAGGTTGTCATGACTATATTAGAAACTGCAAAAATCACCACCAAGGGACAAATAACGATCCCTAATCGTATCCGCAAATTGTTGCACCTCAAAGAGGGCTCAGCCGTTGCCTTTGGCGTCAGCAAGGAAGGTGTTCTCCTTCTGCCCTGTGAAGTCAATGCTAAATCTCCTTACACGACCAAGGAATGGGCCAAGATTGAAAAGCTAGCCGCAGAGAAGGGAAAAGCCCATCAAACAACTGCCGCCGCAAAATCTCATATTCATTCGCTATAAAATTTGAATTTAAGCTGTATTTTGTTATCATTAAGAAAATGAGGTTTGGATAATGCCTGAACAACAAAATATAGAATACAAGACAAACTGGCATGATGATTATTTAAAGTGGGTCTGCGGTTTTGCCAATGCCAATGGGGGTGTGCTTTATATTGGCATAGATGACCACGGCCATACCGTCGGCGTTTTGGATTATAAAAAGCTGATGGAAGATTTGCCGAATAAAATCCATGACTTACTCGGTGTTATGGCCGAAGTCAAGTTAAAGAAAAAGAACGGCCTGTATTTTATTGAAATTGTTGTTCCTCGGTATTCTGTGCCTATTTCATTCCGAGGCCGGTATTATTACCGCAGTGGAAGCGTGAAAAAGGAATTAATGGGTAATGCGCTGAATGAATTTTTGCTTAAGAAGTCAGGGAAATCATGGGATGAGGTTGTCGAGCAGGGAGCCAAAATAACGGATATTGACAAAGCGAGCGTTAACCAATTTTTGGAGTCAGCAAAGAAAGCGGGTCGTTTCCCAAGTCATGAGAAATTATCGTTAAAAGAATTATTAGACAAATTGCGCCTGCTGGATAAATGTAAATTAAGACGAGCCGCGATCATTCTTTTTGGTAAAGACCCAGGGAAGTTTCATCCAAGCCTAACCGTGCGGATTGGGCGTTTTGGTAAATCGGAAACTGATTTAAGATTTGAAGAAGCCGTGGAAGGCAATTTGATTTATTGTTTACAAGAAGTGTTGGATCAGCTTAATCGGAAGTTTTTGGTTCGCCCAATTTCATTTGAAGGGATTCATCGTGTTGAAAAAGGAGAATATCCCGTCGCTGCACTGCGCGAAGTTTTACTTAACGCTTTAGTGCATCGAAATTATATGGGCGCGCATATTCAAATAAAGATTTTTGATGATAGGATTTGCGTTTGGAATGACGGCGTGCTCCCCGATGATTTGACCATAGAGCTTTTGAAACAAAAACATTCTTCCCGGCCCCGTAACCCAATTATTGCGGATGTATGTTTTAAGGGAGGGTATATTGATGCGTGGGGACGAGGCATCGAGAAAATTATTGATGCTTGTAAAGAGGCGCAGCTTCCAGAGCCGCAAATTGAAGAAAACAGCGGCGGTTTATTGGTAACGCTTTTTAGCGATAAATTTACCCCCCAAGTCACCCCCCAGGCTACCCCTCAAGTCACCCCCCAAGTTGTATCCTTATTGGAAGTTATTAATGGGGAGCATGACAGAGATGAGCTTATGAATAAAGTTGGGCTCAAAGACAGAAAGAATTTTCGAGAAATTTATTTGAATACTGCAATTACTATGGGTTTAGTGGAAATGACAATCCCCGGCAAGCCGACCAGCAGTAAGCAAAAGTATCGGTTGACAGAAAAAGGACAGGCTATTTTATTGCACAAATAATGCGTGATTAGTGGGTTTGTTGTGCTCTTGCCCCTCGACAGCGGGTTGGGAATGTTATTTTTAACTTAAAAGTTCTTTCTTTAACCCAGTGTGGGACCCCATTTTTTTCTGCGAAAAAAATGGGTGTTATGCCGATGCGAAGCATCGGCGCACCCCGAGAATTTATTACTGTTGCGGTTTAATATTAGGTTTGGTCACCCAATATTTTAACAGTACTGTGAGGAACCATCGCTCATACTATCACACCTATTTTAAAATAGGTGTGACCCCTTAATCCCCCTCTCTCATTTTCCGGAGCCGGACAAATAGGACATTTGTGATGTCCGAATGTCCGGTTTTTTATAACGAAAGTATCGAATTGTTACCTCTGACAACCAAACGGAGCTTTTGATGTAAGTAATTCACTGTGGTGGAGATAATAATTGAATTTTTCTTATTATCATTTATACTTGTAAATGAAAATAGAATATGGGGTTATTATCATTTGCATACAGCATACATATCTTTATATATAACAACAAGAAATAATATATTTGCTTTTTTAGTATAAAATGATAACATATAAGCATTATATTTACATTTTAAAATTTCATGTTAAATGAGGTGCGAAATGTTCAGTGCCGGAAAATATAAGCAACAATTGGAGTATAAAAGTTTTTCTCCATCCATGATTAATGAAAATTATGAGTGGAAGGACAAGCAGATTGTCCTTTTGCTCGAAGATGCGATGAGGTATTTGGGAGAGCTCAATGCCTATTCAACGCTTGTTCCCGATGTTGATTTCTTTATTAAAATGCATGTGGCAAAAGAAGCCACAACATCAAGTCGTATTGAGGGAACAAGAACAAATATTGATGAAGTTGTTTTGCCTGAAAATGAGATCAGCCCTGAAAAGCGCGATGATTGGGCCGAAGTTCAGAATTATATCAAGGCAATGAATTTTGCAATCGATGAGCTTGATAAATTGCCTTTATCAATGAGGCTTCTCAAGGAAACACATAAAAGACTGCTCTCAGGTGTAAGGGGTCATCATAAACTTCCGGGAGAAGTTAGAAGAAGCCAAAATTGGATCGGTGGATCCAGTTTAAAAGATGCTTTTTTTATTCCGCCACATCATGAAGACTTACCGGACTTATTAACAGACCTTGAAAAATTCTGGCACAATAAAGAGATAAACCTTCCTCTTTTAATTCGCATCGCGATCAGTCATTATCAATTTGAGACGATTCACCCTTTTTTAGATGGTAACGGGAGGACAGGAAGGTTGTTGATAACCTTACAATTAGTTGACCTGGCGATATTAAATAAACCGTGTCTTTACCTTTCAGATTTTTTTGAAAGAAATAAAGGATCATATTATGATTCTCTAAGCGTGGTTAGAGCTTCTAATGATCTTGATCAATGGATAAAGTTTTTTCTTGTTGGTGTCATTGATACCGCGAAGAATGGGAAAGAAACATTGGAAGCAATTGTAAGATTGCGTAAACAGTACGAGGATAAAATAATGGCAATGGGGCGTAAAGCCAAACCCGCGCAACAATTCTTGCTGTTTCTATTTTCGCATCCTGTCGTGTCCATCGGACAAACAGCAGAACATTTAGGGATTGGTTTTGCCGCTGGTTCCCGGATGATTTCTGACTTTCAGCGTCTAGGTTTTCTTAAAGAAGTCACAGGCTTTTCTCGAAACAGGTTGTTTTCTTTATCAGAATATTTAGCATTGTTTAAGTAAAAGGGAGGAAATATGTCCTCTAAGATATGGGACATATTTGAGGCATTTATGGGACATGAGATTAAGGGGTCACACCGAGATTAAGGGGTCACACCTATTTTAAAATAGGTGTGACCCCTTAATCTCTGACCCCTTAATCTTCCCTTAATCTTTCAGGGTTCAAAATACGCAAAGCTCGACGTCATTTTGAAAGCAGATACCTTAGATGATATTTGGGGATAACCCAAGAGTGATTTTATGAGAATTGCCAAAATTAAAGTTCAAAATTTTAGGTCTATAAGAGAGCTGGAAATCACTCCTACTCAATTTAATGTTTTTGTCGGTCAGAATAATCACGGGAAAACAAACTTATTTGAAGCTATGGATTGGTTTTATATCGGAACGCGAAAAGGCGAGAGTTTGGATGACATTAGATTCGGCAGGCAGGGGACTGAGGAGATAAGCGTTGAGATTGATTTTGTTGGTGCTCAAGAAGGGGCCAACAGTATGAAGAATGAAACTAATAAAACAAAGATGTTGAATTTTTTAGATGGTAGTGACGAGATAAAGGTACGGCGAAGTAGTAAAGATGATAAAAAACGGGTTGTTTTTATTAAAGGGGAGTGGACCGATAAGTTACCGACGGGATTTGATAAGGCATTTAATGAATTCTTGCCCAAGTTTGAGTATGTAGATACTAAAAAACATTTTGAGGATGTTGCCAAATATACCAAAACCAGCCCTGTGGGCATTATGTTGTCTGGAGTATTAACCGCAATCCTAAGCGAGAGTAAGGAATACCAAGATTTTCAAAAGCAGTTTGATAAGTTGTTTGCTGCCCCAGATTCTGAGGTCAAGGTTGAGCTCGATAGACTGAGCAACAAAGTTAAGGTTCATCTTGAGAAACAGTTTCCTGATTGTTCTAAAGTGACATTTGAAGTTGCTCCGCCCATTTTCGATGATTTATTGAAGAATTTTGATACAACAGTCAATGATGGTATTGAGACGACAGCTGCAGAAAAAGGCGATGGGATGCAGCGTGCTTTAATGTTGGCTATTTTACAGGCTTACGCTGAATTTAGAAAAGAGCATGAAGAGATTGGAAAAACATTTTTGTTTTTTATCGACGAAGCTGAGTTGCATTTGCATCCCACAGGACAACGAAAATTAAAGAATGTTTTGTTGGAGCTGGCCTTACAAGGAGACCAGGTATTTATTAACACACATTCTTCTGTTTTGGTAGTCGTGATCTTCCCCCGAAAAAGTGGACACAATGAAGAGATGGTTTTAGTATAAAGACCAGCTCAAAATCGGGAGGTGTCCAATGCAAAATGAACAAGGGAAAAAGCGGCGATTTGACCGAGATTTTAAAATTTCCGCAGTCAAGATGGTTACCGAGGGGGGTCACAAGGCAGCCGAAGTTGCTCGTAGCTTAGGGATCAATGAAAACCAACTTTACCTTTGGAAAAAGAAGTTTGGCGATCAAGGGGAGAAGGCTTTCCCCGGTAAAGGTCATTTGACGGAGCTGGCCGCGCTTAGACGTCAGTTGCGCGACGTTGAGATGGAGCGTGACATCCTAAAAAAAGCAGTCGGCATATTTTCAAAAACGACCGAGAACGGTTCAGGTTCATAGACGATAACCGATTGGTCTTTGCGCTCCAGAAGATGTGCCGGGCGTTGGAAGTGTCGCGGAGCGGGTATTACGCGTTTAAACGGCGGCCTAAAAGCCAAAACAGAATTAACAACGAAACATTGCTCATTGAGATCAGGCGAGTGTTCGTGGCTAACCAGAGCAATTACGGTAGCCCACGGATTTGGAACGAATTGCATAATGTAGAACATATGCGTTGTTCACAGAATCGTGTTGCTCGAGTTATGCGTATCAACGATATTGTTGCCGTCCAGAAGCGCAAGTTCCGGGTGACGACGAACTCGAAGCATAATTATCCGGTGTGGCCAAATATTCTCAACCGCAACTTCATGGTTGAGAAGCCCAATACTATCTGGGTTTCGGATATAACATATATCTGGACATTCGAGGGTTGGTTATATTTGGCGGCAGTACTTGATCTGTACTCGCGTGTTATTGTTGGTTTAGCGATGGATAAAACGATTGCCGATACATTAACGACACAAGCTATGCGTCAGGCAATTTTTAGTCGCCGCCCCGGCAAAGGGTTGATTCTTCATTCTGATCGCGGTAGTCAGTATGCCAGCAATGATTTTAAGGCGATACTGATCCAGAATGAGTTTGTTGGCAGCATGAGTAAGAAGGGCGATTGCTGGGACAATGCCGTCGCTGAGAGTTTTTTTCATACGCTCAAAGTCGAGTTGATTCATCGGATGAAGTTCAAAACTCGAGAAGAAGCGAAAAGAAAAATCTTTGAGTACGTGGAAATGTATTACAATCGCAAACGGGCTCATTCAACGCTGGGTTATTTGAGCCCCCTAGAGTACGAAAGGCAGGCGTTCCTGTCTTAATAAACCGTCCACTAGATTGGGGAAGGTCAATAAGCATGAAGTCCAGAGTGTTTTTAAGGTTGAGAAGATAGAGGGGATAACAGAGGTTGAGCTTATCAATGAGGGGCAAAAAAGGTTTATCGTTTATGAGTTGTTGGGAGGTAGTCCTTCGGATTTACTATTACCAAGAAATTTTCTGATAGTTGAGGGGAAGAGTGAGGTAGAGCTGCTTTCGAGAATGATTGACCGTATTTATTCTGAGCGGCCTAAAGTTCAAGTTATCCCTGCGGATGGAGATATAGAACAGGCAGAGAGGTCGATGGTATCAATAGAAAAGCTTTTTGTTTCTTTAGACGACAGTATTTATCAGAATCGAGTTGTTGTTTTGTGTGACAAGAGCCGCAAGGCAGAGAAAGTGAATCAATTCTTGTCTCAAAGGCCAAATCTAAAAACGAATAATCAGTTTTTTGAATTGCCCACGCATAGTTTAGAGGAATATTATCCTAATAGAAATGGTTGGAAGAAGACGCGAGAAGAAGTCAAAAGTATGGCATGTGACAGAAAGGTAAAGCTTGCTCGTCGGGTGGGAAATGAAATTAGCAGGGAAGAGTTTGAATCAGAAATGCCTATGTTCGCCAGTGCGTTATCCAGGTGTTATGAATTGGCATTTGAATAAATGATACATCAATATAACAAAACGTTTAGTGATACAAAAAGTTTATATCCGCGAGTTTTTTCTGTTTTAAGAAATCTCCCGCAAGAAGTTATTTATAGTTCAGATTATCAGCCAGAATTGAGGCATCCAGGGGCAATATTAAATAGGGCAACACAGGAAATAGTAGAAAGTATGCATAAGGTGCTTTCTGTTTATAATCAGTTTGCAACACCCGAATTTTTTAGCGGCAAAAGTAAGCCTGATGATTATGAAAATATGCTCAAAGAAACAGTGATTTTATTGGGGCATGCGGATAGTTTTATTGACGAATGTTTTATTATTCTTAAGTGCTTGTGCCCTCCGCCAGCTCAAGAGCAGGGCCAGAACGTCAAATTTGTTTATGAATGGTTGAAATTAAACGGGTTTACTTGCGGTGCTACTTTCAACTCTTATACTGCAGACATTAAACAATATATCAGTTTTTTTACTAATAGGTTAAAACATGGGAACCAGCGTTTAGATGGGTTTTTGATGAAGTCGGGAGACATTGTAGTTCCAGGATATTATATTCAAGAGGTTAAGGGGAAACAATTGTTAGAAATTTATCCTAAATTGCCATCACGCTATCATAAGGCAGTTGTTGGTTTTTCCCTGAACTGGACGCTGAAGTGTTTAATGTTGGCATTTTATGAAGTTTGCGATGCTTTAGAAAATACAATAAAGCAACATATTAAGGATAAGCATAGCGTTAAAATTAACACAAGAATATCAGTTGTGCATGACAAAAAATTTAAGGAAGTCATTGAACAGCTTTGCCAGGTTGGAGATTTTTATTTTCCTTATGAATATGGCATGAAATTTATGAGATTTAGAGATACAGGCGATGGCGTTCATATAAGCTATCCGCATGGGGACAAATGTCCATATCCTGGAAGATTAGAGCTTCAGTTTACGGCGAGAGCAGATGGATACTCAAATAAGTTTCCTTTGATTGAATGTTAAGTTTGTAAGGGGAAAGGATTTTGAGTGAGCACCAAACAGGTTCGAACCTTCTTCAGCCAGCGACCCCATTTTTTTCTGCGAAAAAAATGGGTGTTATGCCGATTGGCAAGCATCGGCGCACCCCGAGAATCTAATCAGGTGTTATGCCGATTGGCAAGAATCGGCGCATCCCATTTTTGTCCCCCAGGCGAAATAGAGGATGACAATTAACCCCGCTTAGTTTAATAGACGGAGCGGGGATTTTTTGTTGAATTTTGATTGTGAAATCTGAAATTGACCTTTTCAAATTTCATGGTATGCTTAGAGCATGATAGAACGTGCCTTTTATAAGAAATATATTGAGAAAGCGCTTGGCAGAAGCCGGGCTGTGGCTCTGCTAGGCCCTCGTCAATGCGGTAAGACCACGCTTGCTCGCCAAATTGTTGATAGTCATTCCCCGAATTATTTTGACCTTGAAGATCCTTCTACATTAATTGGGTTTGAAGATCCTAAAACCGCTCTTGAACATTTAAAAGGGATTGTTGTTATTGATGAGGTTCAACGGCGTCCTGAGGTTTTTCCTGTTTTTCGCGTGCTTTTAGATCGAGTTCCATTACCTGCTAAATTTCTAATTTTAGGAAGTGCCTCACCGAGTTTATTAAAACAATCGTCTGAATCATTAGCGGGTCGTCTTGAACTCATTGAAATGGAAGGGTTTGGGTTATCTGAGGTCGGAGAAAAGAAGCAAATGCGTCTTTGGAATAGAGGAGGTTTTCCTTTATCGTTTTTGGCCAAGAATGATGAGGATAGTCTTGTTTGGCGTATTGACTTTATCCGAACATTTCTTGAGAGGGACCTTCGTGAAGCACAGGGGCTTGATGTCCCGGTGGTAACACTGCACAAGTTTTGGATTATGTTAGCTCATAGTCATGGAAAAATTTGGAATGCCTCGCCGTTTGCGGCATCGCTTGGGTTGACTCATCCGACAGTGCGAAAATATTTGGATATTCTGACAGGATTATTCATGGTTCGTCAGCTTCAGCCATGGTATGCCAATATTAAAAAGCGTCAGGTTAAATCTCCTAAAGTTTATATTCGAGATACAGGGCTTTTGCATGCTTTGATTGGAATTAATACTGAGCAGGAATTGCCTCGTCATCCGATTTGTGGTTCATCGTGGGAAGGTTTTGTGATTGAGGAAATTATCCGCTCAGTAGAGCCTCATGATGTTTATTATTGGGCCACGCATCAGGGGGCAGAGATTGATTTGGTATTTTTTAAAGGTGGAAGGATGTATGGGATTGAAGTTAAGCGGGCTGACGCGCCAACTATGACAAAATCTATTGAAACGGCACTTGAATGTTTGGATATTGAACGTATCGCTGTCATCTATCCTGGGAAGCGCCGTTATTCGATTCATAAAAAAGTTGACGTTGTTCCGTTTGATGAAATTAAAGGTGGGATGAAGGGGTTGTTTGGAGGAAAGGTATGAAGTTTGAATTGAAGTTAAGAAAAAGAAATATTCCAAAGGAGGAACTATTAGCCGATTTAAAAAGAGTTGCGGAATTAATAAAACAGGAGACTGTAACAGCAGCTATTTATGCTGAAGAAGGACAATTTGGAGTTAATACTTTTTTAGAAAATTTGGTTCTTGTGAGGGGAGTAAAATAGGTGTGACCCCTTAATCTTTTCAGGGTAAAGGCATGGACATTTATCAAGCCGTTGGGAGTGAAAGAGTTATATGATTTTCGAGGCTGAAAAAGTGGACAAATAGGACAAAAATTTCGTCAGTTCTCAACTTGTTCGTTGGCTCAAGGTGAGAATTTCCTCTCGGAACTGAGCAGTTTCTTCTGGTAAAAATTCGGTGGTCATATAGAATAGCTGTTGTGGGTGAGAGGGAAGGGAGTACCTGACCAGCCCCCCACCCCATCTATTAACCCGTTGTGAGTCAATGACTTGCAGCGGGTTTTTTATGGCCCTTTCCGCAAAGTTAGAGCCAAATATTATAATTTTATGTCATAAAAAAACACTGGAAGGTCAACAGATAGTATAGTATTCTTTAATATGCCATCAAGAAGATGGCATAATTATGATGGCATAACTAAAGGATGGGGCAATGAAACCACTGTACAAAATAACAAAGAAAATTAATAATCTCTGTGCAGAAATTACCCGTTTAATTGGCAAGTATGAGGGCTTAACATTGCCAATTCCTAAGCCTGAGCTACGTAAACATACTAAAATTATTTCTATCCAATCCAGCCTTGCTATTGAGGGCAATACTTTGACAGTTGACCAAGTTACGGACATTATTAATAATAAAAAAGTTGTCGGCCCTAAAAAGGATATTATTGAAGTTAAAAATGCTATTAAAGTCTATGACTTGCTAGACACCTTCGAACCTGAGAATTTAAAGTCATTGCTTAAAGCACATAAAATGTTAATGGAGGGACTGCTTAGTGATGCTGGAAATTTGAGAAATGGAAATGTAGGCGTACGCTCTGAATCAGGCATTGTCCACATGGCTCCGAAATATACGCTTGTGCCCGAGCTTATGGAAAATCTATTTTCATTCTTGAAAAAAGAAAAAGACCTTCACTCGCTTATTAAGTCTAGCGTTTTTCATTATGAATTTGAGTTTATTCATCCGTTTATGGATGGTAATGGTCGAATGGGAAGATTATGGCAGTCAGTCATTTTATTTCATTACGACAAAATATTTGAGTATATCCCAGTTGAGACGATTATAAAGCAACGGCAAATGGAGTATTATCAAGCGATTCAAAAGTCAACAAATCAAGGAGAATCAACAGCGTTCATTCAGTTCATGCTTGAGACAATTAAACAGGCAACAATACAATTCACAAAAGGCATTAAGCCAGTTCGTCAATCAACAGAAGTCAGATTAAATATGGCATGTGAACATTTCAAGAAAAAGTTATTTAGAAGAAAAGATTATTTAGATATTAATAGTGGAATTTCGCCTCAGACAGCAACAAAAGATTTAGCTTTTGCGGTTAAGCACGGATTGATTGAAAAGATAGGTGATAATATTAATACAAAGTATAAATTTCAATAATGATTGCTGGTAAGTGAGGTTAAGTTAAGAGCAAGCAGGTTCGAGCCTGCTCTAGCCAGCCACCCCAACTTTCCTAAGAATCAAAATAATATTTCGAGAAAGTTGGGGTGTTATGCCGATTGGCAAGAATCGGCGCACCCCGAGAATTTATTACTGTTGCAGTTTAATCGGAATATTGCATTGCAGGGTGAGGTCATTGGAGAAGGGGTGCAGGGAAATCCTTATAAATTACGTGGGCAGACAATACGCTTCTTTAGTATTTATGATATTGACCGACGTGGATATATGCCTTTTAAAGAATTCTTAGAGGTTGCCCGACTGTTAACATTGGAAACAGTATCAATAGTTGCGGTCGATTATAAATTAGAGAATGACATTAATGGCCTTGTGAGAATGGCCACGCGCAAAAGCCTTTTATGTTCTGATGCGTGGGCTGAAGGTCTTGTGATTCAGCCATTGGTTGAGTATAATGATGCATCAATTGGCAGGGTATCATTTAAAGTAATTAACCCGGAGTTTTTATTAAAATCAGGGCAGTAACTTATTGTGTGATCGGGCGTTACACAATTTACAAGAGAGGTTGTATAGATGGATAAAGAGCCCAAAAAATCAGAAATGATTTTATATAAAACAGAAGATGGAAAAATAAAGCTGGAAGTGCGTCTTCAAGATGAGACAGTTTGGTTAACACAGAAATTGATGGCTGAGTTATTTCAGACCACGGTCGCTAACATTAATATTCATATAAAGAATATTTTTGATGAGGGGGAATTGTCGCAAGATTCAGTTATTAAGGATTTCTTAATAACTGCCAATGACGGCAAGAAATATCAAACAAAGTTCTACAATTTAGACATGATTATTTCAGTAGGCTATCGCATCAAATCCAGCATTGCCACACGTTTTCGTCAATGGGCTACGCAACATTTGCGTGAATATATTGTTAAAGGTTTTGTCATGGACGATGAACGCCTTAAGGAAGGGGGCAACATCGGTTCTGATTATTTTGATGAAATCCTTGAGCGTATCAGGGACATACGATCAAGCGAGAAACGGTTTTATCAGAAAATACGGGATATTTATAAACTGGCCGTGGATTATGATCCTAAGGCTGAGGACACATTGGAGTTTTTTAAAATCGTCCAGAATAAATTACATTTTGCCATTTCAAGAAAAACAGCCGCCGAGTTGATTGCCCAGCGCGCCGATGCGTCAAAGCCCAATATGGGGCTTACTTCGTGGAAAGGATCTAAAGTCCGTCCAACAGACGTGACCATTGCCAAGAATTATCTTAACGCTAAAGAATTAGAAGGGCTTAACCGCATTGTAACCATGTATCTTGATTACGCGGAAGATCAGGCCAAACGTCATCAGCAAATATTCATGCGTGATTGGCGGCAAAAGCTGGATGCATTCTTGAAGTTTAATGAGCGTGATATTTTGACCGATGCGGGGAAGGTTGCCAAAGAGGTTGCTGACAATTTAGCTTTGGAACAGTATGATCGGTTTAACGCAAAACGATTGAAAAAAGAAGCCAAGGTTGAGTTGCTGGCCGATGATGCTGAGTTTAAGAAAATTGAAGAAAAGATAAAGAAATCTAAGAAGAAGCGAGGGGCGTAAAAGATCAGGCTCAATTCTCGACTCAGTGGGTCGAGAATTAAAAAATAGAGCCAAACTATTTTTATAAAGAGCGATACGAGCCGGAAGTCGCAATAGCGTCGATTTAAGTTGGTATTGTGACCACCAGCCTGAAGATTTTAGGATGTGGGCAGTCAGCGCACCCCGATAATCTAATCAGGTGTTATGCTGTTTGGCAAGAATCGGCGCGCCTTGAATAAAAAACCCTTATCGCTGAATAAGTTGCAAGGGCTTTTCTATGCCTATTCTGAGCCCAGCTCCTTTGAAAAATTTATTGAATATAGTTTAGAATATACTATATTTACATTGTACATATGAATATTAAATTTGATTGGGACAAGAGCAAGGCTTCCTTAAATAAAAAGAAACATGGTGTTTCTTTTGAAGAGGCTATGACTATTTTTTATGATGACAATGCTTTAGAGTTTTTCGATCCAGATCATTCAGAGAATAAAGATCGGTTTATTATGTTGGGAATGAGCTTTAAGGCACGTATTCTGGTTGTTTGCCATTGCGTTAGAGAAGAAGGGTCGTTAATTCGGATTATTTCGGCAAGAAAAGCAACGAAACACGAAGCTAAGAATTATAAGGAGGTAAGAATATGAAAACTGAATATGATTTTTCAAAAATGAAAGGTCGCCGCAATCCATATGCAGCACGTTTAAAAAAACCTGTTACAATTCGATTAGGCGACGATGTAATTGAGTATTTTAAGTCTATGGCTGACCAAATGGGAGTCCCTTATCAAAATTTAATTAATCTTTATTTGCGTGACTGTGTTCAGTCGCATCGTAAAATTGAGTGGATCGCGCATTAAACAGGTTCGAACCCTGCCTGCGGCAGGCAGGCAGGCTGCTTGAGCCAGCGACTCTTTCCTTGAGAGATTAGAGTGAAAATCAGGGCAAAGGGGACAGGCGCAATAAATTTCTAAATTTCCTTTTTCCCTTTTTGCAGGCGATGATAAAATATTTCTCGTTATGCTAAAGACCTCTCCTGCGGTATCCAGATTTCAGAAGCTTGTCGACGACATTTCATGTCTTTACCTCAAGGCCCGAAAGAGTCAGGTCCAATTTGCCTGGGAAACGGGTCGTCGCATCGTCGAGGAAGAGCAGAATGGGCAGATGCGCGCCAAGTATGGGGCGGCACTGATATCCCGGGTTTCCGAAGTTCTTACAAAGAAACATGGTCCTGGTTTTTCCGAAACGACCTTGGCGAAGATGCGCCAGTTTTTTGTGCTCCACCCAATTCTTCCGACATCGGGAAAATTGGACTGGAGCGATTATGTCGAACTCTTGCCGGTCAAGGATAAGAAGATGCGCCAGCGTCTTGAGCAGCACCTCCTTAAAGAAGGCTTAAACAGCTTACAGCTTCGGCAGTTGGTCCAGAAGGTCCGCGATGTTCCCGACAAGAATGCCATTTCAAAACTTCCTCCTTTAAAACGGCCCGCGGACTTAAAGCTTCACACGTTTTCCAAATCTCTCTTGCGTCTCAAATTAAAGGACGGCGATGTTTTGATCGACTGCGGATTCTTTGTCAGTTGGCCGGTTAAGAAAGGGGAACTTGGACAGCTTAACCTGACCGACCAGCCTTCCTACACCTACGCGGCTTTTGTTGAGCGTATCATCGACGGTGACACGCTTTTGGTACTCATTGAGGCCGGTTTTGGAATCATCGTGCGGGACAGACTTCGTCTGCGCGGGATCGACACGCCGGAATTACCGACGCCTGAGGGTAAGCGAGCGAAGAAATTTGTCGAGAAGCTTCTGCCTGCCGGTTCCACCATCGTCATCAAATCGCACAAATGCAAGACCGATCTCCACGGCCGCTTCGTCGCGGACGTGTTTTACCGGCAAGACGTTGCGGATGCGGATGAAATTCTCAAAGACGCAGTGTACCTTAACCAACAACTTCTTGATGAAGGCTACGCCGTTCGAATGGCGGAATAGGAAATAAATGATGAATATCGAAAAAGCGCAGATCGGGGAGATCACTCGCCGTTTTGAGTTGAAGGCCTACATTGCCATCAATGCCAGTTGCTGGCAGGGGCAGACTTTGGCTTTGCGCGGACTTGATTTCCCCGGCTTTCGCTCAAAGAAAGGCCAGGCGCTGCGCGAACATTTACTAAAGGTTATTCGTAGTGTCCCGTTTTTGGCTGTAAAGAAATACGGCAAGGACGCTTTCGTGCGCCACAGCGTCGATGTTTTTTACTTGCCTGCCGACAGGCAGGTTGTCTCTGGTGAAAATGATCCGGTCAAAGTGGCTGAGCAAGGCCGCTGTCTTAACCGAGAGCTTTTAGATCTGGGTCTCGCCAAACCCTATGATGAAAACAAACGGAAAATTGATTTTTCAAAAAGGAGTTTTAAAATGTACGACGAGCAGATCGATTTGGTGACCGGTAATTTCAAGGCTGAGGTGTGCATGTACATTAACGATTGCAAACAGTACCTGCGTGCGGCCAGTGAAGGCAAACCGGTCAATATGGAAAAGGGAGAATTCGACCCGACCGATGAAGAATTTCTGATCATCTACGGCTTAAAGGAACTCAAGGACATGTGTATGCAGCAGGCCGGACGGGCGAGATTGAAATGGAAGGGGAATTAAATTTTAAGCAATGGCAGCAGCTTAATGAATTCGGGGCAAAGGAGATTTAAATTATTAAACAGGTTTTGATCCTGCCCACTGAGGGAAGACTTCTTAAGCCAGTGATCCCGAATAAAAAACCCTTGTAACTGAATAAGTTGCAAGGGTTTTTTGTGTTTATATTGATTTGTGCAAATTATTATGTCGATTTGTGCATAATCTAATGTTGATTTGTGCATTATAGGATGATATGTTCATGATCAAGCAGGCATTCATCATGTCTTCGTTTTAATAACCAATTCTTTAATCCGCTAGTTATACCTCGGTACAATTGAATCATTCTAGCATTGCGGTAACAATGTGCGTTGGTTAAGAGTTTGTGTCGATCATCCTTTATAAACAATCCTGTTGAGCCATTTAGGAGTTTAACTCATGCCTGCGGAAAAAAAGAGGATCTATGTTGTTGATGACGATGAGTCAGTTTGTCGTGCGCTTAAAACACTATTAAAAACTTTCAATTTTGAAGTTAAAACATTTAATTCCGCGAAGATTTTTTTTGACACGATATCGCATAATGATCCCGGTTGTTTGGTGCTCGACATTCATATGCCGGGATTGGACGGGTGGGCGACACAGAAGAAGATCTTGGACTCTGGGTCAAATCGGCCGGTTATTTTTATATCTGCCGAACTCCACGAGAATGCTGCTGACCGTGCTTTGAAAGCAGGGGCGGTGGGATATTTACAAAAACCAGTTAATGGTCAGACATTGGTGGATTTGATCAATGTCGCATCAA
>JACKFK010000015.1 GCA_020632515.1 Candidatus Omnitrophota bacterium | reverse complement strand
CAGCGCTGCTATTGAGGAGCTTGAACGGCAAGAAAAGGGCGATAAAGCTGTAAAAAACTTTCAGCATCAAATTTTCCGGAATATGATTCCACAAATTGATGTTCCTCTTGATAACCATTACACAAAAGAAGAGATGAAAATGGTTAATGAGACCCGCAAAATTATGCATGATGATCATATTGGGGTGACCGCCACTTGTGTTCGCGTACCGGTCGTGCGCGCCCATAGTGAATCCGTTAATATTGAGACAGAAAATAAAATTACACGTGAAAAAGCTATTGAATTGCTAAATAAAGCCCCCGGGGTTACTGTCATTGATGACCTCTCCAGTGGCAAATATCCATTACCTTTGGATGCCTCGGGGAAAGATCATACGTTTGTCGGAAGAATCCGTGAAGATGAATCGATCAAAAATGGATTAAATTTATGGATTGTATCCGATAATCTCAGAAAAGGAGCAGCATTAAACGCCATTCAGATTGCCGAAGAATTGATTAAGCGCAATCTCGTTTAACTATTCATCCCCATTATGTTATTCGACAAATTTTGTTCAATGACATGATGGGGATTTTTCCTTATGCGCAATATTAAATTAACAATTGAATATGACGGTTCTGAGTTTAAAGGATGGCAAATCCAAACTGGCAAGGGCAGGACTGTACAAGGGGAGATTACACAGGCGTTACGGAAAATATTAAAAGAAGATGTTAAGATAATAGGTTCTGGTCGTACCGATACAGGTGTTCATGCCTTAGCGCAGGTCGCGCACTTTAAAACACAAACAAAAAAGTCAACAGATCTGCTTCTTAAAGCAATTAATGCGAATCTTCCGCAAGACATTTCCATCCAAAAAGTGGAAGAGATGGATTTAAATTTTCATGCGCAACATAGTGTAGTTTCAAAAGTTTACCGTTATGCCATTTTAAATCAAGCCATACGAAGTCCGCTACGCCGAAAAGTTTGTTATTTTTTTCCATTTCCTCTTAACATTAACCTTATGAAAACGGAATCGCAGAGTTTAATCGGACATCATGATTTTAAGTCATTTCAAGCTTCGGATCCCGCAAAGTTAAAAAAAGGAAAACTGTCAACAACCGTCAGAACGATACATAATATTACTTTTTCTACGACAGATAATATTATCTATATTACAATTGAAGGCGATGGATTTTTATATAAAATGGTTCGCAATATTGTCGGCACTTTAATCGAAATTGGACACAAGAATCTTCCTAAAGGAACGCTCCAAAATATTCTCCTGAAAAAAAATCGGAAATACGCTGCCAAAACCGCCCCAGCTTGTGGATTGACAATGCTGCAAGTGAATTACGAAATACCTCTAAATAAGAACATTTAATAAATAATTATTGACATATAAAAGGAAAGTGCTATACTTTGTTTTCAATAATTTAACTTAACAATAATCTAAATAAGTGATTAAATATGCTACAGAAATCTTTTATTCCAAAACCTGGTGAATTTGAACGAAAATGCTATGTAATTGATGCTAAAGGAAAAATCCTTGGCCGTGTCGCAACTAAAGCTGCCGATATTTTACGTGGAAAACACAAACCAATATTTACACCGAATGTTGATACCGGTGACCAAGTGATTATTATCAACGCCGATAAAGTTACGGTAACAGGTAATAAATTACAACAAAAAGAATATCTACGTTATTCTGGATATCCTTCAGGACAGCGAACCGTAAAACTTAAAGATATGCTTGTTAAAGCTCCAACAAAGGTTTTAGAACATGCCATTTACGGTATGATTCCAAAAGGCCCGCTTGGAAATAAAATCAAGACAAAATTAAAAATTTACGCTGGTGAAGCGCATCCGCACCAAGCACAAAAACCGATTTCATTGGAAGTTTAAAAGGAGAATGATTTAAATGGTGGAAACAGTTAAATATGGCGCTACAGGTCGACGAAAAACATCCGTAGCCCGTGTCAATCTTAAGCCTGGCACTGGCCAAATACGTATTAATAAACTTCCATTTGAGCAATATTTTTGTAATGAAATAGACCGTGTTGTAATTTTAGAACCTATGAATATTACCAATACAATTAATAAATTTGATCTGGATGTCAAAATAACCGGTGGCGGTACAACCGGACAAGCAGGAGCTATGCGTTTAGCCCTTGCGCGTGCTTTATCCGTATGCGATCCAGAAAATAAAAAATTACTTAAAAAAGGTGAATTACTTAGCCGCGACCCCCGGATGAAGGAAAGGAAGAAGCCCGGACAGAAGGGAGCGCGAAAGAAATTCCAGTGGGTTAAACGTTAACATTTTAAATTGATTTGAAGCAAAATTAACCTATCTCGCTCTCCTTAAAAGAGTTGACGAGATAGGTTTTTTAATTTAAACTAAATTTTCTATAACTTATTTAAAAATATAAAGTTAAAAATGTCTAATCAAAAACAAACAATAATGAAGCGAATTGGCATTGTAGGGATTAGTGGTTATTCCGGAATGACTGTTTTAAAAATTCTTTTTAACCACCCCCAAGTACGGGTTACCTATGTCAGCGCGAATAACACTCAAGGAAAATTAACAGACATTTGGCCTCAATTCCAGGGATTAACGAAACTTACTTGTTCAAAGTATGATATAAAAGAAGCTCTCAAGCTAACAGATCTTGTATTTCTGGCTGTACCGCATACGGTTGCCATGCAGATCACTCCGGAATTATTGAAACAAGGAAAAAAGGTTATCGATTTAAGCGCGGATTATCGTTTAAATAATAAACAGGATTATAAAAAATGGTATAACATGGAGCATCAAGATCTTAAAAATTTAAAAAAGGCTGTTTATGGACTGCCTGAACTTTATCGTGAAGATATAAAAAAAGCTGATTTAATTGCCAATCCCGGGTGTTATCCAACCGCGGCCATTCTGTCTTTAGCGCCATTGGTTTCTTTGCATGCGCAATTGATTAATTCGATTATTATCGATGCCAAATCCGGTGTAAGCGGCGCCGGGCGGAAGGCAACATTAAATTTTAGTTTTTGTGAGCTGACGGAAAATTTTAAAGCCTATAAAATTTTAAATCATCAACATACGCCTGAAATTGAATTATATTTAAAAAAGCTAAATAAGATTTCTCCAATCATTCACTTTGTGCCGCATTTATTGCCGATTGAACGGGGTATTTTTGAAACGATTTATATCCAATTAAAAGAAAAAATATCGCTTCATAAAATTCATGCGATTTATAAAAAGTTCTATAAAACTGAAAAATTTGTGCGTGTTCTTGATTTAAATCAACAACCACAGCTTAAAAATGTCGCCCATACCAATTATTGTGATATTGGGCTCTCATTAGATCAAACTAAGCAAATGTTGGTTATTACATCAGCCATTGATAACCTTGTAAAGGGGGCTGCTGGACAAGCCGTTCAAAATATGAATATTATGTTGGGGTACCCAGAAGAGGAAGGATTATTATGAAAAATCTATCCTCGGGAATCACTGCACCCAAAGGATTTAAAGCCAATGGTTTGGCTTGCGGCATTAAGAAATCCGGCAAATTAGACCTTGCTCTTTTTTATAGCACCAATTGCGCTACGGCAGCCGCGGTATTTACCAAAAATTCCGTAAAAGCAGCGCCATTAATTATCAGTCAGCGTCATATACGTAACCATAAAATTCAAGCCGTGGTGATCAATAGCGGCAACGCAAATTGTTTTACTGGAGATTTTGGCTTGAAATATGCAGAGCGCACTACTGATATCATTGGAAGCCTTCTAAATATTCCAAAAACAAACGTTTTTGTTCTTTCAACAGGAATCATTGGTAAACCACTGCCAATTACCAATATTGAAAAAGCTTCTCCAAAATTAATTGAAGGTCTTTCCGCAAAAAACGGCAAGAAAGCGGCTGAAGCTATTTTAACAACCGATATAACGCTTAAGGAAAAAGCCTTAAGCATTACTATTGGCGATACAACGGTTAACATCGGAGGATGTTGCAAAGGCTCTGGAATGATCGCTCCCAATATGGCGACAATGTTGGGTGTCATTACAACCGATGCTGCCATTTCAGCCAAAATGCTTAATAAAGCTTTAAAAGAAGCGGTTATGCATTCCTTCAATAGTATCAGCGTTGATGGATGTATGAGCACCAATGACACTGTAATCATTTTAGCCAATGGTCAGGCTGGTAACAAAACAATTACTGAAGATAATAATCATTTTAAAATATTTTTAGAAGCCTTGAAATTGCTTTGTCTTGATTTAGCCAAGAAAATCGTTCTAGATGGAGAAGGTGCAACAAAATTTATTGAAATTAAAGTAACCGGAGCATCATCAAAATCAGATGCCCACAAATTGGCCATGGCCGTAGCCAATTCCAATTTAGTTAAAACAGCGTCCTATGGAAAAAATGCAAATTGGGGGCGCGTTGCGGCTGCTCTGGGATCATTAGGGATTAAAACTATCACAGAAGAAAATTTGAAAATTCAGTTTGATGCGGATAAAAATCATGTTTTAATTGAAGTAATTCTAAATCTTGGGCATGGCCAAGCGACAGCCTATACCTGCGATTTAACAAAAGAATATATTCAGATTAACAACGAGTATAATTAATATGGAAGATGTAATCAAAAAAGCGAATGTTTTAATCGAAGCGATTCCTTATATTCACGCGTTTCGCCGAAAGATCTTTGTCATTAAATACGGCGGGAGTATTTTAGATAATAAAGCGATTCGTAAAAATGTTCTTGAAGACTTAGTTTTCTTAAGTTATGTGGGAATCCGTACGATTTTGGTTCATGGTGGAGGGCCACACATCAGCAAGCGCTTAACGGAGGCTGGATTTAAATCTGAATTTCATGACGGTATCAGAGTCACAGATAAAAATACTTTAAATATCGTTAAAGAAGAATTAACAAAATTAAACGATATTATTGTTAAAGAAATTAAAGATTTAAAAGGAGATGTCACCGGCTTAAACGGCCAGGAAAATATAATCCATGTCGAGAAGAAAAAAGCGAGTAAAGATTTAGGATTTGTGGGGACAATCACGGACATTGACAAGCAAGCTTTAGACAAACATTTAAAAAAAGGACACATCACGGTTTTATCTCCAATGGGTATTTCAGTAGAAAAACAAGAACATAATGTTAACGCAGACGAAGTCGCTAGTGCCATCGCCACATCCATGAACGCGGAAAAGTTAGTTTTATTAACCAATGTTCAAGGTGTTATGCGTAAAACAGATGATCCCGACTCGCTAATATCAACTTTAACAATGGATGAAATTGACAACCTTATTCAGTCAAAAGTTATTGATGGCGGTATGATTCCTAAAGTCAATGCATGTATTGAAGCTTTAAACGGAGGTGTTCATAAAACGCACATTATTGACGCCCGGATTCAACACGCGTTGCTTTTAGAATTTTTTACAAATAAAGGGGTTGGAACCCAAATCTTAAACAAATGAAAAAAGAAGAAATTTTTCAAAATTTTGATAAATACGTTTTATCAACGTATACGCGTTCTCCAATAATATTTGTTAAAGGAAAGGGAATGCAGCTTGAGGATATTTCAGGGAAGAAATATCTTGATTTCTTTCCTGGTTGGGGTGTAAACAATGTCGGACATTGTCATACAAAAGTTGTAGCGGCCATTCGCGATCAAATTACAAAATTAATTCATGTCCCCAATAACTTTTATCATCCCCAACAGGCAAAACTAGCCAAAGAAATTATCCGCAATTCCTTTCCTGGAAAAGTATTTTTTTGCAATAGCGGAACAGAAGGCGTGGAAGCTGCAATTAAATTTGCTCGGGCCTATGGTAAAGATTCTCGTTATGAAATTATTACCATGGAAAAATCTTTTCATGGACGGACATTAGGTTCGTTGGCTGCGACAGGACAGTTAAAATATAAAGACGGCTTTCATCCATTACCGGCTGGTTTTAATATGGTTCCTTTTAATGATATCACAGCTCTGAAAAACGCAGTTAATGAAAAAACTGTAGCCGTTATGATTGAATTAATTCAAGGCGAAGGCGGTGTTAATATTGTAGAGAAAAAATATCTTAAAGAACTTAGAGAAATTTGTGAAAAAAAAGATATTTTGCTTATTTTCGATGAAGTTCAAACAGGCATGGGACGTACTGGCGAAATTTTTGCCTTTAAACATTTTGGGATAAAACCCGATATCATGGTTTTAGCTAAGGCATTAGGCGGAGGTGTTCCGATTGGGGCATTAGTTGTTAAAAACGATATTGCGGATACTTTTAAACCTGGTATGCATGCTTCAACTTTTGGCGGCAATCCATTAGCCTGCAAAGCTGCGCTCGGAACCTTTACTGCGATTTTCCAGGATAAGATGCTTAAAAACAGTCGGGAAATGGGAAAATATCTGCTTAAAGAATTAGAAAAGTTAAAACGAAAGCATTCGTGTATTTTAGCCATTCGCGGTATAGGATTAATGATTGGCATTGAATTAAAAATGGATGGTAAAAGTGTTTATGACGAATGTCTTGAGAATGGATTAATTATCAATTGTACACAAGGTACTATTTTGCGAATTATGCCTGCATTAAATGTGACAAAAAAACAGGCTGATAAAGCTATTCACATATTGGATAAATCTTTAGAAAATATAACCAAGGTCGGCTAATGAAAAGAGATTTACTTAGTTTAGAAGATTTTTCATCCGAAGAAATTCAAACAATTCTTCGCATGACGAAAAAAGTTAAAGGGACCCGAAATCATAGCAGTGGAATTCTGAGTGGAAAGACAATTGGTTTAGTTTTTCAAAAACCATCAAACCGGACAAGAGTTTCTTTTGAGGTCGGTATAGCCCAGCTAGGAGGAAATTGTATTTATTTAGGTCCGGAAGAAATTAATTTAGGCGTGCGTGAAACAACGGAAGACGTCGCCAAAACCTTAACCCGTTATTTGGACGGTATTGTCGCGCGTACACATAAACATGAAGATATTGTTGATCTGACGAAATATTCTACCATTCCGGTTATTAATGGTTTATCCGATCTTTATCATCCGTGTCAGGCATTAACCGATTTATTTTCGATTGAGGAAAAACTTGGTGAATTAAAGGGATTGACCTTAGCCTATGTTGGTGACGGTAATAATGTCTGTCATTCTCTTCTTTTGGGATGTGCTAAGGTAGGGATGAATATGCAAATTGCAACCCCTAAAGGAGAATATTCCCCCAATGCGTCAGTGGTTCAAAAGGCCTTAGAATATGCGAAAGCAACAAATGCTAAAATCGTATTAACAAATGATCCTAATGAGGCTGTCAACAAAGCGGATGTCATCTATGCCGATGTTTGGGTCAGCATGGGCCAAGAGGAGGAATCCGAAAAAAGACTGAAAGATTTCCAAGGATTTCAAATTAATAAGGAATTACTCAAAACAGCTAATAAAAATTATGTATTTATGCATTGTTTACCTGCTCACCGAGGTTTAGAAGTCGCTGCAGATGTCATTGATGGTGATCATTCTATTGTTTTTGATCAAGCTGAAAACCGACTGCATACACAAAAGGCAATCTTAATTTTCCTCTACGAGCGTCGTAGGAATTAAATCATCTCAAAACATATTTATTAAATAACGATTTATAATGAGGAGTATTGTATGAAAAAAATAGTGTTAGCTTATTCTGGAGGGTTAGATACATCATGTGCTATCAAATGGCTGGAAGATAAAGGTTATGAAACTATTGCCTTTATCGCCGATGTCGGACAAAAGGAAGATTTTAAGGCGATTGAAAAACGTGCGTTAGCAACTGGAGCCTCCAAGGTTTATGTCCTTGACTTACAAAAAGAATTTGTTGAAGACTATGTTTTCCCGGCATTAAAAGCTCAAGCGGTTTATGAAAGCAAATATTATTTAGCCACGGCCTTATCACGACCATTGATTGCCAAACATCAGGTTTTGATTGCCCAGAAGGAAAAGGCCAGCGGCATTGCCCACGGCTGTACAGGTAAGGGAAATGACCAAGTACGTTTTGAAGTCACCGCACGGCTGATGGATCCATCGTTGGAAATTATTGCTCCGGTACGAATTTGGGAATTTAAAACTCGGGATGAAGAGATTGATTATGCCAAAGCCAAAAAAATTCCGATCGATGTCACAAAAAAAAGTCCTTATAGTATCGATTTAAATTTGTACGGCCGTAGTATTGAATGTGGTGTTCTGGAAGATCCTTGGGTTGAACCTCCAGAAGAAATTTATAAGCTGACAACAGATCCACAAAAAGCGCCAGCAAAACCCACCTATGTAGAAATTGAACTTGACCAAGGGATACCGGTTAAAGTAGATGGGAAAAAGTTTAAACCTGTTGACCTGATTCATCATCTCAATGATGTTGCTGGAAAAAATAGCGTGGGGCGCGTGGATATGGTGGAAAACCGTTTAGTCGGAATCAAATCACGGGAAATCTATGAAAATCCTGCTGGAGAGGTTTTACATAAAGCAAAGTATGAATTAGAATGCCTTGTTTTAGATCGAGAAACCATGCACTATAAACAAGGTATGTCACAAAAATACGCAGAGCTAACTTATTATGGTTTATGGGAAACTCCGCTAAAAAAGCAGTTAGATATTTATTTTGATAAAATTAATGAACGTGTCAGTGGAACTGTCCGTTTAAAACTTTATAAAGGCAATTGTTCTGTGGTCGGGCGAAAATCAAAATTTTCCCGTTATAAGGAAGAATTAGCCACTTATGGCGACAAAGATATTTTTGATCAGAAACTAGCTGATGGTTTTATTCAATTATGGACAATGCCTTTTAGTGCTAAGTGATCAGTGGTAAGTGGTCAGTAAAGAGGAGTAAATGATGAGTAAATTTTGGGGAAGTCGATTTGAGGGAAGTACTGATTCTTTGGCTGATAAATTCAGCTTCAGCATAAGTTACGACTATCGCTTAGCTAAGTATGATTGTATCGGCGGGATTGCGCACGCCAAGATGCTGGGTCAATGTAAAATTATTTCTTCAAAAGATGCGGCTCAAATCACGTCAGGATTGCAAAAACTTCTCAAGCAAATTGAAAAGGGAAATTTTAAATACAACCCCAAAGCCGAAGATATCCATACGAATATTCAGGAAGAACTCAAAAAATTGATTGGTGAAGCGGCGGATAAACTGCATACAGCCCGTTCACGTAATGACTTAATTGTCCTTGATATCAAGTTATACTGCCTTGATCAAATAGAACAAATTAAAACATTAATTCAGCAATTGCAAAAGGCAATAGTTGTCTTTGCTTCTAAAAATAAAGATGTCATTATCCCGGCATACACCCATTTGCAAGCCGCGCAGGTTGTTTTATTAGCGCATCATATGCTGGCTTATGTTGAAATGCTCGAGCGCGATAAAACACGACTTAAGGATGCTGTTAAACGTATGGATGCAAACCCTCTCGGCAGTTGCGCGCTTTCCGGAACATCTTTAGCGATTGACCGTTCTTTAACAACAAAATTGCTGGGCTTTGCAATGACAACCGCCAACAGTATGGACTCTGTCAGTGACCGAGATTTTATTGTTGAAACACTCTCCGCCATAGCTATCGCCGGCATGCATTGTTCGCGAATCGCAGAGGATATGATCATTTGGGCAACCAATGAATTTAATTTCGTCAACATTGATTGGTCCTTGTGTACAGGCTCATCTATTATGCCGCACAAGAAAAATCCTGATATCTTAGAATTAATTCGAGGAGAAACAGCAAAACTTTACAGCAACTTGAGTGAGGTTTTAGTATTGCTAAAGGGTTTGTCGTTAACATATAATCGTGATTTACAGCTTGATAAACCGCCATTATTTGAATCCATTGAAAAAATGCAAGACATTCTGCAATTATTAACAAAACTGTTTACTGGTTTAAAAATCAATCAGCAAAAAATTCAGCCGCATATCCAGAACGAATCACTTTTTTCTGTCGATATCATGGACTATCTCATCAATAAGAATGTTTCTTATCGTCAGGCCCATGATACTGTCGGACGGATGATTAAAGAGTGTTTGGATAAAGGAAAAAAATTATCTGATTTATCCTTGGCTGAGCTTCGCAAATTTCATTCGAAATTTGAGCTTGATGTAAAAAAGCTTTTAAAACCAGAAGTTTCTGTTAAAATCAAAAAATCTATCGGTTCAACAAATCCTAACTTCGTCCAGAAACAACTTAACCGATGGAAAAAAACTCTAACTAAATAATTATTTTTCTTAGGATCCAGCGATGCATGATTTTAAGTTTAAAAATAACGAGTTGTACTGTGAAAATGTGAAAGTTTCAACGATTGCCAAGCAAATTGAAACGCCATTTTATCTTTACAGTCATCATACGTTGGTTGATCATTTCACCAAAATTAAAGAAGCCTTTAAAACTGTTAATCCACTGATTTGTTTTGCTATGAAGGCCAATGATAATATGGCTGTTTTAAAGACTCTCGCCGATCAGGGCGCAGGGTTTGATATTGTTTCAGTGGGTGAATTAAAAAAATTACAGAAAATTAAGGCAGATACAACCAAAGTCGTTTTTGCCTCTGTGGGAAAAACTGAAGAAGAAATTATCGCGGCGATGAATGCTAAGATTTTATTTTTTAATGTAGAATCACAGCCAGAATTGGATGAAATCAATCGAATTGCCAAAAAGTTAAAGAAAAATGCAGCCGTTGCTTTGCGGATCAATCCTGATGTAGAAGCTCCCACTCATGCCAAGATTACGACAGGAACTCTTAAAAATAAATTTGGTATTGATTTAGCAACAGCCCGCGAAATAATGAAAAATCAAAAAAAATATGCAAACATTAAATTCAGCGGATTGCATGTGCATATCGGTTCGCAAATTATTAAAAGTGATCCTTTTATTACAGCCATCAAAAAAGTCATAGAATTTATTAATAGTTTAAAAGCTGACAAAATTATTCTTGAATATTTGGATATTGGTGGAGGGTTAGGGATTATTTATAAAGATGAAAAGCCACAAACAGCACAAGAATTTGCAGACGCCATTTTGCCGTATCTTAAGGAAACTGGGTTAAAAATTGTTATGGAACCTGGGCGCTTTATTGTCGGTAATGCGGGAATATTTGTTACCAAGGTTTTATACATTAAGGATAACGGAGTTAAAAAATTTGTTATTGTCGATGGGGGCATGAATGATCTTATGCGGCCATCCCTATATGATGCTTATCATGAAATTGTCCCCTTAAAACGTAAAGCGACAGAACAAGAACAAGTCGATATCGTTGGTCCAATTTGTGAAAGCGGAGATTATTTTGCTAAAGATCGTATGCTGGAAAAAGTACAAAAAAATGATTTATTAGCGATTATGAGCGCTGGCGCTTATGGCTATGTCATGTCCAGTAATTATAATGTCCGTGGACGTGGAGCCGAGATTATGGTTAAAGGAAATAAGTTTGAAATTACAAAAAAACGTGAACGCTTTGAAGATCTTATCCGGGGAGAATCAATTCCGAGTTTCTTAAAATGAAAAAAATAAATTTTACAAAAATGGCAGGTGCTGGAAACGATTTCTTAGTGGTTAATCCACCGAAAGGATTAGCCCTGAAAAAACTGGCCCAAAAAGCATGCGATCGAACCAATGGTATCGGCGCGGATGGATTGTTAATATTGGATCCATCCAAAAAGTCCGATTATCGTATGCGGATAATTAACGCGGATGGTACTGAAGCTGAAATGTGCGGTAATGGGGCCCGGTGCATGGCTGCTTATATTGCAAAGTATAAAAAACCAAAGAAAGAACTTTTTAGCATAGAAACGTTAGCCGGAGAGGTTTTAGGAAAAGCGGCCGGGGAAGTTGCCGTTGTGCGTTTAAGTAATCCACAGGATTATACTCCAAACATTACTCTTAATGTGAATGATCAAGATTTAACTGTTTATTATATTGATACTGGCGTGCCGCATACCATTATCTATGTCGATAATCTGGCAAAAGCCAATGTGGAAATGATGGGGCGCATTATCCGTTATCACGATCACTTTAAACCTCGCGGCACGAATGCAAACTTCGTGACAAAGATTTCTGATGATCTTGTCGATTGCCGCACTTATGAACGCGGTGTAGAAGGAGAAACAAAAGCATGCGGAACCGGAAGTGTGGCTGCCGGACTTGTAACTTATCTTTTGGCTAATCCAAATACTCTCGATAAGAAAAACGCCCGAATGAAAGTCCAAACCAAAAGCGGCGAAATCTTACAAATCACTTTTGATATCACTAAAGGACAAATCGAGAATGTTTGGTTAAAAGGGAGCGCACGATTTATTGCCTCCGGTGAATATTATCTATAGAAGCTCATAAAACAAGGAGTTGCTTCATGTTTAAAGGTTCAATTGTTGCCATAGTCACCCCTTTTCATAAAGGACAATTAGATGAGAAAAAATTAAAAGATCTTATCGAATTTCAAATTAGTAACGGAACCAACGGTATTGTTCCTTGCGGAACCACTGGTGAATCTCCAACCTTAACTCATGAAGAGCATAACCGCGTTATCGAATTAACCATTGAAACTGTAGCCAAGCGGATTCCAGTCATTGCCGGAACTGGCTCAAATTCTACCGCGGAAGCCATTAAATTAACAAAACATGCGGCCGATGCTGGCGCCGATGCTGCTTTGGTCGTTACCCCTTACTATAATAAACCAACACAAAAAGGTCTTTATCTGCATTTTAAGGCTGTGGCGGATAGTGTTGCTATTCCGATTATTCTCTATAATATTGAAGGACGTACAGCCCGGAACATTGAAACAGAAACCGTGGCCCAGTTAGCGCAAGATTGTAAAAACATTATCGGTGTTAAAGAAGCCTCAGGTTCTTTAGAACAAGTTAAAGCGGTTCGCAAAGCTTGCGGTGATCAATTTTGTATTCTGTCTGGAGATGATGCCTTGACATTGGCAATGATGGATTTAGGCGGTAGCGGGGTTATTTCGGTCGCGGCAAATATTGTTCCTGGCGATATTGTCAGGATGATCAAAGCCTATGAGGCCGGCGACAAGCAAAAAGCTCAAGAAATCAATGAAAAACTAAAACCATTAGTCGCTTCTTTATTTATTGAAACAAATCCAATTCCTGTTAAACAAGCGATGGAATTTCTTGGACTGTGCTCCCACGAAATGCGCTTACCGTTATGCGTAATGGAAGACAATAATATCACTAAATTGAAGGCAGCTTTAGAACAATACGGATTATTAACACCGGCGAAAGGATAGTAGTCATGATCCATCTCTCTGTGAGCGGTTGTCAAGGCCGAATGGGCCAGAGAATTACGCAATTGGCTTTGGCTGATAAAGATTTTAAATTAACAACTCTTTTAGAACATCCCGATCATCCTAAAGCGAAGGAAACAATTGAAGGCATTAAAATTTCTTCAGATTCTGAGAATTTAAAAACCTGTGACGCCCATATTGAATTTACTTTACCCGAAGGCACACTAAAAAATCTTGATGCCTGTGTTAAACATGGTGTTCCTATGGTTATTGGAACAACCGGATTTTCTCCGGAAGGAATTCAAAAGATAAAAGACGCATCTGTCAAAATTCCGATCGTCTTTGCATCAAATATGTCTGTAGGAGTAAACCTTGTTTTTAAATTAACCCAATTAACTGCGCAAAAATGCGCGCAGAATTACACAATGAATATCGTGGAAACTCATCATGTGCATAAAAAAGACGCGCCTTCCGGAACCGCTAAAACCATAGCAGAAATCGCCGAACAAGCCTCTGGAAAAAAAGTGACCAATATTGAATCAATTCGAGAAGGCGAGGTGATCGGTGATCATACAATTTCCTTTGAAAGCGATGAAGACATTATCACCATTACTCATCACGCGAAAAACCGAGATATTTTTGCTAAAGGTTCTTTAGTGGCTGCAAAATTTCTCATCAATAAGAAACCTGGATTATATGATATGCAGGATGTTTTAAATCTGAAATAATTAATCTCAGTTTATCTGAATAAAAGTCTTAAGGAGAATCGCATGTCGACCAATACAGAATCAACTAAATTTACAATTGAATTTGCCAATAGGCTTAAAGAATTACCACCTTATTTATTTGTTGAAATTGATAAAGCCAAACGCGAGGCAATGGCGCAAGGACGCGACGTTATAAATCTGGGTGTTGGCGATCCGGATATTCCCACGCCGCCGCATATTATTGAAGCGATGAAAAAAGCTGTGGAAGATGGTGCGAATCATCATTATGCCCTAGATGCTGGTTTACCGGAATTAAAATCGGAAATCGCGAAATGGTTTGAAAAACGATTTAATGTTCCTCTTGATGCAAAAACTGAGCTTTATCCCTTAGTGGGATCTAAAGAAGGAATCGCGCACTTTCCGTTAGGCGTAATTAATCCCAAAGATAAAGTTCTTTTAACGGATCCAGCTTATCCAGCTTATCGGCCAACCATCCAGTTTGCTGATGGCAAAATAACTAATGTCCCTCTTAAAGCCAGCAATAATTTCATCCCAGACCTTAAGAAAATTGAAAGCATTAATAATATTAAAATGATGGTTATCAATTATCCGAATAATCCAACTGCGGCTGTTGCAAGTCGGGAGTTTTATGAAGGCCTCGTTCGATTAGCCAGAGAAAAAGGATTTATTATTTTATCGGATATGGCTTATTCAGAAATTTATTTCGATGGGGAAAAACCGATTAGTATCTTAGAAATTGATGGCGCCAAAGATGTGGCAATCGAATTTCATTCCTTTTCAAAAACCTACAACATGACCGGCTGGAGAATTGGCTGGGCTTGTGGCAACCCGACCTTAATCGCGTCCTTGGCTAAGGTTAAATCTAATTATGATTCTGGTGTTTTTCAAGCCATACAAATTGCAGCGATTGCCGCCTTACGCAGTAAAGATGAAGTAACAGAAGATATTCGTAATCTTTATCAAGAACGTCGTGATTATTTAATTAACGGTTTACGCGGTATCGGATGGAAAATACCCCCACCGAAGGCAGCGTTTTATGTCTGGGCTAAAATTCCTAAAGGATTTAATTCTTCGATGGAATGCGCTAAAGCCTTTTTAGATAAAGCCGATATCGTTGCCACTCCCGGAAATGGATTTGGTGAAGGCGGGGAAGGGTACATTCGTATGGCTTTAACTGTTCCCAAAGATCGGATTAATGAAGCCGTTGATCGTTTAAAGAAAATTTTGTAATTTCTATGGCCACTGTTTATTTAGGATTAGGATCAAATTTAGGAAATCGCCAGCTTAATCTTCAACGCGCGATAAGACTACTTAATGAAAACAGTATTATTACAGAGAAAATTTCTTCATTTGTTGAAACAAATCCTGTCGGAGGACCGAAACAAAATAAATTTATTAATGCTGTTGTTAAAGCTCAAACAGAACATTCTCCACAAAAATTATTAATCCTCGTTAAATCAATCGAGAAGAGAATTGGTCGGTTACCACTGATCCTTAATGGCCCACGAGTCATTGATATTGATATACTTTTATATAACAGTCTTAAACTGGAATCTCCACAGTTAATCATTCCTCATCCTCGGATGACTAATCGCCACTTTGTATTACGTCCTTTAGAGGAAATTGCCCCAGAATTATTTAAAGCAGGAAAATTTTTCCTACCGAAACAAATAAAGTCTTTAACAGAACTTAAAATCTAAAATGCGAGTCGTTAAATCCATAAAAGTTCTTAGAAAGCTACTCCGCAAGGAAAAACTTTCTAATCATAAAATCGGCTTTGTTCCAACTATGGGATCTTTACATGAAGGGCATTTATCGCTTATTAGAAATTGCCGTCGAGAAAATGAAATCTCTATTTTAAGCATTTTTATCAATCCAAAACAATTTGTTAAAGGAGATGATTTCTCCTCATACCCTCGAGAAGAAAAAAAAGATATTTTTTTGGCAAAAAAAGAAAATATTGATATAATATTTTTTCCGACGAATAAAGAGATGTATTCAGACGGACATTCAACAGTAATTAATGTTGAAAAATTATCGACTGTTCTTTGTGGAAAATATCGTCCAGGGCATTTTCAAGGCGTCACAACAGTTGTCGGGAAATTGCTTAATATTATTGAACCAGACACTTTATACCTCGGACAGAAGGACGCGCAGCAGGCGATTATTTTAAAAAAAATGATTGACGATTTAAATTGGCCCGTTAAAGTGAATATATGCCCAACTGTTCGAGAGAAAAATGGTTTGGCAATGAGTTCACGAAATCAATATTTATCTGATAATGAAAAAAAAGAAGCCTCAATATTATTTCGTTCTTTAAAAGAAGCTAAACATACAATTTTAAGTGGACAAAGAGATTCAAAAAAAATTATACAATCCATAAGAAATTTAATTACTAAAAATAGTTCTGCCAAAATACAATACATTGAATGCGTTAATGCCGATACATTAGAAAAATTAACTATCTTAAAGGGAAAAGTGATGATTGCTTTAGCAGTGCATTTGGGACGAGCCAGATTGATCGATAATATTCAGATTGCGGTAAAATGAAATCTCCTCATTATAAGGTTAAGATAGGCATTGTCGGATGCGGCGCAATCGGATCTCGAATGGCAGAAACTATTCATAGTGATTTTTCAAAAGACTGTCGGATTACAGGTCTTTTTGATGTTGATAGAGATAAAGCACTTATTTTAAGTAAAAAATTAAAATTAAAATCTTTAGCAAAAAGATCTCTATCTGACTTAATCAACAAATGTGATTGTATGATTGAAGCTGTAAACTCCAATAATACTGAAGACATCATTAAGCAAGCCCTCCAAGCCAAAAAGAGCGTATTGGCTATGAGCGTCGGGAAACTTCTCAAAGCTCAGAATCTCTTCAAACTTGCCAAAAAAAATAAATGTTACATTCTTCTTCCATCTGGGGCGATAGCCGGGGTTGATACAATTAAAGCAGCAGCCCTTAAAAACATACATAAAATAACCCTTACAACTCGAAAACCTCCAAGTGGATTTAAGGAAAGTCCTTACTTACGACAAAAAGGTATTGATTTAACCAAGATCAAAGGAGAAACAACGATCTTTCATGGACGAGTCGAAGAAGCGGTTAAATTATTTCCGCAAAATATAAATGTCGCTTCTACAATTGCGTTAGCAGGCCATTGCGCCGATAAATTAATAATAAAAATTATTACTTCACCAAAATTTAAAGTTAATTCACATGAGATTGAAATGATTGGAGATTTTGGGAAAATGATAACCCGAACAGAAAATGTTGTATGTCCAGATAATCCGAAATCTAGTTATTTAGCGGTTTTATCAGGATTGCAAACATTAAAGCAATACTGCACGGGTATACTCATTGGAACATAAAATTAAATGGTATAGAAAGGGGGTGAATTTATGTCTACCAAAAAAGTTGCAAAAGTAGGGGTCAAAAAAGAAAAAGGATACCTATACTTCGTTGACAAGAAAGGCGACATTTCTTGCGCAAAGATGGCTCGAGGCAATAAAAAAGGTGGTTCACCGAAAAAAGTTGCCAAAGTAGGGGTTAAAAAAGAACCTGGTTATTTATACTTCATTGATAAACAAGGGGATATCTCTTGCGCAAAAATGGTTCGTGGTGGCAAAAAGAAAAAATCAACTAAGAAAAAAGCTACAAAGAAAAAAGCCACTAAGAAAACTGCTACAAAGAAGAAAGCTACTAAGAAAACTGCTACAAAGAAGAAAGCTACTAAGAAAACTGCTACAAAGAAAAAGGCTAAAAAAAGAAAATAACTTTAGCTTTTTTTCATAAATAGGCCCTTGAACATATCTTATGGACAAGGGTCTATTTATTAATAGAATAGTAATATCTAAAAACATATTTGAAGAAATAGACATATGAATAGTGATTTTATAATTATCAAAGGCGCGCGAGAACATAATTTAAAGAATATTGATCTTAAAATCCCGCGCAATAAATTCATCGTTATCACCGGATTAAGCGGTTCAGGAAAATCTTCCCTCGCCTTTGATACTATTTACGCAGAAGGACAAAGACGATATGTGGAAAGTCTATCAGCCTATGCGCGCCAATTTCTAGAGCAACTACAAAAACCTGATGTCGATTATATAGAAGGTTTGTCGCCAACAATCTCCATCGAACAGAAAACGACCAGCCGTAATCCGCGCTCTACGGTTGCTACTCAAACGGAAATTAATGATTATCTGCGTTTACTTTTTGCCAGCATCGGAATCCCTCACGATCCCACAACAGGAAAACCAATTGAACGCCAAACA
Source organism: Candidatus Omnitrophota bacterium (assembly GCA_020632515.1). Classification (GTDB taxonomy): domain Bacteria; phylum Omnitrophota; class Gorgyraeia; order Zapsychrales; family Zapsychraceae; genus JACKFK01. The sequence continues at coordinate 19,083 of JACKFK010000015.1, read as the reverse complement.
AGCCAAGAAATTGTTCAACAAATTCTACAATATCCTGAAGGAACAAAGGTCATCATCCTTGCACCGCTAATTAAAGGAAGAAAAGGCCAACATAAAAACATTCCCCAGCAAGTGGCCAAGGCCGGTTTTTCTCGTATTCGGGTCAATGGTGAAATTCTTAGCGTCAACGATAAATTGGAATTAGACAAAAATAAAATTCATCATATTGAAGTTGTTATAGATCGACTCTCCATTAGTTCTACAATTAAAAAACGTCTTACTGATTCTGTCGAAACCGCATTAGAAGTAAGTGGAGGGATTGTTTTAACAGACTTTCTCGGAGATTTTCCAGAAAAGACTTTCAGTGAGAAATTTGCAAGTTTAGAAACGGGATTCAATATTTCTGAAATTAGTCCGCGCCTATTTTCCTTTAATTCACCGTTTGGCGCCTGTTCCGTCTGCAACGGACTTGGAACCAAAATGGAAATGGATCCTGAATTACTTATTCCTGATGAAACTCGTCCTTGGGTTAATGCCATTGCACCAGCAAAGCGCGGACGTCGGCATTATTTGATGTATTATCGCGCGTTAATGAAAGAACTTGCCGTTCTCTATGATGTTGATCCTTACGAAACCTATAATAAACTTTCTAAGAAATTCCTAAAAGTCATGCTTTATGGTTCCCAAGATGTTGTGTGGGGGAAACCCTATGAGGGAGTGATTCCTTATCTAGAACGCATGTTTAAATCAACTGACAGCGATTGGTTAAAAGATGAACTGTCCCGCTATATGTCAGAACTTCCTTGCCCATCCTGCCATGGGAATCGACTTCGACCAGAAGCATTAGCAGTCAAAATCAATAATGTTAATATCGCAGAGGTAACAAAATTTTCTATAAAAGAAGCGAAATACTTTTTCACCACGCTTAAATTAACTAACGATGAAAAAATGATTAGCGTGCAGATCCTTAAAGAAATTCTACGACGCTTAGATTTTTGTATTAACGTGGGTCTTGATTATTTAACACTGGATAGAAAAAGCTCGACTCTGTCAGGCGGAGAAGCCGAACGTATTCGTCTTGCAACTCAAGTCGGTTCAGGATTAGTCGGGGTTATCTATATTTTGGATGAACCTAGTATCGGACTGCATCAGCGTGATAATGAACGATTACTGAAAACTTTACAATCTTTACGGGATATTGGCAACACGCTCATAGTTGTCGAACACGATCAAGATACTATACTTTTATCAGATTACATCATTGATATCGGACCCGGAGCTGGTGAATATGGAGGCGAAATCAATTATGCAGGAAAAACATCTGGTCTGCTGAAATCAAAAAAATCGTTAACAGGACAATATCTGTCTGGAAAATTAACAATTTCAATGCCAACCCACCGGCGTAAAATTGACCCCGAGCGAACAATCAAAATTGTAGGCGCATATGAAAATAATCTTAATAATATCGATATCACTTTACCTCTAGGCAATTTTATCTGCGTTAGCGGCGTGTCTGGATCAGGTAAATCAACATTAGTGAATGAAATCCTATATAAATCTTTAGCTCAAAAATTATATCAATCCAAAGATAAACCCGGAAAGCATAAAAAACTTATTGGAGTTGATCTGATTGATAAAGTCATTGATGTTGATCAATCTCCAATTGGCCGAACACCGCGTTCAAATCCAGCAACTTACACCAATGTTTTTAGCCACATTCGCGATTTGTTTAGCCAGCTTCCAGAATCTAAAATGCGTGGTTATAAACCTGGCCGTTTTAGCTTTAATGTCAAAGGAGGACGTTGTGAAGCTTGCACAGGCGACGGCATCAAAAAAATAGAAATGCATTTTCTTCCTGACGTCTATGTTGTCTGTGATGTTTGTAATGGAAAACGTTTCAATGAACAAACTCTTGATGTTTATTTTAAAGACAAAAACATTTCAGATGTTTTAAATTTATCAGTTACAGAGGCGCTTCAAATTTTTGATAATATTCCACGCGTTCGAAAGATTCTTCAAACCCTGGATAATGTGGGATTAGGTTATATTCGACTTGGCCAACAAGCGACAACTCTCTCCGGGGGAGAAGCGCAGCGGGTTAAATTAGCAAGTGAACTTTGTAAACAATCTACAGGAAATACGCTTTATATCCTTGATGAGCCTACTACGGGACTGCATTTCGCTGATATTGACAAATTGTTAAGCGTATTACAAGAACTTGTCAATAAGGGAAATACTGTGTTAGTGATCGAACACAACCTCGATGTTATTAAAAATGCAGACTACATTATTGATTTAGGTCCAGAAGGAGGTGATAAAGGCGGTAATATTGTCTTTACAGGAACTCCTGAAGCCTGCGCTCAAGCAGAAAATTCTTATACAGGTCAATATTTACAAAAAATTCTCTAATTTAATTTCTTCATAAACAATAATTACTAAATTTTTTAAAAAATCTTTCTTTTTAGAGTGACATTCCTTTTCTTGCGGCACTATTCAAACCTGTTATAATGATTCGCATGAAAAATTCAGCATCTCTATTTAAAACAATCTTAATATTTGTTATTGCCACGGCGTGTTTTATTTACCCTTTCCAGTGTTTTGCGAAAGACCATGAAGCGGAAAAAGACCTGTTTTTAGTCTCCCAAAAAGCCTTTGAAGACGGTTTCTATGATGTGGCCATTCGTTACATTGAACAACTTTTAGAACAATACCCTCAATCAGAAAAACGGATACAGGCTAATCTTCTTTTAGGACAATGTTATTTCTTTCAAAAACAATATCTAAAATCGTATGATATTTTTCAAAAACTTCTCCAATATAATGAATTTAAAGATGCAACTTTATTTTGGTTAGGTGAAACCTATCTTAAAGGAGCTGATTATAAAAAAGCACAAGAGCAATATCAGCAATTGCTTGATATTTTTTCCAATTCTTCCTACGTTCCGCAGACCCTATACTCACTGGCTTGGTGTTATTTTGAACAAAAAGATTTTGATAACGCTAAAGACACTTTATATCGTTTATTAAAAGATTATCCCGAGCATCCAATGAGTGAAGACGCAAACTTTAAGATTGCGGAAACAGAGTTTAATCTCAAAGATTATGAAAACTCAATCCAACTTTTTCGCGAATTTATTAATATTTTCCCAAAATCCACACGCTTACCTGAAGCGCACTTCTTTATCGGAGAATCATACTATAATTTAGAAAACTATCTCGCCGCGGTAACGTATTATGCAAAAACCGCGGAAATCAGTTATGATTCCAGCCTTGTTATAATGGCGCGCGTAAGTATGGGGTGGAGTTATCTTAAAATAGGAAAACTAAAATTAGCGCAAAAAAACTTTGATGAAGCCTTAGACTTGTCGCAAAAAAAAGGTATTTATTCTGATGATGTATTTCTGGGAGAAGCCAGTTTATACATGGAGATGAAAGATTACGATCAGGCGCTTAAAGCTTATGATTTACTTATTGAAAAATTTCCTCAAAGCCAGCGAATTATTGAAGCTAATCTAGGTAGAGCTAATGTATTGTACTTATTAAAACGCTATAACGACGCTGTTATTGTTTATACAGATTTAATTTCCTCCATGGATGAAAATAACGTTAATGAAGAAGTTGTAGAAAAGGCCTATTTTGGACTTGCGTGGTCACTCTTAAAGAAGGGAGATATCGATTTAGCAATTAAAAAATTTCATGAAATAAAAAATCGCGCAAAAAATAAAACAGTCCGTATTAGCGCACTTACTCAAATTGGAGATGCTTATCAGGATGTAGGCGAATTAGAAAAAGCGATTGAAGTTTATGATGAACTACTCCGAGACTACCCTGATAGCTTTTATACAGATTATATTCAGTACCGACAGGGAATAGCGCTTCTACGCTTAAAAAAGATTGAAGCTGCCACGCTATCATTTCAAGCGCTACAAATGAATTTTCCCAACAGTAAATATTTGGTTGATACCGAATATTATTTAGCGGTTGCCAATTTCAATTCAGAAAATTGGGCAGCGTCTCAAGAACACATACAACAATTCATCGAGAATTCAGTTGCTTCAAATCCTTTTTTAGAAGAAGCTTTTTATATACAAGCGCTTTCTTATTTTAATCTAAAAAAATATGAAAAAGCTCAAAATATCTTTCAAGAAATTATTGAGCGTTATCCTCAAGGGCAAGATGCCATCATTAAAAACTCAGAAATTAGTATTGGCAAATGTTTATATAAACAGGAAAATTATGAAGAAGCAATTAAACAGTTTAAAAGTTTAATTTTTAAATACCCTAACTCTAAAGTAGCAGAGGAAGTAATTATTTTATTAGGCGATCATTATTTGCAGCTAAATGATTTTAAAAACGCTATTACCTATTATCAAAAATTTATTGAGGAATATCCTGGCAGTGAAAAAATTGACATGATCTACTATCAATTGGCACAAGCCTATGAAGCCAATGAAGAATATGATAAAGCTATTAATAGTTTCAAATCCATTAAGGAAACAGACCGAACCTTATTTGCTAAGGCCAAATTAGCAATTGCTGAAATTTTCACCAAGGATCTCGACCCTAAATCTTCTATTGAAACATATGAAAATATTATTCGTACTTCTCCCGAATTTAAAAAGGATGCTTTTCTTAAAATTGCCAAAATGTATATCGAAATTAGGAATTTACCAGAGGCCATTAAGAATCTAAAATCAGCCGTGCAAGCAGACAACGGCTTAAGTCAACTTAATAATGCGGATTTACAATTTCAAATAGCTGATCTCTATGAACAATTGAATCAAACGAAAGAAGCAGTAGAAGAGTACTTAAAAATACCTTATCTGTATGCAAGCGAAACAGCATGGATTATAAAAGCCTATTTGCGCATTGGAAGAATTTTCGAGGACAATGAGCAATGGGAAGAGGCAAGAATAACTTATAACAAAATCCTTTCTTTTAAAGCGGAAGAAACAAAATTCGCCCAAGAACGTTTAGATTGGATTTCAAATAATACAGCGCAACATAATAAATAAAAATTTTAAAGGAGGATGATTCATGACAAGCGTATGGGAGCTAAATCTTTGGCAACTGATTCTTACCGGTGGACCAATCATGATACCAATTCTAATTTGCTCTTTATTTTCTTTAGCAATTATTATTGAGAAATTTTATTATTATACGGCAATTAAAACTGATGTTTTAAGTCTAAAGAAAAATATCTTTGATCAAATTAAAAATAATAAAATTAAGGAAGCAATAAAACTTTGCGATGAAAATAGATCCCCCATTGCTAAAATTCTTCGGGCTGGAATCGCTAAGTTTGGCGCTGACCGCGATGAAATCAAACAAAGTATCGAAGATGTCAGCCTTTACGAAATTCCAAAATTAGAAAACCGCTTAGGAGCTTTAGCCACTATCGCGCATATTACGCCGCTATTGGGATTATTGGGAACAGTAACAGGGATGACAATAAGTTTTCATACCATTCAAGAACGGGCAGCCTCACTGAACCCTGTTACTCCCGGAGATCTTGCCGGAGGGATTGGCTCAGCGCTCTTGACCACTGTCGCCGGATTGATGATCGCAATCCCTACATATGTCGCTTACAATTTTTTTGTCGGAAAAACTAATCAAATTACTTTAGAAATGGAAAGAGCTGCCACAGAATTAATCAATTATTTATCCCATTCCAGTGAGATGCCTCACGAATAAGACAGGACAAATTATGCGATTTAAACGACATACAAAAATTGAACATGGTTTAAAACAAATAGATATTGCGCCCTTGATTGATGTTATCTTTCTACTTTTAATTTTCTTTATGTTATCATCATCTTTTACCTTTCAATCAGGGATCAATGTAAAATTACCGAAAGCCGTAACTAGTGACGTTTTAAAAGAAGAAATCTTTATTTTGACAATATCGAGCGAAAATATTATCTATTTTAACGGTGTTGTAACAACATTAGAAGAATTAGAAAATGAACTTACACCCCTCTCTAAGAACAACAGTCCTTTACTGATTAAAGCTGATCGTCGTGCATCAATGGGAAGGATTGTCGATGTATGGGATTTATGCAGAAGCTTAGGTATTGAAAGGATCAATATTGCTACTCATCAAGAATAATAATGCTATACAAATCTCAATCAATCTATTTTTTTATTTCATCCTTAGTAATTTCATTCACGATTCATTGCCTTCTGGCAATCATTGTGATTATTGATTTTCCTAAATTAAAAGAATCTTTTAACCCTCATTTTTATTTTCTGGGTTCCATTCTAAATAAAAATGATTTTTCTGAGCCGACAGCCAAAACTAAACAGAAAAATTTATCTGTCTATTTAGAAGATTTTTTTTCTACAAGCAAATTGACCCAGCAAGCACAAACAAACAATATCGATGTTATCAAGCCAAACTACACAACAATTCAATTTCCTAAAAATACACCAAAAACAATTTTTCCAATTGAACAAAATGCAAATACAGAGTTAATCAAAAAAGATCCAGAAGAAATAATTCAACCTCCAAAAACTACGTATCAACATTTAAAGTTTAAGAACCTATGATCCATTTGTCTTTCTCAATTGCAATATGTCTCTTTATTACAATTACAACAGGTCTTATTTTTTTGATTTGGATATTTTATACTCATACAAATTATGATAATATAACGTATCAAACAAATGAATTAAGTCAATGTCCATATTGCACATACACATTCTTAAACTATCAAAAGGGACAAATTCAATTATGTCCACGATGTCATTGCTTGATTGATAAAAATATACTTAATAAAGAAAAGGATACTTAAAGGATGTTTAAAGAACTGAAGAATAGTGATAAAGGAATTGTTTTTATTACAGTTTTAATAATCATTATTGTAGTGATGATATTGACAATTAGTATAATTAGTTTAAATGTTAATCAGGTTTTAGTTAGCGAACACGAAGTTAAAAGAATTCAAGCTGAAACATTGGCTTTAGGTGCCTTAGCCCTTACCGTATCCAATCAAATGAGTGACTCTCCTAATTCAATTATTACCTTAACGACAACGCTAGACGGCGTTAATTTTGATGTGGTTTCAAACTTGCAAGCAACAAATAGTCTTGATATTGACGTTTCCTACTAATACCCGCCTATCTTTTATTAAATAGCCTAAAATAATCCTGATTTAAATTGACAATGTATATTGAATATAGTTTAATTAAATTTAGTTTAATTAATATAATAATATATATTATACATTTAATAAATTCTAAATGGCTGATAAAAAACAAATCGGTATATTTTGGGACAATAAGGCGCTCTATTTTTGCGAAGTTCTTGGAACAACTGTATCCCAATTATTCACGATACCTCTGAATGAAATAAAAACCGGGGCTATTGAAGATGGAAAATATATCCCCGCTGGCATGCAAATTGTTACATTAATACAAAAAACACTCCAGGAACGTAAACTTCATCCCGAACGCATTCATTTAACATTACCTTCAAAAGATATTATTTTTCGTTCTTTTTCTATACCTTGGATGAATACAAACGAAGTCAAAGGGGTTGTCAATTTTGAAGCTAGTAAGTACATTCCGTTTAAAATCGATGATTTGGCTTATTCGTATTCAACAACAAATGTCATCGACAAAGAGCGGAAACAAATTAAGGTGACTTTTGTTGCTATAAAAAGGGATTCATTAGAAGGTTATATTGATACCATCGAAAAAGTAGGTATTTCTTTAGGCATAATTGAACCCGCACCATTAAGTTTAATACGAGTTTTAACATTACGAAAACTGATCAATCTTAATGAAACCATAGCTCTGATTGAACATGGAGAAAAATCTGGAAAAATTATTATTATTAATAATGGCATCCCCGAATTTGTTCGAGAGTTTCAATACCGTTTAGATAATATGCCTGATGAGCAACCAGATCAAAGCGCTTTAATGACTAGACTCATAAATGAAATTCGAATATCTTTGGATTTCTTTAATCGACAAGATAATCGCCATGAAGTTAAACAAATTCAATTTCTTACTCAATTAAAATCAGATAATATTGCTAAAAAACTACAAACTGAATTAAATATGCCGGTTGTTTCATTATCATTAGAGCAATTACTCACCAATACTGCCGCTGATAAACTAGAATATTTGTATGCCTATGGTGCCAGCCTCATGGAAACAGTGAAAACTCATGTAAACTTTAATCTTTCGTTAGACCGTATTAAGATTAAAAAATCAAGCACACAATCTTTAAATTTTGATATCAAAATCAACTATAAATCTGTTCTCAAAGCATCCGCCTTATGCATTATCATCGGAATTCTTAGTTTCTTTCTAGGACAACAAATTATTAAAAAACCGCAAAAAAAAGTAAATGCCCTAAACGCTCAACTTGATACATATAAAGATGCATCCACAAGCAAACTCGTGGAACAAAAATCAAATGTCAGTAACAAGCTCACCGAATATAAAAATATTCGTGTTGCAAGTGAGATCACTGAAATGCTTAATATAATTCCGGGTGTACTGCCTAAAGGAATATGGTTAAATGATTTAAAAGTACATTATTTTGATTCTCTAACGAATTTAAGATCTCATCAATCCGTTAATAAACGTCAAAAAAGAAGCGCAAAAACAGAAGAACAGCAAATTAATTCTAATCCACAATTACAAATATCCGGATACGCGTATCTTGAAGATATAAAAGGACAATTCCAATTAGTTAATAAATTATTAAATAATTTAAAAAAGGATAATAAACTCTCAGAAAATTTTGAAAATTTTACTTTAGACACTGTAAAATCACAACGATTAGGTGAACACTCTGTTACTTTTTTTGAAATTACTTGCAATTAATCATGAATTTAAAAGAACTTAGCCAACTTACACCCGAAGATTTAAAAAATATTAATTTTTCTAATCTCAAAGAGGATTTATCGCACCGATTAGATATCGTGATAAATATTATCCTAATCATTGTTACTTTGTTTTTCTCTTTCAAATTTATCGTTAAAAATAAAAACACTGCCAAGCAACTAAAATTAAAAATGACAGAATTAAGTGAGAAAATTAAGGCAGTTGAAGACTTAAAGAATACTCAGCAATCCTATCAAAAATTTCTTAACGAATTTCCTGAAGCTCTTGAGACTGATAAATTAATCAATCTGATTTCAAACTTTGCGGTTAACCATCACGTGCAAATATTATCCTTTTCACCTGCAGAACAGTGGAAAAATGATTACTATGAATTAACAAATATAAAATTAAAAATACTATCTGAGGACTATGATGACATTATAAATTTTTTAAAGGAAATTGAATCCACATCCTATGCAATCCGCTTAAGTGACTGGACAGGTCGATTAAATGATCAGAGCGTAAGAAATCTAGATAACATTGAAAGAATAGATTATTCCATTACTGCTGATTTAGAAATTGATACTATGAAAGTATTGCAATGATTCGATATTTTTTATTATTTGCCATATTTTTGGTTTTCACATCACTCAGTTTAAAAGGTGAAGCTACCCCCCATGGGGGCTATACTAGAAACCCATTTATTCCTCAATTACCAAAGAAAAAGGAAGAGCCACCTCCCGTGATTATCCAAGAAGAAATTGAACTGCCAGTTATTGAAAAAAAAATTGAGAATGAAGTAAAAAAAATTATTGAAGATATAAAACCAAAGGAAATCCCAATTACCCCACCGACATTTACTATCTCTGGAATCATCTGGAATTCAGACCGACCACAGGCCATTATCGATGGTCGGGTTGTTGATATCGGCGATAATATTGGTGAGGCAAAAATTATTAATATCCAGAAATCAAACATTGACGTTGAATATAAAGGCCAATATTTTTCGATTTCACAATAATATATATTTTGAATAATTAACAAGGAGCCCATATGAACGCTTTACGGATGTTGCGAAGATTATTCTTAATAATATTCTTCATGAATATTTCAAATTTATCTAGCGCGATTGATAATGATGATTTAGGCAGCCTTTTATATCCTGAATATACAAAAACCATTTCCATGGATTTTAAAAACGCTCAACTCAAAGATGTTTTAAAAATATTCTCACAACAAGCCGGTTTGAATTTTATCGCTTCCAGCAATATAGCCAACAAAACAATTGATCTCTATCTCGAAAATGTTCCGGTCGAAGCGGCTTTGGAAAGAATTTTATCTGCAAATAATTTAAAATATGAAATAAAACCAGGTACAAATATTTTTATTGTTCAAGAAAACACTCAGCTTCAACAAGAAATTATGACTCGTGTATATCCGCTCAAACATGCAACTGTAACTACTTCTAAAATTAATACAACACTTTCATCCGATGATGAGGGCGAAGGAAGCTCTGGATCTTCAGGCCAAAGTCAAGTTACTGGAATTATTACAGCCATTGAGAAACTTTTATCCGAACATGGCAGTGTTGTAGAGGATGCGAGAACTAATAGCTTAATTGTCAGTGATATCCCCAGCGTTTTTCCGCTCATTGAACAAACAATCAGTCGTTTAGACATTCGAACACCACAAATTTTAATTGAAATGGAAATGCTCGATATTGCCAAAGATACAGCTGATCTTTTGGGTGCAAAATTTGGTGATTCGCCTGTCACATTTTCCGGAGCAGAAAAATTAACCCTTTTTCCGTTTAATACTGACAATGTTTTTGATGATGTGGTTGGGTTAGATGGACAAAGAACCTTTGCTGGTGAACCCGAATCAGGTTTTACTGCAGGCAAAGTTTCATTTGCAGGTTTAAATTTCACATTAAATTTTTTAAGAACCCAAGGGGATACTCGAAGTTTAGCCAGACCTCGTATCTTAACTTTAAATAATGAGACTGCTGAAATTCAAATTCTTACAGACGAAGTCATTGGAGTGACCGCAAATATTACATCCTCACAAAGCACTTCGCAAACAACTACTGAAGCAGAACGTTCAATGACTGGTGTTTCGTTAAAAGTCACACCTCAGGCAAACGTTCATACATCTGAAATTACTTTAGCGATTGAACCAACGGTTATGGACGCGCGCCCATCCTCGGGTATTGCAGGTGCTGCAAATTTCAAAGACCCTGAAACACGCAGTACGCGTTCTATTCTACGCGTACGTGATGGCGATACGATTATTATGGGAGGGTTGCTACGCAATGAAGTGGTGGATGTTCGCAGTAAAGTTCCTTTTATAAGCAATGTTCCAATTCTAGGCATGGCCTTCCGTCACAAAAATAAAGAAGAATCCCAAAGGGAATTAATTATTTTTATTACACCGCATATTGTAAAAGAAAGTTTATCAACAGCTTCAACAGAAGATAATTTGAAGGATATCATTCGTGAACAAAGCATTCCTTCCTATAAACAGGATAAAATTGATAAAGAATTATCCTATTTTGAAAAATAAAGAGTTATTCTATGGCACATATTAAACTTGGCGAAATATTAGTTGAACAAGGTTTGATTACCAAAGAACAATTAGAAAACGCCATCAAAGTACAAAAACTTGAGAAAGGACGCATTGGAGAAATCCTCATTAAACAAGGTTTTGTTACTGAAGAGGATATGTCGGCTGCTTTAGGTTCGCAACTAGGAATTCCTTATTATTCTTCGGAGAATTCCAGTTTATTAACCCCAAAAGAAGATCAAAATCTTGAAAAAATTATTACAAGCCAATTTGCTAAAAAAAATATTGTTTTACCTTTATCCAAGAATCTCAATTCCTTAACATGCGCTGTTTACGATCCTTTAGATCTTATTGTTATCGATAATCTCCGTCGAGTAACGGGATGCGAAATTAATCTTGTTATTGCAACTAAAACAGCCATTATCAAGGCTATCAATGAATTCTATTTTCAAGATAGTCAAGGAGATGGAAAGAATACTTTGCTGGATGCTGCGGTTGAAGATTCTTATACACAAAATGATGATGATGAAATTTCACATGCTCCGAAAACCGATGCCTCTACTTCCGCAGAATTAAGTTTAGATAAACTTATTGAGAAGGCAGGCGAGGCGCCTGTTATAAAATTAGTTGATCTTATTATTCGACAAGCCATTGATGAACGCGCCAGCGATATTCATATCGAACCTTTCGAGAATAAAATCCATCTACGCTACCGCATTGATGGTAATTTATATAATATTCCACCCCCAGCTCCACATCTTCATTTACCGATTGTTTCAAGAATCAAAATTCTTTCTAAGCTGGATATAGCCGAAAAACGACTTCCTCAAGATGGCGCTATTAGCGCAAAATTAGAAGATAGAACTGTTGATATTCGTATTTCAACAGTACCGACCGTTTGGGGAGAAAAAGTTGTTATGCGTATTCTAGATAAGTCTGCCGTTCCACTACAGCTATCGAATCTTGGATTTGACACAAAACAAATTGATGCTCTCCGAAAAGCATTAGCATCACCCTATGGATTATTTTTTGTAACAGGACCAACGGGAAGCGGAAAATCAACAACCCTTTATTCTGCCTTAAGTGAAACAATGGATCCTCGCAAAAATATTTTAACAATTGAAGATCCTGTTGAATTTAAGTTAGAAGGCGTTAATCAAGTTTCCGTGAAAAACGAAATTGGATTAACGTTTGCAACCGCTTTAAAAGCTTTCTTGCGTCAAGATCCAGATGTCATCATGGTAGGGGAAGTTCGTGATTTAGAGACCGCTTCGATCTGCGTGCGGGCCGCGTTAACCGGACACTTTGTATTAAGCACCTTGCACACCAACGATGCCGCCTCAGCTGTCAATCGTTTAATTGATATTGGAATTCCAAATTATCTTTTAACACCATCATTAATTATGATTTTAGCGCAACGCCTTGCCCGTAAATTATGCCCGCATTGCAAAGAACCCTATGAGCCAACGAAAGAACAACATGGAGGCATTGAGTTTAAAAGTGATCTAATCTACAAAGCAAAAGGCTGTGAAAAGTGTAACAACACTGGTTATCGCGGACGATTGGTTGTTGCTGAAGTTTTATCAATTACCGACAATATTCGTGCTTTGCTTTCAAAAAATGCGAGCTATAGTGAAATTAAAGATGCGGCCCGGAAAAATGGCATGAGCACAATTTTTGAATCGGGTCTAAGACTTGTAGAACAGGGGCTGACCAGTTTTGATGAAGTTTGTCGAGTCAGTGTGGATATAAATTAGGAAAGGTTTCAGTTGTGCCAAAATTTGTATATATTGTTAAAGATAAATCTGGTAAGACATATAAAAATGTTATCGAAGCGCCTACACAAAATTCTATTATAGAGAAACTGCAGTCTCAGAACTTTTTTATTATTAGTATTAAAGAAATAATTTCTGCAACATCTCCCCGGCAACTAATAAAATCAAACTCAAAACAAAGAAAATTCTCACACAAAAAAGTTAAACTGAATGATATTTTATCGTTTTCCCGTCAATTAGCCACTATGCTTGATGCAGGCGTTAATCTTATCCGCAGTCTAGATGTCATACTCACTCAAATTGATAGTAAAGAATTGTTTGAAATTTTAACGAAAGTACGCAGTGATGTTTCACAAGGAAATCCATTAAGCAAATCTATTTCGAAATATCCCAAAGTTTTTAATCAATTTTGGGTCAGTTTATTGGAAGTAGGGGAAGCTTCTGGGACAATTCCTGCAATTTTAAATAAATTAGCAACTTACCTTGAACAACAGGCGGCATTTCGTTCAACAATCGTCTCAGGCTTAATTTATCCTGGTATTTTATTTACCGTTTCCATGGGCGCCATTGCGTTTTTTGCACTTTTTGTTGGGCCTCGATTTGAATCTATTTTTAATTCCATGGGGGTCGAACTTCCTTTAATTACAATAATCTTATTAGCTACCTTTAAATTTGTGAAAACAAACATACTTTATCTTCTCGGGATTTCTGGATTAGCCATTTTTTTTATTTATAAATATTCAAAAACTCATCAAGGAAAACTTTTCTTTGAACAAATTCTTCTTAAAACTCCTAAAATTGGAGAGGTGCTGCAAAATATCCTTGTTGAAAAATTTTCTTCTCAAATGTCAATCCTCATTGATTCTGGAGTTCCTATACTGACTTCTTTGGATATCAGCGAACGTTTAGTTGATAACATTACATGTTCTATTATTATCGGAAAAATAAAAGAAGCAGTAAAAGAAGGGGCCTTGTTAGGAGAACCGATGCAACGAAGTGGCTTTTTCCCCCCTATGGCCGTTCAAATGATAATGGTTGGTGAAGAAACCGGAGAACTAAGTAAAATGCTTAAACATGTTGCCCGGTTTTATCAGAATGCGGTAGAAATTTTTATGTCTCGTTTTGCAACTATTATTGAACCTTTTATGTTGGTGTTTATGGGGGGAATTATTGGAACCATTGTTGTTGCAATGTTTCTACCGATGTTTAACATCGCACAATTGGGAGGAGGAGGAGGTTAAAAAAAAGCGTTTTCTTAAAATTAAAACTTATAATTTGTCTTTTAAATATCATTCCCTCATATTGACACCTACGAAATAATATGTTATACCTTCGTTAGCGTTAGATTATACAATTTGGATTGATATTGAAAAGGTAAACTTCCCGTAAGGGTAGGGCACAAAACTAAAGGGTCCTTAATTTAAGGACAGCCAGTTACCAAAAATCATTAGTAATGGTGACCTATTCTACCGGGAGGTAAATAGGTTTTTTTATTGTTCTTTATGTATCATTTAAAGTCTTAAAATTCGTGACATATAACGGAAATTAAGACAATCTCAAAAAAGAGATAATTCCTAAAAACCTAAGACAGATATTAGGTATAGGGATGCTAGGGGTTAAACTAAAATAAACAAACTAATGAAACAAGGAGTATACAATGAAACTTAACAAAAATAACAGCGGTTTTACACTTTTAGAAATTGTTATCGTAATTATTATTGTTGGTGTTTTGGCAAGTTTAGCGCTTCCTAAATTTTTCAGCACTGTGGAATATTCAAAAAGTACCGAAGCGTTGACAGCGATGGCATCCCTAAGACAATCCATGGAAAGATGCCATTTGCAAAGTAATGAAACTTATGTTGGCTGCGATCAATCTAATATTGATATGTCAGATCCTACTAATTCAACTGGAAGTCACTTTGCTTATGCCATTGCAGGTCAGACAACTACAGCATACACAATCACAGCCACACGCAACACATATGATGGCGGCGACGGCGCAAGTCAGATTACATTAACAGTCACATCAACAGGAGTAACTCGTGCTGGAACAAGTGTTTTTGCTGGTATCCGATAACACAAATATGAATTAAAACTAACAACATCGAGACTAGGTTTATCCTGGTCTCGATGTTGTTGTCTAGAGGCCGTGATGTTCAAGGAAATTAAAACACAATATAAAGTTAATGAAGGTTACACCTTATTTGAAATAATTATTGTAATAGTTATAATTGGAACAATTGCTGCCTTTGCGATTCCAAAATTTACAAAATCTGTTGAAAGAACAAAAACAACTGAAGCCATCCAGATTTTAGACGCACTCAAAAGCGCTCAGATTGTTTATCAACTCGAAACGGGTAGCTATACCACAAACCTCACTTTATTGGATGTTGATATTCCGACTTCGCCTAATTTTAATTCACCAACACTTGGCTCAACAGCGGCAAGTTTAGCTTCTATTCAACGCACGCTATCAAACGCTTATACATTATCAATTGACGACACTGGAATTATTAGTTGTACTGGAAGTGATTGTCAAGAAATCGGATGTACTTATGGAGCTGGAAATGATCAATGTAATAATTAAACAATATTCAAATAAAAAAGCTTTTACAATAATGGAACTGATAATTGTTGTTATTATTTTAGGTGTTGTGACTGCCTTTGCGATTCCCAACTATTCAAAATCCATTCGTAAAGCACATGCCCGGGATGCGTTAATCCAACTATCAACAATCCATGCCGCTAACATTTTGTATTTCTCACAGACGAATCAATACGCTCCACAAACTTCACAAGATTTGGTTAATCTCAATACAGAATTAGATCTAAATATCATTGCTAACAATATGCTCTATACTTACTCAAGACCAACGGTTAGCACCTATACAGTGACTTCCCAATGGATTGATGGCAGTAATAATTTTACGATTACATTAAATCAAAACATACTAAAAACAACAGCACCAAATCCTAATCCATGTTGCTCAGCCGGAACTTGTTTTGTTGTTCCTGATTGTTAAAAGAATTGAATATATGAATAACTTACGCAAAAATAATGGATTTGCTTCAATTTTGGAAGTTATTATTACAAGTATCATTTTCCTTATTGCTGCTTATGGTGTTCTTAATACAATTTCAATGCTTCGACCTAATAGTGCTGAATCTGCCCGTAAGCTGGAAGCTGCCTATATAGGCAAACAAATTATTGAAGATCTTAGAAATAATATCGATGCTTCTATATGGGTCAGTGGTAGCAATCTAGATGTGGGAATATATAATCAAACGGTTGCTGGCACATACACAACATATACCGTTAATTATGTTATCAGTGAAGTCCCTGGATATCCTGCCGGAGAAGGCCCTAGACAACTAATAATGAATATTACCTATCCGGATATTTAAAATCACTATGAAAAATCTTTTTAATAAAAAAAATGGTGTTACGCTAACAGAGTTATTAGTCTCAACAATCCTCATTGGTATCGTAATGATCGGTATTGTTGGATTTAATTTTGCTATTAAGGATTTTCAAGAAAAGTCTGATAAAGCTTCCTCAGCAGCTATTAAAGCCGCCTCAGCTTTAAGTTTTTTGCGTAAAGATGCGGAACTAGCCGTTGGCAATGCATTAGACAGCGGTGTATTGATTTTTTATGATACACCCTCAGCTCCACGCAGCACGATCTGTTTTCGTCATGATAGCACTAATAATATTCCCAATAATACACCCAAAGATTATACCGATGATGAATGGTTTTGCACAACTCACGGACATTCTTTCGATCTACATCGATGCGGACCATTAGCAGCTCCATCTCCAAATTGTACACTGAGTGGAAGCGCCGTTGATATTCCTATTATAAAACTTGTTCATTCCTCCGATGCGGCCTATAAAGGAGATTTTTTTAATGCACCTGGTGCTTGCGGAGATTGTAGCAATCCTGGGGATGAAAATCATATGGATTATATTGAAATTAACATTCACACCGCTTATAAAGCCGGCAATGGTGCCCCGGCGGTCAATCCTGTTAGTAACCCAGATTATTTCTTAACAACCAGGGTTAATCCTTCTGGACATAGTCGATAATTATGCATTATTGTTATCTCCCTACACTTACCGATTCAACGCATGAAATCCGTATTACTAATAAGAATGAAATTCATCATATTAAAAATGTCTTACGATTAAAAAAAGAAAATACCCTTCATTTGTTTAATGGAAAATATTTAAAGGCGCTAGGCAGCATCATGACTATCAATGAAAAAGAAATTTTCATCGAAATAAAACAATTTATTCAAGAGGAAGTAGAGCAACCTAAAATTATATTAGCGTGCGCGATTCCAAAAAAGGGGAAATTTGAAACAATAATAGAGAAAACTACAGAATTAGGCGTTGCTGAAATCATTCCCTTGGAAACACAACATAGCGATGTTCGCCTAAAAAGTGATCAAATTTCGAAAAAATTAATCCGCTATCAAACAGTAGCGATTAATGCAAGTAAACAGTCCAAGAGAACTACCATTCCCATAATCCATCCTGTCACTAAATTCACAGACATTTTAGCAACATTGATTTCACGTTCAACAGTTTTTATTCCAAGCCTTGAAAATAAACGCGAAAATATCTTGCAATCTTTTAAGCAGATGAAAGTTACAGACACTATCGCCTTTATGATCGGGCCTGAAGGGGATTTCAGCTCTAAAGAGTATACGCTCGCACAAAAAAAAGGATGTATTCCTATTTCCTTAGGTAAAACAATTTTAAAAGTTGAAACCGCAGCCATATGCAGCATTGCCTGCGCACGTCAATTCTATCACCCTTTCTAAGAATAACTGAATCTTCTTGCACAATCTCCATATCTAGAATAAATATGCAACAGTTTATATTTCAATTACTTAAATTGATTTCAAACAGGAGAAGTAATTGACAGCCTATATTTACTCATGTATAATTTGCTTCTTGACATCCCCTTATCAGAATTATTATTGGTCTTCTCTGAGATTAATATAATGAAAAAATAATTTTTCACTTAATCCATTAATTAATGAAAGACCTAAGGGGAGTAAGTAATGGCTGGCTCAATGGTTCCCAACTGGATGGAATATGAGACCGTCGTGATTTCTCCCACAGAAAGGAAAGGATAATCATGGCTGAACAAGCAAAAACTGCAGATTTAGAAAACCGCAAGAAGGCATTAGATCTGGCCTTATCTCAAATTGAAAAACAATTTGGAAAAGGATCAATCATGAAGTTGGACGCAAATGCTTCATTAGATATTGCGGCTATTCCAACAGGTTCATTGGCATTAGATCTAGCTTTAGGTGTGGGAGGAGTTCCTCGGGGGCGTGTTGTCGAAATATTTGGACCAGAATCATCAGGTAAAACAACGTTAACCTTAAGTATCATCAATCAAATTCAACAACAAGGAGGCGTGGCCGCTTTTATCGACGCTGAACATGCGTTTGACGCGTCTTATGCTCGAAAGATCGGAATCAAACTTGATGACCTTTTGGTCTCACAGCCAGATACAGGCGAACAAGCACTTGAAATCGCTGAAACATTAGTACGTTCTAATGCGGTTGATCTCATTGTTATTGATTCTGTTGCCGCATTAACACCCCGTGCTGAAATTGAAGGTGACATGGGCGACTCGCACATGGGGTTACAAGCCCGTTTAATGAGTCAGGCGTTACGAAAATTAACAGCCGTCATTAACAAATCGAAAGCGTGTGTTATTTTCATTAATCAAATTCGTATGAAAATCGGTGTCATGTTTGGATCTCCCGAAACAACAACTGGAGGCCGCGCTTTAAAATTTTATTCTTCTGTTCGTATTGATTTAAGACGAATTGAATCATTAAAACAAGGGGATGAATTTATAGGCAACAGAGTCAAAGCAAAAATTGTCAAAAATAAAGTTGCCGCTCC
>JACKFK010000014.1 GCA_020632515.1 Candidatus Omnitrophota bacterium | reverse complement strand
GTAATTTGGAAATAAATCGCAATAAAAAATATCCGGAATTAGAAAGTCAATTTACGATTAAGATCTATAGTTTAAAAACATTAGAGGACTTGCAAAACAATGAAAAATAAAATATCCATTTTGAGTGTATTGATTGCGGTTTTGTGCATCTGCGGATGTGATAATATCGCGTTTATGAAAAGTTATTATAAACAGCAAAAGGAGATTAAGGAAAAAGCTAAAGAACCTGTCATTAGTTTCATTGATGATACGGATTTAGCGAAAATAATCTTAACTCCGAAAGTCAATAAAGATTTTGATTTCAGCAGAGATCCTTTTCAGCCTTTAGGTAAGGGAAATTATATGAGCGCGTTTACGAGCACTGCGGATACAAATATAGGGAATGTCGCTTATTTAGGAATTGTAAAAATTGGAGATGAGTTCTCAGCTCTTATTCAAACGGAAAATAATAAGGGCGTGTATAAAATAAATGATCAGGTTAACAATAAAGTCACGATTATCGACATTCATGAAGATTATGTGATGTTAGAAAAAGGTGACGAGCAGTACAAAATTAAAAGAGGTGAATAATGAAAGGTCCAATATTTACAAAAATTTTATTTATTTTAGGGGTTGTGATATTGTTGGGGGCTGTTACAGCTGAAGCAGAAAATCAAGCCCTCTGGAAAATGCGTCATGCCGAATTTGAGCGGCTTGATCAAGAAAAGGAAATGAGGATTCAGCAGTCTCAATTGGCCAAAGGTATTGTAGGCCTGCAAGACAATACTGAATCCACAACTTCACATGACATGATCGATAATGCCATTTATGGTCAAGAAGAAGATATTGACTTGGATGGCGTTGAACATGGTATGGACGCTGAAAACGAATATGATGAAGATTATATGCAAGAGCCCATGATGATGGACGAATCTCATGTGTCGGAATCGTATTTGGATGGACGAAATTTTGACTGGCATAGCGATCCCCGTAAACAAACAGTTTCCAACATCAAGGATGAAATGCTTATTGATCAGTCTTATCATGAAGCAAAATCGCTTCCGTCATTACCTCCGGCGCAACGTGTTGCTGAAAAGGAAGAATATGTCATTCAAACACAAGAGGAAATTGTTCGCGGATTGATCAAAGATAAATATAAAGAAACAACTATTGATTTGGATTTTGATCAGATTAAATTAGGGGACATTTTAATGACCCTTGGTAAGGCCGGAGATATTAATATGGTTTTAGATCCGACGCTTTCCGAACAGTTATTTGATTTGCATTTAAAGGAAGTCACTATCGATGAAGCAATTATGCTTGTCGCTAATGCGTATGATTTAGGTTTAAAAAGAGTCGGTAATTCTTTGTACATTACTTCTAAAGACAAATTGAATGAAGAAGTCAAAGAATCGAAAGTGATTAAATTAAAGAATGTCAGTGTTACCGAGTTAGAAGATTTTCTAGAAGATGTAGCCGAAGAGGTTAAAGTAAATGAAGAGATTAATAGTATTGTGGTTGTTGGAACCCCTTTTGAAATTACAAAGGTAGAAGAGTTGATCATGCAAATTGATCAGCCACAGCCGCAAGTTGTCATTGAAGCAAAGATTATCGAAATGAATAAAGATGCTTTAAAAGAATTAGGTGTAGATTGGTCAGATCAAATTATCCTTCAGTATCAAGAAGGCGGGAGACCGTTATCGTTTGGGGATAATGAGAGTCCATCCACATCGTTATATAAAGTAGGTCGGTTTGAACGAACACCTATTCAGTTTCAAACAGCGATTAAAATGTTAGAAAATCAGAATAAGGCGAAAGTGTTATCGAATCCTCGTATTTCAACAATTAATGATAAGGAAGCTGAAATCTTTGTTGGTGATGAAGTTCCTTATACGATCACGACTGTTACAGGTGGAGTGGCTACTACTGAAGTTCGTTTTGTTGAGCCAGGAATTCGCTTAAAGATTACTCCTTCAATTATTGAAGATGACTTTGTGGTTATTAAGGTCGAACCAGAAGTGAGTTTTATTTTTGCCTTCCGTGGACCAAACGATGAATTCCCTCATGTGAAAACACGGGAAGCCACGGCTCATGTCCGCGTGAAAAACGGACAGTCGTTAGCCTTGGGCGGTTTGCTCAATCAAGAAGATAAGAAGAATTTATATAAAGTGCCGATGTTAGGTGATCTGCCTTTATTAGGGAATTTGTTCAGTTATGAAAAAGATACGGTTATCAATACGGAATTGATTATTACTATTACACCGATGATTGTACAAGGCGGCGTATAGTTTTTTAAGTTTAATGAATTTGATGTAGTAAAAAGGATAGGGCGCGTTTATCGCGCCCTGTCGTCTCTATCATAAAGAAATTTAGACTGTTTTACGGATCCTTTAAAGAATATGGTATACTTTCAATATATGAAAAATAAGGACCTTATATTCTCTAAACTTACCCAAAAAGGCTTTACTTTAGTTGAAGTTATTATCGCCATCGCCTTAATTGGAATTATCGGAAGCGCCAGTTGGTTTGGTATTAGTGCTATTACTCAGTCGGAAATTATGACGGGCAATAGGGTTGGCGTAGTCAATCTTATACAACGTAGTCAAGAGGAAGTTCGAGCTGCTGCGCAATCGCTTTTTGATACAATTCAATTGTGTGATTATGAGGGAAGTGCGCCTTGTGGATTTGATAATTCGATTCTTTCGGAATATCCTGATGTGACTGAGCGTACACTTGTAATTACTGAGACTCAGGGCAGTGAACTAAAAACGGTTCGTATTTCTGTAGAATGGCAAGAACGGGGTATTTTGCGTCAGTTAGATTCTATTACTTATCTAGCTCGACCGCCAGACCCTTTGCCTGGAAGCCTTGTTGGTGTTGTTCGACGATCTAATGGGGGGCAGCCGTTAAGCGGGGTTAGTATTCAGCTTACGTTTCTTTCAACCAGTGAAAGTATATCAGAATCATCTAAATCAACAGTAGTTATAACAGCCAATGGAAATAGCGCCAATTATGATTTTGGTGACGATATTAATGGAAAATTTCGCTTAAAACCAGGGAAGTGGAAAATCAAGGCGACAAAATCAAGTTACAAAGCATTTACAAACAATGGTCAGGCTATTGATATTGCCCCTGGGGAAGAAAATGTTCTTAATTTTATTATGCAGTTTTCTCCAGTTCCGCCGCCGGTTTGTGGAGATGGGAAATGTAAATCTCCAGAAACATGTTCATCCTGTGTCGCGGATTGCGGAGTGTGTCCGCCACCGCCGGTTTGCGGGAACGGTAAGTGTGAAAAAGGCGAAGGATGTGGGAGTTGTGCTGCAGATTGCGGGGCGTGTCCGCCGCCGCCGGTTTGTGGAGATGGGAAATGTCAATCTCCGGAAAAATGTGAAACCTGTGCTGCAGATTGCGGGGCGTGTCCGCCGCCGCCAGGAGCCTGGTTAATGGATAAGTGCGATGAAAAATTATCGACCATATAAAAATTTGAAGAGTATAGAAGGTTTTACGTTAGTGGAAATGATTGTGGTTTTACTGATCTTTGGAGTCGGTATGGCCGCATTTTCGTTAACGTTATCAACATATTGGACGGCCACCGATACGCATGTTAAGCGTTCAGATATTTATCAAGAATTAAATACTATTATTGAACGGGTTAGCTTTGACGGTCGTTCTGCGCAAATAATTGATGTGGTTAATAGTAAAAATACGATTTTTATCGATGATACAGGCAATATTATTGTTCAATATAAAATTACATCTTCGGATGAATTTCAGCAAATACCAAATGGTACAGGAACGCCGATTGTGTTGTCGAAAGCGATTGATGCGGCTCAATCAGGTTTTATTGATACAGGTAAGGGAATCCTATTGGATATCCATATGAAAGATGATTCTTTTGGAAAACCGATTAATATCTCAACTCAAACGGAAATCTTTCCGCGGAATGTGGTGAATCAGTTATGAGTAAAAGCAATCTCAGAAATAATAATGGATATGTTTTGCTAGGAGCGGTTTTCTTAACACTATTTCTGGCGATTCTTTTATCCTCATCATTTTTACGCTCAAGTGTCGAGCTTGACAGTTCAGATTTACGAACAGCGTCACAAAAAGCATTTTATGCCGCTGAAGCCGGAATTGAACAAGCGTTATTTGAAACCCGTCGTAATCCAGATTGGTTGCCAGCAGCAGCAGGCCCGGTTGAAGTTCAGGTTATAGATGGAGGCACAACATATTCCGGAGGATATTATATTTTAGAAAAAGGGGCTTTGGTGGATATTGGGGTTAATGAACAAGCTGTTTGGGTTAAATCCACAGGTTCAAATGCTGCCATTGATGGCAGTGGGAATATTGTGGATGAACGGGTAAATAAAGTGATTTTGGCGCGGTTTCGGGTGCAAAATCCTGCATCATTTCTATTTTCCACTATGGGAGATCTAAACGTTGTAAGTGGCGCTACAGTAGAAGATGCTATTTTAGGGCGCGATGTTAATTTTCTAATCGATCAAGGTTTAGCTGATTCTGATCCGAACAAATATATAGAGGTAAATGATACAGTTAATTTTTTGCGTGATGTCACCGGGGAGGAAAGTGGCTATGTTAATCCTGACGGGACGCCTGTTTCCACAAATCTCATTGAATCCATGACCTTTGCTGGAGTGGATGTTGACAAATTTAAAAATCAAGCAAGTTTAACCGGTGTGATTGTTTCTGCCGGGGATACAATTGATTTAGGTGCGTTATCTTTAGCTGGGGTCGATATAGTTTTTGCTGAAGGAGATTTAACTGTTTCTGGAAATTATGATCATTCAATGATTGTTGTTGCTGATGGTGATATAAAGATTATGGGAGATGTTTTACCGGATGGTTTGGCAGATCCTATTCCACAAATTGGATTATTGGCGAAAGACAACGTGATTATTCCTAAATCAGCACCTTCCGATATTAGTATTGAAGCTTTTGTAATGGCGGATGGAGGGGCCGATGATGCTGCAGGACAATTCATTGCGGAAGGCGACATCACTAAGGCTTCAGAGCGCAAAGGTTCTTTAAATTTTAAAGGCGCGATTGCGGTCAGAGGCGATAGTACGGATCCAGCGATAAATCTAAATATTTATCAAAATAGAGATTATGAATTTAATGATATGTTAGTCAATAATCGTTCGATTCCATATCTTCCTTTTATTGCCAATATTATTTCCGGAACTTGGCAAGAAGTTTTTCCTCCCAACGATGGCTTACCTAATCCATAATAAGTAAATTTTTCCTCATTATTTTTAGCGAAAATCTATAATTCCTTTATTTCTCGTAAGAATTTCTTTCATTATTGTCCGACATAATCCTACTCTGTCTAGGATATTTAAGGTGTCCTGGTATGACCAAGAATGTCATATTGACTTATTTTGTAATATATATATTATTATACTCCTGCCCAATTATTGATTAGATTTTAGTTTCAGTTTATGAGCACAAGCTTGAAATATTTATTAAAAATAGTTTTAATAAATTTAAGATTAATTTTTAACCAAATACTATTCGTCAAAGTGAGAGAATAATGCCCGTCGGAAAGGAAATTGCGAAATGAAACAAATACAGCGAAGTTACGAAACGTTTAATGTTAATGAAAGTACAGTGCGAGATTATTTGCGAGTTATCTTCTCACACAAAGTTTTGATTGCTTTTACGATTATAACGGTTGTTTTTATTTCTTATATTTCTTTAGAATTAAAAACGCCAACGTATGAAGCCAATGTCAATATGCTAATCTCTGCTGAAAAGCAAGTAGAGTCTCCTTATTACAGAGAGTTAGATTCTCGGTTAGCTATGGCGGAAATTGTTTTAACTCAGACCTCTATTGTCAAATCCAGACAGGTTTTAGAGCGGGCGGCAAAGGTTTTAAGTGTTTCCGTAGAGCCGCTTGCCTATGAAAAGAAATTCGCGGCACCGCTAAAACAATACTTTTTGGATTTGGAGGTCAAGAAATTTAGAAAACGTTTGGAAGGTCTTCCGGTTCGGCATAAGCAGGCCATACTTTTTGAGAAAGTAGTCGCAGAGTTAAGAGATAGTATTAAAGTAGAGCCTATTAATGATACGAATATTTTTAAGATTATTGCAACAGATTTTGATCCTATCGAGGCTGCGCATAAAGCCAATATTGTTGGCCGATCGTATGTAATTTTCGATTTGGAACAACAGCTGGCTGAATTGGAATTAAAATACGGCGAACGCCATCCAAATGTAATCCAATTAGGAAATACAATTAATTCCCTTATTGATAATTTAAGAACAAATCCTCTTTCGAATATTGACGCGATAGGGCCAGCAACGGTCAAAATTATTGAGCTTGCGTCTGTACCCAATAGCCCTAAAGGACCATCCAAACAAATAACGTTAATTTTTTCTTTTGTTTTGGGTGTAATTTTAGCGTTTATTCTAACTTTTCTTTTTGAAGGGTTGGATCAAACTTTTCGCTCACCCAAAGATATTAAGAAAATATTGAATTATCCATTTCTTGGATCAGTACCAAAACGCAAATTGGGAGAAAAGGCTATTGTTAATGGTGCGATTCCGAATTCACTTTATATGCGCCATCTTCAGCAATTATTCGCAAACCTTATTTCAAAAATTGAAGAGAATAATGCAAAGAAGATTTTAATTACATCGACAGGTGATTATAATCACTCTTCACCAATTTTAGCCAATATTGGTTTATATTTATCCCGTAAGGCAAAGGGAAAAGTATTGATTATTGATGCCAATATTAAACATTCCACACTTCTCAAATATCTGAAGATTAAAAGAAAAGGGTGGTCGTATAAAGTTAAAGGTTGGTTTGAAGTATTAAAAGAAAAGGCATCGGTGAGTGAATCTATATTAGAAGTTACGGAGCATTTGGATATTCTTCTGACTGGGAAGATAGGCCGAGAAGCGCATCACATGATTGATATTGAGAAGTTTGTAAGCGGTATTTTAGATAAGGTAAAAGAAAATTATGATTTTATTATCGTTGATTGTCCTAATTTATATCATTTTCAAGATGGTGAGCGCCTTACGCATTACGTGGATGGAACACTTGTTGTATTAAATGAAGGCCAATCTCGTCGGCAATCTGTAATATCTGCGGTAAATCAGATTGAACAGCAACAATCACGTATTTTGGGAATTATTTTAGGCAACCGAACCTTTCCCATTCCAGAGGTGATTTATAGTATGACTTAAAAAGTCAGAAAGTCGTAAAGTCACAAGGTCACAAAGTCACAAAATTACAAGGGAAGAATGAGTTTAAAGAAAAAAACAATTAAAGGTCTGACATGGTCAGGATTTGCACAGGGGATCCGGCAGATTTGTCAGTTTGTTTTTACCGCTGTTTTGGCTCGGCTGTTGTCCCCAGATGACTTCGGGTTATTAGGTATGGCAACTGTTTTTACAGGCTTTGTCACAATTTTTAACGATATGGGATTAAGCGGGGCATTAATTCAGCGTAAGGAGATCAAAGAAGATCATTTAAGCTCAATTTTTTGGCTGAATATTTTTGTCGGAATCGTATTAACGTTAATTATGATCGGCGCCTCTTGGGGTATAGCCTGGTTTTATCAAAAGGATCAATTACAGCCGATTTTAATGTTTATTTCTATTAATTTTTTTCTGTCTTCATTTACGATTGTTCAACAAGCATTACTGACGCGGCAAATGGATTTTAAACATTTAGCGATTGTTGAAACAGTCGCTCTTATTTTGAGTGGTGTGATTGGTATAACTTTGGCTTGTCATAATTTTGGTGTGTGGAGTTTAGTATATCAGTTTTTAGCATTTACGTTTTTCAAAATGATTTTATTGTGGTTTCTATCTTCATGGCGGCCGCGTTTTCTTTTTACGAAGCAAGCAATCAAAGATGTCTTTCATTTTAGCGCGAACCAGACAGGTTTTGAGATTGTAAATTATTTTGCCCGCAACTTGGACTATTTAGTGATTGGGAAGTTTTTAGGCGCTGAGGCATTAGGATTTTATACATTAGCCTACAAATTAATGATTTATCCACTACAGAACATTTCTTGGATTATTAGTAAAGTTATGTTTTCTACTTTGTCGAGGGTTCAAGATGATTTACAAAAGGTGCGTAGGATTTACATGAAATTAGTCAAATCCATTTCATTGGTAACTTTTCCAATGATGTTTGGTTTATTTGCGTTAGCGCCGGAATTTGTATTAACGGTTTTCGGTGAGCAGTGGGAACCTATTATTCCTTTAATTCGAATATTTTGTGCTTGTGGAGTCGTCCAATCCGTTGGCACAACGGTCGGCAACATATTGCTTTCACAGGGAAGAGCGGATTTGCAGTTTAAATTGCAATTACTTGGAACTGTAATTGTCACAATAGCTATTTTTATCGGATTGCAATGGGGAACGGTAGGCGTGGCTTTGGCGTACACCATTCAATCTGTTTTCTGGGTTCATGGAACTCTTTATTTAGCCACGAGGCTTATTCAGTTGGACTTTAAAGTTTTTTACGCAAGTTTATTAAATTCCTATTTTGTCGGGTTGTTTATATTTTTGGTAATTCTTTTTATTAAGGGAAAGATCGTATTAGAACAACCTTTGCTTTTAATCAGTTTAATTAATATCGGTTTGTTTAGTTACGCAGGGTGGTTAATTGTAACCAGGGAAATCGTATTTAAGGATCATAAAGTCAAACTAGCGATTCTTCAATAGAGGGATCGTTTATGAATTATTTATGTTTACTCAGGCAACAATTTAAAGAAATTTAATCATGCTTTTTAATTCAATTCAATTTGTTTTCTTTTTACCGGTTGTCATTATTCTATATTACAACTTACCGCAGCGTTGGCGTAATATCATGCTGCTTGTGGCCAGTTATTATTTTTATATGTGCTGGAAGCCGGAATATATTATTCTCATTCTTTTTTCAACGCTGGTTGACTATTACGTAGGGATTCGCATGGAAGAGTTGCGAGAACAAAAGAGTAAAAAGAAGTACTTGTTACTAAGTCTTGCGTGTAATCTGGGTGTTTTATTCGCGTTTAAATATTTTAATTTCTTTAATGAATCTTTCCATGCTGTTTTTAATCATTTTAATTTGTTTTATGATGTTCCGGTTTTCAATGTGCTTTTACCGGTGGGGATATCTTTTTATACTTTCCAAACTTTAAGTTATTCCATTGATATTTACCGTGGACAGCAGAAAGCGGAACGTAATTTTTCGATTTTCGCATTATACGTTTCTTTTTTCCCTCAATTGGTTGCCGGCCCCATTGAGCGTTCAGCGCACTTATTGCCGCAGTTTCGTCATGAACATGAATTTAAACAAGAAAATATTTTTTCTGGATTGAAGCAAATCGTTTGGGGATTTTTTAAAAAGTTGGTTGTTGCCGATCGAGTGGCCATTTATGTGGATATGGTCTATAACAACCCGGGTTATCATAATGGAACCAGTTTAGGCGTTGCTACCGTGCTTTTTGCCTTTCAGATTTATTGTGATTTTTCAGGATATAGTGATATTGCTATTGGTAGCGCCCGACTGATGGGGATTAATTTAATGGAGAATTTTAAGCGGCCGTATTTTTCAAAGTCCTTAAAAGAATTTTGGACACGCTGGCATATATCATTATCAACGTGGTTTAAAGATTATGTCTATATACCTTTAGGAGGAAATCGGGTATTGCGCTGGCGCTGGTATTACAATTTACTTCTTGTATTTGGCTTGAGCGGGTTGTGGCATGGAGCCAATTGGACTTTTGTTTTGTGGGGCATCTGGCATGGAGGGGTATTGATTTGTTCAGATTTAACTAAAAATTATCGTGCGAAGTTTAAACAAATATTAAATCTAAATGGCTTTAATAACTTTAAACAAATTGGGCAGGTTGCGATAACTTTTATCACTGTTTGTATAGGATGGGTTTTGTTTCGCTCAAACTCAATAGGGGATGCGGTAATTATTTTTAAAAAACTTTTATCATCATTTGGCCCGGTGTTTCTGGAAGGAGAAGCCAAAATTCATTTGATATACGCGCTTTGCGCCCTGTCAGTTTTATTACTGATTGAAAGTAAAAAAGAACTTTTTCCTGATAAGTCCTGGCCAATCATTGGGGGTAATTCATTTTTTAATCAATTGTCGTATGCTTTTTTACTATTATTTATTGTTCTCTTTGGCGTGGTTGATGGAGGGCAGTTTATTTATTTTCAATTTTAATGGGACTGTTAGAAATATTTAAAAAGAACTATGTTGTTATGAATATTGAGAAGAAAAAAACAGTTGAGAAGTTAATTAAATTTTTTCTGATACTTTGTGTTTTAGATTTTGTGACCGGAGGGGTGTATCAAGAACTCTTTTTTAGACAGAAATCAGGAAAGTTTTCCCGGGCAACATATGTTTTAGAAAAGAGTCATGAGGATATTTTTGTTTTTGGTAGTTCAAATGCGGTTCAGCATTATGTGCCTGACATTTTCAATAAAGAGTTGGAATTTTCTTTTTATAATGCCGGCTCGCTCGGACAGGGAATTCTTTATGCTAAGGCGGTAGAGGATGCGATTTTAAAACGGCATAAACCCAAGGCAATTGTTTTAAATATTGATCAGAAAATGCTTCATCAAGATAAAGAAATATTTAGCCGGTTAACTATGTTAAGGCCTTACTATACACGGCATCAGGAAATTCAGCCTTATTTAGAGTTAACTTCTAAATTCGAGCGAATCAAACAGTTTTCTAAATTATATGCGTTTAATTCAACCATATTGCATGTTTTACGTTATACGATTTTCCCACAAAAAGATTTTGCTGGATATGTTCCTAAATTCGGAATAGTAAATGATCAAGTTATTGGCCGGCCAATGAACGATCAGCGGTGGCAGAAAGAAATGCCAAGTTTAGATGATCGTAACGTCAAAGCGTTAGATCAATTTATCGCAGATGCATTAAAAAATAATATTAAGGTGGCGGTTGTAATTTCTCCTTTGCATAAAGAAGCTACTTTTTTTGATGAGACTTCTATGCAGGCTATAACATCAATTTTACAAAAATATAAAGTGCCCTTGTGGGATTATAGTCGGGATTCAAGATTTCTAACGACGAAAGAATATTTTAATGATTTATATCATCTAAACGATAACGGAGCACGGGTGTTTTCTGAAATTATTGCTCAACGCCTCAAACAGGAGTGCTTAAACAATAATACAGAAATTGCAGTTATAAATTGAAAGGCATAAAGTTGAAGATTGTTTATATCTTAGAATATTTTCCAAAACTATCAGAAACATTTATTCTAAACGAAATTCTCTGTTTGCAGAAAATGGGGCATGAGATCCATGTGTTTGCTTTTGAAAAGCCTAATGAAGAAAAAGTTCATCAGGAATCTTCGAATGTGCGCGCGGTTTCTTATTTCCCTCAGCGTAGTTTGATAAACAAGCTTTATGGTCATGTATGTTGGATTTTCAAATACCCGCGAAAATATATGAAAATATTCTGGTTAGCTATAAATAGGAAAAATGGATTAAGCGGTGTTTTTTCCAGGAATTTAAATGACGTCACAGAAATTATGAAAATTAAACCAAGGCATATTCACGCGCATTTTAGCGGTATTGCTTCAGATATGGCAATGCTAATTTCTCTTTTAACAGATGTTCCATTTACATTTACAACACATGGCAGTGATATCTTTTTTTATCCACCTGATGCAGCAAATCTTAAGTTGAAAACGCGTTTGGCTAAAAAACACATTACTATTTCTGAGTATAACAAAAATTATTTGGTTAAAAAATTTGGCTTAGATCAACGAGGTATTGAAGTCATTCATTGTGGGCTCAATTTAGATAAGTTTCGTCTGCAAAATAGCAGGGCAACAAAAAACGGCATTGCGCGTATTGTTTGTGTAGCTCGTTTAGAACGATTTAAAGGGGTTGAAAATCTTATCCTGACGTGTAAGCAGCTCAAAGAGGAAGGTGTTCCTTTTAAATGCCATATTATTGGAAAAGGAAGGGATACTGAAAAACTTAATCAATTAATTTGCGATTTACATCTTACTGAGGAAGTTCAATTATTAGGTTCGCGCACACAAACGGAAGTTTTTCAATTTGTGTCAGAGGCAACTATGAAGATATTGCCCAGCCTCTCAGAAGGGATTCCCATTGTTTTAATGGAGGCGATGGCATTGAGGGTTCCCGTGATTGCGACAAGAGTAAACGGTATTCCAGAGTTAATTACAGATGAAGAATCAGGATTATTAGTTGAGCCTAATGATGTTGACGGATTAGCCAATCGGATTAAATTTTTATTGAGAGATACTGAACTGCAAAAAAGGATTACACGAAAAGGGTATGATACTGTTGTTCAAAAATTTAATTTAAATATTAACGTAGAAAAACTCTACACCCTATGGAAAGGATAGAAGTTAATGAAGAAAGGTTTTAAGTATTTTTCTTTGTTTGTTTTAATGTTTAGTGTTTTTGTGACTGGTATTATTGTCGGAAAAGTTAGAGGTATTCCATTTATTCGAGACACTTTTGGTTGGGCCATTGGAATTTATGAAGGCGATGATCAGTTTAATTTCACTCCTAAGAGGGGTGTAAAAGTTCCGACTTTTACAGCAGATAAAGTCAAAGATATTCCAGCCGAGTTTGTGGCTGATCCTTTCTTAGTAGAGAAAAACGGACTTTGGTATTTGTTTTTTGAGGCCATGAATATGAAAACCTTCCAAGGGGATATTGGCGTCGCCATTAGTAAGGACTTAAATGAGTGGATTTATCAGAAAATAGTTTTAGATGAGCCCTTTCATCTTTCTTATCCTTATGTTTTTCAATGGGAGGGTGAGTATTATATGATTCCCGAAGTTTATCAAACAAATTCCGTGAAATTATATAAGGCTAAGGATTTTCCAAATCATTGGGAATATGTGGATACTTTGATTTATGGTGATCAATTTGTTGACCCTTCAGTATTTTATTATAAAAATCGTTGGTGGATGTTTGTTGCTACGACAAAAAACGATACGCTGTATCTTTATTCCAGTGAATTGTTGACTGGTCCGTGGGTAGAACATCCGCAAAGTCCTGTTGTTAAGAATAATAAAAGAATTGCCCGACCTGGAGGGCGGGTTATTGTTGATGGGGAGAGTGTTATCCGATTGACGCAGAATGATGAATATCATTATGGAAATGAATTAAAGGCTTTTGAAATAACTGAATTGACAGAGACGACTTATCAAGAGAAGCCTTGGCGGGAGGAATCACTTTTAAAATCCAATGGGAAGGGATGGAATAAAAACGGTATGCATCATTTGGATGCGCATCGTATTGGAGCTAATCAATGGGTGGCGGCAGTCGATGGCCATAGAAACCGATTTTTATTCAGTCTTAAATATTAGTAATTATGCAAATAGAAACAAAAACACAAGTCGAAACAATTGTTTTTATCGCAGTTTACAGTAAAGATCATTGTCTTGGGATGCGTGATATTTTGGAATCTTTGCGTGTTTATTGCCCGCAGGAAAGTTTTCATATTTTTCTAATTAATACATCGTCACACCAAGAAGTGAAATGTATTTTAGAGACTTTGGTCAAAGAGTATAAAGATTTAACAATTTCTTTAAGTAAAGATGCGTGTACGAATGACCGTGGAGAGTTTTATTATCTTGTTTCAAAGTATATGCAGTTAGCATTAGATAACTATCAGTTTAAAAGTTTTTTGAAAATGGATCCGGACGCTTTAATTACCGGATTTGGGTTGCTTTATGACATTAATACCTATTTTGCGGACACACCAGCTGCTGGTTCTTTAGGAAGTTATAAGTACAACTGCCAGTATCAACGGCGTGATTTCAGGAATTGGGAACCTGTCTTTGCAAAAGAAGGAAGGATTTGGCGCAAATATTTAAAGCAAATGCAGGGATCAAACTATATTATCGGAGAGCATGCGCAGGGTGGGGTGGAGGTTTATTCTTACGCATGTATTGAACGATTTCATCAGCAAAAACTCTTAATGGCGGATGAATTTCGCAGTTCAAAGGTTATTGTCGATGTTTTACTCTCTTTTTTGGTGAGATTCAGCGGGTTTGAGATTCATAGTTTTGTGGATGATGGTTATCCGTTTGCAATTGCGTATCAAGGGATGCCGATGAGTATATTTAAAATTCGAGAAAAAAATAAGAAGATTATTCATTCGCTCAAGTTTAGTTGGCGTGAGCGGCTCATTCGTCAGGTTTTTGCAGTCTTACGATGGATCGATTTTAAAAGAATGAAAAAAATGTTTAATCCTGTTTTAAACTTGAAAAGGATTTCATGAAAGTAGAACAATCTTATCACTTGAGAAACGCGCGAACAGCGCTTATTACTGCGGCAGCGGCGATCATTATAAGTTTAATTGGGGCGGTCACTTCGCCACTCTACGCTATCATTGGTATATTTGTGCTTGGTGCGGGGATATTTTTATTGCGAAATGATACGGTTTTAATGATAACTCTTTTAGTTGTTTTGTTTCGCTTAATAAATGTGAATCTGATTCCATTGATTTCGTTTGGAGGGATTAGTTTACAACCAGGAGATATTTTACTTTTTATCGGATTATTTAAATTGTATTACCGCTGGAGCCGAGGAGAGAAAATATTCTTTGGCGGACTTTTGGGAAAGAGTATTTTACTTTTTTACGGATTTGTTATTTTTGAGGTCATTTACGGATATGTATATTTAAGAACAGATATGCATAATTTATTTGGAATTTTACGCGTTATGGTTTTTTATCTGATTTTTTTACTCATTATTAATATGTATAAGACCGAAAAACAATTAAAACATTTCTTTTTTATTTTAGAAGTTTTGGCTGTGATTGTCTGTTTGGGCAACCTTTTAAAGGCCTTTGCCGGGTCGATAATTCCAATGCCGATACAGCTTATTTTTAATTTAGGTGTTGATGCAGAGCTGACATCTGCAGTTTCTCGGATTGTTTCTGAAGGACAAGCGCTTGTGGGAGTAATCTTCTTTTATGTGATTGGTAAGATGTGTTTTTATCGGGATGCGTTTAACTGGTGGAATGTGGGTTCGCTCATCTTATATATACTGTCCTTAGTCATTTCCTTTTATCGGAGTTTATGGGCGGCAATGCTGCTTTGTTTATTAATTATGTTTTTTATGATTGGAGGAAGGCAGAAGGAGCTTCTAATTAAACGGTGTATTCAAATTTCTCTAATCTTATTTTGTCTTGTTTTTATTGCAGGCATATTTAGTCCGGCTGTTCGCGTTTATCAGCAGGGATTAATTGATAGATTGCAGTCGACAGCGCCATCCGCTAATGTTTTAAAAAATAAAAGTTTGACGATTCGTTTTCAAGAGAATGATTACGCAATAAAGGCGTTAAAAGAACACTTATGGTTGGGTATTGGTATGGGAAATGAGTATCGTCCCGTAAAGTTTTATTCTAATGATTATCGTGCCTGGATTCATAACGGGTATTTAGCGTTAGTTCTAAATTTTGGCTTAGTTGGCGGAATATTTTATTTTGGGATTTATTTGTTTTCAATGCTGCAGATGTACTTTTATTACCGGCATCCTTTGACAAGTGACTTTATGCGGATTCTTTTACTCATGAGTTTTTTAATGTTATTTCAATATTTGTTGACGGGATTTTTTGGTCCGGCTTTTATCAGGATGCATATGATCCCCCTAATTGCTTTAAATTGGGCTTGTTTAATGCTTGCCAAAATGCATATTGATTTTCCTTTTTTAACAGAAGGTTTTAGTGAAGGCGAAGAAAATGAAATTAGTTAGTATTATTATTAGCTGTTATAACGCGCAAGATTTTATTTCTGAAACCATTAATAGTCTTCTGCATCAAGTGTATAGAAATTTTGAAATTATTATTGTGGATGATGGATCCACAGATGAAACGTGCAGTATTTTGCAAAGATTAAGTCAGCAAGATGAAAGGATTCGTATTATTCCAACACAGCATATTGGAGCTTCGGCTGCAAAGAATATAGGATTGGCACAATGCCGAGGAGAATATATTGCGATCTCAGATGCTGATGATCTTTCTTACTGTCGACGACTACAGGCGCAAGTTGAGTATCTCAATTTACATCCGCAGATAGGATTAATTGGTACTAATTATGATTATATTAACGCAAAAGGTGAGATTTATAATTCGTTTGATTATAGCCAGATACGTCAGCAGGGAAATTTTTCGGATTATTTAAAACAGGAGCTATATCAATGTCGCAATCCATTTTTGCATAGTTCGGTCATGTTTCGTAAGAGTTTATTGACTCAAGTCTCTGGGTATGATGAAAGTTTTCGTGCGGCTTTAGATTATGATTTCATTTTACGTATTTCTGAATTTACGGAAATCGACATTTTTCCTGAATTTCTTGCTGCCTGGCGTAAGCATGATACACAAATTACATTTCATCGATTCTTAGAGCAACAAGAGAATACTTTTATCAGCGTTATCCGTCATTTACAGAAGTTAATCAGAGAAGGTGTTAATCCAAATGAAATTGATCAGTGGCTTCTTTATTTAAAGGCGGCGAATGAGCATAAGGCGGCTTTTGAAAAGAAAAGAGAAAAAGGGGTTGTAGAAAAGCAGCATTTATATAATGAGGCGTGTCTTCAATTTCATGTGCAGAAGAATTATGCTAAGGCAGGCGGGTTATTTAAAGAGCTTTTGAATAAACGAGGAAGAACCATTAATGATTTTAAAGCGTGTGCATATTTCTTAGCCTGCGCTTTAAAAATAAATAGTTAGGTTTGGTAAATGAGTACGCCAATTAAGACAACTAAAAAATTAGAAATAGCTGTTATCGTTCCATGGGAACGCAAATGCGGAATCGCAACTTACTCGGATTATTTAATGGAGTCGTTGGCAAAAGGGGATTGCTATACGGCAACTTATCCGTTACCGACGGCACATTTTAAAATTGCCTATGTTAACTTAGCGCAGCGGATTAACCGTCATTTTTACGATATTGTGCATATTCAGCATGCCCCGGCATTATTTGGCGGAGATAGAAAAGGTGTATTTACGTTAGCCCGATTTCTAGAGGAGTTAAGCGCTAAATGTGTAGTGACTTTACATGAAGTTGGGAGAGGTAAACGGTTGTATAAGAAAGTCCGAAATCTGGGGGATATATTTATAAATTTTAAAGATTTCAATTTTAATAGTTGGTATGGTCCTTATCTCAATTATTTATTTGTTAAAAGTCTTAATAAGGTGAAGGCCGTGGTTGTTCATTCAGATTCACAGAAGAATATTTTAATCAAGGCAGGTGTTCATGATGATAAGGTCAGGGTCATTGCTCATGGCATTCCGAAAGTTCCTGAGCATAATTACAATCAGGCCCAATTAAAACAACAGTATTCTTTACAGGGAAAATTCCTTTTATCTACATTTGGATTTGTAAAACGCTTTAAAGATTATCCAACAGTTATCCGGGCGTTAAACGATTTACCTAAGAATGTTGTATATATTATTGCTGGAGGTGCGCAAACGCAGGATGATGGGCTCTATTTAAATGAAATCCGATTGCTCGTCAAGAAAATGGGATTAGAAAGCCGGGTGCTTTTTACCGGATTTCTTAGCGGAGAAATGCTGCAGCAATATCATGTAATGGCAGACCTTATGGTTTTTCCTTATAAGACATCAACAGCCTCAGGTGCCATGGCGCATGCGTTTGCTTATGGCAAGGCTATTCTTGCGTCAGAACTTCCGATTACTCAGGAAATCAATAGTGCTGAACCTGATACAATTAAAATTTATTCCGATCAAGAAAAGCTTTGTTCAAATATATTAGAGATTTGTTCATCGGCAAAAATACAGGCAAAGCTGGAAGATTCATCGTTGAGCTATGCGAAAAAGTATTCCTTTAGTGAAATGGCGAGAAAAACAGAAGACTTGTACAAGGAAGTTTTTAATCATGATTAAAAATACTTTATACAAAATGATTGCGGTGTATTGTGCAATTTATCGGATATTTTTTAAGAAAGAACCGTTAAAGATTAATGCCTCGGATATTAAAAAGGTTTTAATTATCTTTACCCACGGTATTGGTGATATGTGTATGTTTATGCCGGCGTTGGATATGGTGTTCTCCAGATTTCCCCATGCGCAGATTGATATTCTCACAACGCCAAGTGCGTTAACAGTTTTAAATAACCAGTATGCCTTTGGCAAAATTAAATTCTTACATTTACAGAATTCATTGCGCGAGCAGAAGCAGATTGCAGAAGAATTAAGAAAAGAGCATTATGATTTATCATTAGTAGGGGTTGTTTCGCCGGGGATTGAAGATGCGGCCTTTTTATCCTGGCAGATTAAAGCCAAATACCGGATCGGCCCGAAAAACCGACCTGTATATACGCATACGTTTCATATTAAGGAAGGTGTGCATGACGCTGTCCAGAACGGCACTATTTTACGGCAATTTTTTCATGGTGAAATTAATTTTAAAGACAGACCTAAAATTCATATTGCTGATGAGCAAAAAAAAGCTGCTTTAAACGAAATGGGGATTAACGATGGTGGTAAATATATAATCGGAATTCATCCTGGCGGGCTTGAAGTGGATAAATACCGCCGTTGGCCAGAAGAAAATTTTGCCCAACTAGCAGATCTTTTGATTGAGAGTTGTCAGGCTCGTATTGTATTTTTTGAAGGGCCCGAAGAATATTTATTAGCCGACAGGATTTGCGCCAAAATGCAGCATAAGGCGCTGATTATACGCGGGAAACCGCTTAAGTCTGTTATGGAAATGATCAAAGCGTGTCATTTATTTATCAGTAGTGATTCAGGATTGGGGCATATTGCAGCAGCTGTAGATGTCCCGGTGTTGGCAATTTTTGGGCCGGCCGATCCTCGTCGAACATCACCTTTTGGAAATAAAGTTTGGATTGTGCGGAAAGATTTAAAATGCAGTCCATGCTACCACAAAACAGGTTATTGCACGCAGATTAAACGTTATTGTTTGGAAGATATTAGTTCAAATGAAGTATTTCAGCGGATCCTGAAAATTATGAAAGTAAAAGAAGATAGGTTTTATGAAAAAAAATCCTTTAGTCAGCTGTATTCTGCTTAGTTGGAATCGTAAAGCGGACATTTTAAAAACATTAGAAGATCTGAAACTGCAAACATACTCGTCTTATGAAATTGTGGTTGTGGATCAGGCTTCGACTGATGGTACCCCGGAAGCTGTTGCGCGATTGTTTCCTGAAGTGATTTTAATTCAAGTTCATAAAAATTATGGAGTGCCTGGCGGGCGCAATATCGGGGCTGCTAATGCTAAAGGCGAGGTTCTTGTGTTTATTGATAATGACGCAAGTTTGCATCATTTAGCGTTAGAAGAGGCTGTTGCGGTTTTTCAATCAGATGAAAAAATTGCAATTGCAGGGTTTAAAATTCTAAACGCGTTTACTAAAAAACTTGATATGAGTTCTTGGACATATCAGAAATCGCGGATTAATGATTATGAGGTTCGGTTTGATACGTACACATTTTGTGGATGCGCGCATGCGGTTTTGAAGAATGTTTTCGAAGAAGTTGGTCGCTATTGGGATGACTTTTTTTGGGGGTCAGAAGAAGCAGAGTTAAGTTTAAAGGTTTTGCGCGCTGGATATCGAATTATTTATGAACCAAAATTAATCGCCTATCATCGAATCAGTGAGGAGCGGAGAACGGCTAATGCAAAAGGGTATTTTTATGGTTTTCGAAATAAATTGTGGTTCACTTGGAGGTATTATCCGTTTTGGAGCGCGCTTAAAGCAACGTTTGTTAAAATTGGAGCCTATCTGATTAAGGGTGTGCAAAAGCGATGCTTGATGGCGATTTTAATGAGTATCGTGGCGGCATGTTCAAAGTTTTATTTGTTGTTTCAGTTTAGGGATCGTTTGGATAAGCGAGCATGGATGAATTACAAACGGTTAAGTTATAAGGGGCCGGCGTGGCAGGTTTTTCGCGGGTTATTTCATAAATCATAAATTAGGGAAGAGGTAAGGGCGATGATTAAATTGGCAGAGCAGAAATTGAAGATATTGGAGTTGACGGAATTTACTGCCGGCACCTGTGGGGTATGGACGCGTGTTTTTTCGGAAAGCAAGGAATTTGTTAAACGAGGTCATGAAGTTATTATTTTTTCTTCAGACTATGAAAAAGGAACGGGTCGGCATTTAAAGAAGTCCTATGTGCGTATGAAAGAAGGGGTAGAGTTGCGCCGCTTTGTCTCAAAAGATTCCAAACTAACCGATAATGTGAAGTATTGGTTTAATATGCAAGCTTTAAAGGAAGTCGAGAATTATGACCCGGATATTATTATCACACATTTATTACATCCACATTCGGCTGCAATCTCAGTTTTTGCCGGCCGTTTACGTAAGCGCAATCCAAATCTGAAAATTTATTTAGTTCCGCATTCTCCTTTTAATGTGAAGAGAAATCCTTTGTTAAGTATATTGACGGGGTTATACCGCCGGGCTGGATTGTTGCGATTAAGTAGTTTTGATAAAGTGATCGCGATTGCCAAATGGGAAGTTCCTTATCTGTTGCGTCTTGGATGTCGTGTCGAGCAGATTGAAATTATCCCTAATGGTTTGCCGGAAGAGTTTTTTAATATTCAAAAAACCAACGCGCAAAAGGATGTCTTGTATTTTGGTCGTATAGCGGAGATTAAAAGTTTAGAAACTTTGCTTAAAGCTTGTCGGAAAGTTCCGCAGTTAAACTTTTCTATTGTTGGAACAGCTGAGCCGGAATATTTAAGCAAATTGCAAGAGATGAGTGATGGATTAAAGAATGTCACTTTTTATCCGCCCATTTATGAATTAGCGGAAAAAATTCGATTAATCGATGAGCATAAAATATTTGTTTTGCCGAGCAAGTGGGAAGGGTTGCCTAACGCCCTTTTAGAAGCTATGGCGAGGGGGCGCTTGATTATTTCATCTAATGTAACAGGTTCTCAAGAATTAATTCGTCATCGGCATAATGGTCTTACCTTTGAAGTTGGTAATGATGAGCAGTTAGCCGGGCTTTTAATGCGTTATGCGCAGGGAAATGAAGATTTGCAAAGAAATGCGATTGAAGAAGCGCGTAGTTATTCGTGGGATGTTCTTATTAAGAAATACGACGGATTGTTTGCGGGGCGGGAAGCATTTCATTCCGAAGTTAAGTATTAATTATTAAAGCAGGAATTTATGATTAAAGTCCGAAAAAGATTTCAAAAAGTAAATATTTGCGGAACAGATATTGACAATGTTTCCATGGAAGAGGTTTTGCAGGCAATTGAGCGATATATCCGTGCCGGAAGTTGTGAATATGTGGTTACCCCTAATGTGGATCATCTTATTAAATTACGGGAAGATGAAGAGTTTAGACGGATTTACGCGGATTCCGCAATTAGGATTCCGGATGGAATGCCGCTAATTTGGGCGTCACGTTATTTAAAGACGCCGTTACGTCAGAAAGTTTCTGGTTCAGATTTAGTTTTGGAAATTTGTAAACTTTCCGACTATAAAGGGTATCGGTTGTTCTTTCTCGGAGGGGAGCCTCCGGCGGCACAGTTGGCTAAGGAAAAATTAGAGACGCAGTTTAAATCCATTCAAATTTGTGGTGTTTATTCACCGCCGTTTGGTTTTGAATATGATAAGGCGGAGAATCAGAAAATTGTTCAGATGATTAAAGAGGTGAAACCGGATATTTTATTAGTTGGGTTAGGGGCGCCGAAGCAGGAGAAATGGATCAATCGTTATTATAAAGAATTAGAAGTGCCGGTAAGTATTGGTGTGGGGATTACATTTGGTTTTATTTCTGGGATGGTAAAGAGGGCCCCTATTTGGATGCAAAAAAAGGGATTGGAATGGTTGTGGCGGTTGCTTAATGAACCGAAACGTTTATGGAAACGATATTTATTAGAAGACATGAGGATTTTTTGGCTGGTCTTTCAGCAAAAGCGGCAATTTCTTACAAAGCGTTCCTTTAAAATTATTCACAGTGAAGTCGGGGAGGCGGGTTATAAAACAAGAGCAAGGCATAGAAAGTTTATTGTGAAGAATACGGCTCGTTTTATGAATATTCATCCGTTATGGCTGCGGCGTCGATGTTTTGCTAAATTTTATGAAGGAAAAGCTGTTCAATTTACGCAGCTTTTTGAAAACGCGTCTTTAGAGTATGTGCCGCACATTAAGATGAAGTTAGAGCCGCAGGACTTTATGCATCAAATTATTGCTTTTACGGGATATTTTGAAATGAATTTAGTTAAACGTTTAAAAGGTTTGGTTCCGGAGGATGGAGGGTTATTGGTAGATGTGGGGGCAAATTACGGATATTACTCTTGTCTATGGGCGGGATTGCATGTAAAGAATCTTGTATTAGCGTTTGAACCCTCGTCGAAATGTGTTAAAGGGATGGAGGTGAATATTAAGCGAAATAAATTGGCTTCGCAAATTCGTTTAGTTAAAAAAGCGCTGGGAAAACAGGAAGGGTGGCAGTTTTTTACACATGGATCGGATAAAGAAACTGGCTGGGGTGGGTTTCTTCTGGAGAATGAAAAAAAGGCGATCAAGGTTCCGGTTGTTTGTTTGGATGATGAAGTCGAGAAACTTTCCAATTATAAGGATGTTGATGTCCTGAAAATTGATACAGAAGGTGCAGATTTGTGGGTACTTGAGGGGGCAAAACGACTGCTTAAACAAGGGAGAATTAAACATGTTTTCTATGAAGAAAATATTCCCCGGATGCGGCGATTAAATATTAAAGCAAATCAGACAAAGGAATATTTAGAATCTTTTGGTTATAAAGTTAAACGAATAAATTTAATTTCAGATAATCTTAGTGATTGGTATGCGTGGTTACCAAAATAATCCTGCCGATTAGATTTTTAAATCAAAAAAATTAACGGTTTTTGATCAGGAATTTTCAAGAAAAATTCTTGTAACTTGATAAATAGTTATTTAATATGAGCATATGATAATATAAAAGTTACGGTTAGGTTAAGCAGGTGCTTATGTTAATGATGCATTTTAAAAACAATGTGGTACCTTTTTTATTTTAAATATAATAAATGCTTTTAATCTAAATTTAATCTTGTTTTTATTTTTTAAGGAGGTTTTTATATGGCTGTTAAAGGTCGTCGTAAAAAGGTTCGTTATATACAGAAGATGCCGAAAATTGCGCATTTTAGTCCGCGTGGTAAAGCTGGTCGACCTGATGAAATTGAGCTAAAAATTGATGAATTTGAGGCGATTAAGTTGGCAGATTTTCAAGGTTATGATCAGTCTGAAGGTGCTAAATTGATGGGAATTTCACGGCCTAGTTTTGGGCGGATTCTCCGTGCTGGTCGTCAACGCGTGGCTGATGCGCTCGTTAATGGGAAAATGATCCGGATTCGTATTGGCGATGTTCAGGTTGGGGTTCGTCAAAAAAATGTTCCAAATAAAAAAGAAATTCAAGAGGTTGAATTGAAAGAGTTGTTGATCCGGGAAAATATGCTTAAATTTCCGGCTAAAAATGATGGTGCGAGTGTTATAAGTGTCGATGAATCGGATGTGTCTAGTATGGATCGAGGTAATACGGTTGATAATGATTCTAAAAAGGTGGAGTCAGAATCATAAAAAAATTGAGTAAAGAATGCTTAAAATCCACCCAATATTAACTTCCTATAATACATCTTATGTTAACTTTGTAATATAAAGATTTGGCCTTGCCCTGATTCTGTAGTTTTATTCCTTCTTTTGGAATAAGTAAAATTTTAATCCTATTGAAAAGTTCTGAGTTGCGAATTGTTGTAATCCTTTTCTTGATTGCTTGGCTTGCAAAAAAGAAAGTTTAGATTTAGAAAGGTTTGCGGTTTGTAGCTCTCTTCCCTAGATAGATAAGGCTAATAAAAAACCCTGTTAGAATTTTCTAACAGGGTTTTTAGATAATAAATTGAAATAAGCTTTAAGTGATGGAAATTTTCTCTGGTTCCTTCTGATGGGGTGTCATCGCTTCAACTTCTTTGATGGTGACTTCCATAAGATGAAAATTAGGATCCTCCACCCCACCAAAATATTGTTTCAGCATGGGGATGTTATTCCAGAGGATTTGCTTTTTTTCTTTATCTTCGCTGATTTTTCCTTCACCAGCAATCCGTGCGTACCACATTTTTCGATCAACATAGCAGATTTCAATTTTGGGATTGGCTTTGACTTGGGCAATGGTTCGTGATCGGCCTAATAACGCGACAAGCAATTCTCCATCATCGGTGTAATACGGCATCATTGGCCGCACCCGCGGTTGATCGCCTTCACTCGTTGAGAGCATACCAAATCCGGCATCGCGGATCAAATCAATTACTTCTTCTTTCGTCATGAGATCTCCTTTTTCTTCATTTTAAATTTCGTTGTTCCAAGAAGTTCTTTATTTTTAATAGCAATGATTTCAGCGAAAATCGAAATCGCGATTTCTTCCGGGGTTTGCGCACCGAGATCAATACCGGCAGGAATCGTTACTTTTTTCAAAAGTTTATCAGGGATTGCGACTTTCTTCAACCGTTTAAAGAATTTTATTTTCTTCAGTTGACTAGAAATGACGCCAAGGTATCCTGCCTCTGTGGTAATTAATGCTTTTAAACATTCAAAATCATGTTCATTGCCTTGGGTGACGATCATGATATAGGAGTTTCTCTGAATTGTGAGTTTATTAAGTTGTGCTAAATAATCGCCGCAAAGAATTTGATCCGCATGCGGAAACCTCTTCTTATTAGCAAATTCTTTCCGGTTATCAATGATAATGACTTTCATATGCATCATTTTGGCTAAGAACGATAATGGCAATGCGATGTGCCCACCGCCGCAAATGATCAATTCGTTTTGTTGGATAAAAGGCTCAATAAATACTTT
Source organism: Candidatus Omnitrophota bacterium (assembly GCA_020632515.1). Lineage (GTDB taxonomy): Bacteria > Omnitrophota > Gorgyraeia > Zapsychrales > Zapsychraceae > JACKFK01. The sequence goes on along the minus strand of JACKFK010000014.1, from coordinate 22,541 downwards.
AATTTGTCCGCCGCAGATAGATTGGCCTTCCTGGCCGAAGTAATCATACGTCACCAAAGCCGGTTTTCCCGAACAGATGGCTTTAAGACATTCTTCTTTGGCTGCCTTTTCATTGCGCCCGCCACCGATAGAACCAAACAAGGATCCGTCGGCTAAGACAATCATTTTTGCTCCAGTTTTACGGGGAGTGCCTTTGAGGGTGCTTTCAACAAGGGTGGCAAAGGCGTAACTTTGCCCTTCTTGCATGGCCTTATAAGCTTTTAAGAGAAGTTGAGAGTCCATTGTAGTATGCAGAAAATACGCGTTGAGTTGCTAGTCTCCAGTCGCTAGTGGACCAGTTTTGTAACATTTAATTAGAGAAATGTTTGCGAACTTGGGCACTATCCACTGGAGACTAGTATTATTTTTATTTCAGATACGCTTTAATAATCTTTTGTTCTTCAACAGGACGGTCGCCAGAGCCTGTTTTTACGCCTTCCAGTTTTTTTACATTGTCATAACCGCTAATAACTTTGCCAAAGATGGTATGTTTCATATTCAACCATGGGGTTGGAATTGTTGTAATAAAGAATTGGCTGCCGTTGGTATTAGGACCGGCATTAGCCATGGCTAAGATTCCTTCCTGATCAAAGGTAACATCTGGAGTTACCTCGTCTTCAAATTTACCTCCCCAAAAACTTTCGCCGCCGCGGCCGGTTCCGGTTGGATCGCCCCCTTGAATCATAAAATTTTTAATAATACGGTGAAAGATTATACCGTCATAATAGCCTTTTTTAACTAAACCGATCATATTTTCGCAGGTTTTTGGGGCTATTTCGGGCATGAGTTCAATTTCAATGGTTCCTTGAGTTGTTTCAAATACGACAACGGGCGATTCATTTGACATGGTGTTGGATCCTTCCTGGGCGCAGCCACTGATTGGTGAAAAACAAACAATGGTTAATAAGGTTAATAGGGTGATTTTTTTCAACATATACAGGTTTCCTTTCTATAAAATCAATTTTATTTTTTTGAGTAAAAACAGGGAAAGAGAAAATTATTTAGTTTCTTGGTCGGGGTTATTTTTCTTTTTCTTATCATCAGTTTCTTTGCTTAAATCAATTTCTGTAAAATCAGTATCATCATTGAGGATATCGGGTTGTAATGTAAGAAATTCGGTTTCGGTATCTTCAGAATCATCAATTAGTAATTCATCTTCTGAAAGGATTTCATACGCATCTGGTACGGGCATTGCTTCAGGTGCAGTGTTAGCCACCTCAAGGGCTACCTCTTCCTCTTCATTGATAATGTCTAATATGTTACCACTATTTTTGGAAGAATCAATTATTGATTCCTCAGCGGTTGTAGTGGGTAATTCATGAGTGGAATTCTCTGGTTCCGATGATGCTGTTGGGGGTTCTTCAGCGATTGCTAGAATTGATGAATCGTTTTCAAGAGATTCTTTAGGTTCTGAAATTGCATTAGCTGCCGGAGGCTCTTTTTCTGGAATTTTTTCTGATTTCTCTGAGCTGATAGGTTCTTCATTTTTTTCAATAGAAACGTTGTCGGCAGTTGGTTTAAGGGTTTCCTCTTCCGGGGCAGGTTGCTCTTGAGAGGGCGGTGCATCTTGAATGACTTTTGGCTCAGTCTCAGGCTCTGCTGCGGTTGTAGCAATGCTTTCTTTCTCCCCTTGTGCTGGTGGTAAATCATTGGGTGCGGTGTCAGACTCTTTAACAGAAATGTCTTGTTTTTCTAAATTTTCTGAAGAAGGCGGTGTGTCGCTTTGAGTAGATATTTCTGGTTTTGATTCCACAGGTGAAACTTCACTAGGATGTGGTGATATTGGTTCCGCAGGGGCTTCTGTTTCTGGAGTTTCCCCTGTTGTATTTGTGTCGGGCGGCGCTGACTCTGCTTTTTTCTCTGAATCAACTTCGGAGGTTTGTGTTTGCTCCTTTTCGTTTTGAGCTAAAGTAGCAATTTTTTCATTGAGTTCGCTGATTTGTTTATCTTTGATCTGCAACTCATCTTCTTTAACTAATAGGTCTTTTTGCAAATGAGAAACTTTTTCCTCTAGTTGAGTAAAACGCTTCTTTTGGTTTTCAATTTCTTGATTAGCATTGGTAAGCTCTAGCTGGCTTTGCCGGGCGCGGTCTTTAACATCCTTGAGTTCTTTTTCTAACAAATCTTTCACTTTATTAAAGTCTTTACGATTTCGTTGTTCACTTTCCAGAGTATGGGCTGTTTTTTCTAGGGCTTGGCTTTTTTCCTGAAGCATTTTTTCTAATTTGGTATACTTTTCGTTTAATTCATCTAATACGACAGTCTTTTCGACCTCTGCTTCAATTTTTTTCTCTTCATTATCGGAAAGTGTTAGAGGTGTGGTTTCCGTAGAAACTACTGGATCGGGTGTTAGTGATAAAGGCTCATCCGCAGGCAAATCATCCTCTTCGGTTTCTGTTGGGTCGTCAATTAATTGCGCGCCTTTGAGCAAATCGTCAGAAGGTTCTGTAGGAGTAGGCTCTTCTTGAGCTGGTTCTGCATTTGTAGCCGGACGGTTAAAAATTTCTTTTAAATCTTCAATAGGGGTAGCCTCGGGAACTTCTTCATCAAAAGAATTTTTCCGTCCAAGTTTGAGTTTTTTAAGAAAACTAAGGCGGTTTTTATTCTCAACAGCCTGTGGAGATGGTTTGTCGGTATCGTCTTTTTTAAATCCAACTTTCTTAAGGAAGCTTTCGGCTTTTTCCGGAGAAGATACATCAGCTTCGGGATCGTCGGCACTGCGCATCAGCCAAAGCGCTGCGCCAATACCGGCAAACGAAATGATAATGAGGACAACAAACAAGTTCATTGTTGATTGTCCTTGATGGATACTGTGAAGATAAGTGAAATAGGTTGATTTGACTTTATAAGTGTTGGCATTATAATACTTTTATGATTTCTGCTATTCTCTTAAGCGCCGGCGAGAGCAGCCGTTTCGGTTCTCCTAAAGCGCTAGTTAAATTAAATTCCTATACGGTGATTGAGCAAATCCTGACGAGTCTTATTTCTTCGCAAGTCGATGAAGTCATTACAGTTCTGGGCAGTCAAGCCGAGCAGATAAAACCTTTTCTATTAAAGCATAAAAAGGTTAAGGTTGTCTATAATAAAGATTATAATTTTGGACAAACTTCTTCATTTCAGGTTGGGTTAAATTCGCTGCGGGATGATTCCCAAGGTGTTTTTTTGCTGCCGGTTGATTATCCTTTTGTAAAATCTTCGACGATCGACACATTAATTGAATGTTTTAGAATAGAAAGAAACGGTGTTTACATTCCTACTTTTGAAAATCGTAAAGGACACCCTCCCCTTTTTCCAATTCAGTTACGAAATGAGTTTTTACTGTTACAGCACGATCAAGGAGTTAATTCTGTGGCCCAGCAGCATCAGGATTTAATACGGCTCGTTGCAGTTAAAGATTCTGGGGTCATTGCTACTTTTAATACACCACAAGAGTTTGATTTAATTAGTAAAAAGATTGGGCGGTGAGAGTTATTTGAATTTAACAGCCGTGGCAGAGAAATTCGCGCGGATATATCCATTGCTGATAAGGTTTTGAGCTGGCAGACTTTTCCATTGTCCGGTAGAATCGGTTCTGATATTGGTGATAGCGTCGGCACCCAAAATAGCTGCTTCTCTTTTCATTTTCTCCAGAATTTCACTAATGCGTTGACGGCGTTCCGCATTGACCGTGACGATTCCAATTAATTCATGAGGCTGGTCAATATTTTCTAAATAGACAATATCCCGAGGAGATTGTTTAGAAGGATAATAATTCGTGGTGATTTCTTCTGAGTTGATGTGGTAGAGGCTGCAGCCACTCATTAATACCGCGAATATAATAGTTAGAAAAGAAATAGATTTCATAATTTCATATGGTAATTAGTGAACTACGATTATTAACCTATATATTAGCGAGGAATTTATAAAATTTCTACTAAATTTTTTTATTTCAGTGAAATTAAATTTTTGTGGTCTGTTGCTGTTCTTTTAAAGCCTTGATAATTTTATCCGGTGTAATCGGTAATTCTTTAATCCGTACACCAATAGCGTCATAAATAGCATTCGCGATCGCGGCTGATGTTGGAAGTAAGGATGCTTCACCCATGCCCTTTGCACCAAAAGGACCTTCAGGATCGTTGGTTTCAATCAGAATCGATTTCATCTCTGGAAGGCCCATTGTTCGCGGTAAACGATAATGCGCGAAATTGCCATTGGCTGGCCGGCCCTTTTTATCGAAATGTAAATTTTCTAAAAATGTGTAGCCGATTCCCATTGCTAACGAACCCTCTATCTGGCCTTCCACAGATTGAGGATTGATGGCTTTTCCAATATCATGCGCGTCCCATAATTTTAAGAGTTTTACTTCGCCTGTTTCTTTATCAACTTCCACCTCCGCAATCTGAGCTTCAAAACCATAACTGCCTGAAACATTACCTTCCCCTGTTCGAAAATCAATCGGGGTTGTTTTGGGATTATAACTACCGCGACCAATAATTTGTCGACCATATTTAAAAGCGTAACAAAGTTCAAGGGCTTTATCAAAGGTCATGACCACAGAGTTATCTGCCCGTCGGATGACATTCTCGGCTTTAATATCTAATTCTTCACTGTTAAGATCAAGGTCTTGCGCGACAACGTCCAGAACCTGATTCTTTGCATCACGCGCAGCTAAGATGGTTGCATTGCCGGATATAAATGTAACTCGGCTGGCAAAACTGCCCGTATCAAATGGCGTGATTTCCGTGTCCCCGGATTTGCATTTAATGCGGCTATAACTCACGCCTAATTCATGTGCGGCAATCTGCGAAAGGGCTGTGTTAGATCCCTGTCCGGTATCGGCAGCGCCGGTAAATAAATAAACAGAGCCATCCTCTTCGACTTTAACAATTGAGCCGGCAGATTCATGCGATTTATACATTTTTGAGCCCATAACATCAGCGGCAATGCCGATGCCGATGCCGCGGCAAACATTTTTTTGTTGTCCTCGTTTTTTAGTCCATTGAGCAGCATTAGTAGCCTGTTCAATACAATCTTTTAAACCATTCGTTGTTAAATACATTTTATTAACCGTTACCATATTCGGGGAAGTAATATTTTTTAGACGAAACTCAACAGGATCCATACCAATTCCTTCAGCAAGCATATCCATATGGGATTCAATGGCAAAGCCGGCTTGCACCCCGCCGAATCCGCGCATAGCGCCGCTGATCGGGGTGTTGGTGTAAATGCGGTAACCCGTGATGCGAAAATGCTGAATTTTATAAACCATGAAAATTCGCATAATCGCCGCGGCTAATACTGTTGGTCCGTAACTGCAGTAAGCCCCGCCGTCCGCCAAAACTTCACCCGTAATGGCAACAAGCGTTCCATCCTTTTTAACACCGGATTTAATTGTATATTTCATACCGTGTTTTCGTCGGGAAGCTAAGAATTCTTCTTCACGGCTATAACAGATTTTAACCGGCAATCCTCCTGCTTTTTTTGATAGTAAACACGCGGCAAAATCCATGGGCAACATTTCCAGTTTTCCGCCAAATCCGCCGCCAACCGACATTTTGATAACACGAACGTCATTAAGATCCATTTTTAAAGTTTTAGCCAAGGCTTCCCGGCATTTAAAAGGCGCCTGACTTGAAGCCCAAAGGGTTACTTTATTGGAAAAAATTTCCCATTGCCCGACGCAGACATGCGGTTCCAGCGCAGCCTGATGCGCGGCTGGTGCAAAAAATACATCTTCTCGAACATAATCTGCTTCTTTCAAAGCACGGTCAGGGTTGCCAAAATTAACCGGTAAGATTACAGCGATGTTATTAAGGGATTCATGAATTTGGGGCGCGTCAGGTTTAATGGCCTCCTCCATATCAACAACCGCGGGTAAAATTTCGTAATCGACTTTAATCAATCTTAACGCTTGCTCTGCGGTTTCCTCATCAATCGCAGCCACCGCGCCGAGTTCATCGCCGACGTAACGGACCTTTTCGGCTTCCAAGGCCATTTGATCAATAGTGTGCGGAAAGAAATATTCATTAGATCCGAATTTGATATTATGCGTATCTTTGGCCGTAATAATGGCGCGTACACCGGGAAGCTTTTCTGCTGCGCTTGTATCGATGTTAAGAATCTTCGCGTGCGGATGCGGAGAACGGATCATTTTACCGATGAGCATATTGGGAAAGCTGACATCAAAGGCGTATTTGGTTTGACCGGTTACCATACCTAACCCGTCGATGCGCGGTACGCTTTTGCCAACAGGATCAATATAGTCTTTATTAATTGGAGTTCTCATCTTATTTTGCCGCCTTCATTTCTCTACCAGCTTGTTCAACCGCTTCAATAATTTTTAGATACCCGGCACAGCGGCATAGGTTGCCGTCTAACGCGTAATCAATTTCTTCACGGGTCGGGGTTGGATTTTTTTCGAGCAATTCTTTGGCTGACATGATCATCCCCGGAATACAGAATCCGCACTGCACCGCACCTTTATCCAAAAATGCTTGTTGCAGCGGATGCAATTGATCCGCATGGGCTAGGCCTTCAATAGTTAAGATTTCATCGTCGACGCAGTCTGCTGCGAGTTTTATGCAGGATAAAACTGCCTTGCCGTTAATATGAACCGTGCAGGTACCGCATTCAGATTCTTCGCAAGCAGTTTTTGTTCCTGTTAAACCTAAATGGTCACGCAAAACTTCTAATAAAGTTTCGTGGCCTTTAAGATTTACTTCATACTCTTTATTATTAATTTTTAAAGTTGGCATAGTTAATTTTTAAGATACGTTTATGATTTCGGTTAAAGCTTTTTTAATAGATACACGAAACATATGCTGTTTATAGTCATGGCTGCGTTTATCATAAATAGATTTATTGATATGTTCAAGTGCTGTCTCCGGCAATTTTTTGTCGATTTCAGCGGTATTAAGAAATTCTTCCAATTGATAATCTCTTTGGGCGAAGTCGACGCAATTATTAACGGCGACAATTGTGTTATTGAGTTTTTTATTGGTAATTTTTGTCGTGATCAGAAGAGATAGTAAGGGAATGTCGACATTCATGGTTTTGCGGACACGCTGGTACGAGATTCGATAAGTTTCTTGGTTTGGAATCGTCACCCCTGTTAAAATGTGATTTGTTTTAGCGGCTTGTTTGAAGAATTCTTCGGCGCTTAATGTTAGGTCTTGACCGGCTTGATCGATAAAGTGTAATGTCGCTTGAAGGCCAATCATTACAGCCGGCATTTCTGTCCAGGTATAACGGCAGGTAAGATTTCCACCGATTGTGGCCATGTTACGGATTGGATGTGTTGAGATATTTCGACAGACTGTTTTAAGAATATTCCAATTCCCTTCTAAAGCAGACGAATTAAAGATTTCATTAATTGTGGTCATGGATTTAATATGCAATGAGTTTTTATCCACAGTAAGGCCTTTTAATTCTGCTATTTTTTGCAAACTAATTACATGATCCGGAGTTTTTGTGCCTTTGCGTTTAAGCAGTTTAAGGCTATTTAAGAGAAACGTCCCTCCTGCTTGAAGTTTGACATTATCTAATTCTGAATAGAGTTTAGTCAACTCTGCGAGTGTTTTGGGGGTATGTAATGTTAACGGAGCTAGAAGCATAATTAGTTTAATTTATTTTGGTCAAAATATAGTAAAATTTAACTAGTGTTGAGCCCTAGTATAGCAAAAAAGTTTAGGTTCGCAAGGTAAATATTTGAGAAATCGACTATTCTTTTAAATCTTTTCTTTTTCAATATCTTCCAAGGCAACCTCCACAACGGCTACATCCCAGCCATGATGGCAGATTTCATCCTTTAGCTGTTCCGTTGTTTTAAGTGCAAATAAATCAGGGTTTGAGCGGAGAAAATGTTTCAATACCTCCAGATTAAAGAGTTGGTGTTTATTAAGATGCCAGCGCAATTCTTTTAATATAATTGGTTTATTAATAATAAATGCGGCTAAAGCCCATAATAGGGGTAATAAAAACACAATTAACGTACTATAAAAATATAAAGGCGCTGCTGAACCCAGTAAATAGCCGGCACCATGCCAAAAAACATCAAACAAATAGTGAGCCACGATAACGGTAATGAGTCCGTAATTCAGATAAATTCCGCCTAAGAATAAGCCTAAAATCCCTACTTCGATTCCTCTAAACCACATAGGAAAAATTTGATAATTACTATGAGCAAAGCCCCATATGAGAGCTGAAATAAGACAGGCTAAAGGAATATTTTTAAAGACTTTTTTAAACCAACTGATGGCAAATAAACGGAACGTTATTTCTTCAGAAACCGCGGCTTTAAAACTGACTGTAAAAGTTGCTAAAACAGGAATAAAGGCGCTGGTAAGTTGCGTCATCCAATTGTATTCAATCCAGACCCCGAGATATGTTTGCCCAAATTTAAAAAGGACTGATTGCAGACCTAACATGATGATAAAAATAAAATAACCTAATACGATGTTTTGAGTAACTTCCCGGGAGAAAAATGTGGTTTGAAGATAATATAAAAACGAACCATTTGTTTTTTGTGGAAACTCTTCAAAGTGCAGCAGCTCACCGGATAAATACGGTATAAGAAGAACAATAGATATAAAAATAGCCCCCATAAATGCGCTGGAGGACAGTTGTAAAATATAAGACTTTAATGTTGATGTAGTTGAAAATTTAAATAGAAAAACTTGCCAGTTATTTAAATTAGATAGAATCGATAAAATAAAAAAGAATATTAATAGGCCAATCAAAAAGAATTTTGTTTTGTGCATAGCTAAATGATTGCGCCGTCCGACAATAAAATAGACAGACGCACAGACAATTAAAAAATAGAAAATATTAATTACGGATGAGATATTCTTTCCAACGGATAAAATATTTCGGATATAACGCTGAAATTGATCAGGTACCAAAAAGTCATTCTTGGAAAAAGCGCGCACGCCTTTGCCTGTAACTACAACACTATAGATAAGTTTGCCGGTTCCAGCATCCTTTTCTTCATCCCAGGCAATATTGACATCTTTTTTTTGCCAGCTAAACGCGTAGTCGATGCGGTTATCAAGTTTCGTTACGATATCATCGCGTAAAATATAATTTTCAGGATTAAAGTTAAAGTTTTTAACAAGAAAGTCTTCCGCAATATTTTTTGCAGTATCGCGCTCAATGACAGCAAAAGCGGCTTGATCATCAATGATATGCTTAAAAAGAATGACTTCTCCTGTTTTGGAACTAACATTAATACGGAATTCTTCTTTTTCATTTTCCCGGAAGAAACGAACTTTCCAATAAAACATATCAAATTCTTCCGCATGAACAAATTTATTTAATTGTGAAAAACCTAAAGTTTTTTGTAGAAAACGGTCCGCGCTGTCAGCCGTTTCAAATTTAATCGCGGAATAATACGATGATGGATTTATACCTTTGCTTTGTAGATATTGATTGGCTATTTTAGAGGCATGATCTTTATTGATCTGTAAATTCAGGAAGGCTAATTGCGGATAACTGAATTGAAACCAAACAGCAAAGCTGATTACCGCTAAAATGAAGAAAGAAATCCATGACTTTTTAGATATTTTCACGATTATAATAACGGTACAACTTCTTTAGGTAATTTTTTTAGATATTCATTTCCCAGCGCCTTAATGGACCAGCGCAGGCTCTTTAATTTTCGCGCTAATTTAGGCGGCGGAACCGTTATGTCCGCTAAACGGCGTCGTTCCAAAAAAAGAATCTTTCGTAATGTATTGAAAATAATACGCGCTTCTCTCGCCCTGTTGTTTCCTGTTTGGATGAGCGCGGTAATATGTTCAGAGGCGATTTCGTTGATTGCTTCATTATAATGGTTTAATTTTTGAATCAAAGCCGGCGCCATGGATTTAAAATAACGATACCGATCAATCCGGCATAAGGTAAACATAATTTCAACTTCAACAAATGGAGAGTCTGTTTTATTAAGCCGGCGTAAAAGAATTTTCTCAATTTGCTTTTTTTCCGAAGAAACGACTTCTTGGCTATAATTTTCATTAAACACCCTTACGGCTGCTGCTGTTTTAAAAGGATCTAAAGTGTCATCCTTGATCATTTCCAGCAATACATCTTTGGGAACATCTTTATATTTCTGAGAATACCCTTTTAAAACCATCCGGTCATCAAAGATATTATGTGTAATAATGGTGGGTGTTTCTTTTTGTGAGGTGCTTGTCGCCAGATCCTCTTGATACATTTTAGGATCTTCGGCACAAGTAATACCGGCAATATTGCTTAATAAAATAAAAGTAATAAATATTTTTTTCATAATGCGTTCAACTCCAGCGATACATCTAAGGCTTTGACTGAATGTGTGAGCGAACCAATGGAAATTCGGTCTACGCCTGTTTGTGCGATTGTCTTTACATTTGTTAAAGTAATACCTCCGGAAGCTTCCAGTAACGGTCGCGGTCTTAATTTACGGACAAATGCCACCGCTTTTTTAAGTTGAGGAGTTTTCATATTATCTAATAAAATAATGTCCGGCCGCAGCTGCGCAACGCCGGGTAATTGTTGCAATGAGTCAATTTCAATTTCAATCCGTGGATGTTTCCGCTGTTGACGAATTTTTTGAATTCGCTGAGCCAAATCATCCGGTTGAGAAAGCGCGGATAAATGATTGTCTTTAACCAAATACATGGAGCTTAGATTGAACCGATGATTGGCTCCTCCCCCGCACGCAACCGCGTAGCGTTCTAATTCTCGTAAACTAGGTGTTGTTTTTCGTGTATCGAGAATCACGGCTTTTGTACCAGCCACAGCTTTAACAAAACGTTGTGTTACTGTAGCAATCCCAGATAAGTGGCTTAAGAAATTCAGCGCAACCCGTTCACCAGCTAATAGGCTGCGGGTTTTTCCCTTTAAATATATAACATTTTTGCCGCGTTTAACAGTAGAACCGTCTTTGCTTAACAGTTTAACCAAAACCGTTGGATCCAAGATGCGGAATATTTTTCGCACCAGTTCTCCGCCGCAGATAAGCCCTTCTTCTCTAAATAAGATCACGCCTTGCGATCGGGCCGCTGCTGGAATAAACGCTTTTGAGGTGATATCATCGCGGCAGGCATCCTCTTTAAGTGCGTTTCGAATAATGTGATCAGTTGTCAAAGGCATGTTAATTCAAATTGGTAATAACATCTTCCAGTTCTTTGATTTTACTCTGCAGACTTTCAAGCCGCTCTTGATCGGCTGCCACCACATGGTCCGGAGCTTTTTTCACAAATTCTTTATTATTTAGCCTCTTGGATAAATTTTCCGCTGCCTTTTTTTGATCAGTAATTTGTTTGAGCATCTTCCGCTTTTCCGCATCAATATCGACCACTTCTGTAAGTGGAATCGCGTATTTAACCACCGCAACAACGCCTTTGGCCGCATTTTTTTCTTCCGGCAAATCATCGGCAATGGATAATTTTTTAATCCGGCAGAGTTTGATTAAAATGGATTGATTAGCCGTTAACAGCGATTTTAAATCATCCAAATTGGTAGCCAAATTCACAATGATTTCTTCATTGGGCTTAATATTCCATTGCGCCCGGGATTGACGGACCGCAGTAATAATATCGATGATCAGCGTCATGTCTTTTTCAAAACTTTCGTCGATCAATTGTTTTTCTAAGACCGGCCAGTTTTGCAAAGAAATTGCCTGCTCTTGTGGATGAATGATGCTCCAGATTTCTTCAGTTACAAACGGCATAAAGGGATGAATCATCTTCAAAGATTCTTCCAAAATATGCAGCGTGACATATTGAACCACGTCTTCTGTCCAGCGGTCTTTAATCATTTCCAAATACCAGTCGCAGAAATTACCCCAAAAGAAATCATAGATTTCATTTTCCGCCTCGGAATAACGGTATTTTTCAATCGCCAGGCTGACTTTTTCTAAAGTGGAATAGAAACGCGAAATAATCCAACGGCAGGTTAAATCCAGATTTTCCTGCTCGCAGATTTTAGCTAAATCATAACTATGATCATGGGATTTGACATTCAGAAGAATCAAACGGGCCGCGTTCCACATTTTATTGGCAAAGTTGCGGCCGATTTCAAATTTGTCTTTGGAGATAAATAGATCCTGTCCGGAATTCATAATGAGGCTAAATCGTAAAGCGTCGGCGCCATATTCTTCAATAATTTCTAAAGGATCAAGAGCATTGCCTAAAGACTTGGACATTTTACGGCCTTTATCGTCGCGGACAGTTCCATGAATATAAACATCCTTAAATGGAATTTCACCCATAAATTCTAAACCCGCCATAATCATCCGCGCGACCCAGAAGAAAATAATTTCTGAGGCGGTGAATAACGATGCTGTGGGATAAAAGTATTTTAATTCTGCATTATCCTTTGGCCAATATAAGGTAGCAAACGGCCACAGCCATGAGGAGAACCAGGTATCAAGAACATCTGGATCTTGACGCAATGAAACCTCTTTCCCTCTTTTTTCCTGGGCTTTTTGTTTCGCTTCTGCTTCGGTAAGCGCAACATAAATATTTTCCTCATCATCGTACCACACTGGGATTCTGTGTCCCCACCAAATTTGTCGAGAAATACACCAGTCGCGGATATTATCCATCCAGTTTAAATAAACTTTTTCCCAACGGTTAGGATAAAATGTGATTTCACCGTCGCGTACTGCATTAGCTGCTGGTTCAGCAAGAGGTTTCATTTTAACAAACCATTGCCTTGATAAATATGGCTCAACAACAGTGTGACAGCGGTAACAGTGGCCAACCGCGTGAGTATGATCATCAATCTTTTCTAATAATCCTAAATTTCTTAAAGCCTCGACAATTTTTTTGCGGGCTTGAAAACGATCAAGGTTTTGATATTCGCCGGCCTTTTCATTTAGACGGGCGTCAGGGTGCATAATATTAATTGATTCAAGATTATGCCTTTGTCCCATTTCAAAATCATTAGGATCATGCGCGGGGGTAACTTTTACCGCACCTGTTCCAAACGCAGGATCTACAAACTCATCAGCGATAATGGGGATTTCGCGATGCATTAACGGCAAGACAAGTTTTTTACCGATGAATTTTTGATAGCGGTCATCGTTCGGATTAACTGCTACGGCCGTATCCCCGATCATGGTTTCCGGGCGAGTGGTAGCCACGATCACATATTGATCCGGATGATCTTTGAAAGGATAGCGGAAATGGTATAATGCGCCTTGCGTTTCTTCATGTTCAGCTTCTTCATCGGAAAGTGCTGTATGGCAACGCGGGCACCAATTAATAATGTATTGGCCGCGGTAAATTAATCCTTTGTCATAGAGTTTCACAAAGGTAAGATTCACAGCCTGACTGTATTCATCATCCATAGTGAATCGGGCGCGCTGCCAGTCGCAGGAAGCGCCAAGTTTTTTTAATTGATGAATGATGGTGTCTCCGTACTCCTGTTTCCATTGCCAGAGCCGGTTGAGAAATTCCTCACGGCCGAGTTCATCACGGGTTTTTCCTTCTTTCGCCAAAGCTTTTTCCACCACATTTTGCGTCGCGATTCCAGCGTGATCGGTTCCCGCCATCCATAATGTTTCAAAACCATTCATCCGTTTATAGCGGATAATAATATCCTGCAGAGTATTATTGAGCGCATGGCCCATGTGCAGAATGCCAGTTACATTCGGTGGTGGAATTACAATGGTATAAGGTTCTTTCCCTGTCTGCTGCCGGGCATGAAACACTTCCTGATCTTCCCAGTACGTGCTCCATTTTTGGTCAATGCTTTTAAAGTCAAATCGTTTTGGTAGTTCGTTCATGATTTTTGAAAATTATGAATGTGTTATTAGATGTATTTTATGATCCTGTCTTGCTCGAACAGTCCTCGCGCGATAAATATTCCTAAAAAATTCAGCGATATTATCATCGAGCGAGTTTCTCCACCTACGGTGGAGATGTTTGAGCGAGTGATAATATCGCTGAATTCAAAGGCATGAAATTTATCAGCTGCGGAACTCGCATGACAGGATCATAAAATACTTTTTAAATCGTATAAAAATTTTTAAATTATTTTTTCTGATCCTTGAGCAATTTATACTCAATGCTGTCGGTTAAGGCTTCCCAACTGGCTTCGATGATATTTTCATGAACCCCGACCGTGGTCCAAGCGTCATTCTTATCCTGAGATTCAATTAAAACGCGCACTTTCGCGGCCGCGCCCTGCTTGGAATCAAGCACACGGACTTTATAATCGCTTAAATGCATCTCAGCTAAGTTTGGATAAAATTTTGTTAAGGCCCCGCGTAATGCCCTATCCAACGCATCAACCGGACCATCCCCTTCACTGGCGCTGAAATGACTTTCACCGTTGACTTCAACACGAATAGAAGCTTCGGCAAAAATACGGCCATCAAATCGTTTTTCCGACGCAGTTTTAAATCCTTCTAATTTGAAAAAAGGTTTATACTTTTTCAAATGCCGTTTCATAAACAATTCAAACGACGCGTCTGCCGCTTCAAACTGATAACCGCTGTGTTCCTTTTCTTGCAGCGCCAGCAGGAGCTTTTTCGCTTCCGGTGATTTCTTATCCAATTTGATATTCATTTGCTCAGCTTTAAGAACAATCGGCATCTTGCCTGCTAATTCTGACGTGATAAAACGGCGGCGGTTACCGACGATTTCCGGTGTCACATGTTCATACGCTAAAGGATTTTTCAGCATGGCATCAATATGCACGCCGCCTTTATGCGCGAACGCGGAATGTCCGACAAACGCAGCATTATCCGGAAGTTTTAGATTGCTGATATCGCTGATGAAATACGATGTCTCCATAAGTTTGTCGACATTTTTTTCCGGGATAGACGGGATATTGAGTTTTGTTTTTAAAATTCCGATGATCGTGCATAAATCCGCGTTGCCGCAGCGTTCCCCTAATCCATTAAAGGTGCCTTGCACTTGCGTGCAGCCGGCCTCAATAGCAGCCAAACTGTTGGATACGCCTAAATCTAAATCATTATGCACATGAATCCCCATGGGCACTGTAAAACGGTGCTTGATTTCCAGGATAATGCGTTTAATTTCCTGGGGCAATGTCCCGCCGTTGGTGTCGCAGAAAATAATACAATCCGCTCCAGCATCCTGTGCAGCCAAGACCGTGCTTAGGGCATATTGAAAATTATTCTTATAGCCGTCAAAAAAATGTTCCGCATCATAAAAAACCTGGCGTTTTTTGGATTTGAGATATTTAACCGAGTCAGAAATCATTTGCAAGTTTTCATCCAGAGTTGTTTTAATAACATCGGTGACATGCAAATCCCAGCTTTTGCCGAAGATGGTGATGGTTTCTGCTCCCGAGGCAATTAATTCTTTTAGATTGGCATCTTCTGCAGCTTTAATTTTCGCTCGTCGGGTTGAGCCAAACGCCGCGATTTTAATATTTTTGAATTTACGTCCTTTAACGGCCTTAAAATATTCCTTATCTTTCGGATTCGATCCTGGCCAGCCGCCTTCCACATAATGAACGCCTAACTCATCAAGTTTTTCCGTGATCTTAATTTTATCATTTACAGTAAAGGAGATGCCTTCTGTTTGTGAGCCGTCTCTTAATGTTGTGTCATAAATAGTTATTTGCGCCATGATGTGATCCTTATCGTTGGAATTGCAAGATTATATTTTATCTAATTCAAATTTTTTATGTAACGCCTTGACCGCTTTATCCATTAACTGCTGATCAATAATACAGGAAATACTGATCTCCGAAGTTGAAATCATATCAATATTGATTTTATTATCAGCCAGACAGCGGAACATTTTTGCCGCGATTCCATGATGCGAACGCATACCTGAACCGACAATAGAAACTCTGGCAACATTCTCATCTTTAGAGACATTGCCAGCATTAATCTTTTTGGCAATGGCCTGGCTGGTTTTAAAAGCCTTGGCTAAATCCGTTTTTGGGACGGTAAACGAAATATCTGTGTGTTTTGTATGGCTGACATTTTGCACAATCAAATCAACATTCGCGCCGATTTTAGAAATCTCCGTGAAAATCTTCGCCGCGACCCCGGCTTGATCCGGAACCGAACAAATGGTGATTTTCGCTTCATTTTTATTACAGGTAATGCCGCGTACCGCGATTTCTTCTAACTTTGGACTTTCTTTCACTATCATGGTCCCTTCCTCCTTGGAAAAACTTGATCGAACATGGATCGGTATATTAAATCGTTTCGCCACTTCAATGGATCTGGCCTGCATAACTTGAGCCCCTAAAGACGCCATCTCAAGCATTTCATCAAATGTAATAGTTTTTATTTTACGCGCGTTTTTAACCTTGCGGGGATCTGTTGTATAAATACCTGTTACATCCGTATAGATCTCACACACATCAGCCTTCATAGCTTGCGCCAACGCCACCGCAGATAAATCTGATCCGCCGCGGCCTAAAGTGGTAATATCGTTTTCTACAGATACGCCCTGATATCCCGCAACAATAACAATTTTACCTTCCTGATGCGCTTTACGGATCCGTTCACATTCAATAGTCTCAATACGAGCTTTCGTGTGGGAGCTGTCTGTACGGATGCCGACCTGATTTCCTGTAAATGAAATTGCATTATGACCTAATTCTTTTATGGCAATCGCTAATAAGGCGCAGGAAATTTGTTCTCCAGTGGACATTAACATATCCATTTCCCGTTCAGGTGGATTTGATGAGATCTTAAACGCCATGTCTTCGAGTTCATCCGTGGTATCGCCCAAGGCGGAAACAACCACAACAATATTATTGTTTTTTTTCTTGGCGGATAAAACGCGCTTTGCGACAATTTTAATACGGTCGATATTGGCTACGGAAGAGCCGCCATATTTTTGAACAATGATTTCTTTTTTCATAATTTTATTGGTTTTTTGTAATGAAATAATTCATGAGTTCATCAGCACTTTTAAATTTTAACCCTTTTTCTTTGCTTGTTGCTTCATTAAATTTTTCTGTTGGATCTGGTTGAATGCCTTTTCCATACAGCACAAATCCGACAGGATCATCGGTGTGGGTTCGTAATTTTACGGGCGTAGGATGATCTGGTAGAAGGAGAATGCGTAGATCATCGTGTTTGTCGTAATGATTTAATATCGTTCCCAGGATTTCCCTATCAATATTTTCAATCGCAGCAATTTTGGCACGGGCATCGCCATTGTGTCCTGCTTCATCAGGAGCTTCCACATGAATATAAACAAAATCATGTTTCTTGAGGGATTTAATAGCGTACTCTGCTTTCCCTAGATAATTTGTATCATAATAACCGGTAATGCCGGGCACGTCAATAATATCAAGTCCGGCCAGGCGCCCTATGCCATTAATCAAATCCACGGCTGAAATAATACATCCACTGATTCCGAATTTTTCCTTAAAAGCGGGCAAACTAGGATTCGTGCCCTGCCCCCAGAGCCACAACATGTCCGCGGGATTTTCTTTCAAATCGATGCGCACTTGATTGATCGTGTGGTTTTGCAGGATTTCTTTGGATTTATTCATAATTTCCAGAAAAAGTTCCGACCCTTTTCCCTTTGGTAGAAAATGGTTAATGTCTTTCCCTAAAATATCGTGAGGAGCCGCGGTTTGTACTTTGATGAGTTGTTCAATATTTTCATCTTTAATTACAAGAATATGACGGTAACTTTTTCCTGTATAAAATTTAATGGTGTCACAGCCGAGTTGCTCATTGAGTTCTTTAATCAGGATATCTGCCTCTTTGGTGCTGATATGTCCGGCGCTGTAATCGCTCATTTCATTATGATCGATTGTTACAAAGTTGCAGCGGACCGCAATTTCATTCTCTTTAAGGAGAATGTTTTGATTCGCAGCCTCCAGCGGCGCACGGCCGGTATGATATTTTTTCGGATCATATCCAAGAATAGCCATATTACCGATATCTGAACCAGGCTTCATCCCGGAAGGAATCGTTTGCACCAGGCCGGAGAATCCGTTTTGCGCGAGATAGTCCATATTGGTTGTCCGGGCTGCTTGCAGAGGTGTTCGTCCGTTGAGTTCTTCTAAGGGATAATCCGCCATCCCGTCGGGGATAATAACAATGTATTTCATACGCGTTTATTTAATATTTGAATTAATGATTTTGATAATTTAACCCGAGATTGTTCATGCGCTAAGACGTTTTTTTGAGTATCGATAATATACCCTTCATATTGACCGGCATGGAGACTGTTGGCAACCACAACATCGCATTTGGCCTCGTCCATTAATTTTTGCGCCTTTATCTGCGCGCTTTTTTTCGTTATCCGCGATTTAAGCTTAAATCCTACCAAAAATGTTTGCGGATTTAATCGTTTAATCATATTAATGATTTTTTGCGTGGGTACCAATTCAATAATTAGTTTTTTTTGCTGAGAGCTGATTTTTGTTGTAAAGGGTTTATGCATTTTAAAATCGGAAACCGCGGCCGCATGAATGACAGCATCGAACTTCTTCTTTAACTGCGTCCGCATTATCGTTAACAATTCATTATAATAATGAAACCGAAAAACTTTTAAAGATTTTGATTTAATCAGTAAAGGGCTCAGCACCGGCCCTTCAATAACTGTCACCTTTGCGCGCGCTTTAAGCGCAGCAAAGACAATATTTTTTCCTAAAAGCCCGGAAGAAACATTGCTGATGATACGTGTATCATCAATCGGAGTCCATGTAGGCCCATAGGTCACCAAAATTTTTTTATCAAGTAAACTCATTCCGATTGAATTTAAGCGAGCTCCAATTCCCGCAGAATATTTTTGATATTCGCCTCTAAGGTTAAAGGTGGCTGAACCGACTTAATTGCCCTGTCAGGATCTTTTAATCCATGACCGGTAACCGTGCAGACAAGGGTGGCTCCTTGGGCTTCTTTAAAAAAGCCTTTTCGCTGAAGTTTTAATACGCCCGCAATGGAGGCCGCTGAACCTGGCTCCACAAAAATGCCGGTGTGCGCGGCGAGCAGTTTATAGGCTTCGAGAATTTCGTCATCAGTAACCGCTTCGATTAAACCTTTGGATTCGTCCCGGGCTGCAACAGCGCCTTTCCAACTGGCTGGATTGCCAATACGGATGGCTGTGGCAATCGTTTCGGGTTTTTCGATGATTCTGTTTTCAACAATGGGCGCAGCACCAGCGGCCTGGAATCCAAGCATCTTTGGCAGCGTCGAGGTGATCCCGTTTTTTTTATATTCTTTATACCCTTTCCAATAGGCGGTGATATTACCGGCATTGCCCACTGGAATCGCGTGAAAATCCGGTACGGTTTCCAACGCATCGCAAATTTCAAAAGCTGCAGTCTTTTGTCCTTCAATACGAAACGGATTAATCGAGTTAACTAGTTCGACGGGATATTGATCCGTGATTTCTTTTACCAGATTTAAAGCCTCATCGAAATTACCTTTAATGGCGATGACTTTTGCTTGATGAATCATAGCTTGCGCTAATTTTCCTAACGCAATATTACCGTCGGGAATTAATACCACGCATTTCATGGAACCGCTGCGCGCGCAGTAAGCAGCTGCGGATGCCGAGGTGTTTCCTGTTGAAGCGCACATGACCAGCTTCGAGCCCTTCTCTTTTGCTTTGGTAATTGCCATCGTCATTCCGCGGTCTTTAAAAGAACCAGTCGGGTTTAACCCCTCATACTTTACGTAAACCTTAAGACCTGTCAATTGACTGAGATAATCAGAATGGATTAAGGGGGTGTTGCCTTCATGCAATGACACAATCGGGGTGCTGTCATTAACTGGTAAATATTTTCTATAATGATGAATAAGCCCTTGCCATTTCATGAGAGTTTTTCCATTCGAATCGCGACGGTTTTGTTTTTAATGACAGGTAATTTATGAATTTCAGTCAAAGCCATGCGTAGACTTTTTTCACTGGTCAATTCCGTTAAAATAATGACAGGAACAGTTTTTACCTGACTATGTTCTTTTTGCGTAAGTGAATTAATGCCGATGCCATGTTCACCTAAGATGCCTGTAATTTTTGACAAAACGCCGGGTTTATCCATGGCTGTAAACCGTAAGTAAAATTTAGTTTGGATATCGTCGATTTTGTTTAAAGAAATATTTTTATCTTCAGTGTAAATATTGCATGGGAGTAAATGTGTCTCCAGATTCAATGAAAGATTAATGATATCGCTCACAACTCCGGTTGCGGCCGCCATCTGTCCGGCCCCTTCTCCGGAAAGGATGACATTGCCTAAAGGATTCGCGTCAATGACAAAGGCGTTATAAATGTGATTGATTGAAGCTAATGGGTGCGATTTGGAAATCAGTGTTGGATGCACCCGGGCTTCAATCGCATTATTATTTTTCTTGGCAATAGCCAGTAATTTAATTGTGTGGCCAAGACTTTTAGCGTGTTCAATGTCATCTTGTGCAATATGAGTAATTCCTTCGACATAAATATCTTTGACCGCAATAAATTTTCCAAAGGCAAGATTTACTAAAATTGCCAGTTTGTGAGCGGAATCCATGCCGTTAATGTCCAGCGTTGGATCGCTTTCCGCGTAGCCATTTTTTTGCGCATCTTCCAGGGCTTGGTTAAAAGTGTAATTCTTCTCTGTCATTTCGCTTAAGATAAAATTACAAGTTCCGTTAATGATGCCGAAGATACCTTCGAAAGTATTCCCCAGAATGCCTTCGGTTAATGTTTTGATAATAGGAATACCCGCCCCTACGGATGATTCATAATACAAATGCACGCGGTTAGCTTGCGCCAACTGAAAAAGTTCCTGCCCTTTATTTGCGATAAGTTCTTTGTTGGCCGTGATAACATGCTTTCCTTTTTTTAACGCTTCTTCCACAATCTTTTTAGCAGGGTTCATCCCTCCAATAAGTTCAACCACCACATTAATTTCAGGATCATTGAGAATGTCATTAAAATCTGTGGTCTTCACGGCGGTTGCTAACAGCGCGGTGTCTTTCTTATCGACACTGCGGTCGCAGAGTGTTTTGATGCGGACTTCCGTGTCATATTTGCCTTTAATATAATTTTTACGCTTATTCAGCAGTTTAACAACGCCGGAACCCACGACGCCATAACCGATTAATCCAATGGTAACCTTTTTCATAACTATCCTTTATCCTCGTTCTTAAAAAATTCGATAATTTTATCCAATAAAATTTTTGCTTCCGTGTTGAGTTTGCGAAATTCTAATCGTGTTTCATAGAGCATATTTTTAACTTTTTGATGCGATTCATGCACGATGCCCTGCAAATGCACAGTATCAGAAATATACGGGGTTTTTAATTCAATAATTAATTCCTGGTTTTTTGAGAAGCTTTGTGTGGTGATAAAACACATACCGCCTCTGCTGATATTTTTTAATTGTGTGATTTCAAATTGTTCCGATGGTTTTTCTTTGACGAAATATGTCAAAATAAAATTTTTCTTTATCCGTAAATGTTGCCGGCGCTCGTTGTCAGCTGGTTGTTGTCCAGATTTTTTTTTAGTAGATTGGTTATTAAACATGAGACCTCGATTTTTACCATAAATTGGTCGGAGCGGCAGGGCTTGAACCTGCGACCTCTTGTACCCCATACAAGTGCGCTAGCCAACTGCGCTACGCTCCGATATATGTAAGCTCTTTATTTTTAACTATTTGGGAAATAGTCTCGTTTTCGTCAATTGTGTATTTTTGGTTAAGTCTCCAAAATGTCTCCATTTTTTTGCCAAGCTTGTCCACTGCTAGTTTTTTGTGGCTTGGTGATAAATGGCTATAGCGTAGTGTCATTCGTATATCCTTATGTCCCATTAATTCCCGTATTGTATTAATATCAGTTCCAGACATTGCTAATTGGCTGGCAAATGTATGGCGTAAATCATGGAAATGAAAGTCTTTTATACCACTTTTCTTCAATGCAGTAAAGAATGATTTGCGGATATCATAGAATGGCTTCCCGTTATAGTTACAAAAAATATACGGACTTTCCGGATTCTTTTCAACGCGAATCAGGGCTGATTTAACCTGTTCATTGATGTAAACTTCCCGTTTTTCACCATTCTTTGTATCATGGAGTGTGATAATGTTGTGTTTATAATTAACATCACTCCATTTCAAATTAAGAATTTCTCCCCTGCGCATACCCGTATTAACCGCTAATACAACTATGGGGAACAATCGTTCACTGCAATTACCTAGTAGCTTAATAATTTCTTCTTGTTCAAGAAATCGTAAACGCCCAGCTGGCTCTCGTATAAATTTAACATTTTTAGCGGGATTATTAAATATCTTTTCCCAAATTACTGCTTTTGAAAAAAGTGTCTTAAGTGTGGCTAACTCACGATTGACTGTTGCCGGACTTACCTGTTTAGAGCGTTCTAGTTTATATTGTTCAATTTCTTTAATGGTTATGGAGTAAAGGTATTTTCCATTGAAATACTCTTTTAATCTGTTTAAATGATACGAATCAGTTACCCAGCTTTTCTTATTAGCTTTACAATGAATATTTAAAAATTCATCGGCAAAAACATTAAATTTGATTTTTACTTTTTTTCGAATATCGAGATATTTACCTTCCGCGATTTCGACTCTACGCTTTGCCA
>JACKFK010000013.1 GCA_020632515.1 Candidatus Omnitrophota bacterium | reverse complement strand
ATTTATAAAGAAATTAGACAAAGATAATGTTGCTAGATTTTTTGTTCAAGAAATTATACCTAATTCTAATTCCTGGGGATTTTTACCTCAAGATGCTCATAGTTTTATCAATAAATATGTTTCACAATAAAAGAACCGTTGAATGAGTACAACTTTTTATGAAAAAATGTACGGTCTTAAGAATTACATAAGTTATCAATAAGTCTATTTTGGAGAAGATAATGGAAGCTTCAGTTGAAGATAAAAAGAAAATTATATTGGTTCACTACACTGAAATTGAAAATTTTATTCTACAAGTTTTGCTTAAAAATGGCGTTGATGAAAGTGTAGCCAAACATGTAGCGCAGGGCCTTGTTCAAGCATCCTTAAGAGGTGTTGATTCTCATGGAATTCGCTTGTTTCCTCATTATGTTCGAGCGATGAAGGCGGGAAGAATTAATTCAAAACCAAATTTTCAATTTGATCAAACTTCTCCAAGTACCGGAATCTTGGATGCGGATGATACGTTTGGGCATGCGGCAGGCATGGAAGCGGTCAGCAAAGCTATTGAATTAGCAAAATCAGCAGGATCAGCCAATATTTCTGTCAAGAAATCAACACATTTTGGGGCAGCAGCTTTTTATGCCTTGGAGATTGCGAAACATGATATGATAGGCATGAGTTTCACTCATGCGGATTCATTAATGCTTTCTTCAAATGGAAATCGACCGTATTTTGGAACCAATCCTATTTGCATCGCCGTGCCGTGTGAGGGGGAAGAACCCTTTTGTTTGGATATGGCGACAACGACAATTAGTTTTAATGCGGTTTTACAGCATCGAGAAGATAAGAAAGATGTTCCTGTTGGAACTTGTGCGGATAGCGAGGGCAACCCCACGATTGATAGCGCAAAGGCATCTTTTTTACAGCCTATTGGTCAATATAAAGGATTTGGTTTAGGTATGATGGTTGAGATTTTATGTGGTGTATTATCAGGGATGCCGTTTGGTCGCGATATTGTGAGTATGTATAAACATCCAATTGAACAGAAACGCAATTTAGGTCATTTTTTCAGTGCTATGCGGATTGACTGTTTTCAAGATGTAAAGTATTTTAAAAAGCGCATGCGGATTATGATGGATGAAATTCGAAACGAACCGCGAAAGAATTCAGACATACCGGTGATGGTTCCCAATGATCCTGAAAAAAAAGCTTTAGCGAGACGATCAAAAGAAGGGATTCCCGTGAAAGCAGCGGATTGGGAAGCTTTTTTAAAATTAAGTCAGCAGTATAAGGTTGAATTGAAAGGAATATAACTTTGCGTAAACCCAACATTCTCAAACAAAAACTTAAAAAAGGTGAATCTTGTATTGGAGCGTGGAGTGTTATGCCGTCAGCATCAGTTACGAATGTGATGGGGGCAGCGGGATTTGATTTTGTCATTATTGATTTAGAGCATGGTCCTATGTCTTATGAGACGGCGGAAGATATGACTCGTGCTCTGGAAAGTGAGCAATGTACGCCACTCATTCGCGTACCGTGCAATGATGGGCCAACTATTTTGCGTGCCTTGGAAATCGGAACGCATGGTGTTGTTGTTCCGCAAATTGCGGATGCTAAACAGGCGCAAGCGGTTATTCAGTCAGCGAAATATGCGCCTATTGGTAACCGAGGGATGTCGGTTTTCACACGAGCCAGCGGATATTATGCGGCGGGACAAAAAGGACGAACTGATAAAGAAAATAATGAAACTTTGGTAGTCGTTTTAGTCGAAGGCGTTGAAGGGATTAAAAATCTTGATGCGATTATCGAAGTTGGGCATATTGACGTGATTTATATCGGCACGTATGATTTATCGCAGTCTTTAGGTATTTCTGATAATGTTAATTCTCCTAAAGTTATCGAGGCTGTGGAACAATGCGCTAAAAAGATTCGCAATAAAGGTATTGCCGCGGGAGT
Source organism: Candidatus Omnitrophota bacterium (assembly GCA_020632515.1). Classification (GTDB taxonomy): domain Bacteria; phylum Omnitrophota; class Gorgyraeia; order Zapsychrales; family Zapsychraceae; genus JACKFK01. The sequence continues at coordinate 51,616 of JACKFK010000013.1, read as the reverse complement.
ATTGGCGCAGACTGAAGATGATGTGAACCGCTGGTTGGAGATGGGTATTCAATTTATTCCCTATATGGTGGATTGTGCCATATTTCATCAAGCGTGTTCAACTATTGTTAATAATTTTAAAAGTAAGGTAGACACACGATGGGTCGAAAAGTTGTCGCATTAATTCCTGCTCGAGAAGGGTCGCAAAGAGTAAAAGATAAGAATTTTAAACCTTTTGCGGGTGAGAAAAGTTTATTGCATCTTAAAATCAAACAGTTAAAAGCCTGTGGGTGTTTTGATCATATCTATGTTTCAAGTGACAGTCAAAGAGCGAAAGATATTGCATTGGAAATGGGGGCTGAGTTTCTTTTGCGTGATTCTGAAATGTGTAAATCAAGCGCCAAACTTTATCAATATAATACGCATATGCTAGAAACTGTTCCGGGCGATCCTTATGTTGCGTGGACCATGGTGACCGCGCCATTATATGAGGATTATGCACCAGCCATTGAAAAGTTTTTAAGTTTAGATAAAGAAAAATATGACAGTTTAATTACGGTTTTGCCGTTTCGCGAATTTCTTATTAATGAAAAAGGTCGTCCTTTGAATTGTACGTTTGGACATTGGCATTTGTTAACACAAGAATTGGATAAGAATTTTACCATTACCGGTTCTTTGTATATTGCCGGGAAAAGTGAACAAATTGATTGGCGTTATTGGATTGGTTTGAAGCCTTACCTTTATGAAATATCAAAGTTTGAATGTGTTGATGTAGATCATGAAGAAGACTTTCGAATCGCTGAGATGCTACATGCTTGGCGACAACAACAAGTGACTAAAGTTGAAGCCTGATAGAGATATAAAGAAGTTGAAAGTTTTGATTGTTGGAGCTGGAGCTTATGTTGCCGGAAGAGGAACTTCCTCTTATGGAACGATTCTACCAGCGCTTAATGAACTGTATAAAAAGGGATTGATTCATTCAATTACGATTGCGGCCACGCATAGTAAGAGCATTATCGATTTAAAGAAAAAAGTTGCACAGTTGCGATCTTTAACAAATTCCAATATTCCGATCGAGGGTGTTCCTAAGCAAGGTCAAGATAGTTCTTCTTATAAAAAAGCTTTGAAGGCGTCAACATATGATTGTGCTATCTTGGTGGTTCCTGATCATCTGCATTATTCTATTGGCGCTGATTTAATTCAATCTGGTCTGCCAACGTTGATTGTTAAGCCATTAACACCTACTGTGCAAGAAGCTAGAAAATTGATTCAATACGCAAAATCCCAGAATATTTATACCGCGGTTGAATTTCATAAACGCTATGATAGTGCCAATTTAAAGTTAAAAGAAGTCATAAGCGATGGAAGACTGGGAGATATTCTCTATATTAATGTCGAATATAGTCAGAGGCGGATAAACCCTTTAAAAACGTTCAAGAATTGGATTGCACATACGAATATTTTTCAATATTTAGGTGTTCATTATGTCGATATTATTTATTTTGTAACAGGGGCCAAACCTTTGCGGGTTTTAGCAATGGGGCAGAAGAATTTACTTAAACAGCATGGAATTGATAATTATGATTCAATTGAAGTGCTAATTGAATGGCAGCATGGAAAGAATAAATTTGTTTCAACGTTTTTAACGAACTGGATCGATCCTAATACAACCTCGGCTATGTCGGATCAAAAAATTAAAGTGATTGGGACAATGGGTCGTTATGAAAGCGACCAAAAGAATCGAGGCGTTCAATTAGTGACTGAACAGGATGGGATTGAGGATATTAATCCGTATTTTACTCAAAGTTATCCATCTATGAATGAAGCAGGTAAAACATTTAAAGGGTACGGTATTGAAAGTGTTATGCAGTTTTGTCGTGATGTCGCCGATATTCAATCAGGACAAGTTAAAGTAAGAGACCTTGAAAATAAACGCCCTACATTTAAAGATGCGTTAGTCTCAACTGCTGTGGTTGAGGCAGTAAACAAAAGTTTGAAAGAGAAATCTGTCTGGGTTGACGTGACAATGTAATAATTGTTTTAGGAAAATGATATGAAAGATAATGTAATAGTTTCAATAATTATCCGAACAAAGAATGAAGAGCGGTGGATTACAGAAGTTCTTAAGCTTGTTTTTAAGCAAGAGTTTAAGGACTTTGAAGTTATTATTGTCGATAATAATAGTACTGACAAGACGATAGCTAAAGCTGAGAAATTCGATGTAAAGATTGTGACGATTGATCAGTACCTTCCGGGTAAGGCTTTGAATATCGGGATAAGAGCCGCAAAAGGAAATTATATTGTCTGTTTATCAGCGCATTGTCTGCCTGTAAATGAAAAGTGGCTAGGGAATTTAGTAAATAATTTTACGAGCAAAGATATTGCAGGGGTCTATGGGCGGCAATTGCCAATGACTTTTAGTTCTGCTGCGGATAAGCGCGATTTATTAATTGCTTTTGGTTTAGATAAGAAAGTTCAAGTTAACGACAGCTTCTTTCATAATGCTAATAGTATTATCCGTCGGGATTTATGGGAAGAAACCCCGTTTGATGAGTCTTTGACAAATATTGAAGATCGTGTTTGGGCGAAAAAAATGATTGAACAGGGGTATAAACTTGTTTACGAACCGGAAGCAGGGGTTTATCATTACCATGGCATTCATCAGGACGGAGATGCACAACGTTGCGCTGGAGTCGTCAAGATTCTTGAAGATCATGACAGTCTTTCTTTGGATGATACAAAACAGTTGCAGCGTATTCATGAAAGTCATGTGTCAGCATTTATTCCTATTCAAGGCGAACCGCAATATTTGGCCAATCGACCGTTAATTGAATATACGATAGAGCATGCTTTTCAGTCACAATTTATTAAAGATGTCTTTGTTCTAACGGATAATTATAAGGTAAAGAAGATTGTCGAGAAAATGGGCGCCGTTGTTCCCTATCTTCGAGAGAAAAATAAAGAGCAAAGTTTAGATCAAGTACTGCAGGAAGCGTTAGTTAAGATTGAAACAAAGAATATTTTTCCTGATATTATAACCGTTATGTGGGAGACCTTTCCTTTTAGAGAGAGTGCTTATATCGATAAATTAATTACCGAATTTATGAATAGAGGGGTTGACAGTGTAATATCGGTTAAACCAATTTTCGAATCTTGCTGGCAGGAAAAGCAAAGCAATCAATACATTCGTCTGGACTCTGGAAATGTCCCGCGTGAAAAAAGAAAGAAATTTTTTGTTGGTATTGAAGGCCTTGGATATGTCACTTATCCGGATTGTATACGTTCAGGAAATGTTTATGGCGAGCAAATCGGAATTGTTGAAGTGCATAATCCTATTTCCTGTTTAAAAGTAAAAGAGAGTCAAGATTTTCCTTTAGCCGAGCAAATTGCCCAGGAATGGTTTGTTAAAAAGAAGGTTTCAATAACGATTTAATTATTCGGAAATAATATTTTGAGATGGCTCTGTAAATTTACAGGAGGATTTAAATGTTATCCAAAGATAATATAATTAAAATCTTAAATGAAGAGAAAGCTTTCTTAAAAAAACAATTTGGAATTAAAAGAATAGCTATATTCGGTTCATTTGCAAAAGGCACTCAAGAAAAAAATAGTGATATTGATATTTTTGTAGAATACGATAAACCATTAGGATTAAGATTTATTCATCTAATAGATTACCTTGATGGTAAATTAGGTAGAAAGACAGATATACTAACACCTGGAGGAATTCAAGGAATACGCCTTAAGAAAGTTGCTGAAGATATTAAAAGGAGTCTGATTTATGTCTAAAAGGGGAGATATAGAATTTCTTCAAGATATTGAAGAGGCTGGAAGAAGAATCCTCGAATATTTAGATAAAATACAATATAAGCAGTTTACAGAAGATATCAAAACACAAGACGCTGTTATTCGTAATTTTGAAATTATTGGAGAAGTTGTAAAAAATATTTCAAAAGAACTTAGAGAAAGATATCCTCAAGTTGTTTGGGGTGATTTAGCAAAAGTAAGAGATAAGCTTATTCATCATTATTTTGGTGTTAATGTTGATATTATATGGGATATAAGTGAGGAGGAATTGCCGCAATTAATATTAGAAATTCGGGAAATATTGAAAGATTTTGATAAATGAAATCTATCAAAATAAATTTTCTTGGAACAAATGGTTGGTTTAGTTCACAGGTCGGTAATACGACGTGTGTTTTATTGGAATTTGACCAGTGTTTTGTCATCCTTGATGCGGGAAACGGAATAAAAGATCTTGATTTACATATTAAAGACGCAGCTAAACCAATATTTTTGTTTTTAAGTCATTATCATATTGATCATATCAGTGGTCTTCATGTCCTCAACAAATTTAAACATTTTAAAGAACTGACAATTTGTTGTCAGCCAGGCGGTAAAGAGATTCTTGATAAAATTATCTGCCAGCCATACACCATCGCTTTTAATGACCTGCATTATAAAGTAATTTTTAGAGAATTAATGGAAGGGGATTCACAAGGGTTTCCGTTTAAAGTGCATTGTCTTTCTTTGGTGCACTCATCACCTTGTTTTGGATTCAGGTTTGAAGTTCAGGATAAAATTATAACCTATTGTACAGATACAGGGATTTGCCCTAATGCTGTTGCTCTTGCCAAGAATGCGGATTTGTTAATCACAGAATGCGCTTATTTACCAGGGCAGGTAGTCAAACATTGGCCGCATTTAAATCCAGAGCAGGCCGCGCAACTAGCTCAAGATGCCGGCGCTAAACAACTCGCTCTAATTCATTTTGACGCCTATAATTATCCGACTATGGATAAAAGAGAAGAGGCAGGAATAAAAGCAAAAGAAATATTTAGAAATACAATTGTTGGTAAGGACGGTATGCAGTTAGAAATCTAAAATGAAATTAACTTCTTCCCAATCAAATTGTTTAGTTTTTTTAGAGTTCGTTGACGAGGCTCAGCAGTTTATTAAAATTTATTCTGCTCAGCTTCAACAAAATTCCTCGCAATTCAAAATTATTTCCTTCCATCCTAAAGTCAAAGCCTTTCTTGAACAGCATGAAATTGCCAGTACGGACAGTTATCATTATTGTCCAAAGGGATCGCATCAAAAACTTCTTATCGAGTTAGAGCGGATTACGAATGAAATCAGAACTTTTTTTAATTTAAAGGACAAACGTGGAGTTGCGTATAGTTATAGAGAAAATTTTATTTTTACACTCCGATGTTTTTTATCCACATGGCTGTATCGAACGGAAGTAATTCTAAATGCGATTGAACAATATCGTCCTGTGGAAGTTGTTTGTTCAGGCCCTTTGTCATTAAACGCTGTTCGAAGTATTTGGACAGAAAATGAAGAAAGGTTTTTAGCCGATATTATTTGCCAGCTCAGTGAGGTTCATAAATTTAAAGTGCAAATATTACCGATGCTGGATTCAAAGAATGTTTGGAAAAAAAGTATTTTTATCTCCATTAAATCCATAACCCGAAACGCTATTGGAGAAATTGCCAAAAGATTGATATCGTTTTCTTCCGGGAGTGTCTTGGTTCCTGTTAATAGCCACCAGATTGATCTTGTTTTTGAAGATTTATATAAGGAAACAAAAGGGGAGAAATGCTTTGCATTCATAGGATTTCCGCAAAAGAATAAACTCAAAGAATTTTTTCGCAGTGTCCGTAATAAAAGAGACCATTCCTATCGCTATTTATTTTATGATTTTGATAAAAAAGTTCCACTGGACGCTTCATTTAGTCAACAGTGTCGCCATTTAGAAGACCAGTTGCTAAAGTTCTTTCAAACATGGCATTACCGTAAGGTTTCGGTATTTAATTGGTTTAAAGTAAAGTTTGATAAAGCGATTAAACCAGAGGTGATATTTAAAACATATTCTCATTCTGAGAATATGTTGAAATATTTTTCGCGATGGAATCCTTGTTTTGTGATGTCGCAACATGCGCGTGGAATTGGGGCTGTTATTGGTGAATTGTGCCGCTTAAAACGTATTGATTCATTGATGATCCCTCATGGATCTTTTGCCGCCATTACCGATGATATTTCAAAAAAAGAATGGAAAGAAAATGCTTTAGGGATTGTTAATACACCGTATCATTTTCTTGCATTACAGACCCCTTTGATCGAAGATTTTTTAAAAGAAATTCCTGTTGAAAGTAAACCGGTTATAACTGGACCGCTCATTTTTGCGCGAAAGATTGCAACGCATCGGCAAGGAAATGATTTTCGAAGACGCTTTGCCAAGGATGAGGAAAAAATTATTCTACATGCAGGAACCCCCAAGCCGCGTCAAGGACAGAGATTTTTACACTATGAAACGATGGATGAGTATATTGACGGTATGGTATCTCTTATAGAAGCTACAGAACGGATGGAAGGTGTTAAGGTTTTAATACGCTATCGGGTCATTGATGGGCTGAGTGTGGATGAGTTGAAAGCTATTTTGCCCAAATCAACCAATTATGCAATCGTCTCTGCTGGTCGTTTCTCGGATTTCCTTTCTATTGCAGATTTACTTTTTAGTTTTTCTTCATCGACAATGGAGGAAGCGTTACATAATAATATTCCGGTGCTTCTTTTTAATAAATTTAATCGGTATATTCATTTAAAGGGAGAAGAATTGATTTCAACCAAAGAGAATTTTAAATTATCAGCTGTTTATAATGTTAATACACAGCAAGAATTGAAATTTGCTTTGCAATGGATTTTGCAAAATCATTTGGAATCTAAAGAGAATTTAGAGACGTTGTTTTCTAAGTATAAATATCAGTCCGATCAAATAAATTCTATAGTTCAATTATTACGTTTTCAAGACGAGCCAATAATAACGCAGAAGGTTAGTTAATGAATATTTTTATTCATCCAATCTTTTATCCGTACTATAAAGTGGCACCAATTCGTTTGGTGGATGTGGGGGCCAGCGGCGGGTTGCAATCTCATTGGAAAGGGGCTGAACAATTTCTACAAATTGTTTTCTTTGAACCTGATCAACGTAGTTTTAATGAATTGCAAAAAGAACAAACAGCAGAGAAAATATGCATTAATTCGGCGCTCTATAAAAATAAAGAAGACATTAATTTTTATTTGATGAAAAAACAGGAATTGTCGTCAATATATAAACCAAATATTAGTTTTATTGAACAGTTTCCTGAAGCTGAGCGATTTGAAGTTACACAGGTATTAAAAATGCCTGTAGATAGTTTGGATAATCAACTTTATGAAAAAAATATTACAGATATTGATTTTTTGAAATTAGATACGCAGGGTGGGGAATTAAATATTTTAGAAGGCGCTGAAAAATCATTAAATAAAGCCCTCGGGTTAGAGATTGAGGTGGAGTTTAATCCGATTTATGAAGAACAACCGACGTTTGCTGAGATTGATCAATTTGTTAGATCGCGTGGTTTTCAGCTGTTTGATTTGCGTCCACATTATTGGAAAAGAAAAAGCGGGCAAGACTTTGGAGGACGGAAGGGGCAGTTAATTTTTGCCGATGCTGTATATTTGCTAAATACCAATAAATTGGCTGAGCAGCTTAAGGCTATTGATGATGCAAAAAGGCGGAAAATTAAATTGTTGAAAATGATTTCTATTTCACTGCTTTATGGGTATTACGATTTTGCGACAGCTCTTTTTAATCAACATAAAGATTTTTTTTCACCTGAAGAAATAGGGGCGTTTGAGCAAATGATGCGTAAGACAACAGGATTAAATAAAATCCCTAATTTCAAAGGCAGAAGAAAACTATCACGCTTGTTTAAAATATTGTATAATGCCTTCCGTCCAACCCATAATGGTTGGGCCATTAGCGAAGATAGTTTAGGGAATCTAGATTGAAACTTGACAACCAGTAACTAGCAACAATATTATTATGAAAAAAAAATCAACACAACCGTTTGAAATTCTTGACTGCACAATTCGTGATGGCGGTTATTTAAATAATTGGAATTTTGAGAAAAAGTTAATTAAAGAAGTCTATCGAAATGTTTCAAGATCAGGGGTTAATTTTATTGAGATTGGTTTTAAGAATCAGTTAAATAAACAATGTGGTATATGGCATTCTTTGCCAGAAGAAGTTATGAGTGATTTGTTGGGAAATATTTCTGGGGCCAAGATTGCATTAATGGTGGATGAGGGGAAGGAAGATTTACAGCAAATTCCAAATGCTCGCAATAGTTTAGTTAAATTATATCGAATCACCGCACAAAAGCATCGGGTTACAGAAGCTATAAAATTATGTGAAATCATTAAAGCTCGAGCGTATCAAGTCTCGCTGCAATTAATGGCTATCGCAAATTATACTAAAGAAGATTTTGATAATATATTTAAGACGTTGTGTGACTCCGATATTGATTATATTTATTTTGCCGACAGCTATGGATCGTTGTTGCCACAGGATATTGAAAAGTATATTCAATGGTTAAAGCCTACAGGTAAAAAGATTGGTTTCCATCCGCATAATAATTTACAGTTAGCCTTTGCTAATACTTTGGAAGCGATTCGGCATAATATTGATATTGTTGATGGAACCGTGTATGGGATGGGGCGTGGCGCGGGAAATCTGCCGTTAGAAGTTCTTATTATTTATTTAGAGAAAACTTTAAGAAATGAAAAATACAACTCCAAACCCATTCTGGATTTAATCGACCGATATTTTATTGAATTAAGTCAAAATCTTCGCTGGGGATACAATCTGCCGCATATGCTGTCGGGAACATTTGAAGTTCATCCTAATTATGCCCGCGATCTTGTTGAGGCCCATGAATACAATATTTATGACATCACCAAGGCTTTAGAATTTATAAAAGAGATTAATCCAATCGGATTTGATAAAGGTGTAATTGAACAAATTACCAGTAGCGGATTTATCGGTACAAAGTTGACTGCGCAAGAAAAGGAAGGGGGTGATGAAGATTTAAGCGCTTTGTCAGCTCAATATCCAGTGACTTATAGAAATCGACATCAGGGAAAAGATTTTTTGGTGTTAGCGAATGGGCCTTCCTTAAAAGAACAGCAAAAAGAAATTAAAGAATTTATTAATATCTATAATCCAATTGTTCTTGGAGCGAATTATTTGGGCGATTTATTTGTGCCGCAGTATCATGGTTTTAGTAATAAAAAAAGGTTTATTAAATACATTGATACGGTTAATAAACAGTCGAAGCTTTTGATTTCTAGTTCTTTTGAGGATGATTTTATCGCGGAGTATGTTAATAAGCCTTATGAGAGATTGTTGCATCTTAACCAACCACGGACAGATTTTGATATTATTGATGGAATTATTACCTCTAATTGTCGAACAGTCTCCATCTTGCTTACAGCTGTTTCTATTGTTATGGGAGCAAAACGTATTTTTATTGCCGGGTTAGATGGGTATAAGCATTCTGAATTGTTGTCTTCTGAAACGACTCATTTCTATAAAGAAGTGGAAGAGACACAGGAAAAAAAGAGTTTGATTGCTAAACACGACTGGAATGAAGCTATGCTTGAGAGTATCAATGAGTATTTATTGAAACATAATAGAGAAGGCCTGCATATTTTAACTCCGACCAGCTACAAAAGTTTTTACCATAGTGTTTATAATTGGGTTTAATAAAGGTGTTGATTGAAAATTGGCTACTCTTCGTATAAATAATCGTGAGTTTAAAGAAGTAGAATTGTGTGTCTTTGACAAAGATGGAACGCTGGTTGATTTGTATCATTACTGGTCGGTTATGTTGGATTTACGGGCAGAAAAGATTATGGCGTTAACAGGTCTTTCTTCTTCCGGGGATAAAACCGCTTTAGTTGAAGCAATGGGGATAGATTTAATTGGACAGCGAATTAAACCTACCGGTCCAGTAGGTTTGTTCCCACGAACAGTTGTGCAGAAAGCTGCAGAAGATATTCTCAATCAAAGGCAGATTCTTAATTTGCATGAAAAATGCACACAAGCGTTTTTATTAGCTGACGAACATTCACAGAAGAATTTAAAAGATTTATTAAAACTTAAGCCAGGTATTACCGAGTTACTTTCAAGGCTTAAGAAGGAAGGGGTTAAATCAGCTGTTGCCACTTCTGATAAAACTGACCGTACGGAGAAAATAATAGATGCTTTAGGGTTGTCACATTATTTTGATCTGATTGTCGGGTTTGATAGCGTTTCAAATCCTAAACCGCACCCGGAATCTTTAGAGTTGATTAACAACCAGTTAAATATTCAGCCTAAGAAGTCTGTCATTTTTGGAGATACGTGTTCAGATATGGAAATGGGAAATCGAGCAGGGTATCTGGCCAATTTTATTTTGCAAAGTGATTTAACAGATGATAAGAAATTAACGACTTTGGAACATCATGTTATTGATGGCTTTCAAGATATTACCGTAACATAATATAAGGATAGATATATGAAAATTGTAGGAATTATTCCTGTCCGTCTTGAATCTTCACGGCTTCCGGAAAAAGCGCTTGCTGATATTGAAGGATTACCCATGATTGTTCACACATTTAAACGTACGGAAATATCTGACGCTTTAGATGAGGTTTATGTTGCGACAGACAGCGTGGTTATTAAAGATATTATTGAAAAACATGGTGGAAAAGTCATTATGACAGGGACGCATCATAAAACAGGTTCAGATCGGATTGCTGAGGCGGCTCAACAGATAGATGCGGATATTATTGTCAATGTCCAAGGAGATGAGCCTTTATTGGATCCTGAACATGTTTCGCAGGCGGTAGAACCGCTGATTAAAGATCCGAGTATTCAGATTGCGGTTCTGGTAACACCTTATAAAAAGAAAAACAGTTCTTCCGATATCAAAGCGGTTTTAGACTTGCAAAATAATATTCTTTATTGTTCTAGAACAGACTTGCCTAGTAATGCCAGAACCAAAGTAGATGTTTTATGGAAGATGAGTTTTGTTGTTCCATTTAGAAAGGAATTTCTTTTAAAATACAATTCGTGGGAACAAACACCATTAGAAAAAATTGAATTTAATGAATATTTGCGAATTCTTGAGCATGGATATAAAATTCGCGCGGTACCGGTAGATCATGCGCATATCAGCGTCGATACACCTGAAGATCTTGTGGAAGTTAAAGAATTAATGAAATCTGACATAATTAAAAGAAAATATAATAACAGTGGTGTACGGGTATAATTTGTGTGGTAGTTTCGCTTTTTATTTGTAAATTTTCCAACCATAAAATCATTTCATGAAACAACTCTTCCTTTTTAGAAGTATTGGCGATAAAGAAAAGTCGGCATCAATACATCCTTCAGAATGTATCATTAATTTAGATCATATAGAATCTATTAGATGTGGCGAGTCAGAGAAAATATCTTTAGAAAAAGAATTTATTAATTTTGTCGGTGCGCTGGGACAGCGAAATCAATCCATTTATTGGTGGGCAAGCGCCTTGTCAGAGAAAAATTCGTTAGTATCGCATTTTTTTATCCGAATTTATAAGATTTTATTTTTTGAACAGGAAATTAATCGACGAGAAAAGGAAAATATCATTGTTATTTGTTCGGATCAGGTGATTTTGCAGCAAATTTATGATAATTATAAAAATATTTTTGTTGTGCATTATCCGTTATCCCAGCGAATAAGGTTTTTTGTCGATGGTTTTGTTCGGCAAATCAAAGGAGTTCTTAAACAGATATTTTTCTGTATTAAAGAATATCGACAAGTTGTATTTGCGAGATGGAAGTTGAGGAAAAAAAATAAAACTTTCTTATTCAATAATCAGCCTATGGTTGTTATTCGGACATGGGTGGATCAACGTAATTATCAATCTGGCAAATTTAAAGATTCTTATTTTAAGAATTTAGTAGAGTATTTTAATGAAAAAAAGAATAATGTGTTGATTTTTGCGGGGATCTTGGATGATTATAAAAGGAATTTAATGTGTTTTAGTAAGGATCAGGAATTTAATATTATTCCGGTAAATTTTTTTCTAAAGGGATGGGAAATTATCTATTGTCTATTTATCGTGTTATTTTTTCGGCCGAATTTATATAAACCGGTCCTTTTTAGAGATATTGATATCACGATATTAACACAATCAGAATTAAATCGAGATATTGAGCATGTAGATTTTCTTTATGCTTGTCTGCAGTTTTTTTGTTGTTATCGATTGGTAAAAAATATTCAGTGCGAACGGTTTATTTATACATTCGAGAACTATTCGTGGGAGAAAATGAGTATACAAGGCCTGCGAACAGCCAGCGATAAGATTAAAACGGTCGGTTTTCAACACGCGTTTATCTCACGGAATAGTTTTAAATATTTTCCTGGCAAAGGAGAGGGGAAAGTTATTCCTCTACCAGACACCATCGCAACTTTGGGGCAGATAACACCTGAAATTATGCAACGATATGGACATTATCCTAAATCTATATTTTCTCCCGCTTGCGCCTTGCGACAAGACTATATATTCAAATTACGGCAATTAGTACGAAATAATGATGGAAATATCTTTGTGCCGCTGACTATAACGGTTGAAGATACGCTTAAAGTGTTAAATTTCTTAATTGAGGCGGGGTTAAATAAGTATGATAAGAATATTTATCTGCGGTTTCATCCAGTTACACCGCTCAATAAAGTGTTGCGTCAATTTACACACCAATGGCCTGCAAATTTTATTATTTCTGATACCCCCTCAATGGAAGAGGAGCTACGGCGATGCAGCGTTGTTTTATACACTTGGACCACGGTGTGTTTAGAGGCTATTAAAATGGGGAGGCCGGTTATATATATCGATGTAAACTATCCGTTAGAAGTGGATCCATTATTTGAAATTCGATCATTTAAAAATGTTTGTAATAATCCACATGAATTGATCTCCAGAATAGAAGATTTTTTAAACTTGGAGGAAGAGGCATATAAAAGGCAGTTAGATGAAGCGCAAGATTATGTAAACCAGTACCTTTCATCTGTAACGAAGGAAAGTTATAATGCGTTTGCATTATAATTTATTGATAATATAATAGTTTTTATCGTAAGTAACCTTATTGGCATTAATTCTTAACAAGGGAGTTCCCATGAAGATATTGGTTACGGGTGCTGCTGGAATGCTAGCATCAGAAATTATCCCTAGATTAATAGAAGATAATCATCAACTTTTGCAGGTTGATCTTAATCAACGTCTTCCTGACATTAAAAAATTAGATGTGGCAGATACAAAAAGTGTTTTTAGTTATGTTGAACACTATCGTCCGGAATATATTTTTCATTTAGCAGCTGAAACCAATGTGGATTTATGTGAGAAGAATCATGATCACGCTTTAAGAGCAAATTATCTTGGAACGGAGAATTTGGTGTATGCTTGCCAACGGTATAACATTAAATTATTATATATAAGTACAGCGGGTGTCTTTTGGGGAGATAAAAAAGAGCCTTACACGGAATTTGATCAACCCAACCCACGCAATTTTTACGGGCAAAGTAAGTTGCAGGGAGAATATGTGGTTCAGAAATTGTTAAATAAATATTTTATTATTCGAGCTGGCTGGATGGTGGGGGGATGGGAAATCGATAAAAAATTTGTTTATAAAATCATTCAACAAATCCAACAGGGAAAAAGGCAATTGAGGGTGGTTTCAGATAAATTTGGAAGTCCGACATTCACCAAAGACTTTGCCTCTAATGTGATGAAAGTGATTAATACAAATCGTTACGGAATTTACCACATGACTAATCAAGGAACGTGTTCGCGGTATGAAATTGCGTTGAAGATTGTCGAATATTTGGATATGAAAAATCATGTAGAGATTATTCCTATTAATTCGTCTGAATTCCCTTTGCCTGCTCCTCGGGCAGATTCAGAAATGCTAAGAAACTATAAATTAGATTTATTAGGAATAAATGATCTGCCTCATTGGGAAGAATCATTAAAAGACTATATTAATACCAATCAACATAAAATTGAGGCAATATCTTCTTTGGCCTGAGTTAAGTGATAAACCTTCCGGAGAATTAATTCAAAAAATAAGCATTCATGGAAAAAGTATCTATAATTATTCCAGCCTACAATAAAGCTGAATTAACCATCCGCACGATTGAAAGCGTTCTTAAGCAAACTTACAAAAATATCGAGATTATCGTTATTGATGACGGTTCTACAGACCATACGCAGCAGGCATTAGCGGTTTATGAAGGAAAGATCCGTTATATTTATAAAGACAATGGTGGCGCCTGCAGCGCACGTAATTTAGGCATTAAGCTGGCCACAGGAGAATTTATCGGTATATTAGATTGTGATGACCTTTATTGCGAACGTAAAATTGAATTGTCTATGAAGTATTTAACTGATCATCCGGAATTTGATATTGTGCATACAGCAGCCTATTTTATCGATGGAGAGGATAAGATTATTGGACAATATTCTCACCCTAAGAGTCGAAAGCAAGGGGTGATTGCTAATCGGTTAATTATGGGGAATTTTATTTGTAACTCCACTGTTATTATAAGAAAAAAATGTTTTGATGAGGTGGGAGTTTTTGATGAAACTTTTTTTACACCAGCGGATTGGGATATGTGGATTCGCCTTGCCGAAAAGTTTAAAGTTGGCTATTTAGATATTCCGCTTTCAAAGTATCGGGTGACGGACAATTATATTTTTAGCAAGTTGGAGCTATCCCGAGAGGAAGAATTTAAAGTTATTAAGAAATTTGTTGAACGTAATCCTATGAGTCGAGGATTGCTCAAGCATAGAGCATTGTCTAATTTACATTTACGTTATGCGCAATGTTATCTTTTAAAGGACAATGTTCAACAATTAAAATTAGATTTTATATTGTCTCTAAAAGAAAATCCGTTTAATATGAAAGCCTTATTGTTTTTATGTGGATATATTTTTAATCGGACTCAGTTAAGAGCAATTTTAGAAAAACGAATATTACGTTATAGTTAAGAAATTTATTTAATTATATGAAAATATGAATCAAATTGTGAAGCATAGAAAATTTTTTTGGGTTAAATTTATAGATATTTTAGGACTTTCATTAGTTCTTTGTTTTTCTTTGTTAAATAGTATTTATACTGCCAAATTTGCTCAAATACATATTCAATTTACATTTTTAGATTTTCCAGTTTTTATTAATGAAATTCTTCTGATTATTTGCTTAATTCTATTCATTACTAAGATACGACTTCAGAAGATATCTTTAAACCAAAAACATTATTGGCTAATTATTTATTTTATATGGGTTTTGATTAAAGCTTTTAAAGGGTATTTCCATTGGGGCCCATTGGCTTTTAGAAATGCAGCCTTATTTTATTATCCGATATTTAGTATATTTGGATTTTATTTTTTTAAAAGAGAGTATTTTAGTAAATTAATTTGCATATTTATATTGTTGGTGCTTTGTTTTGTTAATCTTATTTTAGGTACGGATCATTATTACTGGTTTTCTTATATTGCAATGATGCTCATTCTTATTTTGAATTTAAAAACACTTTATGTTAGGTATTTAGGAATATGTTTATTAGCAATTGTTATTTTATATTCCCCAGAATTTTTGTTTAAGGGGGGAAGTAGATCGCACACTTTAGGAATATATATTAGTGTGATTTTTTTGATCGTTTATATAGTAAGTATTAAATTAAAAAATTTTCACTTTTGGCAACGCACTAGCGTGGTTTCAGCATTAACGGTATTATTTATTGTTCTGGCTTTTAAAATGACTGATCAGAATTCGTTAAAATCTTTATTGACGCCTCAACATGTTTTGCAGGAATTTAAAATGTATGATGAGATTATTACTGAGAAGGAAAGAAATTTTATTCCACAGGATCTTGAAGTTAAACTTTATAAAGATAACTATCATCAATATATAACTATGCGAAGGGATCTTAAGAGGATTTATGATAATATTATTTTAAATGAAGATGGATTAAAGAAAAATGAATCTAGTGATATTAATAAGGAAAATAAATTAACATATTCTTCTATTAATAAAATTGAAAAAAGTGAAGATTATGGAGGTTATAATGAGGGTGGCAATTTTGAAGAAAACGAAAAAATAAATCAGATTATTGAAAGATATAATCAAAAAAAGGGTGGTGAGCGATTAATTGAGAATGCATATGTAACTATGTTATTTCGACTTTTTATTTGGCGAGATATGCTAAGAGAGATGAAAAAGGAAAGGGCATTCTTAGGTATTAATTTTGGTAAACCTCAGCGTTCTAAATCTATAGAAATTTTAGGTTGGGCAAGGGATGAATGGACAAGGGATGGATGGATTACACCACATAATCTTTATATCCATTTATTTTATAGGGCGGGCATCGTTGGACTAGGAGGGATTTGCGTAGTTTTTATTTTATTAATAAGAATGATAAAAGATTTTTATTTGCAGTCAAATATCACCGGAGGTATATTGATATCCGTTATTATCTATTGGTTGCTTATCGCAGCTTTTTTAGTGTTTTTAGAATTTCCGTACGGAGCAATCCCATTTTGGTCAGTATTTGGTATGACTTTTGCCTATTATCAAAATAAAAAAAATGAAATTAAATATGAGAATTCTTCTTACCCATAATCGATATCGATATGCTGGTGGAGAAGATGAAGTTTTTGAATCTGAAAAAATATTGCTGCAGCAAAATAATCATGAAATCTTTGAGTATGTCCGATCAAATACAGAAATTAATCATTTCTCTCGCATAAGAAAATTTAGATGGTTTTTTCAACCATACAATGAGTTCGAAAATATTTATCAGGAAGTTAAAGCATTAATTTTAAGAGTAAAGCCGGATGTGGCCCATATCCACAATTCATTTTACTTGATGGGCCCCGCAGTATATAAAGCTTGTTATGATCAAAAAATACCTATTATTCAAACTTTGCATAATTATCGGTTTTTATGTCCATCAGCAGTTTTCTTCCGTCAGGGGCAGATTTGCGAAGAATGTTTGACTCTGGGACGACAACAGGCGGTGAAACACCGTTGCTTTAAGAATTCCAAAATACAAACCTGGGCACTTAATCGTTTGCTTGATCAGTATGATCAGCACCGTGTTTTATCTGAAAAGGTAGATGCCTTTATTGTTCTTAGTCAATTTAGTCGGGATAAATTTATTGCCGGAGGATTTCCGGTGGAAAAGATTTGTATAAAACCGAATTTTGTGCCGACGTTGGACCGTCCCCAAGAAAATGAAGGAGCGTATGCAGTCTATATCGGGGCTTTGCAATCTTATAAAGGTGTCGAAACATTAATAACGGCCTGGAAGCAATTGAAGAAGGATTTTCCATTAAAAATTATTGGAGATGGTCCACTAAGCAACTCCTTAAGGGAAAAATTGAATAATAATATTGAATTTTTGGGAAAAAAATCTCATGAAGAAACGATGGCATATCTAAAGCGTGCTGCTTTTCTCATTTTACCTTCCCGATGTTATGAAAATTTTCCTCGTGTTATTGTAGAGGCTTATGCCTGCGGCGTTCCTGTTATCGTCAGTGATTTAGGTGCGATGAAAGAATTGGTTATTGATCAGCAGACAGGCCTTTTATTTCATCCAGGGGATGTAAATGATTTGGTTTTAAAAATTGAAGAGATGCTTAAAAACCGAAAAAAGGTTCAAGAAATGGGCCGGCAAGCTTATCAAATATATTGTGAAAAATATCAACCACAAACGAATTATGCGCAATTAATGACCATTTATGAAAAAGCTATTAAAAATAGGAAGAATTCCTGAAAATTTTAGATCTATAGAGCCTGGTTGAAAAATGCCGTTCGTGCCTTTATAATGAATTACTTTTATTATAATTATTAATGAATATATTATTTGTAAATCCTAATTTGCTCGTCCAAGAAAATGATCCGTTTACCACCGGGATTATTTACATGCCAATGGGTTTGGCCTATGCCGCGGCCGCGGCCCGTTCGCAAGGCCATCAAGTAACAGTCATTGACGCTTTTGCTCAGAAACCAAAACAGGTTCGTAAACGTGGTGCTTTTTATTATTTTGGTTTGACGGAAGATGAGATTACTGATCAAATACCAACGGATTCAGATTTGGTCGTTGTTTATGCCATCAATCTAACTAATCATAACTCAACAGTCAGCATCATTCAGACGATTAAACATAAATTTCCCGAAATATCAGTTGCTGTTTTAGAGAATTCACAAGCCGTTACTGCTTATTCTTTGCACTCTTCCGCTGTCTTAACCGTCTTTCAAAAGGCGGGAGCAGATTATTTTTTGATTAATGATGGGGATTATAAACTCCTTAATTTAATCAAAGCCATTGAAGATCATGATGTGATTAACCTGGAAGCCTATTGTCTTGTAAAAAAACAGGCTAAGACAGAAACGATTGCGAATTTAGATGCATTACCCTTTCCTGCGTGGGATTTATTTCCGCTTGAAAATTATTGGGGGTTACGTTTCGCGCATGGACCTGTTGCATCTCAGAAGTACTTACCGCTATTAACTTCACGGGGCTGTCCTTACCCATGCCGGTTTTGTGTTGTTCCGACCACAAACAATCAAAAATGGCGTGCGCGTTCTGCGAAAAATGTTGTTGATGAAATCGAATATTGGCAGAAAACATATGGTGTAAATGAATTCCATTGGGAAGATTTGGATCCGACAGTCTCTGATAAACGGACAGGCGAAATATGTGAGGAAATAATAAATCGTGGATTGAACATTTCATGGAAATTGGTTTCAGGCACAAAAGTCGAAACTATGAAAAGTGAAGCGACAATTAGCAAAATGGCCAAGGCCGGATGTAAATATATTTCAATTTCCCCGGAGACGGGTTCCGCACGGTTGTTGAAAGCGATGAATAAACCGTTTGATCTGACGCATGCGGTAAAAATTGTTGGACAGATGCAAAAAGTCGGCATCAAATCACAGGCGTGTTTTGTTTTGGGTTATCCAACTGAAACTCAAGATGATCGACAGTTAACATGGAATCTGGTCAAAGATTTAACTCGAAAAGGTATTGATGAAATTGCCTTGTTTATTATTACTCCGGTTCCCGGTTCCGCTATTTATGAAGAATTTAAAGGGTTTTCATCCTTGTCGCAATTGAATTTTTCACCGACTTGGCGCAAAGATTACGTTCAGTTAAGTCGGTTTCGACTGACACTTTACAAAAAGTTTTTATTGTGGAAAATAGGATATCATCCGTTTAAAGTTATTAAACAAAGTTTGAATTTTGTTTTGCGTCGGTTTGAAACTAAAATGGAAATGGTGCCGTACCGGGCTTTGATGTTAAAGTGGTGGATGAAATTTTGTATCAAAGATGAGCAAACAGTTGTAAGTCCTCAGCAGAAGCGTTTAGTGGTAACTAAACCGTAAACAAACCTCCAAGGTTTGTTTACGGTTTAAAGTTGTGTAGGCGGGTAGCGGATATCTGAATATAGGGAACAGACAAAGGACTTTTGTATTAATTTATAAACCAACAAAAGGAACGTTGAATGTCTAATATTGCGATTGCCATTCCTTGTTATAACGAACAGGCAACAATTGCGAAAGTTATTGAAGATTTTCGCAATGTTTTTCCACGGGCACCTATTTATGTCTTTAACAATAATTCAACAGATCAGTCGAAGAAAATAGCCTTAAAACAAGGCGCGGTTGTTTATGATGTGCGGCGCCAAGGTAAAGGGTATGTCATGCAGGCTATTTTTGAAAAGATTATCGCAGATATTTTAATTGTTGTGGATGGAGACGATACATATTTTGCGAAAGACGCGTTGAAATTGATTCAGCCTGTTATAGAAGAACAGGCAGATATGGTGGTAGGGGATCGATTACTTCAGGCAGACAAAGGGTCATTTAAAAGGTTGAATTATTTAGGGAATCATTTGATAAATCAATTTGTGAATATGGTTTTTGGTACATCATTTCGAGATATTTTATCTGGATACCGTGTTTTTAGTCGACGGTTTATCGAACGGATTCCATTACTCACTGAGCGTTTTGAAACAGAAACAGAGATGACGTTACAGGCTTTAAAGAAAGGAATGGATATTGTTTCTTTGCCGATTCAATATAAATCCCGGCCGGCAGGTAGTCAGACCAAGTTAAAGCCATTTAAGGATGGATGGTGCATTATTTTGGCAGTTGTGATTGTTTTACGGGATCATTATCCGTTGCGGACCTATGGGGCATTGGGATTTGTTTTTATTGTGTTGTCAGGAATATTAAATCTTATAAATTTTTGTGTCAGTGTTAGTGGTAAGACGTGGATGTGGGAGGGACATATTTTTGGTGTGACTTTAGTTTTTATATTTCTAGGTATTCTCAGTTTGGGATTTGGTGTAATATTAAATGCCATCAACACCTATTTTCAGGAACAGGAACAATTAGTCAACCGTAAAATTAATAAAAATTCAGTACAAACAAAGGATAGGGATGAGTCAGAGGACAGCAGAATATCAGCAGTTACTTGAGGATGTTCCGTGTAATATTTGTGGACGGAATAATTTTAAAATTATTTATCCTGCGCAATATGATTTAGCAAAAACCGATAAAATTCATGAAGGATTTCGTTCTTCCGGGGATGAAACCTTAATTGACCAAATGGTTGAATGCAATTATTGTGGTTTGCAATATTTAACACCGCGGTTACGTCAGGATATTATTATTGAAGCGTATAGTTCTGGATCTGATGAAGGATTTATATCGCAAGCTAAAGGCCGAGAGCGGACTTTTGCCAAATCTTTGAAATCCATCGAGAAATATGTACCACCGTCAAAAATTTTGGATGTCGGTACAGCGGGAGGATCGTTTCTTAAAGCGGCGAAAGATCGCGGCTGGAATGTCAGTGGCTGTGAGCCTAATCGATGGCTCGCCGAGTGGGGGAAGAAAAATTACGGTATTGATATTCATAGCGGGACAATTTTTGATATGGAATTAGACCATGATTCATTTAATGTGGTTACATTATGGGATGTTCTTGAGCATGTACCAGATCCACAAAAAGTGTTAAAGGAATGTTCACGGGTGCTCAAAGATAATGGGTTATTATTAATTAATTATCCTGATATTAATTCATTAGTCGCGAGAATGATGGGTAAGAAATGGGTGTTTTTATTGTCAGTGCATCTTTATTATTTTACTCCGAAAACAATTACGAAATTATTGGAAAAATGCGGTTATGAAGTAGTAAAAATTACAAAACATTGGCAGACTTTGGAATTAGATTATATTCTGTTTCGTATGAAACCATATATTCCTTTTATTCCAGAGTTATTTCGCAGATTTTTTAAGTTAATAAATTGTGGTCATCTTTTAATTCCTTATTGGATGGGGCAGACTTTAGTTTTAGCCAGAAAAATATAATTTAAATTTGGTTGAAGGACGGCCAACGGGTCAACCCAATCATTAAGTTAGGATAGGAAAATGAATTCAAAAAAGAAAGTCATTATTTTAGGGGCTGGTGTGGCTGGATTAGCCATGGGATATCATCTTGCCCGTAAAAATAAATATGAAGTTACAGTTTTAGAGAGCGCTCCGATTTATGGAGGATTAAGTGGGAGTTTTGAACATGAAGGATTTACGTTAGATTACGGTGCGCACAAAATGTATTCAGTCATTCCTGGAATTTTGGATGAATTGGGCGAGTTAATGGGAGAGCGCAATCTTAAATTGACCAAAAAGAATCGGATTTTTTTAAACGGACATCTGTTGGATTATCCTCTCAAGATGGGAAACTTTTTAAAGGTATGCGGGCTTTGGGCCTTCTTGAAATTGGGATTTGGTTATGCTTGGTCGGTTGTTAAAGGTATTTTTAAAAAAGGAGAACCGCAGTCTTATGAAGAGTATATGGTTCGGCTTTTTGGAAAGCCAGCATATCAATTAGTTTTTGAACCACTTGCCGATAAAACATGGGGTGATCCTAAAAAGCTCCATGCAGATATGGCCCGCACACGGATTCCAGCCAAAGGCGGTATGGATATTATTCTGAAATTATTAGGGATTAAGAAGGAAACTGCAGATTCCAGCGCGGATTTTTTCTATTATCCGAAAAAAGGTTTTGGAGATTTTCCAACAAAGTTAAAAGAAGAAATTGAGGCTGCCGGAGGGCAGGTTCTTGTTAATACAGAAGTTTATGAGATTAATCATCGTGAGAAATTAAATTTTAAGATTAAAGCGCGAAATAAAGATAATAAAAAAGAAGAAATGATTTTTGAATGCGACAGCCTGATTTCTTCAATTCCGCTGACGGCTTTGAATCAGTTGTTATTCGCGCAAAAAGATCCGGAAAGTATGAAAGAAGTACAGGCATTAAAATTTCGCCATTTGATTCTCGTATATTTATTTATTAATAAACCGAAAATTTTAGAAGATCAATGGATATTCTTTCCTGAGAGAAAGTACTTGTTTGGCCGAATCTTTGAACAAAAACAAATGAATGACGAACTGGGGCCGAAGAATCAGACTGCTATTTGTTGTGATTTGACATGTGAAGAAGATCATTGGGCCTGGACGGCAAAAGATCAACAATTAGCGGATAAATGTATTGAGAATTTAGTGGAGGCTGGATTTATTGAGAAAAAAGATGTTCGTGGTCATTATGTGAAAAAGGTGCGTTATTTTTATCCTTGTTATGATTTGCAATATGTGGAGAAGATGCAGGCCTTCTCATCACGTTTTAAATCAATGAATAATCTTTTATTAACCGGACGTTTGGGAATGTATAACTACAACAACTCAGATCATTGTTATGACATGGCCAAATTTATCGCCCAGCAGTTGGAAGAAGGTCATCCTTCCAAAGATATTATGACGTCACTTGAGCAGCGTGTGCGCGCTTATAAGATTGTTGATTAGAAAAAATTAGAAATGAAGTTCGCATTTAGAAGATACTATCCTTATTTAATTTACCTCATATTGTTTTGCTATTGGAGCTATCTGATCATAAGCAGCGAAATGATTCTTTTGGCAGATGCCAAAGGATATGAGATGTTAGGGGAGAAAATTTATAGAGGAGGATGGGAGTCTTTATTTTCAGCTGGGCCTGATCGAGAAATTTTATATATTGGATTAGTGGCGTTCTCTATGCGTATCGGAGACATTTTAGGCGTATCTTTTCAGAAGATTCAGATGATTTTTCAATTTGGTAATCTTATTTTAAGCCAAATATTACTTAATATTTTATTAAAAAGATTAGAAGTTAGAAGGTCCATTCGATGGGGAATTATTGCTTACATGGGAATTTCTCCAGCATTAGTTAATTCTGCATTAAGTTTGTATAGTGAAATTATTGTCTATCCTTTTATTCTTGTTTATACGTTATTATTATCAAAAGCTTGGTTTGAACAATCTTTCCAAGAATTTCGATTAAGTTTGTTTAATGGTATTTTTCTGGGGATAACGTTTGCTTTAGGTGTTGCAGCAAAAGGTATGATTGAATATGTTAGTTATATTTGTATTATACCTTTTATATGCGCCGCGATTTATGGAGTAATACAAAAGAAATTCTTTATTGTTCGCAATAGTTTGTTCATTGTATTGTGTTCATTTATTTTTGTTCAAGGTTGTCTTGTTACAATTAAAAGCACATATTTTAAATATAGTAATAAATACGGTTATTTAAATCGTGGACCAAGAGAATTATATGGTTCAACTTATAAAAGAACACAAAATATTACCCCTAAAGGAGTTGTTGCCGCATTAGCTTGTATTCCAGGGGAACATGTTTGCACAAAGTTTTTCGGTAAGAAGGAATGTTTCCCATGGACTTATCGATACCGAGATTTAATTGGTTCATCAACTCGCGAATATCTTATGGCGTATGAAGAAATGCCGATAGAAGAGTCAGATCATTGGATGGTTTGGTTGTCGCAAAGATTAATATTGGAACATCCTTTTTTGTATAGTTTCTTCTACGGATTAGAAAGTTTGAAAATGTTTTTTTGGGAATCAACACGGATAGGTTTTGTAACATATACGCCATTTTTGCGTAACTTATTTTCTTATGAGTTATTTAAGAATTTTATACGATTTTCATTATCATTTTTAACAATTATTACATTTATATTGGCAGGAAGGCATTTGTACTGTAAAAATAATTATATTTCGATACTTCACTATCATTCGACCCATTATTTATTCTTTATATTTTTAATTATTTTTAGTTTTACTGGATTATACTCCTTTTTCGATATTGTGACACGGTATGCTTTTCCTATTGTTCCTTTATTTTTGGCTCTCATTGGAGTGGTTTTTCAAAATTGGAGGACCAAATTTTTAGTATCAACTAAAGGATAACATTCATGAAGGAAAAATTTCTTAAACTAATAAATTTTTGGGATTTATATTTTTTTATAGTTATCACAATATATATGATTTGGCGGATTAAAGTCTTTGCAGGGAGAGGTTAATGCCCATTAGTCATTTACCAACCATGATGTTGGTCATAGGATATTGTGTTTATTGGTTAGAGTTATTTATTATTAGCCCCGGAAAAAGCCACACTAGTTTTTTAGCTGCAGGATTATTTATTTTTTTATGTGTTTGTATTCTTTCAATCAATATTTCTAAATTAAAGTATATTCAGAATGACATTCGCAACTTTCTCGCATTAGAGTTTTTATCTAAAGGGATAGTAGTTACTGGAGGGGTTTTAAGCCTAGCAATTTTGATTATTGCTTGCAAGGCAGCGCTACTGCCACCACATTTAATGCAAGAATTTGATGCAATTAATTATCATATAACAATTCCAAAACAGCACCTTTTGATGGGGGCTTTCGCA
The DNA here is from genome assembly GCA_020632515.1 of Candidatus Omnitrophota bacterium. Lineage (GTDB taxonomy): Bacteria > Omnitrophota > Gorgyraeia > Zapsychrales > Zapsychraceae > JACKFK01. Next base: position 26,933 of record JACKFK010000013.1, on the reverse strand, counting down.
CATATTCCTTGGTCATTAGCAGATCTTTATTTCCTGCCAGTTGATTACGCATTGGCACCGTACTGGTTGGTAACAGAACTTCCAAATAAATTTCCGCAATTTATATTTCTTCTCGGATTATTAGCGGTCGTTAAAGGGCTATTGAAAGAATTAGGAAGAGGAGATCTTCTAAGCAAAATGCTAATGGTTTTTGCTATTTTAGGAACTCATTGCATTGCCATACAAATGGGTTTGGCGATGCTTGATCTCGTTTTGTGTTATTTATTTTTAGCTGCGCTAGATAGCTTATTAAAGGGTCGAATTATTTTATGTGCTATTGAGTTTTCTTTTTATTTTTGGTCTAAATCATTTGCTCCAATTCAGATAGGATTAATTATGGTTCTTTTGTTTGTTGGTGTTTATATTTTCCGTAGAAGAGGTTTTAGGAGAATTGGGTTAATAGCAAACGAACATCTTAATGTAGGGTTACAATTACAGCACCAAGTTAATTTGAAAAAAGGAATTGCTCCGTTTATCATTATGAGTTTGTTGATCGGAGGGCCATTTGTTGGGAAATCACTTCTTTATGCCAATACACCATTATTTCCTTTTTATCCCGGAGTTGTTAATTTTAGTAAGAAAATTGATCAGAATTCAAAAGCTTGGATATCCTTAAAGGAAAAAGCCGAGCAAGCTGTTGCAACCAAAGATCAATATGGATCTGGTCGAGGAGTAGGTGAATTTCTAAAACATTTTTGGTTGTTAGCCGTGCCAGAAAAAGGAGTTAATAATAGGTATGATTATCCAGTAGGACTTGTTTATTTGCTTTGTCTTTTGCCGTTTTTACGCATATTGTTTAATTCATTAAAAAATAATGAAATTCTTTTTCTTCCTTTATTAGTTGTATTGTTTTGGTTGACCTGGTGGCTAGGTTCGCATCAAAGTCGTTTTTTATTTATACCTTTAATTCTTATGTATATTTCAGTTATTTCGCAAAAGAAATTTCAAACCATTTTTTTTCAATTAGGAATAATACTATCGTTAAGTCTAGTATTGTTATCTGTATATCGTGCGCATCGAGGGGATTTTAATAAAAAGGCTTTTGAAGTGATACGTTCGCAAGATAAGCAGTTATTAGAGATGGCAAAAATTTATAAAGGAGAGGGTATTGTTATTTTAGATGATTTTGACGTGGCTTTTGCTAATTTTCCTGTCGATGTCAGAAATATTAATTCAGTTTTTGTTATTCAAAGAGATTAAGATGAATTATTGGCAACTGATTACTTTTATTATTTATATCATTTCGATCTATGCAGTGGGCACTGCTGTTTATTTATATATTAATGAAAAACCACATTATCTTAATCGAAGCATTTATATTGGAGAATCTTTCTTATTAGGCAGTATCGTTGTGATTGGCGGTATGCTGACATTATCGTTGCTGGGGTTATATAAGGCTCCCTTTATTTGGGGTATAGCTTTATCAGGATATGCTTTATTGTTGAAGAAAAATATTAGAGAAAAAATGATGTGCAGCCTTTTTAAAGGGATATCTTTTGATATCCCTTTTTTTGTCTTTTGGGGATTAATCATCTTTTTTATTTTAAGAAATTATTATCCGTTGGTCACAGGTGATTCACATAATATTTATTTGTTTACACAGAGGCTTTGGTTAGAAGAGGGGACTAGCCTGGTGGGGAATGAAGGATTTAATATCGGAATATTTACACCGCAATTTAACGCTGTGCCTTATGCATTAGGAATATCAATCTTTGGTCAAGAAACGTTATTTTCACAGCTTATTAATGTGTCATGGCGGTTAATCGTTTTATTGTTGGTATTTGGTTATACCAACTATCGGTTTAATAAATATTTTGGTTTAATGGCAATGATTTTGGTTTATTTTGATGAACATTTTTTCTTTTCTGGGGCTAATGCGTGTGTGGTGATCAATGGGGCTGTAGTTGCCTTTTTATTTGCCGCTGTTTACAATTTTTGGGAAGCACGAGAAAGAAATGATTCTTTACGGTTTTTGTTGGCGGTTATTTTCTCAATTTATCTAATGGCCAATAAATATCAAATGGCTTATGTCATGGTTGGTATTTTACTTATGGGGATTTTTATTCAAAGAAATAAAAGGAAAAAAATTAAAGAAATATTATTAAACAAAAAATATCTTATATTTTTAATTCTGTCTGTATTCTTTCTTTCATTATGGTTTTTTAAGAATTATCTAATTACTGGTTGTCCGACATTTCCTGCGTTAGCTGATAAATTTCATGCCTTTAATTGGACAGGTGAGATGGTGGATAATTTTTCTAAAGTATTTGGTGGGGTGAGTGCTGATCAGTTTATTAAGTATTTTAATTATTTTTTTATTTGGCCTGGAATAGGTGTATCAAAAATATTAATCTTAGTGTTTTCACTATTTCCCATCATTTTGTTTGTCGCTGCATCTCATTCAAATATAGAGAAAGAAGTAATAAAGGAGTTGGGTTTTTGGTTAACCGTATCTTTTTTAAGTATCGCAGGGATATGTTTTATTGCATATACAGATCCTAGACCTTATCGATATATTATTGGAGTTTTATCATTTTCAACTATTATTTCGATTGATTTTATTTTAAAATACACTCTGCTTTTGAAGGAAAGAATTCTTTATGGTTGGGTAAGCGTTATTTTGTTAGTAATCTTTTTGGTGCCAAGTATTGTTCTGAAGAAAGGGCTGCCCTGTACACGGCCGACATTAGAAGAGAATGTAGATGTTTTGTTAAACAAAACACACATGAAAGATGTAATCCAAAAATATTATCATAATACCGCTAATATTTTAGAAGAGTATAATAAGAATAAGAATAAAGCTAATCAATCTGCCTGGGATATTGGATACGGTGGAAGAAATTCTTTTTCAGCATTTTTATTACCAATACGACCACAAGTTGGGCTATGGTGTACAACTATTATTAATTGGGATTCATATAAAGATAAAAACCTTGTTGTTCGTGATTTAAATAAATATGGTATTAAATGGATTATGAACGGGGAAGAAGGTTATTTGAAATTTGTCTCCTTATCAGAATATGCTGATCAAGTAGTTTTACAAAATCGTTATCCTAAGAATAAATTTTATAATTATAATTTTCCAGAAGAATTATCCAAATCAGGATACTAAATGCCTAAATTTAAGTCAAAAATATTTACTTATAGTGGATATTTAATAAATTTAATTGTTGTATGTATTAAAGAATTTATTTTTATAGCTTTTCGTCGACCAAGTCTTTATCGTTTTTGTTTCGATTTTTGTACAACAATGAATGAGCTTTATCGGAGATCACATGGAAAATTGAAGAATTTCGAAGAAACGCAAACTTTTGCGAAATTAAAGAATGATATGATATTTGCTCAGTGTAATTATTTTAATACCGATATTCAGGTTGCGCGACCAAAAGAAACGCAAGTTATTTGTGAGCTTGTTCAAGTGTTAAAACCTAAGAATATTTTTGAAATAGGCACTTACAGTGGTTTTACAACAATTCATTTTGCAGCCAATACCTCCGCAAATGCAAAAGTTTACACATTAGATTTGTCGCTTGATTTCAAACAAAATGTTAATAATAAGGAGAGGATATCAAAGTATTCGTTTGATGACTTAAAAGTTGTTGAATTGAGCGCACAGAATTTCAATAAACGGATGTATAAAGGGCGCGTAGAAAGTGACAAGATTGTTGAATTATTTGGTAATTCTCGTGATTTTGACTTTTCTCCATATTTTGGCAAGATTGATTTGGTTTTTATAGATGGTAATCATTCTTATGATTATGTTAAGTCAGATACAGAAAATGCCTTTAAACTTCTTTCAGATAAAGGTGTCATTATCTGGCATGACTATGATTACATATTCCATAAAGATATTTTTTGTTATTTAAATGATTTAGTAAAGGAACATGCCATTTATTCAATTGCGCAAACACGATTTGCTATATATGGCAAATATTTATAATTTTAATATTTTAAAAATAAAAAAGTGTTTACTCGAGAACGAAAATACGTATAATTAAAGCGTATTTAAACTATCCAGAAATTTTAAATTTAGCTTATTAGCATATTTATGTAATGTACCCCATTTAGCAAGAGATTTTTAAGGTAGAATTTAACTCATTGTTAATTGAATTTTCATAAAATTGTTTCGGTGTCATGTTGTTTAAGCTTTGATGAGGAAAATCCTCGTTGTAATTGTGGATCCATTTGGCTAAAGCGATTCGGAATTCAAAGGGATTATCCCAATCGTATCCCCAGACCAGGTCTTCTTTGATGGTGCGCATGACTCGTTCTGTGTCAGAGTTGCCTTTGGGGTTGCACCAGGTTGTAAAAATTTGTTTGATGCCGAGTAAAGAGCAGTTCATCATAAAACGCTGGCTCGTTGGCTGACAACCATTGTCTGATATTAGAATAATTGATCTTTCATAGATTCGCGAATTCCTTGGGGAACTTATTATTGATAGCCATATCAATAGCGTCAAGCCAATCATCAGTTTTAGATTGCAGGCTTAAAGAATAGCCGATAATTTCTTTGGTGTGCCAGTCTAAAACGATGGATAGATAAAGCCAGCCCCAGGAGGACATTTTAATTTTGGTCATGTCAGTGCCCCAGAACTGGTTAGGTTTGTTGGCGCGGGGTTTTGGTCTTGTTTTGGTGCGTTTGGCCCTTAAACGGTAGCTTTTGTAACTAAAAGATTATGTTCTTTCATAAGACGATAAATACGCTTACGATTGACGGTTATATTTTCACGGAATTTCAAGTAAGACCAGACACGGCGAATGCCCCAGAGGATGTTCGGCTTTGATGTCTTTGATGCGAGACAAAAGCGATTCATTACGTTTAAAGACGGATTGAGATTTTGATCGTTTCATAGTTCGTAATCGCTTTTTAACTCGACAGTAAGATCACCGATGATGCGTTTGAGTTTTTGGTTTTCTGTTTCAAGATGTTGTTCTTTTCTAGAGATTTGTTTTTGTTCAAAGGCCTGGTGACCGAACTGGATAAATTGATCACGCCATTTATAGTATTGAGTTTGGCAGATTTGGTATTTGGCGCAAAGTTTGGTGATTTCGATTTGTCCGGACATACCTTCAAGGACAATTTTAAATTTTTCTTTGGGTTGCCAGTTACGTTTTTTCATAGAATCAGCTCCTTTTGGTTGTGAGCTAATTCTACCTTAAATTACTCCATTTGTTAATGGGGTACAGTTTATTTATTAATTTCGAAAATCAGTGGGGAAATGCTTTATGATTATGCCATCCGAAGAAAAACCAAGTGTTTTATTGCTTTATCCCAAAACAGGGATGGATTTCGGCTCAACCGTTGCTCCGCCACACAGTTTACTTACCATTGCCGCACCTATTATAAAAGCAGGATATACAGTTAAGCTTCTTGATCAACGTACGCAAACAGTTACGCGAAAAGTCTTAGAGAAATATTTGTCGAAAGATACGATTTGTGTCGGGATTTCGTCCATGACCGGGACGCAAATTCGTAACGCGTTGAATTTAGCCCGGTATGTGCGGGATATTTGTGGACGGGATGTGCCGATTGTGTGGGGAGGACCGCATCCATCAGTAACTCCGAAGCAAACTATCCGTCATGATTTAGTGGATATTGTTGTGGTCGGCGAAGGCGACGAATCATTTTTAGAGATTGTCGAGGCCTTGGATCATAATCGTGGGTTAAATGCGATTAAGGGGATTCTTTATAAAGATGGGGGTAAGGCGGTTAAGAACGAGCCTCGGCCTTTAATGGATGTTGAGAAATTATTGCCAACGCCTTGGGAGCTTGTTAATGTCGAGAATTATATTCATAAAGACATGTATTTAAGTGACCGTAAGCGTGTTATGGATATTGGCCAGACATCGCGTGGATGTCCGTTTAACTGCGGTTTCTGCAGCAGCGCGTCTATTCGGGAACGAAAATGGCGAGCCATTGGAGTTCAAAAGACATTAGATTTTATCACCGAAGATGTGCGGCGGTTTAAACTTGATGGAATCTGGTTAAGGGATGACGAGTTTTACATTAATCGTAAAAGAGCGCAGGATGTTTTTCATGGTTTTTTTGAACGGAAACTTGATATTAGTTTTTACACTTCAGGAACGCGGGCGGATGTTTTTATGAAAGCCAAAGATGAAGATATTCTTCTAATGAAAAAGGCTGGAGCGCACACATTGAAATTTGGAGCAGAATCAGGATCCCAGCGTATTTTGAATCTGATGCAGAAGGGAATTACCGTTGAACAGACTTTAGAATCCAACCAACGTTGTAAACGCTTAGGTATTATTCCTGTGTTTGGTCTGATGATAGGATACCCGACAGAAACATTTGATGAAATTAACGAAACGATTGATTTGGCTTTTCGTATTAAGAAAGAAAATCCAGACGCTCAACTTGAAACCATGGCTTGTTTTACACCGCTTCCTGGAACGCCAGACTTTACGCTTTCAATGAAGCATGGGTTAAAACCACCGGAAAATTTGGAAGAATGGGCAGATTGGATTTTTGATGATTATGATATTGAAGGCCAGAAAAATCCTTGGTACAGCCGGGATGAGCGGATGTATTTAGGAAATATTTCTTATATGAGTATTTTATCGCATGCTTTGACCAATATTATGGGCAGTTTAAGGAGTCCGGCGTTAAGATCGGTAGCGACAAGCGTGGCGCATCCGGTTAGTTATTATTATCGTCAAAAGTTAAAAAATAAAATGTATCGTTTTGCTCCGGATTTAAAATTTGTCAGACATTTGCGCCATGAATTATTTTATAAAAGTGATATTAATATTTTTTAATCAGGGGAGTTTATGAAGATTTTAATAAAAAGATTACTAGCCTTTTTGGGGTCTATTATTGTTATTGCGATGGCGGCGTCATTGACGATAGTTTTACATATTTATAAATTCCTTACCAAAACATTTTTGGGACGAAATAGTAAATCCTCCGCTGAAAATCACAATACCAGCGGGCAAATCGACACCATTGAAGGTCAATTTGATTCCGACGATCCTTTTGGAGCGCCTCAAGTTAAACGGGGTAGAGCTAAAGAGGCGATGAAGACGTCAAATCTTACCGTGGATGATGTTAAAGCTTCTTAAATCTTCTGAAATTGAAGGAACAAAAGGGACAGGCGGTATTGCCTGTCTTTTTTGATTAATGAGTTAAAAAGATAATATGAAATTAAGCATATTAATCCCAACTTACAATGAAGAACAGTGGCTAGAAGCTATTGTTGAACGCGTGCTTAAACAGCCTGTTGAAGGTATTACGCAACGAGAATTAATTATTGTTGACGATGGGTCAAAAGATTCAACGCGGAGTATTATTGAGAAGTTGGCAAAAAAGTATAGTGATATTATTTTTTATGAGTTTCATGCGGTCAATCAGGGCAAAGGCGCTGCTATCCGTACGGCAATTGAGAAAATGACAGGAGATATGTGTATTATCCAGGACGCGGATTGGGAATATGATCCAGCGGATTATCCGCTTGTATTAGAGCCGATTATTCAAGGGCGAGCCGATTGTGTTTATGGTTCGCGGTTTATTGGCAGTCAATCCAAGCGGGTTATGTATTTTTGGCACTATTTAGGAAATAAATTTATTACATTATTAAGTAATATGACGACGAATTTAAATTTAACTGATATGGAAACATGTTATAAGGCATTTCGATGTAATATCCTAAAAACTATTCCTATTCGTTGTAATCGATTTGGAATTGAACCGGAAATTACGGCAAAGATTGCCAAACGTAAATGTCGTATTTTTGAAGTAGGAATCAGTTACAGTGGCCGCACATATGAAGAAGGAAAAAAGATTACCTGGTTTGATGGAGTTAAGGCCTTATTAGTTATTTTAAGATTTTGGATTATGGATGATTCTGTTAAAAAATAGTTAGATTTCTTGCGTTATCCTGTGCTAGAAAATCCTTTTGAAATAGGTTTTGATGTGATATGGTAGTTCATTCTTAAAACTATATGATGAACTAATCATTAAACTTAATCACACAATTATTCCAAAATAATAGATGAAATTAAAGTCTCCGGTTCAGTATACTGGACATGATAACCCTCTGGATTTTTTTGAAGTCTTGGGGGTTAAAGTGAATGTCACGAATTTAGAGTTAGCCTGCCAAACGATCCAGAATTGGATTATCCAAAATCAGAAAGTTTATGTCTGCTGCGCGCCGGTTTCTACGATACTCGATGGGTATAAAGATCGGCAGTATCGCGAAGTTATTAATAATTCTGGAATGACAACACCAGACGGGATTCCTTTGGTTTGGCTGGGGCGGTTGCATAAGAAAGATGTGATTAAACGAACATATGGCCCTGACTTGATGTTAAGGTTATGCGAAACTGGTCAAAATAAGAGTTTAAAACATTATTTTTTTGGTGGTAGTGAAGAATCGAGTACGAAATTAAAGCAGCGATTAATTGAACAATTTTCGGATTTAAAGATTGCTGGCAGTTTTGTTCCTTCGTTACGCCGTATTAATGAAATAGAAGCAGAGGCTGTTATTGAGCAGATTAATCGAGCTCAACCAGATGTTTTATGGGTGGGGCTAGGTTCGCCTAAACAAGATTATTGGATGGCTAATCATCGGGATAAATTAGATGCCCCTGTGATAATTGGTGTGGGAGCGGCTTTTGATTTTCTTTCGGGTTGCAAAAAACAAGCGCCACGTTGGATGCAGCGTTCGGGTTTAGAGTGGTTGTTTCGTTTATGCAGTGAACCTCGTCGATTATGGAAGCGTTATTTGTTAGGAAATGCGTTGTTTCTTACCCTTTTAATTAGGAATTATTTTTTTCCACAATCTCGTCAAAAATAATAATGAAAATTAATTATCGTATCCTTACAATTCGGATTCTCTATACGCTGATTGATTTAATTTGCATTTATTTTTCCATTTATCTGGCGTGTCTTTTGCGTCCAACAACCATGCCATTTGATCCAACATTATTTAATATTTTTGTTGATCCGAGAAATCCTTTTCGGTCCATTTTTGTTTTATGGTTTATTACCACCATTCTTTTCATGAATAAAAGTGTTTTATATCAAACTAGAAGAGAAGTAATTGAAGGTTTTGAAATTAGTATTCTATTGAAATCAATTTTTTTCTCAGCGTTGGTAATTATTGTGGCGATTTATGGACTTAAACTTTACGGATTCCCACGAACTGTTTTATTGATTGGAACAATATTTATGATGTTATCACTGTCAATTTGGCGGGTTTTAAAACGCATGTTTGTGGAATATATTGTAGCTAAAGGATATAACAATTTTAACGCGTTAATTGTCGGCGCTGGAAAAGTCGGGCTCACATTAGCTCAGGAAATTGAAAAAAGGCCGGGGTTGGGAATAAAAGTTATTGGTTACCTGGATGATTACAAACAATCGGATTTAAAAAAGGATGAAGTTAATATTCTGGGGAAGACCGCGGATTTTAAAGAAATCGCGCGCAGAGAATTCATTAATAAATTATTTATTACTGTTTATCCAGACAATCGAGTTTTTGTGAATTTACTCGAGGAAGCCAAAGAGATGGGTATTGCAGTTAGGGTCGTGCCGCAAGGATTTGAAATGATGAGCAGTGATTTTATTAAATTTAATATTGGGATTATTCCGATTTTAGAATATTCTGATGTTGTTAATTTTCGCAAACAAGCAGGAAAAAGATTGTTTGATTTTATCATTAGTTCATTCGCGCTTATTCTGCTGCTGCCATTTTTTATTATTATTGCTTTAATTATAAAGATTGATAGTCGCGGCCCAATTTTTTATTTATCCAGACGTTATGGGCGGGGCGGGCAAGAGTTTTATATGATTAAGTTTCGAAGCATGGCCAAAAATGCTGAAATTGCTTTACAGAAATACAAAGAGCAGAATGAAGTTGATGGGCCGATCTTTAAGATGAAACAAGATCCACGGATTACTCGTGTTGGCCGTTTCATTCGTAAATATAGTATTGATGAATTGCCGCAGGTGTTTAATGTTTTTCTTGGCCACATGAGCTTAGTTGGGCCTCGTCCGTTACCGATTGATCAGATTCGCAAGGAAGATCTACGGCAATTAAAACGTTTGGAAGTCCGTCCAGGAATGACTGGATTGTGGCAGATTAGGGGGCGAAGTGATGTGTCATTTAAGCGTTTAGTTCGTTGGGATATGTGGTATATCAATAATTGGTCGTTCTGGTTGGATTTAAATATTTTGTATCAAACAGTTCCTGTTGTTATCAAGGCTAAGGGTGCGTATTAAACATGAAGACTAAATTAAAATGAATATAGTATTAATTACTTCGCGTATTGATGCGGGGATTCGTTTTTTTCTTTATGTTTTAATTTTTTGGCTTCCTTATAGTCCGGCTGTTATTGAGGTTTCTGTTGTTGCAGGACTTTTTTTATGGATTTTGAAACACTGTTTTATTTTTTTTCATCAATTAAAACAGGAAAAAGATCTTAAGTGTTTTTATCCTCCTTCCAGCATTCTTAATAAACCAATCAGTTTTTTTATTATAATTTGTATAATTTCGATTATGAGCAGCGCATTCTTTGAACAGGCGTTGCACGGATTTATTTCAAAAACATTAGAATGGTTTATTATTTATTTTTTAATTATTGAGACGTTTAAAGATAAGAAATGTGTTTATATTGCGGTAGGTATTTTTCTTTTTACCGCTGTGTCCACTGTATTGGATGGATTAATTCAATGTTATTGGACGCATAAAGATATTTTTTCCGGACATATACTTGACCCTGATGGGAGGGTAAACGCGAGTTTTCGGACCCCCAATGGATTAGGCGGTTATTTGACAATAGTTGTAGGAATTTTGCTGGGCAGTTTCTTTACCATGAAAAATGGTTTTTGGAGAATTGGATTTGGAATATTGATTGGATTAACTTTATGGGTAGAGTTTTTGACTTATTCACGTGGTTCATGGATAGGGATAATTCTTGGGATTATGTTATTTTTTGGCTGCTTTTTAGTCATAGAAAAACAATGGCCTAAAAGTTATGTGTACCTTTTGGTTGTAACTACTATTTTGATATTTGTCCTTTTTTCTGTCGTTATGATAAATGGAGAAGATACGCTTGGATTAGCTAGGAGGACGGCGCAGTGGCGGTTAGGAATCTGGCAGGAAAGTTTACCGATGGTTAAAGATCGGCCATTGTTAGGTCACGGGCTTAATACCTATATGCCGCTTTTTCAGTTTTATCGAAATAATTTTCATTACAATCCTACGTACGCGCATAATAGTTTTCTTCAATTAGCATGTGAAGTAGGCTTATTAGGGTTAGCTGCATATTTGAGTATTATTTTGAAATTATTTTATAAAACAATTATTGGTGTTAAAGAAGGGATGGTAAGGGATCCAATTTTAGGATTAATTTTATTAGGGTTACTATCAGGAGTTTTTTCTTATTTTGTCCAGAGTTTTTTTGATACAAATTTCTATTCATTACAGTTATCTGTTTATGTTTGGTATATTATGGGATTAATAGCGGCGGGTTTATCTTGGCAATATCAACAAATTAAACCGAATGATAATTAATTTATGGATATAGAACAGTTTAATAAAAAGAAATTGCTCTTCTGTGAGCGATGTGATCAGGTTACCGCAGGGACTTTTTATATCTTAATGTTTTTATTGCCCGTGGCACCGGCTTTTGTGGAAAGTTTTTTTGGAGTGATTATTTTTACCTTTATTATAAAAAGGTCGACCATCTTTTTTTGGTTGTTAAATGAAGAACAGCGTAACACAAAAAGTATGACGTTTACAGGTGTGTATTCAATGTTTATTCAAGCATATAAACCAGTTGAAACGTATTTGAATCGGCCGATTGCGATTTACACATTTATTGCTTTCCTGACTATTTTTATCAGTTATAACCCGTTAGTTAGTCTAAAAGGATTCTTTTTCAAATTATTACAGGGGATTTATTTTTATTTCTTATTAAATGAGGCTATTAATTCGAAAAAACGTATTTTTTATTTTCTTAATACTTATTTGCTCGGGGTTGCGTTAGTGGTTATAAATGGAATAGTGCAATACTTTTATGGGGAAGGGTTTGTTCATCATTATTTGAAGGTTGAGGGAAGAATTTCATCATGCATGAAACATCCTAATGAGTTAGCGGTTTATTTGGTATTGATCTTACCTCTGCTTTTGACATTTATTCATTCATGGTTTATTACCAAAAAAGAAAAGCAACAATTGTGTGAAAAGGAATTTAGGTTTTATGAAAATTCGTATTTTAAAATAATTATTGGTGCAATATTCGTTTTGCTCATATTTTGTTTGGGGGTGACATATTCTCGCGGCGGATGGATAGCCTTAGTGGTTGCTTTGATATTTTATTATTTAAAAAAACCGAAGATTCTAATGCCGATGTTGTTGACAATTGGAGTTTTTGTCATTATTTTTAGCATTGGTATGATTAAAGAACGGACTGTGAATACAGCCGGAGACGTGAGCATCTTTACCGTTTCTGGACGATTAGATTATTGGTATTCAGCTTGGCAAGTGCTTATAAAACATCCGTTTCTAGGTATAGGAATTAATGCGTATTCATCTGCTGTAAAAAATTTTGATGTTCATTGGAAGGCATATCCTCATAATGGATATTTACATATGGGGGTTGAATTGGGTTTTTTAGGGCTTGGAACATTCCTATTGATAATATATCGATTGTACCAAGTGAGTTTAGTAAATTTTAAGAGAATGAAGAGTAAGTTTTTGTCTGATGTATTGGCCTCTTTTTTAGCTGGATTTCTTGGTTTTCTTTATCATAGTGGGCTGGAAACATTTTTTTATTCAACGCAATTAGGAAATTTTTTATGGATTATCATGGGTTTGATTGTTGCTGTTCAGAAAATTGATTTTAAACATGAATAGTTTATTAAGAAAAATAGTATTTGGTTGCATACTCACATTGATAGCACTTTATTGTTATACGCAGAAGACTAAGTTAAATTTATATTATGCAAATTTTTTTTATCATTTAGGAAATGAATGTGTAGAGCAATGTTCTGTGCAAAAGAGATTATATTATTTTCAAAAAGCTATTAAATACAATCCTTTATTAAAACAGGGGTATTATGAAATTGGAAGAACGTTTGATGATCTAGGGCAATACGAAAAAGCGTTACAGAATTTTCAAAAAGCGGCACAGCTTGATTATCGTTATAATTGGGCGTATTTTGAGGTTGGTCGACATTTATTTGAACATGGTAAACCAGATGATTCTTTACGGTATTTTCTTCAGTCTGAGCAATATGAACGCTTTTATGATGAGCTTCATTATTATTTAGGACAATATTATCAATATAAACAAATTTTTACCGGTGCTCAAAATCATTTTTCTAAAGCGGTAAAGATGAATCCAGATCATGTTTTGGCTCATCACGGGTTAGGTATGGCAGAATATGAATTAGGAAATATTGAGAAGGTTCAGCAGGAAATAGCGCGGTTAAAAGCTTTGAATCGAATGGATTTAGCGGAAAACTTAATGGAACTGATCGAAAAAAAATAAGATAAAATGTTTGAATGTGCTTCCATGAATCAAAATTTGACAAACCAGGTTGATTGTATATAATAATGAAAATTTAAATCAAAGAAAAATTGTTAAAAAGAAAGATAAAGTGCTGAAATGAAAAAACTTACTGTTAAAGACATAGACCTCAAAAATAAAAAAGTGATTATGCGGGTGGATTTTAATGTCCCATTAGATGAGCAGCTTAATATCACCGATGATATGCGGATTCAAGCGGCCCTGCCGACGATTCAATATATCCTTGGACAAAGTCCAGCCAAACTTATTTTGATGAGCCATTTAGGCCGGCCAAAAGGGAAATCTGTTGATTCTATGCGGCTTACGCCGGTTGGCAAACGTTTGACTGAGTTATTGGGGCAGAAGGTTTTAAAGTTAGATGATTGTAAGGGCGATGAGGTTAAAAAAGCCATTGCAGAGAGTTCGGAAAAGGTCGTTTTATTGGAAAATTTACGTTTTTATAATGAAGAAGAAGCTAATGATCCAGCGTTTGCCAAAGAGTTAGCTTCCCTGGCGGATATTTACGTAAATGATGCATTCGGAACAGCACACCGTGCCCACGCATCAACAGAAGGGATCACCCAATATTTACCATCCGTTGCTGGGTTCTTATTAGGGAAGGAAATTGAATATTTAGGGAAAGCCGTTTATAACCCGGAAAAACCTTTAGTAGTTATTCTTGGCGGCGCAAAGGTTTCAGATAAAATCCTTCTTGTGGAGAACTTATTAGAGAAAGCCGACGCGATTTTGATTGGTGGTGGTATGGCCTATACCTTTCTGAAAGCCCAGGGCAAGAATATTGGAAATTCAAAATTAGAAGCTGATAAAATTGATACGGCGAAGAAATTGTTAAGTAAGGCTAAAGAAAAAGGTGTTAATATTGTTTTAACAACAGATTTTCTAATTGTGGATGACTTTAATAACAAAGCCAGCCGTAAAATTGTTGATGAAATTCCTGATGGCTGGGAAAGTTTAGATATTGGTCCTAAAACACGGGAACAATTTAAGAAAGTATTATCAACAGCCAAAACTGTTGTTTGGAATGGACCGGTTGGAGTATTTGAGATTGATGAATACGCTGAAGGAACTAAAGAAGTGGCGCAATATTTAGCAACATTAAAAGATGCGACGACCATTGTTGGCGGTGGAGATTCTGCGGCCGCTGTAAAGAAATTTAATTTGGAGGATGGATTTTCGCATATTTCTACCGGAGGCGGAGCTTCATTAGAATTTCTCGAAGGTAAAGAACTTCCCGGAATCGCGGCGTTAAATGATAAGCAAGAATCAAAGGTTTAACATTCAATATAGTTAACAAAGACATTTTGAATAATTGAGAGGGATTGATTATGCGTAAACCAATTATTGCTGGTAACTGGAAATTAAATAAAACTCCACAGGAAGCAATGGAGTTAGTAGCGTTATTAAAACGTGAATTATCAACAGTGACTGATGTGGAAATTGTGGTGTGTCCGGTATTTACTTGTTTACGGGATGTAGAAGATATTTTAGCTGAATCTAATATCGGTATCGGCGCGCAGAATGTGTATTGGGAAGACGAAGGCGCGTTTACGGGTGAAGTTTCTGCGCCGATTTTAAAGAGTTCTGGGGCTAAATATGTCATTATTGGACATTCAGAAAGACGGCAATATTTTGGTGAGACTAACGAAACTGTCAATAAGAGAATTAAAGCCGCATTAAAACATCAATTAATTCCGATTGTTTGTGTGGGAGAGGTATTAAGTGAGCGGGAAGAAAATAAAACTTTCGCGGTGATTGAGAAACAATGTAAGGAATCTTTAGCCGGATTGACTGCTGAGGAAATGAAGTTGATGATTATCGCATATGAACCAGTGTGGGCGATAGGTACAGGAAAAACCGCGACGCCAGATCAAGCGCAAGAAGTTCATAAATTTATCAGGGATCTTTTAAAGAAAATTTTTGATGAAGATACAGCTCAATCTGTCCGTATTCAATATGGAGGAAGTGTGAAGCCAGAGAATACTGCTGATCTTATGGGGCAAGCTGATATTGATGGGGCGCTTGTCGGCGGAGCTAGTTTAAAAGCCGATTCTTTTACAGCGATTGTTAAAAATACATGCGGAGTCAAAACAAATTAAGAAAAAGAGAATATCAATTTGAAAAGTAAGGATGGGAAAATATGACAGCTTTTATGATGGTAATACATGCTTTAGTTTGTATTTTGTTAGCAACAATTATTTTGATGCAATCAGGCCGCGGTGGAGGTTTAACTGAAAGTTTTTCATCAGCAGAATCCATGTTCGGCGCGCAGACGAGCAGTTTTTTGATTAAGGGAACAACAATTCTTTCAACGTGTTTTTTAGTGACATGTCTTGGATTAGCTATTTTATCGAGTAAGAAAAGCCAATCATTAATGTCTACTAAGATTGCTCCAAGCAAACAAACTTCTACGGTGGATTCAACAGCTGCTGTCGTGGATCAAGCTGTAGAAGAAGCAGAATCTGTTCAGGAATCAATTCCTCAGCCTTAAACCCTAAGGCGCTTAATAATGTCACGGAACAGAATAGGGGCCGTAACGTTTGTTTAATAAGATTGCCTTTCAAAATAGAAGATTCGCGTTAATTTATTTTTTCTTCC
This sequence comes from Candidatus Omnitrophota bacterium, assembly GCA_020632515.1. Classification (GTDB taxonomy): domain Bacteria; phylum Omnitrophota; class Gorgyraeia; order Zapsychrales; family Zapsychraceae; genus JACKFK01. The sequence goes on along the minus strand of JACKFK010000013.1, from coordinate 10,745 downwards.
TTCTTTTTCTCTTTCCGGCTATCAGCCAATCGCAACAGAATCCTCAGCCAGGCGGGCAATTAGTTTTAGCCACCACATCAGATCCAAAATCTTTTAATACCATAATTGCAAAAGAAACTTCGACCAGTGAAGCGGTTGAATTTATTTTCGATGGTTTAACGAAAACAGATCCTTTTACTCTTAAGGTTGGTCCGAATTTAGCGCAGAGTTGGGAGGTAAGTGAAGACGGGCTGGAGTGGATTTTTCATCTACGTGAAGATGTAGTGTGGTCAGACGGTGTAGAATTTACAGCGGATGATGTTGTTTTTACATTTAATGATTTGGTTTTTAATCCGGATATTCCAGCCTCATCCCGGGATATCTTTATGATTGATGGACAGCCCTTTGCGGTCAATAAAGTCGATCAATATCATGTTAAATTTATTTTACCTGTCAGATTCGCACCATTCTTGCGGGCAATGAGCCAAGAAATACTGCCTAAACATAAATTAGAAAAAGTCGTTAAAGAAGGAAAGTTTAATTCTACTTGGGGAATTGACACGGATCCGCGGGAGATTGTTGGTACAGGTCCATTTTGTTTGATTCGTTATGATCCGGGACAACGTTTAGTATATGAGCGTAATCCACGCTATTGGAAGAAAGATTTAAATGGGAATACATTGCCGTATTTGGAAAGAATGATTTATTTGATTGTTCAGAATTCAGATGTAGAGCTTTTAAAATTTATCGAAGGAACTCTGGACGCGTATAGTTTGCGCGGAATGGATTATTCGTTGTTAAAACCAATTGAGCAAAAGAATAACTTTACGGTTTATGACCGTGGTCCTGATTTAGGCAGTCAGTTTATTGTATTTAATCAGAATCCCGGGATTAATCCGAACACCAATAAACCGTTTGTTGATCCTGTTCGATTGAGTTGGTTTCAGAACCGGGATTTTCGTCGAGCCGTTGCGCATGCCGTGGATAAAGAGAAGATTATCGAGATTGTCAAAAATAAACTAGGATATCCACAATATTCGCCTATGGGGCCAGCGGTTGGATTTTTCTATAAAGATGACGTTTTTAAATATGAATACGATTTGAATAAAGCGAAACAAATTTTAAAAGATGCTGGTTTCTCAGATCGCGACGGCGACGGATATATAGAGGACCAAGAAGGTCATCAAGTGGAATTTAATTTATATACTAATTCCGGAAGTACTGAACGGGTTGATATTGGGGGAATTCTTAATCATGATTTAGAAAAGCTGGGTATGAAAGTCAACTTTTTGCAGTTAGAATTTAATACGCTAGTCAGCAAGTTAACATCAACGTTTGAATGGGATGCCATCATTATGGGATTAACAGGCGGAGTAGAGCCGCATTTTGGGAAAAATGTTTGGACTTCAGATGGTCAACTGCATATGTGGAATCCTCGGCAGGAAACTCCGGCAACACCTTGGGAAAAGCGAATTGACGAATTATTTAGTGAGGGGGTTCAGGAGCTGGATGAAGACAAGCGTAAGATTATTTATGATGAATTCCAAATGATTGTCTCAAGGGAATTGCCTGTTATTTACACAGTCCTTAGCGCGAAATTAACCGCGATACGCAACAAGTTTGGTAATTTAAAGCCTTCCAATTTGGGAGGTGTTTTTCACAATTTAGAAGAAATTTATATTAAGTGATATTTTTGTCTTTACGCAAAAAACATTACTAAAGATTAATTGATTGAAGCAGTGGTTTCAAAAGAAAGATAATAAGGGCGTTTATTATGTGGGTTTATATCTTAAAACGATTTTTAGTAGCCATTCCGATGATTTTAATTATGGCGTTGGCAACGTTTCTTTTAATGGGTAGTACGCCGGGAAACTATCTGGATACTATCCGAATGGATCCTCAGGTTTCTGAAGAAACAATTGGATATTATCAGCATTTGTATAAATTAGATCGTCCTCTACTAGAACAATTTTTTTATTGGATTAAGAATTTACTCCGGTTAGAGTTTGGGTATTCGTTTCATTATAATGTGCCTGTTACTCGAATTATTTCCGCTCGTTTGTTAAATACATTTATTTTATCGTTTGCTAGTTTTGTATTAACTTGGGCTGTGGCGATTCCGCTGGGAATCTGGGCGGCAGTGCATCGGAATCAATGGATTGATCGTCTGATTCAATTGTTTTCTTATATTTTCTTGTCCTTACCGAGTTTCTTTATTGCCATGATTTTACTGTATTGGGCCAGTCAAACCGGAGTTTTACCGCTCGGTGGAATGTACGGCCCTGATTATGATCAATTAACGCTACTAGGGAAAATAGGAGATATTCTCACGCATTTAGCGATTCCAACGGTGGCTTTATCCATTGGTTCAATCGCTGCCTTACAGCGGATTATGCGGGGAAATATGTTAGAGGCGTTAGGTCAAAAGTATATTTTGACAGCAAGGGCTAAAGGATTGCCGGAGAATAAAGTGGTTTATCATCATGCCTTGCGTAACGCGATTAATCCGCTTATTACGTTATTAGGCTATGAATTTTCAAGTCTATTAAGTGGAGCAGCGTTAATCGAAATTATTTGCAGTTGGCCGGGATTGGGATCTTTGATGTTAACCGCGGTTCGATCAAAAGATATTTATTTAGTCATGACAAGCATGCTCATGGGCGGGGTACTATTTATCATCGGAAATTTGTTAGCAGATATTCTGCTTGTTAAGGTGGATCCGAGAATTCGATATGATTAATAACAACAGACATCATTCACAATTTCAATTAGCCTTGCAGAGATTTAGAGGTAATAAAACGGCTATGGCATGTGTATTTATTCTGGGGTTTTTATATTTTAGCGCAGTTTTTGCGGAATTTTTATCACCGTATTCATACAAAGATGAACAGCGGCAGTATTCGTATTGCCCGCCGACACCGGTGCATTTTTTTGATCAAGGACGATTAACCTGGCCTTATGTTTATGGTTTACAGTTGTCGTTTAATGAATTTTATAAACGAGAATATGTGACCGACGTCAATACTAAATATCGGGTGAAGTTATTTGCGTCAGGGGAATCTTATAAACTTTTAGGACTTATTCCTACTCGAGTGCATTTATTAGGTGTGGAATCTCCCGGGCGTATTTATTTATTAGGAGCGGATTCCCGCGGACGGGATATTTTTTCTCGGTTGATTTTTGGCGGGCGGGTGTCTTTATCTATTGGTTTAATAGGTGTGCTTATTTCTTTTACGATTGGTTTATTAATAGGCGGTGCAGCTGGATATTATGGAGGTAGAGTCGATAATTATTTGATGAGGCTTTGTGAAATGGTGATTATGTTTCCTGGATTTTATTTGTTATTAGCATTGCGGTCGGCAGTGCCGGATGATTTTAATTCGGTGCAGGTCTACTTTGCCATTATTTTAATTTTATCATTTATCGGCTGGGCATCTTTAGCGCGGATTATCCGCGGGATGTGTTTATCTCTGCGTGAACGAGAATATGTTTTGGCCGCGAAAAGTTTAGGTGTTAATGATTTTCACATTATCACACAACATATTTTGCCGCACACACTGTCATATTCGATATTCGCGGTTATGTTAAGTATTCCAGGATATATTTTGGGAGAATCCGCTTTGAGTTTAATCGGATTGGGGATTCAGGATCCTTTTGCCAGTTGGGGGAACATGCTTTCAGACGCGATGAGCATTGTAAGGATTAAGTTTGCTCCATGGATCTTATGGCCGGCATTCTTTATTTTTTTAACAGTGATTTGTTTTAATATTATTGGAAACGTCCTGCGGGATTGTTTGGATCCGAATTTAAAGGGAAATTAAAATTTAGCCGGCAGTTTTCAGTCATCAACGATTAGAGCGTAATTCTGAGAATTGTCAACGGGTTGTTTGGAATAAAGTTATGAACGAAACTTTACTTACAATTAAAGATTTATCGGTCACTGTTCACGATGGCTCTGAGAAAAAAATACTGTTGAATAGAATTTGTTTAGACGTACCTTCTTTAAGCATTGTCGGATTGGTAGGAGGATCGGGCAGTGGGAAGACAACAACTGGTTTGGCAGTATTAAAGCTTTTATCACCCGCATTAAAGATCGATGATGGTGAAATTATTTTCCAGAATGAGAATCTTTTAAAAATAGCTTTATCGAAGTTGCAGCAAATTCGAGGAAAAGCCATCAGTATGATTTTTCAAGAACCGTTGCAGGCTTTTAACCCTGTTTTTACGATTGGTTATCAAATTGAGGAAGTTTTAGTCATGCATACAACCTTAAACACGAAACAGAGGAAGGAAAAGATTTTAAGTTTATTAGATAAGGTTGGCATTAAGGATCCGAAAAGAGTGGCTGGAAATTATCCGCATCAATTAAGCGGAGGGATGCGTCAACGGGCCATGATTGCGCAAGCAATCGCAGTAGATCCTAGATTGATTATTGCTGACGAACCGACAAGCAATTTGGATGTTACGCTACAGGCGCGGATTATGGAACTATTTTTACAGTTGCGGGATGAATTAAAACTGACACTGCTTCTTATAACTCACGATTTAGGAATGGTTAGTCATATTTCCGACCGGGTGGCAGTTATGAATCAGGGGCAGATTGTTGAGCAGGGAATAACAAAGGAAGTCATTGAGAATCCACAGCAGGAATATACAAAAAAGTTATTAGGGAATATTAAATTTTAAAATGATATTACTAGAATTAAAAAATATTAAGAAATATTTTCCAATCAAACGGAAGTCTTGGGGGGGCCAAGGAGCTTTTGTCAAAGCGGTCGATCAAGTAAGTTTAAGTATTTATCCTGGCGAGAATGTCAGCTTGGTTGGCGAATCAGGCTGCGGAAAAACAACCTTGGCGCGGATCATGATTAAATTAATTCAGCAGGACTCGGGATCGATAAAATTAGAGGGTCAAGAAGTTGCTAATCTTAAAGGATCAAAATTTAGGAAATTCCGTAAAGATATTCAGATGGTTTTTCAAGACCCCTTTAATAGTTTAGATCCGCGGTTTACGGTTTTCCATATTTTAAAAGAAGCTATGACGTTGGAGAAAGTAAGGTATCGTCATTTTCGTGATCAAGAACAAAGAATTAAAGAATTACTAGCAGCTGTAGATTTGCCTGTCAATATTCTCAATCGTTATCCGCATGAATTCAGCGGTGGGGAACGTCAACGCATTGCTATTGCGCGTGCGTTGGTATTAAATCCAAAGCTTTTGATACTTGATGAAGCAGTTTCATCTTTGGATGTTCTGATTCAGGATCAAATTCTTAAATTATTGCAAGAATTACAAGATAAGTTTCAATTGACGTATTTATTTATTTCGCATAATCTAAAAGTTGTACGGCGTGTCAGTCACAAGATTGCCGTTATGTATAAAGGAAAGATTGTGGAGATGGCAGCAACTCAAGAAATCTTTCAGAATCCTTTGCACCCTTATACAAAAGAACTGCTCAGCGCTGCGATCGAATATAAATCGGTTCGAAGAAGTGAGGATATTAATATCCATCCAAATGCCCAATTAGTTGAGAAAGAAAAAGGACATTTTGTATTAGACGTTTAAGCAAAGAATTCGTCGCTAATTGTTGGTGCTGGGTTTAAAGAAATTATCTGACAGCTGGTTGTTTAGGCTGGTGATTTAGAAATCCATTAACTCCTATTATGACAGATTGGTTTTGGAAAAATTTAAATAGAGCTGTTGGATGGGGCAGCTTACTTTTATTTTCCGCATTAGTCATTTTTTTAGCAAATGTGGAAATTAAAGATCTAGATATTTGGTTGCATTTAGCTGTTGGTAAATTTATTCTAAAAAATCTTCAAATTCCTTTTCAAGATTTTCTCTCTTGTACAGTAACAGGAACTCAATGGGTTAATCATGAATGGCTTTTTCAAGTCATTGTTTATTCGTTTTACACGCTTGCAGGAACTGGCGGATTAATTACTTTGCAGGTGCTGGTTGTCGGGTTTACATTTTTTCATCTTATTATCCTGGGATTTAATCGTGATAAGTTGTTTATTCCGGTGAGTTTGTTGTTTTTAGTGCTTCTGGTCTATAAGTTAAGATTAACATTACGGCCAGATATGTTCAGCCTGCTTTTTTTTATCCTTTTTATTTATACCCTTGCCAATCAATTAAAAACGAAACAGTCCATTTTTATGTTATTTATCTTGCAAGTTTTGTGGACAAATATACATGGATTTTATATTTTTGGGCCTTGTTTGATAGCGATTTTTATATTGGCAGAGTGGGGGAAAAGAAGGCTTCCTTTGCCATTTCAATGGAAAGAAATCAGCGGGCTGGATGACCAATCGTATAAAAATCTTAAAAGTATTTTTATCGGGACGATTTTGGCTTGTTTTTTGAATCCGAATTTTATTGATGGTGTTTGGTATCCATTGAAAGTGTTAGTATCATTGGGAGGGGATCACCGAATATTTTTTAAATATATTACGGAATTGCAGAATCCAATTTCGTTTCAGACTATATTTTCTTTACAAAATTATCCGATCTACAAATTGTTGATTGTTCTATCGGGGATGAGTTTTCTATATAATTTTCGTCGGATTGAATTAGGATCTTTGTTTTTATGGATTATATTCTTGGTATTTTCTTTAAACGCTTTACGTAATATTGTATTTTTCGCGGTCATCGCTTATTTAACAATATTGATTAATTTTGAGAAGATTTTATCAGCAAAGCAAGAATCTACGAAGCGGCAAAGCCAGTTATTCATCATTGCACATGCGATTATTATTTTAATTTTATTCAGTTATTTTAATAAAATTGTTTTTAATGGGTATTATGATTTTGAAACGATGACGCGTAAAAGCGAATACGGCGGGATATCATTAAGAAATTATCCAACAAAAGCGGTTAAATTTCTGCAGGAAAATAAGGTCGCGGGAAATTTTTATAACGATTTTAATTCAGGGGCGTATCTTTTAGGACAGGTATTTCCTTCTATTAAAGTTTTCATTGATGGCCGAACCGAGGTTTATGGAGCTGAGTTTTTTACGGAATATAAAAGAATATTAGATGGAAATTATCAATTATTTCAAAAAGCTGCTGACAAATATCAATTAACAGGTGTTTTTTTAAATTTAATGTTAAATGATCCTCCTGGTAGATTAATTCAATCGCTTTCTCAAGATCCGCAGTGGCATTTAGTTTATTTTGATTATGATGCGGTTATTTTCTTGAAAGATGTTGAATGGAATTATGCGTTAATCAAAGAAAAGGAAATTGATTTATCCCGTTGGCAAACAAAAGAGATGGATATTGTTCAGATTGAAACGCGGCCGATTGTACCGTTTCCATATGCTCATCGGGCGCAAATATTATTTGAATTGAATTTACTTGATCAAGCTCAAGCGGAAATTGATCAAGCCTTAACTCTTATGCCGCACTATGCTGAGGGAAATAAATTGTTAGGGAAGATTATGCTAAAACGGATGAAGTATAAAGAGGCTTTTTGGAATTTCCGAAAAGCAAAAATTATTAATCCTTCCGACTTAGAAACGCAATATTATTTAGCGAAGACTCTTAATGATTTAGGGCGCATTGAGCTGGCGAAAAAGCGTGTCATACGAATGCTGCAACAAAATCCAGATAATTCTAAACTTCTTTTTCTTTTATCGTTAATATATGTTAAGCAAAAGCAATTTGAAAAGGCTTTGGTCGTTATGCGTAAGGGGCGTGTTGATGTTCCTGGGGCGGATGAAGATCTGATAGCAATTGGAGATACTTTGGTTGAGGATAAAGAATATGAACGGGCAAAAGAAGTTTACACATTTGCGTTAGAAACAGGCTATCAAGAGAATGTACTTTTCGACAGAATTTTGAAGCTGGAGAAAATAAAAGGACAATAATCACCTAAAATCATATTAATAATTATGAACGATACTTTTTGGAAAAAAATAAATTATTATATCGGTCTTGTGCCAATTGCATTAATTTTTGGAGTGGCCGCTGTAGTTTCCGGTTTAGAAATTAAAGATTTAGATTTGTGGCTTCATCTGGCCATGGGTAAGTTTATTATGACGAACCATTATATCCCACATGTGGATATGTTATCGTCAACAATTGCCGGGCAGCCCTGGGTTAATCATGAATGGTTGTTTCAGGTGGTCGTTTATAATATTTTCGAACGTTTTGGTTTTGACGGCCTTATTAAGATGCAGACCGTTGTTGTCATCGTTACTATGGCATTGCTGTTGTTGTTAGGTTTTAATAAAGATAAACAGCTGACACTTGCCTATGTATTGTTCCTGTTATATTTAGTTTATCAACAGCGATTTACTATCCGTCCAGATTTATTTAGCTTACTTTTCTTTACTGTCTTTATTTTCATCCTTGCTTTACATATCGATAAAACATGGTCGTTAGTAGTTTTGTTTGTCGCGCAGACATTATGGACTAATATGCATGGCTATTTCTTTTTTGGTCCGCTTTTTATTCTGATAGGGTTATTTTCCGAGTGGATAAAACGGCATATAAAATTACCGTATGAATGGAATGAAACTGGACGATTATCAGATGATGAATATCGAAGGCTCAAAGTTATTTTCTTTGTTGTTATTTTAGCGTGTTTTTTGAATCCATTGACATTTAAAGGAGCGTGGTATCCATTAAGCGTATTTTTCTCATTATCAGGGGAAAATAAGATCTTTTTTGAAGTGATTGAAGAATTACAGAAGCCGATAACGCGCGCTAAATTATTTGATGTCACTCATTTTATTTATTATAAATTGTTTATTATTATTTCATTCGTCAGTTTTGTATTTAACCGCCGCCGGATTGATGTCAGTGCTTTCTTATTCTGGGTGGTTTTTCTTATTTTTTCTTTATCAGCGGCTAGAAATACTGCTTATTTTGCCTTCGCAGCTTATTTGGTAATTATTACGAACTCATTAAATTTGTCCTACAGGGATATTATTCCAATCCGGTTTATACATAAAAAATTTGAATATTTGACATTAGCTGTTATGAAATGTTTATTCATTCTGTGGATTGTTCAGTATTGTAATATCGTGGCCTCAAAAGCATATTACGACTTTGACAAATATGAATTAAAAAAAGAATATGGTGGTGTTTCTCAGCGAAATTATCCTGATAAAGCTGTAGATTTTCTTGTCGCCAATAAAATTAAAGGTAATTTTTTTAATGATTTTAATTCAGGGGCGTATTTACTGGGCCGGACTTTTCCTGACATTAAAGTTTTTATTGATGGCCGGACAGAAGTTTATGGGGCAAAGTTTTTTGACGAGTATCGGCAGATTTTAGATCGGGGCGATAGTAAGTTGTTTGAAGATTACGCACAGAAATTTAACATTACAGGAGTTTTATTGAATTCAGCACGGCAGCCCATTCCTGAAATAATTTTACGATACTTCTATGAAAATTTAGATTGGACGCTTGTCTATTTTGATTATGACGGAGTGGTGTTTTTAAAGAATATAGAACAGTATAAAAATATTAATGAAAAATACGCGATAGATTTGGCTGTTTGGAAAACAAAGACATTAGATTTATTTCGGCTGGGGACAATTAATGTTCGAGGTTATCAGAATTTACATCGCGCCCGGACGCTTGCGGCGTTGGGGTTTGAACAAGCCGCAATTGATGAAGCTCAAGAAGCTTTGAAAATTTCTCCAGCCTATGGAGAACCGTATCGGTTGATGGGTGATATAATGGCCAAGCAGAATCGATATGAGCAAGCATTTAATGATTATCGGATTGCAGCGGTACTCTCGCCGAGCGATAAAAAAGCACGGCATGGATTAGCTTTTGCTTATTTACAGTTAGGGCAATTTGAAAAAGCTGTTCAGGAATATCAAACGATTCTTCGTGTATGGCCGGTGGATGCCAAAGCGCATTTTTTAATTGCCCGCGCTTTTACGGAGAAAGATCAATACCAGCCAGCGTTAATTCATATACAGAACGCTCATCAATTAGAACCACAAAATATTTTGGACTTACTCAGCATTGCGGATGTAATGCTCGGCAAGCAGGCATACGATTGGGCAGAGAAAGTTTTACTAATAACGTTGGAATCTAATCCAAACAATAAACAAGTCTTGCAAAAATTAGTTAGGTTTTATGAAGCTGTAGGTAAGCAAAGTGACGCAGAACAATACAATGAGCGTGTTTTGAAACTTAATGAAAAGACAAATCCGGTAAATAATTAAGAGAATAATCCTTATTGAAAATTAAAACTTAAATCAGTATAATCTGGAACATTGGAATAACTTAAAAAGATTTTATAATTCTGAGAAAAAATAAGGAATACATATGAGAGATGTCTTAACTTTTATTTTAGCTGGAGGGCGTGGAGAGCGTCTGGACCCATTAACACGGGATCGGACTAAGCCAGCTGTTCCTTTTGGCGGGGTTTATCGTATTATTGATTTCACTTTGAGTAATTGTGTGAATTCGGGATTGCGAAGAATTTATGTTTTAACGCAATATAAATCATTTTCATTACAGAAACATCTTTTAGCGGGGTGGGATATCGTGTCGACGCAATTAGGTGAATTTATTGACGTTATTCCAGCGCAACAGCGTTTAGGTCATGATTGGTATAAGGGAACAGCCGATGCGATTTATCAGAATATTTACGCTATTCAGGATAATAATCCGCAACTTATATTAATTCTCGCGGGAGATCATATTTATAAAATGAATTATAAACATATGATTGACTATCATATTGAAAAAAAAGCGGACATGACGGTTGCTTGTATAAACATGCCTAAAGATACGGCCG
>JACKFK010000012.1 GCA_020632515.1 Candidatus Omnitrophota bacterium | reverse complement strand
AATCGATGATCAGATTCGTCAATGGGTGATTCGAACGCTTATGTGTCGCTTTGAGATTGATAAAAATGAATTTTATGAAGTATTTAAGCAGTCATTTCATGAGTATTTTTCTCACGAGATAAAGCATATTGAGAATTGCGTAAATCAAGAATTATTAATGAATTCTTCTGATAAAATTATCGTAACAGATCTAGGAAAGTTATTTATTCGTAATATTTGTATGGGCTTTGATGCTTATTTGCCGAGAAATAATGAAAATAAAAATCGTTTTTCACGAACAGTTTAGACAATGAACTCACCATTCCTTGAGGCTTTTGCTGGAACAAATGAAACGATTCCAGTCTGGTTTATGCGCCAAGCTGGACGTTACTTGCCTGAATATCAGGCGATCAAGGCGGCGCATTCTCTTGAAACGATGTTTAAAACGCCAGATTTAGCAGCAGAGATTACTTGTCAACCGATTGATATTTTGGGGGTTGATGCTGCGATTCTCTTTGCCGATATTCTGACTTTACCAGGTGCTATGGGGTTTAAGATTGGTTTCGATGATCGAAAAGGGCCGGTCATTGATACGCATTTTAAAATGAAAGACGTTCATGACCATGAAGAGATAGGACATATTACAGAAACAATTAAACAAGTCAAAAACAAATTGACGCGGAATATTCCATTAATTGGGTTTGCGGGTTCTCCATTTACTGTTTTATCCTTTTTGATTGAGGGGGGATCTTCTGTTGGTTATAAGAAATTATTTAAGTATATGAAAGCGGAAACAGACGCCTTTCATCAACTTATGGAAATCTTAACAATAAATACAATTCGATATCTGCAACAGCAGATTAAAGCAGGCGCGGATGTTGTGCAATTGTTTGATACCTGTGCCGGAATTTTAAGCCAGGAAGATTTTAAGGATTTAGTTTTGCCCTATGTTCAAAGAATTTTTGCGGCCCTTAAAGTGCCGTCAATTTATTTTGTCCGTAATACAGCGCATCTTTTATCGTTGTTGGATTTAGTTAATTCTGATTTTCTTTCCGTTGACCACACGGTTAATTTGGGCACGCCAGCAACATTGAATCAAATTCAAAAAGGGGTTCAGGGAAATTTATTCAACGGAAATCTTTACTTGGATTATCCGCAATTGGAAAAAGAAGTTGAAAAGATTTTACTTGGAGGCAGCCAGCACCAGCGGTATATTTTTAATTTAAGTCATGGTGTTTTTCCCGACGTGGAAGTTGATAAACTTAAGTTTGTTGTAGATAAAGTGCATGAATTTAAAAAAATCAAAGTTTAAGCGCATTGCAGTTATAGGTGGCGGCATTAGTGGCCTGGCGACATTGCATTATCTTTGCAGAAAATATTGCAAACGTGACGATATTGAGATTAAATTATTTGAGAAAGAAAAGTTTCCTGGCGGAACCATTCATTCTCAGCAAGTAGATAAACATCTCTTTGAACATGGACCAAATGGATTTCTGACCATCAATCCTCTTACCTTGGAATTTTTTCATGAAATTCAGATAGCAGATCAACTCATTGTTGCTTCAGCTCAAGCCAAAAAGCGTTTTATTTCGTATCAAAATCAATTATATCCGGTTCCGATGAATCCAGTGGCATTGTTTAAATTTCCATTATTCAGCGCCAGGGAAAAGATTCGCATTTTTCAAGAGTTTTTTCAGAAAGCAGGAACAGATCCAAAGGAAAGTGTTTTTGACTTTTTTCAGCGGCGCTTCGGGCCACGGGTTGCGCAATTATTTTTAGATCCTATGGTCAGTGGAATTTATGCCGGCGATGCAAAGAAGATTAGTGTACGCGCGGCTTTTCCAAAAATCTATGCACTTGAACAGACATACGGGTCGGTTATCAAAGGATTGTTTAAACAAAAACGCGATAAGAAAATTAAACGGAAATTAGTTTCACTTAAAGATGGCATGGGATCTGTGATCGAAAAACTGTATACAATGTATCGGGTATATATTCATACAAAAATAGACGTGGCATCAATTTTACAAAAGGAAGAGAAGTATTGTTTTAAATATGATGGTCAGATGTATGACGCTGATGAAATTTTTCTTTGTGCGCCTGCGTATGGTAGCAGTTATTTATTAAAAGAACTTAACAAAGACTTGGCGGAGTTGTTAAATCAATTTGAATACGCGCCTATTGCGGTTGTGGGATTGGTTTACGCTAAAAGTGCATTTAAGAATTTTCCGCAAGGTTTTGGTTATTTGATCCCTTCTAGTGAAAGGCGGCAAACTTTAGGAGTTTTATTTGAAAGTTTAATTTTTGCAAATCGTTGTGCTGAGGATGAAATTCTTGTCAGGGTGATGATTGGTGGCAGTCGTCATCCAGAAGTTGAAGATTTATCCGAGGATGAAATTTCTGCATTAGCTTTACAAGAAATAAATCAGGTTTTAAAAGCAGAAGATTCACCGAAACAAGTTTATATTAAAAAATGGCGGCGTGGAATTCCTCAATATACTCAAACGTATTTAGCATTACGAGATCAATTGGAGCAGCTCGCTGCTCAATTTCCGCGGCTTCATTTCTGTGCGAACTATCTTAAAGGGATTTCCTTTAATGACTGTATTGAAAATGCGTATCATTCTGCTAACAAATCTCTTCTTTAAATACCTTCTTTAAGAACTTTGTTTTTAAGCTGATTTCGCGAATAGTATACTAACCCCAATGAAAATAATGTTATGACTACTGAAATAACAGTATAAGAGATTAGCTCTTTTAAGTCAGTGTGTGGCACTTTGGTTATGGATTGGATCATAGCAATAATGCCGCCGAAGAATGGGGAAGGCGCAGTAAAGAGAAGATAAAGCAAAGAGGCTTTAGCTTTAAATTTAATGATATTGCTGTAGATCGGCAAGACAATCCAGAAAATTAACAAGATCGTCCCAAAGATAAGTCTTTTGTGCTGGAATTGGGAGAGTTGAAAAAATTGATAGAGAAATCCAAAAGAGAGAGGATAACTCATGAGGATGAGTAAATGCAGAAAGCCCGTCAAGAAACTGATTTTGAAGATAAGGGCGTAAAGGATATAATTTACGAAAATAATGAAACAAAGAGTAAAGAGCCATTTAATATTTAAACTTGGATCTTCTCCGGAACGAAGACGAGGAACTTTTAATTTTAAGCAACGTTTTAAACCTTTTTTATAAACACTGCGGTCAGGTGTTATTAAAAAAGCGCCAAGAATACCTAAGGTAACTGTAAGATAAAAAAAGCCAGAAAGTAAATATTCTTTGATGTGACTGTAGTGGTAATTCTGAAAAGGGTTATAATTTTCTTCATGGATAATCGCTGAAATTGCGCTGCCAGAAAAGAGAAAGAGGAGATAAAAAATGCTGAGCAATGTCTGGCCTTTAGAAAAGGGAGGATGATCAATGGCCGAGATTTTTCGTTTGATAGCATGAATAAAAAGAGCGATAAAAGGAATTTGAATCATGCTTTGAAAAAAGAAAGAATTGATTTTATAACCAAAAAACATATAAAGAATTTTTCGTTGGTTAAAATAGTATGGGGTGTAGTGATAGCGTTCTCCTTTAATTGCGAGTGTTAGTTGATCAAAGGCGGGAACCCAGGACATATGGTAAAAAAATGATAGCTTGGATGCGGTAAATAGAGTAATGCCAAAATATAAAAGGATAAGGAGGCCCACAACACCGACGCGTGACTGTGTGGAATGATTTTGGGAAATCGCGATGAGAATACATAACGAGTGAAAAAATAAGGCGCAGATCACTAACGCACCAATAAATTGGAGAAAGAATCCGTAAGGTAAATAGGAAAAGGTAAGCAGGAAGAATTCAATGAGTGTTAGGGCTATGAATAAAGTCCATTCTAGGCATGCTCCGCCAAAAAGCATTCCTAAGGCTTGATCAATTCGTGAAGTTGGAGAACAGCGGTGAAAGTCGATCACTTTGCTTGAACGTTCTCGGGCTGCTTTGCGATAGACGGATACTGAGCCAAAAAGTAAAATAATAGTTCCTTGCAGGTAACATAAATCAAGCAAAACCTTTTTAGGCCAGGCTAACAGTGTTCTTTGGGAATGATCGCCTGTATGGATATCATAATGATACACATACTCAGGGTTCATCAGGCCATTGGCGAAAATCAAAAGGACAATAACGCTGATTAATAGAAAAGCAGAAAAAAGAGGGCCTGGTCGCATACGTTCACGCCAATAGGCAAGGAATAAAGCATTATTTTGTGGTTCGAGAATTTTCATGAAACTTCTTTAGCTCCGATTTGAAAAAAGATATCTTCAATGTTGGGTCTTTCCAGGAAAAATTCATAAATAGGTATTTCATGTTTGATTAATTGATCTAAAAGCCAGGTGCACTGGGTTTCATCACCCTGAAAGTTCATTTTGTATTCAGTAAGAGTTACGCCTTGTAAATTGGATATTAATTTTGAGTTGCTTAAAAATTGAAGGATTTTATTGGCTAAATCCTGACTTTTTTCGCTTAGGCGAATGGTAAGCAATCCTAAGGTTTTGACTTTGGCGCGGATTTCTTCTAAGGAACCGGAAACAACCATCATTCCTTTTTGCATAATGCCGATCGAGTTGCAGAAATCATCTAATTCTGTAAGGATATGACTGGAAATAATAATAGCTTTATTTTCTTTCGCTACAGATTTGAGAATCTCCCGCATTTCCCGTCGAGCGCTGGGGTCAAGTCCACTAGCCGGCTCATCGAGAAGTAATACTTTGGGATCATGCAACAAGGTTTTAGCTAATACCAAGCGTTGACGCATCCCTCGGGAAAGCTCTTTGATGTAAGTATCGCGTTTATCTCTTAGATTGACTCGAGTAATCCATTCGTCAATGCGGGATTTACGTAATTCACGGTTAAGAAGATATGCGCTGGCAAATACATCCAAATATTCCCAGACTTTTAGATTTTCATAAACAGGAGCGAAATCAGGCATGTAGCCAATGCTTTGTAAGGCGCGTTGAGTCTCTAGTTCAAGATCAACACCGTCGATTAGAATTTCACCATACGTTGGTTCTAAGATTCCTGCAAGGGCTTTGATTGTTGATGTTTTTCCCGCGCCGTTGGGACCGACCAAACCGAAGATTTGTCCTTTTTTAATTTCTAAGGAAAGATCTTTAACGGCAGTGATTTCGTCGTACTCGATTCGTAGGGAATTAATTTTGATCATATTAGAATGTGATTAATTTGAATTTAATGTAGGAGTTTATAATTAAATTCATTATAATTCAGTTACATAAATTAACAAGAAGTAGTATAAATAATTGCTTTTCTTTCTAAATGTGCTTATTATATATCTATTCTTTTCCTATCAATTTAAATTAATCATAACTTTAATGCGTAATTATTTTATTTATTTCTTCATTACATTAGTTTTTTTAATTTCTTGCGATCGTCCACAGTTGGTTTCTCAATATAGGGAAGTCATTATTGAACCAGATATTGATGCCCCATTTCTTGATGGGCAGGATCCGCACGCGTTTATGAAAACCAAAGCGGATATGAAGCAATTAGCGAAAGATAACCCGCAGATGCAGGCGCTTTTAGATCAGTCCACAGCAAAGGTGTCTTTAAGGTGGGTTGTTCCCGAAGGGTGGGTAGAAGAAGCTGGGTCCGGTATGCGGCAGGCAACATTTCGTTCGAGCAATCCAAATGAGAAAGATTTGGAGGTATCGATTATTTCTTTAAGCGGAGCAGCTGGAGGAATTGAAGCCAATATTATACGATGGTTGGGACAAATTAATATTCCCGCGCCAGCAAAAGAGGATTTACAGCAATTTCTAGATGCGCAGGAAGAAATGCTGACAACATCCAAATTAAAAATTAAACTTTTAGATTTGACGTATTTTCAGAAGAATGAGGCATCAGATGTTCCATCCGCTATTGGAGCGATATTAGAAACGGCGGATAAAGTTGTTTTTGTGAAAATGACCGGTTCTAAGCAAACAGTCCAGAAAAGTTTAAATAAGTTTAAAATCCTTTGTCAATCTCTTGCTTTATGAATTTATTTATAAAAAATCTCGCTAAGAATCCCCTTGTCCGTTTTATGGCGTCTTTAAAGATTACAGTCATATGTTTAGCTCTGTTGTTCATTTTGACTTTGTGGGGAACGATTGATCAGGTGGGGAACGGTTTGTATGCGGCTCAGGAAAAATTCTTTTTTTCCTTTTATTTTTTAGGTTTTGGTTTTATTCCTTTTCCTGGCGCGCGATTGGTATTATGGGTTTTCTTTTTTAATTTATTGGCGGTGACGGTAACGCGGTTTATTCATTACAAATTAAAAAGTATTGGAATCATTATTATACATCTTGGTTTATTGTCATATTTTTTCGCGGCGTTTGTTACATTTCACGCGACAAAAGAAACGTATTTACAATTATTAGAAGGGGCAGGTTCAAATTTATCATCTTATTATCGTGATTGGGAAGTGTCGATTTGGAAAGGAGAAGATAATCCAAGAAATGTGACGAGTGTGGATGCTAAACTCTTGAAACCAGGTTTTAGTCTGCAGCTTAATGATTTTGGATTAGAATTTCATGTAACGCAATTTTTAACCAACAGCGACGCTTATTTGGAACAGCCGCAAGAAGGCACAGAATATTTAAATGCTTCCGGAATAAAATCATTAAAGAAAATATCTCCAAATATTGAACCGGAAAAAAATATGGCAGGAGGAACTTTTCTGCTTAAGGATAAAAAAGGCGAGCTCAAAAATCTTTTACTATTTGGCGGGGAAGTTCGACCGACAGGACTAAGTATTAATGATGAAATAGTCTATTTTCAATTACGCAAAAAACGACATGAATTGCCGCTGACATTAAAACTTGTTGATTTCAGGATGAAGAAATATCCGGGAACAGATATGGCGAAAAGTTATGAGAGCTTAGTAGAGATTGATGCAAACGGGTTAAAGCGTCAGGTTTTGATTTATATGAATCATCCGTTACGGTACAAAGATTATACCTTTTATCAAGCATCTTACGCGATTGACAAACTATCGCGGGAATATTCGACTTTAGCGGTTGTTAAAAATCCAGGAAAGTTTTTGCCTTACTTTGCCTGTTTTCTAACATTTGCCGGCCTTGTTATTCATTTTATGAGTTCATCTTTTCAAAAAAAGAAATAATATCGATATGTTTAAGAAAAATTTTATAACTTTTTTCCTTTGGGTTTTGTTGTGGGGTGTTTGCTCAGCACAGGAGATTTGTCCTTTGAATGCAAAACCACCGGCCGAATTGAAATCGCTTAAAGAGTTTTCCGCAATAGCAATTTTACATAATGGCCGTGTTAAGCCTATGGATACCTATGCTCGGCATGTTTTGTTGCAATTTTCCGGTAAGGGAAAATATGAAAAGCAGGAACCGATCCGGTGGTTAACAGGGGTGTTATTCGGAAACCCTGAATTATTGGAACAAAAAGTTTTTTTAATTAATAATCCAGAAATTGCTGAAACCTTGGGTATTGAACCTGAGAAGGGGCGACGGTATAGTTTTGCTCAATTGGAAAAGGGTTTGCCTTTATTGATCGACTTAGCGCAACGGGCTTGGGATATTGACGAAAAGAATCGGAGTATTGTTGAAAATGAGATCATTCGAGTTGAATCAAATATACGCCTTTTTATTCAATTAACACATGTTTTTCAATTTGCGGCGCCGCATCCTGATTTTCAAATTCAAAATAAAACGTTAAAAAAAGAATTGGAATTTCCAGAAGCGCAGAATTATTTTAATTTTTTAATGGTGGCATTAAGAGCTGAGAAATTAAATGAATTAACGAGGGATTTAGAAAATAAGGAAAATTCTTTATGGACTGAAACAGAAAAGGAAGCCTATCAACTTATTTCAAATTTATATTCGTGGTCGATGTATTATAATAATCTTCCCATTCATATTATCCCGTTTTTTCAACATGAAACGCATGATTGGTTAAGCCCTTGGGATACAATTCATTTTAGTTTTAATGATCCGGATATTCGAAAAGAAATTTATTTTTTATCGGATATGTATCAAGCGAAGTTAGGCGGGGATCAAATTCGCTTTGATTTGGCTGTTCGTTCATTTTCGAATTCTGTTGAAAATCGATTAAAACGAGAAGGGGCAGGATCTAAATATCTTCGTTTAGAATTATTCTCGAATCAATTACAGGCGTTTTTCTGGGCAAAGTTTCTTTACCTTTTTTCCTTTTTAATCTGCATGATGGCCCTTATCAAGACGAACAAAGTTTTTTATAGAGTTGCTTGGATCTTGGTTGGAGGTGGTTTTTTAATTCAAGCTATTGGTTTTATTATGCGCGTTGTTATTTTGCAAAGGCCACCGGTTTCTACTTTATATGAGACATTTTTATTTGTTAGTTTTATCAGTGTTTTCGTTGGATTAATTATCGAGCGATTTAGCAAAAATTGGTTAGGTCTCATTATTTCGAGCATTAGTGGTTTTGTATTCTTGATGATTGCAAGCCGCTTTGCCGCAGAAGGAGATACGCTTAAAATGCTGGTAGCTGTTTTGAATTCAAACTTTTGGCTTTCTACGCATGTTGTGACAATTACCATTGGCTATGCAGGCGTCTGTGTCGCTGGCGTTGTAGGGCATATTTATATTTTACAGAGTATTTTTCGACCACATCAACAGGAATTGCTTAAGGAAACGCAACGGATCCTTTTAGGAACCTTGGCTTTTGGTTTGACAATGACTTTCTTAGGGACGAATTTAGGCGGTATATGGGCGGATGCTTCGTGGGGACGGTTCTGGGGCTGGGACCCAAAGGAGAACGGGGCTTTATTGATTGTTTTATGGATTGCCATGCTTTTTCATTTAAAAGTTGGACGGATGATTGGAGCGTTGGGATTGGCTATCGGTAGTGTTCTTGGCTGTATCGTTGTGATGTGGGCATGGTTTGGGGTTAATTTGCTAAGTGTGGGATTACATTCCTATGGATTTACGTCTGGTTTAGCGAGAAATTTATTGATTTATGTATTAGTACAGCTTTTATTTTTGACTCTCACCATCCCTCTGATAAAACGCAAATAATGCAGAATTTCATATTTATTTCAGTTGATGCTGCTCGAGAAATTATTTTCAAACACATGCCGGTTTTTGGTGAAGAAGAAGTAAATCTTACCCAAGCCACGTTTCGAATTCTTAAAGAAAATATTTATGCTGACCGTGATCTGCCTCCTTTTAATAAATCTTTGATGGATGGAGTTGCCATCAAATATGAAGATTTTAAAACTGGAATAAAACAATTTGAAATTATTGGGACGCAAGCCGCTGGTCAGGAAGCTCTCAAAATTCTTGCATCTAAGCAATGTACGGAAATTATGACGGGGGCTGTTGTTTCACAAGGGGCGGATTGTATTGTTCCGATTGAAGATGTTGAAATTACGGAAGGAGTCGCCGTAATTAAGAAGGATATTGCTCTCAATCAAAATCAATATATCCGTTGGCAAGGGCAGGATCAGAAAAGGGGGCAGTGTCTCATTTCCAAAAATGCTGTTTTAACTCCTGAACGGCTTGCCATTGCAGCCTCTGTGGGAAAGCATCGTATTAAGGTGCATCAATTGATTCGAACAGCGATTATTTCTAATGGGGATGAATTGGTCGATATCGATAGTCCGGTTAAACCATTTCAGATTCGAAAATCAAATTCTTATTTTTTAAAAGCGTTATTGGAAAGGACTAATTGTGTAGAGATAGAATTGTTTCATTTTCCTGATAATGAAGAAATTTTATTTAAAGAAATTGCAGAAATTCTAAAAAATTTTGATATAGTAATACTAACTGGCGGCGTCTCGATGGGAAAATTTGATTTTATTCCTCGAATCTTGAAGAAATTAAGTGTAAAATTATTGTTTCATAAAGTTCAGCAGAAGCCAGGAAAGCCGTTTTGGTTTGGAATTGCGGATAATAAGGTCCCAGTTTTTGCTTTGCCAGGAAATCCTATTGCTACGCAAGTATGTGCTTATAAATATGTTTTGCCAGGTCTTGATCATGCATTAGGTATCAAGCGTGACGTTGAATATGCTATGTTGTCCAATAATGCGGAAATTCCAACAGCGTTAACTTATTTTATGCCCATAAAAATTACATCTAATGATAAAGCGCAATTAGTTGCGAAAACAATTCTCACTGGCGGGTCTGGTGATCTCGGGGGTGTAGCTGCGGCACAAGGGTTTATGCAGATTCCTCCAGGATTGAAGCATGTTCAAAAGGGGTTTGTAGGGGAGGTTATTCGATGAGATCGAATGGACTTACAGTAATCCCTAAAAAGAAGTTCTTTGCTTTAATTGTTTTAGGCCGTGATCAGTCAGCGCATCGTTTAAGTCATTTAACGGAACAGATTGAGGGTCAGCATCAGATTGCAAAATGTTATCAGTTGGTGTCGAAATTTTGTGATAAAGTTTTTATATCGGCGACAAAAGAGCAGGCGGCTGATGAAAGTTTAGCAGGCTTTCCTGTTATTTATGATATTAATATTTTTGAAGGGATAGGATTAATGGGGCACATTATTTCCGCAATGAGTCAACATCCACAGGCTGATTGGCTTGTTGTTTCTGCTGATTTTCCTGGATTAAATGATGCGCTTCTAGATGATCTTATTGCAAAAAGAAACAAAAGAAAATTAGCGACAACTTTTAGAAACTCAACAGATGGATATGTTGAAACTCTTTGCACAATATATGATTCAAAATGTGGTGATTACTTTCTACAGTTATTAAAAAATAATCAGCCTTCACTTGAGCATTTTTTAACAGAATATGATGTTGAATATATTGCTCCTCCAGAAAAAAGTTTGTTGAATGTATCTTCATCTGAATTAGAAAAGCTGCGTAAAGCAAAATCTTTTATAACTAGTAATAAACCTATATAGCGAGTTGGTATGAATAGTAAGAGGATCCATATTCAGTATTATGCGTTCTTTCGTGAGCTGTGTGGTCGAAGTGAAGAGATTTTGGAAACATCAGCGCAGTCTCCGAGTGAAATATTCAAACAATTTCAACGGCGCTATCCGTCCTCATTATCTCAGCAAGATATAAAAGTTGCGGTTAATGACGAGTTTGTTTCTTGGAGTACAGTTTTACAGGATGGAGATTCTGTGGCTTTTATACCGCCTGTGGCAGGGGGGTAATTAATGGCAGATTCTGATCAAAAGAGGTATCAGAAATATCAACGGTCTCAAGAGCAGATATGGGAAGCGAAATGTCTTCGCTGTGGGGCTTGTTGTGGCTCTATGGATGGGGATCCATGCGAGCATTTGGTAGAAGATAAAAATAACCGATATTACTGCAGTATTTATTCTAACCGATTTGGTCCGCGAAAAACCCGTAGTGGGCGCAAGTTTGTTTGTGTTTCAATCCGTAAAGTTCTTGATCAGTCTTGGCCAGGAGATGAGTGCTGTGGATATAAAAAATAGCATATGCTCAAAATATTTTTAATATATACCATAACTATATGATAATAAACGACTTAAATTAATAGCAAATTATCATAATGACTTTCCATATTCTAGCCTTCATGTTATACTTGTCCTAGAATCGTAGTTGAACGTGCTGAAATCATATAGTTTGGTGAATTGAAGTCTGAGGCGGGCGATATTCTTCCCATTTTGAAGATAACTACTCAAGAGAAATTCAATAATACTAGATCGTTCACCATAGATTTATTGACACCCTCGATTCTGCATTCTTGATGAAAGGAGATAATTGATTATGAAGGCAACTATTAAACATGAATTGTCCAGGATTAAGCCGCATATGCCAGGAGATGATCAATTCTCTATCATGCATGGAATTTATAAACGACTGCAGGATCAGGGATATACTTGTCATGAAGCGAAACGGTTAATTGATGAGGTTATATTAGATAATCTTGTAAATTTGGAACGTAAGCTTGTTAATCAATTGGAGCAAGTTAAAGAAAGTATTAAGAAATTAAATAAAGATTAATTTTCGAATTAAGAATATATTGGAATAGAAAGACCAGAAGACATCTTCTGGTCTTTTTTTATTGCTTGGTTTAGAAAAGGATATTAAACTAAACATTTTGCAAAAGGACTGATTATGATAAAAATAGGACATCGTGGAGCTGCAGGGTATGAACCTGAGAATACGCTTATTTCGATTAAGAAGGCTTTAGAGTTAAAAGTGGACATTATTGAGTTAGATGTTTATTGCTGTCAAAGCGGTGAACTTGTTCTTTTTCATGATCCCACTCTTGAGCGAACGACCAATGGAAAAGGATATCTCATTCGAAAGTCATATGCCGAGTTGCAGCAATTGGACGCCGGAAAAGGAGAAAGGATTCCTACGCTTGAGAGTGCTTTAAAATTAATCAATCGTAAGGCTAAAGTGAATATTGAATTAAAAGGACGGCGTACGCTTCATCCAGTGTTACATATGATTGAAAAATATGTACATTATTATGGTTGGCAATATGATGATTTTCTCATTTCTTCATTTAAGCGAAGTAAATTAAAAAAAATTAGAAAATTAAAATCAAAAATTCCAATTGGAGCATTATTATTGTATCGTTCTCTAGGGTTTCTTAAATTTTCTCAAAAAATAAAAACATATGCTATTCATGTAAATTACAAAATTGTTAATTCAAAATTAATTAATGATGCGCATAAAAAAGGAATAAAGGTTTTTGTGTGGACTGTTAATGATTTGCAGGAAATTACATATTTCAAAAAGTTAGGTGTTGACGGAATTTTTAGTGATTATCCCGATCGAATTGGAGAATAATTTGCTAATAGAAAAAAGAACAAATGGGATTGAAGGTTAAATTTATTTTTGTTATACTTCAAACATATTTTTAATCTGTCTATAAATGATAAAATGAATTTATTTACGATTGGTATTAACCACAAAACAGCCCCGATTGATATTAGGGAAAAATTTTATTTAAACGCTACCCAGCAGCGTCTACTTCTCAGCGAGTTAAAAAATAATCCTGCCGTTATAGAATCCTTTGTTATTTCTACATGTAATCGAACAGAAGTTTATCTTAATGTTATTGATTTTTATTATCCGTTAGAAGAGGTTATCAATTTAATTTCTTCAATAAAAGAAAATAAAGAGATTCTTTCTTTTAAAAATTTCATTTATATTTATCGAGAACAAAAAAGCGTAGAGCATCTTCTGCGGGTAATCTGCGGATTAGATTCTCTTGTGTTGGGTGAAAAACAAATTCTCGGCCAGCTTAAGGATGCCTTTGAAGTTGCAAGGGCAGAAGGGGCCCTATCTAAATACTTTAATTTGTTGACTAATATTGCATTAAGAACTGGAAAAAAAGCTCAGACAGAGACAAATATTTGTTATGGGGGATCTTCTGTAAGTTGGGCGGCGATCGCCATGGCTGAAAAAGTTTTAGATACGCTGGAAAATAAATCTGTTTTGATTCTTGGGGCAGGAAAAATGAGCGAGTTAGCTGTAAAGCAATTAGCGCAAAAAAAATTAAAAAAACTTTATTTGATGAACCGTTCAATTGACAATGCCCTTAATCTTGCCAGTAAATATTCCGGGGAAGTTGTGGAATATTGTGATATTAAAGAAACTTTAACAGAGGTCGATTTGTGTATATGTTCAACAAATGCTCCCCATTACGTCTTAGAAAAAGGAACTGTTCAAAAAGTGCTTCGTAAATCTTCTTTTAAAAAAATGATGTTTATCGATATTTCTATGCCAAGAAATATTGCTCCTGAGGTGGCTACACTGAGTAATGTTCTTTTATTTACAATTGATGATTTAGATAAAATTGTTAATCAAAATAAAGAAGTTCGTATGGCCGCTGTCGGGGATGTTGAAAAAATTGTACAGACAAAATACACTGAGTTTTGTGCAAAGGTTGAAAAGAATAATATTTACAATTCCTCTCATAGTGCTTCGTATACTGATATGTCAATCCATTCTTAAATGTTATCGGGTATTTTTTTTAATGTCTCGTCGGTAGTTGCAGGATTAAAGAAAATAATTTAAATAGTAAAAAAAAGTTAACATTTCATTGACATATAAGCCGCATGTTTTAAACTAAAATAGATTGTGTATATTAATACATTTAAATATTAGGAATTTTAATTAAATTTAATTTGGATAAAGATTTTCAAAAAGTTAAGAAAAAATATTCAAAAAAAATTTTTAAAATTCATCTCTAGAATGTAATAATGTATTTGAAACTGCTAAAATTTTAAGGAGAAGATTATGCCGGTAGACGATATGCCAACAAAGATTATTGAAGCAGGATCTAATGAACTTGAAATCGTTGAGTTCTGTGTTAATAAGGAATATTACGGAATTAATGTTTCAAAAGTTCGGGAAATTATTCGAGTTTCCGATGGAATAGTTCCTGTTCCCGAATCGCATGAAGCTATTTCGGGAGTTATTAATCTTCGTGGAAATATTATTCCAGTCGTCAATTTAGCAAAACATTTGAAAATTAATACGGAATATGATCCGCAAAAAAGTCGGATTGTTGTTTCAGAATTTAATAAGATCCAAGTTGGTTTTTGGGTTAGTCATGTGACGCGTATTCATCGTTTTTCCTGGAAAGATGTTGAAACTCCAAGCGGTCTTGTTCAAAGTAAGTCAAAATACGCCATTGGGATTATTAAAATGGATCAAAAAATTATTTTTTTATTGGATTTTGAGAAAATATCTTCAGATATTAATCCGGAAACAGGTCTACAAGAATCAGGACATTATAATTTTTCTTCAGAAAATGTAAATTTTGATCGCGGCACAAAAAATATTCTTATCGTTGAAGATTCTGCATTTATTCAAGGATTGCTTAAGGAAAACACGGAACAGGCTGGATATAAGTCTTGTGTAGTTTCAAATGGACAAGAGGCATGGAATTTATTGGAAAAAACTGTTAAAGAAAATCCTGGTAAAGATATATCAGAATTTTTTAATCTTGTTATTACTGATATTGAGATGCCACAAATGGATGGATTGTCCTTAATTAAAAATATCAAGGACAATCCTGTTTTAACAAAACTGCCTTGTATCGTTTTTTCGTCAATTATTTCTAAGGAAATGGCGATGAAATGTCAAAAAGTTGGGGCTGCTGATCAAATCACTAAACCAGAAATTGTTTACCTTGTCGAAAAAGTAGATAAACTAGTTATTTAGGATGTGAACTATGTCAAACGTATTAGAAGAACGTCGTAAATTTAAGCGTATTGAAGAGAATCATAAAGTCATTTCTTCACGCTATCCATCAACGGGAGAGACTTCCAATGATGCTATTAAGGATTTTTGTGCAGGCGGAGCGTTTATAAATTCCAAAATTCGTTATGAAATTGGTGAATTGATTAAATTAGCAATTCAGATTGAAGGCCTTCGGAAATACGTGCCAGGGTTTAATTATGCAACAACGTTAACGCGTTCTGATCCCGTTGTTGTCTTAGCTAAGGTTGTACGTTCAGATATTATTCGTTCAGGATACACTTATGGTATAGGAGTATCCTTTGTTAGTATAGCGGATCGGGATAAGATGGCCATTGATAAGTATATTAAAGAGAAAACTAAGGATAACCAGTAATTTTTAGGTAGACAATTTGAATTTTAAAATTTCAACAAAGTTGATAATACTGAATTTAGGTTTAATATTTTTATTCGTAATTCCTCTTTTCGTTATTACTTTCCAATTAAATTCTACACAAAAGTTTATCCAGCAGCAGGCAGACAGTTTGCACACTCTTGAATTAGAAGAAAATATTTTAAATCATTTTGAGAATTTTCGTTTTTGGGGGCTGGATTTAGCTTTAACTTGGAAAAATTCTTCTGAAGTTCAATTTGAAGAATACATGAAGAAATTTTTAACAGGATTAAGTTCTTTTGAGAATTTACCTTCTGATAAAAAAACTCAAATTCAATCTGCTGTTGAAAAAATTCATGCCAATATATTAAAATCGGTAGACCTTTTTATTGAAGAGAATCGCAGTCTTGGTAATTCATTAATTGATGAGACAGAAGTTTTAACTCATGAAGTTGAGACGATTCTTATCGATATTATCCATAAGACAAGCGCAGAGTCTGCCCGTATTAATTTGCTTTTGACTAAAAAAAATACAAGCCTTAGAAATTTATCTGTTTTTGTCATCCCTATAACGCTTGTTCTCGGTTTTGTAGTTTCATGGTATTTTGCACAATTTTTAACAAAGCCTATTAAAGCTTCTTTGAACGTTATAAATAATATTGCTTCCACAAATGATTTAACGCAGCGTGTACCTGTTATTTCAAATGATGAATTGGGAGAAATGGCGAAAGGTTTTAATCTTTTTTTAGATAAATTGCATGACACGATGTCTAACGTAAAGAAATTAACAGAAAGCAGTGTTAATATTGCGCGAAATGTTTCCTCTGACACTCAAAAAATATCAGATGGAGCAAACCAGCAGGCTGCTTCTTTTGAGGAATTATCGAGTTCGGTTCAAGCAAATTCGTCGAATGCAAATTCAGCAAATGAATTAGCTCAGAATGCTTCTAAGAATTGTTATAAAGCTGGTGAGGGGATGGAAAGCGTTATTGAGGCTATGAAGGCTATTTCCAAGAGTTCTAAACAGATTTCAGACGCTGTTGTTATAATTACGGATATCGCTGATCAAACAAATTTATTGGCATTAAATGCAGCGATTGAAGCGGCTAGAGCTGGGGAACATGGAAAAGGGTTTGCTGTCGTTGCGGATGAGGTGCGAAAACTAGCAGAACGAAGCGCATCATCTGCTAATGATATTGCGAATTTGATGAAAGAAAGTGCCAAGCAAGTTGAACAGGGGGCGGTGGTCTCCGGTACGGCTGGCGAGAGTTTAAAGGAGATTGTGACCAATATTAACCAGGTTGCTGAACAATTAAATTCTATATCGACGGCAACGCAGGAGCAAGCGGCCACAACAGAGGAAAATACTTCAATTACGGAAACGAATGCTTCTGCAGCGGAACAGTTGGCCTTAGCAGCGCAATCAATGGCAACACAAGCCAATGAACTTTTGTCGAGTATAAATACTTTTAAGATTAATGAAGCTTTGACGCAATCCAAAAAAGTAAAGTCTGAGAATATAAAGTTAGATTCAACTTCGGTGAAACCTTTAGTTAAACAAAAGTCTTCAGAGACTAAATCAATAGAAACTCACACCAGGAAAAAAGTATTGGATTCAAAAATTGTTAATCCGCCAAAAGAGATTCAACAAGAAAGAAAAGTAGAAAGTTCTCAAAAGTTACCGATAGCAGAAAACAAAATTCCTTTGAAAGTTGTTCCTGCGAAGGAATTAAAAAAAAATATCACTAATAATGCTATCCAAAATACAGTCACGAAAAGTGTTTCTCCAACAAAAGTAGCTATTAAGCCTAAGATTTCTGAAGAACTGCAAAAGGTTAAACCAAAGCCTGTTGAGAAATCTATAGAAAAGAAACCTATTTTAATAAAAACAGAAAATTTAAAAACAAATATAGATAAGCCAGTGATAGCAGCAGAAAAAAAGAAAACTAATGAAGAAGAGCCGTTATCATTTGGTTAATTTTATTTTTGGAATGTTTAAATAAGGAGTGCTTATATGACGATATCCAACGAAGTAGAGGATCATCAAATAGGAAGTAAATCAGGAGAAAAGATTTTAGAGTTAGTATGTTTTAAGTTAGCAGCTGAGGAATATGCTGTTGATATAACGCAAGTACAGGAAGTTATTCGTATTCAACGTATTACTCCTATTCCTCAAATGCCAGAATTTACTTTAGGTGTTATTAATATTCGTGGAACTATTGTGCCTGTTTTTGATTTACGACGAAAATTTCAACTTCCTACGAAAGAATTTGACGGTTTAAGTAAAATTTTAGTTGCTGATATACGGGGTACGTTAATAAGTTTTATTGTTGATGAGATCTTGGATAATATTCGGATTGAGTCTTCCTGTGTTGATCCGTCACCAACTGTGAAGATGAATATTGATCGTGATTGTATTATCGGAATTGGTGAATTAGAGAATCGAATGATTATTATTTTAGATCTTGATACGGTAAATGACCTTATCAATAGTGAGATTGGTACTCAAGAACCTTCACCAGTAGGTGGTGAGGGATAGAATATGCAGAATACGGAAGCAAAATCATCTTTTGATACAAGTATTCAGCCGATTACAGAAAAGGAATTTAATAATCTTCGTGATTTTATGTATTCTTTGACAGGTGTAGCTTTGCCGCCTTCAAAAAAGAGTTTAATTTTTTCGAGACTTCGTAAAAAGTTAGAAACACTAAAATTTACTAAATTCGAACAGTATTATGAATATCTTAAACAGCCAAACCGAGATGCTGAAATTGAATATTTTATTAATGCAATAACAACCAATGAAACATATTTTTTTCGGCATACTAAACAATTTAATTATTTACATGATGTGCTTTTTCCGTCATTTATTGCAAATCAAACAAATTTTCCGAAAAAGGAAGTTTCAATATGGTCGGCGGCTTCTTCAACCGGAGAAGAGCCATACTCGTTAGGTATAACCTGTAAACATTTTTTTCAAAATAATCCTTCGTGGCGTTTTAAATTATATGCATCGGATATTAATACGGATGTAATTCAGCAAGCTAAAGAAGGAGTGTATAATGAACGTGCAGTAAAGTATGTGCCTGATAGTTTTAAGAAAAAATTTTTTACTCAGGAAATTTTGGATCAAGGGGGCATAAACCAAAAGAAATATAAAATTTCATCAGAAATTAAAAAGATTGTTGAATTTCGGCAGCATAATTTATTAAAACGATTTCCAGTCGATAACATTAACATTATTTTTATACGTAATGTTATGATTTATTTTGATAAGCAAACCAAAACAAAAGTATTTAATAACTTTTTTGATGTGCTTGCTCCGAAAGGTTATATTTTTATTAGTCTTTCAGAATCATTAAGTGAATTTGAGCCAAAAATTAAATCCATGGGAACAGCCATTTATCAAAAGGTTTAACAGCGATTGTGATTAAAGTAATACTCGCAGATGATTCAGTTTTTCTTAGGAAAGTTGTTAAAGAAGCATTAGAACAGACTCA
This sequence comes from Candidatus Omnitrophota bacterium, assembly GCA_020632515.1. Lineage (GTDB taxonomy): Bacteria > Omnitrophota > Gorgyraeia > Zapsychrales > Zapsychraceae > JACKFK01. The sequence goes on along the minus strand of JACKFK010000012.1, from coordinate 38,940 downwards.
GAAATTTTCTGTCATTGCACAAGCGAATAACGGCAAGGAAGCGATAGAGGCGGTTAAAGCTCATCAGGCGGATATTCTGATTTTAGATTGTGAAATGCCTGTCATGACAGGGTTGGAAGCTTTGCGACGTATTATGCAGGAAAAACCTTTGCCAGTGTTTATGTTTAGTACTTTAACTAGTGAAGGTGCTAGTGTTACGGTAAGGGCCTTAGAGTATGGAGCTGTTGACTTCTTACCTAAGCCTACTATGGGAAGTCAAGAATTTGATGAAACAATAGATGCATTGATAAAAAAAATTCAATCCATTGTTTTTCGGCATCGAATTAAATTAGGTTTTAGACCTACTGCAACAGTAAAAGAGCAGCAAACATTATCGTCAGTAGAAATAAATAATAGAATTAAGCCAAAACATACGGATATTATCGCTATTGGTTCCTCAACAGGTGGTGTACTTGCGTTGCAAAATGTTATTACAAAACTTCCCAAGAAAGGAATGAAACCTATTGTTTGTGTGCAGCATATGCCACCCAATTTTACAAAAAGTTTAGCTGATCGTTTGAACTCTATTTGTGAGTTAGAAGTTTGTGAAGCTGTTAATGGCGACTATCTTGAAGATGGAAAGTGTTATATTGCTCCTGGAGGATATCAAATGCGCGTTACAAAATATGATGGGCGTTATAAGTTGAAAATTCAAGGCGATGAAAAGGTTTCGGGACATTGCCCCTCTTGCGATGTTCTTTTTGAATCAGTTTCTGAATTATTTACCTCTAATGCACTCGGTGTCATATTGACAGGCATGGGAGCTGATGGAACAGAGGGGTTATTTAAAATGCATAATAAAGGCTCTTTTGTTATTGGACAAAATGAAGCTAGTTGTGTTGTTTATGGAATGCCACGGGCTGCCTTTGAAAAAGGAGCTGTTGATATTCAATTAGATATTATGCAGGTTTCTCAAGGAATTAAACAAGTATTAAATTTAAATTAATTATCTAAATAGGTATTAAATTATGAATATGACACCCGAGGAACGCGAAGGTATTATTGGAGAATTTCTTGCTGAAAGCACAGAGCATCTCCAGTTGATCAATGATAAGCTTCTGGAAGCGGAATCATTAGTCAAAGAAGGTCAAAAAGTTCCTGATGCTGATTTAGATGCGATGTTTCGTTCCGCGCATACGATTAAAGGAACAGCTTCCTTTATGGGATTGACGAAAGTTGTTGGCTTAACGCACGAGGCTGAAACCATTTTGCAACGGATTAAAGAGCATAAAATGGAAATTACTTTGGAAGCAATTGAGATACTTTTTGATGGATTTGATGTTTTAGAGTCGTTATTAAATGATTTAAAAGATAGTAATCAAGAATTAACTGATATTGAAGAAAGTGTGAAACGTATTAAGGCGCTATTGGAAGGAGATGCTGTAGCGCCCGTAGCTTCTTCAGAGACTAAAGGCGAAACTGAATCAACGCTTCCCCCAGTAGAGTCAACAGAAAAACAAGAAGCTTCTCAGGAACCTTTGCCGGCTAAATCAGTCGAAATGCCAGAAGTTTCATCGGCAAAAGAGGAAGAAACTAATATTAGTGAAGCAGAAATTAAGAATGCTACATATATCTCTAAATCAAACATTAATGAGAAATATTTGCAACAATATTTGGTTGAGTTAGAGCAAAATATTGAGGATTTTAATGCACAGTTACTAAATTTAGAAGAAGACAATTCGAAAGTGGATTTAATCAATAATTTATTTCGAATTATGCATACAATTAAAGGTTCTGCTGGAATTGTAGGAGTTCTGGAAATTCAAAGTTTAGCGCATAGTATGGAAAATATTTTAGGTGTTTGTCGGGAAAAAGGTAAAACCTATGAAAATATGTTTACGCTTCTTTTTATGGGGATTGATGTTATTAAAGAACTGTATGATTCTTTAAAAACAACGCAAACGGTTAATAAAGATGTTACACAATTATGTAAAGAGTTAGAAAAATATTATAAAGAAATTATCAATGAGAATTCATCTCCAGATAAGCAGGATGTTTTAGTAAAAAATGAAGAGGCTTCAGCCGCAATGACTGAACCAGGTTTATCTACGGATCAAGATATTAAAAGGATTTCAACGACAATTGATATATCGCAATTTTCAAAAGAAGAACGTAAATCAGCAGAAGACTTATATAAAGAAGGTGATCAATTTTATCAGATTTTTATTCAAATTGAAGGTAGTTGTCCGACCAAAAGTATGAAAGCTTTCTTGCTTGAAGAACATTTACGTAAGCTAGGAACTATTTTAAAAATTTCACCTTTATTTGAATCTATTTCAGATGAGATGAATTCAGAAATTCTTATAGGGATCGTTTACGCGTCTAAAGAAAAAGACGATAAAATAAAATCTAGTTTATCCGTTGAAGGGGTTAATTTACTTTCCTTTGATTTAATGGCGGATGAATTATTTTCATCAACACCAGAAAAAAAAGAGAGTGATACTATGATTAAAGAAAATTCTAAACCGGTAGAAGTTGGAGCTGCTGTTCAACAAACAGATGTTGGCAAAGAAGTGGCTGCAAGAGCAAAAACAAGTTCGGTTGAAATTTCGACAATTAGAATTGATTCTCAGAAGTTAGATAAACTTATGAATCTATCAGGTGAGCTGGTTATTGTCCGGGCTCAGTATGCCAGACTTGTCACATTATTTAATGACTCGTTGACTGAACAAAAAGAACTGCTTCGCATATTGAGTGATATTCGAACAAAATATGAAACTTTTACTGGAGAATATAAAAGGATAGCCAGTCGTAATGGTAATAAACGTAAACAAGATGAAAAGATGAATGAGCTTATGGAGAGTTTATCCTCGCGTTTGGCTTATTTGGAAATGACAACAGCTAAGAGTAATGTTATGGGGCATATTCATACATTAGATGAGACAACAATATCTCTTGGTAAATTATCGTCGGATATTCAAACAGGTGTTATGCAGACGCGGATGATGCCTATCGAAGGTGTCTTTACAAGATTCAAACGTATTGTCCGTGATATTGCTAAACAAGTAGAAAAAGATGTTTCTTTAGAGATTGAAGGGGAAGACACAGAACTCGATAAAAAAATTGTAGATAGTTTGGGTGATCCGTTAACACATATGATTCGTAATGCGGTTGATCATGGAATTGAAGATCCTGAAACCCGTGTTAAAAAGGGAAAAGTTCGAAACGGAACAGTATATTTAAAGGCGTCGCATCAAGGTAATAATATTTGTATTGAAGTTGGAGATGATGGGAAAGGTTTAGATCCTGTAGCAATCGCTCAGTCTGCTTTAAAGAAAGGTATTATAGCAGAAGACCAAATTGATAAGATGACAGAAAAAGAAAAACTGAATTTAGTTTTTATGCCCGGGTTTAGTACGGCAGCGCAAGTGACAGGTCTTTCAGGTCGAGGTGTTGGAATGGATGTAGTAAAAAGTATGATCACTTCTGTTAATGGTGTAGTGGATATTGAAACAGAAGTTGATAAAGGTACTCGCTTTTTGATGAAAATTCCTCTGACTTTAGCCATTATTCAGGCTCTTTTAGTTGTAGTGGGGGCAGAGACATACGCTATACCTCTAGAATCAGTTACTGAGATTATTAAGACACGAGATGAAGATATTTATTCAATTGATGGGAACGATACCGTTAAATTACGTGACCACGCCCTTAGTTTAGTTGAACTAGAAAAAGTTATTAAAATTAAAGGGACAGATCGTTCGCAACAAAAAGAATTAAAAGTAGTAGTTATTTCAGACGGTGAATCACAAATAGGCGTGGCGGTAGATTCACTTATTGGTGAAGAGGAAATTGTCATTAAATCTCTTTCTAATCATTTTACTGAAGTTAAAGGCGTTACTGGAGCTTCTATTTTAGGGGACGGTACAATAGCCCTTATTTTAGATCCAGTAGCAATCATTCAGGAATCACGATAAAGTTAAAGGAAAAAATATGACAATGACAGATAATGTCCTTATCGTCGGAATTGCGGATATTAAAACCGGTAAGGCTCCATTTCTTATCAAAACAACATTAGGATCTTGTATAGGTGTTTGTCTTTATCATCAGGAAAAAAAAGTTGGAGGGATGCTTCATTTAATGTTGGCATCTTCAGAGGGAATTGTTCGTACGGGGGAATTAAAAAGAGCAAAGTTTGCTGATACTGGAATTCCCGATTTAATTCATGAATTAAAAGTAAAACATGATGCCGATATTAGCGGATTATCAGCAAAGATTTTTGGTGGAGCAAAGGTTTTACAAGGAGTTACTTCAGATATTGGAAAAAATAATGAAGAAGCTGTCAGAACAATATTAAAGCAGTTTGGAGTTAAAATTATTGCGAGTAAAACAGGTGGTGAAAAAGGGTATCAAATCGAATTTGATTTAGATACGGGAAAAGTGCTTTGTAAAATATTTGGGCAAGAACCAGTTGAATTATAATTATTGCTGATTAATTATGGAGAATAAATTATGGAAGATAAAAGTAGAATCAGTAAAGCTATACAGTTGATAGCTCAGCTGAGTATTGATCGAGCTTCGCAAGTTTTTTCTAAAATGGTGAAATGCGGGGCAAAGATATCCTTAGAAAAAGTTTATTTAACGGATATTACCAAGGCGACAGAAGAAATTGCAATTGAAGGTGGTGAGGTTATTGGTGCTTACATTGATTTAGTCGGAGATGCGCCTTTTAAATTTTTAATTACATTTGAAACTAATGATAGTTTACTTCTAACTGACTTAATTTTACAGCGACCTACTGGTTCCACAAAAGAATTGGATGCTTTAACACAGAGTGCTGTTCAGGAGGTTGGAAATATTTTAGCAAGTGCTATTTCTAATGTTTTTTCCAGTGATTTTCAGATTAAGATGAAGCCAAGCCCTCCCCAAGTCGTTCATGATTTTGCCGCAACTTTATTCGAAGAATACATCTCGGCTATCGCTGCGGAAAGTAATGAGATATTAATTATTGAAAGTCAATTCATGGTTGTTCGACATAATTTAAAATGTGCCATGTATATTCTTCCGCTCAAAGGAAGTGATAAAACTTTAAGTTACATTTGTAATACAATCTAAGTCAATATTAGGAGGATAGGAATTATGTCAAAACGAATATTAGTTGTGGATGATGCGCCAATTATCCGCTTAATGCTGTCTGATATATTAAAATTTAACAATTATGAGGTTGTTGGAGAAGGATGTAACGGGCAAGAAGGCGTTGATAAGTATAAAGAATTAAAACCAGATCTTGTCACAATGGATATCGTTATGCCTGAAAAAGATGGTATTCAAGCCATGACAGAAATTTTAGAGTTTGATAAAAATGCTAAAGTTGTTATGGTTACAGCCATTGATCAACGAGAATCGCTCATGAAGGCGATTAGGGCAGGTGCTACAGATTATATAATTAAGCCATTTGAACAAGATCGGGTTTTATCTGCAATAAAAAAGGCTTTTGGAGAAGCTTAATTTTAAGTGCTAGCATCAGACAAAGGAATTCCATATGCTTGAGATTCAATCAATAATGACTAAAAATGTTTTTTCTGTTAGTCCTGAGACCCTTATTGTGGATGCGTTAAAGATTCTTATTGAGTCTAATGTAACTGGATTACCTGTCCTTGACGAGAATAATCATTTGGTTGGTATTATTTCAGAAAAAGATATGCTTTCGTTATTATTAGGAGATATTGTCACCAAAACTCAAAAAGTTAAAAATTTTATGACAACAGAGGTGAAAACTTTTAAACCTGATGCTAAATTAATTGAAGTCTGTGAATTTTTTAGTAATACTTCCATCCGCCGAGTGCCTATTGTTGATGATGATAATAAATTAGTGGGAATTGTTAGCCGGCGTGATTTTATAAAGTTAATTTATAAAAATCAGCAATAAATTTCCTTCCTTTCCAATCTTTGTCGAAGCTAAATAAACTATTTAATTATACTTATACATTATTCCTTTTTCTTGAAGAAAGAGAGATCTGTGTTAGAATACACACATTATGCACGAGATATTTATTTATTTTACTGCGATATTTATCGCTTTTCTTATTAATATTCCTTGTGGATACATTCGGGAAAAATATCCAAAGTTTTCCTTTAAATGGTTTTTCTGGATACATGCTTCAATTCCCTTACTCATTTATATTCGTGTTACAGAACATTTAAATCCTTGGATTATTCCATTTTCGATTCTCACGGCTATTACTGGACAAATTATTGGAAGTCGTTGGAAACAAAAAAGAATGTCTGTTCAAGAACGGGAGAAAATTGATCAAATTGATCATTTGAACATAATTAAGCCACACAACATCGAGGATTCGAAAGTCTTAGTGGCTTTGCTTAATATGGGAGGCCCTAGAACAAATGATGATGTTAAAGATTTTCAGAAACATTTATTTTCTGATCCATTATTGATACGCTTTCCTTTGTCTTTTTTATTTCAAAAAATATTTGCCTGGATTTTGATTAAAGTTAGATTGAAAGCTGTTAAAACTTTATATCAGGAGATAGGCGGAGGAAGTCCAATATATAAATCTACCACAGCCCAAGCTCAGGCTTTAAGGCAAGAGTTAAAAAGGCGAGGAAGGGATATTGATGTGACGTTTTCCTTTAACTATAGCCCACCGTTTGCCCAAGATACAATTGAAAAAGCTCAGCGTAATCGTAAGAAAACACTTTTAGCTTTAAGCTTGTATCCGCATTTTTCTAAGGCTACCACAGGGTCTAATTTATTTTATTTAAAAAAGGCCGCTCTTAAATATCCTGACATAAATATTATTAATGCTTCATCATATTATTTACATGAAGGGTATATTCAAGCTTTTATTGAGCGTATTAATGAAGCTTTAAGAGTTGATGAATCTTTGGATGACTTTTATTTGCTTTTTTCAGCGCATGGTTTACCACTGTATTTTCTTACAGAAGGAGATCCGTATCCTTTTCAGATTGCCGAAACGGTTGCAGGTATTTTACAAAAATTAAATAGAACAGATCGTTGGGTCATCTCTTATCAAAGCGCGGTAGGGCCTTTACAATGGTTAAAACCTGCCACAGATCAAATGCTGAAAGCCCTCGCTCGCCGTGGTATTATAAAAATTATTGTTATTCCAGTATCGTTTGTTGGAGATCATATCGAGACGATTAGCGAAATTAATGTGGAATATAGAGAACTGGCGCATCATTTGGGTATCCATGATTTCAGAATGTCTAAAGCCATTGAATGCCATCCGGGATTTATTCAGGCTCTTGCAGATACTGTAGAGAAATCGTTAATTTCGAATGAAACCTTAAAAAAGAATTTTTCAAAGAATAAGATATCCAGTAAATTACAAAAAGTTTAAATGAAAGGAAAGGTATGTTAGCACTTAATATCATATTTTCGGTATATGGAATTTTATTAGTTTTTGGTGGGTATATGGGATTTAAGAAAGCAGGTAGTAAAGTTTCTTTAATTATGGGGATTCTGTCTGGGGGATTCATTTTTACAGGAATTTTCCTGGCGCGAGAAAGTTTGAACTGCGGGCTTACAATCATTGCTGCGACGAGTGGAATTTTATTAATTGTTTTTCTTAAACGCTTAATCAAGACAAAAAAAGTAATGCCAGCGGGAATGCTTTTGCTTATAACGGTTTTAATGTTGATCCTTTCCTTAATCCAACTAATAAAGATATAGGAATAAAGAAATGCCTGTTTTAAGTGAGCATGCGGTATTTATTTTTGTCGCAGAGTTAGGCATTATTATGCTGGCAGCTAGAATATTTGGTGAATTAGCCAGGCGTTTAGGGCAACCAATTATTGTCGGAGAAGTTGGTGCTGGAATTATACTTGGTCCGATGATATTTGGGAAACTTCTTCCTAAGCATTTTAATTTCTTATTTCCATCCGAAGGATTTCAGCCATACCTTTTACAGGGAATTTCTTGGCTCTGTGTTATTTTTTTATTGTTAATTACGGGGCTTGAGATTGACTTAAGAGCATCACTGCGTCAAGGTAAGCAAAGTATTTATATGTCTTTGATTGCATTGTTATTTCCTTTTATCGGGGTTTATTGGTTTTCATTTTTTTTGCCACACTCTTTCTTTCCGCAAGATATTAATCCGATCCATGTGAAATTATTAATTTCTATTGCCTTAGCAGTTGTGGCAATTCCAGTCATTGCAAAAATACTTTTTGATCTAAAAATCTTTCAATCGGAAGTGGGGTTGAAGATTCTTACCACAGGTGTTTTAAGTGATATTTGGGGATGGTCTATTGTCGCGATGATATTATCCTTAATTATCAAAGGAACGTTTACCTTAGAGACATTCTTAAAACCAATTATAACGATGGTTGTTTATTTGGTTTTTACGCTTACGATAGCTCCTCGGGTAATTGATAAATTTTTTGATATGATCGGCTATAAGAAAATGGATACAACGGTAGCGTTGTCCTTACTTTTTTCTTTAGCGCTTTTGAATGGGGCTGTCGCGCATATGCTCGGAATACACGTTATTTTCGGAGCTTTTGTGGCCGGCTTAATGGCGGGCGAATCACAGAAAATCACACCTTATATGAGGCAATGGACGCAAGAATTTATTTTTGCTGTGTTCGCGCCAATATTTTTTGTCTTAATTGGGATGCAATTAAAATTTACAGAAGAGACCAGTTGGATAGTTATTCTTCTCTTACTTTTTATTTCTTCTTTTTGTAAAATAGGCGGCGCCTATATTGGGGCAATTCTTGGTGGTCTAGGTAGAAAGAATGCATTCGCGGTAGCCTGCGGTCTTAATACGCAGGGAACCATGGGGATTATTATCGCGCTAATTGGCTTTGAATTGGGTGTATTTAATGAGATTATTTTTTCAAGTATAGTGATTATTTGTGTGCTTACTTCAATTGGTGTTGGCCCTCTTCTAAAATGGGCGATTAAAGGTGTTCGTCGACCATTGGCGAAATTTTTTGATAAAGATCATATCTTTTTGGATGTACAAGGAAAAACTAAAGAGCAGGTTATTGACGCAATTACTAAGTTAATGGCTAAACGTAAGATCATTGATAATGCTAAGCTTATTCAAAAAGCGATTTGGGAAAGAGAAACAAGTCTAAGTACAGCTATTGGTGAAGGCGTGGCCTTACCACATGCGAGGCTCCCCAATTTAAAAACACCTATATTATGTTTTTTCCGTCTGAAAGATGGTATTGATTTTGGTAGCCCCGATAATATGCCTGTCCGTCTATTATTTTTAGAATTAACGGATAGTAATGATGATGGGATGCAGTTAAATTTAATTGCTCAAGTGGCAAGATTTATTTCTTTAGAATCCAATAGAGAACGTTTATTAACAAGTGATAAAGAAGATGAAATCCACCAAATTCTAAGTTTTGATGAAAAAGCCTGATAGCAAAGCAACATCTTATGTTTCATTAGGAATGAATTTGGCTGGAGGGATGATTTTATTTTCCGTGGGCGGTTTCTATTTAGATCAAAAAAGAGGGAATGATTTTTTTTGGACCATTATTGGAGCTCTATTCGGTTTAATTTACTGTTTTTATGAATTATGGAAAGTGATTAAAGAAACCAACCGTAAAGATTCATGATTAATATACTTTCCTTCAGTATAATTTCTTATCTTTTAACTTATTTAGTATTTTATAAAATTCATACCTTTGAGTTTTTGATTGGAATTTTTTTAGCAATATTGTATCAAATAGTAACGCTTTTTTTAAGTCGCAGGATAGAAAAACAATCAGAAAATTTTGCTTTGAAATGTATGCTATTTAATGGGGTAAAGTTTCTTATTTTTTTAACAATTTTAAGCTTTATTTTAAATACGAAAAAGTTTTATTCGGAACAATTAATTTTTTCATTCATGGTTGTGTATCTTCTATTTATGGTTTATCATATTACACAATTGCATAGAAAATCTTTATTGAGGAAATAAATATTTCCAATGACAGGTCCTTTTAATCTAGACAATTATATTTTGCATCATTTAAATGATACCGATCAGTGGCATTTACCATTCTTACCTGTGATTAATTTACCGCAGCATATTTCCTTGCATGGGGTTATGTTATTTATTGCATCATTAATTCTTATCTATTTGTTTTGTTTTCAGTATAAAAAGAACGAGCGTGTTCCTAAAGGGATAACAAATTTATTGGAAATATTTGTGTTATTTGTCCGTGATCAAATTGCCATCGCTTATTTAGGAAAAGAAGATGGCCGGCGAATGACACCACTTTTCTGCACATTTTTCTTCTTTATTTTGACATTAAATGTGATGGGATTAATTCCTCTTTTTTCAACAGCTACAGCGAATATTAATGTGACAGCGGGATTGGCGTTAATTACATTAAGTTTTATGATTTTTGGAGCAATTTATAAAAATGGACTTGGCGGTTTTTTTAAGGCTTTTATTCCTTCTGGCGTGCCCGGGCCGGTTTTATTACTACTGATACCGATTGAAATAGTTGGATTATTTATAAAGTCGTTTGCCCTGATGATTCGACTATTTGCTAATATGCTTGCTGGTCATATCGTTATTCTTTCATTATTAGGAATGGTTGTTTTATTAGGATACGCCGCCTTACCAGCTGTTTTATTAGCGTTATTAATTTATATACTTGAAATTCTTGTGGCTTTTTTGCAAGCCTATATTTATACATTACTATCGGCCATGTTTATTGGCCAGATGTATCATCCTGAGCATTAATTTTTCTTAATTTAAAGCAGTAATGCTTTACATGAAGTTATTCAATCGATATAATCTAAAAAATTATAATATTTAAAAAGAAAGGATACAAAATTATGGAGACATTAACGGCAGGAAGTTTTGCTGCAATAGGGGCTGGCGTTGTCACGTTAGGAGCAGGAATTGGTATTGGTAAAATTGCTGCTTCAGCTATGGAAGGAATTGCTCGACAGCCTGAAGCAGGAAATAAAATACAAACCGCCATGATTATCGCGGCTGCGCTTATTGAAGGGGTTGCCTTTTTTTGCGCGGTTATTTGTTTAATGGCCTTAAATAAATAAACTTTTAAAATTATGAGTAAAGACAATTTATTAGTTGAAGGTTTAGAAGAGTCTATAGAGCATCACGATCAACCATCAGGATTTATTAATCCTGATGCAACAATGCTTTTTCTAACTTGGATTACTTTTTTTTTATTGTTAGCGGTTTTGTATAAGTATGCGTGGAAACCGATTTTAGCCGCTCTTGATCACCGTGAAAAACACATTGAAGATGCGGTTAAGAATGCAGATCAGATTAAAAAGGAGTTAGAAGAAATTGATGCTAAATGTAGAAATTTAATTGCAGAAGCTGAAGAGAAAAGCAAGGCTCTGATTGAACGTTCAAAAAAGGCGGCACATGAAGCTGCTAAACATATTGAACAAAAAGCGCGTGAAGAAAGTCAAATACTTATTGAAAACGCGCAAAGGGAGATTAAAAATGAAGTCGAGAAGGCTCGAGCAAATCTACGCGCTGAAAGTGCTGATATTATCGTAAAATTAGCTAGCAAGATTATTGAAGAAAATCTGGATGAAGAGAAGAATAAAAAACTTATTAATCAATATATTCGTGAAATATAGCAAATGAATTCTGTTGTAGCACAACGATACGCCCAAGCTTTATTTTCATTTGTCGAAAATCAAGGTGAGCTTGACAAAATTTACACAGAGTTGGAATTTATCCATAAAATAATTTTGCAAGCTTCTGATTTTCAAGAATTTCTTAAAGATCCGACGCTAGAAGAAACTTCACAAATTATGATTCTGAAAAAAATATTCATGGCAAAAGTTGATGAGAGTGTTATGCGCTTTCTTTTATTATTAGTAAAAAAAAAGAGGCTGAATTATCTTGCTTTAATATGTCTTAAATTTGCTGAAATTTACAAAAGACATAAAAATATAATGAGTGTGCGGATCATCACAAAGACTGAATTGTCAAAACAACAGCTTAGTAATATTTCTCAGCATTTGAAGTTAAAGTTTCGAAAGGAAATTGAGCCGCATGTTTTCTTGGATGAAGACATGATTGGTGGCATTAAGTTACAGATTGAAGATCAAGTGCTTGATTTTAGCATCCAATCCTTATTAGATAAATTTAAGAATAATCTTGTCTCTGTATAAAGGATTTGTTCTATGTCTTTAAATATTAAACCGGAAGAAGTTTCCGCGATTTTACGTCAGCAGTTAACGGATTTTGAAAAAAAATCACAAAATTACGAAATAGGAACAGTTTTATCTGTGGGCGATGGCATTGCGCGGATTCATGGACTTAATAATGTTATGGCAGGAGAACTTGTTGAGTTTTCACAGGCAAAAATTATGGGCATGGCGCTTAACTTGGAAGAAGATAATGTTGGGGTCGCTATCTTTGGTGCGGATACAGGAATAAAAGAAGGAGATGAAGTTCGACGGACTAAGAAAATTTCTTCAGTCCCGGCTGGGGATGTTCTCATTGGCCGTATTGTGGATGCGCTCGGTGTTGCGATCGATGGTAACGCGCCGATTGAAACTAAAGAATTACGACAAATTGAAATTAAAGCGCCTGGAATTATTGAACGCAAAAATGTTCATGAACCTTTACAAACAGGTATTAAAGTTATCGATGCTTTAACACCGATTGGTCGGGGGCAACGGGAATTAATTATCGGTGATCGGAAAACAGGAAAAACTTCTTTAGCCATTGATACTATTATTAACCAGCGAGGACAAGGTGTTTTTTGTTTTTACGTCGCGATTGGACAAAAGCGTTCTACGGTAGCGCAAGTTTATGAAACTTTAAAGAAACATGGTGCCATGGAATATACCACCATTGTGGCGGCGACTGCGTCGGATCCTGCGCCAATGCAGTTTTTGGCCCCGTATTCTGCAACAGCTATGGCAGAATATTATCGTGATAGCGGACGACATGCTTTGATTATTTATGACGATTTGACCAAACAAGCACAAGCCTATAGGCAGTTATCATTATTGTTAAGACGTCCTCCAGGACGAGAAGCGTATCCAGGAGATATTTTTTATCTGCATAGTCGGTTGCTTGAACGTTCAGCAAAAATGAATGATAAAAATGGTGGAGGGAGTTTAACCTCTTTACCAATTATTGAGACACAGGCAGGAGATGTTTCCGCTTATATTCCAACGAATGTTATTTCAATTACGGATGGACAGATATTTTTAGAATCCGATTTGTTTAATTCTGGCCAACGTCCAGCCATTAACCCTGGTATATCAGTTTCCCGGGTCGGTGGCGATGCGCAGATTAAAGCGATGAAGCAAACGGCGGGCACACTACGGTTAGATTTGGCTCAATTTCGTGAATTAGAAGCTTTTTCTCAATTTGCTTCCGATTTGGATGCGGCCACCAGGCATCAGTTAGAGCGGGGGCAGCGATTAATGGAGATTATCAAGCAAGGTATCTATTCTCCTTTAAGTGTTGTTAAACAAGTTTCTATTATTTACGCCGGCGTTAATGGGTATTTGGATGATATTCCTGTGAATAAAGTAAAAGACTTTGAAGCAAAATTATTTGATGCCCTTGATTCAATGTATACTGACTTTGTGAAATTGTTTGAAAAAGAAAAAGCTTTAAATGATGAAGTCAAGAAATCCTTACAGGAGTTATTAACAGAATTTAAAGGGAAATATCAGCAAAGCGCATAATTATGCCAAGCATTAAAGAATATAATTCCAAGATTAAAAGTCTTAAAAATACGCAAAAAATTACGAAAACCATGAAAATGGTTTCTGCGAGTAAATTACGTAAAGCGAATGAAGCTCAATCAAACGCGAAATCTTATGCTAAACATATTACGGACTTAATTTCACGTGTGACCGCGCAATTAACCAAAGATGATCATCCTCTATTAAAGACTCACAAGGAAAATAATAAAGCCTTAATTTTAGTTTTTACTTCTGATCGAGGGTTATGCGGCGCTTTTAATCATAATGCGCATAAACAGGTATTATCGTGGATTGAACGTAATCAAGGCCAGTACGATCAGATTGATGTGAGTTGCTGTGGGAAGAAAGGATATGCCTTTTTTCAACGACGTCTGCCAATTAAGAACCATTATGAAAATTTGAATAATGAGCCAAGTTTTGAATCTGCTGTCCGTATAGGAGGTGATTTAGCCGAGCATTTTATTCTTGGGGAATATCATGAGATTTATCTTGTTTATAATCAGTTTTTTAGTCCTTTATTACAAAAATCAATATTTGAAAAAATTTTGCCAATTGATCCTGCTGTTTTAATCCGGCGAGATTTACGGGATGATACCAAAGAAAATATTACAAAAAATGAATATGGATATATATTTGAACCTAATCAAAAGGTATTACTTAATTATTTAATTCCACATTTTTTATATTTTAAGGTTTATTTTGCGATGCTGGAGAATTGGGCAGGTGAACATGGCGCGCGGATGACCTCGATGGATAACGCAACAAAAAATGCTGTTGATCTTATACAAAAGAATACTTTATTACGCAATCGTGCTAGACAGGCTGCGATCACTACGGAATTAACAGAAATTGTGGCAGGCGCTGAAGCGTTAAAATAAGAAATGATGGAATATTAAATAAAGGAAGATTATGGCTACAAAACAAAAAAATGATATGGGTGTTGTGACGCAGGTTTTAGGTGCGGTTGTGGATGTTAGTTTTCCAGAAGGAAATTTACCGCCAATATTTACCGCGTTGCGCGCGACAAACAAGTCGATCAATGATCAAGAATGGAATTTAGTTTTGGAAGTGGCTCAGCATTTGGGAAATAATTTGGTGCGCACAATTGCCATGGATTCGACCGACGGTTTAAGCCGTGGACAGGATGTTCAAAATACGAATGAGGGGATGAGCATGCCTGTGGGAGAGGAAACTTTGGGACGAGTCATGAATTTATTGGGAGATCCAATTGATCTTGCCGGTCCAATTCAAGCAAAGAAACGCTTGCCAATTCATCGGGATGCTCCGGAATTTAAAGATCAAAGTACGGGTGACGCTATTTTAGTAACAGGTATAAAAGTTATTGATTTATTAGCTCCTTATCGAAAAGGCGGAAAAATTGGTCTTTTCGGCGGTGCTGGTGTAGGGAAAACAGTTCTCATCCAAGAATTAATTAATAACATTGCGAAAGAACATGGCGGATATTCAGTCTTTGCTGGTGTTGGAGAACGAACGCGCGAGGGGACGGCCTTATTTCAGGAAATGAAAGAGGCTGGTGTTATTGATAAGACATCGCTAATTTATGGTCAGATGAATGAGCCGCCAGGCGCGCGTGCGCGGGTGGCGCTTTCTGCGTTAACCGTGGCTGAATATTTTCGTGATGATATGCACCAGGATGTTTTGCTTTTCATCGATAATATTTTTCGTTTTACCCAGGCAGGCGCCGAGGTTTCCGCTTTATTAGGACGTATACCGTCGGCGGTAGGATATCAGCCCACACTGGGAACAGATATGGGGGAATTGCAAGAACGGATTACATCAACAAAAACAGGATCCATTACGTCTATTCAAGCAATCTATGTTCCGGCGGATGATTACACAGATCCTGCACCAGCCACAACTTTCGCGCATTTGGATGCGACCACAGAATTATCACGACCTATTGCCGAGTTAGGGATTTATCCGGCCGTAGATCCATTATCATCAACTTCAACCATTTTGGCGCCGGAAATTATTGGTCAGGAACATTACCAAACTGCTCGTGGTGTTCAGGAAATTCTTCAGCGTTATAAAGAATTGCAAGATATTATCGCGATTTTGGGAATGGATGAATTATCAGAAGAAGACAGGATGATTGTGTCGCGCGCGCGTAAGGTTCAGAAATTCTTATCGCAGCCGTTTCATGTGGCGGAACAATTTACGGGTCTTAAAGGCCGGTACGTTCAATTAGATGATACTATTCGATCTTTTAAAGAAGTACTCGAAGGTAAATATGATGATATTCCTGAACAAGCGTTTTATTTAGTCGGGAATATTGAGGATGTTTTAGAAAAAGCAAAAACACTAAAATAAACTTATGGCCAATCTGCATCTTTCAATTATTACACCAAACGGAAAAGTTTTTGATGAATCGGTTGAATCTGTTTCCGTTCCAGGAGAAGAAGGATCTGTAGGGATCTTAGCCAATCATGCGCCTTTTGTAACTACCTTAAAGGACGGAACCATTGAGGTTAGACAGAATCAATCAATGGAAAGATTTAATATTAAAAGTGGAATTTTAGAAGTTGATGTTGGTAGTGAAGTTTTAATTTTGGTTGATCAAGCTATAAAAGTTGATAAAACTCGATGAGAAAATAAATTTTTATTCGGTATTTACATTTTTTAAAAAATAGTTATAATACAAATTTCTTTCAGAAAATAATTTAGAATTTCCTTTTTATTATTAAATTGATTGTTATAATTGAACTATCAACCAATGACCAATGCCAACGTAAGTGAAGAAAAATCTTTTTTTAAAGTTATCGTTCATTCGTTCTTTGTAATTCCTTTTCTCATTGCTGTTTTTTGTTTGTTACTCTTTGCTGGTATGCATTTATTAACAAGAGAAAAACGTTCGGCTTATGATTATTTAAACGATATTAAAGCCGGAGGATCAACAAAACGCTGGCAAGGAGCCTTTGAGCTTTCAAAAATGTTAAGTAATCCTGCGCTGCTTCCACAGGAAGATCGATTCTATCATGAATTACAAAATGTTTTTGAACAGTCCAGCCTCGACGATCCTCGAGTTCGGCAATATTTAGCCTTAGCAATGGGGAGAACAGGTAATCGAATTTATACAAATCCTTTAATAAAGGCTTTGGAGAAAGAACGAGAAGAAAATATTCCTTTTTTATTATACGCTTTAGGAATGATAAAAAATAAAACCTCTCTTCCGGCGTTAACACCATTTTCAACGCATCCTAATGCACGTATTCGATCAATTGCTGTTGTTGCCATTGGAAATTTGGAAGCCAAAGAAAGTGAAAATATTCTTGAAAAAGCGTTGAATGATTCAGAAGTTAATGTGCAATGGGGGGCGGCAATTGGCTTGGCAAATATATTTAATGATAGTGGAGAAGAAATTCTTTTAAATTTAATGGATCGAAATTACTTAGAAAATTTTAAAGAGGTTGATCAGCAAGAAGAAAATCATTTAATAATTGAATCTTTAAAAGCTGGTAGTAAACTGAATATTCCAACAATTAATAAAAAAATAGAAGAGTTATCCAAAACAGATTCCAATATGAAAGTTCGCGCAACTGCTTTGGAATTATTGAAATCAAAATAAAATGACACAATCTTCCACAACATCAGATCCATCATCAAACAAAGAAATTAAATGTAATGACCAATCTATCGACCGACGATCATTTATAAAATGGCTTACAGTTGGTTGGGCCGCATTTGCGGCGGTTTTAGGTGGATATGGTTCATTAATTCTTCGTTATTTATTCCCCAATGTATTATTTGAACCTAAACAATCATTTCGCGCTGGTTTTATTACGGACTATAATCTGGGTGAAGTTTCAGAAAAATTTAAAGATCAATTTGGAGTATGGATTGTTAGAGAACAAGATAAAATCTACGCCTTATCCACCGTTTGTACGCATTTAGGTTGCACACCGAATTGGCAACCTAGTGAAGGTAAATATAAGTGTCCTTGTCATGGAAGTGGGTTTTATAAAAATGGAATTAATTTTGAAGGACCTGCCCCTCGACCTTTAGAACGATTTAAAATTGAACTGAGCGATACAGGCGAACTTCTTGTTGATAAAACTAAGAAATTTCAGTTTGAAAAAGGGGAATGGAACGATCCAGAATCTTTTGTCCTTGTTTAATATGTTGGGAGAGTTTTTATGTCAGATCAATCAAATAAAAAATCGTTAATCGAAAAGATAACGCAAACACAAGTGTGGCGGGCGATATTCCGGACGGGAATTCCTCGTAATCGCCGTCAACGAATGATGGTGATGCTTAACGGGGTATTTCTTCATTTGCATCCGGTGCGTTTGCCCAAGCATGCGGTAAAGGTTAAGTATACTTGGTGTATGGGGGGATTATCCTTTTTCGTCTTTCTAGTGTTAACAGTTACAGGGATTTTACTAATGTTTTATTATCGTCCTACTGTTGAATATGCGTACGGTGATATTATTGATATGAGAGAACAGGTTCCTTTAGGAATTATGCGTGAAGTTCATCGTTGGGGCGCTCATTTGATGGTCATTACCGTCTGGTTACATATGTTTCGTGTTTTTATGACAGGTTCTTATAAACCGCCACGAGAATTTAATTGGGCGATTGGGGTTGTGTTATTGGTTTTGACGATGTTATTAAGTTTTACCGGTTATTTGTTGCCTTGGGATCAATTAGCTATTTGGGCTATTACGGTTGGTTCAAATATGGCTGGAGCTACACCATTGGTTGGAACCTCAGGTCCGGGGTCGGCATTATTAGCAATCGGGGATGTAAATTTTATTACTTCTTCAAGTGATGCGCGTTTTGCCATGTTAGGCGGTCGTTTTGTTGGAGAAGGGGCTTTGTTACGATTTTACGTATTGCATTGTATAGGTCTGCCTTTTGTTATTATGATTTTTATGATTGTCCATTTTTGGAGAGTTCGTAAAGATGGTGGGATTTCTGGACCAACATAAAATTATCCAAAAATTTATTTAATTGGAAAAAAATATAATTATGGAACATTTGAAAGAAATAATTAATACTTTAACTAATCCAAAGATTTTATTTCCATCGATATTATTTCTTTATTTTTTTATTTTCCCACCAAATGATTATTTGTTGAAAATAAATAAGCGCCTCAAATTATATAATATCTGGACAAAGAAGGGGGCTGTTGTTCTCTTTTCTTTGTTAATCGGCTTTTTTGCCTTTGGTTTAACAGATCCAAATTTTCAGAAAATTGTAGCTAAGCCTGATAATGTTCCAATTGTAGGGTTAATTTTTCTTGTGGTTTTCTTTTTATGGTTATCCATGTATCAAGCCCGAGAGAATGATCAACGTATTGCTCAAGGCAAGCTTCCGAACGAAGCTGAGGACGCGAAAGAAAAAATTCTTGTTTGGCCCGACTTGGTTTACATTGAATTCATTGCTTTAATATTATGTGCTGCGCTTTTATTAACATGGGCAATGGTTTTAAAAGCTCCTTTGGAAGAACCGGCAAATCCTTCAGTTTCTCCAAATCCCTCAAAAGCACCTTGGTATTTTCTTGGTCTTCAAGAAATGCTTGTTTATTTCGATCCTTGGCTGGCTGGGGTGTTATTTCCTACTGTAATTATGATTGGTATGATGGCAATTCCTTTTATTGATAATAATCGTAAAGGTTGTGGGTATTATACCTTTGAAGATCGTAAAATGGCGGTATCTATTTTTATGTTTTTATGGTTAGTTTTATGGATTTTTCTAATTTCAACAGGTACATTCTTACGCGGACCGAATTGGAATTTCTTCGGGCCTTTTGAATACTGGGATATACATAAATTAGAAGCTTTAACAAATATCAATTTATCTGAATATGTTTATATGATTTGGCTTAACCGCAGTTTGCCAAGTAATATTTTATTACGTGAAGGTGTCGGGTTTCTTTTAATTGCTCTATATTTTGGCTTAGCGCCGTTAGTTTTATCAAAAACTTTATTTAAAAATATTTATCATCGATTAGGGGTTTTACGTTATTCCGTTTTTACTATTCTTTTATTATTGGCAGTAAGTTTACCAATAAAAATGTTTCTCCGGTGGGCTTTTAACATTAAATATATCGTAGCTATACCAGAATTTTTCTTTAATATCTAATGGGACAAGACGAACGTCATTACAATATAAATAAGTTAAATTTTCTTTTTGCGATTGCAAGTTTAGTTTTGCTTTCTGCTTTAGGAATGGTTTTTCTTCGTGATAACGATAAAGAATGGAGAAAATACCAAACTGAATTTCAAACCTTAGAAATTGAAAAGACAAGGGTGAAGAAAGATGCGGAAGAAGTAAAGCTCGCCAGTAATGGTGAATATGAGGAGTTATTAGCTAAATTAGAAACTGCGCAAGCGGCATTTGATCAAAAATGTCAGTTTAAAGAATTAGAAAAAGAATTAGCCAAATTACAGGCTGAGAATGAAATTTTAAATCAGCAGTATAAATTTTCTAAAGCGGAAATGGATGCGGCTAAATATCGTTATGAAACAGCTCAATCTCATCATGCTGCAAATCTGGAACAGGCAAGTACTGAGTTTTACGCTTTGGATGAAAAAACCAAAACTTTAAATTTACAAGTTGAGGAATCTAATAAGAAATTATTTTCCAAAGAAAAGATTATTGATTCTTGTGGAGAAGAACTTGAAAATCTTCAAAAAGAAAAACGTCAGCTTGTTCAAAAAAAGAATTTACTCGATCGAAAGTTAAATAAGATTGACCCTCAGGAAATGTCATTTGTTAATCAAATGGCGCAGATGGTTCGTAATCTTCCGGTTATTGATTTAGCAAATCCTTCATTAAAAATAGAGCAAGTTGTTTTACAAGATGTCCGGGACGATGTCAATTTCATGACAGTTCCAAAAGTGGAACGTTGTATCACTTGCCATTTGGGGATTAGTAATCCAGATTATAAAGACGAAGCTCAGCCTTTTAAAACTCATCCGAATTTAGAGTTATTTGTTGGTAATGATTCCCCGCATCCTTTGGAAGAATTTGGCTGTACGGTTTGTCATGGCGGACGTAGTCGCGGTATTGATTTTTCGCGCGCAGCACACACACCTGCTTCTGCGGTGCAAAAGAAAGCATGGATTGAAAAATATGATTGGGAAAAGTTAGAGCTTTGGGAAGAACCAATGTTGCCGTTAGTGAATGTTCAAGCGGGATGTTTTAAATGTCATAGCGGAGAATCAACGATTAAAGGGGCTGACAAATTAAATTTAGGATTAGATGTTATCGAGCGTGCGGGTTGTTATAATTGTCACGTTATTGATAAATATAAAGATTGGCCCAAAACTGGACCAGACTTAACACAAATTGCTTCAAAATTAACACCTGCTTGGGCTTATAAGTGGATTGCAGATCCGCAATCTTTCCGCCATAAGACATGGATGCCCAGTTATTTTAATCAATCTAATAATAGTGATCCGGAATCCAAGTTGCGAAGTCAGCAGGAAATTCATGCGATTGTACACTATCTATTTGCAAAAAGTGAGGCGTTTACCGCAGAAGTAAATTCTTTAAAGGGAAATCCGATTAATGGAGAAAGTTTAGTTAATTCTGTTGGTTGTTTGGCCTGTCACCAACTTAAGGATGAAGCGCAAGCTCAGCCGGAAACAGCGAATTCTCTCAGAAGAAGATTTGGTCCTATTTTATCTGGAATCGGTACGAAAACGACTCGGGAATGGTTAATTGATTGGCTTAAAGATCCGCAGCGTTATCATCCGCAAACACGAATGCCTAATTTGCGTTTGACTGATCAGGAGGCGGCTGATATTGCCAGTTTCTTAATTGCGGATACAAATACTAATTTTGCAAGTAAAACAAGTCCAATGATTGATGATAAGGTTTTAAATGAGATCGCCTTTGATTTCTTAAAAAAGAACTTACCAAAAGAAAAAGCAACAACTGAATTAGCAGCGATGAATCAGCAGCAGAAACTTTTATTTTCTGGTGAAAAACTCATTGGGCAGTACGGTTGTTATTCTTGTCATAATATTTCTGGCTTTGGAAATCGTAAACCTATCGGTACTGAGTTAACGGAAGAAGGAAGTAAATCTTTACATAATCTTGACTTTGGATTTATTCACGATATTGATCATACCAAAGAAGCTTGGTTTACTCAGAAATTAAAAGATCCCCGTATTTTTGATCACGGTAAAGTTAAAGCCCCGGATGAAAAATTGGTGATGCCTAATTTTAATTTATCTGATCAAGAAACAGAAGCTGTGGTTACGGCTTTATTAGGGTTCACCAAAGATTCAGGAGTTGAAAAGAAAAAAGTTGCGCGAACACCTGATAGACTATTTAAAGAAAAAGGACAAGAAATCGTTGCTCAATTTAATTGTCAAGGGTGTCACATTATTCAAGATGAGGGTGGGGCCATTTATCCAACCCTTCAGGATTGGTTAGTTAAATATGAAGGACGAGATAGTAAAGAAGCTGAAAAAGTTCATGAAGGATTTAATCCGCCAAACTTACGAGGAATTGGAAAAAAATTAGATCCCGACTGGCTCTTTAATTTTCTTCATCAACCAACTCAAAAAGTACGACCTTGGTTAAAAACGCGTATGCCTACGTATAGCTTTAATGTCGCGCATTTGAATCAATTGCTAAAATTCTTTGCAACGCTTGATGATGAGCAAAGCACATTTTATACAGAGCCGGATACAAATTTGAGCAATGACGAATTTAAAGCCGCAGAATTGATGTTTTCTACTGAAGTTTTTGATTGTACAAAATGTCACGTTGTTGGCAATAAAATTCCGGCGGCATCGGAAGAAACTTTAGCGCCTAATTTAGCTTTGGCGAAAACGCGTCTTCGTCCTGATTGGTTAATTCAATGGATCAAAGATCCACAAAGTTTGCTGCCAGGAACCAAGATGCCTACTTTCTTTGATCCTTTAGATTATGAAAATTCCGGGCCCCCGGATATTTTGGAGGGTGATGAAAACAAGCAGATTCGAGTATTGCGCAACTATTTATTCACACTCTCTGATAAGAAAAATACTAATTCCTCTTCAGATAATTCTTCAAGCCCGGCGCAGTAATTATGCTTGGCCAAGTAACTCTTCTGACAAGTTATCTTTTTGCTGTTATTTATCCATTATGTTTTTGGATTAGTTTTAAGGAGCCATTACGCGATAATTTTCATCGCTTTCATCTTGGTGTGGCCAACTTTGTGGGTGGAGTTTGTCTAGTTTTTATTTTAGTCGGCCCGTATCCAAATTTTATAAAAATCGGGACATTAGTTTGGAAAATTAGTTTTTGGAGTGTTTCTAAATATTATTGGAGTAGGGAATATCCCAAAGTTCTTCCGCTAACAATTTCTTCTTTTTTAGGAAGTGTTGCCTATATTTATTTACAAAAATTTTTATTGGATTCTAACGGGCAAGCTATAACTATTTCAATTCTTGCGGGATTTATTTTTTGTGCCGCGCTTTTTGCTATGAATTTAGGCCATTGGTATCTCAATGTTCATGGCTTAAAATTAGGACATTTAATTCGATCTGTTTATCTTTTATGGGGATTTTTGCTATTGCGTTTGTTATGGAATGTTTATTATATTTTCACCCATAATCTTATTTATGATGGTGATTCGATAACAATGCTACATTTTATGATGACAATGGATGGCTTTCTTCTTTTTATTGGATTATTTTTTGGAACTTTATTTCCATTTATTGGTTTATTTTTTGCTAATGGAACGCTTCAACTAAAAAATACTCAGGCTACAACAGGAATTTTATATGTTTTGTTGTGTTCAATCTTGATTGGCGATATTACGTATAAATATTATTTGATTAAATTTGGGATCCCGCTGTGAACCCTGAGATTGCCCGGTATTGTCAAGAATGTAATGAATATCATTCACTGGACATTACTCCTTCCCTAACGGAGCTTACCTGCCCGCATTGTCAAACAAAATGGGGAACTATTACTAATCCAGACGATATTTTTGATTACTGTCCAATTTGTCAATGCCGACAGTTTTATCTTTCTAAGGATTTTAATCAATTTTTGGGATGTTTGGTCATGCTGATTGGAATTGTTCTTGTACCATTTAGCTATGGTTTAAGTTTACCGGTTTTTGCTCTTATCGATTGGCTTTTGCATCGTCGCGTTCCCTATATTATTAATTGCTACCGCTGCGGGTGTGAATTCCGCCACTTCCAAACTTCACGTAAATTTAAGCCATTTTTGCATCATATTGGCTTGAAATATGATAAATATCGATAAACTAAAAGTTAGTCTTCGTTCCGATCAATTTTTTAATAAGCGTATTATTTGAGTGATCACCTTATTAAATATTTTGTAACTTTTTTTCCTTCCTAACGTTTAAAGCATGAAAGGTTGTTACGAAGTTTATGACGCAGAATGATGAACAGATAATGCTGGAATTTCAATCTGGAAGAGAGGAAGCTGTCAAAGTGCTTTATCAAAGGTATAAAATGCGTGTTTTTAATTTTACTCTCCGTTATTTGGGTAATAGGGCGGATGCAGAGGATGTAACGGCAGATGTCTTTTTGTCTCTTTTTGCTAAGAAATATACCTATAACCCTAAGGCTAAATTTTCCACCTGGCTGTTTACGATTACCCGAAATCGATGCATCGATCAGTTACGAAAATGTGGGAAATTTGTTTCCACAAACTTAAAAAATAAAGATTTAGATTCTTCTGGTGAGTGGGATTTTCCTGATTTAGAAAAAGTGGCGCACGAAGCTTTGGTGATTAAAGAAGAACGCGAATATGTAAAAGAGGCTATTGAACGATTAGCACCAGAGTCACGTGAAGCCATTGTTTTACGACAGTATCATTCTTTGAGTTATCAAGAAATTAGTGAGATCTTGGGGTGTTCATTAGAAAAAGTAAAAGTTTTAATTTTTCGGGCGCGCGAACAATTGCGGGTTGATCTTAAAAGCCTGATTAAGGAAGGTGAATAATGTCCGAGCATATGGATTTTAAAATGCTGATTTGCGCTGATCTAGATAATGAAACTACTAGTGAAGAAAAAGAAATTTTGAAAGAGCATCTTACTCATTGTGCACAATGCCAACGGTATTACAGTGAATTAGGTAAACTTTCAATGACGCTCAATCAATGGAAGGACGAAGAATTATCGTTTGATCTAGAGAAGAAAATGGAAAAGGGGTCCAGCGGGAAAAGATTTTTTTCTCAGCCACGATCATTTGCGCGATATGGTGTTGGGGGTGGGGTATTAGTCACTGTGTTTTTAATTCTTTTTATCTCCAAGACAATAACACAGGTCGATACACCACAAAAAGAAATTATTTTTCCTAAAACAGAACAGTATGAATTTTTAGGCACGGCGAAAAATATTTCTGAGAAAGATAGTGTCTCCACATTAACGCGGGGACAAAAGGAATCTTCTATTCACTTTAAAAGTGTTGTTGATGAAAGCTTCACGTTTGAATCTAAAGAAAAAACGCAGGAAGAGATGTTAAATCGTCGTCTTGATTCTGAAAAGACGCAAAGTATAACGCAACGAGGTCGTTTGCATAAAGATAAAGGTATGAGTGCGAGTAAAAGTGATTTAAAGAAAATATCAATGAACGAAAATATAGCTGATCTGTTTCAACCCACGGAGGAATCACGAGATCTAAGGACGCATGAAGGAAAGTTGCAGGATGTAAGAAGAAATATACCAGCT
The DNA here is from genome assembly GCA_020632515.1 of Candidatus Omnitrophota bacterium. Lineage (GTDB taxonomy): Bacteria > Omnitrophota > Gorgyraeia > Zapsychrales > Zapsychraceae > JACKFK01. Next base: position 13,588 of record JACKFK010000012.1, on the reverse strand, counting down.
GCACAAACGGTCGAATCCTCAGGTGTAAGACAAAGTTTTCCAGGGGTGGATGCTATTCAGCCAGGGGTAGTGGGTGGTTTGGTGATTACTCCAATGGAATCTTCAAAGCAAGGCGAATATGAAGAAACAATCAATCTTCGTCAGATTATTGGTTATCAAGAATCAATGAATACTGAAGAGTATGATCGGATTTATGAAAATGGGTTTTTAAACGTCCTTGATACTCCATTATCAACTTTTTCCATAGATGTGGATACAGCTTCGTATAGTAATATCCGACGATATCTTAATGCCAATCAAATGCCACCGGTCGATAGCGTGCGTATTGAAGAAATGATTAATTATTTTACGTATGAATATCCCCAACCACAGGAAGATGAACTTTTTTCAGTTACAACCGATGCGGCTGTTTGTCCTTGGAATTCTGAGCATCATCTTATTCGTATCGGGTTACAAGGAAAAGTAATGGATGCGAATCAGTTAGCCCCGAGTAATTTGGTTTTTCTCATTGATGTTTCCGGTTCAATGAATCAACCCAATAAATTGCCTTTATTAAAGCAATCATTGACCATGTTAGTTAATCATCTCACTGAGAATGAACGAGTGGCCATTGTTGTTTATGCTGGAGCAGCTGGGATAGTATTGGAATCAACACCTGGTTCGGCGAAAGATAAAATTTTAATAGCAATTGAAACATTACAAGCGGGGGGATCGACGGCAGGTGGAGAAGGTATTCAATTGGCTTATTCGATCGCAAAAGAGAACTTTATTGAAAAAGGGAATAATCGAGTAATATTAGCGACGGATGGTGATTTTAATGTTGGAATTTCCAGTGATAGTGAATTAATTCGTCTAATTGAAGATGAACGTGAAAAAGGGATTTTCTTGACTATTCTTGGGTTTGGCACAGGGAATTACAAAGATAATAAAATGGAGAAGATTGCAGACAAGGGTAATGGAAATTATTTTTATATTGATACTGAGAACGAGGCGCGTAAGGTGTTATCTCATGAATTGGGCTCAACCTTATTTACTATTGCTAAAGATGTCAAATTACAAATTGAATTTAATCCGGCGCAAATAAAAGCGTATCGTCTTATTGGATATGAAAACCGCATGCTGGCAAAAGAAGATTTTAATGACGACACAAAAGATGCCGGCGAGTTGGGGCCTGGGCATTCCGTAACGGCATTATATGAAATTATACGAACTAGTTCTAATGAAGAAATTAATAATGTGGATCCTTTGATTTATCAAAAGAAAGATGCTGTTGTCAGTTCAGATCTTCTAACAGTAAAATTTCGTTATAAAAAAGTTGATGAGAACAAAAGCAGGCTTGTTCAAAAAAGTTTAAGTACCGATCAAATTACGGAAAATCCATTGAAAGGTTTTCAATTCGCAGCTGCAGTCGCGGAGTTTGGGTTGTTGTTGAGAAATTCTGATTTTAAGGCTGATGCTTCGTATGATTCTGTAATTGAAGGGATTGAAAATTCATTAGATAATGATAAGTTTGGTTATCGTCGAGAATTATTGGGGCTTGTGGAAAGAGCGAAACAAATTGATGTCCGAATGGTGGAACCAGAAATTAATTTTAAAGGAAAATAATTATATTAGTCAAATCAATTAAGAGTTTGCACAAGAATAAAAATATAATGAGGTTTTATGTTTATAAAGACTTTTCTTCAGAAGAATTCTAAAATTCTCTTCTAAAATTTCTAAAACTTATCTTGACATCAAAAAAGGCTTATAGTAACTTATTTCTACTACTTAATATTAACCCCCACTATCATTGGATCTATATATGAAATATGATAAATCTTTATTTTTACTATTTTTTTCACTATTGTTTCCTTCTTTAGCATTAGCGGCCAGCGTATCTGGGACAGTCATTTATGAGGGGGAAGTGCCAAAATTGCGAGAAATTAAAATGGATGCGGATCCTATTTGTTTAACAAAACATGATGGGGCCGTAAACCCTAAAACAATTAATTTGGGGCCGAACAAGGAAATGGAATTTGTTTTTCTTCACATTGTTGAAGGACTTCCCAACAAAAATTATCCTACTCCCAGTGAGCCTGTTATCCTTGATCAAAAGGGGTGTATGTATGATCCTCCAGTTGTCGGGGTAATGGTTGGTCAACCAGTAAAAATTCTCAATCCGGATGGAACTCTTCATAATGTTCACGCCTTATGTAAAATAAATCCTGAATTTAACCTTGCCATGCCTAAATTTCGGAAAGAAGTTACAAAAATATTCGAAAAAGAAGAATTTATGTTTCCAATGAAATGCGATGTTCATCCATGGATGAGTACATATGTTTCTGTTTTGAAGCACCCATACTTTACGACAACAAACAAGGAAGGGAAGTATACTATTGATAATCTTCCTCCGGGCGATTATGTTGTTGAAGCCTGGCAGCAGCGACTAGATCCCCAGCGAGTTTCTTTTACAGTAGCAGAGGGAGAAACAAAAGAAATTAATTTTACATTCTCACGACCTGATAAAAAATAAAGGATAGGAATGTCAAACGAACATCACGAACATAAACTGCCTTTCTGGCAAAAATATCTTTTCTCTACAGATCATAAAACCATTGGAATTCAATATGGTGTTACATCCTTATCCTTTTTGCTTTTTGGATTTTTTTTGATGATGCTTATGAGGTGGCAATTGGCTTACCCAGAACAAGCAATTCCATTTATTGGCAAATTTTTCGGGGAAGATCGGGCTCCTGGTGGTGTTATGGTTCCTACTTTTTATAATGAACTTGGGGCCATGCATGGCACGATCATGGTTTTCTTAGGTGTTGTTCCGATGGGAGTAGGGTGCTTCGGAAATTTAATTGTTCCATTACAGTTAGGAGCTCCTGATATGGCCTTTCCAAAATTGAATATGGCCAGTTATTGGGTCTTTTTAGTTGGTGGGCTCACAATGCTTGTTAGTTTCTTTTTACCTGGAGGCGCAGCCAATTCAGGTTGGACAGCATATCCACCATTGGCAAATTTTGCAACAATCGGACAAACTGTATGGATTTTAGGAATGGTTTTTTTGATTACCTCATCATTATTAGGAGCGGTTAATTTTCTTACAACAATTATTCAACTGCGTGCTGAAGGGTTAACTTTCATGCGTCTACCATTTTTTGTTTGGGGGCAATTAATTACTTCACTCCTATTACTTTTAGCGTTTCCTCCTTTAGAAGCTGCAGGGATCTTACAATTAATGGATCGTGTGGCTCATACCAGTTTCTTTTTACCAAGTGGTCTTTTAGTCAGTGGACAGCCATTAGAAGTTAGTGGCGGTGGAAGCGTTTTGTTATGGCAGCATTTATTTTGGTTTTTAGGTCATCCTGAGGTTTATGTTATTCTTTTACCAGCTATTGGTATTGTAACTGAAATATTAGCGAATAATATTAGAAAACCCTTATGGGGATATAAAACCATGGTGTATTCTGTTATCTTTTTAGGTTTTATGTCTTTCATTGTTTGGGCGCATCATATGTATTTAACTGGAATGGGAACCGCTATCAGCGCCTTTTTTCAAGCTACAACCATGATTATTTCAATCCCATCCGTTATCGTTTTAACATGCTTGGCAATATCCCTCTGGGGAGGGTCAATTCGTTTTAATATTCCAATGCTTTTCACATTAGCATTTATTCCAATGTTTGCTATGGGGGGATTAACTGGATTACCACTAGGATTAGCTGCTCCAGACGTATATTTACATGATACTTATTATGTGATCGGACATTTTCATTATGTTGTTGCTCCAGGAGTTATCTTTGCGTTATTTGCGGGAATTTATTATTGGTTTCCAAAATTTACTGGGCGCAAGATGAATGATTTATTAGGTCATCTCCATTTTTGGCCCACATTAGTTTTAATGAACTGTATTTTTTTCCCAATGCTCCTGCAAGGGCTTGCGGGTGTTTCTCGTCGACTTTATGATGGTGGGGCAACTTACGCTCATGCGCAGGGGGTTTTACACATGAATGAATTTGTCTCCATTTCAGCGTGGATATTAGGGCTTGCGCAAATTCCATTTATTCTGAATTTGTTGTGGAGTATGGTTAAACCTAAGAATGTGGACTCTGACAATCCTTGGCAATCAACAACTTTAGAATGGCAAACACCAACACCTCCGGGGCATGGTAATTTTAAAGAATTGCCAGTTGTTTACCGTGGTCCCTATGAATACAGTGTGCCAGGGGCGAGTGAGGACTTCACACCGCAAAATATTAAGGATATTAAATAATGGATGTCATTCCGTATACCGTCGAAGAACGTAAAGATACTGGCGTTTTTAACGCAAAATTGGGTATTTGGTTATTTCTTGCTTCAGAGGTAATGTTATTTGGAGCTTTATTTTCAACTTATGTTATTTTACGCATTGGGGCTGAGCATTGGCCTCATGGAGCTAGTCTGTTAAATGTTCCTATAGGTACATTTAATACGGCTGTCTTAATCACTTCGAGTGTTACTATGGTTTTTTCTTGGACATCGCTTAAGGAAAATAATTTCGCGCGATTTAAGAATTTCTTAGGAATAACGATTTTATTAGCTTTGCTTTTTTTAGTCGTCAAGAGTTTTGAATACGGTGCTAAATTTGAACACCATCATTTTCCAAAAGAAAGTACCTTTTTGGCTATTTATTTTACCTTAACGGGATTACATGCATTACATATTATAGGTGGAATTGTTGTTTTAACTTATTTTTGGGGACCTGGTTCCAAAATGTGGGAGACCCAGGCAGATCGATTTACGAACCGTATTGAAATTGTTGGATTATATTGGCATTTTGTTGATTTAGTTTGGATTTTTTTATTTCCAATTCTTTATTTACTGTAAATTTTTTGGGAGATATGTAATGTCCTCAGGTGCACACAATTTAGAAAAAGATATCAAAAAATATAAAAAAATATATTTTGCTCTATTAATTTTCACAGTAGTTACTGTGTTGGCTGCTAAATTCCATCTGGCAGTTCATCTGGCAATTATTTTAGCCTTAATCATAGCAACTTTTAAAGCTTCATTAGTTGCTAGTTTTTTTATGCATTTGGCAACGGAAAGACCTGTAATTTATTGGTTATTGATATTTACAGGATTTTTTTTCATTTCGATGCTTCTTTTAATTTATGTAAGTCATTATAGTATTTATGAAGGATTACATCATGTCCCTTAAAGGATTTCATATTATCTTTATTATTTTTTCAATTCTTTTATCCGGATGGTTTGCGTATTGGGCCTTTGGATATTATCAAATGGAAAGGCAATCAAGTTATCTTATTACCTCAGTTTCTTCATTGATTATAGTAATCGCTCTGATCTTTTATGAAGTTAAATTTATTTCAAAAACACGGCAATTAAAATGAATTTTTTAATTTTGACAATATTTTTCTATTTTAGTTCTGTAATTTCTGTTAATGCCTGCAGTGTTTGCTTTTCTAATGTTTCAAATGATCCTTCAATTAATGCTTTGAAGTGGTCAATTTTAACGCTTTTACTCATTACAATCTTTGTATTATCATTTTTTGTAAAATTTATCTTTCGTTTACGAAGATATGAGAAAATCACCTTAAATTCGCTGGAGAATAAATGAGTCTACGTGAATTCTTTTATTTACCGATAAATGCTTCCTCGCATGGTCATGAAATTGACATGATGATCTATTTAATTCATTTTTTGATGTTTGCTTTATTTTTCGGATGGGGAATTTATTTTTTTATTGCAGTTTTTAAATTTCGAAAAAGAGCAAATCATAAGGCTAATTATCATGGAGTTCATTCGCATATATCGTCGTATCTCGAAGTAGGAATTGTCGTTTTTGAAGCCTTATTACTTGTTGGTTTTTCTTTACCATTTTGGTCTAAACAGGTCAGTGCTTTACCAAATAGACCAAATGCTGTTAATGTTCGCGTGAATGCCGAGCAATTCGCCTGGAATGTTCATTATCCTGGAGCCGATGGTATTTTTGGAAATACTGATATTGAATTTTTTGATAAACAGACTAATCCAATGGGAATTGATCCTAATGATCCCAACGGTAAAGATGATTTTACCACGATTAATCAATTGCATTTGCCTATAGGCCGGCCAGTTATTATTGATTTAACTTCTCGTGATGTCATTCATAGTTTCTTTATTCCAGTCATGCGGGTTAAACAAGATGCTATTCCTGGATTAAGTATCCCTGTTTGGTTTACCCCCACAAAATCAGGGAAATGGGAAATCGCTTGTGCACAATTGTGTGGTATTGGACATTATTATATGCGTGGTAATGTCATTGTTCATCATGAAGATGAATATGATGCTTGGCTGGCCAAACATGCGGTGTCTGCTGATGCCGAGGGCTCAGAAGAGTACGACGATTTTTGGAATTAAGTTTACATTTCATAATATTTTTAATCCCTTTTATAATTTAATTTTTTAAATTTGCTTATGTTACGGATATTTGCAAAACTTACGTGTTTTTCAACACTTCTGCTTATTTTCATTGGAGGTATGGTCACCAGCACAGGGTCAGGATTAGCTGTGCCTGATTGGCCATTATCGTATGGAACATTTTTTCCACCAATGGTGGGAGGTGTTTTTTATGAGCACGGCCATCGTATGGTCGCATCTTTAATTGGTTTTATGATGTTGGTCTTGTGTATTTGGCTTTGGATTAAAGAGGAAAGGCGATGGGTTAAAATTTTAGGAAGTGTAGCATTATTGGCAGTAATTCTTCAAGGTGTCTTAGGAGGAATTACAGTGTTATTTTATTTACCAACACCGGTCTCTGTCGCTCACGGTGTTTTAGCGCAAACATTTTTTTTAATGACAATTTTATTAAGTTATAGTTTATCTTTTGAATTTAATAATCGTCAGAAAGAGAAAGCTAGTATTAATGCGTCTATTATTAAAGGTTCTGTAATATTAGTTGGGGCGATATATATTCAACTTATTTTAGGAGCCGTTATGCGTCACACCCATTCTGGTTTAGCGATCTATGATTTTCCGAAAATGGGAGGAGAGTGGATACCGCTTTTTAATCAGAAAATGCTCACCACTATTAATGATTGGCGTTTTATGAATGGTTTAGAAAATGTTACCTTAAACCAGATTATATATCATTTCGCGCATCGATTATGGGCTTTAGTTATTATTATTATCGTTTGTTATTTAAATTGGATTGTACTAAACTGTAAAGACTTGGCAGTACGTGTAAAATCAACGCTCGCGACACTTAACGCTGTTATTATTATTCAGATTCTTTTGGGAATCATCACAGTTTTAAGTATGAAAACACCAATTATTACCAGTTTACATGTTTTTACTGGAGCTGCAACCCTGGGGATTTCATTCTTGTTTCTCTTAAGAGTTGCACCAATATCCTTTTTTGAATTTAAAAAAGTCTTTTTTAAGCAATGAAAAAAAAATCAAAAATCTCAGCTTATCTTGAATTAACGAAACCACGAATTCTTATACTTGTATTAGTTACAACCACCATTGGATTTTATTTAGGAGGTAAAGGAATATCTTCTATTTCTTTATTGATAAACTTGTTGATTGGCAGCGGGTTGGTTTGTGCTGGGTCCAGTGCACTTAATCATTATATGGAGCGGGAATATGATCTAAAGATGCAGCGCACAAAAAACCGTCCTATTCCAGCAGGCATTATTATACCGACTAACGCTTTAACTTTTGGTATTATTCTCACTCTTATTGGCGTCGCCTATCTATATATCGAGACAAATATTTTGACAGCATTCTTGAGTTTATTGACATCATTTCTTTATATTATGGTTTATACACCGATGAAACGTGTCAGCTGGTTGAACACAACCGTTGGTTCGATTCCAGGCGCTCTTCCACCGTTAGGAGGATGGGCTGCTTCGACAGGAAGTTTAAGCTTTGAAGCAGGGATACTGTTTCTTATACTTTTTATCTGGCAACATCCTCATTTTTACGCAATTGCCTGGATGTTTAAAGAAGATTATAAACGGGGTGGATTTAAGATGTTGCCCTGTATCGAGGAAGATGGAAAGCGTACGTTTAAACAAATAATGATCTATTCTTTAATCTTAATACCAGTTTCTTTAATACCTGTTTTTATTGGAATGTCAGGAAAGTTTTATTTTTTTGGTGTATTATTAGCAGGAATCTTTCTTCTGCAATCAAGCCTGATATTTATTCGTTCACACTCTAATTTAGATGCCAGGAATTTGCTTAAAACCACGGTATATTATTTACCAGTATTATTACTTCTGATCGTTGTGGATGTAAACTTCTAAGAAAATTAAATATTCTTATGCGTAAACGTAATTTTTTTATTGGAATTTCTATTAGTGTAGGAATACTGTTTGCCGCGTTTACAATTTATTCCTTTCAAAAGGAACTCAAAAAGGAAAGACTACCAGCTATCGGAAAAGTAGAAGAGTTTTCTTTGCTTGATCAGCATGGACAAGAGTTTCATTCACGAAAATTATTAGGTAAGGTTTGGATTGCAGATTTTATTTTTACCACTTGTAGTGATATTTGTCCGCTTATGACTAAAAACATGGCATCATTAAGCCGTACTTTTGAAAAAGTAAAGGGAATTTCTCTTGTTTCCATCACTGTAAATCCTGAATATGACACTCCGGACGTATTAAAAAAATATGAAAATGATGTCACCGCTAAGGCAGATAATTGGTTTTTTTTGAGTGGCAACCGGGAGGATATACGCGCAATTGTTATTGATAGTTTTAAATTAGGTTCAATTGAAGAGCCAATCTTTCACAGTGGGAAATTTGCGTTAGTTGACCGGCACGGATATATTCGCGGTTATTATGAAGGAACAGAAACGCTGGATGTTAATAAACTTTTTAAAGACGCTGCGGAATTATTAAAAGAACGCTAATATGGATATTACAATTTTCCCCATGATTAATGCCGGGCTTAACGCGACAGCTGGTGTTTTTTTATTTCTTGGCTATAAAGCGATTAAGGCGAATAATCAATCCTTGCATAAGCAATTTATGATTTTCGCGCTGATTACTTCGACGCTATTCTTGACGTCTTATTTAACCTATCATTATATTTCTCCAGGCCCCACACGTTATCAAAGAGAAGGTATTTTGCGTGTAATTTATTTTTTTATTTTACTAACGCATACCCCTTTAGCCGCTATTATTGTTCCGGCCTGCTGTGTCGCTGTTTATCATGCTATCAAGAATGATTTTAAGCGCCACACCCAGATCACTCGCTGGCTTTATCCGGCATGGATTTATGTTTCCATTACTGGAGTGATTATTTATTTAATGTTATATGTCTTTTAAGCCGTTTTTTATTTCTTCGATTTTCATATATCTAATTTTTTCTTCACAGCTTCTTTTCGCAAATCAATATCATACTCCTCCAAATTGCTGGGATAAAGAAAGAATTTATCATTTAAAGGGCGAAGATGCTCAAGATATCCTGAAGATGATTAAAGGTGCTGTTAATATAAAACACATTAATGATATTCTGGGTGACGATATTCAGTTTTCTCCTAATCAAGCATACGCGTACCATTTAAAAGAAAGAGATGGTAATTATTTTATTAGAATTTTTACGGAACGGAATTATCTCATTTCTTTTAATTTGACTAATATTCACGGGATTAGTGAGATTCAATGGATTAATGAAAAGATGCTGTTAATTCGAGTTTGGTTAGGGAGAATAACAGGAGTAGATCTTTTTTTTGATGTGGAAGCTGAAAATATTGTTTATCGTATGCCGTTTCGCTGGGGACAGTTAGAATTTCAACAATGGCATGAAAATTGCTCTTATCCAAAGTTTCAAAATAGTGATTATTGTCTGAAACCTTGTTTCTCAATTCATTAAATTTAGAAAAGGTTTAAGAATAAACTTAATTATTTGTTTTTCTTTTTTCCAGAAAAATTTGAATTTTCCAAGAAGAGTTCCAAATATGAGTAGATTGATTTGATAAAGAGGGAAACAGATAGGGATATAAATAATGATTTTAAACCATAAAGGCGTTTGTTTTGTTATGTGAAAAAACTCAAAGATGGGGCGGCGTTCATGGACAATCATCATGCCAGCTAAGGAAAAAACAACATTAATAATAAAAAAATCCCAGTTGCTTTGAATGCCCCACTTTTCTTTAAGACGATTAAAAATAGCTTTTAATTTTTTCATAATTTTAAATTAGAAATTGGTTACGATAAAGTAGATCCCCGCCCCTAAAACTATAACTGCGGTAATCGCTAAGACATAAATCATGAATTTAAAACCATCTGCACCGGTATCAAATTTTAGGATTGTTTTCATAGAATTTACTTCCGTATAAGTAAGTGATTTACTCCCCAGCCTAAGGTAAATAAAAATATTCCTAAAAGAAATATACGCGGATTCATTAATTGAGGAAATTTCCTTACGAAATCAATGAGAATAATGGTTAAGCCAGTGGCTTGAATAATTTTTACTAAATAATACATGGCACTTAATAAACAGGTTGAATTCCAGACATATCCAATATAATTTTTGTATTTTCCCTGAAACATTGATTCTGGATGATTTTAACTTTTATTAAATGAATTAAACTGCCAATATAAATTAAATAATATACCCATGCAGGAATCCGATAGGTATCTACGGCTCCGACCAGAATAAACAGAATAATCATAAAAAGAATGTTTAATAAGAGTGGGGGATAGACTTTACGTTTAATACTAATTGAGCGTTTATGATATTCTGAGCCTAAATTTTTATCCAACGAATATTCTTTGACACTTACGCCTGTTCCGACAAAGAAGAAAATAACGAGTGTTTCAGTAAAAAAATAAATAATGCAAACTAAAATCATGAAAGTCAAATGGTTGGCATTAAAAATATGAAAATGAAAAATAGCTTGAAAGAAGCCGATGATAAACGCTATGAAGGAAATAATGCTTAAAACATAACAACTATTCATGAAAAACCACATAGTATTTTTTCTCTGAATAAAAAATCCGAAATTTAAAGCTTCCATTCGAAACAAAATGTGGGAGGTTTCGAAATTAGAAATTTAAATTCCGGATTTTTATATTTTATTGACCGTCTTTGGCTAACGGCTCTTTTTTCTCGGTAATAACAGGGAGATTTGCCGCTTTGTCTGCATTTAATTGGGTATAGCTTTTTTGATCTTCGGGAACATCTTCTTCAGGATAAATTGCCTGAACAGGGCACTCTGGAACACAAGCACCACAGTCGATACATACTTCAGGATCAATAACTAACATTTCTTCATCTTCATGAAAACAATCGACCGGACAAACTGTAACACAGTCTGTATATTTACACTTAACACATGGTTGAGTTACTACGTGTGTCATTGATTTCCTCCTGCTAAAATTTAATTTAATTTATTGATGGATGACTATAACACAAAGATAAATATTTTGTCAATTAGGAATTAAACGCCGACTGTTTCTTTTTGGGATTGCGAATCTGCAGTTTCAACTGAAAATTCAATATTTGTATTTTTACCTTTTTTAGCGCTGATAAGATCTTTAAATTTTTTCGCAAAATAATCGACAAAAGCTTTAAAACCATATAATTTGCGCAATAAATCTCCGATGGACCGGATTGAAATAAACATTTTCCACATTTGTTTCGGGCGAAGATAGAATTCTTTTAATCCCTTATCAATATACTCATCAATATCCCGGCTTGAAAATTGTGGATAATCTAAAAGAGTTCGTTGTTCTTTTTCCGCGTTGAGCCATTCGCGCCAATCGTCGGCTCGGAGATAATTATGCTCTTTGGCCCAGCGATAAATTGCTGTACCAGGATACGATGCGACACCGGTTATTTGAACAGTATCGAGCGGTAAAGATTTAGCGAAATCAATAGTTTCTTGAGCTGTTTCTTTGGTTTCTCCGGGAGCGCCAATCATAAAACAGCCATGAATTGTAAAGCCTAATTCATTGGCGCGGACAGCATAATTACGTGCCATATTGACGTTGACCCCGCCTTTTGCTACAGCTTTTAATCCTTCATCATAACCAAATTCAAAACCTGTCATCAACATACGGCAACCGGATTCGCGCATAAGAGGTAAGACTTCTAGATCTGTATTAACCCGCATATTACATGACCAGCTGATTTTTTTATGTAGTCCGCGGCGGATAATTTCATTGCACACATCAATGACATGCTGACGATCAGCGGCAAAGGTATCGGTTTCAAACATAATCTCACGAATTTGTGGATGGAGTTTTAAGTCGTGTTCCATTTCATCCACAACTTTCATGGCGGTTCTGTTGCGGAGTTTATATCCGTACATTAGCTGTGGATCCCGACAGAATGTGCACCCGTTATTGCATCCGCGGCCCGTCATTAATGTTAAAAAGGGAAATTTTTTTCCACCGTCTGGATACCATTCTGGTTCAATTAATTGCCAGGCGGGAAAGGGAAGTTCATTGACATCAAGTAAGGGACGATTTGGATTATGAATAATACGGGCACCATCCCACCAGCTCATACCTAAGTTTTCTGCATATTGTACGCCATTAGCTAAATCACGAAGGGTATGATCATATTCATGTCGTAATATAAAATCCACCACACCGCGGCCGATTTCAAATGTATTTTCTGGTTCTGCTGAAACATGTTGTCCAATAAAGGCAACTAAACAAGATGTTCTTTTTTTAATTTCTCGTGCTTGTTCAATATCATTGTAAATTGACGGAGTGGTTGCGTGAATAACTAAGAGATCAGGTTTATGTGCCTGAACGATTTCATAAGACTGTTCCGGGGTAAAATTACGCGCAGCAGCTTCAACATAGATCACATCGTGTCCGGCATCAATGAGAACTTGAGCCGCGGTTAAAAGATATTCAGGATGGCGTTGCACGCGTCCACGAGATTTGGCAGCCCAACGAGCAACCCTGACAAAGTTATCACCAAAAGAAGGATTTAAAATTGCAATTTTCATGAAGGTAGTATTTGAGAATGATGAGTTAAATTATACCCGGCATATTGTTTGGGGTACGGGTTGATTTATAAAATATATTAAAGGGCCAGGTATTCTTTTGCAAGAATTATATTATAAATTTTCCGTATAGAATATAAGTTGATTTAGTTTTTTCATTTTGTTTTATTTATTATATTTAGAATTATTTCAGCGACATTTGATGCTAATAATTTATTGCCAAGTGGAGTGCAGTGGCCAAAGTCACCGGCAAAGCGATCAATAAATACTTGGTCGTATCCTTGGCTTTGAGTTAATGTTTTAAAAGAATTTTCATTGTCGACGAAATAATAGTTGTTAAAACCAGGTAAATCAGAAAGGACAATTTTTAAATTATTTAGATCGCGAATTGGATACTGAACAAACAAGGCCTTGAGATTAAATTCTGAAATGAGGCTATCTAATTTTTTGAAATTTTCTTTTGTCGTGGGATTATAATTTTTTTGTCTAATCTCATTGGCTAATTTTTCTGAACGTCTTTGATTTTCTAAATCTCCTAATTCGTCATAGCAACCGCTCATTAGATGATAATATCCAGGATGATCGGGACGGTTCGCAGTGGCATCGTTTAATAGATGCATCAATTCTTCGATAGAGGTATTCGTTTTA
>JACKFK010000011.1 GCA_020632515.1 Candidatus Omnitrophota bacterium | reverse complement strand
ACGGGCCTATAATTTATGTCACTTCGTTCCATAAAATATCTGCTCAATAATAAAAAAAGCCCATCCACGTTAATGGATGGGCTTCAAATAAATATTTATAAACACTATTCGATAACTGGCTACCCTTTTTTAAAGGGCCCTGCCCCGATCTTAATCGGAGTCCCGACATCCTTACTAATCTTTTAAGGAAACGTCGAGATAGCTTTGTGCCCCATCCTTACGAATGGTTTACCTTTGTCGTAATGCTGCTTTATTATTACAACTCTTTAAAGAACAATAGAATACCTAAAATATACCATATATTTCACAATTGACAAGAGCGCCTAAAAACTCTTTAATTTCATGAAAACGCTTACCTAAAGCAAAATCTTTCTCAAATCACACGAATATACGTAAATCATATAACTTATTCATTATCATGTATTTATGATGTTTAATTATTTCTAAAATACACTTTTTCTACGAGAATACCATTCTCCTTGAAAAACTATTCTTAATCCAAAAATTTTACTTTGATAAGAAGAAAATATTAAAAAATTTTCTAAGGAAAGACACTACTAATACCTGCGATGACCGCCTGAATTCTTATTTCCGCTACGCCGGGATTTGCCGCTTCTATCTGATTCTCTAGGACGAGCTTCATTAACAACAACCATTTTACCTTTTAAGGCAACAACACTATCAATAGCTTCTCCAGCCTCTCTTTTTGACGGCATTTCAACAAAACCAAAACCTCTTGATTCTCCGCTATATCTGTCTTTAACAATAACCACCGAATCGACTTGTCCAAAGGCTTCGAACGCTTCTTTCAAATCCGCTTCCGTGACCTCTTTTGAAAAATTTCCAATATAAATATTCACGGCGTTTTCCTTACATTAAGATGAACAGATTATAGGTATTTTACGTCGGGGGATAAAAAAAGGTCCGGCTCATCGCCGGACCCTTATCGATTCTTACAATTTCACTACATTTTTAGCTTGATCGCCTTTAGGACCGTCTGTTACTTCGAACTCAACTGCTTGACCCTCTTCTAAGGTTTTATAACCTTCTCCTTGGATCTCACTGTGGTGAACGAAAACATCTTGACCTGCATCTGTAGTAATAAAGCCGTAACCTTTTTGATTACTGAACCATTTAACTTTACCTCTAGCCATTATTTACTGCCTCCTTTCAACGTTACTTGAGTAAACAATGACAGATGAAAAATGGAACTACACGGTTTATCCCGTGGACCCTCTTTTATTATCCAAATTCGCAAAATACTATCTTTACTCCACAAAAAAGGATAAAAAAACCGTAAGGCCAGTTACCTTGTACCTTACGGGTAAAGATTTCTTTCCTGTTATTTACTCGAAGTAAATTATGCCTTACTTTTATCAGTTCGTCAATAAAAATAAATATCCCTATTAACAGGTCTCAAACTAGGTAAAACCTAATATTTTCCCAATTTGATAAACAGCTAATGCAGCCACATACGCCAACACTGTCATATACAAAAGTTGAAACAGCGTCCAACGCCAACTATTCGTCTCTCGTAAAACAATAGCTACCGTACTTATACACTGCAACGCAAAGACATAAAAAATCATTAAACTAATGCAAACAAGCGGTGTAAATAACGGCCGTCCATCCGGCCAATGAGCTTGTTTAAACGCCTGTCGCAAGGTTGTTTCTTCAGCTTCTTCATCAAGGTTAAAAACAATATTCATTGTACTCACAAAGACTTCTCGAGCGGCAAATGATCCAACCAATCCAATACCAATCCGCCAATCATATCCTAAAGGTTTAATAACAGGTTCAATTGTCTGTCCGATTTTCCCCGCATAACTTTGACGCAATGCTTCGGCAGGTTCTACATTATCTTGACGAGGAAAACTCATTAACGCCCACAAGACAATTGATAATGTCAAAATTATAGTTCCTGCCCGTTTTAAAAACAGTCGACTCCGCTCCCACATTTGTAAAATAACAGATTTAAACGAAGGCAGACGATATGGCGGTAACTCAAGAATAAACGTAGGTTTTTGTCCTTTTAATAAAGTCTTTTTAAAAATCCACCCCATAGTACACGCTGCTATAATTCCAAGCAAATACATAATTAACATAATTCCTGATTTTTGCCAGGCAGACGCTTGCGGAATTAACACCGCAATCATAATCGTGTATACTGGCAACCTTGCCGAACAACTCATTAATGGCGCAACAAGAATAGTTACCAGCCTGTCTTTTGGACTTTCAATTGTTCTCGCCGCCATAACACCAGGAATAGCACAAGCAAAAGAACTTAATAATGGAATAAAAGATTTTCCATGCAATCCAACCTTATTCATGACTCGATCCATAATAAATGCTGCTCGCGCCATATACCCTGTATCTTGCAGTAATCCTATAAAGAAAAATAAAATTAAAATCTGAGGCAGAAAAATAATTACTCCGCCGACACCAGGAATAATTCCATTTATTATTAAATCCCGCAAATCACCCTCGGGCATTGATTGCTCTACAACAGCACCCAAATGGCTAAAAGTCGAATCAATCCAATCCATCGGATAAGTCGCTATCGTAAAAATCATATAAAACATAAATGTCATTAGCCCGATAAACGAAACCCATCCCCATACTTTATGAGTTAAAACAGTATCAATCTTATGTGTCCAATTTTTGGCTTTAGCCAAAGTATCAATAACAGCTTCTTTGACGATAAACTTAATCCATTCATATCGTGCTTCAATAGCTGCTGATCGCGCCCGCACGCCCTGACGAACCAATCGCGCGTTAATTTGATTAAGCTCATCAATAACTTCTTTGGAAAACATAATATGATGATGTTGCGCATAAGCCTTATCAGGAATGTGAGCAGCGCTGGAAAGAAGCATCAAACTCTCAAAAAACGCCTCTGGACGTGTAAGTCCTCCTTTATCAATCAACACTTGAACCATTGCCTCCAAATCTTCTTCCAACAATGGAGACATCCGCCAACGACGCGTATAATCAGCTTTAATTTCTTGTTCTAACAAACTCTTCAAATCATCAATGCCTTTATTTTGATTAGCAATCATAGACACTACCGGCACGCCTAGAAGCTCAGATAATTTCTTTACATCAATTTGACGTCCTTGCGATTTAACTTCATCCATCATGTTTAAGGCTACAATGATCGGTAATCCTAAATCCTGAATTTGAGTCACCAAATACAAATTCCGTTCTAAATTCCCCGCATCGACAACACAAACAACAAGATCTGGTCGCGGCGTCCCACGCGACCGCCCCAATAAAACCTCCCGGGCAACTTCTTCATCCGGCGTGCGGACAGACAAACTATATGTTCCAGGAAGGTCTACTACTTGCAAATTCCTCCCCCTTGAAAGCTCTAACCGTCCTGTTTTCTTTTCAACAGTTACTCCAGGATAATTTCCAACCTTTTGTCGCAATTTTGTCAACGCATTAAAGACAGTTGTTTTTCCACAATTAGGATTGCCAGCTAGGGCGATGGTAAGATTTTTCTTAAGAGAAACGGTTGGCTGTAAAACAGGATCTTTACTCATAATTTTCAATTCAAACAAAAAAATTTAAGAAATTTTGACTTTTATAAGCTCAGCCTCTTCTCGACGAAGCGATAGTAGATATCCTCTAATTTTAATTTCGATAGGATCATTAAGCGGGGCGAATCGAACAACCTCAATCTTTTCACCGGGCGTAATTCCCATTTCTTCCATCCGTTGAGATAAAGCACTTTCGTTGACAAACTCAACAACTTCGCCGGTTTCGCCAACTTTTAAATTACTTAACAAACGATAATTTTTCTCAGAATCACTCATAATTTTGTATTATTAAATATATTCAACTTTAATGTTCTGGGCAATATGTTTACTCAATGCGATTCGACTATTTTTAACATCACAAATTAATGCGCCATGCTGCGAAACTTTAAATATACTTTCACTTTCACATAAACCCATTTCACGTAGTCGTCGGCAAAGATCTGGATCTCCGGTTAAATGTGTAATTCTTACACACATACCACAGCCAACATCACACAAGCTCTGCTCGGTCAGATTTTCATTATTAATTGTTTCATTCATTTAGTTTCTTTATCTGCTGAACAACCGCAGCATCCACCTTTCGCACCTTTTTTAAAATGCTTTGCCATCCTTTGGATAAGATAGACCACACTTAAAACCACAAGAAAAATAACAACCACTTTTTGCATGGTTATTCTCCTTAAAAAAAATCCCACTCCTTAGATTAGGCGTGGGAATCGTGTTCTCTAGCCAGATAACTATATTTCTTAAAATAAGTTTACCGAAGACTTATTTAATTTTATTTAAAAATATCATGCTGTCAATCAAAATATACATCCTTAAAATGCATACTTTATTGTTGAAGTTCAGCAAAAACAAAAAGCAATTTACGAATACCATCCGTTATTGAACGCGAAGAAATCGTGGCTCCTGTAATGCCATTAATATCTTTACGTAACCGTATATAATTACGAAGATTTTTACCTTTATATTGTCGAAGAAATCGACTCTTCGCAATCGGTCGTCCACGGATCTCCTGATAATCTAAAACAATGGTTTCGATAATCGTCCCTTTAAGATCCAACCCCAACAAATAATGTATTGGACCCCACTTACCTATAACCGTATCTTCAAACGCATAGCCGAGAATATGGTCATTTTGCTTAACAATAATCTGAGAAACTTTCATTGCGTGTGTTTGCCCGAAAGATATTCCCGCCTTTTGGGCAATGCGAGCTGCTTGCTCATCATTAAAATAAATATCTTCCTTTTCAAAAGCCGTTGCTTTAGGATAAATCTTTTTCAATGCTTTATCTAATTCAATGAGTTGCTCAGCTTGAACTATGGTAAGAAAATTAAGCAATAAAATTTGCGCCAGCAAAAAAATAAAATAATTTTTTATAATAGTTTTTTTCATATAAATACTTTTAGTGGGGATGGAAATTAATTCCATCCCCAAAGATTATAAGATAATTAAAATCCTATTGAGGTGGACAAGACAAAACCATCTCCATCACCTTCTTCTAGGCTTTCATTATCGGTATCACTAAATATATACTCGAACTTTATCACAAAATTATCAACAGGGCGATAATTCAAACCAATTGTATATCGCTCTTCTTCATTATCTCCAGTTCCAGAATCAATATCATCATGAATCCGTGCCCAATCATATCGGCCAACCAAAGTAAACGTTGGGTTATCGAAACCTCGCCCCAAAAATGTATCGCTTAAAAACTCAGGCCAAAAATGATAATTTAATTGAGCGTAAGCTCCTTGGAAGAAATTCGCACGATCTGTTAATAATGTCGGCGATTCTTCAACATCAAAGTAAGCATACTCGGTGATTAATTCAAATGGACCAAATGTATTAAAGGTGTCCAATGCTCCACCTTTAATCGCATCGCCGTCGTCAGCATATTCACCCCAATAACCACTGAAGCCAATTTCATGTCCTAAGAACGGACTTACGGCCAGACGGCCAACAACCGCTTTACCGTCATTATTATCGGTTTTTAAACTGTTACGCGCGCCGCCCAATCCAGTATCTGAAAAACCGCCATCAAGACCATTAACCCCATAAACTTCATATTTAACAGTCATATCTTCATAATCACCAAAAACAGGATCAAACTCACCAAAAAATCCATAACCAGCCTCCGTCCATGTCGTTGGCACAATATCCCGTGCAACTAACGGTCTTAATGTTAAATCTTGAAGGTCAGAATCATGGTAAAGATTGTATCGGCCAAATGGAACCAAAATCGCTCCACCTCTTAAATTGATCTTGTCATTAATCAAATAATCAATGTAGGCCTGCTCTACTTTAGCCTCCCCATCACCACCTTCAGAGCTTGGTCCACCATATTCAATTTCATATTCGGAATTAAATCTTAAGCGCTCATTAATCTGTGCCGCAAGATTCAAGACAAATCGATGTTGACGAAATGTCGACTCCGCATTATTCAAATCATGATATTCCATATCCGCATATCCACCTAAGGAAACGCTGCTTAAACCAAATGGATTCTCAACCACAACACCCCCATCTCCAACAGGCGCATTATGTCGTCCAGCATATTCAACATTGATAGATTCCTTTTTAATCTCCTCTTTTAAATCTTTCTTAATTTCAGCCACGCGTTCGGAAACCATACGATCTCGACCTTGTTCCAATTGTTGAATGCGCCCTTCTAACATTTCAATCTTTTCTTCATAATCTTCTCGCATTTGTAAAACCATGGCTTTAAGATCTGAAATTTCATCTGCAGCCGCTGGCTTTACTGCCAAAAATAATACGAGCAAAATACTGCCCATCCAATGTTTTAACTTCATACATCTTCCTCCTTAATAATTACAGTTAATAAAAAAATTGTCCTTTATTGACTTCACTTAAATTTTTAACTATAGTTTTCTAGTAATGAATACCGATTTATTAAATATTATTTCAAAGATCGCAAATTCCGGTTTGCAAGATTTAGGAAGCCTTCACCCTGCTCTTGTTCATTTTCCTATCGGACTTTTATTTGTCACTCCACTCTTTGTTATCCTTGGCTTAATTCTCCCAAAACATAAACAATGTTTTCATTTGAGCGCATTAATTCTATTGATCATTGGCACCATCACCTTACTTTTAGCATTTGAAGCTGGGGAAAAGGCTGCTGATGCTCTGGGAAAAATTAATCCCGAAACTTTAGCTACTTTAGAACAACATGATAAAGGGGCTGAATCCCTTAAATTAAACTTTATCATTTTGACTGTTTGCTTTACTCTTTACTCATTTTTTCATAAATCCCTCAAAAAACTAAAACAACCTTTTTGGATCATCGCTTCTTGCCTATTCCTCGCCTTCTATGGATACTCCCTGATCCTGGTCATCAATACCGCGCATTATGGAGGAAAACTGGTTCATCAACACGGCCTCAAATCTTCCCTCTATAATAATGTCAAATAAACAAGTCGTTTTATAACCGAAAAAAAGAAACCCACTCCCTATTAACTTCGATAGGAAAATGGGCTCTGGATGCGTTGATCTCTGTCCTCTAAATGTTGTATAGTTGAATCCTAATACTAAGCAACTATTCAACCATTTAAACTATTGAAAAATATAGGCTTTCAAGCCTTTATCAAAATCCGTTTAAATAAAAAACCCAACTCATTACAAAAAGAATTGGGCTTTGGATTCATCTGATCTCGTGCCGCTCATTTAAATAAGTTAACTATAAACTTATTTAAGTTCCAAAATATAACTAATTAAACTAATTGTCAAGATTTTTTTTAAAATAACCTATGAAAGTGTTAAATTATTCGGCCGGCTGAAAACCATTTGCGCCACACTAATATTACGCGTTTGAAAAGCAGCTTTACAATAACACCAATAATAATTCCATTGACGAATAAAAGATTCATCAAAGCGCATAGCTTTAATTGACGCTAATTGCTGATTAAAATTCCGGCACCATAAATCTAACGTCTTTACATAGTGAGGTGTTATATCCTCAAAATCGAACAGACCTAAATCCCCTGATTTGTTTACATTTTTAAGCAGAACCGCTGTGGATGGCAATAAACTCCCTGGAAAAATATGTTTCTCAATCCAGTCAACATTTTTACGAAAACTTTCATAACGATTATCCGGTGATAAAATTACCTGCAATGCCATTATTCCATCTTTCTTTAAAAGATTATGACATTGCCGAAAATATTCTTCATAATATTCATGACCGACAGCCTCCAACATTTCAATAGAAACAATTTTATCATATACTCCTTTGATCTTTCGGTAATCTGTAAGCTTAACATTAATCTTATCCACTAAACCCTCCTCTTTAATTCTTTTCTCCACAAAATCATGCTGTTCTTTAGAAACTGTTATTGTTGTTACCTGACAACCAAAATTTTTGACCGCATACATCGCAAAACCACCCCAACCACTACCAATCTCTAACAAATGATCCGTATGTCTTAAACGGATTTTCTGACAAAACTGTTCGTACTTCTGATATTGTGCCTGTTCAAGCGACATCTGTTCATTTTTAAAATAAGCTGATGAATATGTCATAGAAGGATCCAGAAACAGCTTGAAGAAATCATTTCCTAAATCATAATGTTCATAAATATTCTTACGACTACCATTGAGAGAATTTTTCCGGACAAGACTAATCAAATTATTAATTACCTTTAACCAATTAACGGGCGCTCGTTTTTTCTTATCTGACATCAATGTTGGATGATGTTCTACATTGATAATCATCCATTCAATCACCTTTGTAATATCTTCGGTGTCCCAATCTCCATCAACATAAGACTCACCAAATCCAACATCTCCAAAAAAAACACATTTCTTAAAAAAATTATTGTTCCGTATTGTAATTTCTGCTTCAACCCCATCTTTACCATTGCCATAAATTAAAAACCTCCCATCAGGCAAACGCATCGTGAGACGGCCCAAACGCATAGGTCGAAATACATAATCAATAATCTTCTGATAAAGATTTAACTTATTTTTTTTTATATGAATAGAATCTTTTTGTTTAATTTTTATTCCATCCACGATAAACCTCCCTTTGTAAATGAGAATTGTTTGTCTTTTCATTATACGGTACTTTTTTCATCCAAAGACGAAGAGCATGATAATGAATTAAAACAATAACTTTCAATGTTATAAACGGATATCTCATAGTATGCCAAAATAAATTTCTATTATTCAATTCTTTTCTTTTTCCTGACATAGTTGCATATAAAAATTTTCCCTCCTTATCAAAATCATCAATTTGAATATTCAACCGGTCATCAGGAACATGTAATTGAAAATCTAACGGAATATCCAGATCAATAAAAGGCGAAATATAAAAAAATTTCTTTTGTTGACTAACAAATTTTCCATTATGGAATGAAGCAGAATCAATCAAAAAAGGTTTTATTTCGCCGAAAGTATTACCAATCT
Organism: Candidatus Omnitrophota bacterium; assembly: GCA_020632515.1. GTDB lineage: Bacteria > Omnitrophota > Gorgyraeia > Zapsychrales > Zapsychraceae > JACKFK01. Next base: position 61,363 of record JACKFK010000011.1, on the reverse strand, counting down.
CCGGAATAACACAAATAGGAACATCTCTTTCGTCAAAACAAAAGTAAAATGAAACAGGATTAAACAAATATCCGAATGTCCGTAAATTCGTTAAAAGCATAATCTTGCCTTTATTAAAATAAACTCCCTTTGATTGCAGGAAGGCAATAACTTTCTCCTTAATATTTTTCCCATCTAAATCAAAATGATCCTTATCCCTAAAATTATAAATATTCCTTTTATTGTGACTAATCAGAAAAATATTTTTTGTAATAACATTCAACTCATCCAAGTCTAAATAAAACATAAAGATTTTATGCACAAACCGATATCGTTTAGGCCGAATCCGGCAATGCATAACAAGCGTTTCATAAAGGCATGAATTCAATCCCATAAATTTTCCCCTGAAATCACTCTGGCTACCTGCAACCCTGACGTCAAAGCATCTTCATGAAAACCATATTTAAAATAAGCACCACAAAAATAAATCGGCCCAGTATTATTTAATGAAGGTAGTCGTGGCTGCTCTTTAATAGCGGCAACATCAAAAATTGGATGAGTATATTCCGAATCCCATAAAATCTTAGAGGAGTTAACAACTCCATCATCATTAATTGAAACAAAATAATTATTTCTCTTTGATACATGCTGCAGGTTATTCATCCAATAAATTGTCGCTGGATAACGGTCATTGATTCGATAATTCCAAGATGACCAAGCCAAACGAGTTTTTGGCATAACTGTTTCATCTGTATGTAACGTCGCACGATTGCGGTGATATTTATATTTCTCCAACAATCCTTTTTCTAAAATCGTCGGACGCTCTAATAACGCTAATGCTTGATCAGCATGACAAGCCATTATCACTTTATCAAATTCTTGTTTCCGACCTTGTTTATCCACCAAAATAACTTTATTTTCCTGACGGATAACCGTCTTAAGAGATTGATTCAACAAAATCTTACCTTTGAAAAACTGAAGAATTTTATCCCGGTACCTTTGACTACCATCGACAACGGTTCTCCATTGATAATGCCCATGCAACCCTAAAAAACCATGATTTTTAAAGAAACGCACCAGTGTAACAACAGAGAATTCTAACATCAAATCAGGCGGGGTTGACCAAACAGCTGAACTGATTGGAATAAGAAATTTATGAAAAAAATCTTCACTATAATTTTTCTCTTTAACATAATCACTCAACGAATAAGTTAAAAATTGATCCCCCTCTAATACTTCTAAAGATTCTTTATTAAATCGATCCATCTCCAAAAGCATCTTCCAATGATTGACATTAAATAAATTCCTTCTTTGTGCGAAGAGCCCATTGAGCCCTGTTCCGCAATATTCCAACCCACTAGGTAAGTGTTGAACGCTAAAGGACATATCTGTTGGCTTAGTCTTTACATCCAATTCGTTAAATAACCTGACTAAATTAGGATACGTAATTTCGTTGTAAACCATAAAGGCCGAATCGATATATATAGGCTCCCCCTCCTCGTCAACACTTAATGTATTTGTATGCCCACCGGGATAACTATTTTTTTCAAAAAAAGTAATATCAAATTTATCTTTAAGAAAATACCCAGCGCCCATACCGGCAATACCAGTTCCAATGATTGCAATTTTCTGCATTAACTAATCCTTTTTCTAAAACGATAATGACTAACAATCCATTCCGTTCCATTTTTATATCCCCATAATTCCGCGCAAGACATAAAAAAAACTCTCCAATACATCCACCACTTCTTACATTGATTCTCTCCATACGTCTTCGTTAAAATCGGTATAATTTTATTTTTGTTTTTATCCATATTTGACAACCATGCTTCCGATGTTCTTTGATAATGTTTTCCATTAACCTGCCACTGCTCTTCAATCTCGAAATCATCTTGAAACGATAGTAAAAGATCATCCGATGGCATAATCCCGCCTGTAAAAAAGTATTTAGCGATCCAATCAGATTCATCTTTTTCATCATATAAATACGCAAACTCCCGATGTGTGAAAATATGAATAAATAATTTCCCATCTTCCTTAATAAATTCGGAAAGTTTTTTCAAAAGTTGGCTGTAATTACGCATATGTTCAAACATTTCTACTGAAACAATACGGTCAAACTTTTCGTCAATGAAAAATGTATTCATGTCTGCCGTAATAACACGAATATTTTTCAACCCGCGCTGGCATGCTTGACTATCAATAAACTGTTTTTGTGTCCGCGAATTTGAGACAGCAACAATTTTGTTTTCAGGAAAATGTTCAGCCATAAATAACGTCAACGATCCCCATCCACAGCCTAACTCTAAAATACTCTGTCCATTTTGAATTTCACTACGCTCAAGTGTCAATTGCAGCATATCCGCTTCCGACTGATTAAAATCATTTACTCCGTCTTTCCAATAGCCACAACTGTATTTCATATTCGACCCCATGATCAATTGAAAGAATTCGGTCGGCAGTTCATAATGTTGTTGATTTGCATCTTGCGTATTGACAGCAATTGGAGAATTTTTTAACTGTTCAATCAAATCATACTTTCGTTTTTCGCCTAATTTGTTGAGAACCTTTTTTTCTTCTTCTAGCTTTTCCCTTAACAATCCACGAATCCCCATACGAATCAAAGGATCGGGAATAAGCCCTTTTTCCAATAACTTTTGGGACAAATTTAAAAATTTCTTCATATATTTTCCTTTGGCGGCATTGGAAAGAACACGCTTGTTCTTTTCTGATATTGACGATAAGCATCTCCTCGAGACTGCAATGACTGCTCTTCAGCTAAAGGAACTCCACTTACATAATTCAATAGATAATACATAATCACCGGACTAATAATTCCCAACCACCCCATTGAACTTCCTAAAGCAAAGATAAAAAATCCAACCCAAATCAGCCATTCAAAAAAATAATTCGGATGACGTGAAAAACGCCACAATCCAACATCACAAACTTTTCCTTTGTTACGAGCATCAGATTTGAAGCGCTGCAACTGTTCATCTGCTATCGTCTCTCCTAACAACGCTCCGATAAAGATAAAAGATCCTAAAAATTCCATAATAGTAAAATTATCTGATGGATTAAGACTCACGATAAGAAACGGCACGGCCAGAATCACCTCAAGCAGAGCTTGAAATTCGAAAAAGAAAAAAAACTTCAAAGTCATATTACCGCCCCAATCCTTACGAATCTTTTGATAACGGCGATCTTCATAACCCTCTTTAACTAAACGCTTGAGTAAAAAAAAGACAATTCGTAAGCCCCACAAACTTACCAAAATAAAATACAATGTGTTACGGAAATTGAATCCTTGCCCCATCCACGAATAAATCCCCGATAAAATAATAAACCCCATCCCCCACCCTACATCGACAACTCCGGCGTTATTGAGAAAAATATGAATAATCCATAAAATAAAAAATAACACAATAACACTCAACGCCCCTGTTAAAACCATGGACGCAACAAGTTCAAACATCATAGGCTCCCTTCACGCAACAAAACTCTATTGCAAGATTTTTCATTACGCATTTTGAAAAACTGAAGAAAAACATAAAAAGCTGTTGTAATACTACCTAAACAAATAAATGAAAAAATCCAGATCAGCGCGATAAAAGGACTTTTCTCTTTATACAAAATCCAAAATGAAATAAGAGCTATATTAAAATAAAAATCAACAATTGTTGTAACAAACCAAGGTTCTTGATTTAACCGAGGAAGAGCCTCAAGCAAATTGCTTTGTAACGATGTAACAATAACCAGCCCAACCATAAACACAGACATCCCCAGACTCACCACCATCGCTAATTTATTCCATTTATTATTCATGTCCACCATCCTTGCTTAATGAATTTTCATTTAACTTTATAAACCATTTTAAGAGTAAGCGCGCCAAATCTTCCACCTCTGACCGCTCTAAAACATATACGGACTTCTGAATCATTTCACCATACCCATGAAAAAGCTGATTTAAAATCTCATCTCCTTTAGCTGTAATTTTGATCAACTTGATCCTTCTATCTTTTTCCGAAACAATCCGTTGAACAAGACCATCAGCAATTAAGCGGTCAATCAAGCGAGTAATATTGGACGGACTTACAATAAGATGATGGCAAATTTCGTTCTGACTCATCCCTTCTGATTCACCTAAATGCTTAATCAACATCAAAGCATTAAATTTCACCGGTGTTAAAGAATACGGTTTGAAGTATTCATCCATCTTTCTCTGTAATAGCGAATAGACACAAAGCATCCCATTAAATGCTTCCGCACTGGGCCGCCCTTTGACCGTGTCTAAATAAAAATTTTTCATTCTCTTTACTTTTTCCATCTTAATATAAGATTAACATATCAAAATTTGATATGTCAAATAATTTATTAAAAACATCACAAAAACTCATAAATATTTATAAAATATAATGTTATGAGAATTGTCTAAAACAGATTAACTAAATAACTGTTTGCGACAACAATTCCCGCACCCCATTTTTATCTTGGATGTAGACTTCCGGAGGGAATTCAATCGCTTTTGGAATCTGCGCTTCAATCATTTTATGAAGGCGCTCTTGCTGCAGAGCATCCTGCGGATCAAATAGAGGACTTTGACTTAAATCATTTAACAACAAAATACCTGGATCATGAGAAAATTCAAAATTTTTAATAAGCTGCTTTACCAGCAAATCTAAAAACACCGGCTTATCTTTAAAAACTTCAACTGATGTCTTTAGAGAAATCTTCCCCCAATCTTCATGAACCATCTTTTGCAGCAATCCGTAAACTGATGAATATTTAACTAAACGCTGCTGCCCCGGCTGACATTTTTGTGAATGATTAATCATAACTGTTGTCAATTCATTCAGATTAAACGTATTAATTTCCTTATGAATATCCACTGTCAATAAATCAAAAACATATACCCCTCGAACTTTTACCGCAGCCTCAATGACACTGCGTTTGAGAAAATCTTGCACCGCATCCCAGATTATACATTCGTCCTTACGAATAACATTCAATACAAGAAACCGACAAGACTGATCTTCACGGACAGCTTTATATTTTCGAACCTTTCCTTCTAAATAACCTTCATAAAAAATTTCATCAAATAAAGGCATATGCAGAAAAATGTTTGAATGCTGAATACCGCCATTAATTAGATTTAGCATACACACACTCCTTTTTGGAGAGACATCATACCAATAAAATAAGATAAAAACAAATACTCTTGGAATTTGTATTGAGTAATTTACTTTGCCGGAATCAAATTAACGTCGACAAAAGAAGAATAACTTTCCCTCAACTTCATTTCAACAACTCTTGTCTTAAGCCCTTTGGCAAAAATCTTAATTCGTACAGCCTCATCTCGCCCTGGCAATACCCGCTTAATTGTTCCAGTGAAATAAAATCGACAATGATTAGGATATTTCTGCGAATTTTTCTTACCATGAGCATAAAATTCAAAAAACTTCTTTATTTCAATATTTGATTGATTAATCGGCTTTCCGTCTAAATCACGAAAATCAAGATGAATATCATTGCAATGATAATATTGCTCCGCTTCAATTCGAATATTTAAATCTAATAAAAACGTTTTGAAATCTCCCAAATTCCGATCCAACTGCTGAACGGGGTTCCCTAAAATATGATTCCACAAATAAGGAAAGGTTGGATGAAGACAATTTTTATCTCTAATACATTTTTTCGGAATCTGCGCAATTCCCGCAAAATTTTCCAATTCCGGCAAAGGCGAACGATGCATCGCGTTGACCACCACATAAGGAGCCATATCAACCTCACGAACTTCTTCTAATAAGACGAGATCATCATCGTCATAACTATTTTTCAAAGATTGAATATACAAAAAATTAAAACGTGCGCTGGCTAATGGAACTGCACCATCGTCTTCGTACTTATCAGATCCGGAAACAAAAATCCCTAAAGGATTTAATAAGTCAGCGACACCGACAATATTTAAGAATCTGACATTCTCCCGCAAATGGTTAATATACGGCTGATACTGTGGATCAATCATGGCCATACGAAAATCAAAAATCAAGTCACTCCCAAAAGACATCTGCTCCAATTCCCTCTTCCCATAAGGTAAAGCCACCTTTACGCCTAAACGATTTGTTAAGGCCTTAATCTCACTGCCCCATTGCGCTGTCTTGGCCCCCCAAAACGGCGCTCCTAAAGTAATAAAGGCATTTAGATGTTTAATCGTCGCTGGCGAACTATACCCCGGCGATCCCATCAATGACTGCATGACCCAGATTGCACCCACCAAACCTCCTTGAGAATGCATAATCAGCGAAATCTTATCTTCTTTTCGAAACTTCCCCGAGGCTGTTGTTCTTTGAATGACTAAATTAATATCTTGAGCAAATTCATACGGCGTTTTCTCATCATGACCTGTATCATATTCAATACTTTTTACAAGATATTTAGTCGACGGATCTTTTTCATTCAAAATCTTAGGTAAGGCTTTGGACATATACCCAAAATGGGTCTTATCGCCGCCGATTCCATGAATAAGAAAAATAACATGCTTCGGTTTATGGAAAAACATTTCTTCTCCTTCTACCTGATTCAGTTTTCCCCATAAAGGAAAAATCATAAACAAGATTAAATAACTGCATATCCAAAAATTTAACCCAATAAACATTGTTTAGCAATTTGTTTTATCTTTCCTAAATCCATTTTGCCTGATCCTAACAACGGAATCGCATCAATTTTAATAAAATTCTGCGCATCCGGAATCCACAAATTAGGCAATCCATACCGCCTTAATTCATCAACTAATCCAACCGTGTCGATATCCTTTAAACATAATACCGCCAACTGCTCCCCTTTCTTTTCATCTGGAACAGATGTCACAGCACAAACCTGCTCCGACGCATTTAAAATCTCCTGAATTGTTTCTTCAATCTTAACATGCGGAACCATTTCTCCCGCAATTTTACTAAAACGACTTAGACGATCGGTGATCATTAAAAATCCGTCTTCATCTAAATTAGCAATGTCTCCAGTTTTATACCATCCATCTATAAGAACTTCATTCGTCAACGCCTCTTTGTTCAAATATCCTTGCATTACATTCGGTCCTTTAATATAAAGCAATCCGTTTTCATTAGCCCCAGCCGGCTGCATAGTCTCCTGATGAACAATTCTGACGGCAATCCCTGGCAGCGGCAAACCAATTTTTCCAGGTTTATAAGCCTTTTGCTTAACACCGTTTTCACGATAATCAGGAAGATTTAAAGAAACAATCGGCGATAACTCCGTGCATCCATATCCTTCCATCGGTTCAAGACCAAATTTATCTTTAAAAGCTTGCGCCGTCTGCTCTTTCATTTTTTCCGCACCGACAACAACAAGCCGTAAACTTTGAAACTGTTCTTTCTCACATCGTCGAATATACGCGTTTAGAAATGTCGGTGTAGCCATAAGGATTGTTGCCCGATACCGTTGAACCAATTTACTTATCATTTTCGCATCCAGCGGATTAGCATGATAAACAACACCAATTCCACTGATTAAAGGAAACCACATGGTCGCCGTAAAACCAAACGAATGAAACAACGGAAGAACCCCCATAACACAATCTTTCTTATTCACATGAAAAACCTGATAAAGCCCCTCTAGATTAGAGATAATATTGGCGTGCGTTAGCTTAACACCTTTCGGGTCACCTGTACTTCCAGAGGTAAACATAACCGTTGCTAATTGATCCATAGAACGCTGGGATCGTTTTCCAAAAATAAATAAATAAGAAAAACGGGAAGGAAACAATATTGATTGAATAAGACCTTTTATTTTATCCAAAGCAGAAACATTTTTTATTAGATCTTCAATATAAATTACATTTTCTGTCAGCGCAATCTTTGTTTTCTCCAAAAAAATTCGCGAAGAAATAATATTTTTCATCCCGCATTGATGAATGGTTGAAACTAAAGCTTCTTTCGAAGCTGTGTAATTTAGATTTACTGGAACTTTATTGAGAATAGCCAACGTGATATTTGTTAACACCCCTACTATGGTTGGCGGCAGCAAAACCCCTATCTTTTCTTCTCCACCCATTCTTTTCTTTAAACTTTTTGATAAAGTCACTGCTGTTATTAATGTTTGTAGATAATTTAATGACTTTCCATTAGAGTCTGCCATACAAAATCGAAAGGGATGTTTTCTTGCTTCCTGCCAAAAAGCCTCTGGCAAAGTCAGCTTTTCGTCTAAACGGTGACAAAAGGAATCCGCACTCAACTCCATAATCTGATTGCGAACAGCAAAAGCTGATGAATCCGACGGCATTGGCGGCCCGTAAGAAACCGTAATGGGATACGGAATTGTTTTCGGCCATTTCATAAAATACCGTCCACGTTCGTAACTAAAAATACTTCCCCAAACACGATCCAAATTAACCGGAACAATTGGCACCGAAACACCTTGCATAATCCGTTCCATCCCTCTATTAAATTTCAACATATTTCCTGTCCGCGTCAACTGTCCTTCCGGAAAAATACATACCAATTCACCATCTCGCAAGGCTTGTTTGGCCCGATTAATCGATCGAATTAATTCTTTAGGATTATCTTTACCAGAAATAGGAATAGCTTTAGCCAGTCGTAAAATTGGATTAAATGTTTTCATTTCATAAATATTTTTATAGACCATAAAACGGATCGGACGCTGCACGGTAACAACCAGCATTAAAGCATCGATATAGGAAATATGATTACAAACCAAAAGCGCGCCGCCCTTTTCAGGAACATTTTCAAGGCCGCGTGTCCGGATTTTATAAATCGAATGCGTAAACATCCAAATTAAAAAACGAACAAATGCATACGGCAATAAGGAAGTAATATAAATTGTTCCGCCAATCGTCAGACATCCAATAAATATAAAAATCTGTGCGGCATTTAAATGGAAGATATCCCGTAACACATATAGAAAAAGCGACCCTGTTAAAATAGCCGTGAAAGACAAAAATGTATTCGTCGCTAAAACCTGGCCACGGCGGTCGCGCGGACTCCCCTGTTGAATAAGCGTATTTAACGGCACAATGTAGAATCCACATGATAAGCCCAACAGAAAGATCACACTCACCGCCATCACAAATGAATGCGCGGAAAAACCCATAAGAATCGCAAAAAAACTCAATCCAATAGATCCCAAGGGAACTAATCCTAATTCCACCTTCTTATCCGACAACTTTCCAGCCAGAATGCATCCCAAACCAATACCAACTGTCATGGATGAAATCAAAAATCCCGTCTGCAAATGATTAATTTGCAGCAATTGTCTGGCATATAAAAGAACATTCGGCTGAAACAATCCACCCAAGAATCCAAAATACATTAATCCGATAATTGACAAAAAGATACTTCGATCCTGTTTAATCCATTGAATATTAGCCGCAATCTCTTTGAAAACATTAATCTCCAACGGCCTTACACTTCCGGAAGGTTTAACTTTCGTAATAAATAAACTTGTAAAAATTCCTAAGATGGAAACAGCAATGAAGACATAGGCAGCTTTATAGGGATGAGGTGAGGTATAATGCATAATAAATCCATAGCATGTTTGCCCTAAAAGAATCGCGACATATGTCCACATCTGAATCTGACCATTCCCCTCGGATAGTTCCTGATCATTTAATATTTCCGGTAAAATGCCATATTTCGATGGACTCAATAACGCGCTTTGTAAACCCATAAAAAATAAAACAACCAACATCGGTACAATGTGCCCGCTTATAAGCGCAGCCAAACCAGCCCCCATAACTACGAGCTCTAAAATTTTCGCACCGATAATTACACGACGCTTGCTGAATCGATCTGCTAAAAATCCGGCAAGTGTGGAAAAGACAATAAAAGGTAAAATAAAAACTGCACCCGATAAGGCCAAAAATAACGTCTCACCAGAAGATTGATCAATTGAATCAATAATAAGCGCAGCGATTACAAATTTAAAAGCATTATCGTTAAACGCTCCTAAAAACTGCGTCGTTAATAACGCCCTAAATCCTTTACCGTTTGTTTTTCGTTCCATTGTACTTTCTCCTCATAAGAATGTTAACCATTCAACTATTATCCTAAAAAAATTTAAATCTTTTCAAACCATTGCGTTAAAAGTTCCGCCAATTGTTTCTGTTGATCTTTTTTTAAACATCCAATCGCGTTCTTTAATTTCTGATTATATCCCTCCCAAACCTTATCTAACAATTCTGTTCCCTTTTTAGTTATTCGCACAATATTCACCCTTCGATCACCCTCTAAATCGCTTCGTGAAACAAAACCTTCGTTCTCCAATTTATCAATCATTTTTGTCATATTAGAAGGCGTTACAATTAAATGTTTGCTGATTTGAACTTGGCGCAGCCCGTCTTGTCCTCCCTGATGCTGAATAGCCAGAAGAATATTCAACTTACCAATCGTCAAATCATAATCTTTCAAATAGTTTTCAATATCATTACTGATAATATTATAGAGAAGAGCCAAACTATAAATGATTTCCTCATGATGCTTTCCTGCTCCTTTATTAATCCCGAATGTCTTTAAATCCTTCATCTCATCCTCCTTTTTTAGAAAGTTTACCATTCAACTATTAACTTGTCAATATATATCTTCGAATTAAAGACCAATATAAAAATCAATTAAATAGCTACTTTCTCTTTTATATATTCGCTAAACTTTCTTAATCCATTCTGGAAATAATTTCACGCATTTTCTCAATCGCAAATCCACCCTGAAAAATATAAATATGCCGATCTCCCACCCATAAATGATCCAAAACAACATCTTTAGGATCCATCGGATACGGAAAGGGAATCCGTGGATTAGAACTTGTATCAAAAGCAATCCAACGCATATTCAAAAGCGTATATGTCGTCATTGGAGGAACAGGTCTTAACCCATGTGTTGGATTCATCCCGTAAACAACCACCTCCATCTCTTTAGATACATATCCCAATTCCTTAAAATGCAACGCCTGTGCAATAACATGCGGGGCTCCGATAATAAAATCAGAATATTTCTCTTCAATCAATGCCGATAATTTTATTTGCAATTTCAGCATATTACGATATTCTAACGACCTCTCTAAAGAATTAAATCCATAGACCCCCGATGCCACATAGTCTGTTGTTGGCCAGCCAAAAGACCCAATTAAATTCCACAGTATCATTACTGAAAAAATCACTTTCAAAACATTTTTCTTTATCAAAAAAAGTCTATGTAAACAAACAGTCAAAACAATAATCAAAAAAGGATAAAGCAGCAATTTATACCGCGGCCCCATAACAGAAAAATTTGCATATAACCCAAACCATACCAGTGACATAAACCAAGACAACCATAAAACAGTATGTTTTCGTAAAACTTCTTTAGAAAGGTTTTCTTTTCTTAAAAGTTTTACTATAAATTGCAAAAAAAATATTATCGAAATAGCACAAAACATCCAAAATTCCGGCATAATGATTATATTTGACAACCCATTTAAAAAATTAATTGTATTTTGCTTTGTCTGCCCTTGCCGAAAGATTAACCTTAACACTAGCTTCCCTCCCGTCAAAAGAACAGCTAACACGCCTAAAAAAACAATTTTAATTCTTTCTGATTTAATGTTTTTCTGCGCTGCTAAAAAGAAACTATAAATAAAAACAGCCCCACATGCTATAGCTCCTGGGAGCTTAATTAGCATCGATAAAACAGCAAACACAAAAGCTTGGATCATTCTATTTTTAATTAAATAATAGAAACTAAAAACAGCAAAAAAAACTAAAGACATTTCCATATTAATCATTTCTGTCATACACTGATAAATCGGCAGTGATAATAATAAGAAAGATCCTAATAACGCTATTTCATCATTGAAATACTGTCGTAAAATTTCTCTTAAAACAGCCACAATACTGGCTGACATTAAGAAAGTTATTACATGCATTGTCAGATTAAAAACAATAGCACCCGGTAAGAATTTTAAAAATACAGCTGCGAGAAAGGAATAAATGGAGAACGGATAATACAACATCCCACCTAAAGTCTTGGGCAACTGTTGCTGCAACTCAAAATAGTTTAAAGAATTTCGTACAAGCCAAACTGCCTCCGCATACGGAGCAGTTACTGATTCTCCAAATGGGGGATACATCAAGACCTCTGGACGTGTAACTAAAAAATATAAAAACACCGCCAACATATACATCCAAAGACTTCTAGTTTTCAAATACCTCCAGGCAATTGCCATAAATGCTCCGCCGCTTAAAATCATCTTACCAGGACCAAAAAAACGATTTTCTATCTGACCAAGATAATAATCCAACGGATAATTCTGCAGTGCCCCTGACCACACATTTAGCAAATCAAAGCGGCCTTGATCAAAAAAATATTTGATAAAAAATTCTGCCCAAAAATAAAAACTATAATAAAAGAAAACTAAAGAAATAACCCCAGGAAAGAAAAATTTATTCGAAAGGGACCCCTCTTGCCTGCTGATTTTTCTACGCATGCACGCCTGCCGTTGATTTCTCCTCGGTAATCCACGTTCCTGTTAATTTACGATAACCGATCAAAAACCACGCAACAAATCTAATGGGGAAATAATAAATAACCTTCTCCAAGCAAGTATAAATACCTGCACAAAAAAAACCAAAAATTTTAATAAAGTAATATTTTATTGGTGTAACATTGCTTAAACTTACTGAATAAGAAAATTTAGATAATAACTTTCCACAAACACACTCAACAGCACCAATATCCTCTTGCGACATCTTTTGCCGCCAATTTTGCGGCAAGTTTCTATCTAACGGTTTATATAAATTTCTCCGCCATGGCGTATCCCATTCCACAGATTGATAGAATTGAAGCATCCCCGGATTATAGCCAACACCAAGAAATCGACAAATACGTCGTAGTTCTTTCTCTGGAGATTCAATTAATTGCTCAAAATACAATCGTGTAAACTGCGCATTATACTGTTCACTTACCTTAAGAATTTCTTTATGATAAAAATTCCACCGATAAGCCAAAGCAGTCGTGGATTTCATATCAAAAGAAACATTTCGATAAGAAAGAACGTTATCGCGCGCGTCCCTTATAAGATGAATAAATTTTGCTTTGGGAAAAATTTGAATCAAATCTTTAACGAAAAGAGCATAATGCGGATTTTTATCTCCCAAAATCAACGGTTTTATCTTTCCTCGCTGATGTCCATAATGAGCATACACACAGTGCGTTAATTTAGAAAAATCTGGTTTATCAATAGCTAATAACTCTTTTTTAAGTAGAGTTTTATCGATTTTCCAATTCTTCAGTCTAGCCTCCAAAAATAAATCCTGATAAAAATTCAATATAACTTTCTCATCAAATTTCCGCCTTCGATACTTCCGATATAAAAGCATAACAAACTGAGCTTCCGGCGCCACTGCGATGTGCGGATGCTGATTTAAAATTGTCTGCAACAGCGACGTACCTGAACGGCCACGACCAACAATGAAAAACATCTGTTTTGACGTCATGATTCTTTCTCGTATATTTTTCGGATAATATATAATGGTCGATCGCGCACCTCTTCAGCCGTTCGCCCAATATACTCCCCAATAATTCCTATACAAATTAATTGCACCGATCCTAACAGTAATAACACCGTCATAAGCGAGGACCATCCTGGAATATACGTATCTGTAAAAAGACGCATATAAAAAACACGTATCATATAAGCAACCGCGATGAATGCTACCGTAACTCCTAAATAAGTCGCCACACGAAGAGGTTTAATACTCAACGCTGTAACACCTTCCCAAGCCAAATTAAATAATTTACGATAAGAATATTTTGTCTTTCCCGCCCGACGTTGTGGCCGGTCATATTCAATTCCAATCTGATCAAATCCAATCAAACTGGAAAGCCCGCGTAAATAACGACGCTTCTCACCAAATTGAATAATACGATCCACTGCCCTGCGACTAAACAATCGAAAATCTCCCGAATCAAGAGGCATATCTAAATCAGCCAATTTATTTAAAATACGATAATACAATTTATACATAATTCGTTTTAAAGGGCTCCCCTTTCGATTCTTACGAATCGCGTAGACCACATCAAAACCCTGTTTCCATTTTTCAACAAATTTAGGAATCATCTCCGGAGGATCTTGTAAATCCGCATCCATCACCAATACTGCAGCGCCTTTGGCAAACTCCATCCCTGCGCTAATGGCAATCTGATGACCAAAGTTCCTTGAAAAATCTATAGCTTTAACACGAGAATCTTTCTTCTGCAAATGAAGCACTCTCTGCAACCCTTGATCATTACTACCGTCATTGACGAAAATAATTTCATAATTAATTTGATTTTTTTGACAAACCTTGGCAAGACGTTCATAAAGAGGCTCAATATTTTCCTCTTCATTATGAATTGGCAGGATAATGGAAAGCAGCTGATTTTTGCTCATAGAAATATCAATAGACTGAGAGGATAATAGACTTCAATGATTAATGCTCTACTTATAACAGACAATTAAAATGCTGTAAAGAAATATCAAGATAGGAAAAGCCTTAAATCTATTTATTAGTGGTCGGATATTCATACAACATATATTTCAAACTTCTGGCGATATTTTCAGCTTTATATTTAAACTTTTCAGAACAGTCTTTATTAAAAACTTCGTCTGCTGTCTGAGCGAATAAATAAAGCCATTGATCAAAAAGTGCTGGAGAGAAATAAGGCAAATCCCGATGTTTTTGTACTGGATTATCTTTATACCGTCCAGTGGCTAACATAATCGACGACCAAAAATCATACATCTTAGGCAGATGCTGATTCCAATGCTCTCCGATCGCTTGTTCAAAAATCGGCGCTAATTGCTGATCCGCCCGCACCCTCGTATAAAATTCATCGACAAGTACTTTAATAGAATCCTCTGTAATCTGCGTAAACATTTTATTTTGCTAAGGATGTCAGCCAACTTTTCAGTTTTGCTTCAATCTCCCCCTTTACCACACGCACCTTTTCCATCTTCTCTTCATCCGTACCGACAAATTGAGAGGGGTCAGTAAAACTCCAATGAATCCGTTGATGCTTCCCGGGAAACATCGGACAACGTTCAGCAGACGTTTCATCACAAACCGTAATCACATAATCATACTGCCGCTTTTCCTGAATTAAATCCGCCACAGCCTGCGTTTTTTTACCAGCTATATTAATCCCTTCTTCCTGCAAAACCTTGACGACAATAGGATTCAACTGGCCAGGTTCAATACCCGCGCTTTCTGTAAAAAAATCTTCTCCACCAAGTTTTCTTAACATCTCCTCAGCCATCTGACTTCGCGCTGAATTATGAATACAAACAAACAATACTTTTTTCTTCAAAATAAACTCCTTTCAAACATTACCATTTTTTAAAAATAAAGAATACAGCACCTATCATTAATGCAAAACCTACCAAATAATTCCATCTCAACTCCTCTTTTAAATAAAAAATCGAAAAAAAACAAAAAACCAACAATGTAATCACTTCTTGAATAGTCTTTAACTGCGCAGCCGTAAACATCCCATGACCTATACGATTTGCTGGAACTTGAAAACAATATTCTAAAAAAGCTATTAACCAGCTAATCACAATAACGTTAAACAACGGGGCGCTTTTAAAGCGTAAATGCCCATACCAGGCAAACGTCATAAAAATATTAGAAATTACCAAGAGAATAATCGTCTTCACGCTTATACTCTTACTTTAAAATAACCATTTTAAATTAAATTTAAATTGTGATGAAAATCTTATTTAGGAAGGAAATTATTATTTAATACTTAATACCAGATTATCATGAACTTCTATATTTTCAAGCCCAAGAATTTGATTTTTTAACCTTTCATCGAAAGGCTTTTCTCCGATCCACACGGAAAACAGCGCCTTAGCAAATTGTGCTCCTTGAACAACTCCAACCAATTGATCATTGTGAGTAAATTTCGTTCCCAAATCAGGTATATACGTTAATGCAAAACGATCACCCGGAGCTAAATCTACAAAATACTGCCCCATCAATTCAATCTCTTTATTCAACGCAGCCATTTCTTCTTGAGAAATATTTTCCGCCATTCGTTCAACAGTATAATTGTTTAATTTTTTAGCAGGAATTCTGACAAAATATTCAACCTCAAGATGTTTGGGAATATTTGCCATTGGATTCTCAGCCATTCCCTCTTCTATATAAAAAGCGGCTACAAAAGCCTTCATAAATAAAACCGATTTACTACCTATCCCTTGTAAATTCATCTCAACAGCACCATCTTTATATTTAGGAAGAAATTGGCTACCTGAAATTTCAGCAGCATTTCCATAGTTAGCCAGAAAACTGCTTAACCCAAGAATGATCAGCATTTGAAGTATTTTTGTTTTCATATAAATTTTTGTCTGTTCTTTCATCTTATTTTTCATTCCTTACTTTCTATGATACCAGAATGAAAATAAAGATCAACGCTAATTTATACCCCATATATCATGTATATTATAATACATGATTAAAGAAAGTCGTAAAAATCCTTAAATACTTTGTAAATAAGTAGTTAAATTGATGTCTTTATTTAAGATGCCTAGTTTTTTCCGAATTTTATTACGGTGAGTTTCAACAGTCTTAAATGATATGTGAAGTATACCACATATCTCCTTGCCTGTTAACCCACTTTTTATCAAATTAGCAATTTCAACCTCCCTTGGGGACAACTTAAACTTTTTCTCAGACACGCTCATCCCAAAAGAAGAAGTTAAATCCTTCAAATTTTGCTCTAATATATCTAAATACTTGCGATCCATGGAGTTTCCTTTACGGCGCAATTTCTGAAACACAGGGAGCAAAACCTCCTCAACATTGAGAACCACATCATCTCTGATCTTCTTTTTTTCAATCTCAATTTGCTCTAACACCTCCTTTAAAGCCACATTTTTTTGCTCCAAGGCCTGCTCTGCCATCTTACGCTGAGTAACATCCCGTTGGATTGCAAGGTAATGCGTCAAATTACCATCGTCATCTCGAATTGGCTCAATATGCCATTCATTCCAGAACTCTGTACCATCCTTTCGATAATTAATAGCTTGACCATAAAACACTTCTTGCGACTCTAACGCCTTTCGCAGCCGTCTCAACACCTCACTGTCAGTTTTAGGCCCTTGAAGAATCCGCGGCGTTTTACCTAACACTTCTTCGGGAGAATATCCGGTCATTTGAGTAAACCCAGGATTCACATAAATAATACGCGGACCCGGAGAATCTAAATCAATGGAAGTAATAATAATTGAATCTTGAGAAAAACGAACAACTGCAGCGAGCAACTTTTCACTAATTTTATGTTGAAATTCACTATCGGTCATAACCAAAGTTATAAATTATGCAAATCAAGATCATGTTTTATATTCTTTATAAGTCCTTCTGAATTAATAAAAATCAACGTTGGCAAAGAATTCAAATCATAAGATTTTTGCAATGACTTTTCTTGATCCAATACAATGTTTAGATCAATATTATATTGATTAATATATTCTACAACGCGTTCTTTTTCCTCTCCGTAATTTATAATCACCAAAGCTATATTCTGTTGCTCAAACATTTCTGCTGACTCACTGAAATATTGTAACTTCTTAAGACAATTTGGACACCACGTAGCCCAAAAATAAATCATCGCCCTTCGATTCTTAATAACCTCAGATAAATTAAACGTTTCTCCATTAAGTGTTGTTAATAAAAAATTAGGAGCGAGCTGATCAATTAATGAAGGTTTTTGAGAATTATTATTGGAAAGATTCTCTTCACCCATTGCTTTCTTTATAAGAATAGGTTCCGAATGCACTATAAAAAAAATTACACCTACTAAACAAATTTTTATAATTTTTCTTTTATTTAAAAAAATACTCGCTCTAAAATTCAACATATTGAAATCACTTTAACAAAAAAAAGAAAAAAAAGATAGCATCGAAATAAAATTCTAATAAAATAAAAATTATATTATATAACTACTTGAAACCATTATAGAAATGGAATATATAAATGAAATTTTACATAAAAGCACCTTCACTCTTATTCTTTTTATTTTCCTTACTCTTTGTCTATCCTTCCTTGACCTATGCGCAAACAGCCGCTGAAGAAGCCCGAGAACAAATTGAACTAGAACGTGAACGCCGAAAAGAAGAACTTGAAGAAATGCGCCGTTTGCAGGAGAAACCAAAAACAGCTGAAGAAGTACTTGATATGCTGAAAAAACGAGCCGAAGAACGCCGCGCTGAAAAACGTAGACGTGAACTTCTTCAGACACGCATCTCCACAGGTTTTACCTATCAAGTAGAAACGAATCCCACAAGCGCCGTTCAGGGATCAGCCAAAGATGACTTTGCCTTCGAAGAAACCCTCAATCTTAATTGGACCCCAAAATTTACCCCTAATTTAAGCGGAAATGCTGGTTTCAGTCTTATCAATTTTGATTATGATAACAATAAAACATTAAGCACTCGTGATTACACCATATCTGGAGACATTACCTATCGATTGCTTAACGGCAAACTGGCCATTACACCTGGAACATCCTATCAATGGTTAATCTATCCCAAAGCCGAAGATTCCAGCTACGAACAATCAAAATATTTTCTTCAATTCACACACTACTTTACATCAAAATGGAATTGGGGAGGAAAATATGAATATACATCAAAAGATTATGATCATGATCTCGCCCGCAACAGCAGCCAGACGGATATTAAAGATTTAATACGTAACGATACGCGCCATACTGGCGAACTTTGGATTAAACGATTCATTGGAAAATACAGTATAAAAGTAAAAGGAAAATCTTATAGAAACAAATCAAATGACGAGTACCAAGATTTCAATGATTATGATGCCCATAAAGGCGAAATAACTTTGTCTGCAGGTTTTCTTGAACAAAATAAACTATATTTAAGTTATACTACTGATTTTGAAGTCAAACAATATTTCGCCCGAGTTGCCGCTTCTACAGCTCGCTGGGATCAAGCCCTCTCCCATCGGTTAAGCGCAAATTATACACTTAACAAATATTCCAAATTAAATTATACGTTTACACATAAGAAATCTAGTTCAAATGCAGGAACTGGAAATTTTGAAGACTTTACCAATAAAATGGGTTTTACTTTAAACTTTTAAAATAAACTTAGAAATTAAGAAGGCCTTCGAGAATATTCTCTCGAAGGCCTTTTTAATTTCAATACAATCAAAACTCTTCTTAATTATTCCCATCAGTATGACATTGTTCTGTCAAACTCGTATGAGAATGCCCATGATCATGATTCAAATCACAAATAGCATCTTTTCTAGCTTCATCAGAAGCACTATATTGATCAAATAGTGATTCTAAATATATTTGCTGCTGAATCCCTGGATTCAATTGAGCATATTTATTTGTTAAATCAGCATTTGCAATTCCAGCTAAATTAACTACATAATTTGTTGCTGGATTTTCTAAATTTCTATTAGTAATTCCATTATCTGCGGGATTAAAACCTACAATAGTGGCCACCACCCGCGCTTCATTTAACGCTGTTTCAAAAAGACAAGCACTATCACATCCTGGCGGGGGTCCAGGAGGATTATCAGGATCAAACTCTGGAGGCTCTACAAACTCAAATTCTCCAGGAGGAGGCCCTATAAAATCACCTTCTGGTCCAAAAAACTCTCCTGGCGCTGGTCCAAAAAATCCATCTCCTGGTCCGGGTCCAAAAAATTCTCCCGGTGCCGGTCCCATAACACCATCATGGGGACCAAATTCATTTGGACCATTAGGTCCTGCAGGTCCCATTCCATTTGGATCAAATCCTAAGGCTTGAGCAAAACCCTGCATATCAAACATCCCCATTTCTCCACCTGGTCCCGGTCCTATCATACCATCTTGTCCCATCATCGGCCCTGGCCCCATCATACCATCTTGTCCTGGTATAGGCGGCCCCATATTACCATCAGGAGCTGGTCCCATCGGTCCTTGAGGGCCTTGTGAGAAATTCATGGCTAGCTGAACAATTTCACCAAAAACATTTTGATTTCCATTAGCTTGGGCTAACATATCCATTCCCTTATCCATTAATTCATTTACTTTTTCTTTAGACATCCCATGCTTTTCCATTTCCAATCCCATAGATTGCATTTGAACACCTTGCATAAATTCACCAAAATCCATGATACGGGGTCCTTCCATCCCTGGCCTAACACCACCATCCATCCCCATCATCATTACCCCCTGCTCGCCTGGTGCGCCCATAATACCTTCAGGACCTACTCCGCCTCCCATCAATGGACCTTGTGGACCTAAAGCCATTTCACCGGGCATTGGAGCTCCTGTTCCCTGTTGAGGAGCATCTACTAGCATCTCTCCATTTGGTCCAGGCCCTTGAAATCCATTTTCATTTGCAGGATTAATTCCCTTTACCCCATCATTCTTTGATAATGCCTCTGGTTCAATGACAAGTTGTACTTCGGCAGCTAAAATACCTCCTAACTCTTGATACAAATCTTTCTGCGACGAATCTCTTGCCATTTCTGCCAAAGCCCGTTGTAATTCTTTCATTTCAGATTGAGGCAAAGCAATTAATTCTTTTGACTGATCAATAGTTAATTGTTTTGCTTGTTGTGTATTTGGTATATTTGATTTGTTCACACTATCATTTTTTCCAACAAGCTCTTCACCTTCAACAGCCCCTTCGACAAATTCTCCTTCCGGAACTTCTGCACCTTCAACGAATTCTCCTTCTGGAACTTCTGCCCCTTCAACAAACTCTCCTTCTGGAACTTCTGCCCCTTCAACGAATTCTCCCTCTGGAGCACCAGCACCTTCGACAAATTCTCCTTCTGGAACTTCTGCGCCTTCGACAAACTCTCCTTCTGGAACTTCTGCCCCTTCAACGAATTCTCCCTCTGGAACTTCAGCACCTTCAACAAACTCTCCCTCTGGAGAACCAGCCCCTTCGACAAATTCTCCTTCTGGAACTTCTGCCCCTTCAACAAACTCTCCTTCTGGAACTCCCACACCTTCAACAAAATTATCTGCTCCAAATTGCGCCTGAGCAAATACATTTAAGGGAAAAGAAAAAACAACAAAAGCACCAACAGTAAGAAAAGTTATTAATTTTCTTTGATTGTTTAATAATTTCATTTTTTTCTCCTAATTTTTTACTTCACCAATTTTATAAATTTTAACTACTTAAACTCTTCCTAAATTAAAAGATAATTCACCCTTCCTTAAATAGGGCATCAAATAAAAAAGCCCATCAAAAATTTTGATGGGCTAAAAAGTCTAAAAATCGACTCATTGGCAGCTGACTACCATATTTTCTCTAAAATATACTTAAAGAAAATTAAGGTTCTATTAGCTTTGCGCCCCACCAATAATACTTATTGATGATCCAAAAAAATCTTTGGATTATCCTTTCGGATAGTTTGCCTTTTTCAAAAGACTATATAAAAGAACTCAGACTTTTTAAGATTACCATATGGTAAACGATTGTCAAGGATGAAAATAAACTATTTTTATCTTAACATATTATATAGCAAATAGATGTGGAAATCTAAATCTTAAAATTAACGTTATATAAGCACAAAACCTCTTAATTTTCTAATAGATACCGCCCTAATCATCATTTTCCTTCATTTCATTTCTCCTTGATCCGCAAAACTATAAGACTGATTATCTCCAATAATAATATGATCAAGTAATGTAACTTGCATTATACGTCCCGCATCAGCCAACCGCCGCGTAAACTGGCGATCTTCCGAACTTGGCGAAATATCACCTGAAGGATGGTTATGCGCACAAATAATGGCGACCGCGCAAAATTGTAACGCTTTTTGCAAGATTTCGCGAATGATAGGATTAGCAAAATTAACCGTCCCTTGAGCTTCCGTAATAATTTGAATAACCCGATGCGAACCATCCAAATAAATCGTCTTGAAAATCTCCTTTTTCAAATCCCGCATCTGCGGCATTAAAATCTTCACAGCATCTTCTGCATTTTTGATTTGAAATGATTGTTGTAAATGCTCATCCTCCCGGAAACGTCGGCCAATTTCAAGCGCAGCTTTAATCTGCGCAATTTTAGCTGGTCCCAGGCCTTTAATATTCATCCAAAACTCCGGCCCAGCAGCACTCATTTCACGAAATGTTTTAAATTTCTGTAGAATACGTCGGGCTAAGTCAACAGCACTTTCACCTTTAATACCTGTTCGTAATAAAATGGCAAGAAGCTCAGAGTTATTTAAAGATTGTTCTCCGTATTTGGCAAGCTTTTCCCGCGGGCGATCATCACGAGGCCAGTGACAAATTGATTTTGCATAGCGCATAAAAAACCCCTTTCATTTTAAGAAGAGCCGAAAGGGGGATGAAGATTAATATGATTATACTAAGATCTAATCGACTGTCAACGCATTAAAAAAGGGCTGACAAAATATAATTTGTCAGCCCCTTAAATCAAATTGACTTTCTAATAGGTCAAACCAAACCCAAGAATCCATTTCTTTGTATCTGTTGAAAAGGAATCTGCATTGTAATCAGCATATTTTGTTTCTACATACATATTTTTCTTTATGGGATGTTTTAGATAAATACCCCATTCATTACCATAATCAGCCCCACCATCTTCGGCTTGAAAATCATGATATTGAAATTTAGCTAATAATCCATTAAAAAACTCTAAATTTCCTTCTAAACCAGCTACTTTGTAACCCAAATCAACATAAAAATCTTCAAGCCCAGTGGCAGGAGTTGAAAGAAATTTATCCGCCCAACCATTAAATTTGTGAAGCGTTGCTAAAGGAGTCGCAAAACCAAATTTACTACTATCACTCCCTAAAACCTCATATCCTACCGTGGTTGTTAACCCTTTCCATTCGAGTGCCGGCGCAATATGATAATAATTCGCATTATAATCAGTTGCATTACTCGCAAAATCAGATTGATTTGCATACGCCCCATAATATTTTAAATTAATCTCATCATTTAAGGCCTTTTTACCTGACAAACTAAGACCAAATGTTGCACTTGAATTTGCTGAAGAATCATCCCCAAAGTCTAAAATATATCCATAAGTAGTAATTTTACCTATTGGTAAACTAGTATTAGATATATTATAAAAATGGCTTTGCGATTTCCAATCTCCAGCAGCAGATTGTTCACCAAAAATACGGTTCACATTATAAATAAATCCATACATCACAGTGGTATTTTCAATAGAATTATTTGTCAACACCCCTGCGTCAAAGACCTGATTATTTTGCCGCCAGCCAACATGACCGATAAAACGATGATCATCTAAAGCAATCACTTGACGTCCGCCTTTAATTATTGTATTTGGAATTCCTGAATACTCTAAATAAGCCTGATTAATCTGTGTATTTTCCGGATCAGCAACAACGGGGTGATCTGTTCGTCTATTAACCGTATCATTGTAATCATCGCTTCCTATATAAGAGACATTCTCTCCTTCAATAACACCAACAAAATCATACCATTTTCCAGATTTATACCCTAAGCGTGTACGTAAGGTGCTCGCCTTAGCATTTTCGTTTACATTCTTTTGATCAACATACTCATACCGATAACGAACATCTGCGTAAGGCTTCCCTTCCATAAGAGCATCTTTGAGAGACTCTCCAGCAAAAGCTGAGTTTACGCTTATACTACAAACTACCATTAAAATAAAACTTGTGAGACCGATGATGCGTTTCATTTTGCCCCCTTTTTAAATTTAGATTTATTTAAAAATTTCTATCAATTTTTATAATTATATTTATTGTAAAGCGAAATCATTCAATAGCAACACTTTATAGAAATATTTTATATCTACACACAGGTTAGTACACACATAATATTTCCCGACGACAAGAAATCCAATTCTTATTAATTTTTTATAATTTCGTATGTTTTCGCTATGGATTGAATAAATTTATTATTCAATTTTGATCGAAAAGTAAGATTGAAAGAAATAATAAAAATAATCGCTAATATGCTGTACATCACTTTTCCTAATTTTAAATTCTTCAGTAAAGCAGGCAAACACTGCACAATCGTCAACAAAAATACAGCATTGGTCATTTCATAATAAATAAACTGCCGCTCAACATAGAAAAAACCTTTTAATTTTGTGATATAAAAAATCATTGGGCCAATTAAAAATAATAATAAAGCACTAAGCGGTGCCAATGCATATTGTCGATTTTCTAATCGAACAAAACACATTACCAAAGCAGATCCCATCAGCGGAATCAACACAGCTTTATTCATCCAAAAATCCATAAATCCATCAAAGGTTCCGCCAGCCCCGCGCACACTCCACTCTCCCGCTTGCAAGCAATAATAAAAGGATACAAGTAAAGGAAGAATAAAAACCCTAACTGTTGAAAAAATTCCTTTCGATAACGAAGACTGTCTCTTCCATTCTAAGAAAAAAAATGCCACCGCCATCATCCCCAATTGAAAAAGGGATGCTGTGGCAGACAACGCTAACAATACTAAAATTGTCACTAATAAACGATTAGTTTTTCGATTCAATAAGCTTATACCTAAAGATAGCATCCATAACGCGTTCCATAACGCGTAAGGACGCGTTTCTATCGCATAATAATAAACCATGCGGCTGAATAAATACGCGTATCCCGCCATCACCACCATCGCCATCAATAAAGCTTCTACAGGCAAAGATAACGACTTGTCTGCAATATTCTTTAAAAATAAAATAGCAATAAAGAATACATTCAAAACCGTCACACTAATCGGCCACAACCGAAAATAAACTTCATCTTGAAGGTGAATATTAAACGCCTGCTTCACATCAATAAACAATTTACCAACCAGATAATCCAATGGAGCCGGACTGCCCTGACCTTTCGCGCCATGAAGTAAAATATCAAAATAAGAATGATCCTTCATCGAGGTTCTCATCCCATATTCTTCATCTAGCCAAAAGTGTTTTTCCGCGGCCAGTTTCAATTGTCCGGCAAAAAAAATAAAACACATACTGAAAAGAAGCATTAAGAAAAAATAAAAGAAAATACTTTTAGGAAAAATATTTTTATTAATTTTCATCCGGACACCTCTAACATTTCCCGCCAACTCGCCGCCTCTTCAATCCGACCTCTCTTCTCAGCCCCATGCGCATAAATCTTCACTTTTTTCTCTAATTCCTGAAATGTAAGATCATATGCCGCCTGATCAAGTTTACCCGACAATAAAATTTTACGTAGCGCTTGAGCCCGAAATTTATCTAATCCCCATTGAGCAGACAACTGATCTTCTCGACCTCCTTCTTTGACTGTCAAATATTCCGGTATCAAATGGATTTCATATTGATACGCTGCCCTTAACCAAAAATCATAATCTTCGCAGGCTGGGAAAGATTCATCAAAAGCGCCGATCGCGTCAAAAACACTCTTATTAATAATTGCCGTCGATATTGAAACACAACAAACTTTAATCACTTTCGCGTAAACATAACCGCAAGGATTTCGATGTTTTGCTTTCTGCTGTGCACGAATTCCAGCGCGAAGCCATTTTTCCTGCGTATGAAGAATTTCAATTTTTGAATTTCTTTGAATAAACTTTTTCCCGGTTTCTAATTTCCGCGGCAACCACCAGTCATCGGAATCTAAAAAGGCAATCCATTGGGCTTGCGCCTTAGCCAAACCATAATTACGAGCCGCTGCCACACCTTTATTCTCCTGATGTAAATAAAGAATACGCGAATCTTGATATGTACGAATAAGCTGATCCGTTCCATCGGTTGAACCATCATCCACAACAATCAATTCAAAATTGCGAGACGTTTGCGCTAAAACAGAATCAACCGCCTTTTTCAAGAAATTTCGTCGATTATAAGTTGGAATAATAACGCTGAAAAATGGATTATTCATTACAAATTATTCACCCAGCTTCAACTTCATTCCGAATTTTCATAATTTCATTATCAATAATAATCAGACTTTTTCCGTCTTTATCGGCCAAGGCAAACAAGTCTAAGATTGATCGAAATAAAGCTTCTTCTTCATGCTGTTCCTGAACATACCATTGCAGAAAATTATGCGTTGTATAATCTTTATCATTAAAAGTTAGTTCCACTAATTGATTAATCGACTGACTTACAGCTTTTTCTTGTTTTAACGCCGCCTCAAATGTTTCCTGCAGGGTTTTATAACTGCTTTCCGGAGACTTGACCGCTGTAATATTCGCGCTTCCACCGGATGCATTCACATATTTAACGAGTTTCAACATATGAACCCTTTCCTCGTCGGATTGCGCGTAGTAGAATTTTGTCGCCCCTCGCAAACCTTTACCTTCACACCAGCTGGCCATAGCTAAATAAGAATTGGACGCATAAGCTTCTAATACAATTTGATCATTTAACGCTTTTTCAATTTTTTTCGTTAGCATATTTATCTCCTTTTTGTTTTATTTTACAACCAGTGACAATAAAAAAAAAGTGATATTTCATTATGAATAGCATCCGTATAACAAAATAGCACCTTTTATCGGGAAAGAATCGCCATCGCCTCATATAAAGCAAAGGGAAGCGGCAATAAACGACTTTCTGCAGAAGAACCTATGTCATGCACTAACCAACGATAAGAACCAGCTACGGGGATTGACAATCCTTTATTAATTTCTACTGTAATCTCTACTTGATTGGAACCCGCTAACATTTTTAACAATGAACAAGTCACCCACTGCTTTTGTCCATTCTTATTTTTCTTCGCGGCAAACCCAAAAAGCCGACATGTGAGCGGTCGCAAAGGATAAATTAGACAACGACCTTTACCTGGAACGTCTTTCAATTTACGATAAAACATACATCGGCCTTCAACAGAGACATTCATCAACTTACGAATCCACAATCCGCTTTTAGCCCTTTTTAGAATAATGGCTGCCAAAGGAATCATTTCCAAAGGAGCGGTCTCCACATACACACGTTCACAGCACTTTCCACAACCTTTCAAACAATTGATATTAGTCTTCCGTCGGAATCTTTTTATATGATTATCTAGTTTAAAATAAACACCTGCTAAACGCCAAATTTTTATCAATTGGTTTTTCTGACAATTCCTCCCCGACCATATTACTTGCATATATCGATAAATTTCTATAAGCATTTATACCTCTACAAAAAAACGCATGTATGCTCAATAAGAAAACTCTTCCACAGAAGAGCCCATTTGACACACATGCATTATTATTATTTTTCCTTAAAGCCTGTAATGACACATTACCCGGCTTTGCCCCTCACATAAATCTGAGAAATTCTGGAGAGATCAAGGAAAACATCAGTCCTTTTAAATTTTTCTAAATATTATCCAATCGAATAATGATTGTCAATCTCTTTTAAAATCAAAGAAAGTAAAAATTAATTTTTACTAATTATTACCTCAAATATAATTTACTTCAAAACCCGTTCGATTCTTTGATCCGGAACAATCCACATCACCGCAACTAACGCATATAAAAAACACGCCCATAGCGGATGAAGAAAAGATACTCCGATTGCCAAAATATAAATTACAATTGAAATCTTTCCCTTAACATCCTTCCCAATCGCTTTAGCTAAAAGAGATTCACGTCCATGCCGAGCCAATAGCGCTTGAACAAGCAATTGATAGCTTACTGCTGCGCACAATAAATCGATTCCATAAAGAATAACCGGAATTTGCGCAAAGTGATTTTCACCCATCCAGGCGCTGGCAAACGGAATTAAGGAAAGCCAAAACAGTAAATGAAGATTCGCCCATAATACGCGTCCGTCAACTTCTTTCACTGCTTTTAAAAGATGATGGTGATTATTCCAATAAATAGCCAAATAAGTAAAACTGAGAATATAACTTAAAAAAGCCGGAAAAACAGGCTCCAACGATTTCCAGCTGGTGCCGTGCGGAGCCTTCATCTCTAACACCATGATGGTGATAATAATTGCAATCACCCCATCGCTGAAAGCCTCCATCCGATTCTTATCCACGAAATCTCCTATTTCATTTTTCTTCTAAACCGCCATAATTAACACCAACGGCATACTTTAAAACATCCTCTTTCTCAGCCTGAGAACCCTCCACTTGAATAAAATATTGATTCGCAGCCACCAGCTGAACCTGTCCACTTTTGTTCGCCGCATCATATTGCAATAGCGCTTTTCGGCCGTCTACTTTGATTAACTCTCCTCCTTGAGAAGCTGCAATCATTGGATTTTGTAACATCATAATCATTCCTTGAATCATCGGAGAATCCGCCATAATACTCACTGTTATCGAAGAATCGCCTTTTGTATAAGTCCGTTCCGCTGACGTAACACCAAACATTCCTGCAGCCACAGCCTGTGTTTCCACCTCTTCAGCTTCCCATCCATCAAGCGCGGCTGGTAAATAATCAGAAAGCTGTCCGCTGCGTTTCTGTCGGGCAAGCTGTCCGGCATATTCAAAATTTCCAGCCGCTTCTGAATATTTTCCTTCTTTATATAATTTAATTGCTTCTTCCGCCGCATCCAACACATCATCAGCCTGAACTAAAGATACCTGAAATGTCAAACTTCCAAAAAGAATCACAATTAAAAATAAATTCATTCTTTTCATGATTTTCTCCTATTGATTTTCTCAATCTTCTTTAATCAAATTTTGATAGTCGTCTAAACTGCCGTCACGCATACAGCATTCGATAATTTCACGTCCGGCAGGATCTAAATCTTTTTCTTTAAGATATTGTTCCAATTCTTTTTTAAAGAAATCTGCTAAGATTTTTGCGCCTTTATCGTACGCCTCCTCGCCAACTTCCGGCTGAGATTCAACTTGCAAAAACTCTTTATTGATAAAGAACCCTTCAATCTGCATAGAATGAATAGCGTATCCCAGCAATGGACAACGTGCAGGCTCAATCTGACTGGATTTAAATTTCGCGCTTCCTCGTCTGGATAAATATTCGCGAGCCACCCACTGTGGCATAAACCCAACTTTCCAAGAACCAATATATTGATTCGGTGACAAAGTAAACCTTGTACGTGGCGTTTTTAAAATTTGCCGCAACAGTAAATTTGCCTGATCCACCCGACGGCCCGTGGCAAACGGCCAATATGATCCAACACCTTCACTAGACATTCCTGTTGTTTCAGTAATGCTTGGATTAGCATGACCTCGGGGCGAAACCAATCGCCACAACCAGGCCAGCGCCGGCGGTAAAATATGCAGCATTCCGATAATCCCATAGGTTGGAGCTTCTTTCGTACATGGAGGAGTTCTCACACCAAAACTTCGCACATTAACTTCCACAGGATCACTCACAATCCCTGGAACAATATTCCGAGGAAGAATAACACGAGGATTCGGGCACGGTTCACCAGGACTATCTTCCGTATGCTCCCAAATCAGACAAGTAGCCTTAGCCACCGAATAAAGATTCAAAAACACTAATGGTTCCGGTGGATTTGTGCATAACTCCTCTAAATAACGATCAATCCCATAATGATCAATATGATTTACACGAACGAACCATCCTTTTTCTGCATCTTTAATTACTAGTCGTCCGCTGTCATTTTGAATGCCATTATGACATAATGCCATATCGTCTGTAATCGGATTTAATGCACACCCTTGAAAAAGTGGAATATATCGGCTTTTTTTGGTCAGAATATTTTCGCCAATTAACAAACGCCCGTCGGGTTCACGATGAGGATACTGCAGCATCTCACTCTTTCCACCACCGCTTGCTCCTTCATGCATAATGACAAACTCATTGTCATACGGCGTTGTAACAAGCACAGCTGAACCATGCGCCGTAACCCACCCTTCTTTCTCGCCAAAATCCAACAGAACCCCGTAAATCCCTTTTTTCGCACTCGGGCCTGGATAAAGATTTAACGAAAAAATCTCATGACAATCATCCGCGCGATTATGAACTACCACCTGCTTCCCATCGCAATGCGTATGACGAAATGTCGGGGCTAAATAAATTATCGCTTTTGGTGAAAAACCTTTTTTAAATTGATCAGGAAAAACCATACCCTGCAGTTCCGCCAAGGCCGCGGCAAAGAAAGACGCGTTCGCCGGCCCGACCAACAACGCAGAATAATTCAAATCTTGACTACCTGCATAAAAAGGAAGAACAACTAATTCCTGTTTGCCCAGCCAGTCAAATATTTCTTTACGTAAATCAATAAAAGGTTTCTGAAAACGTTTTGCATATTTTGGCTTATCCGTGGGTTTATCATCAGCAATCACCATACTGTTAGGATCTCGCCGACGCATATAACTTTCGGTATAGTTAACAGATACCCCGTTACGGCAGCGATTCACATGAGCTTCAATAATCCGTTGCTTACCGTCAATATCATAGGCAACTTCAAATGTCTCCGCTCCGTTGCTGCCCATAGATAATTCAACTAGTTCATCTTTATTTTTAGGGACATGAACTTTCTTAGCAGAAGATAAAACCTTTCTTAGCTCCTCCGATAAATTCATATCCTCCCAGGAAATAATATTTTGATTTGCCATTGAGACCCTTTCCAAACTAAATTAAATGTTAATCTTTTAATCCATTATTTCTTCACGGCGCAAGACGTTCCCGCTTCCAATTCTGCGCATCCACTTTAGTGTAACATAAGCGATCATGCAAGCGATCAGGCCGGCCTTGCCAGAATTCAATCCTTCGCGGAACTAAACAAAAGCCACCCCAATGCTCCGGACAAGGAATATCCTTTCCCTTAAACTGCGCCTCAGCCGCTTTCATTTGCGTTTCAAGCTGTTGACGGCTGGCCACCACTTCACTTTGGCTGGAAATATAAGCTGCAATTTGGCTTTTACGCGGCCGGGAATGAAAATATTCAACCGATCCCTCACGGTTTGTTTTTATTACTTCACCATCAATTAAAACCTGTCGACTTAAAATTCCCCAATAAAAAACTAAACTCGCCTGAGAATTTTCTGTCAGATTTTTACCTTTACGACTGTTAAAGTTCGTGAAAAACACAAACCCCTCCGGTCCATAATCTTTCAATAAAACTGTACGCGCCGTCGGGATGCCTTTTTTTGAAGCAGTGGCTAAAGTCATGGCATTAGGCTCAAACGATTCTTTCTCCACCGCGTCTTTCATCCAAGCCTCAAATTGTTCAAACGGATCCAAAGAAGCTTTATCTTCGTTCAATCCAGAATAATTCAACGCACGACGTAAGTTACGTACAACCTCTTTCACTTTATTTTGCTTTGCCATAAAACCTTTAAAAGGGAGATTTCGAATGCATTTATACTTATTTTTATATCTTAAATTTGTAATAAAACCCTTAGAATAGCTTCTATAATAAACGATTTATTATAATTCATGGAAGCAAGTTGTCAAACAAAAGGGGATGGTTCCGTTTTGAAACCATCCCCTTACTTTTTCTAACACTATCTTCTTAATTATTTCTCTGACTTAGAACTAAAAATACTCTGCGCTGCGATTTGTCCTTGCCGGGCATAATCAATCGCTTCGCCTAAAATCCGCGCAGCTTCTTGCGGTGCGTGAAAACCCATAGAATTCTCCGCTGCAATAAAATCCAACCGCCATTGCGCTTTTCGCTGCAACTCAAGCGCGTCATTTAACTGTTCTGGTGAAGCGCCTTGTTCTTTGGCCGCTTTCACCGCATCCAATAGATCGGTAATAGCCTGACCTCCCCGCTGTAACAATTGATAATTCCGATCCTGAATCGCATCTACCCTTGCTAAAATTTCTTTCTCCTCGATATGATGGCAGGTTTGACACGCGCGATTAACATTTAGAAGCGGGCTGCGCACCCAATGATCGGAAACTTTTGTTGCGCCGTCACGCTGATAAGGCATATGACAATCCGCGCATGCGACACCAGATCGCGCATGAATCCCCTGCGACCAAAGCTCAAACTCTGGATGCTGCGCTTTTAAAATCTCCGCTCCGCTTTCAGCATGTTTGTAATCGAAAAATCTTTTACCATCAGGCAGCTTGGTATTATTCCAAAAACGTTCCTGCTCCTCGACCTTTAACCCTTCACCCCACGGAAACGTTAAAGGAAACGCACTACTGCAATAGTATTCCACATGACACTGCGCGCAGACAAATGAACGCATTTCTGTACGTGAGGCCATCGTGTTCGGATCATATTTTCCTTCCTGCTTTGATTCACGCCAACGTTCAATCGACGGCATTTGCGGCAACGACACGTTAGACTTCGCTAAAGCCTGAATCCCGTTAATAAAACCAGGCCGTGTGACACGCAATTGCATCGTATTTGGATCATGACAATCCACACAAGAAACCGGATGAGCTCCGCCTTCCATTTCATGCAACATAGCATTCAATTCCTTATAAGGAATCTTATGAGTTTCCTTAAATCCAGCCATTGCATCGCCATCACCTAATTTACGGTATAACGGCATGACCGACGCGTGACAATGCAAACATGAACCAGACTGCGGTTTTGTCTGACGTTGAGTTTCTTCCTGATCTTGCAACATATACGCGTGACCTCTTCGGTCGCGATAATCAATAGAAAACGCGTAACCAAGAAACATCCGTTTCAACCACGGATCCCGCTCAATTTTTTCTTCCGGCAAAGCTTCACTCCCGCCATGCCCACCGAAACGTGTTTTTGTTGATAAAGACGTTAATAGATATGATTCATACTGTTTAGGCCAATTGGTACCCCACAATTTTGGATCAGTATCATCCTCAGTCACCTCGACAAGACGAACATAGCGGTCTTTAGCTTCGCTTTTGCGTTCCTGAATACTCATCAGTAACCCCGCTACCAGAAACACCGCAACCGCGATCAAAATAATCACAAAAACATAAACATTCGCTTTTTTATTGAGCCTCATATTTGCTCCTCTCTTTATATGATGTCATATTTTTAACCGGTTCATATTTTCCCAACCCCACTGTTTCACCATGACCAACGGAACGATGACAATGAACGCAGCGAATTGATTCAGGCTGTGAAGACACAGGCAGGATATCGTGAATAAAATCTTTATGACAATGCAGACAATTCTCCTGAAGGATTTTCATATTATTTTCACGAATAAAAATCGGTTCATGAAAATTCTGCATAGTAAATCCTTTAGAATGTAAAAATCCGTTTTCTCCTTTAGCGATCCATTTCGGAACAAAACTGTGCGGCAAATGGCACTCAACACAACTGGCAACAGCATGATGACTCGCCTTCTGCCAAGAATCAAACTGCGGCTGCATAATATGACAATTCACGCACGCTTTTGGATCTTTACTAAAGTACGAAAGACCTTCTCCATAATGAAACGTAAAAGCCCCCAAACCTAAGAAAACTCCTAAAAGGATGACAACCACACCAGCCATCACATTTCTTTTTTTATTTTCTGCCGTCATAATATCCACTAATAAAATTATATTTTAGTTAATCTCATTATTATGGATAATTTTATCTACAATTCTAAAACAAATCAATAAATTTCAATTAAAAAAATAAAAAACATCTTATCTATGAGAAAAGTAAAGACAATATATACATCTTTTAAAAAGATAAAAATAATGGAAAGATAACTTCTTTTAAAAAACGAACAATAGACAACAAAAAAACTGCACCTTTACTTTTTTTCTTTGCGAAAAGGCAACGCAAGTAATTTAAAAACTGTTAATTCCTTAGGATCTCTATATTCTTTAAGACCAAAAATAATCTTATCTTCATCTTCGACACGGCATAATGTCTTAAACATTCGATCCCAAACAGAAAAAATCGCTCCATAGTTTGAATCTGTTTGTTTTTTAATATCTGAATGATGCACGCGATGCATTGCCGGAGGCACAAATATCAACCAAATATATTTTTCTAACGATTTGCTCATAGCAATATTACTGTGTTGAAACTCTGTCATTAAGACAAAAATTAACTTAAAAATACGCACTTCAAAGAGTGAAGCCCCCAATGAAAGCATCAACGTATAAGTTAGAACAGCAGCCATAGTTGTTTCACCAAAATGAAAACGACTGGCCGACGTTACATCTAAATCCATATCCGTATGATGAACACGATGAAACCGCCATAACAGAGGCACCTTATGATTAAGCCGATGCCAAAAATACATCATCATATCAAAAAGAATAATACATAGAGCAATTCGCAAAAAAGCATTTAATCCCAACAGCTCAAAAATATTAATTATTTTTAAATGATCAAATACCACGCTCTTTTGCAAAAGAGTGACAAAAAACGTGTCGACAATAATAAGATTACAAAAACTTAAGGATAAATTAACAAAACAATGTTTCCATCGGGACATATGCCACATGCGTTGAGGGATTCTTGTTTCAATAATTAAAAAAAATCCGATACCCAACACCCCGATAAAAGGTAAAATATCGACAGGATTCAATTTCATAAATCCTTAAACTGAATAAAAATACATGTTAAATACCAACTATCTCTTTCTGTAATATTCTTTATTTAATTCCATTTTTTCTCAAAATCCACATCATCGGACACCAGTTCGTGAAGGCTGACTGCAATAAATTCAAACCAATAAAAAGTGTAAACCATAACCATCCTGAATGAACATACTGCGCCATTACTAAACTGAATACAATAAATATTCCAGCGATTCCTCTTAGCATCCTTTCCATTCTATCCCTCCTTTTTAAAAACTATATCTTACTCGCACATAAACATTTTTATTCTTTTTCATTTGACCAAATTCTGTACTATCATCTTCCCCCCAAGGGATATTCGCCCCCACCACCAGTCTCCACTGATCTGTCAAATCAAAACTAATGCTTGGCCGGACATATCCATCATTATCTGACGGCGAATAAAAATTAAACAAAGAAACCGCAATCGTTTGATTCTTATACTGCTTTGTAATTCTTTGCGTCAATAAATGCCTAAATTCATCAAAAATAAAATCTGTTGGCAATAAATTCGCGCTATACCTGTCATAATTAAGCCTCTGTTCATACAAATACTGAAACCCTACTTTGAAATCATCCCCTAAATCTTTCTCATATCCTGTTAAAACCTTCACCATTGAATTCTCAATTAAACGATCACTTCCGTTGGAATCTTCACGGGAATTATAATAACCAAATTCTAAATTTCCGATTCCAGTGGCAATAGGTCCACGAACGCTCCATCCATAAACATCTAATCGCCGATAATATAATTGCCTATCCATTTCACTCTTTACACTAATCGCATTCTTGTCAAATCCACGAAAATAATAAAATGCAAGCTCATTACTTCCAAAATTCCGATAATAACGCACATAATATTCATTATTAGACAACTGTAAGGGAGGCTCCAACAAATCCCGATCTGAATTTCGCCCTGCGATTTCCCCTTGAAATAAATCAAAAAAAGACAGTCGATCCCCTTTAGCTTGCGTGTTAGCTTCAAATACTGAAATAATAAAATCTATATTACCCCACTTAGGATAAAATGACATTTTAACAGCGTCCGATGGTTTCTTTAAATATTCATCCGCGCGCCCCGCAAAAAACGAAACATAATCTTTTGGAAAAAAATCATTCACAAACAAATAATCACCGGTTCCCCATGTCAATATCTGACGACCAAGCTTTAGATCCATAAAATCATAAGGCGTCAAAGATAAATTTAATTCTCTTAAATCAAAATCTGTTTTTCCATTAAAATATTCATCAACTAAAAAGTCACCTTTGAAATAAAATGATGCGCTTTTATTAGAGAAATAATTATCTCCTTCAAAAAAATATGTCGACTTAAGCTGCAAACGCTGTTCAAACAGATTGTAACTATCATTCTTTGTGTTATCATCGCTAACCTTAGCCCCAAAATCAAACTCTGTAAATCCATGAACTTCAGGAAAAGCCGCTTTAGCAAGCTGAGGATTCCCCCCGACGTTTAACATTAAAATTACCAAATGTATAAATATTTTCTTCATTTTAACCATTCTATAGGAGCTTTTCTCAAATATCGTTCCGCGAAAATATTTTCTGTTAATCCAACATCGTATTGCACATTTGAGAACTCCATCACCGTCTTCCCACCACGATTTAGATCACGGGCAACAGACTTCTTCACTGTTGGATGGCCTTGAATGTCTTCAACTTCTAACGCTTCAATAGAACGGATTAATTTATTTTCATTATCATAATATTCGGCTCTCATAGGTAAAAAATTAACCTTATCCACCCAAATCATATAATAAGCAAATTCTAATCCGGATATATCTTTAGGAACATTTTTAAGTTTATAAAACCGCTCCGTTGTTTCATCAATAATGTGCTCATCAGCCTCAATATTACGTCCGGAAACATCCTCATACACAAAATGAGAACCCACAAAACTTGAGCGTTTATCACTAGCGGCGATCCTTTTAACCAAATCAAGAGCTGGTAGATAAAGCCACCTGTCATCATCGGCACCTAAATGTTTCCACACCATATAAACCATCTTCGATACATCCGCAGGTTTCTTAAAATAAACATAAAACTTCTGATCCCCGCCATCCTGCACATCAAAACGCATAATTCTGAATTCACGAATACGTTCTCTTTCTTGTGAATCAATAATTGTCATCTTAACATCAGACAAACCATCTTCGCCGGAATAATAAGCAACTGCGTTAGCTTTCCGAACGATTTCTTCAACAGATAATTCTTGAGCCTGAACATCACCAAGAATACCAAAAGCACAAAATACAATTAAAATGATTCTTTTCATTTTCCCCCTCCGTTTTTGCACATAAAAAATTTCTTTGGATTAACTGAAATTATTGCAGGAATAATCATTAACGTCGCAACACTTGACACGCTCATGATCATGAACATAAAAAAACCTACAGTTTTATATGGTATTAACGGCGCTGCTAATAGCGGTAAAAATCCGATAGCAACCACAAGCGCATTACGCACGATAGCCCTCCCTGGTCCTTTAAACATTTCAACAATTGTTTTCTGCCAGTCTCTTTGTTTATGTTGAACCTCAATGGAGCGCTGAATAAAATGTATAGCAAAATCAATCGACAACCCTAAAGTCAACGCAGATAAAACCGCCACAGGCATATCGTAATCTTTACCGACAAACCCCAGAAGACTATAAATAAATAAGATTGTCACTGTTAATGGAATCATAGAAATAACAGCCTTGATTAAAGACCGAAACAAAAAAATCATCATAAAAAAAACAATAACAAACGACCCAAGAAAATTACGCAACATCCCCATAACCATGTTATTCTGCCAAACAACATTGATATACGATAAACCCGCCCAATTATATTTCAACATTAATGGCGGTGGATTTCCTTTAATATACGTGTCAACAAAATCAACAACCTCACTCATGTCTTTATTATCTCCGCTCTTAAGCTGCAGCCAAATATTTACCTTCGAATAATCCGGCGTTGTTAAATGCCAAAGATCGTCTGGTTTATGTGAATTCTCAAATGAAATAAGGCTTTGCGCAACTGCGGCCTTCGTAGTTGGAATAACATTATTTACTTTATCCCCGCCTAATAATTCATAGTAAACTTTCTTAACAATGTCCGCTAATGATGTTGTTTTTCCAACATACGGACTTCTAATTAATTCTGTTTGCAATTTCTCAACGTACTTTAGCATATCAGGATGCATAAATACTTCATCCTTTGTGTTCCGGGCTTCTAATACTAAATAAGCCTCATAGGTCCCGGAAAAATGCGCGTTAAGAATTCGATCAGCAATACGGATTGGATGATTCAACGAAAACCAACGAACCGGATTATCGTTAACACGAATATGGCTGATTCCATAAACAGAAACAATAACAAGACAAACCGTAACAGCTAAAATTAATTTAAAATGTTTTAGGCAAGCTTCACGAACACCTGTAAGCATTTTATCAATAAAATGAGATTCGCCTTCTTTTGAAGTATGACCAAAATCTTTAAAACTTTTCTCATTTAAAAGCATGATATAAGCGGGAATCAAAAGAATCGTTAGAACCCATGCCAGCATAACGCCCACAGCGACAAAAACCCCAAATACCTGCACCGGCGGTATCGGAGAAAACGAGAGAGAAAAAAATCCAACCGCAGATGTCAAAGATGTAAAAAGCATAGGTTTAAATAGTTCATCTAAAACAAAAACAATCGTCTTCTTACGATCATTAAACTGTTTATATTTATCAAAAAACTCACTTAAAATGTGCACAGAATCTAAAACTGCGATAGGCATTAAAAATATCGGAATCATTGAACTCATTATATGCACCGGATATCCCAGACCTATCAACAACCCCATCGTCAGAATAACAGTCAACACAGCAACAATCATCGGAGCGACAACCAATTTAACTGAACGAAAAAAAAATAACATTAAGAGAAATATAATTAAACCAGCTAGAGGTGCTGAAACAGCCATTTGCTTAAACATCTCTACCCCAAACTGATCCTCGGCAACAGGAAGGCCGGTAATGTAATAATCTTCATCACCAGAATATCTTTGGGTAATTTTTCTTATTTCATTGGCAACTTCATAACTTATATCTTTTCTCGCAAGCGGAATATATAGAGCCAAGGCCTTTCCATCATCAGAAACAACACTTCCCTTAAACATTGGATGATCCATAGCTTCATCACGTATTTTTAAAGCCTGTTCTTGTGTTGACGGCGGCTCCTCCATTAACCATTGAAACCGCACACTACCTAAATCAGCCTGCTCTATATTATCTTTCGTAGAAGGGGCGACAATTTCATGCGCGATAACACCATCAACTTTCTTAATTTCCTCTGTTAAGTCGTAGATTATTTTTAGCGTTCCAGGATTAAAAACTCCATCCACATTTTTCTCATTGACGATCCCAAGAACAATAAAATCATAAAGAGAGAACTCTTCTTTGGTTTGGTGATGAAAAATACGTACTGGGGCGTCAGCGGGAAGCATATTTTCTGGATCTGTATCAATCTCAATTCTCGACAACTGCGTAAGGGCAAAAATAAGAAAGAAAATACTAAATCCAACGATCGTCTTTGGATGATTTAAAGAATATATAATTGATCTTTTAATCATACCCCCTCCTTAGATTAGATGTTCTTTAGCGCAACGTTCAACGCAATCAAGCAACTTTAAAATGTTCTTATTACGGATAAAATAATAGCAAACATTTGCTTGCTTATCGCAATCTACAATCCCTACATTCTTAAGAACGGCTAAATGTTGAGAGGTCATTGACTGAGTTATTTTCAACTTATCCTTTAAATCATTGACAGAAACCTTCTGCATCTTGATTAAATAGTTAATGATTTCAATCCTAACCGGGTGTGCCACCGACTTTAACATTCTTGCCGCCAGAGCAAACACCCTCATCTCGTTATCCTTTTTCATATCTCACCTCCATATATTAGAATATAAGCATATTCTAATATATTGTCAACGTTTTTATAAAAAAATAAAAGATATATCATATCTATATATCCCGAAAAACACCTGATCGTCTTTCATTTTATGCTAAAATGTCTGTACCAAATAAGCTGTTTCCAACAGTACCGTGCTTGAGAAAAATTTATGCCTTTCAGAAACAAACATCCCTTATTGAAATACTCTTTGTTGACGCTGGTTTATGGTCTGCTATTCTTTGTTTTACTGGAAATGCTGGCCAAAAAGACGTTTATTAATAAATACAGTGTTAACCAGTTTGATTCCGACAAGGAAACTGTAGTTGTAATCGGTGATTCCTTTGCCGCCATCGGCGGTTCTTTTCCTTTTGTTTTGGCCAAGCACTTTAAAGGGAAGGTAAATATTTTAAACATCTCTGAAAACGGATTCGGCCCTGAGCATTATTTAATGAACGTTAAACTTGCTCAGAAAATTGAACCCTCTCCTCAATTTGTCATCTTATCGATCTTTGTCGGCAACGACATTCTTAACCTGGACGAAGATTATCACAATAACCGCAGAGAAAAAATTAAGATGTTTCTGGGCAGCCGTTTTTTTTCATATCATATGCTCCGCTGGGCCTGGGTGAATGTAAAATACACCAAAAGGAAAAAAGAATTATTAAAGGAAAGCAAAGAAACAAATATCCTTAACCCGCTTTTATCCCGGCGTTCAGCCGCAAATCCTGATATTGTTATTGATAATTTGCTGGTAGATAAAGGAATCTATCAAGGAAAGTGGAAATTATTCGCAGACTTTACAAAGCAGTTTATTAATTTTTCCCGACGGCATAACAACCCGTTAGCCATTGTTATCATCCCGGAACATATTCAGGTTTCTGATCGGTATCAAAAACTGTATATCGATACTGGATACAATATGATCCCGGCAACCGATCAACTCACCGGCCCCCAAGACCGCATCAAAACACTGGTAACGCAAATGAACGTTCCCTACCTAGACATGCTGCCCATCTTGAAAACACATGATCAATATGATCTTTACTACGACAATGATCCTCACCTAACACATAAAGGACAAAATCTTTTAGCCCAGGAAATTCTCGCCCAGGGATGGTGGGAGTAGACACCCTTTTTCCGTTCAAATTGGGCATCCAAAATATTATTTATTCTGACAACTTTAACCGATGTAATCGTTCCTTTATTATTTCAATGAAATTTTTTTTCTTCTCTTGATCTACTTGAGAGGATTCTATCATTTTTCTCATAATATCGAATTTCTGATCAAATTTCTCATATCTTATTTTTTCAGGAATCTTACAATAGTCGCCCAATATATCAAAATCTTTCCGTTTAAGATTATTTTGCTTTCCATTAATAGCTAAGGCGGAATCTTTTCCTTTAGGGATAATTAATTTTGAACACACTAAATCATAGGCGGGAGCTAATCGCCTATCGATATCATTATATGTAATCATAGAGTAATTCTTAAAATGCGCATCGCCATTACCTATTATAAAATTAAAAATTACCCGCTCGTATAAAAGTTGAACATCCAAACCGGGAACTGCTGAAATCGAATTAATTGCGCGGCAAATTTCTTCAACAGAACCCATATATTTGTCGTCTTTTTCTAATATTTGCTGAAAATCTTCTTGGTTATATTTATCCACCTTATTTCTGTCATACCTCTTTACAATATAAGCCAAACTATTATCTTTCAGAGGTAATAAGCAATGATCAGGTACAGCAATACCCAACGCCGCTGCCATATCCATACAACATTGCTCATTTTCTGGTATATTCGGATAAACTGATGTTTGAGGCTTTAAAATAAATTCTCCCCCTTTGATTGTTGAAATCAACGCATTTTTCCTTCTATCCAATTTTACAGACAATTTTGGCTGCACTCCTGATATAGATAGCTTTCCTGCCAACTCCTGAGCTTCTAATGAAACCTCTGATAAGCTGAAATCAATACTAGGCCATTTAGGTATGTTAAAAATTTTCTTTAATAATTTAGCGTTATCCATTATTTTTATTATGAGTATCTTTACGTACAGTAACTGCACCAATTGTATCTACACTTGTAGTTGCTAAGAGCACTCCAAACCAATCTTTAGTATCAACATGCTGTGTTGTACTAACAATATTCAAATACCAACCTTCAGGAAGTAACCCTCGAAAAAATGGAAATAATTTTTCTGACTCAAAAGGCTCCTCTTGAACAGGCAGCGTTACAGATATCGATATATTTTTTTTCATGAAATCTTTATCATATTGAAAAATATACCCTTTCTCTGCTTCTTTTAAGACTCCCGCGAATTCATCTTTATAATAAACTTTTGCACTTCTATAAATCTTCTCTTTATTCATAATTATTATTTTTCTGGTATTTCTTTAAATATAGCACTCCCCTCGGGAATTTTATCTTCATGAGCTGTTACACCTTTTGTTATCATTCTTCGATCATCTTTACCTATTTCTAAATGGTGACCTAAAAATTCTAACACTTGGTTTACTTTATCCAAACGCACAGTTGTTTTCCCCTGTTCAAGCTCTCTAAGAAATCTTAAACCTACACCAGATCGTTTAGAAAATTCGACTTGAGTTAATCCCGAATTCTTTCTTAATCGTTTTATTTGTTCATTTATCTTATTCATTGCTTTTAATATACCACCTATCGGGTATAATTTCAATATTTTTATAAATTATTATACCCTAAAAGGCATATATTTAATTATATTATACCCAAATGGGTATATAATCATAACAGAAAACATTTAACTATACCTTATAGAGCATAGGACTCCATTATCTACACGAAATATCTTCCCATCCAACATTTCACCCCTATATAGTTTTTACATTCCATTGTCCGTATATTGTCCAAGATCATCTTATAACTCTCCCTGAATATTGATTCATAACATGCTCATCCGACTTTTGAGCACCCTTCCACATTTTAAAATAAGTCACAAACATATTATCTCGGCTCTCTTTTTTACCCTCATAAATTTTAGGTAAATATATCCAGGATATCGTTGGATTTAAATGATGTCTTAAATGCCAATTATGGTTAAGCCAAATAAAATCTAATAAAGCAAATGTCTTTAAATTCAACGCCCCTTTTTGAACATCTCTTTCTGTTCCGTAATGATGCACATACTGCATCGCAGACCACATAAAACCAAAACCAAAAATCACAGCCATATACTTCAAGAATGACATTTGAAATAACCACATTAAACTTCCATGCAATATAAAGATCGCCATCGCTTCTAATCGAATATGCACGAGATATTTAGGATTTAATGTCTCAAGCAAAGCATTCATAGGTCGGTCAAACTTTTTCTTATAAACTGATTTTGAAGAAAGCATTTGAG
This sequence comes from Candidatus Omnitrophota bacterium, assembly GCA_020632515.1. GTDB lineage: Bacteria > Omnitrophota > Gorgyraeia > Zapsychrales > Zapsychraceae > JACKFK01. The sequence continues at coordinate 18,649 of JACKFK010000011.1, read as the reverse complement.
GATAGAATGCCGATATAAAATTGCTTAACAGAATCATAACCCAAAACATACCCGTTAAAATTCCATAAAACTGTAATTGTTTTATGACAACATTGTCTCCTTCAAAATAGATATCAAATGCCTCATCATCTGAACGATTTCTCATATGATGACCAAGGTGCCCTTGGCGGATTAGGTGAAAAGGAGCTGGAAAAAAAAGCGCCAGAACTACCCCAAAAGCATTATTAATTCTTCGATTAGGATGCAATAGATTATGCTCAGCTTCATGAACCATTGCATAGCTGGAATTCATCACGATACCGTAGCAAATAGCCAACCAGAAAATAGACATCCACGACTGAACCATACTTACACCTATAAGTATTGAACATAATAAGGTTAGCTGAACAATCGAAATGACAATATTCAATGTTCCTGGTATGGGGTATTTTTCATCTTTAATCATGGCATAACCTACGCTGACTTTGCTTTTCCTTTAACTACAAATCCTAATATAAATCCGACAACTAAAGCCCCGAGAGCTATCATCTTCCAAAAATTAATAAAATTATCAATCTCTGGATTGTCATAAAAATTAACTCCATTATGAAGCGATGCAACTTTCCACTTACCACCTTCTTTCAAAAGAGTAGCTGACCATTTTGATTGAACGTTTGTTTTATGACCATTCGCTAACACATATGTATCATCACTCTCTCCATGAACGATTCCAACATTATCTTGAATAAATTTTGTTTTCGTTAATGCTTTTGGTTTAAAATTAAGAGATTTAAGAAGTGCATCTTCTCCACCTAATAATTTATTATAATACTCTAAAAATTCTTTCCGATGAGTAATGACTGATTGATCGGCACCCACGTATATATATTCTTTTGTAAAAAAGCTACTAATATTATCTGTGTCTTCGGTATTGATAGCATTAGTTACATCCGCAAGTAATTGGCGTATTTCTTGATGATCCTTTTCTCTTGCACTATCAACCTGAGCAAAACTTGGCGTAATAAAAACAAACCCCAGTATTAATAATATGCCTAAGTACAAAACTCTTTTAATTACATTCTCTTTCATCACTTCCTCCCTTGGTTAAGGTTACAACGATAAACTTATTATATATTTAATAACTCCCCTTGAAAATAATCTATCCATCCATGGCGATTATCTAAATAGGCAGACTTTACATCACCTAATTTTTGTCCTTCGCTAATACACCGATTAGTATAAACATTTTTAGCATCATTATTGATCAAGAATATCTTTAGAGGTGTTAACTGCTCTACCTCCAAAGCATGTCTATAATGAAAATTATCCATCAAACGTAATTCCAATTTACTTCTAAGATCCAATAAATTATATTTTTCACTATTTCCGTTTAAATGAATATACAAAATATACTGACCTCCATTGCTCTTAATCTCAGGAGCTAACATTACGAAATCACTTTCAATGCCCATTTCCTTTATTGTATTCTCTATCGCCCGTGAAACAAATACATCGTCTAATTTCTCTCCTACCAAATCTGATAGCTTTTCTCGCCCAATAAATTTAAGAACAGGTAAACCATTATAAAAACTCTCAACTTTCACCCTATCTCCCATATTATACCGATACAATCCAGATCCAGTAGTAATAACAACAGTATATTCTTCTTGCTCTTTTAACTCATCAATCAATTTAAAAGAACCACTTTTATTAATAAACTCAAAAAAGTGAGATGTATAAGCTGGTACGTTTCCTCCAGATTCCTTCCAGGGAATTGTAATAACTCCTTCAGTTGCTAATAAGCCTTTATTCTGAAATTGAACATTAGGAAAACAATCTTTCAACCTGTTAGCATGGACGCTCGATGCTCCATCCATCCAACAAGAAATTAGAGATAGCTCCTTCCAAATGGCTTCATATCGCTGTGAAAAGTCTAACTTCATACACTCTTCAATCTCTTTCGCTCTTTGAGGAGAAGACTCAACAAAACCCTTTATTCCATCATGAATATCCTTTATGAGCTGAGGTGTTGAATTTTCAATATGATCTATGAACAAAGAAAATAACGATGGATTCCAGATGGAAATAAAGGAGAGATCATTCGCAGATAATAAACAACAAGATGTGATGTGTTTAAAACGATTTATTTCAGTCAATTCGTTAATTTTGCTTGGTATAACAGAATTAAATCTAAGAATTTTTCCTATTGATCCAAAATATTCGAAATCATCATCAAAGCCGATTGGAATCTCACTCTCTCCATCGTCCTCTTTAGATATTTTAGGTGTTATCGTCCAATAACTTCTCCCTTTCATAAGACCTGGATAATTATTCATCATATTTACCACCCACGGACAGATAGCTAATAAAAACTCTCTCCTCAAAGAAGAAGTATACGGAATAAGCTTTGTTCCACCACTACTACCACCTGTAGGCTCTAATAAAAAAACGTTCTCTTTTGTTAATACGCTATTCTCACCATTCCTAATTTTATCCATAAAGGGTAAATATTCATCAGAGTTCATGAGAGGTATATTCTTTTGATACATATCATAATTGTTTATTTCTTTAAATTTATGCTCTCTACCAAAGACAGTGTCTTCATTTTTCCTAATCAATTCTAATAGAATTTTTATTTGTTCATTCCGTGCATACTCCATGTTAGTTAAGAAATACTTATATTTAGGCATACAACTCATGTGCCATAATTTATTTATCATTAGACTATTTATCTTCATAATTAAACCTTAACAACAACGTTATCTATAAACTTAAGAGCCCTATTAGTAAAATTATCTAAATCAATCTCGGCAATACACGGGAGATTGTCACCAGAAATATACCCAGGATTAACCTTGAGAAAATATTGTATGTGTGGATTTATTTTCTTATTTTTATCTATATGGCAGAATTCATTTTTAAGACAATCACTTCCCTTTTCAAACCGAATAACTCCTTCAGCCATTATGTAGTATTCTTTAAACTGCAACCTTGCTAAATGTTTAATGATATTTTTTTCATATTCGGGTGTAGCGACGTGATAACTGGGATAGTAATTTTTGAAAAACAACGGTAGGAGACGATACGTTCGAATTCCTTTAGTGATCAAAAACCAGAATAACAATCCATTGCATTCCTCTTTACACTTCATTAACAAAGACATAAACATTTTACTGGTATTCACTTGCCCCCAATATTCTTTCCTGATGACCGTATCTCCTGAATATAAAACATTAATGCATTCGTTCTGAAAATTTGTTTGATACAGATCATACGTCGTGAAACCACATATATTTTGATTTCCATCAAGTACCAAGAGCACGCCTTCCTTCTCTTTTAAATCCTTTAGAAACTTATCTCGAAAAATATTATCGTAATATTGCTTCATCAATTGATACATCACCTCAATTTCAGATTGCGATAGTTCATAAATTCTTACTATTCGATTACTCAGCATCATAAGGCTCCGCATTCAATATAAGATGACATCTCTGTATTAAGTAATGTTAGGGGACTTATCTTCTTAACCCAATCAACAAGATAGACATTGCTACTATATTTTATATGCTTACGATTCATTAACTCATTTCTCAAAGGATGACTTTCATGAACTCCAATGAGCATAAATGGATAATCTTGGGTATGATCTTTCAAATTATCCATGAAAACATTGAAGATCGTTTTATCATTATCTTTAATAGCCCAGCGAGACAATGTATAAAATTTTAATGCTTGTCCTGGATCAGGAAGAGACGGTATTTGAAATAGTGCAGACAATAGTTGCAACTTATTAAAGATTCTTAAGAAACCTGAGTATTGCTGAACAATATATTGTTTATAATCTCCCTGATCCCAAATAGCACCCGCAGCTATAATTTTGTCATCTTGCTTAACAATATAAAAACTATCAGTATTTATCCCTTTAAATGTTTCACTTAAAATATCGTCTAATTTAACTACAGGAAAGAACTGACACTTAGATCCTTCTTGATTCAAGAATCGAACCATTTCTGGAAGATCTTCTTTAGAGGCTTTCGTAAAGACATAACCGTTATGTTTCTTTCTTCTTGATGTATTCCTTATTGCAAATGTTTCATACCTCCCAAATTTTTCATAATGTGGCATAATTCTTCTCTTCTTTTCCAATAACCTTTGTGCATAATGGTTACTTTCCAAAATAGTCGTATAACAAAACCGTATATTATTCCTTTTAAGATTCTCCTCCAGATAGGCATAAAACCTATGCAACAAAGGATGTGACTTTAAATAATCAGAATACCCTTTCAATCCAAATATATACGCCACCTGCTCCTCTTTATTGTTGATATAAACAACTTGAATAACATATGCCCCTATAGCAATAATCTTTCCTTCTTGAAGATCTCTGCAAACAGATACTTCCATATTTCTTCCCTCATATAGAAAAGATTGATAGGCATCTGGTCGACGTGTATATAATAACGACACCTTGCCCTCAAAAGGCGTTTGCTCTAATAACTGAAGCATTTCAAGACCATCTGATGCTTTAGCAGGTTCTATTATAAATCTGTTACTTAGGCAATTCATCAAGACCACTCCCAAGGGGAAGACTATATTTCCCTTCCACTTCATCTTTTAAATTTAAATTTGAATGTAAAAATACGTAAAGAAACGATAACGAAGGATTTCTTTTCAAAAGACGAATAGCTCTTTTAAATATAGATGAATAACAGAAAAACTTTCTTCGTGCACTAAGGCAACCTTCTGTTAATTGCTGGGGTGTCATATTTATCGGTTGATACGCAATATCCCCATACTTATAATTCCTATCTAGCCACCAGTGTCGATTAATCAATCGATTTTCTTTATCTAACCGCCTGTATAATGGCGTTTCTGGAAAAGGTAATAAATGATTAAACGCGGTATAATAAAATCCTTTTTCATGGGCAAAATCAATAGCTTTTTTAAAAGTATCTTGTGTATCATGATCTAATCCAAAAATGAACGTTGCATAGATACTGATTCCTGCTCGATGAATATTATCAACTAACTCTCCTCGATCTCCAACTTCACTCATCCAATCCTTATTGACTCTTTTTAGATTCTCATCTTCCATAGATTCAAAGCCGATCAATAACAGTACACATCCAGCCTTTTTCAACCAATACAACAGTTCTTTATTTTTTGCCATTGTAATGGTTCCTTGCCCAGAAAATTTGATATTTAATTTTACTAACTCTTTGCATAACTCAATTGTATACTTTGGATTAGCCACAAAATTATCATCACAAAAAAAGAATAATTTTTTTCCTGAACGTTTGATATCTTCAACAACATCCTTTATTGGTCTAGAATAATATTTAGCATTATAATATGTTGTTATATGACAAAACTCACATTTAAAAGGACACCCACGTCCTGTTTCAACTAACCCGAGCTTTACATAATTTTTCCCTTTAAAAATATCACGATTTGGTAATCCAGAGAATTCTCCTACTACTCCTTTGTATACTTTTTTAAGCCCACCGTTATTCGCATCTTTAAGTAACTGCTCCCACACACTCTCTGCATTTCCTATGACAACACTATCCGCATATTTTCCAGACTCTTCTGGTAAATGTGTTGGATGATAGCCTCCCAATACTACTTTAATACCTCTTTTGCGAAACTTATCGGCAATATCATAAGCTCTCATAGCAGTATATGTTTCCGCTGTGATTGCGACCAAATCCGTTTCTGTTTCGTAATCAATAAGCTCTAATCGATCGTCGAAGAATTCCGTTTCAATATCATCAGGAGTTAACGACGCCAAAGCTGCAATTGGTAGAGGTTCCATCTTCCACGTCCTAATATACTTAGTGCCTGGCTTTTTACCTACTGCTGGGTATATAAATGTTATTTTTTTCATAATATGGTACATCCGAATTATCCATCATGACTTCTTTAGGAAACTTTGGTAATTTGGTGGCATACTGTCGATAACCGAGATTAACAGGAACGTTTAACATCAATCTAGAATTAATTCCCGCAATTCTTTGAAGAATTGATGAGTACTTATATGTTTGCTTCCAAGTCCACTCTAATCCTTTTTCTAATTCTTCTGGTGTCATTTGATTTGGTTGAATAACACAATGCTCTACATCATAATTTGCCCAATTACGATCAATGATACGTCCTGCTTGTTCTAACGATCGATATAATGGTGTTCCTGGAAATGGTGTCATCACAGAAAATCTTGGTAGATCTATTTTAAGTTTTTGGATCATATTAAATGTTCTTGAAAAAACTGAATTATCATCACCATCCGTCCCAAGTACAAAAGTTCCGTTAATAATGATTCCTGCATCATGTAATTTCTTGACCAACAATTCATATTCACTGACTCTATTAAAACCTTTATCAATACTTTTAAGTGAATCGGATGTGATAGCTTCAAATCCAATTAATACTCCACGGCACCCACTTTTAACCATTAAATCAAATAACTCCTTATTCTTACCAATATTGACAGTCACTAAACCAAACCACATTTTCTTCAAAGGAATGAGCTCCCTAAATAATTCTTTAGCATACCCAGGATTTGCTATTAAATTGACATCAACAAAAACCATTTCTTTGCCTGGTAACTGTTCAATCTCGGCAATCACCTCTTTGACAGGTCGAGTTGAAACATTTTGACCTGTCATTGCTGGTGTTACACAAAATCGACATGAATGTATACATCCTTTTGTCGCTTCAATAGTATTCGTCGTAATATATCTGTCTTTTTTTAATAAATCTCTTCGTGGTTGCGGTCTTCCTACAAGTGTAAAATTACTGCCTTGATGATAAAATGGTTTGAGTTGCCCTTTTTTATAATCCATCAATAACTCTGGAAAAGTTTGTTCTGCAGCACCTACAACAACCGCATCTGCGTGTTCTTTAGCTTCATTCGGAACAAACGATGGATGAACTCCCCCTAAAATAACCGTTTTACCCAAACTTCTATAGTACCCAGCCCATTCATACGCACGCTGACTCGTTCCTGTAATAACTGTCATACCAATTAAATCTGCATCTGGATTCTTTGGAAGAAACTCAACAGTCTCATCATAGATTTCAATTTCTGCATCCAATTCAGGTGGGACTAATGCAGCCAAGGTTGTTAATGTTAAAGGAGAATAATGAAGTGCTTTGGCAAAACTCCCCTTATATCTATGCATTGCACCTGCTGGTGCCATTAATGCAATTTTCATACAGCTTCCTTACTTCCCTCTCTTGGAAAATAATCCATCTTGTTTATTTGATCGATAAAGAGTTTTATAGGTCTATCACTATCAACAAGACGAGGATGAAATTCTATATTGTTTAATATTTCATGATCAGCATGAAGAATATAATGTAAGGCTGCAAATACTTGAGGTAATTTGAGATAATTTACTTTTAAACCAAGTCGATTAAGTTTAGGAAGAAAAATAAAACCACGGCAAGCACTGGTTCCATCTAGTTGTGGATTATGGGCGAAAATAATTAAAACTGGATTGTTTTTATGAATAGCCTCTCCAACGGCCATGTTTCCACCCCAAGTTGTTAGATGTAACGTAACTTCTTTTCCTAATGTTGCCTTTATAATTCGCTCTCGAAAACCATTACCTTTAACAGCAATCTTAAATCTTGTTTGAATACGATAATGATCAAACTGCTCAACCTCTGGTTCTTCTACAAATTCCATGTTGTGCAATGCTTTCATATGTTCAATGTCTAATCCATTACTAGAAATGAGATGTGGATGGCAATTTAATTTTGAAGCAGGTAAAGCGATGCATTCCAACTCCTCCATTTTCCACTCCTCAAAGGTAGGCAAATCGAATGTTGGATTTTCTCCATTAAAAATCCAAATAAAACCAAATTTCTCCTGGCATGGGTATGAAAATGTTTTTGCGAATTTAGGAATATCATCCGAATTAGGAATATGCGTACAGCTTCCATCGTCACCAAACTTCCAGTGATGAAAAGCACATTGTAACTGATTTCCAACAACACACCCTTGACCTAGATCGGTTCCCAAATGAGGGCATCTGGCATTGAGAGCTCTAACCGTGTTATCATCACCTCGATAAAGTGCAATTTTCCTGTCAAAAAGTTTGAATGATTGAGCTTCTCTTTTTTTTAATTTCTTAGAAGGAATCAAAGCATACCAACTGCTAACTAAATATTTAGAATTGTTAAAAAGTTTTACCATTTTATTTATCCCCTGGTATTAACGTACCAAACCATTCAAAAAGTAATTCAGATAATTGTATTTTTTTCTCCTTACTTAATCTCGATGTCAGCGATTCCAACCTTTGATTATATTCATCCCACATTGCATCTAATAATTCTTCTGCCTTTTTAGTGATTTTAATAATCTTAACTCTTTTATCTCCTGGTCTTGCAGATCGAGTAATCATCCCTTCATTCTCAAGTTTATCCAGATGCTTGGTCATATTAGATTTAGTAACAATAAGATGGCGACTAATCTCAATCTGTGCCAGACCTTGATTGCCTCCATGATGACGCATGGCAACCAATATATTCAGCTTTCCAGGGGATAAATTATATTTGGTAAGATATGACGTAATGTCATTATTAAGGAGATTATAGATGAGGGCTGTCATGTAAACCAACTCCTCATGCTTCTTCTTATCACCTGTACCAATTCCATATTGTTCTAATTCAAACATCGCCTCTCCTGATTTTTTAATAGTATACCACTCAACCATTCACCTGTCAACTATTCAGATTATTTACTGTTACTTTATATATTTCATTATTGAAACCAAACACCTTCTTATCTAACTTCGACCCCACATTCACATGCTTAATCGGCATTAAGTAAAATAAGTATTCATCACCTTTAAGGAGACACTCATACCAATCTCTCCTTTACCTCGTTCAACTCCATTTTACCGCCAGGCCTTCTTCCAGCAGCTGGGAATTTAAATACGCGCCTTCCCGCGCCACCACGTTAGGATCCGTTTCCCCCGACTGATAAAACACATCCACCAGATACCTGGCATATTTATCTGTTTTGTAAGTCTTGATCACTACAAACTGGCAATCTTTCAAACGCACAGTTACCCAGGCCGCGGCGCGGCGTCCGGCGGTTGTACTTTTCTCCGGCGCGTTGTGTCGCTTAAGAAAGCATTGATATTGCCGCCGATCGTCCAGTACGTAAGCACGGGTTGCTGTTCAATCCGGGTGCGGGATACCTCAATCTCCCGTCGGATAACTTTAACCAAAGCACTGAACGTGGCCGCTGGAATCATTTTCTTGAGCATAAATCCGATTATAACACAGCCCCCTGGCGAGAGGAACGATTATGGGGGGGGAATGATTAGGGAGTTTTTATTGGAATACCTTCAAAAAAATACAGTTCACAATCAGAAGCTTTGATCTAATACTTTATAAGAGCACTGTGCCCTTGGATTAATACCACTAACTTTTATTAAGCCCTGGATAATCATAATAATGTCATTATTAAATTGTTTCGCAAATTTTCTATCCACTAAATTCTCATAAGGTTTACTTTTCTTATTTGAAATAGACCTTTGTGGTAATTTTTTAATATCATAATCAGAAGCAATAACAACAGGATCAACATAAATTGGCTTATAATGTATTAAACTATTTCTCCAGGAGATTGCTTTCTTTACCGTTTGAAATGGCCTCTCACCTTTTTTTATTTCTAAAGAATATCGCTGAAAACAAAATTCTAATTTATCTTCAATGCTTTTTCTCTCATATTCCTCCCAAGAAAAACTATCGCCTTTTTCGAAGAAAGAAGCAAAAGAATTTAAAAATGATTCCAAGGCACTGATGGATAAAAGCATTGATCCAGTAAATGCAGAAAAACGATACGATACCCCTTTAGACAACTCTCCAATTGTAAGCAAATCGGAAGATGCCCTCATTGTCATATCCCAATTATGATGCTCACTAGCATATTCTCTTTTCTGTACAGATGTTTTTTTCATCAACAACCTTAATTACCTAAAATAATAGGCGACAGTGCAGATTCAATTCTTGGCGTAATAACGCCTTATCCTCTCCCTATCTTCATTCTCCTTATCCGACTTGTGATAAATTTCTATAAATTCCAACATATCCTCGTCAGGATAATGAGCATAAACGATTCGGATACCACTTTGAACTCCCTTTCCTTTTAAAGCTTTACACGCAAACTTCTTGGCTTTATAAATCTTGGGTTCCTCAAAACCTAAATTAGGTATTTGAAATATACCGTTATTATCAACGTTTAATTTATGATAAAGAACTAACTGATTGTCGATAAATGCATCTAAATCTTCTTCTAAAGAACGATACTTCTTTAACAATTTCTTAAAGTCTTTATCAAATTCCGTGAGTCTTTTAATATCATTGAACTTCTTCTTCACTGTATGACCTCACGGAATATGGCTTGGTGCGATAAAATACTGATTCATAATCTATAATTTCTCCTTCATCCGTTGTCATCCAGGGAACGTCATCATGCGAATACTCACTTATCTTATTAGCATTATAATCTGACAATTTCTCTAGAACCTCGTCGATTAATTTAATTTCATTAGCTTTTAATTTACTTAAATCAGGTTTTCTCAATGGTAAATATTTTGTTTGTGGAAATTGATAGTATTGTTCTTTTACTTTTACTACCTCTTCACTTTGCTCCATATCGCTTACTATCTTTGCAAACTCAACTGGAGTTGGCCCATAATGATTTTTTTGATAAGATGCACCAATTAATTGCTCTTCATAAAGTTCATAAAAATCAAAATCAATAAAGTATAACAATTTATAAATTACTGTTTCTCCAACATTAGATTTTGAGCCGACTCTATCCAAAATATAAAGTAAAACTTCCTTGAATTTGTCTATCCTATTTTGAGGAACACTAATTCTTAATTCCTGTTTTTCTTTCTTTGGAGGCTCTTTCATTAATTCAACTTTTATTTCTGCATTTAAATCTAAAAGCGAATCGGTTGGAATATTGAACAATTTTGAAAGTTTGGCAATTTCTTCAACACTAATTTTTCGTTCACCAATCTCAATTTGAGAAAATGATGTACGCTTAATCCCCAAATGTTTTGCAACCTTCTCCTGATTAAATCCATATTGGCCCCTTAATTCTCTAATTCTTTGACCTAATTTTTTATTAAAATTCTCGCTCATAGATTTTGCTCCTTTTTCACAGGTTTCAATAGTAGGACTATAGCATATGTTGGATAACCTGTCAATATATTGCCAACTTATCTGTCAGAAAATACCCTTTATTGAACCATAAATACCCCAATTTTTAACCTTAAGAAATTGCGGGAGAACCTGTGACCTTCAGGTTATGAGCGAAGGTTTGATATTTTTAGTTATTCGCTGATTTTCTATAATCTTATCTACTGCTGACACTTACGAAAAATTTTATTCTCTCTTGTTAGACCGTTTTCTGCCCTATTTGTGGGTATTCCATTGTCCGTATATTGTCCGAAAACAACAACGGACCTGAAAATTTCAGGCCCGCTGTATATGTATTTGTTGCATTATTCTCTAAAGTAATAATTTCTCAATTCACCGTCATACTTTTTTGACTTCATGCAACACCGTTTAAAATAACCTCCCTGAACCGCATGGACAAGGGTCGTTACGTCCTAATTTCTCGAACAACTCCTTATTTCCATGAACTACTCTGGTTCCTTTTTTTGACATTCGTCTCGGAAGGATATCCTCGTCTTCGTTTACTCATCGGTTCGAAAAAACTCCGATTTCTTGTTTTTAATATGCCTTTTCATGATGCCCCTCCTATTTTACCGTTCAACATAACCTTGCCCGTCATGTTGGAAACAACATATAACACAAAATTGAATAATATGTCATATTATTCAATAAGCTTATCAAAATTCTTTTCAACTGATTCGACATCTTCTAGGGAAAAATTCTTTGACTCACCTGTAGACACCGCAAAATCCATTAATGTAAATTTCATATCCATATCACCATAAATTTGGAGAATAGTTTTATCCCCTTCCGTACTGACCTCCAACTCGTACTCACCTTTTGGAGTCAAATTTGTCGTAATCTCAGATAAAGCATTGCAAATATCCTGCATTTCTTCTTCTGACACATACTTTACTTTAACTCTTGTATTTGAAAGTTTTTGAATCTCATATCTTTTCAATGTTTCTACTTCTTTAGATTCACCCTCCGATTTTTCTGATAAATACCTTCTAAGTTGTTCGATATTTTCAGGTAGTTCATTTTTGTCTCTATAATACTTACCTATTAGCATCGAGCTAACCAATTTAAGTTTAATATGAGCAAACATCACTTGCCCTATGGCGATAATGCTATTGGAATCATGTATGTATTGAATCTCACCATCTTTTTTATCCAGTACGACCAAATAATAATTGCTAAAGAAACTCAAAAATCCAGGTCTAAATGAAACAAACCAGCTATTTTCGTACTTAAGCTTTCGTCTGTATTCTTCATAAATCTTATCATGAGTGACGAACTCTGCTTTATCTGAGTCTAACCCTAATACCTCTTCTGAACCATATACTTTAGCGCTTCTAATCTTATAACTATCACTGATGTTATTCTGAAGACATTCACGCTGTGCAATTATCTTAGCTTCATTCTTATCGATTCCATCAGAGAATGAAATATTGTTATATCGTCTCTCAACATAGCCTAAGGTTGTACATCCGCTCAATAAAAAAATAAATAGAATAGGTATGAATAGCTGCCTCATTTATTTGAAATTCTAAACGGTTGTGAACAACCCAACTTCTTTTTCTTAACCCGTATATACTACTACTCATAGGTACGGTTACTAATTTTATATTCCATCCTCTTAACTTCTGTATCCTTATATCGCCCCAACCACCGTTTAAAAGCCTCATCATTTGGCTAAAATACTTTAATATCCTAAACGCCAACCGAACATTTCTTCTGATCCTTTGTTATTTTTTTTAAATGTCTTGCAATACCTTTTTCTTGCAACTCTTCTTTTTTATATTTGAATTCAAGAAAATACTTCACTTAAATTCTGAACGCTAAATGCGTTCGAATTAAAAAATAATGTAATCAAAACCACAATTATAAATTTTCTCATTACTTCTCTTTCAATATTCTATCTAACTCCTTTATAGCATCTTTATTTCCACCGTCGCTGGATTTCTTTAACCATTTAATCGCTAGTTTTAAATTCTTTCGAACCCCGCAGCCTTCCAAATAACAAATTGCTAAATAGTATTGCCCATCATCATTATCAAGAGCAGATTTTCTAAACCATTCATAGGCCTTTTTGTGATCTTTCTTAACACCCTCCCCATCCAAATAACATCGACCCAAATTACATTGCGCTGTACTATTCTCTTGTTTAGCAGATTTTTTATACAATTCAACGCTTTGTCTAAAACTCTTTCTTACGCCATCACCATTGTGATAACAAGCCCCTAAAAAACATTGCGCATCAGAATTCTTCATCTTGACTGATTTCTTAAGCAACTGAATGGCTTTTCTTTTATTCTTTTTTACAACCTCACCATCATCATAAAACTCAGCCAATTCATATATAGCATCAGCAAAATCATGTTCGGCAGCTTTTTTATAAAATTCAAAAGCTTTCTTTTTATTTTTTCTTATTCCTTCACCATAACGATAACACTGTGCTACATAATAAAGTGCTCGTTTGTTATCATTAGACACCGCTTTTTTAAACCATTTAAAGGCCTTTTTATAATCTTGCTTTACTCCATCGCCATAGCGGTAACACAATCCTAAATTTGATTGTGCATATTTATTATCTTGTCGAGTTGCTTTCCGATAATACTCAACCGACTTCTTATAATCTTGTTTAAAATATTCACCCCCATTATACATAACACCTAATGTCGTTTGACATGAATCATCACCTAAATCAGCTGCTTGCTGATATAATTCAACGTATTTTTTCAAACTTCTCGTAACACCATTTCCATTATTATAACATTCAGCAAGGGCAGCAATTGCATCAACATTTTTACTTTTAGCCGCCTTCTTATACCAATCGACAGCTTGACTAACACTTTTCTTTGTACCTTCACCCCAATCATAGGCTCGTGCTAAATAATACTGCGCATAAATATCACCATTTAAAGCTGCTTTCTTAAACCATTTAAAAGATTTCTTTTCGTCTTTACGAACACCATCACCATAATAATAAGAAACACCAACATTTCGTTGAGCTGTTGGATTTCCAATCTCTGCTGCTTTTCGTGCCCAATAAACAGCTCGTCTCATATTTTTAGAAACTACTTCTCCGTCATGATAACAATAACTTAAATCAAGCATTGCATTAACATCCCCAAGATAAGCTTTCTTTTTAAAGTTCTCTAAAGTATTTCTTTTCATCACAACCTCGGATCAACTGGTTCGCTTTCAAGCGCTAAAACACCAAATGTACATTCATGGACTCGTCTTAATGGTTCCTTTCTGACAAATCTTTCCAACCCTTCAATACCAATAGCAAATTCACGCATCGCCAAAGAACGTTTTGTCCCAAGCCCTCTGTTTCGCAGTCGCTCAAGGTTTTCATCCGTCGAATATTCTGGTCCATAAATGATTCTCAAATATTCTTTGCCTCGGCATTTTAATGCTGGCTGAACTAAACCTCTTTTTCCCTTAGCAACAAAATCTAATGGTTTAATAACCATTCCCTCACCACCCTTATTGGTGTGTTGAATCCACCACTGAATAGCTTCATCTTCGGAAGCCTTGTCGGTAACATCTACAATCTTAAATGGAGTTGCTAGCAAAACTTTTTTATCTTTTTCACAAATCTTAGCAAGTGTGTTCATATGCCATTCATGATTCTTGTCGACATGAACTTGTTTTTCTGTCGCCAAAAGATGAAACGGTGCTAATTTATAATCATCAATGGACTGAACAGGCCAACAATATTGTTGATAAGCGGATATATATTGCTTGATAAGCCCTTGTCTATTAGCAAATCGATCCATCAACAGATTAATATCTGTATCAAACGACGACTCACTTCTTGAAGATTTCTTTGTTGTGATGCCACCTCGCTTAACTGTCTTTTTTAGAAGCTTGACCGACTCAGCTAATGAAGCCGTAGCGCTTGAGCCGACGGCTGCATATTGCGTCTTTAAAAGTTCCTTTGCTTTCTCAGACCAGGGCATCAATTCGCAATCAAAACACGCCCAGTCTGTTTCAAATTCCTCCCAAAAATTGGCCTTATCCATTGAGCCTTTTAAACGCTCAAGAAATTGTTGTTCTAATTCATCATTATTAAAAAAACTTCTGCCTGTGCGTGTATAAATAACGCCTAATTTTTTTTCAACGACTCCAAACCTTTTCGTTGATGTATCCACATCCTTACAGATCACAATAACGGCTCTTGATCCCATATGTTTCTCTTCACAAATAACTTTCGGGATACCGAGCTTTCTAAAATAGCTAAATGCTTCTGTAGGATATTCAAGATATCCATCTTTTTGACTTGTTTCAGAAGGTGACATTGTCGGTGGCAAATAAATGAGCCACTTAGGATTAATGGCAAATCTGCTCATAACCTCTAATGCCGCAATAGCGTTCTCCTCTCGAATAGTCACGTTTGATCTTAATCGAGTTAAAACGATCCTTTTGCCAATAACATCTTCAGCATCCAATAGATCATCTAAATGCTGTTGCTGAGTTAAAACTGGTTTATCTTTATCGTCAAAATCCATTGGCTTCTTAGGCTCACAATAGATTTTCTTCGATGAAACCTCTACAAATTCTTTCTCAGGATAACGAAGGGCTGTTAGTTTGCCTCCAAAAACACAACCTGTGTCAATGTTGACTGTTCGATTTAACCACTCTGGCTCGACAACAGGAGTATGGCCATAAACAACCATTGCTGGACCTCGATACTCCGCTGCCCAATTGTAACGAACAGGCAACCCAAACTCATCGGTTTCGCCTGTTGTCTCTCCATAAAGACAAAAATCCCGAACCTTTCCGGAACCTCGTCCTTGCATTTCTTGCTTTAATCCAGCATGAGATACAACTAACTTTCCACCGTCAAGAAGATAATGGCTTACCAAACTATAAAGAAACTTCTTTGCTGCTTCCGTAAATTCGGCTTTTGTTTCTTCAGGAATAGCATCGACTTCCGCCAATGTTTCAGCTAAGCCATGTGTAATCTGAACATCTTTTCCCTGAAGTTTGCGCATAAACTTCATATCGTGATTTCCAGGCACACAAAGAGCATTTTCTGTACTAACCATGTTATAGGCTAACTTCATAGCATCAAGGTTTCTTGGACCTCGATCAACTAAATCACCGACGAAGACAGCCTTTCTTCCTTCAGGATGAGAATAAATCGGTCCCCCTAACACACCCTCAGACTGTCCTTTGACTTCATAACCAAGTTTTTGCAACAATTCTTCCAACTCATCGCAACAACCATGAATGTCGCCGATAATATCGAATGGCCCTTTTTCATCTGTTTTATCATTCCATAAAGGTGTTCGAGTAATAAAAGATTCATTAACTTGCTCTTCAGAGTTTAAACGATAGATATGACGGAACCCTTCATATTTTAGACTCCGCATGTTGCGTTTCATTTGTGAAATCTGTTGTTGAATGACATGTCGTCCAAAATCACGGTCAGGTCGGGTTTTGTTTCTTTCATGACAAACACTGCGAGGAAGGTCAAACACGATAGCACAAGGAAGACAGTGAAATTCTCTCGCTAATTCGACTAATGGCTTTCTTGCTTCTTTCTGAACATTTGTCGCATCAATAACGGTCATTTTACCAGCTGCCAATCTTTTTCGAGCAATGAAATGCAAGACTTCAAAGGCTTCTGAGGTTACTTTCTGATCATTCTCATCATCTGAAACAAGCGAACGACAATAATCTGAAGACAGAATCTCGGTTGGCAGAAAATGCTTTTTCGCAAAGGACGACTTTCCTGATCCCGAAGGCCCGACTAATACGACTAATGATAATTTTGGTAATTTAATTTCCATCTTATTCTTTTATAAAGATCGCCATTTGTGTTGGCGAACCAACTTTTTTATCTTCTGGTCCAATAGGCAAGTATTTAACACCATACCCAAACTTCTCTGCCACTCGACACGCCCATTCTTGAAATTCTTTTCTTGTCCATTCAAACCTATGATCGTTATGCCTAAACTTTCCAGCGGGTAAATTCTCCCACATTACATTATATTCGACATTGGGAGTGGTAATGACAGCCATCTTAGGTTTTGCAAATTCAAATAATACCCTTTCGAAAGCAGCCAAACGAGGTGGATCCAAGTGTTCTATAACTTCAATCGCTGTGGCTGCATCAAATCCACTAAATCTCTTATCTCGATACATTAATGAACCGTGCATGAGCTCAATACGCTCTTTTTGCATAGGAGCCATACGTTCAAATTTTAGTCGTTGAGAAGCAATCTCAAGGCAGCGAATAGAAACATCCATACCCACAATCTTTTTAAAAGATTTGTCCTTTAGTAATAGCCCAATAAATCGCCCCTCAGCACATCCCAAATCGATAACTTTCTCGGCATTGTGACTCTTTAAAGCGGATAAAACCGTACCATGTCTTTCTTCATTAAGGCTAACCGAACTCTCAAGCTCCTCTTCAAGACTTAATTTAGAATCTTCTTCTTGTTCTTGAATAGGATTGGCTTCAGAAAGTCGTGTTACAGCCTCTCTTGCTAAGCTCATCCGATATTTTAAATATCGATTAGCAATAAACTCTCTTTCGGGATGCTCAGAAAGCCAACCTTCCCCTCGCTTAAGAAGCTTTTCCATTTCTTGTTTATCAACAAAGTAATGCTTATAGTTATCCAAAACAGGAATTAAAACATACAAATGGTTCAGCAGTTCTTTCACTGTTAGTGTATTTGATAATTCAATCGAGAAATAGTTTCCCTCACCCCATTCTTCAAACTTTTTATCCAATGGCTGTCGTTTCATTTTCAATTTGTATCCAAGAGGGTCGAATAATTTTTTCAGAACATTCTCACCACCTCGAGCCTGAACAACCGAAAGTTTGGCAGTTAGAGGAAACTTAACATCCACTAATTCTGGCTTTGTTTTGCATTTACCATTTAAAGCTGTACCAAATGCCCCCACAAGAGCCACACTTAAAAATGAAGAAGCAACATATGGCTTGTCATTGACATACTGTTCCAAAGGCATACTGCTTTTCGAACGATTCTTTCCTCGGATCATTTCAATAGGGTCAACATCCAGTAAAAGGGCTGCCGTACACTTCTCCTTTGAAACTTCGGGATAGAAAACATGAGCTGTGCCAAAGCTTAATTTGGTTGACTGACAACGGTCTGGGCTTTTATGCAATAAATAACCCAAGTCCGTTGCTGGTTTCTTAGTTGTAGTAATTGTTAGAATCATGATTTGTTCATTATTTTAAATTTTTGTATTGTATCATATTTTCCAAACACCTTCTCATCTAATTTCGAACCCACATTCACATGCTTAATCTACATTAAGTAAAATAAGCGCCCATCATTTAAGGAGACACTCATACCAATCTCTCCTTTACCTCTTTCAACTCCATTTTACCGCCAAACCTTCTTCCAGCAGTTGGGAATTTAAATACGCGCCTTCCCGCGCTACCACGTTGGGATCCATTTCCCCCGGCTGGTAAAAA
>JACKFK010000010.1 GCA_020632515.1 Candidatus Omnitrophota bacterium | reverse complement strand
GAACCCGGATCGTTAGAACGGGTCTCGATGATCATTAACTATAAAGATGATTCAGATAATCCCAATCGAGGCTATTTGAGCTGGTATAGAGACACTGGATTTAAAAAAGAAGGCGGGTATGGTGGACAGTTTATTGATTTTAAAGATGCTGACAGTTCTGTTGTGGTTGGCGCTAATACCGTAACGGTGACCTTTGCGTGGACCGCGTTAAATAACTACACTGAAATTCCTGATAACGATATCGCGTATTACTACACGCAATACGGCACAGCAGTCGGCGGCTGGCAGAATCATGACACCAATTTCGCGGTCACATTAAATCTTCAACCGCTAGCGATTCCGACAGGACTTTCAGCCGTTGGTTCCAGCACCGCCATCAATCTTTCTTGGACTGCCAACACCGAAAGTACTATAAACGGTTATAATATTTATCGTTCCCAGAATAGCGGCGGACCTTATACGAAAATAAATTCTTCAGTTATTACGGATACAACTTATCAGGATACGAATGTAATTCAGGAAACCATTTATTATTACGTGATCACCGCGGTTGATACATCCGATAATGAAACCGGCTATTCCGCGGAAGTTAACGCCAAGGCGGGTAACGCGGTGGTATGGACCGATGTGGTCGGAGCGCAAGTAAATGGCAACGCGTTGATCAAAACCGCAACTACCAGTTGGGGAAATGCCGGGGCCGCTTCAACCGCAACTTTCCAAGGGGATGGCGGGGCAGAGTTTACCGTTACCGAAACAAACAGCCATCTCATGTTCGGTTTATCCGCGAATAACCCTGATCCAGACTACACCTCGATTAATTATGCAATTTATCTTTTTCCTTCCGCGACTATTTATATTTTTGAAAATGGCATTAATCGGGGAATTTTTGAAACCTATCAAAACGGTGATCAGTTTACCGTGGCGCGTAAAGGAACAACGATTCAATACCGTAAAAACAATACAATATTTTATACCAGCACGGTCGTAGTTCCCAATGGAACCCCGTTACTGGTGGATGTGGCATTAAATACACAAGGAGCCACCGTCAGCGACGCCCGGTTTATTAATGATGATATCACCCAGCAAGCTCCGATTTTAAATAATGCGGTCAGCGGTGATCAACAAATTGACCTGCAATGGACCAATTTATTTGATGCGACCGGGTATAAGATTAAATACGGAACACAAGCAGGGGTGCACGATACAATTCTTGATGTAGGCAATGTCGCCAATTACACGCTGACCGGATTAACCAATGATACGAATTATTATATTGTGATTAGCGCGTATAACACGACTCAGGAAAGTCTTGATTCCAATGAATTATCCGCGATACCGTTTGCAAGTACGCCCGTGCCCGCGGTGATCAATTCCAACACGGTTTGGACATTGACTGGTTCACCTTACCTTATTAACAGCGATGTCATGGTTAATCCCGGAATCACGTTGACCATTGAGCCGGGTGTTGTTGTGAAATTCAATGGATTTTACAGCCTGGATGTCCAGGGGATTATTCAAGCACAAGGAACAGCAAATAAATTGATTACCTTCACCTCGAATCAGGCTTCACCGGTGAAAGGGTTTTGGAACACCATTTATTTAAAAAACAGCGCCGATGTTTTGCGCTACGTTCGTATTGAAGCCGCGGATAAAGGCGTTTATATAACCTCCAATCCGCTCAATCAAACACCAGCCATTGAAGAAAGTGTGATTGAAAATAATAATACCGGGATATATTTTGAACCAAGCACCGGCCCGAGGATTTTAAACAATACGATTACTAATAATATGGACGGTATTTTTGCTGGTTGCAATTCCTTTACAGGATGTTCGCCGGTAATCAATTATAATATTTTTGAAAATAACAGCCAGTATAACTTACATGTAGATAGTTTTAGTACGGATGCCTCTGCCGTGACCATCAACGCGGAAAATAATTGGTGGGGCAGCGCGGATCCTGTTCAAATCGCCTCAACGATCCTGGATTTTGAAGATAATTCACTTTTACCGCATGTGGATCTTGAACCTTATAATCAACTCCCGATCAGCCAGATTATCAATGTCGCTGAAGGTAATGTCACCGCCCGATTCTTTGATACCCGCCGAGCCGAATCCGCGTTGATTGAATATTCACTGGAAGTGTTAGCAGATGTGAGCGTCAAAATTTATGAATACCCTTCCAAAATGTTAGTACGAACGATCATTGACCATCAACCGCGTTCCGCGGGAATTCAATCCGAATCATGGGATGGAAAGAATGACAGCGGACAATTTTTAGCCGCCGGTCAATATCTTTATACAATAGAAGCGCAAGCCTCTGGCGGAATGCAGGGGCTGTATGATCCGTTATTTACTGGAGGAGATATTCCTATTATTTCTAATATAACTGCTAATGAAACATTTTCACCCTTTAAAGGGGAGCGGTTAACCTTAAATTATGAATTAGACGCACCGGCGCTTGTAACGGTTACTTTTCTCGACACAAGTGTTTTTGAAAATCAATTAAGAAATGCCGGGTCCAATACCGAAACATGGGATGGACGCAATGGAGCAGGCGATTTAGCTGTGCCATCAAATTTTGTTCCAATCCGGATCTATGCGGATCCGCTGCCGAAAAACATCCTTGTCATTAAAGAACGAAACACGTTGGATGTGACGTTGTTAACAACCGATCCTTTTGTCATCCGTCCAATCTACAATGAAATGACAACAATAACATATACAATTAATGAAAACGCACAGATCAACGTTAGTATAGTAACGCCGGATGAAAGTGAAGTCTTAAATATTCTTGAACAGGATGTTCAAAAAACAGCAGGCACTTATACCTTAACCTGGGATGGAAAAACATCCACTGGGGAAACCATTATTGAAGAAGGGGATTACCGCGTCCGGGTGGAAGCGGTCGATTCGTTTGGAACAACAATAATTCGTGATGGAAATATAAAGATATTATTCTGATGAACGGACATCTAAAAATACAATTTAAGTCATCATTATACCTCCTGCACAAATATTTTTGTGCCGGTTTAGGAATAATTATTTTCTTTGGGTTATCAGTCTATACGGCCCAAGCGCAGGTGACCGCCCAGTCGATTACATCCAACCTGATTGAAACCATATCGGTCGACCGGAACAATTGCGCCCAAACATCAGAAGGTGAGAAATGCGCTTGGTATATCCATTATGACTTACAATGGAATAAAGACACAGCTTACCCGGCAGAACCGCCGAGCGCGACTGGATACTGGACTTCTAATGTGTGGATCATATCCGATTCAACCCCTAATGGCAGTATCATTGGTTCAGCCAGTCAATATGAAGGATTGGCTTCCGTCGTTACATTGGAGGGATTGATTACCGACCAACAAGCCTTAGATTTTCAAAGTTCAGTTTATCATGAAAATTATCGGGCCTTAACTTATTTTATAACTCCCGCAGGTGAACAGATAAGTCTGGAATCCAATCCGGGTAATACTTATGTAGCGATGGCTGAAGAACCTGTTGATACAGAAATCTTTGAACAGAATAATAACAGGTGTCCGAAAACAACCGGAGATCCGGTTTCAGTAGCCACAGGGCAGTTTCTTTATAATTGTCAGGGATTGCAAATTCCTTCAACCAAAATTCAGCTCGACACCATGCACACCTACAAAAGCGGGTTGTCGTTTAACGGGCCTTTTGGTTACGGCTGGATGCTCAACTATTACGCACGCCTGCACCGGTTACGCGACGGCAACGCCATAATTGTCAGCGGGAACGGCCAGAAAACCAAATACACTTTGAACGGCTCCGTGTATGTTCCGCCGGTAGGAAGATTTGAAGTTCTGGAAAAGAATCTGGATAATAGCTGGACGTTAAAATTGGTGCATGGTGAAAAATATCAGTTTGACACGGAAGGTAAGTTAATCGCCATAGAAGACCGCAATAATAATACGATAACCTTAACTTACGCATCAGGCCGTTTCCCCTATAATGGATCAGCAAAGTTTTCTCAAAATCCCCTGAATTCAATTCAGGTCGGGCTGGATTATCGTTTGACCGTTATCAACGATACGACCGGCCGGACTGTTAATTTAACATATAATACTGATGGTTTACTTGAGGAAATTACCGACGGCACACGTGTCTATAGCTACACGTATGATCCGGCAACCAATGACCTTTTAAGCGTCACTCAGCCAGAGACGGCGTTGTTTCCTTCCGGTGTGACCAAATCATTTGAATATGAGGATCACAATGTTGTGAAAATACAGGACGCGCGGGGGGAGTATTTTGTGCAAAACTTCTACGATGAGCAAGATCGTGTGTATGAACAAATTTTGGGAACCGCGAGTATTCAACTAGATTACAGTACGCCGGGCCAAGTGACGGAGACTGATCGTAACGGGAATGTGACTGTCTATAGTTTTGACGCCAAAGGCAATCTGACCGCGCAAGAGGACATGACCAATGGATTAAGGCTTAATGATCCGGCGTCATTTGTCACAACATACAGCTATAACGCCGATTCACTCATGATTGAGGAAACACTCCCGCGGGGTAATGGTGTCAAATTTGTGTATGATGAAAACAATCTCGACCCAAGAGCCAGAGGTAACTTATTAGAAATCCGCCGCAAAACAAATATGAGCGCCACCGATGATAACGCGGCTGATATTGTCACGCAATTATCCTATGAACCGCAATTCAATCAGGTTAAAACTATCACCGATCCCAAAGGCCATGTTACAACGCATATCTATGATTATGAACTAAACACCACCGACCCGGATTATGGCACCGCCGGAAATCTGGTGATGATTGAACAGCCTCCAGTGACAGGGCTGGGCACGGCCATGAGCATGTTTTCCTATAATAGCGAAGGCCAGATCATCCAAACCACGGATCCCAACGGGAATGTCACGCAATACACCTATGAACCGATTACGGGATATTTATCTCAAATCATTCAGGATCCCGGCGGGATTAACGCGGTGACCCAATTGACATATGACACCTTTGGTTATCTGAATCTTATGACAGATCCTAACAATCACATCACTGATTATGATTACAATGAACTAGGCTGGCTGGTCAAAGTCACCAATCCGTTGGGATTTGTCAGTAAGTATGAATACGATGCCAACGGCAACCGGATTAAGGCCGAACAGCAGGCCGATGAATTGGCCACGGTTTGGCAGACTACCCAAATGACGTATGATCTTTTAAATAATCTTAAAACAGTTACTGATCCGCTCAACCGAGTCACAACTTACAATTATGATAACAATGAAAATTTAGCGAGTATACTTGACGCGAATCAAAAGACAACCACCAACGCCTATGACGAACGCGACCTGCTTTTTACCGTCACCGACGCCAACACACCGGCCGGGGTGACCACGTATGATTATGACCTTAATGGCCGGCTGGCGAAAATCACGGACGCCAATAACAATGAAACAGATTATCAATATGATCTTTTTGACCGGTTGGACATCATGACCTACGCGGATCTGAGCATGGTCCAATATGATTATGACAAAAATTCCAATTTAGATTTTGTAACCCTCCCGGGAATCCACGGTACGATTGATTATGTGTATGATGAATTAAACCGGCTGACGGCCAAGAACTTTCCTAATAATCCGTCAAGGAATAAGGTATTTGAATATGATGTAGGTTCCCGCTTACTCGCCGCGGACAACAACGCCGCTGAAATCACCTTTAATTACGATCCATTAAACCGAATCGCTGATGTGACGCAAAGAATCAATGCCACCGATTACCTGATCGATTACGCCTATGAGAATAACAGTAATCTGTCGCAAATCATTTATCCCAGCGGCAAAACAATCGATTATACGTATGATCAACATGACCGGTTGGATTTAGTGAAGGTGGGCGGGAGCACTTTGGCGGATTACAATTATGATCCGTTAAACCGCCGATCAACCAAAACACTAGCCACGAGCAACCAGCAACGAGCAACCTATTCTTTTGACCTTGCCAATCAGTTAACAAGTATCACCAATAGTGTTCTTCCCGGTACAAATATTTCCACCCACGCGTATCCATTGTACGACGCGGTGGGCAACCGCAAGCAGTATGATCGAACTTTGCAAACCGATCCTTTGGAAACCATTAATTACGGGTATAATGACATTTATGAACTGATACAAGTCACAGGTTCACAAAGTCACACGTTTGACTATGATTCAACCGGTAACCGGGAAGTGGCTGACGGGACAACCTACACCACGAACAATTTAAATCAATACAATGATGTGGGCGGGACGACGCATCTTTATGATAATAACGGTAATTTAACCAATGACGGCCTTAAGACCTACAACTACGACGAAGAAAACCGGCTCATCACCGCCAACAATGGATTGACAGCGGCGAGTTATACTTACGATGCTTTCAATCGAAGAATTTCCAAAACAGTAGATGGCGTAACAACGTATTTTGTTTATAATGATGATTCCGTTATTGCGGAATACGCCAGCACCGGTGCTTTAGAGGCGGAGTATGTGTTGGGAGATTCCATTGATGAAGTGTTAACGATGGAACGAGGCGAGAACAACTATTTTTATCATTATGATGGGTTAGGCAGTGTGACCGAAATTACCGACAGTGTAGGCACTGTTGTTGAAAGCTACATTTACGACGCCTTTGGAAATCCGTCGGTAACATCCTCAAGTGTTGGTAACCCTTACTTGTTTACAGGAAGACGGTGGGATGAAGAGACGGGAATTTATTATTACCGAGCAAGACAGTATGACCCAACGATTGGTAGGTTTTTGCAGAGAGACCCGATTGGGTATTATGATTCAATGAATTTATACGAATATGTTTTTAATAATCCAGTCAATTGGACCGATCCTTCTGGTCTAAACGCCTTTTCTTCGATTACTAAAAAGGGTATTAAAAAGTTTCTTAGAACAAAAACAGCACATCAATTAATACGAAAAGGAAAAAGAGCTATCATTGGAGGAACGAAAAAGGCAAATAAAAGAACTTTGAAAAAGGTTAGGCCAAATCAAAAATCAACTTTTCATACTGCTGACTCGACAGCAAAGAAATTTGGAGGACCACACAATCAATTTAATAAATCATTAAAAAATAATACCCATTTATTTGACAGTCGTACAGCAAATTGGAATCAACTCAAAAATGCGGCAAGATTAGGTTCTGCAACATTAACGGCTACTTATTGGTTGGGAGAAGATAATGCATTTGCAGGGGTTGTCGACTTTTTTAATCCACTAGCATTAGGAGATGATTTCTTCGATATTTATGACGAAATAAATGATATACTCGATGAGGAAGATTATAATTCATGTAAGGAATAGAAATGTACTATTTTTATGATCCTGATCCAATAGAGTTAAAGAGTTATCAATCATTTACAGACGATTTTCAAATTGATTTAACAGAATGTGTACAAAAACTTAAACCAATTAAATTTTGGCTATATTTGTTAAGATTGCTTTTACACAAATGGACGTTCAACAAATTTTATAAGGGCGATTTAAATCTTGTTGTGGAAAAAATGTCGTATTATGTAAAGAGTGAGATGGAAGATGAGGAAGAGGATGCCAATGAATTCAGCAAGGAATTAAAGATATTAAAGCATGGAAAAGATTTATACGAAATAGTTGTAGGGATTATAATGAAAGATAAGTTAGCCCCTAAAGAGCAGGGTGGTATTATGACAGAAAAAGTAATCATCAGAAAAAAAGACTGCTACGAATTGTGGCTTAATGTAGATTAAGCCTAAGAAATATTGAATTCTAAGTTAGTATAAATATATACTAACTTTTTTTATTTGGAGTTTAAAATATGTGTCACATAATAACTGCTGTATTGCCTAAAAAAGTTGAAAAAAATAGTGTTCAGAGTATTCTCAATGAATATGAAATGAGTTTTGACCCAATTAATAATTCATTTGTTAAAAATCAGATGTCAGATGATATGCAGTACTTGTTAGCAACTCAAGGCATGTGTAATTGTGGGACGGCAATTGGTTCAAATAAATATAGTGACAATTTTGATGATGAGATTAAGAAGGAAATTAAGAAATTAAAGAAAAAAGGTTGGTCAGATTCTAAAATGGAAAGATGGAAAGCAGATAAGATCAAATCTCATGATAAGGTAGGAGTTGATAACGCAAGATATTCAGGTTTTAAGAAATTAATTGGTGGCAATGAATTAACGCATTGGATTAGCTTTTTCAATGCAATGATTAATGAAGGTAAAACTGACTATGTTGGTATTTTACTTCATTGGTATACTGGCGGTTTAGAAGATGAAGAAGTTGAGATCGCAGACATTATTAAAACAAATTTGAATCGAGTAAATGAAGATTTTCTTAAGAATGTAAAAGAAGATTCGCTTTATCTAATTAAAAGAGATTAATTGTGGGATTAGATTTTATTGTCACAAAAGATTTAAAGCCTCGACAAGGATTTGAGGATCGAATCTTTACTTTTACCGATGATGAAGAAGGTTATTACTACGGTACAGGGTTTGGTGATGATGCATTAAGTTATTATGCAATGAAATGGGCGGAAACGGGTAATCCACTATGGGCTATACCTGGTGGCTTTGCTGCGTTATGGACGCCTCAGACTTACCAATCAACTGGATGGACTTTGGTTTCAGGTGGTCAATATGCATCACAATTATCCAAGACGACTTACTGGCAATATTACCCAAAAGGTGTTAAGAATTATCCATCAAAGTATTTTACTTCAAGTAAAACAGGTAAACCGCCATATAGTCTTGGTACTAAAGCACAACAAAAGTTAAGTTTGCCAGGTTATAACCGTGCTACGGCAGTGAAAGAAGTCAAAGTTAATCCGTTTCAATATATCAAAGGTCCTAGCAAAGTGGCACCTGAATTTGGTCAACCTGGTGGTGGAACGCAGTACTTGTTCCCATAGAATAGAGAGATATGAGTAATTTTCCCAAAAGTACTAATGTTATTAATTTCGTAATTATATGTACTTTGGTGTTTATGTTTTCAACGACCAAAAATATCATTTATGCAATTTTAATTGCACTTTTTTGTTTCATTTATGTGATTAACTATCTAGCAACATTGGAAAATAGACCTGCATGGGTAAATGGATTGTTTAAGTCATTTGGACCTCGGTCTGATGTAAGTGATATGACAAAAAAGCATTTGTATTCAGCGGCACTAAAATCTTTGGGGTATGCGATTACATTTATTGTGGTTTTCTTTGGTATGTCATACATTTCTCAAGAATATTTTTCCAATAATATGATTTTGATGGGAATAGGATGGGGATGTTCAATACTATTTCTTGCGTTCTTGGTTAATGCAATTTATTTATTAATACGGGCATTAACACTTAAAGAGATTAAGTAATTTTAGAAATCCTATCATAATAGCTCTTGCCTGCTAACTTCTCGTCGCTGTATACTTTTCCTAATGAACGAATTGAAAGAAATTCATTCTTGGGAAAGTCACATTCAACTTTTCATTGAAAATCTCGATAGAAAAGAAGCAACGAAGCAAGCCTACCAGAAAGCCCTCAAAGAATGGGTACGGTTTTATGACACAGAACCCAGAGCCCCCAATATACATTTGATTCTGCAATACAAACGGTATTTAGTGCTTTGTAATGTACCCCATTAAGCAAGGATTTTTTTAGGTAGTAATTGCTCATTGAGTTTATGGTATTCATATGATTGAGGAAACACTCCCGCGGGGTAATGGTGTCAAATTTGTGTATGATGAAAACAATCTCGACCCAAGAGCCAGAGGTAACTTATTAGAAATCCGCCGTAAAACAAATATGATCGCCGAGGATGATAACGCGGCTGATATTGTCACGCAATTATCCTATGAACCGCAATTCAATCAGGTTAAAACTATCACCGATCCCAAAGGCCATGTTACAACGCATATCTATGATTATGAACTAAACACCACCGACCCGGATTATGGCACCGCCGGAAATCTGGTGATGATTGAACAGCCTCCAGTGACAGGGCTGGGCACGGCCATGAGCATGTTTTCCTATAATAGCGAAGGCCAGATCATCCAAACCACGGATCCCAACGGGAATGTCACGCAATACACCTATGAACCGATTACGGGATATTTATCTCAAATCATTCAGGATCCCGGCGGGATTAACGCGGTGACCCAATTGACATATGACACCTTTGGTTATCTGAATCTTATGACAGATCCTAACAATCACATCACTGATTATGATTACAATGAACTAGGCTGGCTGGTCAAAGTCACCAATCCGTTGGGATTTGTCAGTAAGTATGAATACGATGCCAACGGCAACCGGATTAAGGCCGAACAGCAGGCCGATGAATTGGCCACGGTTTGGCAGACTACCCAAATGACGTATGATCTTTTAAATAATCTTAAAACAGTTACTGATCCGCTCAACCGAGTCACAACTTACAATTATGATAACAATGAAAATTTAGCGAGTATACTTGACGCGAATCAAAAGACAACCACCAACGCCTATGACGAACGCGACCTGCTTTTTACCGTCACCGACGCCAACACACCGGCCGGGGTGACCACGTATGATTATGACCTTAATGGCCGGCTGGCGAAAATCACGGACGCCAATAACAATGAAACAGATTATCAATATGATCTTTTTGACCGGTTGGACATCATGACCTACGCGGATCTGAGCATGGTCCAATATGATTATGACAAAAATTCCAATTTAGATTTTGTAACCCTCCCGGGAATCCACGGTACGATTGATTATGTGTATGATGAATTAAACCGGCTGACGGCCAAGAACTTTCCTAATAATCCGTCAAGGAATAAGGTATTTGAATATGATGTAGGTTCCCGCTTACTCGCCGCGGACAACAACGCCGCTGAAATCACCTTTAATTACGATCCATTAAACCGAATCGCTGATGTGACGCAAAGAATCAATGCCACCGATTACCTGATCGATTACGCCTATGAGAATAACAGTAATCTGTCGCAAATCATTTATCCCAGCGGCAAAACAATCGATTATACGTATGATCAACATGACCGGTTGGATTTAGTGAAGGTGGGCGGGAGCACTTTGGCGGATTACAATTATGATCCGTTAAACCGCCGATCAACCAAAACACTAGCCACGAGCAACCAGCAACGAGCAACCTATTCTTTTGACCTTGCCAATCAGTTAACAAGTATCACCAATAGTGTTCTTCCCGGTACAAATATTTCCACCCACGCGTATCCATTGTACGACGCGGTGGGCAACCGCAAGCAGTATGATCGAACTTTGCAAACCGATCCTTTGGAAACCATTAATTACGGGTATAATGACATTTATGAACTGATACAAGTCACAGGTTCACAAAGTCACACGTTTGACTATGATTCAACCGGTAACCGGGAAGTGGCTGACGGGACAACCTACACCACGAACAATTTAAATCAATACAATGATGTGGGCGGGACGACGCATCTTTATGATAATAACGGTAATTTAACCAATGACGGCCTTAAGACCTACAACTACGACGAAGAAAACCGGCTCATCACCGCCAACAATGGATTGACAGCGGCGAGTTATACTTACGATGCTTTCAATCGAAGAATTTCCAAAACAGTAGATGGCGTAACAACGTATTTTGTTTATAATGATGATTCCGTTATTGCGGAATACGCCAGCACCGGTGCTTTAGAGGCGGAGTATGTGTTGGGAGATTCCATTGATGAAGTGTTAACGATGGAACGAGGCGAGAACAACTATTTTTATCATTATGATGGGTTAGGCAGTGTGACCGAAATTACCGACAGTGTAGGCACTGTTGTTGAAAGCTACATTTACGACGCCTTTGGAAATCCGTCGGTAACATCCTCAAGTGTTGGTAACCCTTACTTGTTTACAGGAAGACGGTGGGATGAAGAGACGGGAATTTATTATTACCGAGCAAGACAGTATGACCCCTCAATCGGTCGATTCCTCCAGAGAGATCCGTTGGGTTACTACGATTCGATGAACTTGTACGAGTATGTTTTTAACAATCCAACTAATTATGTCGATCCTTATGGAGAATTTGCTTTAGTTGATGATGTAATATTTTGGACAGTTGTCGGAGTTGGCAGTTACGTTGCTTTAAAGTATTATTATGATAACATGCCGACGAGTTTTCCCTCTTGGTCGAGCCCGTGGTCTAATTCAGGCTCAACAAGTAACACATGTCCAGTTCAATATCAATCTGATAAGAGTGACAATGCAGAAAAAAGCAAAAATAAAGGTGTCCCAGACTCAGAAATTGGACCTAGTGGAAAACCTAAGATTCATAAGAAAAAATTTCCAAAAGGAAAGGCAGCAGAAGAAGCTGCAAGTAAAGCGGGTAAAGGGAAGCCGATTCACCACCCAAATCCTACAAAAGGAAAACCTCATTTTCATCCGACAGATAGCAAGGGGAATAAAATACCCGGTCAACATTATGAATATCCATGGGGGAATAGGTAATGTCTAAAAATGTGTGGATTGGCTTGGTTAATCTAGTTCCGAAGGAAGGGAATAATGATTTAGAAGGTGCGTTAGGTGCTTATGTTAATATTTTGGCATTTGCCGAGGATGAAGAGAGTTATAAAAAGCTTGTCGAGTTTGCTGCGTATGAACATGAGTATGACGTTGAAGAAATCAAAGACGTTGAATTATTTGAAAAGCGTGTTTCGAATTTTGAAGTTGAAGACGATATAAAAATTTTAGCTGAGAAAGTTAAAGAAACAGAAAAGACACACTTTGGAGAGTTTTATGTATACGAAAATGAAGAAGATAAGTAGGGTCTTTACCACCACCATCCTTTTTTGCCTTCCTTGTGGCTCGTCTTCCTGTCCGTTTGACCCAAATTCCTGAGTAAATCCAAAAATATGTTGTAATGAGGTGGAATTCTGAGGGTTGCGAAAGATTACAATTATTACCGAAATTTGATAAAATATAAGTTCAAATAAATAACTAGAAAGTCATTCTATGTTTAAATATCCAAAAGGTTCAATCTGGCGAAAATGGGATTTGCATTTCCATACACCGTCTTCATTTGATTATCAGGATAAATTCGTCTCTAACGAGCAGTTAATCCAAAAATTAAAAGATAATGAGATTAGGACGGTGGCTATTACGGATCATCATGTCATTGATGTTGAGCGTATAAATGCATTAAATCAGTTAGCGAAAGATGATATTACAATTTTACCAGGGATTGAGTTTAGATCGGAGCTTGGAGGCTCTGAATCAATTCACTATATAGGAATATTTCCCGAAAATGCAGATATCAACACCATTTGGACCAAGTTGCAAGGGCAGCTTAATCTAACTGCATCAGATATCAAGAAAGTAGGGCATGAAAATGTTCGTGTAGATTTGATGGACACATCTAAGTTAATCCATGAACTTGGTGGTTTAATTTCTATCCATGCAGGCACAAAGAGCAATTCTTTAGAAAATATCACAAATGCCTTGTCACACAAACAAGCACAAAAAACTGAAATATGCGGTGCCATTGATATTTACGAGATTGGTAAAACAGAGGATATGCAGGGATATAAAGAGAAAGTTTTTCCTGTAATCAAGCTAGAGAAACCGCTAGTTATTTGTTCTGACAATCACAATATTAATAATTATTCATTAAAAGCAAATTGTTGGATTAAGGCAGACCCAACCTTTGAAGGATTAAGACAAATCATTTACGAACCATCCAGAGTTTACATTGGCGATGAGCCTTCCGCTAAAGTTGAAAATAGTAAAGTTATTAAATCAATCAGCATACGAAATTCAAACGGTTGGTTTGAGGAAAAGGAGCTTCAGCTTAACTCTAATCTTGTGAGTATTATTGGTGGTCGTGGGACAGGTAAGACAGCGTTATTAGATTTGATAACAATAACAGCTAACAAAGACTGGGAAGAAATAACAGAAAACGACGACTCGTTTTTAAAGAAAGCGGAGGGGCATTTTCCAAAACTTGGATTATCTTTGAAGTGGGAGGATGAAGAAGAGGATTTAGTTGAGCTTAACCAAATTGAGCGAATAAGCTGGGATGACGGTGATGATCCAAATAAAAAGGTAGTTTATCTATCGCAAGGCTTCGTGAAACGTTTGTGCTCGGAAGAACAAGTTGAAGCTTTGCAAAAGCAGATTGAGGGTGTTATTTATCAGAAGGTTAGAGATGAAGAAAAAGCTATTTACAGCAGTTTTGGAGAGTTTAAGAGTTCAAAGCTTGACTTAATAAATAGAAAGCGTAATCAGATTAAATTACAGCTTGAAAGTTTTAGTGATGAAGTTAATGAAAAGGTTAATTCAGTCCTTGAAATTGATAAGATTAAGGAAGAGATTTCACGAAGAGAAAAGGAATATTTAAAGAATGCAAAGGAAATAACGAGCATCACCAAAATTATTACTGAAGGGCAGGAAGAAAAAAAGCAATTATTGACGTCATACAATGATTTGAATGAAAAGAAAGCTTTGCTTGAAAAGAGCATCTCAATTCTAGCCCAAAGCATCCGATCAATAGATGTTGTTGCGAATGAAATTCAAGATTTGAAAGGCGATTTATCAACTAAAGTATTTAACATAAACGAAAAAATTAAGGGGATTGGGCTTAAACAGATAATTTCTGTTTCGATTGAACCAAAGGACTTTTCTGTTCAATTAGAAAAACAGAAGACGTCAAATAAAAGTGATATTTCAAGTAAGAATACCGAGCTGGGTAAGCTTAAGCAGGATATTGCAAGTATAGTGAAGCAGTTAAATCTAGAAAAGACTCGGCAGGAAAGGTTGACTTCGTTAAGTGATTTAAATAAGAAGTTGAAGGAAGAGACAGATGCTCTTGGAGAAAAGTTAAAGGCTTCAAACTTGGCTCAAAAAACACTGAAAGACTCTAAATTAAAATTGGCTAATGCTTTTTTTGAATATTTCGTGACTTTGTTTGAAGAAAAAGCATCGTTGGAAGAAATTTATAATCCATTAGAGACCACCTTACTTGAGAAGCAGGAAGATGAGAGGAGATTGTTTAGATTTAATGTTCGGTTAACTTTTGATTCAAAGAAGATGACGGAACTTGGTGATGCTTTGATTGATCACAGAAAGTCAGGAAACTTTCAATATAAAGACTATAGAGAACTTCAGAAAACGATTGAATCTGCAAAGCAGGAGATTATGAAGTTAAACTTAGAGAGTGAATTGAGGTCTGAAGGTGTGGGCAAAAGATTAGATGAAGAAAATTCTCAAACAATAAGTAAATTTATAAAATTAATTGTTGGAGCGTTTAGATACAAAGATGTTCCATTCAAGGAGAAGCTACTCATAGAACAGTTGAACAATAATTTTACAATAGCTGATTTTTATAAATGGTTAACGAACATAGATTATTACAAGTTATCCTATTCAATCGAATTTGATGAAAAGAAGCTGGACGAATTGACTCCAGGATTAAAGGGGATTGCTTTATTGATTTTATACTTGGATCTTGATGAAGATTTTAAACCGATTTTGATTGATCAGCCCGAGGAAAATCTGGATAATAGGTCGGTGTATCAAACACTAATCAATTATTTCAGAACAGCGAAGAATAAAAGACAAGTGATTATAGCAACCCATAACGCTAATTTGGTTGTGAATACTGATTCAGAACAAGTTATTGTTGCAAATTTCGAGAAGGACAAAGCCTTGCAACCTGCATATATCAGCTATGTATCAGGTGGATTGGAAAATACTTTTGAGAATGATGAAGAAAAATCTGTTCTTAATCAAAAAGGTATTCGACAACACTGTTGGTATGTGCTTGAAGGGGGACCGGAGGCGTTTCAAAAAAGGGAACAAAAATACAATTTTCCGACTTAGACAGGCTACTTACTTTCTATGTCTTTGATAAGTTTACTCAATGGTGTTTTCAAAGCTTTCGCAACTTTTTGGGCAACGCTAATTCCAACATCAACCTTACCTAATTCAATATCGCTGATATACGTACGATGTAGGTCAGCATGTTCAGCAAAAGCCTCTTGAGACAATCCGAGCTTGTGACGTTTTGCACGAACAATCTCACCGAAATTAATACATATCTTTTTACGCTTGAACGCTTTAACCATATAGCATATAATCCCATTGTGTAGGCGATATATCTACAGAGGATCGTCTACATTCAGATTGGATGACGTATATGGTTAAAGAAAAGTTAAGTTCAATTTTAAGTGGTGTCGCAGGCGAATATCTTTGTGCTGGAGAGCTTTCGAGACGAGGTTATATTGCCAGCATTACGCTCAGAAATTCACGAGGCGTAGATGTTTTGGTGACGAATGAAGATGCGACCAAATCAGCGGCGATTCAGGTTAAAACCAATCAGGGGAATTCAAAAGAATGGATGCTTGGCATAAAGTCGGAAGATTACCATGCAGACAATTTATTTTATGTCTTTGTAAATCTCAACTATGGGGAAGCGCCAAGCTATTACGTCGTCCCGAGCAAAAAGGTGGCAGAGTTTTCAAAGAAGTTTCACAAGGAATGGTTGGCAACTCCGGGGCGTAAAGGGCAAAAGCACAAAGACAATCCCATGCGAAAGTTTAGGGACGAAGAAAAGCAATATTTGGATCGCTGGGATTTGCTTGGACTGTAAACTCCGTTGATATAAAAAAGGTGTTGCCATTCTCGGCAATTCGAGCGATAACTAAGGAGAGCAAAAAACCTGAGGGGAAACAGAACAAGATTTTAAACTGGAAATCGTGCACGATTTACGGGCGAGATCATACCCCTCAGGTATTCTCGCCCGTTTCTTTTTATTGGCTTTCCCCCATTGATAGGACCACTTGAAGGTACGATAAAAATATGATAGAACAAGCTCGAAAGGAGCTTGAGATGACAATAAAGAGAAAATTTACAGATGAACAAATCATTAAAGTGATGAAGGAGATTGAGGCAGGAATGCCAGTAAAAGAGGCGTGCCGGCAAAATGGAATAAATGATAGAACATATTATAAGTGGAAGAATCGATTAGAAGGAATGGAACGAAAAGATGTACAAAGACTGAAAGAATTAGAAGCAGAGAATAAGAAGTTAAAGGTGATGGTGGCAGAACATATTTTGGTTTTTATGTATTTTTCTTTCCATATGGACGTTTTCGCATGGAGCATACTTTTTGTTTAAAAAGCGAGGTTAAAAGTGGGATTAGATTTTATTATAACAAAAGATTTAAAACCACGACAAGGGTTTGAGGAACGAGTCTTTACTTTTACAGATGATGAGGAAGGTTATTACTGGTTTCTATATCCTTTATTCAAAGAGTTGAAAGAGAGAACAGGTTTAAGCATTGATTTATATGAAGATGCTTGTTTTCAATCGGAAAGCTTCATTCATTTAAAGACATTAATTGAAAAAGCAAGAGAAATGGTTTCCGTACAGCCAGATAATTGGGACGTTTGTACGGGTGAGCAGACATTCCCAGAAGAAAAGAAGCTATATGCTAAATTAAATAAAAAGAGATTTAATGAAATTTTGGATAAATTAGACTCGATGATAAGAATTGCCGAAGAGGAAAAGGAGCAAATCCTTGTTTGTGGGGACTGATTGATTATGGAATTCATTCTTGAGCTAATATTCCAACTCATCGGTGAAATATTCTTCCAGATTCTCGCCGAATTGCCCTTTGAATGGCTTCGATTCAAGAAGAAGGAAAACCCACAATTATTCTCGTTTTCATTGAGCATGTTTTTAGGGATTATCGCAGGGATAATCAGCTTATTTATTCTCAAAGAGCATTTAATTGCTAATATGACGCTTCGAATAATCAATGTAATTATAGGGCCAGTTTTGATCGGCAAGCTGTTCGTCTTTCTGCATGGTAAAAGGAATTACAGAGAAGATAAATTGTATTTATTTTCGAGTTTTTGGAGTGCCTATATATTCGCCCTTAGTATTGCGGTGATTAGGTTTTTCTTTGTTTGATTCTGGATTCATATGTTATATTTTATCTACGACATGACGGGCAAATCATGTTAACGGTAAAACAGGAGGTGCATCATGAAACGGTACAATAAAAACAAGAAATCGAAGTTTTTTCGAACCGATGAGTAAAAGAAGAAGAGGATATCCTTCCGAGACTAACGTCAAAAAAGGAACCAGAATAGTACATGGCAATAAGGAGTTATTCGAGAAGTTAGGACGAAAAGATCCTTGTCCATGCGGTTCAGGGAGGTTATTTTAAACGGTGTTGCATGAAATCAAAAAAGTATGATGGAGAATTAAGAAAATACTACTTTAGAGAGTGATGCAACATATAAATTCTCAGCGGGCCTATTAATTTGGGCCCGCTGTTTTTTTAAGTCTATGAAGATACTATTTATTTGTGGTGAAAACAAATTAAGGAGTCCAACAGCAGAAGCGATATTCTCGGGATATGAGGATTTAGAGGTTAAATCCGCTGGACTAAATAATAATTCAGAAATTAAACTTAGTGCTGAGGACATTGAATGGGCAGAAGTAATCTTTGTAATGGAAGGTAAATACAAAAAGAAAGTTCAAAACCAGTTTAAAAAGTATTTAAAGGGACAACGGTTAATATCATTGGATATTCCAGACAAATTTAAATTTATGGATGAAGAATTGGTTAAAATTCTGAAGGATAGGGTTGAGCCATATCTTTAGCTTTGCTTCAAATCAAGAAGAGAGCGGGACAGACCCTGACGGAGACAGAGGGAAAGAAAACCAATTAAATACCCCTAAAAAATAAAAACTTCAAACTTAGTAAACACATTTTTTATTTTTTAAGGGATATTTAAAGTTTAACGTTATAACCCCAAATAAAAGATATTTGGGGTTTGTTATTTACCAACTCCTCCTTCAGACTTAAAATAACAAAATCGAACCAAACATCGGTTCGATTTATAACTTTTATGCTCTTTGAGATGCTGCACAAGAAAAGGAAAATAGATAATACGTGTAGAGCTCTATCCCTCGTCATACATATCGGTTTTATATCCATAAAACCGGTTACTCCTCGGGATAAATTCGCACCAATGACTTACTTCGCACTACGTGCTCTGTAAGTCATGTGCTCATTTATGACGCGTTTAACCGAAGAATTTCCAAAACAGTAGATGGCGTAACAACGTATTTTGTTTATAATGATGATTCCGTCATCGCGGAATACGATTCTTCCGGCAGTCTTAACGCGGAATATGTCCTGGGCGATTCCATTGATGAAGTATTAACGATGGAACGCGGCAGTAACGATTATTATTATCATTATGATGGTCTGGGCAGTGTGTCCGAAATGACCGATAATACAGGCGCTGTTGTTGAAAGTTACACTTACGACGCTTTTGGGAATCCAAGTATTTTTGATGCCAGCCACCAGCAACTAGCAACCAGCAACATTAACAACCCATATATGTTTACCGGACGCAGATGGGATGAAGAGACAGGGATTTATTATTACCGGGCGAGACAGTACGACCCCTTAATAGGTCGGTTCCTACAAAGAGATCCATTGGGGTATTTTGATTCGATGAATCTCTATGCATATACACTTAATAATCCTATAAATTTTATCGATCCATATGGATTGTATTCTTGGTATGATTTTCTTAGGGATTCTTCAAATTTTTCAGCAGGATTCGGAGATACAATTACCTTCGGAGGAACAAACTATATTCGAGAAATAGGTGAATTTAATGATGTCGTCGATAAATGTTCTAATGCCTATTCCGCAGGAGGATATACTGCAACAGGTGCGGAGTTAACGCTTGGAGGTGCAGGCATTGCAAAGGCAACAAGCAAGGCTGGAATAAAAACTGGGATAAAAGGGGGAGAAATATTTTTTAAGAATGATGGTAAAGTAAATTTTCGAATTAATCCTTTTGGAAGTAGAAATAGTTCAAATCCTTTAGGTCGGCTGCCCCATTATCATCGTCGCATAGTTGACCCTAAAACTGGAATAACTAAACCTGGTGGAGGGATTGGAAGGCATCGCCCATGGGAAGGTTTTTAATAACATTGATTTAAGGAGAAAAGAATGATTATAGTAAATGAAACAGGAGATGAAATTTATCTTTTTAATTCTACGAAAGAAGTAGAGAGTAATCTCGAAGCTATTGATGTTGAAAATAATGAGTATGAAGCTTGTGATGATGATGGCTTTATATACCAATTTGAGCTAGTTAAATCACCCAGTACTTTTGATCCTGGACAATTTAAAATAGTTAAGACTGATGAACAAAATGCAAACTTACCTAAGAAATATTTCATGAATTACGGCAAGAAATTTTCTAAGACAGATGATGAGTTAGAAGAACTATATCGAAATTCTTCGTGTGCTTCTGAAGCCATGAGAACTGTGAACCCTAAATTAAGTAGGTAATTAGCAGTGTTGAGCCAGTAATTCTTGTTACTGGCTTTGTTCTTTGCTTACCCAAACTACAGCCCTCGTTAAGCGCCTTAATTTCGCTTCCTACAAGTTGGCTTTCCCCCATTGATAGGACCACTTGAAGGTACGATAAAAATATGATAGAACAAGCTCGAAAGGAGCTTGAGATGACAATAAAGAGAAAATTTACAGATGAACAAATCATTAAAGTGATGAAGGAGATTGAGGCAGGAATGCCAGTAAAAGAGGCGTGCCGGCAAAATGGAATAAATGATAGAACATATTATAAGTGGAAGAATCGATTAGAAGGAATGGAACGAAAAGATGTACAAAGACTGAAAGAATTAGAAGCAGAGAATAAGAAGTTAAAGGTGATGGTGGCAGAACAGGCATTAGATATAAGATGTTTAAAGGAGGTTGTCGGAAAAAAGTTTTAAAGCCTGAGGTGAAGCGAGAAGTGGTGAATTGGTGGCGAAAGCATCTTGGGCAAAGTATTCGAAGAGGATGTGGATTGTTAAAGTTTGGTGATTTCGATTTGTCCGGACATACCTTCAAGGACAATTTTAAATTTTTCTTTGGGTTGCCAGTTACGTTTTTTCATAGAATCAGCTCCTTTTGGTTGTGAGCTAATTCTACCTTAAATTACTCCATTTGTTAATGGGGTACAGTTTAAAAACTATTAGAACTTCTTTCTCGACAGCGTTAAAAAGATGTGGTATAAATAATTTTCATTTTCATGATTTAAGACATACATTTGCATCATATTTAGTTATGAATGGAGTAGATTTGAATACTGTTCGAGAATTGTTGGGGGGCATAAAACTATAAAAATGACTTTGCGATATTCTCATGTATCACTGGATCATAAAAAACGGGCTCTTGAAGTCCTTGGACAAAGTTTCAAATTAAAAACCAATGGTATTGGTTCTAATTTAGTCCCCAGTGGTAAAATCTAAAAAAGCGTCAAGAGTTAAAAGTTTTGTAACTATTTTGTAACTATATAGAAAACAGTCGTTTATTGTATTTGGAGAGGTGGCTGAGCGGTTGAAAGCGGCGGTCTTGAAAACCGTTAAGGGGCAACCCTTCCAGAGTTCGAATCTCTGCCTCTCCGCCAGTAATCCTCCGTTTTTCTTTCATTGAAAGACGGAGGATTTTTTTCTTCAGCAAAGCCGAAAATTACAATTGGGTAAATCCATGAGAAAAGGTAGAGCTGGTTTTTGCAGTTAACTGCATTTAAATTTGGCGTAGTCGAGTTATTTAGAAGTTGCCTATCCCCTCGAAAATGCCTGCCATATTCAGCAAATATTTCTCCCAATTCATAAAGTTATTTGTTAGAATATCTCTAAATATAATTAATTAAAATTTTTACATATTTTTATTCATGATGAAGCGTTCATATTTCACAATTTTTTATCTTTTCTTTCTTTGCCTGGCCAGCGTCTATCCTGCCTATGGCGCGGATATCAAAACCTTAGAAGAATTCTATCCTGATGGGGCTCTGCGCGCGAAGCGCGAATATCTTGGAGATTTACTGGATGGGTTAAGCCGGACGTATTATGAAAACGGTAAGATGATGACAGAAGGAACGTATCGCGCTGACCGTTTAGATGGGGTTTATAAAACTTATTATGAAAGCGGCCAGCTTTATTTTATCAAGAATTTTCGTAATGGGTTACAGCAAGGGGAAGCCAAGGAATATTACGAAGACGGTACTTTAAAAAGTGAAGAAAACTTCGCAGCCGATAAATTGCACGGGCTGTGCAAATATTATTATGAAAATGGAAATTTGAAATATGAAATGTTTTTCAATCAAGGCCGTTTAGATGGGGTTAGTAAAGAATATTATGAAAATAATGTGATTAAGAGTGAAATTAATTATAAAGATGATGAATGGCATGGATTGGTGTTAGAGTACGATGAAACCGGCCGTTTGCAGGCGCAATGGAATTATAAAAATGGATTGCGTGACGGTGCCTCTAAGATTCTGTATCCTTCCGGTAAGATTAAGTGGGAGGCGAATTTTGTTAACGATGAAATGGACGGACCTAGTGTGGCGTATGATGAAAAAGGCGATCTAGCGATGGAAGCGCAATTTAAAAAAGGAAAGTTGCATGGGATCGTTAAAGAATATTATCCGGAAAATAAAATTAAAAGCGAAGCAGAATATGTGGATGATTTAAAAGAGGGGATTTTTAAAGAATATTTTCCAAACGGAATTTTAAGTTTAGAGCGTGAATATAAAAAAGGAGAAGAATCGGGAACGTCCAAAGAATTTTTTGATAATGGTTCATTGTGGGTGACGCGGACTTATACGAATGATGACCGCGATGGATTTTTAAGGGAATATTATCAAACAGGCCAGTTAAAACAGGAATGGAAGATTAAAGACGGACAACTTTTCGGAGGCAGTAAAGCGTATTATAAGACCGGAGAATTGATGAGTGAGGAAAATTATAAAAACGGGCAAAAAGACGGTGTAAATAAATTATATTATCAAAACGGGGTGCTTGCGTTTGAAGATCGTTATAAAGAAGGTGTTCGTGAAAGCCGCAAGGCGTATGATGAATCCGGTAAACTGATATCGAAAGAGTAAAGGACGAAGATATAAATATTTGTGTTAAGTGTTAGGTGTTAAGGTTTTTTATTACTTACCACTTAGCACTTACCACTTAGCACTAAATACTCATGATTCCAAAACAAATTTTAGCTAGACCCTATTTAAAATTCGCTGTTTTTATTCTGCTTATTCTTACCCCATTGGCTGTTATTATCCTTATTTTTACTCCGTTAGCCTCAAAGAAAACAGAATCCATTATATTTAACCAATATTCTCTCCCAAAAAATTTCACACGGGAAGATGTTTTGCGTGTGATCAGTAACATGCGTAATGATCCGGAGTTTCAATATTATTTTCTGCAGTTAAAGGAAAACGATGTGGAATCCGCCATTTTAGAGGTTTTGATTCTTTTAGAAAACACTAAAACGCAGCATAAGCTTTTGGTTGAAATTGAATTATTTAAAGAAGAGGTTAAGTCTCTTGCTTTGCTATTTTATAATCTGGAATTGGAAGAATCTTTTTATTCCAATCCGGAACAATTCGACCACATCAATAAGATAATGTGGAAGTTTTTATATGAAGATTTTAAATTAAATATACTCGGAATATGTTATAAAGCATCGTTTGATCAGGAGTTTTCATTTAAATGGGATCAGATCACCCGTCTC
Organism: Candidatus Omnitrophota bacterium; assembly: GCA_020632515.1. Taxonomy (GTDB): domain Bacteria; phylum Omnitrophota; class Gorgyraeia; order Zapsychrales; family Zapsychraceae; genus JACKFK01. The sequence goes on along the minus strand of JACKFK010000010.1, from coordinate 88,770 downwards.
TCCGCGCAAAAACTTCACGAGACTCTTCTTCGGATTAATCAAGATTAATTTTAAATAATGCGTTGGGCGCATTTTTTTGTTTATGCCTGTTTAATTTTTAAATAGGTAGTAAAATTTTATAAAATTCATGAATGAATTTTAAACACTTATGTTATACTTACTTTACTAAAAAATAATTATAAAAAATTAGAATAATAATTATGGTTGAAGAAGATTATAAATCAAAATACCGTCACAAATTAATTGAATCCATCGAGAACGAATCGATTCTGCGGAAATTTACCGAATTATTCTTTCTGATGTCAATCGTGCCGCTGCTTGTTTTAGCGTATCTTTATCTGCAGTTATTGCTTTATGGGGCAATAAAACTTTCTCCTGATATTTTAAACCGTTCTTTAATCATTATTGTTATCGGTATTGTGGTTGGCTACATTTCAATGCGTTCGGTCATTAAAAAGATTATTGATTTAACCAATGCAAATCGGAAGGCTTTGGAAAGGTTATTAAGTCCGGAAAAAATTAAAGAAATCGGTGAAGATAAAAATGAAATTGCTGTTTTAGCCAGATCTTTTTCCGCGATTACAGAACGGCTTGAGGAAAATGTTAAGAATTTAGAATTAGCTAAAAAGACATTGCACTCTGTTTTAACAAAAGTCGGAGAAGGGATATCAAATATGCAGAATATTGATACCTTCTTGGATTTGATTTTAGAAACTATTACTGACGCGTTGGGTGGCCGGACAGGTGTGTTGATGATTACTGACGGAAATAAAAAATCTGACATGCTTTTTGTGAAGAGCGTTTACGATGCGGCAGCGGATAAACACACTAAAGTAAATCATACAATTGATAAGGGATCTAAATTTTTTTCGATTTTTAAATCTAAAGAACCTTTGATTACTAAGACGATCAATCTTGACACAACCGGATCAAAAGAATTGTCTTCGCACCTTAAAGCACCTTTAATCGCGACGCCATTGGTTTTTAGAGATAAAAGTAAGGGTGTTATTGCTATTTGTGCTAAAGATATTAACCGGGAATTTGGCCAGGATGAAATTCAGTTAATTAGTCATTTAGCGTCACAAATTGCTGTTGCTATTGAGAATTCGCATTTAAGTGATGATATGGAAGCAACGTATTTTGAAACGATTTCAGCGTTAGCGTTAGCCGTGGACGCTAAAGACACTTATTCTCGAGGGCACTTAGATCGTGTTGCCAATTATTGCATGATGATGGCTGAAAAATTAGGACTAGATGAAGAAGATAAGAAAACGTTGCGTGATGCCGCCCGGCTTCATGATTTAGGTAAAATTGGTATTCCCGATGAAGTTTTAAAAAAGGAAGGGCCGTTAAGCGATCATGAATGGGTGTTAATGCGCAAGCATCCTGAAATCGGGGAAAGTATTATTAAACCAATTCATTCATTGCACCATTTGTGCGATATTATCCGTCATCATCATGAAAAGCTTGATGGCAGCGGTTATCCTGACGGATTAAAGAAAGACGATATTACCCCGCTTGTGCGAATCACCACGATCGCGGATATTTTTGACGCGTTAACCACGAATCGGTCTTACCGTGCGAAAATGACGCATAAAGAAGCTTGCCAAACTCTTCGTAATATGCAGGATCAGCTTGATCAAGAGATCGTAGAAATTTTTATTGAAACGTTACAAGAGCAAAAACGTTTAAATGGATAATGCCTTACCTTAATTTTGAAATTTTAAATACACAATGGGATCTGTCCGCAAGATAAACGATGAATTTTATATTGAATTCTATGCGCGGGGATTGCTGTATCAGCAGAAAGCTGGCCCGGATGAAGAAAAGGCGTATACCCTGCTTAAACAGGTGCAAAACAAGATTGATCAGGGAGAAATGGGGATTATCGTCCGGGATGTGGATTATGATATTTTTTTTCAGACTTTTTTAGAATACGCCGCAGAACAGTATTCACCAAAATCTTACCGACGTTATCGAAATCTTGTTGAGCATTTTCAACAATTTTGTAACCAGAATATTTCTATTAAAAAATTATCGAATATTACGCCAAAGGTGATTGAACAGTATCGGCAATCGTTGCAGAGATCTGCGAAGAGGATTAAACCGCGGATGTTTAATTTTACTTTTTTATTGTTACGGGATGTTTTGGATTATGCTATTAAACTGGGTTATCTCAATGATAATCCGGTTATCCATGTGACTTTATTGCAGATATTGTATTATGGAACAGTGCAGCCGCTTACCGAAGAAGAACAAGATTGTTTAATTCAGCAGGCGCAATCACCTTATCGGGAAATGCTTATCATATTGCTTAAGACGGGAATGACTTTTAATGAAATGAAAAATCTAAATTGGGAAGATATTGATTTTAAAAAAAATATAATTGAGATAAAAAACCTCCGGGGAAATAAACGTAAAATTCCGTTTGATCACAATTTTCAGAATAGGCTTAGTCAAAGGGGTAATGCGGATCATTTAAGCACGGGAAGAATTTTTTCTCAAGAATATCTGGATTTGTTTCCTTTAGAAATTAAGCGACTATTTCATGAATGCAATTTACGTGAATATCAGACTCCAGCTGTATTTCGGCATTCGTTTGCACGAATGGTATTAAACCGCGGGGGGAGTGTGTTAGGATTAGTGAAACTTTTGGGGTTAGATGATGCGGCGAAAGCTATGAGGTATGCTTATTTAATGATAAGTGATAAGTGATAAGTGATAAGTGTTGTTAGCTATCAGCTATCAAATGTCACAAAGTCACAAAGTCACAAAGTCACAAAGTCACAAAGTCACAAAGTCACAAAGTCACAAAGTCACAAAGTCACAAAGTCACAAAGTCGCAAAGTCGCAAAGTCACAAAGTCGCAAAGTCACAAAGTCGCAAAGTCGCAAAGATACCAAGTCACAAGGGGTACAAAGTTTCCAGATTTCAAATACGGTGACTTTGTGACAAAAGTTTCAGATTTGAGCTGTTGTGACATTGTGACTTTCAGAAAGCTGACGACTGATAGCTGACAACTAAGAACCGGACAACTGACACGGTGACTTGGTGACAAAAGTTTCAAATTTGAGTTACTGTGACATTGTGACTTTTATAAAAGGAGACATATGCTTTCTATTTTAATACTATTTATTTTATTGATTCTGGGGTTGGTATTTATTAAATACACAACCAAGAAAAAAACGCTGGCAAAATTTATGACTTTAGGGGTTTTTAATCTTTTTATAATAGAATGCGTTGTTTACATTTTATTTTTACTGCAAATTATCCAGGCGAATTGTTTCTTTTTAATCGGCCATCAGAAATTTTTAGATATCCTTATTCGGGCGAGATTAACATACGCGACATATTTCGCGCAAGGACGGGAGAGTTTTATTTATCGTTTAGATAATACCTTAGGGTATTCGATCGGTGCCAGTAAAGATACTGGGATGTACCAAAGTAATAGTCAGGGGGGATGCGCGCCAATAGAGATTATTCTTTGATTCCTTCAGCCGACACTCTTAGGATAGCAATGTTTGGTGATTCTTTTGTTTTTTGTGATGATGAGAAAAATGAAGATGCTTGGGAATACTTTCTTGAGAATTCAGTAAGTAATCTGGAAGTTCTTAATTTTGGTGTTTCCGGGTTTGGTCTTGGGCAAAGTTATTTGCGTTATTTGAAAGATGGTTTAAAATTTCAACCTGACATCATATTTTTCAGTTTTATCGAAACTGGTAGTCGGGATTTCTTGGACGCGCGTATGTTTGTGCGTGACACCAATTTGCGCAATTCCTATATTTACCGGGTACAATTTTGGGAAGATGAAAATATTTTAAAGAATCGTAGTGTTACCCCGTTTGATTTATTTGATCCAAACTTCCGAAAAAAATATTTATTTGAGCCTTTAGGAGTAAATGGAAAAGAATTTTTATTGGCTAAAAACTTTTTATCTCATCTGAATTTAGGGCTTTTTTTAAAACAAAATCTGGCGAAAAAACGGTATAATAATAAACTAAAAGAAATTAAAAGTGATCAATATGATTTAGAGCGAATAAATATTATGATTTTAGAAAATTTACTGCAAACAATCGTGAAGAACCAGTCTAAAATTATTTTCTTCTGTTCTAAACCTTTTCTTAAGTTGCCGCAAAAAATTCAAAATTTATTAAATGATTATAAAGCAAGTGTTCTTTATGTTCAATCTACAGCAGCGCTGGAAGAACAGTTTCAACAGCATAATGTGCAAGCGGGTGATTTGAAAAATAGTTCTGATCATTATAACGCGCAAGGGAATAAGCTTTATGCGCAAGCTGTATTAGAAGTTCTTAAATCTCGTCCTTGGCCGGCACGCGGGAAAATATTTTCATTTAATGAAGAAAAGAACGCATTTCTTGGAGTGGAATAAGATTTGAACAAAAAAAATTATAAATTAATTTGGATTATTCTTATCGGACTTATTGTCGGTTGGGCCGGCTATTTGACGTTAGGAAAGAAAATTCTTACCGATGCTTATCATGGGCAAAGCCTTGAACAGGTTAATAGGATTTTTTCTGGGCAAACACAAAATTCTCTGGATGATTATTTGCAATTAGCCAATGGGATTTTAGGAAAGTTTTCGGTATACGCGCTGATTTTTTGTATGTTTTATCTTTTGCCGCGTCAATGGAAGTTTAGTGTGTTTAGCGTAATCTTACTTTTTATTTTGATAGAAGGGGCTTTACGTGTTTATGACTTTTATCTGGATCGCCGTTTTCCTGAAAATATAGAAGGAGAAGCGATTCTCTGGGAGTATGATCCTTTATTGGGATGGGCACAAAAACCTAATGCCAGCGCGCGTTTTGTCAGCAAGAAAAATCGGATAAACACGTTGTGCAAAATTAATTCTCGAGGGTTACGTGACGAAGAATATGCTTATGAAAAAGAGTCTGGTGTAGAAAGAATTTTACTCTTGGGAGACTCTGTGGTCGAGGGGTTTGAAGTTGATAAAAAAGATGCTTTGGACGCAAAATTGGAAGAACAATTACAGGCCAATGGAAATTATCAGGTGATTAATGGCGGGACCCGTGGGTATGGTACGGATCAGGCGTTTTTATTTTTAAAGAATGAAGGATATAAATATTCTCCTGATATTATCATTTATGTTTTTGTTCCGAATGATTTAGAAAATAATATTACGATTCATAAGCCTGGCCGAAAATTCGGAAAAGGATACTTTACCAAAGATCCGCAGGGAAAAATAAATTTGAAAGGCATCCCGGTTCCTGAAAGTTTTGAGCAGTTTGATGAGTGGATGATGACAGACCCTTATGCGCAGGAATATTACAATTCGATTATTAAACGGAACAAAACGTTTGAGAAAAAGCTAGTCAAACAAAGAGATATTGCTACGTTAATCCGTAAGGATTTTGCAAAATTTCATTTTGTGAAATGGATCTATAAACGTGTTCAGATGAATAAGAAATTAGAAAAGATATTTGTTCAATTAAATTTAATGGATCCTTCTCTTCAAATGGGCTGGGAATTGGATGTTCCCAAAAGTGTGACGAATGTGCAATGGGAATCTTTAAAAAATATTCTTGCCGAGATGGCGCGATATATTGATTACAAGAATGTTAAATTTCTAGTGTATGAATTTACCGCCATGGGCGATGAATCTCAACCGACTAAATTAAATCAAGTTTGCAATACATTAAATATCCCTTATTTTAACAATTTTGATGACTACGCAGAAAAAGCTAAAGGTAAGCCGATTTTTCGCTACCCCTTTGATGGACATTGGAATGAGCGCGGACACGCGTTGGCTGCCGAAGGTATTTATCACTATTTAAAGAGGAAACAATGGGTGAATTAAGATTATCACAAAAAATTGCGTTGGGAATTCTGATTTTATTAGGGGTTTTTCTTATATCTTATGCTGTGTTTGGTCATGGATTAATTAAAGCCGGATATGAACAGCGCAGCATAAATAGGATTAACGATTTTTTTCAAGGACGGAATGTGCACTCAGTAGAGCATTATCTAAAATTAGCAGATGGTAATGTTCAAAAACTTACAATTTATTCTATTGCCGTATGTTTATTGTTGATTTGTTCAACTGGTTTTAAAGTGGTCCTTTGCAGCTTCTTGATTGTTTTTTTATTGATTGAGGGGAGTTTTCAACTTTATTTCTTTTATATTGAAAAAAAATTTCCAAATGACACCACGCATACCGACATTTTATGGATGCATGATCCGTTATTAGGATGGAAGCATGAGCCGGGAATGGAAGAGTATTATACGAATCAGAAGAATAAGTTTAAAACATTATCAAAAATTAATCCTAAAGGTTTACGTGATAAAAAACATACTTATGAAAAACCTGAAGGGCGCAAACGGATTCTTATGATCGGCGATTCGGGAGTTGCGGGTTTGGAGGTTGAAAAAGAATATACCATTGATTATATGCTGGAAGATTATTTGAACAAACACGGAACCTTTGAAGTGATTAACGCCGGAGTTCGCGGATATGGTACAGATCAGAGTTATATTTGGTTAACATCAGAAGGCGTAAAATATAATCCGGATATTATAATTTATATCTTTTTCCCCAATGATCCTGAAAATAATATGTCGTATCATCGTCCTTATCGGTTATTTGGAAAAGGGTGTTTTATTATTGATGAACATTATGATTTAAAATTGACAGGGGTTCCTGTTCCGCAGGAATTTGATCCGCCAGATCAATGGCTGATGTCGGACAAACAAGTGCAGACAATTTATAATATTGAAATTAATCGGCATAAGAAATATGATCGGACGCGAGTCGTTAACCGTGAACTTCTTGTCAACCGAAAGGATGTGATCGGTTTAATCAAAAAAGATCTTTTGCATTTGAAGCTGGCATTTTCATCGTGGGCTACATTTCGTTGGATGGGCAGCCGTATTCGTAATAATCCCCAATTAAACAGTATGATGGTGGCGTTAAAAATTATGTCGCCTAAACTGAATTTATCTCCCAAGCGCTTGCCTGAATTTGTGTTAACAAAGCAATGGCAGATTACGGAGAGAATTATTAAAGAAATGGCGTTATTTGCCAATCAGATTGATGCCAAGTTTTTAGTTTATGAATTTTCAAGTACAGGAAAGGAAGTTGAACCAACGCGTTTGAAGAAAGCATGTAATGAATTAGGGCTGCCTTATCTGAATGCTTTTCGTCAAATTAGGAAAGATTCCAAGAGAGGTGTTTTGCATTTTCCTTATGATGAGCATTGGAATAGACGCGGTCATGAGTTAACCGCGGGGTACATTTATGACTATTTAATTAGTCAACATTGGATTGAATAAGGCTTATTAATTAGAGTATAAGAAAACTAAGGAAGGAAAGGCTTATGAGTTCTTTAAAACCGAATGGATTAAGCTGGGTCACACCACATTTGATTGTCACAGATGTTTTAAAGTCTATCGATTTTTATCAATCTGCGTTTGGGTTTGAGTTGATGTATATGGCTTCGGAGGATGAAAATGGTAATTGTATTTTTGCCCGTATGCGTTACAAAGATCAGAATATTATTTTCAGCCCGGAAGGTTCTTTTCATAACGGACAAGTGCCGCTAAAATCAAAAATTGAGCCGGCTGTCATTCTTTATTTGTATTGCGAAGATGTCGACGCGAAATACGAAGTGGCTGTTGAGGCTGGCGCGAAAGTGTTACAGTCGCCTAAGCAAGAAGAATGGGGCGATCGTGTTTGTCGTTTACAGGACTCGGATGGGTATGTTTGGGACTTAGCTTCATACGTTCAAGACGCGGAATCAAAATGATAAAATTTTCTGAAAAATTTTTAAGCATACTGCTAATGATTTTCTTATTTAACGGATGCGCGTATAAATCCATTAATTATCAAGCTATTCGACAATTATCTGCTAAGATCAACGCGGTTGATGGCATTGATGCGAATGAGGCCATTCTTTTAGCGCAGAATCATATTATCAATAAAGGAATGGGTGACCGCTTGTATAGTTTAAAACCAATCAATGTTAAATACGCGGAGAAATGGTTTAAGGACGGGATAGAGGTTGAATTTGCGATTGCGCCTCGCGATCGGACAGGGATTACGGTTGAGCGGTGGTGGGAAATTTTATTCCGTGATCGGGAAGGAAGTCAACTTTGGGGAATTTATCCGGTGATTCCATTTTATGTCCATGTTGACGCGGATACAGGTGTCATTAAAGGTTGGGGGTTGAAGAGGGAGTAGAAGAGCTGTCAGCCATCAGAAAAATCGTAATAATTGATGATTGAAATCTGATGTCTAACAACTGACAAACCGTAAACAAACCTCCGAGGTTTGTTTATGGTTAAAGCTGAAGGTTGATCGCTGACAGCTACGACCCAGATAACTGATACGGTGACCTTGTGACTTGGCAACTTTGTGACTTGTTAATAAGAAAGGTATTTTTTTGTACGAACGACGTAATCTCCGGCGGGAACGTGAGCCGGGGTTTTTAGATTTTATTTTTGAGTCGAAGGCGGCCCTTTTAGTGATCGGGGCCAATTTTTATGTCTATTGGTATATTCATTTTACCGCGCTTTCCCCTGAGGCTTTAACCAATTTAATCCTTTATCCGGCCAATTTGCTCAACGGCAATTTGTATTGTGTTTTTACTTCAGGTTTTGTGCATTTGGAGTTATCCCATCTTCTGGTGAATATGCTGGGTATTTTTGTTTTCGCGAGGGTGGTAGAAGATCATCTGGGGATGGTTAAAACTTTGTATATTTATTTTGGCGCGCTATTTATTTCGTTATTTTTTGCGATGATTGTGAATATGTATGTGCTTGAGAAAAATATCGCGATCATCGGAGCTTCTGGTGCGTTAATGGGATTAATCGCCGCGGCGATGCTGCTGGATCCGTTTAAGATTACTTTTGAAATGATTTTCCCGATACCTGTAATGGTGAAAGGATGGCTGTTTATTTATTTGGATCTGCAAAGTATTTTTACGGAGCAGAATGACGGCATTAGTCATTTCGCACATTTGTTTGGTTATTTATCGATCGCGCTGCTTGTTTATTTTTTATCCCACGAGGATAAAAAGAAAATGCAGGTAGGGTTGATTATTAACATTATTTCCTTTATTATCTTCATCCTTGCACGTTCGTGGATTATGGTGCGGATGGGGAGTGAAGTTTGAACAAAAAAGGGTTTATAGTTTTGAGTTTGATATATAGAGATACTGCGGCAGGGGCTAGTCCTTGGCGCTGTGGTTAGAACGGATAGAATGAACGCTATTACCATTAAAAATTTAAAAAAAATTTACGCGACAGGTATTGAAGCCTTAAAGGGCATTAATCTAGATGTTAAGGAAGGAGATTTTTGCGCTCTTTTAGGAGCGAATGGAGCGGGTAAGACGACGGTAATTGGAATTTTAACCGGGTTGGTGATTAAATCATCAGGAGAGGTTAAGGTTTTTGATTATGATATTGATATCCGGCATACTGCGGCGCGTAAGATGATCGGAGTGGTTCCTCAGGAAATGAATTTTAATATGTTTGAGAAGGTTAAAGATATTGTGATTAATCAGGCTGGTTATTTTGGAATTCGGCGCAGTGTCGCGGAAAAAGATTGCGAACAAATTCTTAAAGAGTTGCAGTTGTGGGATAAAAGAGATACGGCTTCACGGCAGTTATCTGGCGGGATGAAACGAAGGTTAATGATTGCCAGGGCCTTAATTAATCATCCTAAGATCTTGATTCTGGATGAACCAACCGCCGGGGTGGATGTGGAATTGCGGCATTCCATGTGGGAATATCTGCGGAAAATCAATCAACAGGGCACAACAATTTTATTAACAACCCATTATTTAGAAGAAGTGGAACAAATGTGCCGGCATGCCGCCTTTATTAAAAACGGAGAAATTTTTGCTTACGATAGTGTCAAGCGATTGATTAAGCAGATCGATATGGAAACGTATGTTGTTCATGTTGAGAAAATTTCCGGATTAAATCAGTTGGCGCATTATAATGTGATAGCGCTTGATGAACATACTTTTGAAGCGGAAATTACTAAAGGGGCAAAATTGAATGATTTTATTTTAAAGGTTGGTAAGGCCGGGATGATTGTCACGGATTTAAGGCCGAAAGGCAATCGGATGGAAAAGTTGTTTTTGAATATTCTCAAGCAATGATCTTATAGGGATAGATAATTTTCTTTGCCCTGTTTGCTCGATGATAAACAGAAAGAATTAAGGTGTTTTATGAATTTTAGCGAAAAATTAATTGCGTATTCTACGATTGTTCGAAAAGAAGTTCATCGGTTTATGCGGATTTGGACACAGACGATTCTGCCGCCGGCGATCACGCAGTCTTTATATTTTCTTATTTTCGGAAAGTTTATTGGGTCGCAACTACGCGATATCGGCGGGGTTAGTTACATGGCCTTTATTGTACCGGGGCTGGTGATGATGACGGTCATTAATAATTCATTTTCAAATGTGGCGAGTTCTTTTTTCAGTTCTAAGTTTCAACGCAGTATCGAAGAATTATTAGTCTCGCCGCTGACTAATGTGATTATTGTGGCGGGATATATTACCGGCGGGCTATTACGCGGAATTATCTGCGGCGTTGTTGTTTTTTGTGTTTCGATGTTTTTTATCCATCCAACGGTCATGTATCCTGGATTAATTTTGATTTTTATGATTTTGGCGTCGATTGTCTTTGCCTTGGGCGGACTATTAAACGCCATTTATGCTAAGAGTTTTGATGAAATTGGAATTTTTCCAATGTTTATTTTATTGCCGTTGACATATTTAGGTGGTGTATTTTATTCAATTCATACGTTACCGGTTTTTTGGCAGACGGTTTCAAAAATAAATCCGATTTTGTATTTAGTGAATGGTTTTCGTTTTGGATTTTATGGAATTTCAGATGTGAGCATCAACGTCAGTATCGCGATGCTGATTACGTTTATTATAGTTTTAGTTTTTTTAAATTTGTATTTATTAAATAAAGGGACAGGGCTTAAAAGTTAATGAAAATTTATCGTTGTTTTTTTCTGATACCAGGTTTGTTAGTCTATTTAATTTTAACAGCCTATGTGGATCCAAGTAACTTAGGCAAAGAAATTCGTTATGTGGCGGTAGGTGATTCGTATACAATCGGCACTGGGGCTTCTCCTGAACGGTCTTGGCCGATGCAATTGGTGGTGAAGTTCCGTTTACGCGAAAAACCTTTTACGCTGATCGCGAATTTAGCCAGAGCAGGATGGACCACGCAGCAAGTCATTGATTATCAACTGCCGCAGTATCGAACGTTGATTCCTAATTTTGCCACGGTATTAATCGGCACCAATGATTGGGTTCAAGGTGTTGACGCGCAGACTTTTCGTACAAATTTTGCTTATATCTTAGATGAGATGACTAAAATCCTTCCTGATCCTGGGCATTTGATTGTTCTAACCTTACCGGACTTTTCTGTTGCTCCCAAAGCCAAGCATATTGAGCAGACGCGGGACATTACTTTAGGTCTTTCCGAATTTAATGGAATCATTAAAGAAGAGGCGCAAAAACGGAAGCTACGTGTTGTGGATTTGTTTCCATTTGCTAAAGAAGTGAAAGCAGATGCCTCATTAATTTCCTATGATGGTTTGCATCCTTCTGTAAAAGGATATACGCGCTGGGCGGATATTGTGTACGAAGAAGTTAAAGATTTATATTAAATTATTCGTATTCAAGGGCTTAAAAGGAAAGCATTTCACTATATTCAAGATTAATTTAAAATAATTATTATATATTATTATAAGTTGTTTATTATTAATAGGTTGTAAACCTGTGTTTTAATCGTACTGTCCAGGACTGTCCTAGTAAGTCACATTGACTTCTTTCTATAATATTTTACACTTGAAGCAAATTAGTCTCTCTAGTGCCTATGGACAGTTGTTAAAGTTTTTTACTGGCGGATGACGACTGGAGACTTAAAATCCCCTACCTCGAGAATTTGATTCTTAAATGCGGTGAGAGTATAATGAAGGTATCTGTTAAGCAGATAATTCTTCCCAAAGGTTAGGTATTTTGAAAAATGAGAATGAGTTTTAAGACAATAAAGCAATTGGTCATTGTGTCTGCAATCGCAGGTCTTTTTATGACTGTTTCCGCGGAAGCCACGCTTAATTTAAGTGTTAACCCCATCGCTGGCGGGAATAATTTGCGTTTTGGCCGGGTAGATCGTCAATCCAGCGTGAATAAAGAAGTCCGCATCCGCATTTCTTCCAATGAGGGCACACAATATCAAGTATTTCAGCGGTTAGTAGAACCGTTTCAAAATGATAAAGGGCAGACCTTAGGAATGGACGCGATCAATGCCTACACGTTGTTAGGTTCCAATAGTTCCGGAACGCTTTATTTACAAAATTTGGAACGTTTAGGATATTCTGAACAATTAGTGTACTCTTCAAGCGCTGGTGGGGATAGTGATAGTTTTACCCTTGTTTATACCGCAAAAGGGAATGCATTGCAGGCATCAGGAAATTTCTTTGGCCGGATTTTATACACGGTGCGGCCGATTGGCTCCAGTTCACAAGATACAGTTTATTTGAATGCGTACTTAGAAAGCAGTGATGATTTTCGTGTTGAGGTAAGTGGTGGTGCTGGCGCGGATATGATCCACTTGAATTCAACTGAAACTGGCTCTCGCAACAGTTATTTTACTGTTTCATTTAAGGATAATCCTGGCGATCAAATTAAAATTTACCAGGAAATTGACGCTTTACCAAGTGATGAATTATTCAATGAACTTAATCGTAATCTGTTATTATTTCAAACCGAAGGTAATACGGAAGGGATGCAGGAAGTGCCGTCCTGGACCAAGATTGAACGCAAACGCACATTACTGTATAGTTCAGAAGCTAACGAAGATACTTTTGCAGTTGCTTATCAATTAGATCCTAAAATCATTGATCAACAGAAAGCAGGCAAGTTTTTAGGCAAGATAAAATTTATTGTGGACGTGAATGGAATCTTTAAGGAATTTGTTAAAGAAGTAGAGGTTGAAGTAAAACCGATTTTTGAAATTGAGGTGAAGCTGCCGCCGGAAGGTGTAAGTTTCCCCAATTTATTACCTAATAGTCCGCCGCAGATCAGGGAAATTGAGGTCTATGTGAAAAGCAATTTAGGCCGGCCATACATGATCATGCAAAATGTGGTTTCTCCGTTAACTAATCAGGAAGGAGGAATTTTTGCGGAGAAATATTTCAGTATTAAGGGCGAACTATTAGATGGCGCACAAGGAAAACTAGCGTATAATGACTTTGAATCTGTTCCCGATGGAGAGATTCCGGTTTACTTCTCGGATAAAAACGGATCTTCTGCCCATGTAAAGGTTTACTATCGTTTACGGCCTTATCCAGAAATGGCACCCGGAAGTTATGCAACATCAATTATGTATTCATTGGGGGAAATGTAATTCAGGGGGTGTTTCAAGGATTAAAAACGAAGGAAAATTAAATTTAACTTTTTGGAAAGGAGAAAAATTATGAACAAAACAACATTAACTACAGTGATGACACTGGCTTTGGCGCTAATGCTGGGCTCAATTGGATTCGCACAAACAACGTTTACTGTTTCAGCTACAATCCCAGCGGCGACGGGTATTTCCATCACGCCTAGCCAGGTGGATTCGCAAACGAATCAGTTTTCAGCTGTGAGTGGAACCAACTTAAGTTTTGACCCGATGTCATTAGACACGCAAAACGGGATTTATTTACCTGATCACTTTTTTGCGCTTGATATCGGTGCCACTGGCGGAGCGGGAAGCCCAACTGTAACGGTAACGTATACAGAAGGCGCTAATCCAAATTCTCCAGGAAATGGTTTAGGAACTAAAGCCACAGCTACTTTTGTAAAAGTAGAAGGAACTGGATCCAGCGAAGTGCAAACCGGATTAACGAATCATGGTCCTAAAAAAATGCTTAAGAATTTAAGCGGCGAGCAAGTTGATGGATCAGAAATTGCTGGCGGATTCTTACGTATTTATTTAGGAATCGTGACAGGCGATCCAAACGCGACATTTCCAGATCCAACTGGATCAGAAGTGTTTACTAATGCAGATGCTCCGGGAACTTATGACGGAACATTAGTTATTTCTGGAACAGTAAGCTAAGAAATAGTTATATTAGAAAGTTAGTATCTCGGTTCTCGTGTCTCATCAACTTGAATGAATATAAAAGGAGTAAAGACTCCTTCTTATTGAAGTTATGAGGCACGAGTAACGAGATGCTCAATACCATACAACTCAATTATGAAAAAACATATTTTTACAATTTTATTTTTAATGATGCTGATCGGTTCGGCACAAGCCCAGATTTTCATTGAAAAAGGTAAGGTTGAGACTACGGTTGAGCCTGGTCAAACTGTGATGGATTCTTTTACGGTCAACAATACTACGGATAAACCGGTAAAGGTGAAAGCATATTTTGAAGATTTTATTTATGAAACACCGTTTGATGGAAAGAAGAAATTTCTGCCAGCTAAAACAACGGAGCATTCAGTCAGTGGTTGGATTAATTATTCCCCGAATAGTTTCACATTAGCGCCGTACGGACGACAGAAAATTTCTTATATTATCAAAGTTCCTGAAGATGCGCAGGGTGGATATTATGGTGTTTTGTTTTTCGAAGAGGATAGTGAAATAAAACCGCAGAAATTAGGGATACGGATTGTCACCAGAGTTGGCAGTTTGTTTTTTATTGAAACGAAGAATAAATCAAAACAATCTTTAGTTGAAAACATCACGGTCAGCGGCGGAGAAGTTCAAGGCGCGTTTCGAAATGCCGGCGATGTGATTATCATTCCCAATGGAACGTATTTTGTGATGAATGAAGAAGGAGTGGCTTTAGATCGCGGTGAAATGAATAAGCTTTATCTACCGCCAGGGGAAGCTGGAGCGTTTGCCTTTACGATTGATCAGAAGCTTCCATCGGGAAAATACACGGTCATTATGACCTTTGATTTACAGGAGGGTGACGTATTAGTGAGAGAAGTTGAGCTGGAGAAATCGTCAGCAGGTTTTCGTGTGCTTGAAGTGAGAAATTAAAAGTTGCAAAGTCACAAAGTCGCAAGGTCACAAAGTTAAAAGAAAATCATTGTGACAAAAGTTTTAGATCTGTTTGGCTGTAACTTGGTGACTTTTAAAAGATGCTTTTGCTCATACGATTGCTACGTCAAGTAGATGCATGTTATTACGCCGAATCGTTTACATATTATTGCTTTGGACAATGCTGGGAATCAGTCTGCCTTTATCTGTTGAATCCGCGGCAGAATATCCACGAACATATGAGATGTACATGGATCTGGGGAAGCGTTCCATGGATCATCGTGATTTTAACCAAGCGGTAACGTATTTCAAACTCGCCCATTTATCCTATCCTACGGCCCGAGAACCGGGACAATATTTAAACTTAGCTAAGCGGTTAGCTGATAAACGTGTGGAATTGATCCATTATTCAGCTGATCGTCAATCTCCGGTGGTTGAAGAAGATCCTTATATTCCTACGTATTTTTACGATGACCGTCCGCATGAAATGGGGCAGTTTGCCAAAAAGCGAGAAGAAATTATTAATGATACATTGGATGTTTTTGAACAAGAGGTTATGACCCGCTATATCGCCAAGCGAAAAGATGAACGAACATATATTAAAGTGCCGAGAAAATGGCTGGAAGATGAACAAAAAGCAATAGATAAACCTCGGGCTCAACGCGATAAGATTAGCCTGCCATCCAAGCGGGCAATAGATATGGTTGTGAAAGGGCAAGAAAGTTTTAACGAAGATTTAGAAGACGTTAAGCATATTATTAGAGAAGATGATCAAGTTAAAAAAACGGCAGTTTCTTTAGCTCCATCGGATAAAAGAGAAACAGCTTCAGAAAAAGAAGAAACTGATACAGAAATTGTTTTAGCGCGTAAAGAAACTAGTATTATCGATTTTCAAAAGACAATTTATCTTAATGATGATTTATGGCTGACTCAACCGAAGACGGTGATTCGGGTGCCGTTTGATTCATCAATCATTTTAGAGGGATCAAATATTGAACGTTTTTTAATGATCTCGCCGGGATTTATTGAGCTTAAGCAAAATGGTCGAAATCAAGTAGAGGTTTTTGGCATTAAACGAGGATCTACGTTACTTCATGTCTGGGATGACCGCGGCCGCTGGACGTTTCGCATGGAAGTTATTTTTCCGATTCAATTAGCGGCTGTGGAAATTAAAGAACAACAAATGCTGGAAACCGCCGCGCCTTTTAAATTTTCTTATGATGTGGATTGGAGCGCGTTTTATTCCGGGCAAAGTCTCCCTAATGTTAAGCGGGAAAATCTAACTTTGATCCAACGGTTAGGATTAGAAGGTGAAACACCTTATGGAGATGTTGATAGTTCAATGGCCTTTAATAAATTTGATGAAACCACGGAACTAACAAATTATTCGGTGGGGTTATCTGACGGCAAGATTGGCAATTTTAAAGATTTTAATATCCGTGGGTTTGACACCGCGGCGAGTTTTTCTCCACTATCTTTACCAGGAAAATATATCCGCGGATTTTATTTCAACAGCAAAGCTTTTGATCAGAAAATTAAATATGAATATCTCTACGGCCGGGATCGCGCGACATTTGGATTTTTATCACCAGGGTTGATTGATGATATGAATTCCTTTTATCAGGGGGGGCGCTTAACGCTTTTTCCTGATAAAGATAACCGGTTATCTTTTAATTTTGCGCGTGGATCTGGTATCGACCGGGAGGTTTTTCTTAAAGAAAAGGTTTATTCGGTGGAAGGGCAGGCCAAGATTAAGAATGTCCGACTTTTAGGAGAAGTTGGTTATGATGAGGATAAATTCGCTGAAACCGCGGCCATCGTTTATAACAAAGATAAATTTCATTTACGCGTTGATGCCCGCGATCTGGATGAAGAATACGCGACCATTACCAGTTTTCCATCAAACCGTGGAGAAGTCGGCGGTTCAGTGGATATGAATTGGGATTTAGAGCGTTTTAGCGTCAGTTCTTTTGTTGATGTTTACAAAGATCGTTTTTTACCCAACGTAGATAATCCGGATAAATTGAATCTGGATTTAACGACATCTGTGGAAGTGCCGTTGGCACATAATGACAAAGTGCGTTCATCTGTGTATTACGTGAATACCCCGGGAGAACTTTCGCCGCGGGAAACTTGGCGGTTTAACACGGTTTATTCTAAACGTTTTAAATTATGGGCTAAGGAAGTCAACGCCTTTGTCGGGACAACTTATCAGCGTAGCCGTTTTGATTTCGCCCCAGCGTCGGAATTTGATCGATATTCCTTCACAACTGGATTCAGCTATCCGTTAATCCGTAATTTAAATTATTACATGAATTATGAATATTCCTGGGTTGATGAGAAATTAACGGGAGATACTTTGCAGCCGAATGTGTTTAATACAGGATTAAATTATCATAAGAAACTTTCTGAGGCCTGGACCGGAAATATTAATTTTTCTTACCGGAATGAAGAGAATACAGAAGGGATCAATAGTTTCTTAGCCGGGGAAGACAGCATTACCGGAAGTGTTGGCGCGGTGTATCGACCAACACCAGATTTTGAATTCTTTGTTGACGGACGGATGCGTAATGTCTGGTCGGAGCGGATCAACAGTACTTCATTTAATGAAGTGGATGTGCGCGGTGGAATTCGCACAGCCTGGGATACTCCGTTTGTCTGGAATCCGGAAGGAATCATTGAAGGAATTGTTTATAAAGACTTAAACGGTAATCAAAAGCAGGATGAGTTGGAAGCAGGCCTTCCCGAGATTACGGTTAATGTTGGGCATGAAAAAGTTGTAACAGATGACAAAGGCCGTTTTACCAGTAAGGTTAAAGCCAAGAAAGTTTCTATTGGCGTGGAACTGGATTCTGTTCCGCAAGGGTTTATTTTCTCAACGCCAATGCTGGTGGATGTGGCCATCGCGCAGAAATCAGTGAATCATGTCGAGTTTGGATTGACCACACAATCCGGAATTTACGGAGTTGTTTATTACGATGTTAATAGCAATGGCCGGCCAGATCCTGATGATGAATTTATTGCCCGTACCAAGTTGGTGATGGATGGCCAGGAAACAGTCTATAGTGATTTTGAAGGTACCTACTTCTTTAAAAATGTCCTTCCTGGAACGCATACCGTACGGATTGATGTTAATTCCCTACCGATCGAATACCTTCCCAAGATTAAGATTGAAAATGAAGTTGAAGTCACGGAAGGTACCACCTACGTCTTCCACGTGCCGGTAAGCCGGAAGTAGAAAATTGTAGATCAATCATCCCCCAGAATAAGTTTTGGTCAACTCTTGACAGATGTATGTAGGTAATGTATATTTGAAATATGATTATGGTAAGAACACAAATTTATTTACCTAAAGATCTTCATCAAAGGCTTACTAGGTTAGCATCTCAAAGAGGAAAGCCTATGGCTCAGCTTGTACGTGATTTAATTGATAAAGGACTTAAAGAGCGGGAAGAAGGAGATTTTAGCGGTAAAGAAGCTCTTACAAAATTATTTGCTATTCAAGCAACAGGCTCTCCCAAGGATCTTTCTCAGCAGGTAGATCACTATTTATATGGCACGCCAAAAAGAAAAAAATAAAGCAAAAGTTGTTTTCATTGATTCAGATGCTTTTATTGCAATTGTTAAAAAAGATGATACTAATCATAATAAAGCTAAGAATTTATTTTATTCATTAAAGGATAAGAATATTATTTTTTGTAGTTCGAACTATGTATATAGTGAAGTTATTACAGTTCTTAGTCAACGGATAGGCCATTCGGTGGCTTTGCAGTTTATTGATAACATCAGATCGCCGGAATCTAGCATTTTGACAAAATGGATAACACCAGAGATGGAAGAGTTAGCTATTAGCATTTTTGCAGCTCAAAAATCTAAAAATGTAAGTTTTACAGATTGCACGAATATGGCACTGATGAGTTTTTTTAAAGTTGATGCGATCTTTAGTTTTGATCATGTTTATAAAACTAATGGTTTTGAAATGTTGGATACTTTTTATAAGAAAATTTGATAAGTATTTTATCTCACCACAAAGGTTCGCAGGAGCATGGTTTCTTCCGCGCGGATGATCTCTTCCATAAGATAATCTTGATGATGGGCTCTGGATTGGGCGTTGAGTTCTTCAATCGAACTGATTTGTTCCAGAGCATTGGTGTTGACGGTGTGGACATGCGGTGGAATAGTAACCGAAAGTTTATAACTGACACTCCGGCTGACCGTGCTGAAACCGGATGAAATTCCAGCCTGCCAGAATAGCAGTGTTAATATGATAATTTTAAGTGTTATTTTGTCCTTCATTTTTCTACCTATATTCGAAAGAGAAGGACGAGGGAAAGAGTTTTGTTTAACGCGTTTTTCGCGGCGGCCAGACGGTCATCTTTATTACGACATGAGAAAAAATTGGAAGTAATAAAGGAAGACTCACGGCTTTGTTATTAATGAGAGATTAGGTCTCGCATTAATACCCTCACGGGGTCCTATCCTTTCGAATAGTTTACCTTTCAAGTATTTCTTAAAGAACGAACATCATTATTTGAAGTATAACATATAAAAGGTGTGAAAAACCATTTGGGGTTTTTTCGGGTTTTTCATTGCGTGGGGTGATATTTTTTGATAGAAAATAGAAGCCTGATTCACGATAAAACTTGAATCTCTAACCATTAACCAAAGGATGAAAAATGAACAGGGTAAAAAAGCTAGCGCGGTTATTAACCGTCTGCGGGATGGTCGTATTGTTGAATGCGCCGATGGCAGGAGCAAAATCAGATCCAACCGGATCTGTGGAAATTTCCATTAAGGAATTCGCGATTGGTGTTGGCGGACAAAAAGGGGAAGGCGTTTTAACGTTTCAAGGACAGGAATATCCTTTTAAGATGAAGGGGATGCAGATTGGCAGTATCGGCAAAGTTAATGTAGAGGCTACAGGAAACATTTATCATTTGGATGATCTTGCAGAATTTGAAGGCGTGTATTTTCAGGCAAAGGCATCTATTACGTTAAAGGAAACCGGAAAGTCTGGAGTATTTCTCATCAATCGTCATGGCGTCACGATGTATTTAAAAAATGACAGCGAAGGATTTGATTTAACATTGGGCCGAGGCGGTATTAAGATTAAGTTTGATAAGAAGCACATGACAAAAACGCAGAAGGAAATGATCAGTAAGAAATAAGAAGAACTGTGAGAAATTTTTCTATGAAACAGGTTAACCCGCAGCAGGCGAAAGATTTAATCGCGCGGGAAGATATAATTATTGTGGATATCAGAGATCCCGCATCCTATGAGGAAGCGCATATTCATAAAGCTGTTTTAGTTAATGACCATAATATTGAAACTTTTTTGCATAATTTGGATAAATCCAAACCGATTCTTTGTTACTGTTATCATGGGCACTCCAGCCAAATGGCGGCACAGTATTTTTTTGAGCAAGGCGTGAAGGATGTGTACAGTCTTATCGGCGGGTTTGAGGAATGGAAAGAATTATATCCGGTTGAAAAACAGTGATACAGAATTGTGTTAAGTAGTAATCCGTTTTGTTAAAACGCTTACCACATTGTACTTACCATAATAAATATGCTTGAACCTATTCAATTTGTTCCACTATTAAAAACTTTTAATTCAGGAGACATTGCTTTTATTAAATCAATATTAGATGCTCACGATATTGTTTATCATATTGAAGGTGAGAATTTTATGCAAGTTCGTCCATTGGTCGCACCAGCGAGAGTGATGATTGCTAGAAATCAATTAGAAGAAACAAGGGCATTGTTAAAGGACTTTAAAAGCGGTATTTTTGGATTTGGAATAGAATAATGATGAAATATTTATTCAGATAAGATTTGTTAATGCTAATCGAGAAAGGAAGGCAAAAGGATGTGTTTTAGGATATTTAATTGCCTGGCCTTTATTTTTTTGATATGATGAACAACCTTTAATTGGCGTAGGTAAGTTAATAGTAAATTTTTCATCCCGAAAATCGGGATTCGAGATCCTGAAATTTACGACATGTAAGGCCGTTCATTGTGAAGAATTTAAGCAAAATGAAAAATGAACGAGCCTCGTCATTTTTCTAATAGACTTTAAATAAAAATGACGGGAGAGGTGGCCGAGTGGTTGAAGGCGCACGCCTGGAAAGTGTGTGGTCGTCGTAAGATGGCTCGAGAGTTCGAATCTCTCCCTCTCCGCCATAAAATCATGGCTTGCAACTTGTGGTTAATTCTTAAATCACGAAACACAGGAAGAGCCGTATACAATTTTATTTAGTAAATATCATGGACTTTGAAAAAGCTTGGAATAACGCGTTACGCAACACGGAAATCATCCGTTCCCGCGTGCAGGCACTTATGACGCACGCGGACACCCGGGTGCCGTATATTCTTTTATGTGAATCAACAGTAAACCTTGGTGATACTGTGGTTCGCCAGGGAGAGGTGTTGGTTAATAAACCATCCATTATCGTTCCCCCAAATAATCCGCAATTTAAAGGATTTGATTTCGAACAAAATCCTTTTCAGCAGAATAATCTTGTTAATTTCCTTTTGGTCCGCGGGATCAGCATGCCTTCGATGTACTATGATAATAAAACACATTCTTTAGATATTTTTGAAGGAAAGATGTCTAAAGCCATTGAATACTATCAAGACCTTTTGCAGAAACAGGAAAACGTGCAAACCGGGCTTCTGACTGGGCCGGAGGATTATTGGCAGTTTTCGTTATTGGTTTTTATTTGCAGTCAAATTATTAAAAACGCGGATCAGGATATCCGCCGTTTAATGGAAGAGTATCGCAAAAAGGAAGATCAATAAATGAATAAATATATCAAGTTGTTATGGATTTTAATTTTAAGCACTACGGTTTTTCTGCCAGTGAATATTTTTGCGTATGAAGGTAAAGCCAATAAATATGTCTTGGATAATGGATTGACTGTGGTTATTAGTGAAATGCCGTCTTCTCCGGTGGTTTCAATTTATGCGTTGGTAAAAGCCGGTTCAGCTACGGAGGGGAAACTGTTAGGAACAGGTGTGTCGCATTTTTTAGAACATATGCTTTTTAAGGGGACTGAAAGTTATCAAATGGGTGAAATTGCCAGCACGGTTCAGGCCTTGGGAGGCGATATTAACGCGTCAACGAGCTTTGATTTTACCATGTATAAAATCACGGTTCCGCATGAAGCATTTTCCACCGGATTAAAGATCATGAATGAAATGTTGTTTAAAGCGACAATTCCTCACGATGAATTTGAAAAAGAACGAGAAGTCATCTTTGGGGAAATGCGTCTGTACAATGATAATCCAGATCGAATTCAAAGTTTAATGACTTTTCAAACGATGTATTTAAACCATCCTTACCGGCACCCTATTATCGGATATGAAAATCTTTTTGGGGCTGTAAGCCGCGATGAATTGTATGATTATTATAAAACCCATTATATGCCTAATAATATCATTGTCTCGATTGCAGGAAATATTAAAGGCGAAGATATTCTTTCCGAAGTAACAGAAACATTTGAAAAGGTTGCCCGAGGTAAATATGAAGAACGGAATTTGCCGGCAGTCGCGCAGCAGATTACCCCGCGACATTATGAAGATACGTATGCCACGGATTTAGCGCGTTTAAGCATCGCCTATCCGGGGGTGAGTTTGTTAGATCGTGATTTATATGCCATGGATGTATTAGCCATGATTTTAGGACAAGGGGAGAGCTCTCGTCTTTATCAGGATATTTATCAGAAACAAAAGTTGGTTTATCAGATTTCCAGTTATAATTTTACACCAGTTGATCGCGGACTGTTTGAAATCAGTTGTCTCTTGGAAGAAAAGAATATTGAAACGGTTAAGGCCGAGATTCTTAAACAGGTGGCATTGATTAAAGAAAAAGGAGTAGACAAAGAGGAATTAGAGCGCGCCAAACGCCAAACGTTAAGCGGGTATGTTTTTGCAAACCAAACCCCAGCCAGTGTGGCTTCTTCCCGTTCTTTGGACGAGGCTTTTACCGGAGATTATAAATTCTCAGAGAATTATGTTAAGGCTGTAGAAAATGTTTCAGCAGAAGATATAATATTGGCAGCGAATCGGTATTTGGTAGATCAGGCCGAGAACGTCATTATTCTAAAACCCCAAAATAAAGAAGCAGCACCTTCGCTAGAAACAGCGTCTTCTACAAGCAATAAAGTTGTAGAAGATATTCAAAAAGTCATTTTAGATAATGGATTAACGGTTTTGCTGCGGGAAGATCATGATTTTCCACTGGTGTCACTACGTTTAAATTTGCGGGGTGGATTGCGCGAAGAAAACGATGAGATTAACGGAGTCACCGAATTAATGGCAGATGCCTGGATTAAAGGAACAAAATCGAAAACGGCGAAAGAAATTTCTGCATTGACTGAAGGGTTGGGAATGAGCTTGAATAGTTTCGCGGGTAAAAATAGTTTTGGCCTGACGTTAGATTTTTTATCACAAGATATAGACACTGCTTTAAATTTATTAGAAGATGTTGTTAAGAATCCTGTTTTTCCTTCCGATGAAATAGCGCAAATTAAGGAAGATATGTCGGCTAGTCTACGCGAACGGGATTTTGATATTAGCCGTAACAGTGGTTTTCAATTAAGGCAATTGCTATTTGAAAAACACCCTTTTCGATTATATGAAGGGGGAAGTAAAGAATCGATTTTGCGCTTGTCACAAAAAACATGTGAACAGCAATATCAGAAATTCTTGACGCCGAATAATATGGTTTTATCTGTTTTTGGAGATATAAATGCACAAGAAGTATTAAAGCAAATTAAAGTAAAATTTAAGACTATTAAGAAAAAAGAAATGAAGTTGGCGCGCAATTATGAACCGGATATTAATTCTCCGCGGGAAAAAAGTATCTTCATGGATAAACAGCAAGCCATGGTTTTAGTTGGATTTCACGCGCCATCAATGTTTGATCAAGAAAGGTATGGGGTAGAGGTTTTAACCACTTTAATCGGTTCATCGTTCAGCGGCCGGTTATTTACAAAAATCAGAGAAGATTTAGGGCGGGCCTATACGTTAGGCGGTTTTTACGTCCCTGGAATTGAATTAGGGTATAGTTATTTTTATGTGTTAACAACAGATGAAAATGTTATAAAAAGCAAAGAAATTATTTTACAGGAAATTAAGAAATTGCAGAATGAGCTGATCTCTGATCAGGAATTGAAAGATATCAAAACTTATTTAAAAGGAAATTTTAAATCTGATTTGCAAACAAATGCATCTTTAAGTTTTGCTAGCGGGTTGGATGAATTATATGGATTAGGATATTTGGCTTACCAGGATTTTGATCAGAAAATTGACCAGGTTACTAAAGAAGATATTCAGCGTTTGGCCAAGGAATATTTGGATTTAAATAAATATGCGGCAGTTATTACTCGACCTATTAAAAAGACTGAAGTCGTTCAACCTTAAAATTTGTATATGGAAAAATTAGACTTTTTATCTTTAGAATCCCGTTTAGTTAATCTTATGCTGGGGAAAATGAATTTGATGCAAGACCAGCAGGAACGGGAAGGGATGGTATTAAAATATCTTGAAGCGATTTTGAAAAAAGGAGAGTTTTCCGAATTTAAAGTTTACTTTGATTCAGAAGAAAATAAGATTAAGTTTATTAAAGATTTTTTATCCTACAGTATTATTACTGAATTATTATGTGATATTCACGTCGAAGATATTATCATTAATAATTTAAAACCTGTCTACATTCATCACAGTGAAAAAGGTTTTATTCAGACCCCGCATCGTTTTCCGACGCAGAAAGCTATGGATTTGTTTGTCCGTAAATTATTACTTTTTGCCGGCCGGAAACATTTGGAGAAAATTGTTAATTTAGAGCTTCCCAAACTGGAGGGGCGCGTGAATATCGCGCTTTCGCCTTTTGGTCCGCAAATTACTATTACCAAGGCAAAAGTAACGCCTTTAAGTATTATTGATTTAATTCGAGCTGGAAGTTTAACTTATGAAGTCGCGGCTCAGTTGTGGATGTACATTGAAGGAATGTCGATTCGTCCAGCTAATATTATGATCGCAGGAGGGCCAGGTGTTGGAAAAACAACTTTGTTGAACGCTTTATTTAGCTTTATTCCGCAGACTGACCGGATGGTTGTTATTGAAGATACCCTTGAGTTGAATACGTTTTTGGAAGATAGTTGTTCCCGTCTGGAAAGTGATGCTGAAGTGACATTGGCTGATCTAGTTAAAAATAGTCTCCGGATGCGCCCAGAAAGAATTATTGTTGGAGAGGTTCGTGGTGATGAAGCAAGGGATATGATCACAGCATGTAATATCGGAAAGTATTGTATGGGCACCATTCATGCTTTGACATCCCGTGAAGCTATTATTCGTTTGCAGAATGAACCGATGAATATCCCCGAAATGTTAGTGAACTTAATTGACGTTTTTATTGTGTTAAAACGGTATCATGTAAAAGATAAACTTTATCGTGTTGTGGATGAGGTTAGTGAGACCAGCGGAATGGAGCAGGTGAAGATTCTATTGTCGGGTGTTTATAAATATGATTACGAACAGCATAAAGTTAAATCTATTTCTCCCAGTACAGTTTTTAGAGACCGATTATCCAAGCAATCAGGTTTAACACCAAAAGAAATTATGAAGGAACATATTTTAAGAGCCCGTCTTATTGAACATCTCGATAAAGAGGGGATGTCTACTCTCAAGGAAGTCACAACTTTTTGCCGATCGTATAATCGTGCCCCATCTGAAGCAACGGCAGGTTTAGGATTAGACCGGAATAAAATTTTAGCGGATATTGGATAAAATGAGAGGTTAGCATGGCAGCAAATGAAGAAGTTGATGTAAAGAAATTGTTTAAGCAAGTCCAGCTTAGTTCAATTATGAGCACGCCGCCGATTGTTCTTAATATTGATGAAGCTTTTCATAAAGTAGATTTGAAATTTCGCGAACATAATATAAAACATTTGTTAATTGTAAACGATCGAAAACAATTGATCGGTATGATAACTCTTCAAGATTTATATAAGATCCAATCTCCCAAAAAGACAGCGGATGGTACTGCATATTATGATCATAACGAATTGGATTTAAATAGTATCGAAAAGAACATGACAATTCAACCTGTCAGTTTAAAAGGAGACGCTTTACTCATGGATGCGATGGTTAAAATGGGTGAAGGCGGTTTTGGGTGTATTCCCGTGGTGGATGATGATTTTATCCCGATTGGGGTTGTCACGCAGACCGATATTATTCGTGTCGTTTCCGAGATTTTTAAAGAATAAGAAGTAAATTAAACTCACTGTTTCTTTATATATGCCTAAAAGAAAACACCAACCACTCATCGGCATTTCCATTTTTGTGATTCTTATTGTCTTTGATTCCTTAATCAATATCGGCCATTTAATTAACGTTTCAAAGTTTAGAGAAAATCTGGTGTCATTCTCAAATTTTGAAATATTTATGCGTTATTTATGGGCTTGGATGATCCGTCTGGGTTGGATTGTGGGAGGGATTGGAATACTTTCTCATAAGGAAATATTTCGAAAGACTCTTGTAATTGTAAGTGTTCTTTCGATTGTATCAGTCTATTGGAAATTTTCTTATGTGTTAATTGAACCAATAGCACAGCCTTTTTATACAAATCTTGCTGCCGCGCAATCAACACTCTCGGCCAGATTAAGTCTTGAACAATTTACCTGGATTGTAATTTTTATTTTGTATTTTATTGATACGGTCTTCGCGGGAGGGGTGTTAATTTATTTTTCAAGAGATAAAGTTAAGAATCAATTTAAATAAGAATAAAAAGGAGAACAAGTTTTGAATAAAACCATTCTTATTATTGATGATAGTGGACATATTAGAGATTATTTTAAAGATTTATTTGAATCGGCTGGGTTTAAAACTTTTCAGGCAGCGCAGGCTCAAGAAGCATTAAAAATTCTTGAGTCAAATCAAATTGATTTAATTACCTTAGATTTATATATGCCGGATATAGATGGTTTTGAACTATGTAAGAAGATTCGTCAATTAGAAAGATGCAAGAACATTCCCGTCATTATGATCACTGGTGATGAAAGTTTTGAAACAAAAGCTAAGGCGTTTGAAAATGGCGTGTCGGAATTCTTCAGTAAGAGTAAGGCAAATGAAATATTGGTGGAATATGTACAGGATTTATTTACCGCTGCAGATCACCAAGCGCAGGAGGTAAAGGGAACGGTTTTACTTGTGGATGACAGTGTGTTAAGTCGCGATGTTATAAAAAGTTTGTTATCGCATGAATATATGGAATTGATAACCGCGCAAAATGGCAGAGAAGCGTTAGAAATTGTAAGAAAACAGCCGGTTGATTTAGTCTTGACCGACATTGAAATGCCGGAAATGGATGGGATTTCCTTAACTAAAGCATTAAGAAATTATGAAGAGTATAAGTTGTTACCAGTCGTGATTATGAGTTCGCTTTCAGAACAAAGTAAGGTGATACACGCATTTATGTCGGGGGCTAATGATTATGTGCAAAAACCTTTTCAACGCGATGAATTAGTTGTCCGTATTAATGCGCATTTAAAAATGTCTTTACTGCAAAAGACTATTCAGCAAAAGAACCGATATTTAGATGAATTAAATCAGCAAAAGAATCAGTTTATTAATATGGCTGCGCATGATTTGCGCAATCCTCTGGCTGGAATTGTCAGTGCGGTTGATTTGCTCAAAGAGGGTGGTTTGGGGGATTTGAATGAATCGCAAAAAGAAATTTTTTCTATTATCGATAACTCTGCTCAGAATATGATTGGGTTGATTAAGAATCTTTTGGATGTCAATAAAATAGAAACAGGTAATTTTAAGATTGAGAAAACAGATGTGAATATTGCTGATTTTTTTAGTAAAGTCAAGGTGATGAACGCGCTAATCGCGGAAAGTAAGAAAATTGATCTTGCCGTGAATCTCCAGGTGAATCAGGCTAAATATCAATTTGATAAAGATAAAATATTGCAGGTCATGAATAATCTTATCAGCAATGCCGTAAAGTTTTCTGAACCTGAAAATAAAGTCCATGTTATTGTCACTGAAAGAAATGGAAAGCTACGCGTTGAAGTGGAAGATCAGGCAGGAGGGATTCCTGAAGATGAGCAAGTTTTGATATTTACAAAATTTGCTAAAATTTCACGAAGACCAACAGGAAATGAAAGTTCAAATGGATTGGGGTTGGCTATTTGTAAATATATTATTGAAGCCCATCATGGAGAGATTGGTTTTAATAGTACTCCAGGCCAGGGAAGTGTTTTTTATTTTGAGCTAAAGGATTAGGAAGGAAAACGAAATGCCTATTTTTATTAAAGAACCCACACAAATTAAAGCAGTTGGAAATAAACCTAAAATTATTAAAGAATATATCGGCCGGGTAAATTCAAAAACAAATGCGGTAAGTATCGCGTATATGAACAGTCCTCTGGGATGGATTGAACCGGGGCAGAAACCTGAGTTTGACGAATATACATTGGTTGTAAAAGGTATTCTTACGGTCCGTTCAGAAGATCAGAGTGAGATCAAGGTAACAGCTGGGCAAGCGATTATATGTCCGCGGGGAGAATGGGTTCAATACAGCACGCCTGATGAGGGAGCTGAATATGTAGCAGTTTGTCTGCCTGCTTTTTCACTGGATTTAGTTCATCGCGATACCTGATTCTTTCTTGATAAGAGAGTTTTTTAAAGATTGCTTTTCAAACTTGCGTAATTTGAAACTATTGTTATAATCTACCTTTAAAGTTAATATTCTATATTCACAGTTTTAGAATATATGCGCCATAGTGCGCAGACATCTATTTTGATATTTTAGAATATGCGCCCGTATGTTTTTCAGAAAATAATGATATAGCGGAAAACAATACTGTGCGCAATCAACTATAGTAATTTTTAGAATATGCGCCCGTAGCTCAATTGGATAGAGCATCTGTCTACGGAACAGAAGGTTAGAGGTTCGAATCCTCTCGGGCGCGTGTTTTGTGATCTTTTGGACATCTTAATTCAGTTTAGGAGCTCCCCAATAATGGCTGCGGAATCTAACCCATCAAAAAAGAAAAGCTTGTTAAACGATAAGAACGTTTCTCCCATTAAAATGTCTCAATTCTTTTTGAAAGTTGTTTCTGTTCTTGGTGATGAAGTGTTAGTCTTGGATTCATCTGGCCAGATTATTTATGCGAATAGTACGGCTTTAAAGGCTTTGGGGTTTTCCGAAGATGAAATCCTTTGCAAGAAAATTGTTGATTTATTAGCCGACAAAATATCCATAGATGATTGGAAGAAGATACATTTTAATCTTTTAAAAAAACGGGCAAAGCCAATTTCTTTTACGGCAAAGAGGATTACTCATGGAGGAATTGTGCAGACAGTTGATATCACAGCGACGTATTTAGAATGGAATAATGAAGAATTTATTGTGACAGTTGCCCGCAATATTAGCGAGCAATTGGCAATGCAGAATAAAATTGTTGAAGATGAAAAGTTAAAGGCTTTAAAACAGTTTATTGCTGGAACCACACAGGAAATACAAGCGCCCCTTCGAGGTTTGTTGGCGCGTACACAAAGCTTGATTGATCAGTATAAGGATCGGGATTTTGAATATGTCGGGTATAAAGAATATAAAAGTTTGATGAATACATTAAATTCTATGCATAATCAGGTGAAATACTGTTTTGATACGACATACCGGTTATTAACAATTAATAGAAGAAAGGTTGGAATTAAAGATCATCATTGTAACGTAAATACGATTATGTTTGAAGGCATTCGAATGGTAAGACATAATATTCAACTATCAAATATTAAATTAGTAACAAAATTTGATCCGGCTATTCCGGAAGCCGCGATTGGGACATTGGAATTCAGCCAGGTCATTATTAATGTTCTTAACAATGCGATTCAAGCAATTCCGTTAGACGGAAAAATTCAACTGAAAACAAAATATCTTATCGATCAGGATTTAATTCAGATAGAATGTAAAGATACAGGAGTCGGAATTCCAGCAGATGTATTACCGCATGTGTTTGAACCTTTTTATACGACTAAGCAGCGAGGAGTTGAAAAGAACTCAGGTTTAGGGCTGGCCATTGCGCATACGATTATTAAATCCTATAAAGGTGAAATAAAAATTAATAGTAATCTCCGTCTAGGAACCACGGTTACTATTACGCTTCCGGTTTATCCTCCCAAAAAAGTCCCCCGTGTTAAGGATTAATGAATGGATGATTTTCTGGTCTTAGAGCGCTATTACATGCAAGAGGCGTTAAAACAGGCAAAGATTGCGTTTGAAAAAGATGAAGTGCCTGTGGGAGCGGTGATTACTCATCAAAATCAGATCATTGCCAAGGCGCATAATCAGGTCGAGACGCTTAACGATCCAACGGCTCACGCGGAAATGATCGCGATTACTCAGGCGAGTAACTCTCTTCGTTCTAAATGGCTCTACGATTGCGATATGTATGTTACGCTTGAGCCGTGTAGTATGTGCGCTGGGGCTTTGGTGCTGGCGCGGTTAAAACGTGTGTTTTTCGGCGCAACAGATCCTAAGACTGGCGCGTGCGGATCGTTGTATTCCATTGTGCAGGATCCGCGTTTAAATCATAAAGTGGAAATCATTCCCGGTATCCTGGCCGATGAGTGCGCTGCGCTTATCCGTCGATTCTTCCAGCAAAAACGATCGTTTGAAAATCTTAATTAATACTAAAAGTTGAAGCGTGTGAAAAGTGAGAGGAGTTTTTTTAGTCAGAAGAAGTGTAATTCTTTAAAAACGGGTAGTCGTTGACGATAGGCGAACCCTACAACCCCTTGAAATACCGCTACTTATAAAAATTTATCGCAAACGAAGTACGGGGTCGCTAATATCTCTTGACCTACCCATCGACACTACCCAGCCATACCGTAAAGGTATTTTATCAAAACGGCGCTAACTATTATAATTTACAATAACCCTAATAACTTTACCTGTCAGACCAAATTCCATTAATTCCCCAACTTTTATACCTTTCTGATTTTTGTAATGCACAACCACGCTTTTTATTCCCCACATTACCTCAATAAGTTCAAATCTTAAATCAGGGTAAAAGTCCAGTCCTTTGGCAAAGTAAACTTGCAATGCTGCTTTGCCCTCGATTGTGCCGGATGGGATATTCATAATCTTTTGCGCGACTGGAGAAGTCAAAACAACTTTCTCGTCATAATGCGCCATAATCGCATCCAGATTGTGTGAATTCCATCCATCAATCCAATGGCTTGCAAATTCTCTTGCTTGTTTCTCAGTAAGCATTCTTTGACTCATAATTCTCTCGAGACTTTAACCCAACACGCTCTTTATCTGCCGCCAGCGCCCGGCACAATCCAGACGTTTCTCGCCTCACCGCACGCGTCCATCAAAATTATCCCAGACGGCCCTGGAGATGTCGGAGATGATCTTTTCATTCGTTGCGACATCCTCGCGCGAGTTGGCAATAAATACAGCAATGGCGACATGTTTACCGTCGGGTAAAGTGATAATCCCCACATCATTGACAGCTGCCGTAATTCCTTCCTTATTCGTATCAGAGGTCCCCGTTTTATGAGCAACCGCAGTTCCTTGCGGCAACTGCCCCTTGATCCTGTTCTGCCCTGTCTTTGTTTCCGTCATCACACCCCAAAGAAAATCAAAGCTTTTACGGGATAAAATCTTCTCTTCATAAAAAATTTTAAGCAACTCGATGATAGCTACGGGAGTAGCCCAATTAGAAAACTGGACGTTCCAGTTTTTATGCATCTCTTGTTCGTTAAATTGGACGGAAAAATCCTTGATGCCGAGGCCATGTATATAATCATTTACCACCGCAGGCCCTCCGATAAGCTTCAGCAAAATGTCGCATCCGTTATTATCGCTTTGGGCCACGGTATATTTTAAAATCTCGGCCAATGACATCTTGATATCTCCATCGGGATACTTATCCCTTATCGGGCTCCAGGTATTCGGCAAAAGATCGTTCCTGCGTATATTTATTTCCTGATCCAATGCCAAGCGGCCTTTATCCACTTCGCTCAAGACAGTCAAAGCGAGAGGGAATTTAAAAACGCTTTGCATGGGAAACTTGCTTTCCTCATTAACACCCAAAGCCTTCCTGTCCTCTATGCCAAGAATGGAAACACCAACCTCTGCTCTCATCGGCGCAACAATGCGCGAAATTTTCGCCTGCAGTGTTTCCTCCTGTGCAAAAGCCCCATGGGAAGCCAACAAGAAGACCACGTTCATTAAACAAAATTTTTTAAACACGAATTAATTCCCTCGTTCTTTTATTCTCCTGAGGCCAACCATCCCTTTACAAGCCACATTATCGTGCCGTATAGCCGCCATCCACCGGATAAAACCCTCCGGTCGAACTTGAGTTCGAATCCCCGTCTACTCAAGCCTAAAACGCCTTGAATCCTCGACGAAGGGTTCACCAAAAAATTGGCGGAGAGGCCGGGATTCGAACCCGAGGACCCAGTTACCTAGGTCAACTGATTAGCAGTCAGTTGCATTCAGCCACTCTGCCACCTCTCCTGAAATTCATTAATTATAGTTTTTTGTTCAAGAATATTGTTTATTTAAGTCTTTTTTAGATTTTTAATCAGTTGAATTACTCGACTGGATTGATATAATAATGAAGCTCAACTGTGAATTTCTGCCTTCATCCAAAAAATTAAGTACTAATATTAACACACTCCTTAATTTTTCGCAAAATAAATATCTATCTGTTTTAAAAGAATAGGAAAGGATGTTTTATGAATAAGTTTATGAATTTTGTTTTAATAATAATGCTTTTTGCGCTCCCTGTTTTTGGGGATGAAGTCAAAAATGGAAATGAAAAAAGTTTTTATGAAAACGGGCAATTAAAATTTGAAGGGAAATATAAAAATGGTCAACAAAATGGTCAATCTAAAACGTATTATGAAGACGGGGTGCTGAAAGAAAAGGCTAATTTTAAAGATGGTAAGCCGCATGGACAAGTAGAAATTTATTACTCTAATGGCCAATTGAAATATAAGGGAAAATATGTCCAAGGTATTCAAGATGGCGTGACGGAATATTATGATCAGCAAGGGCTGCTTCAATCTCATTGGGAATATAAAAATGGTGTTTACGATGGTGTTGCTAAACAGTTTTATTCCAATGGTGCGGTCAAAGAAGAATGGCCGTTTAAAGATAATGTGCTTTCAGGAACAGTAAAATCATATTATGAAAATGGGCATATAATGAGCGAAAGCCGTATTGATTTTGGGCAGATTCAGTCAAAGCGAGATTATTATGATTCGGGATCGCTTTTAGCGGAAATGCAATTTCAGAATGGTCAATTGGATAAAGTTATTCAATATGATCAGAATGGTAAAATTATCGCGCAAACATCAAAATCAGATTTTGAGAAGAAATAACATGAGTACAGTTTTTTTATCGTTTTTGATAGGATTAATCTTTGTGGGGAGTATAGGATGTCAAAATTTAAATGCATCCTCTGAACAGGATCTTTCCATGAACTCAGAGCTAAAATATAATCCCAGAGAGCTGATTATCCGCTTTCAACCGGAAACTAGCCAAACCATTAAAGATTTGTTGGACAACGAAAAGACAGCTGTTCAAACAGGGGTTGTCTGGTTAGATAAACTAAATAATCAATATCACCTTATGAAAGTAGAACGGCTTTATCCTAAAAAAATTGATTTGGAAGAGATTAAAAAGAAATTTCCAGAACGTTCAAAACGTATTTCTCAAAATGTAGATTCACCTGCCATTGAAGATACCTATATTTTTCATTATGAAAAGGATATTGATCTTTCGAATGCTGAAAAGGCGTATGCTCAGAATCCACAAGTTATATATGTGCAGCGTAATCAAATCATAACAATTTTTGAAAATAAATGATAAAAGTCAAAATTACTTTTAAATTCTTCGATTTTGTCATGAGTTGTCCTAGTATGTCCTGGTAAGTCCTATTATGTCCCATTGACGATTTTTATTTTATATGTTTTACTTTATCATATTTAAGATTAATAACTTTTATCTTAAATGGATTTAACAATTTGTCAGAATTTTAAATAAAAAATAACCACACACATTTATAAACTAAATAATATCAACTAGATGTAAGAAGTTGGCCACGGACTTCTTCAATCTTAATAGGAGCATTCCGCGTATATTTAGTATTCCGCGGATCGGTCTAATTTATTAAAATTGGGGAGAAAACCGATGAGAAATCATATGGGTTTAAAGTGGTTGCAGTGTTTAATTTTATCAGTCTTTCTTTTTCAGCCAGGTATTAGTCAGGCTATTGAAAATTCTCCGGCTCAAAAATTAAGGACATATAATCATGACGCCTTTATTTTGGAAACATCTATTGAGCAGAATATTGATTTTGCCACACAAAAAGAAAATGCTTATCGTTCAGACCGCTTTTTAATCAAATTAAAAACGGAAGAGAATAATGAATCTTCTACTACAAGTTATGTTTTTGAACAAATTACTAATCAAATCGAAGTAAAAGAAATAATTCCTTTGTTTCAAACCCTAACCAGCGAACTACCCCAAAAAGATTTACAAAACATCTATGTTCTTAAGGTTCCTATGTATAGTGATATTCCCTATTTAATCGAAAAAATAAGGAATCAGGTTGAAGTGGAGCAGATACAACCGGATTTTTACTATCGTGTGAGCAAGGAGTTTTCAATTTCTGAAGAATCTAAGAAATATGTAACAAGTTCAGATATAAGTCAGAGCATTATTAATGCATTAAATCATAAAATTTCATTAAATCAGCGTTCATGGGGTTGTATTTCGGCAACTTGCCCGGAAGATAGTATTTTGAACCAATTATTAACTTTTACAAATATTCCCCAATTTTCTAATAACGAACCAGTTGTTTTAGCTGATGTTGAAAATAATCTTATAGGTACGATGCAGATTGAAGGAGTCGTTAAGAAACTCACAACAGGCATAAATGATGAAATTCAACCTATATTGGGTGGACAGAATATTATTTGGAAGAAAGTTTTAACGCAGCTTTTTAATGATATTACTTTATATAATACGGAAACAGAGGGGACTGAAATTTTATTTGGTGGTAATACGTTTATCGAAAGTTTCATTGGCGGAAGTATTTCAGGTAATAATTTGGCATATGTTGCGACGGTTGAAGATATTGATCCGATTACTGATGAAATCATTGATGATCGTCCGATTATTTTGCACAACTTACAAGATCATACAGAGCGGCGTTTAGTCAATGGATTTAATTTTAAATCTAATCCGAATATTCTCAATGATCATATTGTTTGGTATGAAAGCAATGATGATTTACAACCAGGAATAGGGAATTGGGAAGTCATATTATATGATTTGATCAATGATTCCAGAAGGAATATTAGTGCAGATCAGTTTGATCAATTTGATCCAACTACTTATGGAGATTTAGTTGTTTGGGAGGATCGTCGTTTCGGTAATTCTGATATTTTCTTATATCATATTTCTACTAACTTTCTCGAACAAATTACAACTAATGAAGCAAATCAAATTAAACCTGTCATTTTTGGTAATAAAATTGCTTGGTATGATTCCCGCCATGGAAATTGGTCAATTTATCTTTATGATATAGATCAAAAAACGGAAACACGTATTACAGGGGATTCAAATGTTCTTGATCCAGTCACACCGGTTTCTTTTTATGGTAATAAGTTAGTTTGGGCTGATAAACTTACAACAAAATGGGATATTCATTTATATAATACTTCGACGCGTGAAGAGGAATTGATTACAAATTCGATTAGTGATCAAATTAACCCTAAAATTTTTAATAATAAAATTGTATGGCAGGATAAAACTTTTGGGAATTGGGATATTGTTCTTCTGACAATCCCAGATGGTGGCGGTGTTCCCGTTATTGAAGCCCCTGGCACGATATTAGCGCGTTTTGGAGAGCCTATTGAATTTTCTGTCGTTGCTCAGGACAGTGATGCGATAAATAATTTAACTTTTCTAAAACCTTTGGCAGAAGATTTACCGGAAGGGGCTACGTTTGAAATAACTTTTAATGAGCCTGGTCGTATTGAAGGGCGTTTTTTTTGGGAGCCAAATGCAAATCAACTAGACGATTTTTTTATTCCATTCGCTGTAACTGATGGAGAAAATGATGTGTCGGTCATTACTAAGATTAGCGTTTCTGAAGGGTTGATTAATAATTCATTGCAAATTGTTTCACCTGTTCCAGGTAGTGTTCTTAATTCTTCCACAGTTATTTTTCAATGGAATGCAATTCCAAATGCGGCAACATACTTTTTAGGGGTAGGGACTTCATTTGAAGAGATTAGTCATTTTCCTTGGGGCGACATTTATGGTGAAAATCAAAGTTTAAATTTAACTGCGGAAGTTACAGGGATACCTTTAAATGGAAACGATATTTTTGTACGTTTTTGGGCTAATGTTAGCGGGGTATGGTTTTTTAAAGATTTTAATTATACGACTGAAAATCAAGGGGGGGGAGAAGATCCTTTAGCAGCTGATTTAATCGCTCCTTCCATAGGGAGTGTGTTAAAATCCTCTTCCGTGACATTTGAATGGACTCAGGGTGTAGGGATTAGTGAAATATTTCTTGGGGTGGGAACAAATTTAGATGCTTTAACTAATGAACCTTTTGGTGATATTTTTAATGGATTAGTAGAAGGAGTAACAAAAACGATTGATAATATTCCTTTAACGGGTAGTCCAATTTTTGTGCGGTTATGGTCACGAATTAACGGCCTTTGGCAAACAAAAGATTATACGTTTCAAACATCTAATGGGGTAAGTAATTTAGCAGAGATTATAAGCCCGCAACCAGAATTTTTCATTTCTAGTACAAATGTTGTTTTTGAATGGAGCGATGGAATTGATGTAACAGAATATTGGTTAGGAGTGGGAACGAGTTTTCAATCTATTTCCACTAACCCATGGGGAAATATTTTTGCTGGGGCAGTGACTGGAAATTTAAAAGAAATTGCAGGTATTCCGTTAAATGGAAAACCAATATTTGTGCGGATGTGGTCAAAAATTAATGGAAAGTGGCAATCTATCGATTATGAATTTCAAACAGAAGATTTAGGTGTTGGTGGAAAGGAAGCGGCGGAAATTATTAGTCCTCTCCCAGGAACAATTCTTTCTGACACTACCGCGATTTTTCAATGGAATCAAGGTTCTAATGTAACAGAATATTGGTTAGGGGTGGGGACGAGTCTTGAATCTATTTCAAATAAACCCTGGGGAGATATATTTGCAGGATCAGTCACAGGTAATTCTAAGGAAATTAATGGTATTCCGTTAAAAGGTAATTCAATATTTGTGCGGATGTGGTCAAAGATTGATGGGGTATGGGAATCAATCGACTATGAATTCCAAACAGAAGATTTAGGTATTGGTGGAAAAGAACCGGCTGCGTTGATCAATCCGCAAGTTGGGACACCACTTAATCAGACAACAGTCACTTTTCAATGGAATAATGGTTTTAGTGTGACAGAGTATTATTTAGGAGTCGGGACAAGTTTACAATCCATATCAACCAAACCATGGGGAAATATTTTTGCTGGAACAGTAATTGGAAATTCTCAAGAAATCAGCGGGATTCCATTAAATGGTAAGTCCATTTTTGCAAGAATGTGGTCTAAGATAGATGGTAAATGGCAATCTATCGATTATGAATTTCAAACAGAAGATTTAGGTATTGGTGGAAAAGAACCGGCTAATCTGATCAATCCGCAACCTAACACAACGATTAATCAATCCACACTCACTTTTCAATGGGATACTGGATCTGGGGTGACCGAATATTGGTTAGGGGTGGGGACAAGTTTTCAATCTGTTTCAACCAAACCATGGGGAAATATTTTTGCTAAAGCTGTTAACGGGACTTCACAGGTTGTCTCAGGTATTCCCTTAAATGGTAATTCTGTTTTTGTTCGGCTATGGTC
Organism: Candidatus Omnitrophota bacterium; assembly: GCA_020632515.1. Taxonomy (GTDB): domain Bacteria; phylum Omnitrophota; class Gorgyraeia; order Zapsychrales; family Zapsychraceae; genus JACKFK01. The sequence continues at coordinate 50,757 of JACKFK010000010.1, read as the reverse complement.
CAAGATTGATGGAAAATGGGAAACAGTTGATTACACGTTTGCAACAGAAGACCAAGGTGGTGGAAGTATAACGGAGCCGGAAATTATAGCGCCTACAGCAGCTTCAACAATAGATCAAACAGAAGTAATTTTTCGGTGGAGTGCTGGCGTTGGAGTTACAGAATATTATTTAGGAGTAGGAACGACGCAAAATTCTATTAGCGCTTCGCCCTGGGGAAATATTTTCTCAAAAAGTGTTGGGCTTGCGCAAGAGGCTGCTGTTACTGGAATTCCCTTAAATGGTAATTTAATCTTTGTTCGGTTATGGTTCAAAGTTAATGGAATTTGGCAGTCCAAGGATTATACTTATGCTACGGTCAATAATTCTGGAGGATCCAGTGGAGAATCTGCGCAATTAATTGCTCCAGCTTCCGGAAGTGCAATTCTCTCTTCAACAGTAACTTTTGAATGGACCTCTGGTGATGGAACTGAGTATTATTTAGGAGTTGGAACAACACAAAATTCGATCAGCAAGGCTCCTTGGGGAAATGTTTTTTCGAAAAATGTTGGAACAGTCACATCGGTTGAAGTCACGAATATTCCATTAAATGTTCCAACTATATTTGTGCGGTTATGGACAAAAGTCGCGGGGCAATGGACGTATATCGATTATTCTTTTCCGACATCTCAATAAAGCTGATCAGATAATGCCGCACGAATTAAAAAGGCCTTTTAAAGATATTCTTTAAAGGGCTTTTTTATTTTAAAAAATTTTTAAATTTTAAAATACATAGTATAATATTTTCTTTTCACAAAGGAATGCTCTCTATGACAGAAGAATTTTTTATCGCCGAAGATTATAATGCAGTAATAGCACGAGAACTAAAGATCTCCGCTGATCAAGTGCAATCTACAGTCGAATTGCTGGATGGTGGCGCAACAGTTCCATTTATTTCCCGATATCGGAAAGAAGCCACGGGTAGTTTAGATGAGGTGAAGGTCACGGCAGTGCGGGATCGGATTGAACAATTGCGGGAATTGGATAAACGCCGTTTAACCGTTTTGCAAACCATTCACAGTCAAGGTAAGCTTACAGAAAAATTAAAAGAAAAGATTTTGGCCGCTTCAACATTAGCCGTGTTGGAAGATATTTATCTGCCGTATAAGCCTAAACGTCGGACTAAAGCGACTGTGGCAAAAGAAAAAGGATTAGAGCCTTTGGCAGCAATGATTTTTGAGCAAAAAGGCATTGATGTGGAAAAGGAAGCGATTGAGTTTGTCAGCGCGGAGAAGAAAGTCAATTCAACAGACGAAGCTATTGCTGGCGCGCGTGATATCATCGCGGAATGGATCAGTGAACACCAAAACGCTCGTGGACGTTTGCGCGCACTGTTTGCCGACCAAGCCACAATTCATTCCAAAGTTATTAAGGGAAAAGAAATTGAAGGCGCGAACTATAAAGATTATTTCCATTGGGAAGAATTAGGGAAGTCAGCCCCATCTCATCGTATTCTGGCAGTCCGGCGGGGAGAAAAAGAAGGTGTCCTTATGGTTCGGATTTTACCGCCAGAAGACGAAGCTTTAAAGATATTATTAGAGATGTTTGTCAAAGGAAGTCAGGAAGATTCACAGCAAGTCAGGACGGCGGTTGAAGATAGTTATAAACGTTTACTCTCATTGTCATTGGAATCGGAATTCCGGATGGAATTAAAAAAGCGGGCTGATCTGGAAGCCATTAATGTCTTTAATCAAAATTTACGGGAATTGCTGTTAGCCTCACCCATGGGGCAGAAGAATGTGTTGGCGATTGATCCGGGGCTGCGCACCGGCTGCAAAGTAGTGTGTTTAGACAAGCAGGGAAAACTTCTGGAAAATGAAACGATTTATTTAGTCGGCTCACCACATGAAAAAGAAGAAGCTGCGCATGTTATTCAGGCGTTATGTAAGAAACATCACATTGAGGTAATCGCGGTTGGTAATGGAACCGCTAGCAGGGAAACAGAAAGCTTTTTAAAAGGTATTGGTTTGCCTAAAGCGATTGTGATTGTCATGGTCAGCGAGACTGGAGCTTCGGTCTATTCCGCTTCGGAAGCTGCCCGTGAAGAATTCCCTGACTATGATGTTACAGTTCGTGGTGCGGTTTCTATCGGCCGGAGGCTTATGGACCCATTAGCAGAGTTGGTTAAAATTGATCCGAAATCTATCGGAGTCGGACAATATCAACATGATGTGGATCAACGCTTATTAAAACAAAATTTAGATGACGTGGTAATCAGTTGTGTCAACCTGGTTGGAGTGGAAGTTAATACCGCGAGTAAACAGTTGCTGACTTATGTTTCCGGACTGGGACCGTCGCGTGCGCAGGCAATTATTGAGTATCGCAATACCGAAGGCCCTTTTAAATCGCGCGAGGAATTGCGCAAGATTAGTAAACTTGGCAATAAGGCGTTTGAGCAAGCCGCGGGGTTTTTGCGGATCTGCGATGGGGTAAACCCTTTGGATCGTAGTGCCGTGCATCCGGAATCCTATGCAGTTGTCGCGTCAATGGCAAAGGATTTGAACTGCACGATTGAGGTTCTCATGGAGTCGAACGCTTATCAGAAAAAGATTGATATTCAACGCTATGTGACTGCTGCAATCGGACTGCCGACTTTGTCAGACATTGTCAGTGAATTAGCCAAGCCCGGGAGAGACCCGCGGGAACCGTTTCAACTTTTTAGTTTCAAAGAAGGCGTGGAGCGGTTAGAAGATTTACAACCCGGGATGAAACTGCCCGGAGTAGTCACCAATGTTACAGCTTTCGGAGCGTTTGTAGATATTGGGGTTCATCAAGACGGGTTGGTGCATATCAGTGAACTGTCAGATCGTTTTGTAAAGAATCCGCATGAATTTGTGAAGGTTCATCAAAAGGTTAATGTGAGGGTCGTAGAAATCGATTTAGATCGCCGCCGCATCGCATTGTCGATGAAAGGGAAGTAAGTCTCCAGTCGTCAGCTTTCAGTTAGTTTTCATAGAAAAGTAATAGAGTCTCTCCTGTCGCCAGGAGATAATGACCAGTACTGGTCACTGGAGACTTGAGACTAGCGACTGAAAGTTATTTAATCAATTCTTCAATCTTGTCGCAAAGCTGTTCAATATCAAATGGCTTCCAGAGAATAAAATCAGGTTGGGCGTAACGACGCATCTGTTTGCTATCTTCCATGACATGACCGGTGGTTAAAATGATTGGGATGTTTTGGGTGGTGGAAGTGGATTTAATTTCGTTACAAAGTTCAACGCCGTTTTTGTCGGGTAACAGGTTATCCAAGATAATCAGATTGGGCTGATAATCAACAGCGTATTGTACGACTTCCTCACCCTTATCGAGGGTGGTGATTTCATACCCGCGTTTTTTTAACACATGTTCAGTCAATTCCAGCAGGTAATGCTCATCTTCAATGATCAAGATTTTTTTGGACATAAACCTTACACATCCTTAACCCAAACTTTCTACAAGGATAGCATATTTTTTTGTAAAAAGCCCGATTTTATATAGGGATTTTATTGACAATTTTGAAGAAAGCGCTAACATAAAACTATATTTTATCTATCCTTTTTAGCCCCAAGTAAATACAATGAAGAGAAAAATCGGGATTAATTTAGTCTTTTTTTTACTGTGCAGTGCCACAATTCTATGGCCGGCAACTCTTTTCGCGCAATCCCCAGATTCGCCATCCCCGGTGGCTATGGAATCGTCGTTTTTCCAGAAGCTATTTTCCCCAATTGAGGCTGTCATTCCCAACTCGTCTCAGCGCAAGTTTTGGGAGACGATCTTTGTTATCCTATTCGCGTATTTCTTCATGTTTACTGCGATCAGTTTTATTAACAGAAGGGTGAGCGACATTAAAGCCCGGCACATGGTTCGTAAGAACCTGATTTATATTACATCTTTAACGGCGATTATTATTATTTTCAGCATTTGGGTGCAAAAACTTAATTCAATTTCTATTTTTCTCGGTGTGGCTTCGGCAGGATTGGCCTTGGCCTTACAAGAGGTGATTTTAAGTGTGGCTGGCTGGTTGTTGATATTAATCCGGCGGCCTTACGCGGTTGGTGACCGGATTGAAATTAACGGTGTCAAAGGGGATATCATCGATATCAGGCTGTTTCAGACGTCGTTATTGGAAATTGGCAATTGGGTCGACGCGGATCAGAGTACTGGACGGATTGTCAATGTTCCGAATAGTTTTGTTTTTAAAACGCAGAATTATAATTACAGCCGCGGCTTTGAATTTATTTGGAATGAACTGCCGATTTTAGTTACCTTTGAGAGCGACTGGCAAAAAGGCAGAACAATTATGATGCAGCATGCTAAGAAATTAGCAGAGGGGATGGAAGACCGGGTTCGACGGAAAATCGATGCTATGCGCAACCGTTATATGATTTTCTATGGGAAGCTAACACCGATTGTTTATGTGGATATTAAAGACAGTGGGGTGTTGTTAACTCTGCGCTATTTAACCGAGGCCAAACGCCGGCGTTCCACTCAGGACCAATTATGTCAGGCGATCTTAGAAGATTTCGCGAAAGAGAAAGATGTTAACTTTGCTTATCCGACGTATCGGATTGTGAAAGAATAAAAATATTGTTAGGTGTTAAGTACCGCGGTGCTTGTGCAGTTTTTAGCAACTCAACAGCCAACAAATTTACAGAGTAATTTATGAAAATTGCCATTACAGGATCAACAGGTTTAGTCGGGGAAGCTGCGGTTGTATATTTTCAACGCAACGGGGTTCAGGTAACCCGGCTTATTCGTCCGACAACGAAAATGGCTAATTATCAAGACGTCATTACTTGGGACTATCAGAAAAAAGTCATTGATTTAAAACGGCTTGAGGGTTTTGATGTTGTGATTCATTTAGCCGGCGCTAATATTGCCGATCAACGCTGGACGCCGGAGTATAAGGAAATCATCCGTCGCAGCCGGGTGGACAGTACACAGTTTTTGTGTGACGCGTTGGCAAAATTGCGTCACCCGCCGAAGGTTTTTCTTTGCGCTTCCGCGGTCGGATATTATGGTGATGGCAGCGCTGAAGTTGAGTTTAACGAGCATACTCCGCGGGGAAAAGGGTTTTTAGGGGAAGTCTGCCATCAATGGGAACAAGCTGCGGCCGCGCTAGAATCGTCTCCCAAAACACGAGTCGTTTATATGCGTTTAGGCGCAATCTTAAGTTCCAAGGGTGGGGCTTTGGTGAAGATGATGCCGATATTTAAATTGGGGCTTGGCGGGAACATTGGAAATGGTCAACAAATGTTTAGTTGGATTGCTTTGGATGAAATTCCGCGTATCATGGATTATCTAATTCAAAATCCTTTGGCTAAAGGGGTTGTCAATTTAACAGCACCGCAAGCTGTGACAAACGCGGAGTTTACTAAAGTTTTAGGGCGTGTTTTGCATCGGCCAGTGATTCTACCTTTACCAGCTTTTGCTGCTAAAATTATGTTTGGCGAAATGGGAGAGGCTTTGCTTTTAGGCGGGGCTAAGGTAGCTCCCCAAAAACTCATTGGGTTAGGATATACTTTTCAATATCCGGATATTGAAACAGCACTAAAAAATTTGATAGTATAAAAGTATATAAAAGGCAGGCATAGCCATTTAATCAAGATGCAGTGCTGTTTTTTCTTCTTTTGCCTTTAGACCGTTCATGCGCAACGACGTCACAGCACACATCGGTTTATTAACTGTAGAAATCCATATTCCCCATGAGCAATCTTTAAAAGAAAAGCGAATGGTTTTAAAAAGAAAGTATCTCTCGTCAGAAGATTTTTCTGATCAATTTTAAATTGTTATTTTAATTTATAAATTTTATGTTAAAATAACGCAACGAATTAACAAATATTTGTTCTACCAAGAAATACAGGCATACAGTAACAAAAGTATTTTTCCCCATTCTTGAAGAGGATGATAAAGTAGTATCAAAATTCAATAACAAATATAATAAATTATCACTATCATGTCCTACTTAGTTTTAGCCCGCAAACATCGGCCGCAGACATTTGCTGATGTCATCGGTCAAGAGCATATTACTCAACTATTAAAAAAAGCGATTGAAAATAATAAAATCGCGCATGCCTATTTATTCTGTGGTCCCCGTGGGATTGGAAAAACTTCCTGCGCCCGGATACTGGCGATGTGTTTGAATTGTGAAAATGGACCGAAAACTAACCCAGATACCAAAAGTTTTATTTGTCAGGAAATTGCCAAAGGAACAAGTTTTGACGTCTTGGAAATTGACGGCGCCTCCAACCGTGGGATTGATGAAATCCGTACTTTGCGCGAAAACGCGAAGTTTGCGCCCAGTTACGGCCGTTTCAAAATATATATTGTTGATGAAGTCCATATGTTAACCACCGAAGCCTTTAACGCTTTATTAAAAACTTTGGAAGAACCGCCTGAACATGTGAAGTTTATTTTTGCTACGACAGATCCGAATAAAGTCCCGGCGACAATTCTCTCCCGGTGTCAGCGTTTTGATTTTAAGCGGATTTCGATCAATACAATTGTTGAACATTTAACGGAAATCAGCCGTCGTGAGAATTTTGAAATTGACCAAGAAGCGTTGTTCGCCATTTCTAAAGCCGCGCAGGGCAGTTTTCGTGACGCCTTAAGTATCCTTGATCAGCTGAGCGCTTTAAGTGACCGTAAGATTGCGGCTGAGGATGTATTTTCTATGTTGGGATTAGTGGAGACGCAGTTGCTCTTTAATTTGGTGGATGCGATTGGCGAAAAAAATACAGTTAAATCTTTTGAGGTTTTTGACGAAATTGTGGATAAAGGAAAAGATGTAAAACAATTAATGAAAGATATCACAGAACATTTTCGCCATTTGATGATTATCAAAGTCGGCGGCAAGGCGCTGGGAAAATTAGTTGATTATCCGGTCGCGATCAAAGAGTTGTTATTGGCGCAGTGCGAAAAGTTTTCTCTCAAAGAAATTCTGCTGGCCATTGATGTTTTAATTGAGACGCAGGATACGGCAAAGATTATGGAATCAGTGCGGATGCCTCTGGAGATCGCATTCGCGCGCTTGACATACGCTCCTGGACAGAATCCTGCGGTTACATCGTCACAGCCAACGCCAAAACCAGCTGTGGTTGAACCGTCTTCAACGACTGCGTCCAAAAGTTTTACACCGGTGAATGTGTTAAAGAATAATAAGGGTGAAGTTGATTTTTCCGGCGGAAAAAAGACCGAATCGAAATTAACTGAAACTGTTGCTCCATCCATCAAACAAAAGCCGATTGAAGAAGAACCTGAGGCGATGAAGGCTGTTGAAACTGTGGCCATAGAAAATGAACCTCTTGCCGATTTGACCGTGGAGCGGATTAAACGTATGTGGGATGCCTTAACGCAGGCAACGAGCAAGAGGAAAATGTCTGTTGCAACATTTTTGCAGGAAGGGACACCGGTTAGTTTTCATAATAATCATTTAATCGTCGGATTTACAAAAGAATTTCAGTTTCATAAAGAAAGTTTGGAATCGCAGGATAATTACCGGTTAGTTCAAGAAGTGTTTAGTGAAAAACTGCAGGCCAATATAATTGTTAAATATGAAACCGTTGAGGTCAGCGTACCAAAACAAGAAGATGATGATGTGCAGGATGCGTTGGCCACTTTCCAAGGTAAAGTTATCAGCCGATGGCATAATGAATAAAAGTCACAAGGTCGCAAGGTCGCAAAGTGAAAGGTGACTTGGCAGCATTGTGACTTTATAAATTTATAATCCTGTGACATTGTGACTTGGCAACTTTGTGACTTTTAATGAGTTATCCTAAACTAATCGAAAATTTATTAGATCAATTGGTCAAGCTTCCTGGCGTTGGCCGGCGTAGTGCCGAGCGCATGGTTTATTGGTTTTTAAATCATACAAAGGAAGAGTCCGAAGAATTCGCAGCCGCGATTATCCGTTTAAAAGAAGGTCTGCGGTTTTGCCGGCAGTGTCATCATTTAAGTGAAGGGGAGATTTGTGCGGTATGTCAGGATGATCGACGGGATAAATCTACCCTGTGTGTGGTGGAAGATCCTAAGGATGTGATTGCTATTGAGAAGACAGGCGCGTATAAAGGCCGGTATCATGTACTGCTGGGCACGATCTCACCAGCGGAAGGCCGCGGACCTGATGATTTAAAGATTGCTGAACTGATGACCCGGATTAAAAGCGAAGCGATTCACGAGGTTGTTATTGCTACGGACGCGGATAATGAAGGCGAGATGACATCATTGTATTTGATTAAACAATTAAAACCTTTAGGAGTGCGTGTAAGCCGGATTGGTTTTGGTCTGCCTGTAGGCAGTAGTGTTGAATATTCGGACATGTCAACACTCAGCATGTCGCTTAACAGCCGCCGGGAAGTATTGGAGTAAGGCTCTTTCAGATTTGGTAGATTGTAAAAATAATTGCAACAAAGTCAAGGCTTCAGTTATTGTTAATTTGTGAATATATTTTAGCTAATTGATTGGCCGACCTGTAAGCCAGTTTTTTTCTGGGATAATTATTCATCCAATTTTGAATGTTTTGAATTTGATTTTCACTGACTCGATGAATGTCAGTGCCTTTAGGGATAAATCTTCTGATCATTTTGTTTTGAACTTCGTTGGACCCGCGTTCCCAGGCGGCATAGGCATGGGCAAAGTAGATGTTTGTACGTTTATTCTTTGGATTTCTGATGCTTAATTCCAGTGATTGCCAGTCTAAGAATTCTACGCCATTGTCAAAGGTGATGGATTTAAATTTTATTCTGAATCTGTCTTTAAGTTTCTTTTCGAGGTTGTTAAGAGCGTTATGAATTTCTTCCTGGGAACTACGTTCAATCTTGATAATGATCTGTTCTAAAGTTTTTCTTTCAGTTAATGTAAACAGGCTTGTTGTTCGCTTTTTAGGGCCTTTAATGCAATCACCTTCCCAGTGACCGTATTCGCTGCGGAGGTTGGCTTCTTGGGGGCGTTGTTCAATGCTTTTGGCCAATCTGTTAGTGCGGCTTATCCGAAGCAGTGTTTTATATCGTTTTTTCCTACGTTTGCGTTTTTCCCATAGGTTTTCATTGCTGATCCCTGAGAAAATTCCTTCTTCAATATAATTGTAAAGAGTTTTTGTGCAAATCATGCCTTCAAAGATTAATCCTTGTGCTTTAATCTCCCCGATGACTGCGTCAGGGGAGTAGCGTTCTTTCAGTATTTTTCTGCGAATATGGTCTTCTAATCGCTGATCTTTTCCAATTTTTAATTCACGGCCTTTATTTTTGGCTTTCTTATGATAATCTCTTTGAGCTACATCGGCTCTGTATTGTTTTTTCTCACTTAGATCCCAATGTAGTCGCATCAATGATCCTCGTTTTATTTCCCGGTAGATTGTCGATCTCGCTCGTCCAAGTTTCTTAGCAATTTCTTCAAGAGATTTTTTCTCTTCCAACCATACTTCAATCTTGTATCGCTCTGATTCTTTTAAATGTGTAAATTTTTTCTTTTTAGTGCTATTATTATTTGGCTCCATTTGATCCTCCTGTTTTTGTTTTCTTGTCAATCACAAATTAACAGGTTTCTTAAGATCTTTGGAGCCTTTTCTTTTTTGTCTCAATTAAAGTTACAATCTATAGGCTCTTTCAGATTTTAATGATTCGGTTGACATTTAAGTTATTTTTTGTATAATTCATTGCATGTCTTGAAATCGTTCATCCCCCTGATTAATGGCGGGGGATTTGTTCTTTATAACATTTATTCCCCTGCGACTGAAAGGAGTCCCGAGCGAAGCTCGGGATAGCTCAAAGTTGTGAGGAATAGAAAAATTTATTCCCCTGTAGCTCAGTTTCCGCCACAAAGCATGGCGGATAAAGGTTGATTTGTGTGGCGGATCCGCCAAGTTTTTTGGCGGAGGTAGACAATTTTGATGGTGTCGAATATGTATTATGTTTACATTCTTAGAAGTCAAAAGAATGGCACAAAGTATGTAGGTTTTACAGGTAAACTACCTGAGGAACGTTTAAAGGATCATAATGATGGTTCAAATAAGTTTACACGACTTAATAAACCTTTTGAACTTATTTATTTTGAAGAATATAAAGATAGGAATTTTGCGATAAAACGGGAACGGTTCTTAAAGTCGGGTATAGGAAGAAAATTAATAAATAAAAAATTAAGAGATGTATAGAAAATTATTCCCCTGTAGCTCAGTTGGTAGAGCAAGTGGCTGTTAACCACTGGGTCCGAGGTTCGAGTCCTCGCGGGGGAGCCATTTAGATAACTCCAGAGAACACTCACTGGAGTGGTTAACAAAAGATAGCCCTTGATCGGTCGGTTGATCGAAAAGGGCTATTTTTATTTCTTGTGGCGAAAAGATGATCTTTTTTATGAAGTAGGGGAGAAGGTCTTTGATTTGCTGTGGCGTGGCTTTTTCATAAATCTCGTTAAATTTCTTCATAGATTTATGCACAACATCCGCATTGTAAACTTTTTGTTTCTTATCTTCGATTTCAAAATTTAATACATTAACAGCATGTTCCAGTTGTTTTTTCTGTTCCTCCAAATCTGCCATTTTATTTTCCAAAGATTTAAAATTCGAAACTTTATTATTAGCAATGGCATCAATTAAGTTTTCAATCTGGTTATTTACAGCTAGAAGTTTGTTTTCCTGACCTTTTTTGCGTTCCAGTTGTCCTTCTAAAAGACTATCAACAGATTTGTTGGCTTCTTGAATAATCTGATTCAGGAATTCCTGATTTTTAGATAATGACTTTATTTTATTCATAACAAATTCTTCAAGTTTCTCCGCAGGCACATATTTCATTTCACAGGCATTTTTACCCCCATGAGAATTGGCTGTGCATTGATAATAGAAATGACGTTTTTTGCTTTTACTCGTGGCATATTTGGTTGTCATGTAAGCCCCACATTTCCCACATTCAACAAGTGATTGAAGGATGAAGGTGTGCTCTTTTTTCTGCTTTGGATTACGGCGCGTAGGAGACTGATTGTTTAATAATGTATTTACCTGATTAAACAGAGCTTTGTCGATAATGGGCTCATGCTGTCCTTTGAAATATTTGTCTTTCAAAGCAACTTCTCCAATATTGACGCGGCTTTTTAATTTATGTGAAACATAAGTGTTGGTAAATTTACAGCCGCCGTGTTTTTTTTGACTTTTATTGGCAACATATTCTTTAGTTCTGTATCCATGCTCGTTTAACCAATTGGCAACCTGCAGGAGAGAGCCAAGCTCGATATATTTTTCATACATCAGTTTCACAAGTTTGGCCTCTTTTTTATTTACGACTAATTTTTTATCCACAAGGTCATAACCTAATATTTGTCCGCCATTCCATAATCCCTGTTCAGCACGCCACGCCATTTTTTCTTTAGTCCGTTTGGAGGTCTGTTCTCGTTCAAGTTCGGCAAATACAAGCGTAATTTTTAAGGCAGCCTTACCCATTGGGGTAGAGGTATCAAAACTTTCATCCAGAGAAATAAACTCAATATTATGTTGTTCAAATAGATCAACCATTTTATAGAAATCCAGAAGGGAGCGGCTAATGCGATCAATCTTTGCGCAAACAACCGTATTGATTTTTCCAGCTTTAATATCTTTAAATAGAGTCTGAAGTTGAGGACGGTTGACATTCTTACCAGATTTACCTTTTTCTTGATAAACCTTTTTTACCTTCCAAGTATCTTTATCACCGGATTTATAGGAAATAAAGCTTTTCATTCGGCTGATTTGAGTATCGATAGAGCTGTCTTGTTTATTGGCCTGCATTTCAGTTGAAACACGGGCATATAATCCGCATATACGTTCCATATATTTCTCCTCCAAGTGTTCTCTTAGATAATTAGTAAGGAAACATAACTATAACATAAATCATTTTTTTATGGTGTAAATTTTATATATTTTGAAACTAGCCGTAGCACTTGTGGGTACTGTGTGTTAACTCGCCAGAGTTATCCAAGTGTTGTGGGCAGGTGCAAGCTGTCCATATCACGTCAGTATCCACAAGAAATATTCAGCAAACAAATATTTGTATTAAACCGTCTCAATATTTGCTTAAACAAGGCGTTTTGTCTTAGGAGTGGTTATTATTTTATGGGATAACTCATATTATATTTCGATTCGGGTTTCTCGATTTTACCACATCGTCAAGGACTGCCTTACGGCTGCAAGTTCATTCCTGATTGTTTGGTAGTCATGAATCCTTGACTATTGATGTGGTTTTTGACCTCAAAAAAATCGAAAGGGGTCATCATCATGGAAATCAAATTGAAAAGCAAAGAACAGGTTGTGTCTTCAGAAAGCATTAAAAATATTCTGGGTGAAATTTTAAAATCAGAAGATCCATTGGATCAAGAAAAAGAACATTTTTGGGCCATTGGTTTAGATGCTCAGAACCATATAAAATATATTGATCTTGTTCATTTAGGAGCTATTAATCAATGTCCTTGTCATGTTATGGAAATCTATCGAAGGGCTTGTATTAAGGGGATCGTATCCTTAATCGTGGCTCATAACCACCCTTCAGGCAATCCGCAGCCATCAAGAGAAGATATAAGGGCAACGGAAAAACTTAAACAAGCAGGAGATATTTTAGGGATCAAATTATTGGATCATGTGATTATTGCGGATAATTCATATTACAGTTTTTGTGATGATAATAATTTGTAGATTAATATATTTTTTCATTGTTTGACCAAAAGTATTTATAGGACTACAATAGGGACTATTATGGAGTAATAGGGAGTTGATAAATAATCCAAAATAGAGAGGTCATGATATGGATGATCTAAAAAATTATTTGACTGTTCGACAGGTGGCAGAAAAACTGGATGTGACGGAAGAATGGGTTCGAGACCTAATCAACGCCAAAGAGATAAAGGCAGTCAAAATAGGGAAGTGGCGGATTAAGCCAGAGGATTTGGATGAGTTCATAAACTCAAGGAAAAATGTCTAATATTTGAACTTATAGAAAGTTAAAATATCAATTGGAATTAATAATATGTCGAGCGATTTAACTTTTATTACCAATGAAAAGAATCAAAATTTGGCGGAACGCTTCCGTGTGTTGATTAAAAGTACGTGTTCCTTTGATGCCCTTGTTGGATATTTTTATACCAGTGGTTTTCATGCCCTTTACGCTTCATTAGAAAATACCGAAAAAATTCGCATCCTTATTGGAATAAATACTGATAAACAAACTCACGATCGAGTTGTGTTAGCTCAGCATGAAATTGACTTTAGCCATCCTGAAGCTAGAGAAACTTTCGGAGAAATGGTTGCTGAAGAACTAAAAACCTCTGACGATTCTGTCCAAGTTGAAAAAGGTATCCAAAAGTTCATTGAATGGCTTAAGTCAGGTAAGCTGGAAATTAAAGCCTATCCATCAAAAAATATTCATGCCAAACTTTATATTATGACGTTTTTGGATGATGACCGTGATGCTGGGCGTGTTATAACTGGATCAAGCAACTTCACACAATCTGGACTAATAGATAATCTTGAGTTTAATGTTGAACTTAAAAATCGCGCGGATTATGAGTTTGCTCAGGATAAATTTAATCAACTCTGGGAAGATGCGGTCGATCTTAAGGATAAATATCTTGAAACAATTAATGAGCGGACATGGCTTAATGATTCAGTCACTCCTTATGAATTGTACCTGAAGTTTTTATATGAGTATTTCAAGGAAGACCTAGCTCAAGGGCAAGATGTTATCATGAAATATATTCCGGAGAGTTATAAAGAGTTGGAATATCAAAAGCAGGCAGTTATTAACGCAAAAAAGATATTGGAAGAATACGGTGGGGTGTTTATTTCGGATGTTGTCGGTTTGGGTAAAACATATATCGCGACGTTATTAGCCAGTCAGCTTCGTGACGGGCGAACACTGGTGCTTGCTCCGCCTGTGCTTTTAGAAAGAAGTAATCCCGGATCATGGCCTAATGCGTTCTCTGATTTTAAAGAAGCGGCTGATTATGAGTCTATTGGTAAACTTGATTTACTTATCAAGCAAGGTGTTGAGAAGTACAAGAATATCATTATTGATGAGGCTCATCGTTTTCGGTCAGAAAACAATGTCACCTATACGAAACTTGCGCAAATTTGCCGAGGTAAGAGAGTCATCCTTGTGACGGCCACTCCTTTTAATAATTCCCCTTTGGATATTCTTAGTCAAATAAAGTTATTTCAAAATACACGCAAAAGTACAATTCCAAACGTTCCGGATCTTGAACGGTTCTTTAATGAATTAGACAGAAAATTAAAGAAGCTTGATCGAAAGCGTGACCGTGATGAATATATGGCTGTCGCCAAAGCTAACGCCAGAGAGATTAGGGACAAAGTGCTGAAGCATTTAATGGTGCGTCGTACTCGTAAAGAGATTGAGGCATTTTTTGGTGAAGACTTGGCGCGACAGGGGATGAAGTTTCCAGATGTCGCCCCGCCTAAGCCATTACTTTATCAACTTAATGATGAAGAAGATGAAATATTCACCGATACAATTGAACTGATCGCGCAAAAGTTTACATATGCACGGTACATGCCATTGACCTTCTACACAGGGGAGGTTCAGCAATCCGATGAACAAGCCCAGAAAAACATGGGAAAGTTTATCAAAATTTTGTTTATCAAACGTCTGGAAAGCAGTTTTTACGCGTTTAAACAAACAATTGAGCGAACGATCATTTCCTATGAAAAATTTATTGCCGAGTGCGAGAAGGGGAATGTTTATGTCAGTAAAAAACATATTAATAAAATATTCGAACTCATTGAATCTGATGACGACAAAGCTATTCAGGAATTAATTGATTCCGAGAAAGCCAAACGCTATGATGCGAAGGATTTTAAGCCAGAGTTTTATGGCTGCCTAAAAAATGATCTTAAGATTTTGAAAGTCATTCAATCTTTGTGGAAGCAAATTGTGCGGGATCCAAAATTGGAAGAATTTATCCGCGCGTTAAAGAATAAAGCTGTCTTGAAATCCAATAAGCTTATTGTGTTTACTGAATCAAAAGAAACCGCTGAATATATATCCGCGCGAATTCAAAAAGAATTGAAAGAAGAAGTTTTACTTTTTACAGGATCCACTTCAAACACGTTTCGCCAGATAGTGGTGGATAATTTTGACGCGAAAGTGCGTCATCAGGAGAATGATTACCGTATTCTTGTCACAACAGAAGTTCTTTCTGAAGGCGTCAACCTTCATCGATCCAATGTGGTTATCAATTATGATATTCCTTGGAACCCTACACGATTAATGCAACGGGTGGGGCGTGTCAACCGTGTTGATACGACATTTGATAAAATTTACACATTCAATTTTTTCCCTACCGTTCAGTCTAATGATCAAATTAAGCTTAAAGAAGCGGCTGAAGCCAAAATCAACGCGTTTATTTCGATGCTTGGGGCTGACGCGAAACTGTTAACCGATGGAGAAGAGATTGAATCGCATGAATTATTCAGTCGTTTGGTATCGAAAGAAACATTGACTGGAGAAGAAAATCTTGATGAGAGCGATTTGACTTATCTTAAAGTCATTCGTGACATTCGCGATCAGGACCCGGATTTATTTGCCCGAATCAAACGCCTGCCTCAAAAGTGCCGTACATCACGCAAATCTAAAGCCAACGCGAAGCAATTATTGACGTATTTTCGTAAAGGAAAACTGGAAAAGTTTTTTATTACTGATGGCGAGAAGTCAAACGAGCTTGATTTTATTGCCGCGGCTAAAATGCTTCAGGTTTTACCTGAAACACAAAAAATGAAACTCACAGACCATTTTTATCAATGCCTTGAAGAGAATAAACAGGCGTTTCTTTATGCCACTATGGAAGAGGCTGTTGAATTAAAAGGTAAAGGAGGACGGGATACCGTCACAAAAATTTTAAAAGTACTTAAAGCGATTAAAGATTTGCGTCAATTAACAGATGAGCAAGAAAGTTATTTGAAGACGGTCATAAGACGCTTGGAAGAAGGGGCTATCCCGCGTCAGACAGCCAAAACAGTTCTTCAGCTTTTAGAAAAAGAAATTAAGAAGGAAGTCAATGCCGTTAAGCTGGTTTCAATTTTGCAGGTTAACATTGCCGAGGAATTACTGGAAGAACATGCCGTAGAGTCTTCCGCGCGCACAGCCGGACCGCGTGAAGTTGTATTGTCAGAGTATTTTACAGGATAATAATTGTGAATAAAGACCAAGCCAGAAAACTGATTCAGAATACTTTTCAAGGAGAGTTTAACAAAGATCAGTTGATCATCTTTTTTAAAAACTCGTTTCACACCACTGACTTTTCCAAAACATTTAGCTATCACGGCCAATATATCAAAGACAGTTTCAAGGAATTTATCAAATCTTACGAGCGTGTGGGGCAGTATACAGACACAGACGGCAAGGTGCTGGATATGCTTGTTGTAAATCTGCAAAAGGAAACGTCTTTGGTTCGTGCCAGAACAGCACAACGTAATTTTGTCGCCAGATATTTAAAGGAGCGCGGAGAGAAGAATGCCGCTTTGGTAGCTTTCGTTGCCCCGGATCCGGCTGATTGGCGTTTTTCCTTTGTGAAAATGGAATATACATTTGAGCAAACGGATAAAGGATCGTTTAAAGTTAAAGAAGATTTTACACCCGCCAAACGCTATTCTTTCCTTGTTGGCGAACATGAAAACAGTCACACGGCCCAGCGCCAGCTTGTTTCACTATTGTCTCAAGATGTTAATCAGCCTTCATTTAAAGATATTGAAGAAGTCTTCAATATCGAAAAAGTTTCGCAGGAATTCTTTGAACGTTATCGAGAACTTTATTTGCAAATCAAAGAGTCTTTGGATGTCAATGTAGAGAATGACCCCAAAATTAAAGCAGACTTTGAACGTTGTGGTGTGGATACGGTTGACTTTGCCAAGAAATTGCTTGGGCAAATTGTTTTTCTTTATTTTCTACAGAAAAAGGGTTGGTTTGGTGCTGACAAGGGAAAGGCGTGGGGAACAGGTTATAAAGACTTTCTGCGTCGTTTGTTTAATAGAGAAATAGTTGAGTACGATAATTTCTTTAATGATGTGCTTGAGCCGTTATTTTACGAAGCTTTGGCAACCGATCGAGGACAGGATGCGTATTGGGATAAATTTCAATGCCGCATTCCTTTTTTAAACGGTGGTTTGTTTGAGCCAATTAACGGTTATTCTTGGCAAACAACCGATATTCTTCTCAATAATGAATTATTCTCTAATAAAACAAAAACCAAACAGGGGGATATTGGCACAGGCGTGCTGGATGTATTTGATCGTTTTAATTTTACGGTTAAGGAAGATGAACCGTTGGAAAAAGAAGTTGCTGTTGACCCTGAAATGCTGGGTAAGGTCTTTGAAAATCTTTTGGGCGTTAAAGACCGTAAATCTAAAGGCGCATTTTATACTCCCCGCCAGATCGTACATTATATGTGTCAGGAAAGTTTGATCAACTATTTGGTAACTGAATGCGGAGAGAAAGTCGACCGGAAAGAGCTGGAAGAATTTATTCGTCATGGTGAAATGAATATTGAACATGAAGCGCGCATCATTAAAGAAGGAAAAGAAACCCGTGATTATCGTCATGCCATTGGTGAGACAATCCGAGCAAATGCTAAGGAAATTGATCAAAAACTCGCTGATGTGAGGGTATGCGATCCGGCGGTGGGTTCTGGCGCATTTTTGGTCGGTATGATGAATGAAATTTTTCGCGCTCGTAATATCCTGACCAATTACCTTTTAACGAAACGTGATCGAACGCTCTATGAATTTAAACGTCAGGCTATTGGACATTCGCTTTACGGAGTGGATATTGACCCCGGCGCGGTTGAAATTGCCAAACTGCGTCTGTGGCTTTCGCTGGTGGTGGATGAAGAGGATGCTGAGGATATTAAGCCTCTTCCTAATCTGGATTACAAGATTATGCAGGGTAACAGCCTTCTTGAAGAATTTGAAGGGATTAAGTTGTTTGATGAATCGCTGATTGAAGATGCGCTGGATAATCATAAACAGATTGAACGGTTAGAAAAGGAGCGTGAAGATTTGGGTAAAGAAATGCTGGCTTTAAGTGAGAAACATCAATTGACCAGAGATGGGCGCAAACTCTTTGAAAAGCGGTTTAAAGATATTGATAAGAAAATAAAAAAACTTAAACAGCCTTCTGGACAAGCGGAAGATGAACTGTCGTTCTTTGCGGCTCATAACGAAGCCAAAGAAAAGCGCGCGGAACTGCAAAGTTTATATGATCAGTTCCCCGCCGCTGTCAGCAAAACCCGCAAAGAACATCTCAAAAAGCGGATTGAAGAACTCGAATGGGATTTGATTGAAACAACTCTTAAAGAACAGGCCAAAGATGACGCCCTTGAGCGCGTGCGCCAGCATAAAAAAGCCAATATTAAACCATTTTTTTTATGGAAACTTCACTTTGGCGAAGTGTTTAAAGACAAAGGCGGGTTTGATGTGGTCATCGGCAACCCGCCGTATGGGTTTCATCAGATACATACTAAAGAATTGAAAGATTCCTATAAAAAAAGTTTTAAGACGATAAAAGGAAGTTTTGATCACTACCTACTTTTTTATGAAAAAGCAATTAAATTGATTACGGGTGAAGGGGTTTTGTCTTTTATTGCTCCTGTTACGTGGTTGACTATTCCATCTGCTAAAGCTTTAAGAAAATTTATTCTAGATGAATATTACATTTCAGAGATATGTTGGTTTGATGGAAAAGTATTTATTGGTGCAGATGTTAATAATTTGATTTCGTTTATACAAAGAAACACTTGTGACATTATCAATGTTAAAGTTTTTGATGCTCTTGAAAATTTTCCCAGTGCTCCATTAAAGCTAGTAGGTTATTCAAGAACAAAATTTATTAATAACGATTATTTTATCGGAGTTTTTGAAAATAATTCAGACACAAATATAATACAGAAAATTTTAGATCAGTCGTCTCCCTTAGAAGAATTTGCTAAACCATGTTCAGGATATAACCCTTATGAGGTTGGAAAAGGTGTAAAACCCGAAGGTGGGACGCATACCAAAAAGACGGTTGAAGAAAAGCCATATCATTCTAACGTTAAATTATCGCAAGAATGGAAGCCAGAAATAATCGGTAGAGATTTAAAGAAATACCGTATAGATTTTAAAGGCAGTCGGTGGATTAAATATGGAAGTTGGTTAGCTGCATCGAGAGATCCAAACAACTTTGTTGGGAAAAGAATTTTGGTTCAGGAAATAACAGGTGGAAAGAAAAAGGAAATTATCGCGGCTTATTGTGATGATGAGCTTTACTATAGCAGAGACGTTATTCCTATCAAATTAAGAGAAACTTCATTACATCCATATTATATTCTTGCTTTTATAAATTCGTCTTTAATTACTTGGCTTCATCATAAAAGAAATCCTAAGTCACAGAAGAAATTGTTTCCTAAGGTTTTAGTTTCTGACTTAAAGAAAATACCGATTAAAGTTATACCAGAAAAAGATCAAAAAGTTTTTGTTCAAATGGTCACAAATATAATAAAAGTTCGAGAAAAAAATATTGATGCCGATATTTCAGTGTATGACAATAAAATTAATGAGATGATATTTAATCTTTATGGTTTAACCGAAGAAGAAAAGAAAATCGTGCGGAACGGTCAGAATTAAAAATGAAAATATTTAAAATTGAAGTTGAAAATTATCGCTTACTTAAAAATTTTTCAGTCGATCTGGAAAAAGATCTTTCTTTGATAATCGGAAAAAATAACACCGGTAAAACTTCTATTTTATCGGTTCTTGATAAATTTTTGGGGCACGCGGAGAAGGCCAAATTTACTTTTGATGATTTTAATATTGATTTCAAGAAATTATTTAAGGAGAAAATAGAGGCAGGAGATGTAATTGCCGAAGATAGTTATAAGCGATTGGGCATTAGACTTAGGTTATTTATCGAATATACAGAGATTGACAACCTGTCAAATGTCAGCCGTGTAATGATGGATTTGGATCCGGATAACAATGTTATCGTTTTAGGATTTGAGTACACATTGGACTATACAGGATACATTCGTCTTAGAAAAGATTATCAGGAATATGAAGCCAAGGAAAATCAGAAGATAAAGGAGAAACCCGATTACAAGCCTCGCACATTAATTGAATTTTTAAAGTCCAACCATGCTGCATATTTTAAAACGGGTAGGCGATCATTGGCTTACGACCCGACAACAAAGGAAGTAAGTGAAGATACGACCATTGACTTGGAAAGCGAAAAAATAAGTATTGCAGATATTGTCAATTTTAAATACATCAGTGCAAAAAGGGACGTTGCTAATAAGGATATTGACAAAACTCTTTCTGGTCAGACATCAAGGATATATAAGCGTACTGAGACAAATGATGATCAAAATAAAGCTGTTGAAGATTTCAAGGATAAGCTGAGCGAAACCGACGCTCATTTAGGCGGGATTTACAAAACACTTTTTGATGGGATCGTGAAAAAGGTTAAGGATTTTGGTGGTGTGAAAATCAATGAATCCGAGATCGAAATAATATCCACTCTTCAACACCGGGAATTACTTGAGGGGAACACAACGGTTGTTTATAAACATGACGCGGATAATCATCTTCCTGAGCATTACAATGGATTAGGTTACATGAATCTAATCAGCATGATCTTTGAGATTGAGATCCTTGTTCATGAGTTTAAACGCGAAAAAGACAAAAAACCGGCAGATATAAATCTGCTCTTTATTGAAGAACCGGAAGCACATACTCATCCCCAGATGCAGTATGTTTTTATCAAGAACATCAAAAAACTGCTAGGAGAAGGCATAAAACGGGAAGATGGTGAAAAAAGGGATTTGCAATACATTATTAGCACGCATTCTGCTCATATTGTGGCTGACAGTGATTTCGATACTATCAAGTATTTAAAAAGGGACAATCAAAATGGAGTAATAGCTAGAAACCTGAAAACCTTGCAGGATGAGTATTCCACAGAAACAACACAATACCAGTTCTTAAAACAATATCTTACCATTAGTCGGGCAGAAGTATTTTTTGCGGATAAAGCCGTTTTGATCGAAGGAGATACCGAACGCATACTTGTTCCCACTCTTATGCGCAAGGTGGACATTGAAGAAGAAAAAAGATGTGCTGCAACGAATGAACAGGATGAGCACTTGCCTTTGCTTTCTCAGAACATTTCCGTTATTGAAGTTGGTGCGTACTCACAGATATTTGAAAGATTCATAGATTTTTTAGGGATTAAGAGTTTAGTCATAACCGATATTGATTCAATAAGAGAAGTTACAGAGAATGGAAAGACAAAAAAGAAAGCTTGTCCTGTTATAGATGGAATCGAAACGAGCAACTCTGCCATTCGTCATTATTTTCCTAAAACTAACTGGAATGACCTTAAAAAGTTAACTCTTAATGACAGGCTACTCAAGGAAAATCGGTTGCTAATTGCCTACCAGATAGAAGAGCAAGAATATCATGCTCGGAGTTTTGAAGATGCCTTTATTCATTTGAATAGAGAGTTTGTTAAAAAAAATAAAGCGACCTTTCAAGGATTGAAAAATAGTGATGATTTAGACAACGATGAAGAAAGCCCCTATAATTTGGCAGATTCTTGTATAAAAAAGAAAACACACTTCGCACTGGATATTTTGTATCACAGCAATGCTGATTTCAGTAATTGGAAAATTCCTGCTTATATCAAAGAAGGATTGCTATGGTTGAAGAAAGACTAATATTAGAGCCAGAAGTTCAGGAAATCTTCCAGTGCATTGATAGTAAGCGCAACTTTTTATTAAGTGGAGGCGCAGGAAGCGGTAAAACCTTCTCATTAGTTCAGGTTATTCGACAGGCTTTTGCCGAAAATCCTACGGCTAAAATAGCTTGTATGACCTACACCAATGCCGCAGTTAAAGAAATTGCAGAACGGGTGAACCATCAAAACCTGAACGTATCTACCATTCATGATTTTTTATGGGACAATATCAAACATTTTCAGAAGGAGTTAAAGTCAACTATTATTGACCTAGCTAATGATCAGGAAGTGAAACTCTCTATTGATGAAGTAGACCCCATACCAGAAAATTATTTTGACGAACTTGAAAAGGGTATCCAGTATAAGGAATATTTAAAACTCAAAGAAGGTATTATTTCCCATGACGAATTACTGCTCATAGCAAACCACCTTTTTGATAAATATCCTAAACTCAGCGCCATTGTTAAAGATAAATATCAGTTCATTTTTGTTGATGAGTATCAGGATACAAATACAGCAGTAGTAGATATTTTTCTGAAACACTTTAAGAAAAGTGAGAAGAATAATCTTATTGGATTTTTTGGAGATTCCATGCAATCCATTTATGATGACGGCGTTGGCAATCTTAACCAATATAAAGGAGACGAGGCAGATACTATAA
The DNA here is from genome assembly GCA_020632515.1 of Candidatus Omnitrophota bacterium. GTDB lineage: Bacteria > Omnitrophota > Gorgyraeia > Zapsychrales > Zapsychraceae > JACKFK01. The sequence continues at coordinate 28,349 of JACKFK010000010.1, read as the reverse complement.
GGGAGGTCAAGAAAGCTCAAAACAGGAGAAACCCCAGCAGAATAATTGATCTGGCAAACAGGTTAAGAACAGACGGTATAACCCAGGAACCTTCAACTGATGTAAAAGCTCCAAACATGACTGACGGTCAGGTGAAGGAAGGGAATATTTTGTTTATTTATTCAGCCAATGGTGATGTCTCTCAGGCAAAGCAATATCTATCTGAAAATTACGGGTGGAGGTTCGATGATGCGAGGGAAACAAAAGAACTAAATCTTACTCAAAATCTAATTGCTGACAAAGCTGGTTTCAGAACATTGATGGATATTTATGATAGTGATCCAGTGATTGCGTTAAAGAATGATGTTTTACGCAAGATTAAGGACAATAATCCAGAAATAGAAATATCCGAAGACGATACCTTTGATGCAGTTGTTGATAAATTTCAATTGAAGAATAGACAGCGGCAACTGAAGAAGGACATCTTGCTGCAAGATCCGATAAGTGCTGAATTATATAACCAATTAAAGGATAAACCTTTTTCAGAAGTCAGAAAAATTTATCTGTCCAAGGATGCTTTAATTGATGATAAAAAGCAAGATGAAGATGATGAAAATAAAAAGGGCTCAAAGCGAGATAACCTGATAAAGCATCTTTTTAAAGTCCAAAACAATATCGTGCTATACCAAACTGGCAGGTACAATGAATTTTTACGATCTACGGACTACAAAGAAAAAATTGTCAGCATAGCATCTAAAGAAATTCTGAAGGACAACATTGAAAGTCTAATCAATGTCGGAAACAAAACGATTGAAGAAATAATCAATGGTGCCCATGTGAAGGAGATTTGTCTGATAGATGATAAGCTTGAGGAGTTTAAGGTAAAGAATGAGTACCTGTACAACAGGGTAAAGGAAGTTGAGTACAATGAGTTTCAGAAATTGTATGATTACTTAGAAGGGAAAACGCCTTTTTCTACTCAACACAAGACAAAAGGCACGGAGTTCGACAATGTGCTGGTTATATTAGATAACGGTGGTTGGAATAAGTATAACTTTGAGAATATGTTTTTAAATACAGGTACAGCAAGTGTTTTGGAAAGAACGCAAAAGATTTTTTATGTGTGCTGTACAAGGGCTAAGGAAAATTTAGCTGTGTTCTATCATAACCCAAGTCAACAAGTGATAGATAAAGCAATAGAATGGTTTGGGAGCGAGAATGTTATAAGCATAATGGTGAACAATGAATTCAAGATCTAGTAATAAGGTTTAAAACAGATTTCATGCCAACTATCCGCCTAACCCAAAAACTCCAGCAAGAGCTCGATTTTAAACCTTCCAATTTAGTAAATGTTCAAAGTGCAGATTCAATGGAGCCATTCAAGGAATGGTACGCGCATGTATATTTACTGAATCGGAAGAAACAGTTGATCTTTGTTGAACCGCAGACACTTTATTCTTTTTCAGTAGAAGATGTGACGCGAAAGGATATCCGCGAACGGTTTGAAGATCTTTTCAAAAAAGGGCTGAGCCGATCTCTTTTTCTGGAAGGCGTTAGCAGTGCGGTGATGTCAAAGGTGATGGAGGTTGTTTCGGATGAGTTTGTTTTTGCAAAAACAGAAAATCGAAGAACGATTGGTGCGATGAATGAGTTTGTGAAATCACATAAGTTTGACTATGGTGATCCGGAGCGCCCTATGGAGATCCGGGATCGTTTGAATCATTACATGCCGGTGAGAGGTTTTCCGAATGGTTCAAAGAAGCACGAGTTTCCCATTGATGTCTTTGCCAATGTGATCAAGCAACGGTACCAATTAAATTTTGAACCCCATAAGAAAGACTTTTTTAAGAAGATTATGTCGGAAACATATTTGGATTGATGGGTTTTTTGTATTTTATTGATAAAGACAATGGATCTTGTTAAGATGAGGCAAAGAATTACATAGGAGAAAAACATGCGTTCACGTTCAGGAAGCTACACAATTGGGTATTTATTTGGGTTTTGGGTAGTGAAGTTGATTATTAAGATATTTGTGGTTACGATACGTTCGATTTTGGCTGTGATTGCGTATCTGTTTGGTTTTCGTACTCCCAAAAAAGAGCCTATAGGGTTTCACGTTAATCGGTAATTTTCTAAAATTCTCGTGGCAGGCAGTTTTATTCCTGTCGAAAACACCTAATTTGTGGTAAAATGATACCCACTTAATCAAAAAAGTCATATCTGATGAAAGTGAGGTTATCAAAAATACTTTAATCTCCTCATTTATTTTATTTTTCCCTCATAAGCAGTTCAATTTCTCTTTTCATTCTAAAATTTTTTCAAAAAAAATAAAATATTTTGGCAAAAAACGACACCTTTTCACCATTAGTAATAAAGGGGAGGAGTCGATATGATAAATGCTGGAAAAACATTTAAAAACAAGCTTATGAAAGAGCTTGAAAGTGATTCATGGCCTACGCTTAAAGAAGATTGCTGTAAGTTTGCTTATGCCAGAATGAAGTCGATGTTTTGGAAAGGCGTGAAAGGTGGTACACCCCCAGGAGGGCTAGTTGCTGAAGATTTTTTATACATTGTTATTAGTAAGGTTTTTGATGGGATTTTAAATCCTAAACCTGATGTCCCGTGTGTTTCTTTTCTTAAACAGTCCATTAAATCAGAATTGTCCAATCTTTCAAAATCTAAAGAAAATAAGATAACGAATTCGGAAGATGTATTGACCGATGATCTTGCCAAAAATGAATCTTTGTTTAATTGGCTTTACATTGATTCTGAATATGAAGAAAAGTATTCAGACATGACAGAAGAATTTATTGAATCCCTGCTTCCCGAGTTATTAGAATTTGTACGTAGTGACGAAGTGATTACCAAGATCGTAAAGATGTTCATCTATGCGGGAGTAGTTTTCCCAGAGAATTTTCATTATTACGCTTATGATGGGCAGGCATTGATTGAGGAGTTGGAAGAAAAAGGATATTTAGGGTGTGAAGGAAATGTGCTACCAAAGTTTTGGGCTTTAAAACGATCCTCCGGTTTAAAATTATCTACTCAATTTGCGGATTACAGAGATGCCATTTTTACAATTATCAACCAATCTCTCAACATCACTAAGCCTCGAGATATTGCTCGTTGGCTACGTTTGGATGTGAAGGTTGTTTATAATAAAAAGAAGAAGTTAGAAAGAAAAATCCGGAAGTTTAAGAGAATTTACATAGGAGGAAATATAAATGACTAATTATCCTAATATTAAAAAACCGTCTGAGAAGTTAAAGGGTTTGTTAGGTTTTGCGGGCATAGATATCAATGATTTTTTACCGGCGCATCACAAATCGTTTAAGGTTGTCCACTATACGAAACAGGATGAAGATATGTTGTCTGATATACGTACGATTATTTCAGATAATATCAATGTTATATCATCTCGGTCACGGGTGGATGAATATTTGGGAGCAACCAACAAAGCACAAAAAGAACGGTGTTATTGTGATGATGAAACAATGTGGTTGTTACTCAAAGACATGCTTGATTCATGGGTTGATGCTATCTTTTTTAAAAATTTAGATGGCGAATTAATATTGGTTAATGAAGCCCATGCTAGAGGTATGTGCAGTAAGTTTTCTAATGTTATAGGAAAACGAGACACAGATTTATTTCCGTTGGAAGAAGCCTTACGCATGATCAAGGATGATGAATACGTTATTAAAACAGGCAAGCCTATTGTTAATAAAACGGAATATATTACGTTTGGTGATGGAACACGGCATTATGTATCCACAACCAAAGTGCCAAGACGGGATGCCGATGGAAATATAGTAGGAATTATGGGCATTTCTCGCGATGTCACAAATGATTTATATCAATCTTTATTTGCATCATATAAAGGGTGTATATACATCTGCACAAAGGAAGGCAAGTGGTTTGACATCAATGAAGAAGGAGCGAGAATGTTCGGCTATGATAGTCGTGAGGAGTTTCTTGAGAATACAAATGTTCAGGATATTTACTTTAATAAAAGAGATCGAAAAAAGAATACGTCCTATATTGAGCGTAATGGTGGGGTTAAGAATTTTGAATTCAGATTTCGAAAAAAAGATAATACCCCGATTGATATTCAGGTTACAGCAAATGTTATTATGCGGGATGGCAAGGTTTGGGGATATAATGGAACCATGCGTGATGTTACCTCGGAACGTAGATTGTTTGAAGAATATCAGAAAAAGATAAAATTGTTAAGAAAGCGGATACTAAATTTAAAGAAGTTTATTTTAAAAGGGATATCGTGTGCGTTTCATATTTTCTTTGATGAAGGTGAAGAAAAAAATTCTCAGTTCATGGATACATTAACAGCAAGGCAAAGAGAATTATTTCCCTTATTCATATTAGGAAAAACTGACAAAGAAATAGCAGAAATGACACAATTTACGGAGGCTGTTATATCGAAGTGTCGATATGATATTTATATGGCAAAGTATCAAGATTAGTTTTCTGCGGTATATTTAAATTAAAAGTGGTGCTAAAGGTTCAAAGAGCTGATAATCTATAAAAGAAGCTTTTTTGGATTTCTAGCACCATTTTTTTTGCACTGTTAAGCTGTGAGTATAATCGGGAAGTAAATATGAATAAATTTTATTTAATATTGATAGTATTGTTTTTGAGTGGATGCGCCACAAATAAGATGTTTGTTGAATACAGAAATTATGACGTAGGGCGTAATGTCAATTTAGCATATTTGGCTCCAGCTGAGAACATTGATGAAATTGACCAAAATAAAGATCGGTATTTATTCAAATGGGATAACGATTGTGAGTTTGTTTATTTCGTCAATAAAAAGACAAAGGTTGTAGAATCATGGGAGTATGTGAGTCCCCCTGATAAGTGTAAGATGGGGCTGGATTGGTTTGGGCCGTGGTGAAACTTTGAAAAAAATGAATATTTACAAGTTAGCAATTTTATTTTTGTTAGTCTTTCAAGCCAGTCCTGCATTTGCTGATGTTGTTTGGCCTGCGATGTTTTTAGAAATGAAGATGTTAATCTGGTGGGTAATTGCGTTTGGTCTGATTATTGAATATGTATTTTTGCGTATTTTTTTCAAGATGAGAATCCTGGAAGGAATAAAGATATGTATAGTCATGAATTTTATCTCAACTCTTTTAGGGATTATCCTTATTCCCTTGTCTGGCATTGCTTGGGAGATTGTGCCAGGTATGATTATCTATCCGATTTTTAATATGGGAACTTTTAATCCGCTAACGTGGAGTGCCACTTTTATTTTAGCGGTTTTGGTTAATCTTAAAGTTGAATCATGGACGATAATAAAAATATTTAAAAGGAAAATGCAAAAAAGGGAATACTTCTTTTTAGCACTTGCGAATGCTTTTAGTGTTGGGATAGCCTATTATTGTCTTTTTATTGATAATCATTTTTAATTCATATCCCTATGTTTTATTTGCTGTTCATTCTTCAAGAATTCTTCATTTATTCTTCAAAACCGCAGAACAATTGACAAAGTTGAATCTCCTATCTTCTTTAATTGCACAGGGAATCTATTCACTAGCGTTCATAGATTGTTCCAGACCACCCTCTCTCAACCATAGGTTTGCATGAGAGATGGTGGTCTGGAACGACCCTGCGCATTTAAAGAAAAGGAGATTTTGTTAATGTAAAAATTATTGCTACTTATTTTTTATTGGCAAAAAATGAGTAGTTTTCACCATAAGTAAGTAGAGGGAGATAATTTCAATATGACAATTAGGTGAGTAAAAGGATTGGCCACCCGGACACTCAAGAAAAGTTTTTAGACCATCCCAGATCTGGTTCAGGGGTGGTTTTTTTCTTGGGTGGCTGGGATCAAATAGAGAAGTAAAGGAATAGAAAAAAATGAGCAAGATACCAAATCATATTCAAATTTTAAGGTATGTAGCAGAACAAGGGATTGTAACGGTGGCTGATGTCATGAGCAAGTTTGCGAGGACAGGTGAAGGCAATGCGGTCAGGGTGAGTATGAATTATACAGGCATCAGTCACCACAGATATGGGAAATATAAATATGGTGTTTGGTTTGTGGAAGATGGAGATTTGTTTGAATTGTTGCGAAGTTATTATCCCAAATTGCCTCGATTTAAAGTCAAGGGAAAGAACCTATTGGTCAAGGTAGAGCATTCTTTAGGGTTGAATCACATTCGGAATATTCTTGAACAATCAGACAGAATTAAAATAGTTCATTGGTGGAGTGAAGAAGTAATTAGAGCTTTATCGTTTCGAGATCGAGGTTGTATAGACAGTTATAAAGTGCCGGATGCGGTGTTTTGGCGGGAACGTAAAGACGGAAGCTTACAGAAGTTTTACTTGGAGTATGAACGGTCATTGAAAACACCCATTCGGTACACTCGTATTTTTCAATATTATGCAAAGAGAGAAGATGTGAAGGATAAGAACGTGATCTATATCTGTGAATCGGATCAGATTAGAGACAGGTTAATCAAAGTTGAACACCAGTTAGTGAAAGGAGGGAGATTAAAGGGGGTAGGGTTGTATTTCAATTTTATTACACTCGATGAGTTTAACCAAGCGTATGCACTAAACAAAAGGAGATCAGATCATGAAATTAATGAAATGGTTTAAAAAGAAAGAAATCGTTAAAGGTCTGTTGCTGGCAGTGGCATTAGTTGGTGTGTTTGTTCATCCAGCGTATGCGGACTTGGAAGGAAGTATTACAACATTGGTGGATAATATGAAATCCATTTCAACACCAGTGGCTATTATTCTGTTGATCTTTGCCGGATGGCAGAGAATGATGGGCAACAATCAGGTTTTTATCGCGGCGTTAGTTGGAACAATTATTGTGTTTGGTGCGCCTCAAATTGTAGAGCTTATTAACCTTGTATTTAATTAATTGAGGAGAGGACTATGCGAAGATATCACGAACAATGTTTGAGAAACCTTCAGGACAAGATGTTGATCCTTGGCTTTGAAGAGTTTGATATCTTTCTAGTCATCGGAACAGTGCTAGGTCTTCAATTGTTTAGGGTTAACACCTTGGTTATTTGGATTGTGGGGGGAGTTCTTTCAGGGGTCTTGCGTTTTATTAAGCGTGGTAAGCCGTCGAAGTATATCGAACATGGTATGCAATGGTTTTTTAAACCAAAGGTTTATACCGCTGTCAGACAGTCTGTGTTGGATGTTATTACAGGGCGTACGGTGGAAATTAAATTAAACTCACTGCAAGAACTTCTTCCCTACAGTCATTTTGAAGATGAGTACTTGGTACTGGAAGATGGATCATTGGTTTGTGCGTATGTATTGGAAGGGCCAGTGATCGAGAATTATTCAAAAGAAGAATTAATGGGGTATACAAGCCGGATTGAATCATTCTTAAATCACTTGCCGGAGAGAATGAATTATCAGGTGATTTTTGATATGGATGGCAGCTATCAAAAGGAACTTGATGAGCATAAAAAAATCAAGTCGGATAATGTTCTTATTCAAAGAATGCATGAAGAGAGAGTGGACAAGTTTGAGAATATTATTAGGCAACAGAAGTTTCGACGATTACGTTCACATCTGATAATTAATTGTCCTGCATTACAGGGAGAAGGATCAGCAGCTTTTAAATTCCTTAAACCGAAAAAGAAAGCTCTCAATGAAAATAGTGTGCGAGCACATAAAGCGGAGTTTAAACGTTTATTGGATGAGGTTGAATCGGGTATACGAGGGGCAGGTTTAATTGTTCATAAACTTGAGGCTCAGGAGATGATGGGGTTAATTTATGGTCACTTGAATCCTGAGAAAGTTCAACAACAAATAACCTGCCCCAAGCTTAAAGGGCATGAGAGTTTTGTTCGTCAGGTATGTTGTTCCGATTTGGCAATTGATGATGAAAAGGGTGAGTATATTCAGTTTGGTGGTTTCTACCATAAATATATCACCTTAAAAGTCATGCCTGAAGTTACGTTTCCCGCGATGTTATTTCAATTAAGAGGTCTTTCCTTTAAAGAGTTTCAAGTCATTTTTAATATCGAAACGCCATCTAAAGAGTGGGGACGAAAAACAATTGAAACACTACGTCGCCGTGAGTATGGAAATCTTCTTCAATTTATGGGATTACCTAACAAAGAGGCTCAAGTTAAAGTGGATCAGTATGAAGCTCTGCTTGAGGAACTTCAACAAACCAATCAAAAACTATTTCGTTGTCAGTTAACTATTCATGTTTATGGAGAAACAATTGATGATGTGAAGCAACATGCCACAGAAATGATCAATACATTTTCGTCACTAAACGGGGCAGAAATGCATGATGAACGCTGGGGTGGTGTGACTCCGGCGTTTCTTAGTACTTTGCCTGGATGGACGAAAGAATCAAGTCGATGGTTGATGATGAAGACATTACACTTGGCGGATTTCTTGCCAATTTTCTCAGAGTTTAAGGGGAGTGGTAAGGCAGAGTGTTTATTTTTTAATACCACTCAAGGCCTGGCTTCCTATGATCCATTCTCAAATGAGATTGACGCGTATAACATTGTGGTTATTGGAGCCTCAGGGAGTGGGAAGAGTTTCACAATTAATCAGATCATTAACCAATACAGTAAGAATAAACCCATTGAAATTTTTATTGATATTGGAGGGTCGTATAAAAGACAGGTTCAATTGAAGGGGGGAGAATACATTGATTTGGGTTTAACTAAGAAGTTCACACTTAATGTCTTTGAATTATCAGGTAATAAGCCCCTGCGTTTATTCTCTGATGAAGAACAGAATGAAATCATTATGGTGAAAACTAAGTCCATCATTCAAATGATGGGCGGATTAAAGCGATTTAATGAATCTGATCAGATTGTGGAAGATTATCTTTTCCGTACATTGACGTTTATGTACAAACAGGTGGATCGCCCAATTCTGAGTGACTTTAAGGTGGCTTTACAGACAATGGCACAATCAAACCGCCAGTATCAACGATTTTGTGATGCCGTTATTGGCCTCTTGGGGAATTGGTTTAAAGGGGGCCAATATGGAAGCTACACTGACGGGACTTCTACGGTTTCACTCGATAATGATGTGATCTGTTTTGACCTTAAAGGCATGGAAAAATTTACTGGCCTTCAAACAGTGATGTTAACCATCATTACGAATTACGTATGGAACAAGGTTTTGAGTGAACAGCAACGTCGCAAAATTGTGGTCTTTGATGAATGTTGGAAACTTTTAAGCTCTCCTGAATCGGCGGCGTTCATTGCCGAGTGCTACCGCACGTTTCGTAAGTACGGCGCTAGTGCTGTGTCGGTCACGCAGTCATTGAATGATTTTATGATGGGTGGGCTTGAGAATGCGATTCTCGGAAATTCCAACACACGTTTTATTCTTCGTCAGAATTCTGTCCCAACAGTACAAGGTATTGTGGATTATTTTCATTTCAATGAGTGCGAGCAAAAACAGATTGAATCACTTTTGATCAAAAAAGGGGAAGGCGCGGAAGTGTTCTTTTCCCAAGCTAAGGGCATGCACGCGGTTAGTGGAAAAATCGTTATTTATCCCACGTCTATTGAGTATTGGGTCGCAACAACGGACGCGAAAGATATGGAATATTATAAACAAATTGAAAAAGCGAATCCGGATTTGGATATGTATGAGGTGGTTCAATTGTGTGCACAAGCATATCCAAATGGGTTCAGGGAAGAGTAAAGGAGGCGATGATGAGGGGTGAACGAATATTATCTGTAATCTTGGCCGTCGCTCTATTGAGTGGATGCACGACAGTTGAGAAATCTGCTGCAATCGGAGGGCTCAGTGGTGCTGTGGTGGGTGGTGTGGTTGGTCATCAATATGACGATGGTGTTAAAGGGGCGGCCATCGGCGGTTTAGGGGGAACTTATGTTGGCATGCATCTTGGTAAAGGCAAAAAGCAAACAGAGTATGAGAAAGGTTTTGAAGCGGGTTACAAACAGGGGCAAGCAGATTACGCGAAAGATACTTGGGATCAACAGACAGGACGATGCGGTGGCAAGCAAGGAGGAGAATAATGAAGAAGATATTATTTAGTTTGGTTTTGTGTTTCACCCTTATTGTTCCACGGATAAGTATGGCGAGTGACGCATGGGCGATTTTATGGCAGACCAGTGTTCAGACAGCAGAACATATCAAACGTTTAAATGAAGCCATTCGCCAGATTGAACTCTTGAAACAACAGGTTGCTTTAGCGACTGAGGCGGCAAAAGGTCTTAATGGTGTTACCTTCATCAGTGATTTTCGTAATCTCGTTCTGGAAACCAATGATCTTTTGTCTGATTTAGATGGATATGTTAGCGGAGTAGGTGAGCCATCTGAGGAATGGAAAAATATCTTTGGTTCTCTTAAAGACTGGTCGGAAATACCGCAAGAGAATTTGGAGCCTATCGCGATGTCTGATGATATGAGCGCGATCAGTTATAAGATGGCAGATACATATCAGGATTTGTATGAGAAGAATTCTGAATACGCTCAACGTTTTATTAGTAATGCGAAAGTTGTAAATGAAAAAGGCGCGATGAAGCAAGTGGCAGAAGAATTAGCGCACCTTATGCAGATGCAAAATCAGGTCATGTATTTGATGTCTCAATCGGTTAAACAACAAAGTGTCGAAGATTCTAATCGAAACTTAGAGCGAAAAGAAGAAGTGGTTGAACAACAAAAAGAAAATGAAGGCGTTAGACGGTTTATGAATGCGGCGAGTCGTTCCTATCCTATGTAAAGGGGGATTAAGATGGATTTTATTTTAGATACTATTCGTGGGGACTTAATTGGAGTTTTGACAACGGGACGTACTTTGCTGGGTAGTTTCTTTATTATGGCGTGCTTCTTTATGTACTTAGGTATTTTTACAAGTAAGGGGGCGAATTGGTCAGGGCTTATTTTTCGGCTCATCCTTGGGTTTGTTTTGTTGCAGAATTACGCGTTAGTGATGGATTCCGTTAAAGACATTATTGTTGCCGTTGATACCACGATCAATCCATCTGAAAGCGCTGCGGAGCAATATATGATTATGAGCCAGAATATGCAGGAATTATATGAACAGAATCAGTCTACGGGGTTTTCATTAGCCGTTTTTGGGAAGAAAACTCTGCATAATTTAACGATTAATCTGTCGTTTATTTTTTATTCCATTGTTTCCTATGTGATGCAGGCTGTTCGTTATGCTGTGGCAGGAATTATCTACAAAATAGGGCCGTTGATTATTCCGTTTCTTGTATTTAAATCGACTATTCGTATTGTTGAAGGTTGGTTTAAATCTTATGTATCGGTAATATCTTGGCCGATTATTTGGCATATTGTTTTATCGATTGCGGTTACATTGAGTGGAAGTATTGATTTGACTTTAGATGGGGTTGAAAAATTTATTATGTTGAACTTTGCGGTGTGCTTTGTGTTGATATTTACGCCGATGATTATGTCTAGTTTAATCTCAGGGGCAGGCATTGGAGCTGCGGCATCATGGGCCGCGTTAGGCGCTGTCTACAATATTAGTGAGCATGTGAAGCGTGGAGGACGTACGGCAACAGGGACACTAGCTGGAAGTGTAGATTCAGCAGTAGGGTCAGCGCTGAGTGGAGAATATAAGAGTATTGTTCCTGCTTCTTTATCAGGAGGTTTTAGAGGGTTGTCTCAGAAGGTGGGTTTTGAACCGTCTATAAATGAAAAGAAAATATTTAATTCCATCAGACAAATGTTGAGCCCCAAAAAGAAGGAGGGAAAGAATGAGTGAGTTGGCGTTTAATCGAATTATTTTGGAGAAAGCCGTACGGATTTTGTCACGCATAGTGATTGGTTTATTAATACTCAATTTGTTGCAGGTTATTGTGTTGATTAAATTCACACGTAAACCCGTATTGCTTCTGAAAGAAACGCAAACAAAAGAAATTGAGATGCTGGATTTCAGTAATTATGAGATTACGGAAACCATCTTGAATAATTTTGTTCGATGGATCGCCAGTGAGTATTTGAGTTTTGGGCCTGATTCGTTGCCGAATCAAATTGAGAGTATAACGAATTATCTCAACGCGGAGCCTAAGTCAGCGATTCTTAAGTCTTATGAAAAGAATAAGGCCGCTATTTCTTCAGGTGTGTATTTTCAGTTCAATTTGAAGGAAATTGAAGTGACGAAACGTAGCAATCCTTATACCGTTGAGGCTACAGGAGAAATGTCAATTATTGATAAAAATGGGAGATACAAGAAAGAGGATCGGATTTATGAGTTTGACGTCTTAAAGGTTAAATCAACATCGGATAACCCGTATGGGTTAAAGGTGATCAGCATTACTGAGAAAAAGGTAGATGAAGGAGGTGAGGCATGAGAATTCTGATTGTATTGTTTCTGCTGTTATCGATTGTGCCGGTTCAGGCGTATGTGAGTGATCGGTATTTGGATCAAGGAAAAATTGTTCGTGAGCAAATAACAGATGATGATGTGCTTCGGATATTCGTTAGCGAAGGCTTTGTGACGAAAATTGAATTGACTGAAGATGCGGAACTTGTGTTGGTGGGAAATACAGATTTATTGAGGGTTGATCTCTCTTCAGACAAGCGGAGTGTCATTATTAATGTGTTAGCAAACAAGGGAAAGACAAATTTGATTGTTGATACGGCATCTTTGAATCTGAATTATGAGGTCGAGATTGGTTCTGAGGAAAAAGTTGACTATCGGGTTTGGGTTAATGGTGATGAAGCTTATAGAAATACACCAGCTGATGCGGATCAGGAAGAGTTCGGGAAAGGGGAGTGAACAGATGAAAATTATGGATTATTTATTCAAAAAAGATCACTCGGGACAGCGTAGACCTTCTTTATTATTTATCTTTCTTCTGATTGTTATGGTATTTGGTTCATATTTTTTATCGGGCGAAAAGAAAGAGAATCAGTCGAACAAAATCAAATCCGATCCGGTTATTGCCAGTAAAGATGTTCACAGCACATCGCTAATCTATAAAAGCAAAGAAAAACAGGAAGACCTAATTAAACCATTGCTGTTTGTTAACTCTAATGAAAAAGCAAGCATGAAAGAAAGGCGAACAGAAAGAAAATCAGACTCACGATTTGCCAAGAGTAATAAAGAGGTGAATGCGGTGATTTATGATAGCACTTTAAAATCACGAACTCAGAAACGCGAAGTTAAAGTGCCGTTAGGAAGCATGGTGCAGTGTGTTCTGATCCATAATATTATTACCAATAATTTCAGTTCACCTGTGATTCTTCAGGTAAAAGAGGATTTTTATTTTAATGGAGAGTTGCTCTTTCCAAAAGATACGCGAATTTTTGGTGAGGCCAAAGCCGGACGCGAGCGCGATCGGGTATTGGTGGCTTTTCGCACGATCTTATTTAAAGATGGCTATGAAGTTAACTTTAATGGAAGAGGTTTGAATAGGGATGGTTCGGGTGGTTTTAAAGCGGAAATCATTAATGAGAAAACCAAGAAAAAAATTCTTTCACAAATCATGAATTTCTTGGGTGGGACATTATTAGGCTTTCAAGAGAAGTCAACAAATACGGTAACAGGGCTGGATCAGTTGGATGTTACAACGCGTAATGCCATTTTAGAGGGTTCAGCTAAAACGTTGACCGATGAAGCTAAGCGGATGGAAGCGGAAATCAATGCGTCGAAAGGTTATGGCGTTGTGGCGGCAGGAACGTACGTGATTTTATACATTGATTCCTCGTTTCAATTAACACGAAAGACTTTTAGATGAGAGAAGGGGCTTTGATAACTTTATTGATCATCGGGATTATTTATCTGCGTTATCAAGAATATATCTTGGATGTTTGGAGCGATCCTCTTCGGATGATTTGGCTGGGGTGTGTAGGCGTTGCTCTTTATGTAGTGTACTATTTTTTACGACATGTAATTGAGAAAGTTCAGAATAAAATCACCATGTATCGAGCAGGGATCAAGATATCTAATAAAGAAAAAGGTGAAACATTCCCGTTTCTTTCATTTGATATGGAATCTGTATTGCAACAGCATTTTCAGGATAAAAGCAAGCATAGTGACACATTTATTGGGTTGAATGCACAAAAGAAAAATAAAGAGGTTGTGTGTTTTTCGGATGAACAACGTACACAACATTTACAGGTATTAGGAATGACAGGGACAGGAAAAAGTACGAGTGTTTTTTATCCATTGATATATCAGGATGCTAAGAAGCGTCGCCCTGTCATTATTATTGATGCAAAAGGAGAGATGTCAGCGATTTATAAAATCAATGGCATTTTATCTTTGGTAGAGCGTAGTGATGACTTTTTATTGTTTTCGTTATCTCATAAAGAAAAGTCCTGTTCTTATAATCCGCTCTATGTTGGTGATTATGACCCTCAAATTGTTATCGACGCATTCTTTAGTAATTACAATGACCAAAATACATTTTTCCGAGAAATGTCAAAGACGTTATTTACGCACGCGTTTTATATTTTGCATTCCTTAGGAAAGCCATTTAGTCCAATGGATGTTTATTGCTATTTGAATAATGAAGAATGCAGGCATGAAATAAACACCCAGATTCAGCGTAAAAATAAATCAGGGTATCTTCACTTGAAATTGATGAATCAGGTGATTTCTGACTTGAAAGATCAATACCGAGGGTGGCGACATGTTGTTGCGGGGTTTAATAATTTTCTCATGAGCTTTGATGATCCGCTACTTAATGACGATGACAGTGATATCGTGCTATCCGATGCAATTAAAGATGGGAAAATTGTTTATTTTCAATTACCAACAAATGCTTATCCTTTACAGGCCATCAGTATTGCTCGCATGGTTCAATCAAATTTGCGTTACATTTCGTCTATGCTTCAAACAGGACAACTGAAAAGTAATGCACTGGTGAGTGTATTGATTGATGAATATGGTTCATTTGCAGAGCAGTCTTTTGTCGAAGTGCTCAATAAAGCCAGAAGTAGTCGCATGATGGTGACGATCGCGCATCAAAGTCTTGGTGATCTTCAAAATATTTCTTCCACATTTATGAAGCTGATTGATGAGAACACGCTCAATAAAATCTATCTTAAACAAACTGACCCAGAGCTGGCTGAATTAATTGCCAGAAACATGGGAACATACACCAAGGAAGAAAAAACATATCGAATGACTGCTGGAGCGTGGGGTAATCAAATGCACTCCGGTGAAAGTTCAAATAAAACCGTCCAAGAATTTTATTTTTCTCCTGATAAGATCAAAAGTCTTCATAAGTATGGGCAAGGATATTTTATTTATCGTGGTGACAATACGCAAACATGTGTCAATTTTGGACAGTTTCAGGATATTGAAGTGTCATATGAAAAACGGTGTAAGAAATCAAAAACGGAAGGGTTGAAATTATTTGAACAGTACTACTTGTCAGATAAGGAGGTTGAAGAATTAAAGGTGGCTACGGCTGACACGAAAAGAGGATTAATTGATTTTGACGAATAAAACAGAGATGAATAGTAATGGCTTCAACCAACAAAAAAAGACGAAATGGACATATTGATTGGGATAATATGAAGGTGGTTTTTGTTCCGGCATCAAGTGTGGATGCCAATCCACTCAATCCAGCTGGTGACTTATCAGCCGAGGAGCGCGAAAAGGTAATAATATCCATCGCGGCCAGAATATTAAATAATGAGGTGGAATAAATTTGTAATTTGAGCCAATAATCACCCTTGAAATATTATGTTTACTCTGTCAGAAAATATGGTATACTTTTTCTGACAGATAAGTGGTGATTATAATGGCACAAAGTATTACAGACAATATATTTAAGAAAATTAGTGGTGGGGGGAGAGGTCTGGTCTATACAACCAAGGACTTTTTGGCCTTTGGGAGCCGTGATGCCGTGGATCAGGGGCTTTGTAGACTGTATCAAAAAGGCCTCATTCGCCGCTTAAAGCCTGGGATTTATGATTTTCCTAGGATCAATGATAAATTAGGGGGGGAATTATCTCCCAATATTGAAAACGTTGCGTATGCGATTGCGCGTAAAAATAATATTCGAATTATGATCTCAGGGGCCCTTGCGGCCAATAAGCTAGGATTGTCTACACAGGTACCTGCGCAAAAGATATTTTTAACGGATGGGCCGAATCGTAAAGTTAAAATTGGAAATTTCATTTTGGTCTTTCGCCATGTTGCCCCGAAACGCATGACTTTGTGTGGCAAGAAATCAGAAGTTATTTTACAGGCGTTAGACCATATTGGGAAAGATCATATCACGGATGACATGATTAAAAAAATTCGAGATATGTTAACGTCGCAACAAAAAGATCAGTTGATGAAGGATGTTGTGAGTGCTTCCCAATGGCTTAATGAAATTGTTAATCATATTGTTGAGGAAAAATAATGGATAAAGTTGCCAGATTACCACAAAAAGAACGTGATGACTTGTTTAATGAAACTGCATCAAGAAAAAATGGGATCAGTTTTTCGATTATCGAGAAAGATTTTTGGGTGTGTTGGGTTTTGAATAAAATCTTTTCATTAGAGCAATTGCATTCAAATATGATTTTTAAAGGAGGGACGTCGCTTTCGAAAGTCTTTAATGTGATCAATAGGTTTTCCGAGGACGTAGACCTTTCAATTTCTAAAGAATGTTTAGGTTTTAAAGATAAAGATTATTTATCAGCGAAAATGTCCGGTAAAGAAATCAAACGAAGGCTAGATGATTTACAGATCAAATGTAAGGAATATATTACTACGGAGTTATTTTCATTATTGGAGAATGTGTTTAATGATGTTTTGGGTAAGGATTTGAATTGGTCGCTTGAAATTGATCCAGAAGATCATCAGACAGTCTTGTTTACTTATCCTAGAACTAAGACGAGAGAGGAAAAAGGACAATATATAAAACCTTCTGTACGTTTAGAGCTCGGGGCTAGGTCAGATCATTGGCCATCATCTGAAAATTCTGTAATCTCTTTTGCGGCAGAGGAATTCCCTCAGTATTTTGAAGAACCTACAGTCACAGTCAAGACGCTTTCATTGGAGCGCACCTTCTGGGAAAAAGCGACATTGCTTCATGCCGAGTTTCATCGACCGGAATCGTCCAAATTACCACCAAGGTTTTCTCGTCATTATTATGATTTGGCTTTAATGATTCAATCCGGTAAGGTTGACGCATTGCTGAAAGATTTATCTTTGCTCGACACAGTCAGAGAACATAAGAAATTATTCTACAAATCATCTTGGGCCAAGTATGATCAGGCGAAGAAAGGCACGTTACGATTAGCGCCAAAAGAAACACGATTTTCCGCCTTAAAGCATGACTATCAATTGATGCAGGAAATGATCTATTCCTCCGCGCCAAGTTTTGAGGAAATTCTTGGCTTATTGAAATCATTTGAGGATAAAATCAACGCCCTTTAAGATTTCTTGTAAATGAGCAACTTGATCTCCGATGGGTAAAGGAATGGAAATGGTCAGAAAATATACAAATAATGATGTCGATAAAGCGATTAAGAAATTATTTCTAGCACAAGATTATGATTATGTTTTGTCTTTGGTTAATAAATATGGTCAAGATGAATACGAGAATGAACCCCAAAGAGTTCGTTTAGCTATTCTTAAATTAAGTGCAGGTGATAAAAGTGAATTATTGAAGATGCTTGAATTGGCTAAGATTGATTATAGAGACGTCTTATTAAGTGCTGAGTACATAAAGGATGACGATAAAGATGGAAAATTTAAAGATATTGATGAGCCTTATTCAGATTTATTGTCATAAAGGAAGATATGAATAAGAAAGAAAATAAAATCAAAGGCTGTCTTTGGGGTGGAATCTTAGGAGATTGTATTGGCGCGGCTTATGAGGGACGTGATTCCGTAGACGTCATAACGATGGATCAGCCGCTATTAATGACAGATGATTCGCAATTTACCCTAGCGACCTGTGAAGCTTTAGAGAAAAATGGGAAGATTCGACCTGAAAAAGTAGCTGAATGTTTCAGAGTATGGTTCGAACAGCGTAGAATTCGAGGGATTGGATCTAGTACATTAAAGGCGATGCGAGATTTGTCCGCTGGACAACATTGGGCTTTGGCAGGAGCTACGGGAGAATATGCCGCAGGAAACGGAGCCGCGATGCGAATTGCT
The DNA here is from genome assembly GCA_020632515.1 of Candidatus Omnitrophota bacterium. Lineage (GTDB taxonomy): Bacteria > Omnitrophota > Gorgyraeia > Zapsychrales > Zapsychraceae > JACKFK01. The sequence continues at coordinate 10,291 of JACKFK010000010.1, read as the reverse complement.
CCGCTGGCATTTATTCTAAATCCATTCGATGCATCAGATCGAGTCTTGGTTAAGGACATTTGTCGCATTACACATAATAATGATGAAGCTTATCTAGGAGCATTAGCAATTTTGATCGCTATTTACAAAAATTGGCAAGATCCAGATTATGATCAAAAATTGATAATATCCGATATAATAAGTGAATTGCCAGATTGTCGCGTAAGAGACCAGTTGATGGATTTGGAGAAAGAGCCGGATGGTTTAACTTTGAAAGAGTGTGCTGAAAAATATGGAAATTCAGGATATGTCGTAGAATCAGCCCCTTTTGCCATTTGCGCATCAACAAAATTAGGGCAATACGGTTATCAACAGTTGATAGAAGAAGTTATCAAATGTGGTGGTGATGCGGACACAGCGGCTTCAATGACTGGGCAGATTATTGGGTGTAAGGTGGGATATGAGGCATTGCCTTTAGAGTTAATTGAGAAGGTTGAAGAAAAACAGATGATTGAAGAGATTATTGAAGAATTTCTAAAAGGATTATGAAGACTTTAGCTTCACAAATATTTTATTGTATATTTTTTGGCCATGCGGGCATGTTGGTTGGTCTTTTTATGTATGCTGTAGTCGGAGGGGTATGTGGAGCATTTCCAAATCATAATCCATGGATATATTTTTCAGCTGTAATTTCAACAACATTTTATATTGCTTGGATACTAGGAGCTTCATCGTGTGGTTTTGATAAATTAAATACTTTCTGGCGAGCGATGCTATCAACATTATTTTTAAATGGCGGTATTATTTGGTGGCTTAAAGATAACGCTGGTTTGACAAAACCATCGGTTCAGTTAGCAATTTTTCTTACTTTAAATATTCTAATAGCTGCTTATGGGAGTCTAAAATTTGAGAAGTATGCCAATGTTCCTATGGATAAAATTGATTCCAAAGGGAATGCTATGGCCTTAGCCATTTTTATGCCAATTCCAATAATTGGAGTTGCGTGGATTTTTATATTTGGGATATTAAGTTTAATAAAACTTTAGCCATTGAAGAAATTGTATATTAGAGGGGTTTGAATTATGTGTTATGCCGTTTACCTAGGGACAGATCAGAAATTAAATACATCTAAATGGGATGAAAAAAGTCCTGCATTTTATGTTGAGGAAGTTGTGGATAAAGACGAAGTTTCGGTTAAACAGCACTTTTCTAAATCAAATATTTATTATGTTGGATCGCATGAAGGGTGTGGTTGTGGATTCGCATATGATGACGAAGATTTGGACATAAATGATGATGAAGATGTTGCTGACAACGAATCAAGAAAAGAAAGTGTTGTTAGATTTAATAATTTATTAGAACAGATTTTTAGAAACACAAATGAATTAGAAGTGTTTTTGTGTTGGGAAGGCGATCAAGGTTTACAACCAGAAAAGTCAGATGTTGTGACAAAAGAATATTTTAATAATGGTGATTGGGTAGAGGATAAGCCTACTTTTTATAAAGTTATAAAAAATGAACGATAATCTAAAATTACAATTTCAACGTGAGATAAAAAAAGGAACAGGTAAAGCTGTTCTGTTGATGAAAGACCATCCAGAAATGGACTTTTCGGAAGAGGTTTATCATGCTTGCATAGAACATATGGATTATGATCCTCACTGTTCAGGAGGCCGTGAAGAGTATTTATATGGGATGATTTGTCGCTTGAAAAATCGACCAGAAATTGAAAGAAGAGTACTTGAGGAATTTCTAAAACCTGAACGAGAGTATTGGGCAATGGATCAGATGTTTGGATTAGCAAAATATTTTGCTGAAGATGGAAATGATCAGGCTAGGACTGCAATTTATAAGAAATATGATGCTTTATGGGATAGCGATGAGGAGCTTACAGGTTCATATACAATTATTGAGCTAGATAAATTGAATGGATTGCTTCATTGCGTGGATAGAACAGGAAACTATTTAAGGGAGTTAGAGGAGGATAGTGAAGATGATGATTTAATTCGACATGCCGAAGATATTGTTGAGGATATTGATCCATTGGAGTTCTTAAGAAGTAGAGCAGCTCAAAATGAAAATATCAGTTACTATTTAAAAGCTCTAGAGAAGAATAAAAAATATCAAAAGAGTTATACACGTCCAAATCCTCCTAGTTATTTGGAAATTAAAAAGCAAATCGAAACAGATGATGAACGTCATTTTTATCGTGCAAGAAGGATGAATCTTGAGGAACTTGAAAAATTAGCAATGGATTTTCAAAAAGAAATAAATGAAAAGTGGTTGGAAAATTATTTAAGGTTGTTTGTACAAGTTAAATATCCTCTTGATGTTCAGAACTTATTAAATTTGGCTTATTCAAAAAATAAAGATCTTAGATCTTGGGCGACCTTTGCTTTAAAGCATTTTCAATGTCAGGAGGTGAGAGATCTAATAGAGCATAATTTTAAAAAGCAAGAATACTTGTGGGAGACTTTTCATTTACTGGAAGAAAATTATAAGGAAACAGATGTTGCAAACATTGAGCAGTTTCTAAAAACAGAAAATGATGAATATGCATATCATTCAATGGCGATGTCCTTAGAGGACATAGTTAAAAAGTATAAAGATAAAAATTTGCTGGATGCCTTACTGATCGCTTATGATCGGGGATGTTGCGCAAATTGTAGGGAACGATTTATTAATGTAATGATTAATCTAAAAATGTTACCAGAATGTATTGCTATGGAGGCGGAGTTTGATTGCAATGAAGATATCCGAAAGTTGGTAAAGAATTATAATGTTTTATTAAAGGTATCTTTAGATGCAACGCTGCTTAGAAAATTTTACTTTACGATAGAAGCAAAGTTTCGAAAACCACAACCAATATTAGATGAAAATGACACCTCTACGGCTGAAGATCCTATTGTGGGATATTTTAAAAGTTTTGGAGCAACTTATAAAAGTTATTCTGAAGCGTTAGATGAGATAAAAAGAAAAATTGAAGAAGATGACGCAGATATTGTAGAAACGGATGCCGAAGAAGATATTTTTTTTGATGATTTAGATGAGGATATTAAAAGTAGCTCTACAAATTCGAATCAAGAAGGGATTTGGTATGAAAGCGGTAGGGCTATGTTTTCTGATGAGGATTGAGGTATATTTATGTGCATAAGTACAGAAATAAATTTTGGAAAACTTAAAGATAAAAGTTTATCTACCGATGACATTGATAATTTAATTTGTGAATTTATTTCGCAATTACAAAGACGTGGTCAGGTTGGTGGAACTGAATATAATTGGAGTAAAATTAAAGGTGAAATTCGCTCTTTTGTTCAGATGTCTCACCCCAAGGCTTTATCAGAACAGCATCATAGTAAATGGAATAAGGAAACCATTAAAAAATTAGAGAATGCTTTTGGAGCAAAACCTCAATGGAATATTGTCGATGATGATATTCCGAGTAAATTTCAAAGGCTAACGTCTGTAAAGAGGCTAGTATTATTTACAACCATGTTTGAATATATCAATTGTATTTACGACATGGATAGTAAGAAGATGTTTCCATTGTATCAATTGTCACTAACTGATGAACAGATTGAAGATATTAACCGCTGGATTTCTGCGTATAAATTACATGACCAAATGTGGTTATTATCAGGAAAGTTGGAGATTCTTGCTTATAAGCAGTTGGTTGAAGTACACAGTGAGTTGAATAAAGATGGACGTGAACTATGTGCATTAACTGAAGAGGCGACAGGAATACCAACGTATTATCATCTTATGCGATATTGGGGGCGTAAAGAGGATGAAGATAAGAGGAAATGTCCGGGGTGTCATAAAAAGTGGCGAAATAAAAGTGTTGATATAGATGAGGAAAGTTTTTTGGAGTTTCCGTATATTTGTGACAAATGTCGTTTGGTTTCATATTATCCCTCTTCATTTGATAATCAACGTTATGCAAAAATAGGGGAGTAATTTGAATAAAAAAATAGAATATTTAAATACGGATTTAGATTTACAAGCATTTGATAAATATGATGAGTTGGTGAAAAAGATTGAAAAATTAGGATTGCAAAAACTTACCTATGATCAACGGGAGAATGGTTGGTTTTCTACTTTTGAGCGTTGTGTTTTTGCTGAAGATAAAGAAGAGCCTGAAACGACAATATCTATAATTTTGAATGTGATTGAAAGTAATGATATACATTTAACTGAAGAATGGAAAAAATGTTCATTACGTGAATTAAATATTGGTTACGAGTGTGGTGATGAACCATGGGAATATAATCATGGTTTAACCGTTGATACGCTAAAACGTATGGCCAATTTGAATATTTCATTAAGAATGACTATTTATCCAAATAAAAAATAAGTATTAGAAATGAAAGAAACCATATTAGAAAAACTAAGTTCAATCGAAAAAGATCATGACGTAAAAATTTTATATGCCTGCGAATCAGGAAGTCGAGGGTGGGGTTTTGCGTCACAGGATAGTGACTACGATGTGCGTTTTATTTATGTACATAAGAAAGATTGTTATCTATCGCTTGATCAAAAACGTGATGTGATTGAACAGCCGATCAATTATTTATTAGATATTAATGGCTGGGATATAAAAAAGGCGTTAATGCTTTTTTATAAATCCAATCCGACGCTCTATGAATGGTTAGATTCACCAATTGTATATCGTGATGATCATGGTTTTGTTGATGATTTAAAAAAATTAATTCCTGACTATTTTTCAGCAAAAGCATGTTTTCATCATTATTTATCTATGCTTACGAATAATTATGCGGATTATGCCAATAAGGAGGAGATTAAATTAAAGAAGTATTTCTATGTATTGCGACCGCTATTTGCCTGTCATTGGTTAAAAGAATTTAACAAAATGCCTCCTATGGAATTTCAGGATTTACTTAGCGTAAGTTGTTTAGAAAATGATTTACGTAAGGCCATAGATGAACTTCTAGAGATTAAGATAAAAAGTGCAGAGCAAGATTTACAACAACGTATTCCTCTAATTGATCAATTTGTCCTGCAAGGCATAGAAGAGTTAACAGAGTTTGCTAAGAGTGTTCTTTCGGTGCAATCAAGGAGTTTAGATAAATTGAATGATATATTTAGGGATGTATTAAACAAGGCATAGGTGAAAACCTTTGTTTTTATTGGTTTTATTAAGGAAGATAATGATCAAAATTAGTCAAATTTTGTTGGTGAACATTTTAATAATGCTTAATGGCAATTTATTATTTGCAGATTCTTTGAAAGAAATAGCCAACAATAAATCGTCAGCTATTATTAATCCGTTTGACAAAGACCAAGAGGTTCAGGCTAAGTGTTTTGGTTGGTCAAAAAAAGACTGGTATGTATCCGATGTCAGTGGCGAAATTCAAATTAGTGATAAGTGGCAGATAAAAGACCACTATGTCGCTATTGATAAAGTGCCCATTGAGATACCAAACGATCCTGAAATTGAAAACTCTGATCAATCGAAGAAAATATTTTCTGTTGATGATGGCTACTTAATTTCATTTTATGCAGGAGAATGGGGTGGTTCTTTATGGTGGTTCTCAAAGGACGGAAAGAGTAAGAAGGCGATTCTCCCTTATGACAAAAGTATGCAAGGATTTTGGCATGCAAAAAGTTTTGTTAATGAATTTATGCCCACTAATGAGGGACTATATTTGCTTGTTGGGTTGTCTCATTTGTCTTTGGATAGAGGAGGAATCCTTAAGCTTGAACGCACTAAAGATAAAGGTTGGCAGATAGCTAAATTTATTGATTTGGATTCTGCCGCATATGAATATTATCAAATTGATCAAAATAGCTATTTGATTCTAACTGGCAAGAAAGTTGTTAGATTTTCAGTCGAAGGGGTTTCGAGAACGCTTTATGAGCCTATTAACGGATATTATTTATCTGGAGTGGGTGGAAATTCAATAGTTCAGGATAGTGCTGGTAATATTTATATCGGCAATAGATATAAAGTGTCTAAATTAATGCCTATATCAGGCGGATATCGTGAAGAGTGGATTATTCCTGAGTATTGCGAATGGGATGTTGAGTCTAATGCTGTGTGCCACTGTAAGAATGGAGAAGACGGTACATGAGGATTCCAAAAACTAATCGTTTACTTAAACTGTTAATTTTTATGATCATTGTTTCAGGTTGTGCTTCAATACCTAAAAATCTTACTCTTGAGGAAAGAAGGCAGGAAAGACAGGAAATTTTGGCTAAGATTAATTTGGAAGATGGTATTGATTATGCAGAGGCAGAGATGTTGAGTGGAATATACTTTTTCTCGTTTGTTTCTGGTTGTGGAATGCCTGGAAAAATAATTGATAAAGGTAATCATTGGGAAACGGAAATGATCGTTGGAATTGCTGCTCAAAAAATGAAAGAAAATTTAATCATTGATAAGCAAACGGGAAAGATGTCATTAAAGGGTTGGCCGACAATATTTAACCCTATGGAAGAGCTAGTGGACCCAGATTTAAAAGCTCCTATCATTGCCGGACCATTGGAGGAATAATGCCAGTTACACCATTTCATTTAGGACCTGGATTCTTAGTTAAGGAGACAATATCTAAATTTTTCAGTTTTAGAATATTTCTGCTCACTCAATTTATTATTGATTTTGAGGCGTTATATTTTATTTTGCTGAATCAGTTTCCGCTCCATCGGATAATGCATACATTTTTAGGTTCAAGTTTCGTTGCTGTGTTTTGTGTAATTTTAGGAAGACCTATATGTGTTGCGATAACTAAGAGATGGAATTCAATGTTCGATCGAATTGAAAGCTTTAGAGTAAAAGAAATTGAGATTACAAGGACATCGGCGGTAGTCGCAGCATTATTTGGGTGCTACACACATGTGTTACTTGATGCAATTATGCATTCAGACGTTATACCATTTTATCCATTTATGACTGGGAATCCTTTTTTACACATAGTAAACCATGAAACTTTGCATAAATTTTGTATTTATACAGGATTATTTGGATTTACTCTTTATTCTATCGGAAGAATTAGAAATGAAAAGGTTAAGAATCGGCTTAGAAAGTTTTTAAAAATCATTGTTGTTCTTGCTGGTATTGCAGTGCTTGGTTTAATTTTAATAATGTATTTAATTTTTGGTCGTGGACATAGTTCTTTTGATGATGGACCATTTATTGGAGAAGAATATACAAGAAAAGTGACAGGAGTTCCAAGTTCAGGTCTTAGGTTGAATGACGGCCTTTATCTTGAGGTTTACAATCGAACTGATGAAGAAACTCCGATCATGGTATTACGTGATAATGAGGGGGAAGTTAAATGGGCAAAACTTCTTACTGTATCTAATGTTGAGAATTTTCAGAACGCGAGTGTTGCTCGTGTTCAATTGATGAGTTTTAATGTGGATTATACAGGCTATCACGTAAAGGGGATAGCGTATTGGACTTATGGTGGGGAAGCTGCAAATTTTTATCTGGATAGTCAGGGAAACCTAAAGGAATTTTATTTAAGTTGGTAAACAAGAAATTGGATTTAAATTAAAATGAAAAAAATATTTATTATATTAACGATATTATTAATGATATCAACATTGGCTCAGGCTAAATTTAACGAAAATTTGGGGGTAACCCCTGAGGAAGTTTTTATTGGGATTTATCCGAATAATCAATTTGTAGAGCTTATTGAATATAATGTTTTATCTACTCGTAATGATGAGGATAAAGCTTCTAATGATATAGAAAAAATCAAAAGTCTTATTGAGGGAGCAGAATATTGTAAGGAAAAATATAATTTTCAATATTTTCAGTCTGCTGAAGAGGAAATTAGAAAAGATAGGGGTTTTATTGAAATACATTGTAGCTTGTTGACGCAAAATAAGAACATAATTTCAGTGATGACGGATCTTTTTAGTGAAGTTTTAGATAGAGAAGTTGAGGTGACGATATCGAAAGAAGATATTGGTCTTCATTTTCAAGGTAATGATGTCAATGTTGGGGGAAACAATACTGCTTTGACCAAAGCAGGCTCAGACCAAAGAGCAGTATTTTGGAAAAACGGAACACCAAATTTAGAAGCAGTTCTAAATATTACACAAAAAGGAAAGATGCAGCTTGTTGATAAATTAGATAATAATGCAAAAAGTAGAGAATTGTCTGTTGAGGAAATTAATGAAATGAAATTTGGGTCAAAGCCTATTAATTTTATGCTTAAACCTTTTCAAGATGATGCAGATATCTACAGGCTTAGGCATATAAAATATTATGGAGAGTTAATAGAAGAGTATAAGAAAAAAACTGGAAAGATACCTTTTCAAGGAGAAGCAAGTGTTCCGATCAATGTATTTATTGCCAATAGTAAGCAACAGAGCTATATAAAAGATGACAATCCTTCAGCGCATGAACTCGAACTTTTAAATCTTTTATTAGTGAATTAGAAAAAGGATTAGGGCGAGAAATTAATGAATATTATGATCCACAATTTGTGCCTAAGGATAAACCCGCTTTCTACGTATATATGGTAACAGGAGATATTTACTATTTTGCTGTACATATTTCTCAGTATTATGGATTTGCTTATAGGGTTGGTGAACATTATTACAAAGTAGAAATTACTAATAACCCTGTTAAAGATTCTCGTGGATTTTCCTTGAATGAATTACTTGAAAATAAATTTTATAAGAAGGTTGCTGAAGCTACTCCAATAAAAGAAGATTTTTTTAAGGATAGGGCAAGTAAATTCCTGAATGAAACAAAAAGATAGTTGTATTGGAAAATTGATGACAAAATTATTTATTACAATTTTATTTATATTTTTATGTGTTCCACTGCAGGCCGTAGAAAATCCAGTCTTAATATATTCTTTTTTAGGTTTTTATAATTCAGAATCAAATGAATTTAATCCAGAACCAATAGATTATACTGCAATGGTTAATTATGACGAAGTATATGACGTGGTTAGTAGGTCAGACAAAAATGATTCTTATGTAGTGTTTGAGTTAGGGCGTTATGAAAATTCGATAGATTTGGCTTTTAAGGATTCAACATCACAACAAAAAGAACAATTACGAATTTTACCTCTTACTGGTGTTTATTTATTAAACGAGTTCCTTCTAAATGAAGAAACAAATCCAATGCCTATTGCGAAGGAGTTGCGCGTTCCGATTACTTGGAGGAAAGAAAATGTTAATGATAGAATTTTGTTGGTTGTTGGTTTGGAGACTCAAACAAAAGGAGAATTTTTAAGGTCTGGATTGGCTGGGATGCTTTTTAATGGTAATGGGGAGTTTATCGATGCTGCTTTTGAAGTTTACGATTTCACGCACTACAAGTCTCAAGAAATGGTTAAGGATATTTTGTCATTTTTAGATAAATTTAAGAAAAAAAACTTACTTAAATAGTTGAGTTTTTGTATAAAACCTTAAAAATGTCAATGAACAGAGTTCTTATCTCTAAAGTTTTATTGAATGGCAAAATCAACGTCTTTTAAGATTTTTTGTAAATGAGCAATCTGATCTCCTATAGGTAATGGAACTAACTTCCGTAATTTTCTTTCTGATAGAGATATATGTGTAATCTCTAGTAGTTTAGATATGATTCTTTTATCTAATTTCAAAAGGCTGAGCATTTGATGAACACGTACTCTGGATACCCCCAAGATTTTAGCTGTTTCTGTCATGGATGGAGAAGGAAGGTTTTTATATACTTCTTGATATTGTAGGGCAATTTTAAGAGGATTAGGTTTTGGTTCAATAGGTTGATTATCTTTTAGAATTTTCTTATTAATTCGCTCTTCAGTTGAAATGCCATAAGGCGCATTCCCCTCGACAATACCCACTTCACGTTTTTTATTGTAGGCCATATGGATAGGGATCGCGATTGTAAAATCTAAAGGTGTTCTCATATCTAACGGATCGGGGAGTTAAATTTAAAAGGGCACCTTTTTTAAGGCGCCCTTTTAAATTTAGGCCTTCTGCGTTACGAGATGCCCAGCGCCCAATGCTAACGGATGGCAGTTTGGGCGCAGTTCTGACTGAGCCCCGCCTATGGTGGGGCGAAGGAATCCCGCCGTAGGCGGGAGAGTCCTCGCGCCCTGCGAAATCCACCGGATTTCACAGGATTGGTCCCGTTAAATTTTTCAAATTTAACGGGAGGGGAGTTAATTTAAAAGGGATGTCCATTTGGATATCTCTTTTTAAATAATAGGTAGTTTTATACTTAGAAAAGTCTCGATACTTTTACGAGTTTTTTTGAACAAAAAACTGCCGTGCATATTCTCTTAACCTGTCACCTAATGGTGACCTGGTCCGTTCTCCTGTTCTCGTTCGTTCTCGTTCTCTG
>JACKFK010000001.1 GCA_020632515.1 Candidatus Omnitrophota bacterium | reverse complement strand
TACAGAAAATAACTTCTTAACTTTACCTCTTTAGTGTCCAACTGGCCGGGATCACTTCTGTTTACGATTCTTGCTCTTGATTATGATCCCCTATACTATCCTTTATAAAGCTTCACACCCTATTTAGTTTTGTGGTTTCAGTTCAACTTATTAAGTACTCAAATAAAATTTGTATCTTATTGTTTATGTTAATTTTTAAGAGATGAAATTAAATCATGATAAAAATCCAAATTATTAGCAATCACATAAATAGAATGGAATCATCAGAGCAATCACTATTTGTCACTTTCAATGAATCTGGAGGTAGTATTGGTCGAGCTGAAGATAATACTCTTGTTTTAGAAGATCCTGGCCGGAGTATTTCAAGAATTCATGCGGAAATCTCCTTTAAAAAAGGAGACTATTATATTTGTGGGGTCGGAAGCTCATTGCCTGTTTACTTGAATGATCGAAAGTTACTAAATAAGGAATTTTATAAAATTTCAGATGGCGATAAAATTCGCATTCATGATTATGAAATGTTAGTTGTTGCGTCTCAAAAATTGATTGATTCAGGTGATGAAAAATTAGGAATAGAAACAACGACGCTTGGGCGTGATCAGTTCGGAGATAGGAATAATGATCACTCAATGGATGATATTTCTATTTCACTTCAACTGACTTCTGAAGACTTATCCCTCAATTCAGAAGCAAGAAGAACGGAACTGGATTCACCAGTAAATATTGAATCTACTGCGAATAATCATCAATCAGTTGTTTCGCAAACTTTAAAGGATGATCCTTTTAAAGATATTAATTTGCCGGATATTTGCAATGAGAATCAATTGTCTGTAGAAAATACCGAGCCACCTGAGCAAATAATAGATGATCCAATTAAAAATAATGAAGAACTTAAAGAAGTTAGTGAGATTTCACCTGCCAGAATAATACCCGATCCAATATCGTCTACAGACAAAGCTTTGTCAGCTGAAGAAGAATTGCTACAGAAATTTCTCGAGGGTGCAGGACTAAAGAATGTGGAGAATCAAATTAAATTGACCCCGCAATTGATGCATGCTTTAGGGCAGTTTATGAGGGAATCCATGCAAGGAACACTCGACTTATTGAAGTTGCGAGCGCAAATGAGACAAGAAATTCGTGCAGAAAGAACAATGATTGTGCCAAGGGAGAATAATCCATTGAAATTCTCACCAAATGTAGAAGTGGCTTTGATGCATTTACTGGCACCTAAGGGGCAGGAGCAAGGTTTTATGATGCCATTGCCGGCAATTAAAAATGTATATAATGACCTATGTTCCCACCAAATTGGCTTTATGACAGGTATACGAGCCGCCTTCTCTGGAATAATTGAACGTTTTGATCCTGTTCATTTAGAGAAGAGAGTAAAACAAAAATCAATGGTCGATACTGTATTCTCAGCAACATTTAAAGCAAAATTATGGGATCTATATACAGAGCGCTACGAAGATATTTCGCAACAAACCGAAGAAGATTTTCGCGCGATATTTGATAGAGAATTTGTCAAAGCATACGAGGAGCAGCTTGCTAAGCTAGGAAATGGCAACAGTAGTAAATGAGCGATGTCATTCATGATGCAATTTGAGCTTGCTAAATTATCTAAAGTCGGTGGACGTCACGTTAACGAAGATGACTGTGATTATTGGCGAACATCGACTATTGTTTGTTGCGTGCTATCTGATGGACTAGGTGGGCATTTTGGTGGCGACATTGCTTCTAAATTGGTTATTAGTAGTGCATATAATGCATTTCAGGAAACGCAAGAATGCAGTGTGAGCGCTATAGAATCAATTTTGCGTGCAAGTGATAAAGCAATCATCCAACAACAGCAAAAAAAACGAGAGCTCAGACATATGCGGGCAACAGCTGTTGTATTGCTTATTGATGCTGATCGGCAATTGGCGACATGGGGGCATGTTGGAGATTCGCGGTTATATTGTTTCCGCAATAATAAAATCATTCAACAAACGCGTGATCATAGCGTTTGCCAAAACATGGTTGATGCCGGTTATTTAAAAGCGGAAGAATTACGTTTCTCGCTAGAACGCAATCAATTGTACGCTGCTTTGGGAAACAGTGATCACTTTAAAGCTGATATAGTTTCAACGGAGTTCTCAGTAGTTGATGGAGATGTTTTCTTATTGTGTTCAGATGGTTTATGGGAACATGTTGAGGACAATTTGATGGAGTTTACGCTGAGTTCTTCTGGCTCAGCTTCAGAATGGCTGGAAATTCTCGAGAGACAAATACTTGCGCGTGGTTATAAAGGACAGGATAATTACTCTGCTGTGGCCTTATGGTGCAACACCAATAACTCAGCTTAAAGCAAACAAATCCATTTATCCTGAGTCACATTTTGACGAGTTCTATTACAATCAATCAAGATAATGAGGAGTCACAAATGAAAGTAAACTCACTTTTACTACTAGTGCTTTTAAATATGCTGATTTCTCCAGTAATTGCACAAGAAAGAAGAGTAATCCCGACACCGCAAGATGAAGTTACTCAATCCGATATAGTCAGGGCAGTTAGAAGTCCTAATCCAACTCCAGTCCTTTCTTCTAGTCCGTCTGATTATAAAAAGTATGAGATACTACTTTTGTTTGAGAAAAATTCTTCTGAACTTTCGTATGGTGCCATGGCTGCCCTTGATGAATTAGGACAAGCTTTAAATGACGAACTAGCAATTTATGACGTAGTTATTGAAGGACATGCAGATCGCAGCGGAACTTATGAGTTGAATCAGTGGTTATCGAGAGCCAGGGCTGAATCGGTTAGAAAATATCTTATGCAAAGACATGGTATAGTAAAAAATCGGTTGTCATCGATTGGTAAAGGTTACGATGAGCTGTTCGATGTTAAGAATCCCACTTCAAAAAGAAATCGTCGTGTTTCCTTTGTGTTTATTAATAGAGATTAAGAGTTTTAAAGCGAATAACATATAACTATTTGTTATTATTGATATACTTCGTTAATGGAAAATCGTGTTGCCCCATAGGAATCATTGCAGTTTGCAGTGATGTTTTGGGGGCATTCGGGATTACCAATGGTAACGTCCGAGGAGCTTAGATTTCTTAAGTTGCGTTTATATTCTGAGACTATTACGATGTAATGGCTTTCACCAGGAGGGCCCATCATTTCATATTTAACTTCAAGCGGTGAAGTTGTATCAATGTAATTTTCATTGTCCTCTGCGGATAGAAACATTCGATAGAAGCTTGAATCTCGATCTGTACCAATCACAAAAAGATAAGCGTAGCCAGGTTTTGTAGTGCTTATCTTTAACCTAAGCGGATCTTTTCCAATACGTAGTACCTCTTTCTCAATTGCGACGTTAACGATATGCGTAGGATCACGATTCTCGTAAATCTCGTCCAATACCTTTATTGGATTATAGGGTTCAGGCTGGAGGGAAGGGGGAGTATTTAAGGGAAAAAGAAATACTGCAGTTGCAGTAAGTAAAGCAGCGATTGCTAGAATTATTCCAAGTCGATTCTTTTTGGAATTTCGGGGGACGGAAGAAATTGAATTTTCCGTCAAACCTAACATGTTTCGAAATTCTTCAACAGACTGCGGGCGGTTTTCTGGCTTATCTGAAAGCGCCCGATCAATTGCATTGAGAAACTTCCGCGTGTAATGGTTTTTTTTAACGCTCTGACTGAGAGGTTTAAGCTGATCTGAAGATTTGCGACGAGGATTCTTTCCTGTAATAGCAAAATAAATAACCGCAGCAAGTGCAGAAATATCCGTCCAAGGCCCTTGTTTTTCTTCATTGCCATATTGTTCACGTGGAGAATAGCCTGGTTTTACAATTACGGTAGGTGGCTGCGTATTATTTTTTACATAGCGTGCAGCACCAAAATCAATCAGGACGGGTTGACCATTAGGGCGAAAGAGTATGTTGTCGGGTGAAATGTCTCGGTGTAAGCAGTTTTCTCTGTGAAGAATATTGAGTGCATCAAGCAGGTGGGATAATATTTCTTTTAACCATACTTCATCAGGAAAATTATCTAATTCGCTTAATTTTTCTTTGAATGTTTTACCTTGGCAATATTCCATTGCGATATAGGCGGTATCATTCTCTTCCCAGAAACGATAGATTTTTGCAAATGAAGGATGATTAAAACGCGCCAATAAACGTGCTTCATTAACAAAACTTCGCAATCCTATTTGAAATGCTTCTTTATCTTCATGTTGCCCAGATTTGATAACAACCTTTGCATTACTTCCTCGTATAGCAAACTCATCTAGCATATATTCCTTGAGAGCTACTTCACGACGCAAACTATAATCGAAAGCTAGATATACGATACCGAAACCTCCTCGCCCAATGTAACGAGTAATTTGGAATTCTCCGACTTTTGCACCAATGGATAGAGCATCTTTATCATGAAATTTCTCATTATTGGAAGACGAAGAGATCCCTGTGCGAGAAAGCACAGTAATATCACTGTCAGTAGGAGGTTCAATTGATGACATTTAATGTTCCTTGATGAATCTTATATTTGTGTTTGTTACGATATCAGTTTTTTTCCGGCTCTCCGAGCAGTGTGGCAAAATAATTTTCGGGAGGAAGCCCCTTAAAACAATGTAACTGAGTTAGATATGTTTCAAAATGCACTTTCCACCAGAAACTCTTGTTTTGACTCATTGTAGAAAATATATCCCCAACAGTTGCTTGATATAATTTAATAACAGAGTCAGCGCTTGGTAATGTAAAAGTTTTATGATCGACCGAATCAATGGAAGTATTTTGCAACCAACTTGCAAGTTCGCGGCTATGATTCGAATGATTCTCGCAATGGTGTCGTGGGAATGGGCATTTCGATAATCTGTGATCTAGGTCATTGGGAGAGGCATCGGTATCAAGAGAAGCTAATGCTGCTTGTTCTAGTGATGCATACCAGGCTTGTGCAGAAAGTGTATCAAGTATCATTTCAGGGTATGGTTCCACTGGTGCCGCGATTGTCAATGGAAAATGCCGCCCTGCTTTATCCACACTGGGCATCAATATCCCGGTCCACATTAGACTATTCCCCCACGTGTCTGGCATTATCAAAAAGCGCCATATTGGACTGGTAAGATACAATTCAAGCCAACGTTCGCCTAATTGAACCCGACCAGCCGTCATAAACTTTTCAAGCCACGAGTCCCATGGATTGATGAAATTCATCGGTAACCGGCGCAGAACAAAATCTCCTAAGGAAGGGATTTTTCCGTACCAGCCAATAGATATTGGATGCTTTTCGTTTATCATTATCACAAGATTGACGGGCAGTTAAATTGTTCTAGCTCTTTCAAACGAAATGGATTTTGTACACTACTGGTAATGACCTCGAATTCCGCTCTCTTTCCATCAACATTGAAAATAGCAGTAAATTTTTCCGGTTGTTTGAGCGAAGGATTTATCTGAGCATTGTCGAACATCCGGAACACTGCCCATGGGCCTTCATAAATTTGACTTGCAGTGATGTCCTGGCCTGAAACAGAAATCTGTAATTGAATTTGTGTGCCTCCAAGTGGACCAGGCCATTTGATAGACATTGGTCTTGGAAGAGTGCCACCATTGTATGCAATTACTTGTCCATCAATATCAAGACTAAACTGTGAAATTGCAGAATCCACGGCCAAAGGTTTTAAAGTAAAATTTATGGAAGGTGTCTGCGAGTTATTACGGAAAAAAGTATCGCGAACAGCTTTAGCCCTTCTAAATTCTTGTAAGTCGCCAGAAGATTTTGCATCCACATTACTTTCATAATGGCGAAATGACCATTGCGGTTTGGATACATCGACATAGCGAGAAAGTTCATTATGGAAGAACTCATCAAAGCGCCCGCCCGGTGCAAATAGATTTGAAAAATCATCGTAAGTTACATCAAATTTGCTGGTTTTTGTAAAAGGATATCGACCTGAGATTGCTTGATGACAGAAGTCAGTAATTGATGTCCTGAGTAACTGATTTATATTTTTTAATCGTAATTCCTGAGTCTGATCTCCAGTAGTTTTAGATAGGGTACTAAACATGGAACGTAAGGGCTCTGGCAGGCGCTGCGCGTTTGCTTCGATTTCCGAAGGCACCTTGCTGTCGTGAGGAGAAATGCCCGCTCTTTGCGCTTCTTCGGTTGCGACAAGAAACAAGTACAATCCTTCAATTTGTGTAAGTATTGCGTTAATCGGAGCTGATTGACCTGATCCTACCGGCTGTACTAAGCGACGTAACTCTTTGAATCGTTCATCAACAATACTTTCGGGTCTGGATATCGGTGCTGTTGCAGGAGTTGTTGTGTTACCTTGACCAAGTATTTGTGCTTTGAGTTTACTTATGTTTCCAGTTGAACCCGATACATATTTTCCTTGATTATCGCGTCTTGCTTCGTTGTTAACTAAAGTGACCTCATCGACGATAGCGTGTAACAATGCGGGAAGTAAAGAATTATTGGCTGAAAGCGATTTGGTTAGATCGATATTTCTTTGTAGATTAGTCGTATTTATTAGTTTGATATCTCTGGTAAATTCTTCCCAGATTTGTGCATATTCCTTTAGGTACAAGCGACGAACATTTTCGATTTGTGCGGATGATGCATTGCTGTTTTTCTCGGGGCGGCCTAGCACCCAGGTTTCTTCTTTAATCAGTTTTGCAGTAACTATTTCTACGTTTTCTAAGAAATAGTTGTAATAGCCATTGTATGTAAAAAATCCCGATACTCCCTCAGAAAGTGGTGTACCGCTTGAGCGTTCGAAAATGTTTAATGATGAAGCGCCAATACTATTGATAATCGTAAAATCAGGGGTGTCACTATCTTTAGCCTGTTGCTTTATATAGCTGTAGATTCGCTGCTCTATGGGAATTTGTTGGGCAATAGTTCTCGCTTTGTTGACAAGTTGCATATTAATAGAAATACGCGAGGAGAAATTTTCGAGACTGAATAAAGTATCCAGATATGATTCAAGAGCCTTGCGTTGTTCCTGGATAAATTCTTGTGGCAAATTGATTTCCCAGTCGCGCATGATGAAAGCTTTTAAGAAAACGGGATCAAAATTTCCTTTACTGGCATTTTGATCCAGCATGATATAGGCTTTGAGTGCATCATAAAATAGCTCGGAATTTCTGGAATCAGGATTTCTAAGAATTTCTTCAATGCGTGCAACTAATTTTGGAAGAAATTTGCCTTTTAGTAAATTTTGCAGAGGCGATTTCTCGGTTAGTTTTTCACTTTGCGAAAGACCAAGACCCATAAAAGGAGAAGCGTTGCCGTCATTAACCGGAATAGTTGTCAGCTCATGAACGGATCTTAAAATAGAGAGGAAATCAACCATCTTAGTGTTTTCTGTTGAGATGTTTTGAATATTCTTTGTGACAAGAGGGAGCTTTTCTTCGACACTCTGAATATAAGTCTGGTTATTCCTATAGCTAATTGCCCATCCTGAAAGAAGACCGATTGTAAGTAATATTATTAAGGCCCATGCGCCGCGGTAAATTAATCTTCGCTGACGTTCCCAATTTAAGTTGATCCCGGCAATTTCTGATTCAGTTAAAACAACATCCTTAATCAGTCGAGTTAAAAAGAAGCTTCGCTTACTTGATTGATCGGGATTAAGTAATTTTGGATCCAAGCCGATCGCTTTGGCTGAATTTAATAATACGCGATCGATCGAATTACCCGGTTGTATGCCGCTAGTAAAGTAGATACCGCGCAATAACGGTTGATCTGTATCTGAAAAGACTTGTTCTAGGAAATTCTGGAGTTTTTCTTTCAATGCGCTAAATTGTTGTGGAAAACCATAAAGCAAAGCTCGAGATTGAATATCTTTCTCATCTTGCAAGTAATCAACTAATCGGTCGTTGAGGCGCTGTTCTAGTAAAGAAAATTCTGCAGGGAATTCTTTAAGCGGCGGATTATCAAGATTCTCTTGGAATGGAAACGTTATTCCCCAGACTTGTGACTGCTCTTCTTTTTTGAGTTTGTTAAAGAACGGCAAAAAACCGGTCAATAAGTCAATTTTTGTCACGAAAACATAAATAGGGAAACGTATGCTGAGTTTTGTATAGAGTTCTTTAATACGGTCTCGTATAGATTCAGTTTGCGCTTTAATTTCTGTTTCGCTTTTCTGTAGCAAATCTTCGATACTGATGGTAACAATAATTCCGTTAATCGGGCGTTGTTCACGAGATTCTGTTAATAGCTTTAGAAAACCATTCCATTCAGCATTGTCGGTATCTTGATGGCCTTCGTGTTGCATGGTATACCGACCTGCAGTGTCAATAAATATCGCCTCATCGGTAAAAAACCAATCGCAATTCATGGTTCTTCCGCTGCTGCTAGCACTGTCACCATTTTTATCTAAAAATGAGAATTTAAGGCCGGAGTTATGTAATGCGGTGGTTTTTCCGGATCCCGGGGCTCCAATAAAAATATACCAAGGACGTTCATATAGGTACTGGCGATTGAGTGCGGAAATTAAGCCCGCAAATAAACCTGAACTACTATTAGAGCTTGTATTTTTTATTTTATTGATTGCTTTCTCAAAGCGTTTCTTTAAAATGTCAACGTTTTCAACGCTAGCATTGTCGATCAAGGCTGTTTGATTAGACTCTTGTCGCGAAATGCCGTCCGAAAGCTGGTCATTCATTCTTTTTGCTTTATAGCGCTCCCAGATCTTTTTTCCGAAATACAGCGTAGTGATGAGCACTATTGCGACGATGCGTGAAGTAATTGACTCCAATACGTAATTACCATTTACTGCAATGATGGGACCGATTTCCCAAATCAGTAAATTTATGGCAACTAAGCCAAGAATTGATTGAGTTTTGCGATTAAATAAGAAATTAAAATACTTTTTCATTTCTTTTGCCTCGTGATAGACAATAGATGTGACTGTTTGTGGGCAGATTATTGAGTTTAGCTTGGTCTGATTAGTACGATTTCAACCCGGCGATTTCGTGCGCGACCTTCAGGAGTGCTATTCGATGCGATTGGATCTGATTCCGCGCGGCCTTCTGCACTTAACCGGTTATCCGTCAGTCCCTGTGTAGCAAAAAAATGCATGACTGATTGAGCGCGTGCTTTGGAGAGATGCCAATTGGATGGAAATCTTAATGATCGTATGGGCTGGTTATCGGTATGCCCAACGATCAATATTTGTCCCTCTTCTGATTTGAGTGCTGTAGCAATGCGTGTCAGGACGGGTGCAGATTTCTCGGAAATTGATGAACTGCCAGGCGCAAAAGAACCATCCCCAGCAAGGGTGACTGTGCTGCGATTATCTTCGTTACGTACAAAAACCAGGCCTGCTTCAATTTCTTCTCTGAGAAAATATGTCCATGATTGTGGTTCTATAGGTATCAGGGGAGGGGCTTCCGTGCGGACGGGAATCTCAATATCTTTGAATACTGCGTCCGAAGCTGCGTTTAAGAGATAACTGAAGCTTAAGTAAGTGGACAGAAGAATTAATCCGCACAATGAAGTGAATACCCATAGCGAAGTGAGTTGGAATTTATTAGTGCGACTAACGGGATCAGGTTTCCAATGGAGAGATAAGTCGCGTTCGTATTGCCCGCGGACTTTACGGATGATATCGGCGATTTCTTCACGGTATGCCGTTAATTTTTTAGTGCCTTCGTTCATAACCGCATAACGGCCTGTAAACCCTAATGTGAGGCATATATACATCAATTCGATATAGTCAATATTTTCCTTAGGATTATTGGTTAATTTATCTAGTATTGAGAAAAAAATCTCACCGCCAAATGTCTCTTTGTGAAACTGGATGAGTAAACTTTGCTTTCCCCATTCGCGATCACCCCAAGGAGTTGAGGCGACACATTCGTCGAGAAAAGAACAAAGTGCATAACTTGCGATGGTAATTTCTTCAGTTGATCTTCCAACTGCTTTAAGTTTCTTCCTGAATTTCGCAATACCTTGTTCAAGATACTCACGTAACGCTGATGAATCTGTTAACTCAATGGTATTGCGTATAGAAATTGCAATATTCAATAACGGATTGGCTGTCGCAATTATTGGATTTAAACCGGAGGATATTGCCGAATCACCAGCATCTGTACTGTTGTTTCCGGGGGAGGAATCAATTGTCCTGCGTTTGATTGAATGATTTGTTATTCGAGTGCGCCCATCCGGGTTAGGTATTAAGATTGTTTCTTTAAAATCTTCAGATTCAAAATCAAAAGGATCATCTGATTTCATAATAAATTAGCCAATAATGATTATTTCCAGAAAGGACTGCGCTTATGAAAAATGCAATTATTTTTCTACAGCCCATAGTTCGAGCTCAAGTCCAGGAAAGCTATCAATTCTAGCGACAAAAAAAGCTAATTCATTTGAAGGTTCAAGCTCTTTCCATAATGAGCAATTCTGCTGAATTTCGAAAATGATAAATCCTGGTTGATCGGGTATCGGGGTACGGAGGCGTTTTTCGTGCTCTAAGGGAATCAGTGGGATGTCATATAGGTGGCGATTGATAATGTCACTAATTTGTTTTAGAGGGCCAATTTTGATATGTTTTGGAAATTCTATCCGCACGTCTTCAGGTTTTAATTGAGTTTTTATTGCCAGAAAGAAAGAATTGGTTTTGAATAATTCTTTATTATGAATTATGGCATTCCAAAGATCATATTTTTCATGCTTTTTAAGCTGAATGAGGGTTGCTTTTGAATCTCGCTGAATGTCTAATAACCGGCGGATTTCTTTTACAATATTGATGAAGCAAGACTTTAGCGCATCATGTTGATACGCAGGTTGAAAACTAGGCTGTTGTGAATTGTTGTTATCAAAAATTGCTAAATCTCCTGCAAAATTCAGGCAAACGCTATAGAGTTTTTCCGGATGGAGAATAGGTAAGGTATTCAAATGCAGGAATAGTAGCTTATAACGATTAATAGTTTGTAACATCAGCAGATTATCAATTTCAGCGACTCCACGACTATTAGGGTGCACATTCGCTGATGCGATGTGTTTGCTGCGCTGATCAAGCAGGCCGCATAATTGTTGCAGATATTCTTTCAGAATCCTATTTGAAACGATATTTAATAGGGGTGGAATAAAGTCTTCTTCAAGAATTAGCTGGTTATCCGGCCGACGCTCTTCGATTCGAGCAACGCCAAGCATTGTATAGGCGTCAGCGGCATCGCGCTTACGCATCAGTTTTATATTAAGTCGCCCAATTTTTATCTTGGTATCATCATTATTTATCTTTGTGGTGCAATCTGAGACATTAATGTCATCTTCTAAATATCGGGCCAGCTGATTATCTGGGCTTTCTGATGTTGCTATTTCCGTGGTTTGAATTCCTTGGAGTGGCAATGCTAATACAATATCTTCATCTCTTAAATTAGGATCAATATCCAATGGTAATGGAGGATCGTTCTGAGAAGGAAAATCAAAAGGAGTGCCATCGGGAAATATCCCACTTCCTTTTGTTAATTGAATTTTGCCTTGTTTTAGCAAGGCCGTATTAATTTCGATAGTGCTGAAACCCCAGCTATACGGATATAGGGGGGCTCCCCAATTTTTTATAAAACCTTCAAAATACCGGTCTTGTTGCTGGAAGTGTTGTGGTTGAAGAAACATTCCCTCAGTCCATATGACTTTATTGTTCCTATGCATATAATTACTCTATTGTATTAGCTTGTCATGATTATACTTTGCTTTGGAATTTTTTTATCACTCAAGGCACACTGATAAGTGATCGGATAGTTTTTCATCAATTTATTGCAATTCAGATTGTTGCAATGCTTGATGCTATTATAAAATTAAATAAGTTCTATACCTGATTAATTTTTTAGAGGGAAATCCATGGTAAAAGTCAATGATATCGAGCGTAACCGTCCACCGCGTGTTTTAATTTTATTAGATCAGAATAAAAAAGAATCTGATGATGAGAATGAACTGCCTTTTGTAATGGGGGTGCTGGCTGATTTGACTAGCAAGCAATCAGAAGAGCATCCAGAAGTTGGAAAAAGAAAATTTGAAGATATTGATATAAAAAAATTTGATGGTGTGATGAAAAAAATGAAACCAATGGTTTCTATTTCTGTGGATAACAAATTGGACGATAAAGGTGGGAAGCTTTTATTCAATATTACTTTTGAGAAAATGGAAGATTTTTCACCTGAAAGTATTGCAAAAAACGTAGGAGCTTTGAGATATTTGCTGGATGCGCGGACATACTTGTCGAATTTGATTTCATATGCTGATGGCAAGCAAGAAGCAAAAAAGGAGATTGCTAAACTGCTGACACAAATTCGGGAGCTGGAGCAGCAGAACAAAGATAAGATTCTCGGGGCAAGAGCTGATACGAAATAATCTAACGGAGAGTTGAGATGGCTGAGATGAAAGATTCAACAAGAATTTTAGAAGGTGAAGTTCTACCCCCTTTTTCAGAAGAAATATACCGACCTAGGATTGAAGCATTCAAACCAAGAACGGCGGATGCAGAAAATTTTATCAGTAATGCACTGGAAATTTTGACCCAACAAGCGTTAGAAAAAGAAAACACCAAACTTATTGCGGATGATGCCATAGACACAATCCGATCGATAATCGAGGGTATCGACAGGAAATTAGAAGCACAGATTAATGAAATTCTACATCACAAAGACTTCCAGAAACTTGAAGGTACATGGCGGGGGTTGCATCATTTAGTCAACAATTCCGAAACGGGAAAAAAATTAAAGATTAAGGTATTGAATATTAAAAAAGAAGAAGTTGGTGATACCTTGAAAGAGAAAAAAGGGGCGGCATGGGATCAAAGTTTACTATTCAAAAAAATTTATGGGGAAGAGTACGATCAGCATGGAGGGGCACCTTTTGGTTGTTTAATTGGTGATTACCAATTCGATTATTCTTCTTCGGATATTGATATTCTGGCAGGAATTGCAAGAATATCTCAAGCTGCGCATGTGCCGTTTATCGCTGCAGCTAAACCAGAGTTATTGGATATGGAAACATGGCAGGAACTGACTGACAGAGATGATTTATCAGCGATTTTTGATAGACCGGAGTATGTCAAATGGCGATCTTTAAGAGAGGATGATGCGGCTAATTATATCGGATTGACGTTGCCGCGTTTTTTAGCACGTTTGCCCTATGGTCCGGATACGTTACCGGTGAAACAATTCGATTTCAAAGAAGATGTTTCTGGTGAAGATGGTGTAGATCATAGTAAATATGTCTGGAGTAATGCCGCGTATGCGATGGGAGTCAATATCAACAGAGCTTTCACGCTTCATGGATGGTGTGCAAATATTGCAGGGGTTAACGCCGGGGGGGTTGTTGAGGATCTGCCTGTGCATACGTTTAAGGTCGATGATCGAGGCTTTGACATGAAGTGTCCGACTGAAGTGGCGATAGGTAATCGGCTATGGAATGAATTATCGACCCTTGGTTTCATCCCGCTGGTGCATAAAAAAAATACCGATCAGGCGGTATTTTTTAGTGCGCAATCAATAGGAAAGCCTGCTGAGTTTGCGCATGATCCCGATAAAACCGCGGGAGAAAGACTGGTAGCTGAATTGCCTTATATTTTTGCAGCCAGCCGCTTTGCGCATTACTTATGCAGAATCCTGACCAATCAAATTCATCAACACAAGGAAGGTAAACAGCTGAAGGAAGAGTTGACAAAGTGGATAAACAATTTCGTTTTGCAAAATCCTGAGGTTGCGAATGAAATTGATAAAGCCAGAAAACCGCTTGCTGCTGCAACAGTTGAAATAGAAGATGACCCTTCGAATCCCGGTTATTATAAAGCGGCTTTTGAATTAAGACCGCATTTTCACTTAAAAGGATTAAAAGCTACGCTACGTTTGGTTTCGAAAGTATCCAACAAGAATTAATGAAATATCAGAAAGTTTAAATCAATGGAGTGAGGAAAGTGAAAAAAGAAAATCAGATAAATACTTTTTTAAAATGTGACCCCATTAAAGGCGGTTCTCTGGATGAGGCCCACAAGGAATGGATTGGAGTATTATATTTTTCTCATGGCGTTTCACAGCCGACACAAGGTGTTAGTGGTAGAGGAGGACACAGATCGGGGCGGGCACAATTCGCGCCGTTTAAGATCAAAAAATACGTTGACAATTCAAGTGTCGATCTGAATATGTTCTGTACGAACGGTACCCATTTAGCAAAGGTTGAGATTGAAGTTTGTAAGATTTTGAAGAGTGAAAATATCTGTTATCTCAAATATGAGTTGGATAACGTCATGATCCAATCCGTTTCTATTGAAGTGGTTGATTCTGATTCTGATTCTGACATTGATCTGTTAATAGAGACTGTGGAATTTGTCTACAGTGCAATTTCTTGGGCTTATACCCCAGTAGAGAAGGAAGGAGAACTAGGAGCTACAATCGGTCCCAAAAAATGGAATCTTGAGAACAATCGGGTTGAGTAATTGAAAATACTAGTTTTTCAAATCACACTGCATTTTGATAATAGTGCAAAAACAGTTTGATCGACTTGTTAGTGGATTTCTAATGGAAGAAATCTTCGTTTATACACTGAACTGAGCAACCTGGAAGAAAATACGCTCTGTCATGCAATCATTCTTGTTATGACAGAGTCTGTCAGACTGTAGACAGCGTTTTCGAGCAATCTCTACGGCTAGAAATGAGTATTCGTACAGTTTGCCAGTCGATACGCTTTTCAATAGGGAGCAGCGAGTATGCTCTTGGATTTACAAGGACAGTATTTTCACAAACACTGTAAACAACGCTCGAAATTCTTACATATTTATCTATGCTTGGTTTCGAAAGTGTCCCAAAAATAATGGAATATGTGAGAAATATTTATTTTCACATCGTACTGTAATTGGATAATTATGCAAACTCTGTTTGATCGGCTAGTTAGTGGAGCGCTCTACAAGGATCTGGACGAGAATGAGAAACTTGGAGAAAATGGCGCTGATAGCGAAGTTGAATTGGATAAGCAATCGGAAAGGCTAAAGAAACAAAAAGAAATACTTGGAAATTCAATTAAAAAACTAAAAGAAATACTGGGCCAAACAAATAGTGATTTTAATTCAATAGATCAAGACATCCGCTTACGCATTAAACGTGATTTAGAGTGGTTGATGAATTCGTATTTCTTTTGTTCCAGTGAAGAGCTGATTAACACTAAATTACCAAATGTGGCTTCTTCAGTCTTGAATTATGGTATTCCGGATTTTACTGATCGGACTTTATCTGAATTAGATAAAGCGCAATTTGCAAATCAGTTAAAACAAATTGTTATTATGTATGAACCAAGAATTATTCCTGAAACTTTGATAATTAAAGCTGTCAAGGAACAAAACAAGATGAATATTATCTCTTTCGAAATTCAGGGAGAATTATCCGAAGAAGAATTGCAAGTACAATTGAGGACTGATTTTGAATTAGAAAAAAATAAAGTTAGGATCCATAACTTGGATTAAAGAAATGGATCATTTTCCTTATTACGAATCTGGATTCCTTAAGTATTATGAAAGGGAATTACGGTTTATCCGGGAAATGGGTGCTGAATTCTCAAAACAGTATCCAGAAATCGCTGCTTATCTTAATTTGGGAACAGTCAGAAGCGCTGATCCCTATATTGAACGCTTATTGGAAGGTTTTGCCTTTCTAACGGCGCGCATCCAACTAAAAATGGATGCCGAATATCCTAAGTTTACTCAGTATCTGCTGGAAATTGTTTATCCGCATTATCTTGCACCTTTACCATCCATGATGATTGTGCAAATTGAACCAAATCCAGGAGAAAGTTTTACATTAGACAAATCAACCAAATTATTGAGTAAACCAGTAGGAAATCGAAATTTGCGTTGTGAATTTCTAACAACACGAACCATTAAGATTTTACCAATCGAGATCACCGAGGCGACTTATCTATCAAGAGACGAAATCAATAAATACGATAAAGTTGGCGAGAAGAAAATTAAATCGGGTATTAGAATCAGATTAAAAACATCTGCAGAAATTTTTTTTAGTCAGTTGACTATCGATCAACTATCTTTTTATTTGTACGGGATAGATGGGGTACCCGAACAACTTTACGAATTGATTGTTGGACATGCGAAAGCCGTTGTCGTTGGTGATTTGCCAGATGATGTCAATATTTTCGATAAATCAATCATTCATCCATTAGGTTTTGATCAAGAAGAAACCATGTTACCCGCAACAGCGCAGGCATTTGCTGGTTACCACTTATTGCAAGAGTATTTTGCATTCCCTCAGCAATTTTTGTTTTTCCAAATTAAGTCACTTAGTTCAGTAATGCCAAAAATCAATAAAAGAGAACTTGATATTGTCATATTGTTTGATGAGTCAAAGGACAATTTTGGGAAAATTATTGATAAAGAAAATTTCAAATTGAATTGTACCCCAGCAATTAATTTGTTTGAAATGAGAACAAGTGTTCATGTTGATAAGCATGAGTCAAAGCAGCGGATTGTCATGAATAAATCGGCTAGTGATCATTATGAGATATACAGTTTGTTAGAGGTGACTGGGGTCAAAAATAATCAAGAAAAACAGAATTTTTTTCCATTTTATTCGGATCATCGGAATAATAGGACCGATAGTATTAAAAATTCCGCCTATTTCACTATCAACCGGAAACCTACAGTATATTCAGGCGGTGAAAAATCAAATGAAAGGGATGGTTATGTTGGTAACGATGTCTATATCTCATTGGTTAGCCACACAGAATCGATCTATCCCTTCCCTTATGATGAAGATATTGAGCAATTGCGAATTCGAGCACTCTGTACCAATAGAGGAAAATCGAAATTATTAACTTCTGAAATTGATAAATTAAATTTTAGTTGGGAAGTTGAAGCGCCTATAAACAGGATACGCTGTATAGCTGGTCCAACCAATCCAAAATCCTCGAATATTTTTATTAAAAATAAAAAATCCCATCGATCAAATAATTTTGATGATTCATATGTGAAAGAAGGTTTATCGTGGCGCCTGATAAATCATTTATCTCTGAATTACCTCAGTTTGGTCAATAACGACCAGCAACATGGAGCCGAAGTCCTTCGAGAAATGTTTAAGCTCTATGCAGATTTCTCAGAAGATGCGATTGCGAAACAGATCGAAGGACTACTATCTGTTGAGAGTCGTCCCATAACCTGCAGGGTACCGATAAAAGGCCCGATTACATTTGGACGGGGGTTAGAAATTACGCTTACTTTTGATGAAAGTGTTTTTGCAGGTAGGAGTTGTTTTTTATTTGGAGCTATTTTAGATCAATTTTTTCGAAAATATGCATCAATCAATAATTTAACACAAGTTAGAATCTTAACGATTGAGCGTGGGGAAATAATGCGATGGCCAGTCAGGACAGGAACCAGAGCACTTTTGTAAGTTTGTTGGATAAAATTCAATCAGAGTCGTATCGATATGAGTTTTATCAGTTCGTACGCTTAATTGAATGCTTTTCTCGCGAAGCTGATAAACAACGTTTCGGATACTCCTCAAAACCTAATCAAGATGCTATTAGACTAGGACAGCAACCATTATTATCATTTGCTCCAGGAGAAATTGCTAAATTAGAAGGAAACTTTAAAGAAGAAAATGACATTGCTCCGGCAGTATTAAAAGTATTTTTCTTCGGACTTTTTGGACCCAATGGTCCACTACCCTTGCATTTGACCGAATGTGCGATTGGTCAAGACAAAAAAAATTCTGCAACGACAATATCGGAATTTGCTGATCTTTTTCATCATCGACTTTTGAGTCTTTTTTATCGTGCCTGGGCTGACAAAGAACCAACAGTACAATTCGATCGCCCTGGGGATGATCGATTCAGTTTTTATATTGGTTCGCTGCTAGGAATAGCAGAATCTTCACAACGGCAACGGGATACAATTTCTGATCAAACAAAATTGCATTTTGCAGCGCATTTTGGTTGTCAGACAAAACACGCCAGTGGATTGATATCCATTTTGAATGAATATTTCCGCGTACCAATAAAAATTGAGGAATTTATCGGTGAATGGCTTGAAATACCAACCGACAGTTTATGCTATTTAGATTCAGATAACCGTAACGGACAATTAGGCATTTCGGCAACATTAGGTCGCCGCAGCTGGCAATGTATGCATAAATTTAGAGTACTAATTGGGCCATTAGATCTTGTTCAGTTTGATTCATTTCTTCCAAATGGCACGAATATAGTTGCGTTACATGACCTTATCATGAATTATGTTGGTTTTGAGTTTGACTGGGATATTAATCTGATTTTAAAGAGAGAAGCGGTACCCGCTGTAAAACTTGCTGACAAATACTTTCGATTAGGAATAAATAGCTGGTTGGCGGACAAAAACAGAAAAATGGATGCAAATGATCTGTTTCTTAGTGGGCGCAAATGCACATAAAAAAACAAATGGATTTTGAAGATAATTTTTCTTTTTGAAATCAAAATTCACATTAAATCTTCATCATACTAATTTGCTTATTGATTGGTTAGATTCAATAAATCAATTTCATGGATTTTAGTCAACAAAATCGCGAAATCGAGGTAATTACACCGCTTGGTCGTGATGTACTTTTATTGGAAGAGTTTCAGGTATATGAAGAGCTGGGGCGGCTTTTTCGAATCGAATTAGAATTGAAAAGCACTAACCAGATTCGATTTGAAGATCTCCTTGGGCAAAATATTTCCATCAGACTTAATCTGTCAAATGGCGATAAACCAAGGTTCTTTAACGGATTCATTGGTAGCTTTTCTCAGGGTGTCGACGAAGGACCGTTTGCGTGTTATCGCGCAATTGCTTATCCCTGGCTATGGTTTTTAACTCATACTTCTGATTGCAGAATTTTTCAAGATAAAACAGTACCTCAAATTATTAAAGAAGTTCTAAACGAGCTTGGTTTTACCGATTATGTCGAGAGATTATGTGGGGATTATCGAGTTTGGGAATATTGTGTTCAATATTGTGAGAGTGATTTTCATTTTTTAAGCAGGTTGATGGAAGAAGAAGGCATTTATTACTATTTTATCCATGAACAAGGAAAACACATACTTTATCTGGCCGATGATTTGGGATCTCATGAAAAGATAGCCAATTACGAAATAATTCCATACTTCCCGCAAGATAAAGTGGTAAATAGGGAAATTGAATGCATTTCTGATTGGAAACTTATCAAAGAAATACAAACCGGCATGTACAGTTTAAATGAATATGATTTTAAAAGACCAAGGGCGGATTTGCATGTTAATCAAAGTATCGATTACGAGAAAAGTCATACACACTATGAAAGATATTATTATCCTGGTAAATATTCTGACAGAACAGAAGGGGTCAATTACGCCAAGGTCAGGATTCAGGAATTGCAAAAACAATATGAACGTATGGAAGGAATCAGCAATGTTCGAGGGCTGATTTGTGGCGGCTTGTTCAAATTAGATGCATTTCCCCGGCAGGATCAGAACCGGGAGTATTTAATAACGGCAGTTACTCATGATATTCGTATTGATAGTTATTATGGTGATTCAGGTGATTCGGCAGAAAAAGCGCGGCAATATAGCAATAGTTTCTCAGTAATTACAAGTACCACACATTTCCGGACAAGCCGAACTACGCCCAAACCCTATCTCCAGGGACCACAAACCGCAATCGTCGTTGGTCCTAAAGGTGAAGAAATTTATACTGATAAATTTGGTCGCGTAAAGGTAAAGTTTCATTGGGACCGCAAAGGTGCAATTAATGAAAATAGCTCCTGCTGGTTGCGGGTTGCGCATCCTTGGGCAGGGAATAATTGGGGAATGATCGCGATTCCGAGAATCGGGCAGGAAGTCATTGTCAATTTTCTTGAAGGTGATCCGGATCGTCCAATCATTACCGGCAGTGTTTATAACGCCGATCAGATGCCGCCCTACGAATTGCCGAAAGAAATGACCAAGAGCACGATGAAGTCCAATTCTTCCAAGGGGGGAGGGGGGTTCAATGAATTACGCTTTGAAGATAAAAAAGGCAGTGAGCAGGTATTTTTGCACGCAGAGCGGAATCAGGATAATCGGGTAAAAAATGATTCGCGTGAATGGATCGGAAAAGATCGCCACCTGATTGTGGCAGGGGATCAATTAGAAAGGGTGGATGGCGATAAACATCTGACGATACAAGGCGACCAGAATGAAAAGGTTAATGGCACCCTGTCACAAGATGTAGCAATGGATCTGCAACAAAAAGTAGGTATGAAATACGCTTTAGATACTGGAACAGAGATTCATCTCAAAGCTGGCCTAAATTTGGTTATTGAAGCGGGAACAAGTCTTACGCTGAAAGTGGGCGGAAACTTTATCAATCTAAATCCCGGGGGTGTATTTATTCAAGGCGTCATGGTGATGGTTAATAGCGGAGGCAGTGCAGGCAGCGGCTCAGGTAGTACGCCCGTTATGCCTAAAGCACCTGCAGAAGCGGATAAAGCCAGGCCCGGCGGAATAGCTCCACCTCCTATCAGTAAAGTGCAGGATAAGCCCAAAAGTTTTTCTCCTCAGGTAGCCGTGCTTAAAGAAGCCGCTAGGACGGGCACACCATTCTGTGAGAAATGCGAAGTAACCAAAGATGCGACATAAAATCTGATTTAGATAGAGTGTATGCTTCCTAATCCTGAAAGAATTGCCGCGATGCTTTGGCCTAACTCCCAAAATGACAATATGCATTTGTTTGTTATTTTGGACGGTGCGCGAAATAGCGGGCTTTATACTGCAATACAACAATCGGAGTGCGAATTTGAATGCCTGTATCGAGGTGAGCTTGATCCTGATCTTGCAGCCGTTGCACCTTATCTGGTGAGGCTGGAACGAGACAAACCTTTTGCAAATTGGTTAATTGACAAAGGCTGGGGTGATAGCTGGGGTATTTTTCTGCATTCGGCAGCGGCATTCCGGGATCTTAAGCGGCACTTGCGTAAATTCTTGATGGTCTACGATGCAGACGCCAAACCGCTGTACTTTCGCTACTATGATCCGCGTGTGCTTCGGGTTTATCTGCCTACCTGCACCAGTGAAGAGCTTGCAACGGTGTTTGGGCCAATCCACAGTTTTTTGCTGGAAGATAATGATTCAAATATACTGCTACAGTTTATTAGTGCAGCAGGGAAGCTTGATGTGCACAGGATAACTTTGATGGTTTAAACATGAGGTGGTGTCGTCACTTGGTATCAAACCATCATGGTCTAATCAACTTGGGCGGTCCGGTTAAGAAAGATAGTTATTAATTGGAGCAAGAAATGGTAAGGTGAAGGAAAAATATAAAGGAATACAAATCAGGAGAATAGGGAAATGTTTACTAATGAATGGATCTACTGTATGTGCCGAATTAGACTGCGTCTGCTTTGTTTTCTTCTGTTTTGTGGGAGTATTCTATCCGGATGTGCTGCTTCAAAGAATGCTGGAATAACCTCTATTGATGTAAATTCCACTACTCCATCCGTGGTATCTCCCAAACCACAATCTTCTTCATATATTGATCTAGGGTGGATGCCAGTTGTAAATAACGATCCAAGAGAATTGTCAGGATTCAAGATAATTCAGCGTGCGATGCGCATGGAGGAGTATATTCAATATGTTATCCATAAGTTGGGTTTGCCAGACTATATCAATGAATCTAATGACAATAAACTTCATCTGGCGTATCTAGGTAAAGGCGTTATTTATCAGTATATATTCTTCAGTGGAGTATTTCCAAAAGAAATTCATTACACCGAATTTCAGAATTCTTTACCGCTTAGTTTGTATCAGCAATTCAGAGAAAATAACGTTAAGCTTGTCGCTCATGCTCAGAAACCATTGCCACAAGCTGCTGTTGAAGTAACTTCTGTTGAAAAGAAGGAATCTTCCGAAATTACAGACGTATCTTATAAACAACAAATATCTCCATCCACTTTGAAAGCTTCTACCGAGCGTCGGGTGGCTTTGGTCATTGGTAATGCTGGCTACAAATATACATCGCCTTTGCGAAACCCATTAAATGATGCTCGTGATATGGTAAAAGTTCTCCGTGACTTGAATTTTGATACAATCGAAGTAAGTAATGGAAGCAAGCGCCAGATGATTGATGCCATTGAAACATTTGG
Organism: Candidatus Omnitrophota bacterium; assembly: GCA_020632515.1. Taxonomy (GTDB): domain Bacteria; phylum Omnitrophota; class Gorgyraeia; order Zapsychrales; family Zapsychraceae; genus JACKFK01. The sequence continues at coordinate 15,714 of JACKFK010000001.1, read as the reverse complement.
AGAACGGTTGCAGCATGCTCAAGTGGGCTTATTTTATTTTTCTGGTCATGGTGTGCAGTATCACGGCAGAAACTATCTTATTCCTGTAGAAGCTAAAATTACACATGCAACTGATCTCGAACATGATTCGGTTGACGTGACGCGGGTCTTGGGGCGCATGGATCATGCTTCCACAGCGTTAAACATAGTAATTCTTGATGCCTGTCGAAACAATCCTTACCGTAATCTCATTGGGTTCCGAAGCGATGGTGATCGTGGCCTTGCTCAAATCTCGGGTGTAAGAAGTTCACTAATCGCATATGCAACTCAACCAGATAATGTTGCAGAAGATGGTACAGGCTTGAATGGTACTTATACGAAGCATCTCTTGGAATACCTAAAACGCCCTGGTCTATCTTTACCAGATCTTTTTAGCCAGGTTGGACGAAGTGTCTCTCAAGAAACTAATGGTAAACAGCAACCTTGGGTATCCTTTTCTTCTCTTCCACATTTTTGTTTTAGCGGTTGCGATCCTGTATGGTGATTAAACGGCTGTGCAAAGTTAGCAAAAGGGATATTTTTAGTTTATAAGAAGGCTATGTCTGCGTTAATAGTTGAAACTGATTTTCTCTCCCGAGAGCGGCCTGGAGCGCAACGATTGGCGAGTTGTGCTCGCCCCAACGTTCCAACCATCTACGCCAGCCCAGATAATTTGCCAAGTATTTGGTCGCGACCCCATGAAATCTTTTCATCCACTGTTTAAGTCGGCTGTCGTAGGCATTAACATTCTGGATATGGTAAACGCCAGCAATGACTCGAATCCCAGCAGAGAGATTGACGGGGCGATGGGTAATTCCGAGGCTATGAGCCACAGACCGATAGACGGCAGCGCCATCACTACAGAAAATGGCATCCTTCGCCAGAATAGCCCGCAAAGGAGGCTCAATTGTCTTTTTATCAAGCGCATTCAATATGAAATCCGCTGTTGCACCAGAGCGGTCGCGTACTACCAACACCGGCACCTGGTCTTTGCCTGTGCCACGTGCATGGATTTGCTTGCCGCGTTTACGCGGTGGACGATTCAGATGGCGTTGGCCTTTGCAGGAAGAAGGAAAAAAGGTCTCATCCGCCTCGATGATCCCGTGCAAGTGGCTGGCTTTAGTAGCCGCCGGCAAAGTCAGGAACCGATGGCGCCAGCGAAAACTGGTATTTTTGTCTATTCCGCATTGCCTGGCGCTCGCTCGCACGGTCAAGCCTTCAATCAACGCCGCGCTGTAATTCAACCACTGTTCCTTATGCCGCAGACGAGCCAAAGGAGTTCCCGAAATGGCCGTGAATGTGTGCTTGCATGCGCAACAGCGAAAACGTTGCAACCCCGCTTGGTGCCCCCAACGATAAAAGCGATCTGCCTGGCAGACCGGACAATTCGGTTCAAAAGAATCCTCAAGATATTTCACGACCGCAGCTTGTGGCTTCACCTCGCTCAGGCAATACCTGGCCTGCTCTTTTTGGCCACGACTAAGTTGCGATATTTTTTCAAACCACTCCCGAAAATCAGAGACTCTCATGACTATGCTCTCCAGTCTTAATGTTCCAGTCTATTGGACAAAAAAGTGGTTTCAACGTTTAATGCAGACATAGCCTATAAGAATGGTGTGTGTTTCATTTCTCGCTCCAGTCATGGTCAAGTACTGCATGATAGCCGAGGAAGCCCTCAATTAATTACTGTACGATTAGTAATCATGCTAAAGATTAGGCAACATGCATGTTTGAATAAAAATCAGATTATTAAAACTGGGGAGTAATGATGCTTGTTGTTCGCGCAGAGCAAATGAATTGCTTCAAGAAAGCTGCATTATTATCTTTTGAAGAAGAAATGCTCGCGCATTTTAGTGATTTCGCTCCCCAGATGATTAAGTCAATCGGCATAGAGCAAACACGCAAGGTAATTCAACTTGGGATGGATCAGGCAGCGAAGTATGGTTTTACTTACCGCGGCCCTGTCCGTTTTTATCTTGAAATGATGCTGTTGTTCGGTAGCGCTTTCGATACGGATCCACAATATCCATGGGCGGCAGAAATCTTGAACAAACAAGATTCCGGTGCACAAATGCAGCGTGCTGAATCTCTTTATGAGAAAGCATTGGATTATCAGCAGAAAGTGTCTGGGCCAGATGACACGCATGCCCTGGCAGCTTTGAATAGAATCGCTTCACTTGTTCGGCATCCATTGACCATTCCTGCAGAAAATTACATTTCTGCCATGTTGAAAGAAATTATGCAGATTTATCCGCAGAAAGCAGCTTATATTGGAGAGCCGGCGCTTGAAGCGATTATCCGAAAAGCCGCAGCAGGAGCGCAGCGTCAGCAGTTTTTGACAGTGCGTGGAGTAATGCTGGTTTCTTTGCTGATGCTGACATTAGGGCACGGCTGCGGTGCCGATCCGCTTTATCCATGGGTTAATAAAGTCCTGGTCGGTCAGGATACCGTTGATCCTGGAATTAAGCTACAAAGCTTAGAAAAGCAATTTCTCGAATGGCTTGAGTACAGATTGAATTCTGTTTAAGTTACGTTGAAATAGATGGCCAGTTGGTGCAAAACTCCTAACAAACCGAATGCGGGCAATAATGCGGATAAGCCCTATGACAGTGCAATGCAGTCATGTCCGGTCAAGGAACAGAACTGGATAGACCTAGAATACTTATACTGCGATGGTACTGGCGTTGCCGGTGCGCGCTATCGTGTCATAGATAATGACAGTGAAAAGATAGTGGCAGAAGGTCTATTGGATAATAAAGGTTTCGCGCATTGCCCCTTACCCATGCACGTTAAAAATGTTTCTTATAATTTCTTCAGCGATCCGCCAACTGTAGCGTATCGAAAACAACCGGATCTTAATCCTGAATACGCGAAGGTGAAGCCAGGTTGGTATGAGCGCATGGCCGGCAGTATCTCGGAAACCGGTTCCTGGGTATGGGGAACCATCCAAGGCGATTTCAATGAAAACCAGACTGTGGGTCAAATTGCTGCGAATGCAGCCATCACCATGATACCCATCGTTGATCAGGCAGGTGATATTCGGGACCTGATCGCAAATTTGAAGTCCCTGATTTGGGATAAACGCTACGATGACAAATGGGTTTGGGTTGCCATTGTTCTAACCCTGATTGGACTTGTTCCCATCATCGGTTCCGCCGCCAAAGGCGTTCTGAAAACTGTGGCGCATGGAATCCGAATCGGTGCGAAGATTCCGTTGGATTTATTGATCGATGTCATCAATAAATTCCATAAAGGAAATGCGATCAAGTGGCTACGTAAATTAGCTAGTGATCTGCCAGGTGATGCGAAAACGATTAAAGAAACGTTCAAAACTTTTCTGGCAAACTTTCGAGCAAAACTGGTGCAATTGGCAGAGCGCTTGCCTGGTGTTCTAGGCAAGCAAGTCAAGGAATCGATACAATCCATCGACGAAATCGCAAAAGTAGCCGACAAAAATATCGATGCGGCAGTTAAAGAGTTGCAACAAGGGTTAAATAAGGCGCTTGAGAGTGGAGTGGATTTTGAGAGAAAAGGAACGACGAAGACAAAGAATACGCGAATACAACAGGAAGCTGAACCGCCTAATTTTTCTATTCCCGATCCACATGCTTCTTCAAATAAAGATGCTTATATACTCGATTCTTCAGGTATACCAGTTGGAGCCCGAAAGGGATTGGCGAAACCAGGTCTTCCGGCAAAAACTATGTCTAAAGGGGGGTGGCCTGATTTGCCAAGTGATCACGTACGAAACTTTAATTCGGCAGAAGCGATTACACTTAAGCCAGGTACTAAAATTTACCGAATAATCGATGATGGTGCTAGTCCTGAAGGTAGTTATTGGGTGCGTGAGCTTCCGACTGGTCGTGCAGAATGGAGAAGCGACTTCGCAGTAAAGACCAATTGGAATACAAACGGTAAGTATGTTGAATATACCGTACCAGAAGGTGATGGCCTCAAAGTTTGGCAAGGCGAGGCATCAGCGCAACAACTTGAAGGTTCAGATAATTATTTACCTGGCGGTGGTCAACAAATCTGGATGCCACCAAATACGGTGTCCCCTAGTGTGCCAAAACAAACAGGGTGGTAAAATATGACTAAATTAAATATTGATTCTAATCTATTGAAAGATATTGAGAATTCAAGTAATGAATTAAAAACTTGTGTTTATAAAGCGATTAATACCTTTTATAAAAACTCGCCACAGAAATTAAGTGATTCTGAGGAATCGAAAACGCCATTACCTTGGGAGAAGAAAGCTATACCTAATCTTGAGCGCTATCATGATGAATTATTAGTTGCTATCCAGAAATATTATATTGGTGATATCAAGCCAATAACATTAATGGCTGCCAGTTATGCAGGGCTTTCAAAAGATCTAGATTTTGATACGAGTTGGATGACTGATCAGGACCGTATAGCTGTTCAGAAATCGATACAAAATCTAGTATTAGCAGCTGATCATCTTTATCGGATAGGGTATGAAATATTATGTAGTCGTTCATGAATTTTGATTTTTCCGTTTTCTCTAACTTTTTCCAGATTCAATACCAGGAAAAACTATCATAAAGTTATTTTTATCTATTCAGCGTTGCCAAATATGAAAGTATTATCATCACCAAGTTCTGGAGATGAAGCGAATGTTCCCTGCGACAATTCAACAATTCCTTGTCCAAAACCTGAAAAGCTTCCCAAGATAACTATCCGTGCCCGTCTTTTCTTTGACGGTACCGGAAACAATAAGACAAATACGCGCATGCGGATAGAGAATGATCAATCGGATAAAAAAAATAAAATTCCCTTTCTCAAGTTATTGCGTGAAAGCTTTGAGAGCGATTTCACCAATGTATCAAAACTGCATGATTTTATCTTGCCTGACTCAACTGTAACACATTCTTTCTCAATCTATATCGAAGGCGTCGGTACAGTCGATGGGGAGGCCGATAATCTTATTGATATTGGATTTGGGGTAGGCCTTGGTGGCGCCCAGAAGATAAAGGTTGTATCAGAAACCGGTGATGAAGAACGAATAGGCACCGGTGTCAAGGATAAAGTATCAAAGAGTTTGGATTTGTTAGCTGCAAGAATAGGGCAATTGGAATGTAGCAAACAGATTGAGTATATTTATCTGGATTTATTTGGATTCAGCCGTGGTGCGGCTGCTGCCCGTAATTTCATTCATACAGCGCTAAACGAACCGAATCAGTGTTTAAGAGACCGATTAGCTCGACTTGGTTATTCGGTTAATAGTATAGAAGTTATTTTTGTCGGGCTATTCGATACGGTTGCCGCCTATGGAATGAATTATTCAAATGACACGGCTGATCTGAATCTCGATGCAATCAGAAATGCAAAGCGTGTTGTGCAACTGGCTGCGGCGGAAGAATATCGTGAAAACTTCATTCTTACTGCAATTAATAGTGCATTGAACGGTACCCAGATATTCCTGCCCGGTGCGCATGCAGATATCGGAGGTGGTTATGTTGCTAAAGGCGAAGAGAAACACCTCAGTTTATATGAGCTTTCTGGAATTGGCCCGCCACATGCAGAAGTGCTATTAGATCATGATCGGAATTGGTTTGTACGTGCCGGTTGGTATAATGAGGCCGAATTAACGACCGTAGATAATTCGACGGAAGGTAGTTACGACTTTAAAATTATTGCAAACCGTAAAAATATCAGTAACGAATATTCGCGTATTCCTCTTCACTTGATGGCCGACTTTGCTGCTGAGCAAGGTCTGAATTTCAGTCCTTATCTCTATCAAGAAAATCCCATTCCCGATGAGTTATCGGAAATTAAGTCATCTCTAGATAATTATGTAGCGGGCCCTGGTATCTTAGGCGAATCACAACCAAGTGATTGGTATGATAATAACTCTGAGATGATGCGATATTTACGTCATAATTATTTACATTTCTCAGCGCAATATGGGTCATATTATTCAGCGTATTATGGGTATGGTATGAAACCCCGTTTTGAAAAGAATGGTGAATTTCTTATCAGGAAAAGGGAAATTCATGACGATGCATGATACATAGGTGCATTAAAAACCTGAAAAAGTGCTTGCTGGCAATATTTGTAGTGATCAGTAGTGTCTGCTTACAAGGCTTGAAAGAAATGGATAAATATGATTGGTTTCCAACGGAAAGCGCTCACAAACAGTACCCGATGAAAATAGTCAGGGGTGACTTGATATTCTCCGATGGTACTTCGATTTATATTCCCGATGGCAAAGTATTCAACAATGGGTGGGGAAATTTTGGGTCAACTCATATTGTCGGTGAGAAATTCAAATTGCTCCCTGTCGAACTTGAGATTCTCTGGTTCTCGTTTGTTGAGGACAAGTTTTATCTTGGTAGTTTTGATTTGCCAATTGTTCAACTCGAACAAGCATTCAAGCAAGGATTCATTAATCCTCATAATGGCGAGAAGAGCACTTATGACAGTATTATCACCGGTCTTGCACCGAATGGAAATATATCGTTGTGGATTGCTGGTGCGGGTATTGTGCAGGAATTGGTGCGTTTCCAGGCGCAAGCAATTGAACTTGATCAAGCTATTATTGATAAGGTGCTTCCAGGTGATCGTAAAACTTATATTCAAACTGTACTGGAGTCATATCTCGACAGAAGTACCTTAAACATTATTTCTGAGTATGGCTTAAATTCTACTTTATGGCAGCGTTACGCCGAGCAGTTTCTTTGGCAACCAAAAGTGACAGGTGTTAAGTATTCTACGATGTGGTTATTCATGAATAACGGCGAGAAAGAATTTTTAAATGCATCTGGAATAATGCAGATACGTGAACATCGAGCAACGCCAAAAGAGATCAGGATTGAATGGGGAAAGCCAAGTGAGCGTTACATGGCGGATGTTAAGTTTAATGAAGCCGAGATATTCGCTGTATTTGATGAAGTGTGTAAAGATAATGCCAAGAAATCTCTCAAGCTTTGGTTCGACATCAATCCCAATTTATATACCGTGAGCATTTATCTACAGGATTCGCAGTATAGCCTGAAACTAGAGAAAGCCGAAGCGAAAGTCTATAGATTATGAAGTATCAGTTTTGTGCTGGGTGTTATTAACCACCAATAATCACCGAAGAGCATCCGCCCACAATGATTCCGCCGTGTGCCGTCCGGTCTCCCAAACGAGCGGCAGGTTTGTAGCCGATTATCACGGTGGATGAGCCTTGGGCGATGCTATCCGGTGGCCCCATGCAAACGCATTGATCACCAATACGGGCAGCAGGCTTATAACCGATTATCACTGTTGGGCAACCAGTAGCAACAGGTCCACCCACATGCGGCACTTTTCCGGTTGTTCTGGGGCAAGCGTGCCAATCGGAAACTCTGGCGGCTGGTGGCATATTAAAACTCCTAAGCTAAGGTTGATATCTATCTGTCAATTAGAAAGTTGTGGTTTAGTCTAATTCATTGTGTGTAAGTGTCAATGATTGTACAATCATTCATGTTTTTGAATGCAATGGATTTAATTTATTCTGCAGCTCACTGTTTAAGAAGCATTAATTTCAATTAACCGTAGAAAGAAAATGATACGAACATTTCTATTGTGCTTTACAATTTTATCCATAACTGGATGTACCACCACTTATTTGGTCAAAATTACTCCTAAAAGTCATTTTGACTATCCGAATAGCAATATTGAGCAATTAGGGTATGTCACGGGTCAAGCAAGCGATACTCATTTCTTTAGTGCCCCTACGGTAACATCAACGCTAGAGTACGATGCTCTGGCAGATGCATTAGCAAAGAAAGCTGGTGCTGATATGCTTGTAAACTCTTATCATGTGATTGATATAACAAGTATTCCGCTACTACCTATCACTACCATTACTTATAAAGTAGATGGTACGGCTGTTAAAATGAAAGTTAGCGATAAGCCTCTAAGCCGCTAGATTAATTATTTTGCACGAGTGAGTATTCATGAAAAACATTTTTTCTGTATTTATTTTTTTCTGTGTAGTGGTAGTAAGCGGTTGTACAACAACTCAGGGTTCGTTTAATCCATCCACTCATTTTACCTACCCAAATTCAAATATTGCGCCTTTAGGCTATGTGAGTGCTTCAGTTAAAGATCAGGGCTTTATTCTCCCACCGAAGGTGGATAAAGAAAAAATTGCGAAGCTAATGGAAGATGCGCTAACGCAAAAGCCAGGTGCTGATATGATAATTAACTATAAAATTGACACAACCTATACTCAGATACCTATTCCAATTTTTGCTATCTATTTTCAAACGATAAAACTTGAAGGTACAGCAGCAAAGATGACGGTTGGTAAACAGGAGCTTTTGAGTAATTAAGAATTCAAAATAAGTGAATGTGAAATCATATCTCTTTTTTGATGATTGACCCGGCCCTCTATAGAATTTTTTAGAATCCTTGTGATTTGGTTTCTTTTCTGAGAAATAGAGTTTTTTGTTGGCCGGTTCCATAAAGCTCTTCACCATTAAGTTTTACTAAACAAATTAGCATGCGCTTTTGGTTATTTTATTTATTACTCTTTATTATTCTCTGGGTAATAGTAATTTCTGGGTGTCAAAGCACAATAAGTTCTGAAGGTTTGGCTAATAAAAGAGATTCTCTTGCGAAACTGATTGCTGGCGATTGTCATGGCTTATACAGCACATCTAATAGTGCAGATACCGTAATCAGATTATCTTCCAGCGAAGAAAATACTATTTTTTCTATCGATGGAAAAGAAGTAGGGCAAGCGAAGTTTCTTAAAGCTTGTATCGAGAAAGGGAAGAAATACGAAATTGTTGCGGCACCGCCAGAATGTGTGCCAAAGAAAGAATTGACGCAACCGCCATACAGTAGCCCGATTTATGATTTTCGTTTTATGCTGTCCGATTGCGGGGGTTCGAAAATCGCCAATAATTTTAATGCTGAAAATGATACCCCTCCGAAAAAAACCTCTGAAGTACCAGGCAATAATCCTAAATCAGCTTCGATTGCCAGTAGTAAATATATTGCTCTCCTAATAGGTAATAATCAGTATCGCCATATCGGTTCGTTACAAACAGCGGTTAACGATGCTATGGTATTAAAATCTATTTTAGAAAAAAAATATGGCTTTAAAGCCGAATTACTCATGAATGCGACTCGTAGCGAAATTCTTGGAGCGATCAGTAATTTGCAAAGGGCGGCGACTACTGATACTAGCGTGCTAATCTATTATGCAGGGCATGGGTATCTAGCGGAAGATGAGAATCGTGGATATTGGATGCCTGTGGATGCGGATATGAATAATCCTGCCAATTGGGTCGCCAATGATGATATTACCAGTAAGATCAGAGCGATGGCTGCAAAGCATGTTTTAGTGGTGGCTGATAGTTGTTATTCCGGCATGATGACACGAGAGATTCCATCCGATTCATTTGATTGGAAAAGATCTAATCAGGAGAAATGGACTTATTGGGAAAAAATGTCCAAAAAAAAGGCTCGTAAGGTAATGTCATCCGGCGGATTGGAGCCAGTCTTGGATAAGGGTGGAGATGGTAATCATTCTGTTTTTGCATCAGCAATAATTAACGTATTGAAAGAAAATGAGGGTATCTTAGAAGGTACAGAATTATTTACCCAAGTTCGGCAAAAAGTAAAATGGAATGCTCATCAAACCCCGGAATATGCTCCAATTCACCAATCCGGGCATGACGGCGGTGATTTTTTCTTTATTCCACGTAAATAATCGATTATACCGTTCGCTCATAAAATTTTGGTTTTATTTTATTATAATTATTTATTTTTATTGAAGAATATAAAAATTTACTGCCGAAGTTTGACGTGTAAAGGGTATAGTTCAAGTTTTTTAGGTAGTTCAGAAGGCTAGATTTGCATACAAATTTTTGACTATCTGACCCTGCAGAGATTGTGCCTATTAAGCCAATTATAAGTAAAATATTGATTATTAGAAATAATATATTTATTTCTTGCTGATCCAATCTACAAAAGATGCGATCTTATTACATAATAACAAAAAGATGTTAAAGCGATTAGTAATATTCTTTCTAATATTATCAAGCCTCGTAACGCTATCGAACTGTGCTCAGCTTCCGCAGGAGAAAAAATATGTTGGTGTCATTTCTGCTCGTGAAATTGAGAACAACGAATTTAATAAAAACATAAAACGGGAATTAATGCGGTATGAGGATAAAGAACGGCTCGAAAATGCATTGAGTCAGATCCCTCGAGAAAAGAACCTTTCTCTGAAACTTAGGAAAATTGAACCCTGGTTGCAAAGGAATGGAGTCGGGGCGCTTTCACCAGAAAAACAACCGCATATCTGGATTCTACTCAATATGTGGTCTGCTTATGCAAACAAGGAGCTAAGCTACAGTACAAAAACAATTGGTGGCTACGAGAATGCGCTTGGTAATTACGAGAATGCACTAGATGCACTACAAATTATTTCACATTATGAATATCCACTGAAAAAAGCTGCCATCCAAAATAATTTAGCAAAAATACTGGTTGATCTTTCAAGTCAAAGTCGGGTCGATTATGTCGAAAAAGCAATTTCTTATGCACAGCAAGCTTTAAGGGTAAGAACGCGTTCCCAATTTCCTGAAGACTGGGCTCGGACTCATATAATATTGGCAAAAGCTCTCCATGATCGTAGCCTCGGTGATAAAACCAGTAATTTAAGGCATTCAGCTGATTCTTTTGAACAGGCATTGGAAATTCAGACCTTCGAAAGATCACCGGATGAGTATTTGATGGCTGTTTATGAGCTTAGCCAAGTGCTACTTGAGCTCGGGCAATATCAAAAATCATTAACCTATCTTGAGAAGGCGCTTGAGTTAATTGAGATCCAATTGCAACAAAACACTTTTTATGATGAAAAAGAGCGGTTCTTAATAAACCAAGCAGAAAGTTTATTTTCCAGCGCAATCTGGGCTGCGGTGCAGATGAAAAATTATGCGAAAGCTTTGCAGTTGATGGAATGGGGAAAAGGCCGCATTCTCAGGAAAAAAATTCAACTTAATGATCTGGATAAAAATACTCAGCCAAGTATTTTAACAATATTGCACTGGCTGTCCGATCTTCCCTCTGATAGTACAATCGTTGCTCCTATTTTTAGTAACCAAGGCACAATAGTATTCATATTACCAGTTGGGATCAAAAACATCGGCGCCGAGAATATCGTAATAATAGATGGATTTACGCGTAAAGATCTGCATGCTTTAATTCGCGGCGAAAAAGATAATGAGTGGGGAGGTTACATTCTAGCCTATGCGGAATTAAAAGCTAAGATATTGAATTTAAAAAATGATAATCAAGAAAGAAATGCCTGGAGAGAAAAGATTGAAAAAACTTTAAAAGACTTTTCCCAATGGATTGATCCAACTTTTAAACAACTTCAAGAAATGGGAATTCGACGCAATTCCCGATTAATTTTGTTAACAGATTCGGATAGCGGTTTTTTGCCAATTCATTCCGTACAATTCCAAGGTCAACCTCTATTAGCGCATTATTCTATTCATTTTGCCCCCAGTATTTACGGCGTATATTTAGCACATAAGAATTTAAAAAAAATAAAAAATAAAAATATTCTTGCTGTAATTAACCCTGACAACGATCTTGAGTGGACTGAAATCGAAGACAAATTCATTAATTTTGCACCTAAAAAAAGATTGATGAGGGTAGAAGCTAATTTAGAAAATTTTTGGCAGGCAATGAAGAATTTATCACCAGGCTATCTTCATTTTGCTTCACATGGTGTATTTGATTTTAGAGAGCCAATGAAATCAGGCCTAAAATTATCAGATGGACTACTTACGGTTGAGGAGCTCCTCAGCAAACCGGTAAATTATCTGGAAGGGAACCGGCTTGTCGTGCTTTCAGCGTGTGAGACAACTCTCGTGGATATCCATGCGCCGTCAGAGTCTATAGGTATTCCGTTATCATTTTTACAAGCTGGGGCGCCGGGCGTCATTAGCTCGCTTTGGCTGGTAAATGATATCTCTACAGCAGTGCTGATGGCAAAATTCTATCAATTGCATATCGATGAGTCTTTAGAACCTGCAAGGGCTTTAGTAAAAGCTCAGCAGTGGCTGCGTTCCGCGAGCGTTAGAGAAATTAATAAATTATTGAGAGCAAAAAACGTAACTCTAGACCCGGCTCGTTATAAAGAAAATACGATACCGTATCAAGATTGGTATTACTGGGCTGGTTTTGTTTATATCGGGATGTGATTCATTTCAATTATTTGTTCACACCCCGGTTTTTATTCATGGACTACAAAGTTAAGCAAATTCAATACCATTTGTTTGTAATCCAATAAGGTTGATGTTGTTCTCGTTTAGGGAATGATTGGCAGCATATAGGCCCAGTTCGCCAATGTCCATTTCGCCGCGATCCAGCTGATCTATATAGTAATTAGCTTGAGCGGCAGTCGGTTCTGATCCGACGACATTGTTCCATAAAGCATGGACGATATCTTTATGCTTAAATAATCCGGCTGATTTGATAGCAATGGCTGCGAAGTTCTCGGGACTGAGGCCGTTATCAATTTGCTCTAGGCCGGAGCCAATTAATTCTGGGTCTGAGATCGAATCTTTTCCTAAAACAGCTCCGTAAACTTTTGCGACAACGCCAGCGTTACCATACAAATCAAAAGCAAGTTTTTTATCGGCAAACTCGATTCGTTCTATATTGAATAAGGCTTCATGTTCCTCAAAATTAATGGAGTCTTTGTCAGAATAATGTTCTAATGCGAAATGAGTGTTTTTCACGAAAAGAAATTTATAATAAGAACTTGGATCGTTTGTAACAAAAGTATCTATTCCTTCTCTTCCATCATATGTTTTCTGTTTGTGGGAGGAGGAAGGGTCGGGTCTAAAAATATTGTTTTGATCGTTACCGCTAGAGAAATCTTCAATAGTTGCAACTTCAGTTGGTGTTTCATCTTCATCATCCTCATCAGCTCCAATCAGATCTAATAGAGTATGGTGCTGAAACTTATAGTCATTCAGGAATGTTGGACTGCTTCTGGAGGTTGGCTTTAATAAGCTACTTAAATCCAGATTGGTAAATAAATCATTTTCTAAGAATGTGTTGTAGTCTTCTCCAATACTCACACTTAAATTTTTACTCGAGGAATCTTTGAAGAGATCAGGATTTTTAGAATGTAAATCAATCAGATGAGTATCGGTTAAGCTTCGGTAAGTGCCTATTGGTACCGTAGATGGCTTGTTTTCCGGCAAGATAGTCTTAAACGTTATATCAGAGATCCTGACATTCGAATTAGTTAAATTCACATTGCTGTAAACATGCTTAAATGTACGAGAAAAAAAGCTCATGATTATATTTTCTCCATTTTGATAAGAATAAAGACTCTAAGGGAGCTCTGAAAAAGATAGCGAGCGACGATGTGGCAAGGCGAATTCAGGTCAGAAAGCGCGGTTTGCAAGGAGTAAATGAGCATTTTGAGCCTGATATCAACGCGACATGATCGAGCGAAGTGGTTTTTCAAAGTATCTGGATTAATAATACCGGATAAATTGCTACAGTTCATTATTTGAGAAATCTCTCTTTGGAGAATGGGATTTATTTGGCTGCGATAGGTAGTGTAATAATTTTTTTATAACATAACACTCGCATTAGCCCTTTTCGTGTATTATTTCTTTGAATACATTGCGAGTGGCGGTTTAAAGTCGAAACCGAAATATTTGGGATCTTCACCAATTACAGCCGCTGAGAAAATATAGAAAACATAATCATAAGTTTCTTTTGGCAGATTATTTTGTTGAATAAATTTCCAAAAATTCCTTTCGCGCGGATTGGATTCCATCTTCTTGATCATTTCTCGCACGCGTGTATGCCCAAAGTTATAGCTGGCAGTCACCAGCATACCTGAGGCTTGTGCTTCAGTGCTGTATATGTGCTTTAAATGTTTTGTACCTGCATGTGTGGCGCGTTCGAAAATGAATCGTTCGTCCAAGTGATCGTATTGTCTGACATCAGCAAGTGGTCCGAGATTAAGTCCGTAATCTTGCGCAGTTGTGGCCAATAGCTGCCAGGCACCTTTGGCGATGCCAAAGCGGGTTTCAGGGCCAATGGCGTTTGTATCATAATTGCTTTCCTGAAGAGGCAGGTACAAGAAATATAATGGTAATCCCTCTTTTTCCAATGCATCAATAATGACGTGCGTATAATAGTTATTTTCGAGATGATTGATCGCACGTTGTAATCGAGAGGAGTTTCTCCAATATTCAATGTAAAGTTTGACTTCTGCAATAAAACTTCGAGGGAGTTCCAATTCGCTTTCACCAAATCCCCTGGCGACTCTGGCTATTAGTTCTTCTTCATACTGAGTATCAGTGGGAAAGCGGATCCTAAACGACTTGGCTTCGTCAACGTATTGTTGGTATTTATTTTTCATGTCAGCGAGCCTTTGTCTTTCTTGAGCCACCCGCTTTCTTTCGGCAGTCATTTTCTGATGTTCCATTCGGATTTTTTCTTGATTGGCATTCAGTCTTTCTTTGATGATCATTTCAAGCGTTAATCCCAGAATTTCTTCATTTTCTTCCAGTTTAATTTCAGCTTGCGCTAAACTGATCTCTAGTGCTTTGATGTCATAAAACATGTCAATTGCCATAGTGCTGGCTTTTGAAAGTGCAATATATTGGTACCCGACCAGACTGATCGAGAACAGCAGAAGAAAAGTAAGTCCCCAGATTGTTTTTTTGTAGCTTTTGCCCCTTTTCGTTCGATCTTCATGAATGATGCTCCGAACCATACGCGTATATTCTCCCGCATTGCTGTCTTCTTCATGTGCTAATAAGCGAGCCTTAAGCTCGTCCTTGGAGAATGATCTTGATAACGAACTAAATTGAGAAATGGATTGCAGTGGTGGAGTGGGGTGATCGGGTGAACGTTCGTTGTGCTCTGGAGTAGATGGAGTTGTTTCAATTCTTAGTAGAATCTGAGAATTACCTAAAGTTACTATTGCGGGTAGCTCAAGTAAGCAACGTTGCTCAATTAAATTCTGATTAACATATGTACCATTAGAACTTTGCAGATCTTCAATCCACCAGTTGCCATTTTCCCATCTCACTTCTAAATGATTGCGGCTGACGGATGGAATAGTTATGACAAAATCATTATCGGGTGAGCGCCCAACGGTGAAGTAGCCGGAGAAAGTTGCTTGTTTTTGTAAGATATGATTATGGTCAAACCAACTGACTTGTACCTTAGGAAATTGTACATTACCAGAATCTAATGGCATTGTTATCTTTTATTGTAATAAATAATTTTCTCATCGCAAGCCTCTCATATTTCCACTTGCCATTTATCTAGCTTTAATGGTAATTTGACCTAATGGAATGGACACCCACTACCCCGAAGAAGTGGACCCCATTTTTTGGACAGTTGTCTTAGGAGTTATTTCCCGACATATCAACCTGCTTTTTGCAGCCTGACCGGTGTCAACAATGAGAGAGCCTTAGTAAATGTTAGCCCATTGCAGAAATAAGTAACTCAGTTATGCTTGAGTACTCAGTGGATATGATAATCGTTCACTGATCAAGAGTCATGCTTTTCCGATATGATTTCCATATTTGATGCAAAAAACTATTCAATCAAATTTTCAATACTTTTTTCTTCTTTAAAGCATCATTCTGAATCAAATGCGCTTTCTGTCCATCATATTCTAAAACCACATCATTCCCG